>JADKEV010000023.1 GCA_016717855.1 Betaproteobacteria bacterium
CGAAAACGATTCCCATCGTAATGATCGGCGTTGGGGACCCGGTTGCCTCGGGGCTCATCTCCAGCCTGTCGCATCCTGGCGGGAACATCACGGGTACATCGGGCATGTTTTCGGAAGCGGCCGGCAAACGGCTGGAACTGCTGAACGAAGTGGTCCCCGGCATGCGGCGCATCGCAGTATTGTGGAATCCGGCGAATCGCATCTTCCAGTCGCAAATGATCAAGGAAACCGAGGCGGCGGCTCGGCCACTGGGCATCCAGCTTCGAATGTTGGAAGCGCGCGACCTGCCATCCATCGAGAGTGCGCTCGCGACCCTCTCGAAGGAGCGTGTTTCGGGCCTGAACGTACTCCCGGACCCGACGCTTGCCGCGCATGGGGCTCGCATAGCAGCATTGGCGGCAAAGGTGCGCGTTTGCCGTCGATGAGCGGCAATAGCGTGTACGCCGAGGTCGGCGGCCTCATGACCTACGGCCCAAGCTTCCCAGACTTGGCCCGCAGCGCAGGTGGTTACGTTGCGAAGATCCTCAAAGGCGCGAAACCCGCGGACCTTCCCGTCGAGCGGCCGACGAAATTCGAGTTCGTGATCAACAGGAAGACAGCGCAGCAGATTGGCGTGACCATACCCCAGTCGCTGCAGCTCCGGGCGGATCGGGTGATCGAATGAGGGGCATAACTCAGTCAGGGGGAGCGCGCGCCGGGACGCGCCGCTTTCCCTTTTCGTTGGTCGGCGGCAAGGTAAGCGATCTCGTCGATGAGTAGCGCGCCACAGGTCAGGCGAACGGACAAGTTGATGTCCGACGAACGCGTCCGGGAGGTGGTCTCGCGCGGATTTTCCGGCCGATTGGCGACCGTCGGCCCGGACGGTTGGCCATACATCGTCCCACTGCTCTACGTCTGGATCAATGGCGAGATCTGGGTTCACAACACGCGCGCGCGTGGACACCTTCGCGCCAACGTCGACCATGAACGCCGGGTGTGCTTCGAACTGGACGACGCCGGGGAGGTATTCGCTTACGGAAGGTACGAATGTGACACGACCGTCGCGTACCGCAGCGTCGTCGTATTCGGGCATATCCGGGTCGTCGAGGATCGCCGCCAGAAAGAAGCGTTCTTTGACGCACTGATGGCAAAGTACGGCGATCCAGGTTGGGACCGTCCAAAGAGCTTCTTCCCCCGGCTCGATGAAGTCACCGTCTACGCGATCGCAATCGAGCGCATGACCGGGAAGGAAACGGCGTTGCCGTCGATGGAAAACCGGTGGCCGACAGTCGATAACACCAAGTCACCGGACGCAGTGCCGTGAAACTGCCGCAAAGTCTCATGGGGTCAGACCCCATCCGGACCGTTCAACCACCATCCTTGCGCAGATGCGTCTCGATCTCGCGCAACCGCACGTAGTTCGCCCGGCCCAGCCGCCCCACGGGTCGCATCGCGAAATCCTGCAGCACGTCGATCCGGTGCTGGTGTTCCCCCTTGGTCCCGAGGTAGACCGCGGGATCGACGTGGACCATCCGCAACAGGCCCATCACCCACGCGCTCTTGCCGATGTGGAGGATGTCATGCGTCGTGCACTCGTACGCGACCGGCGCGCCGGCGACGCGCGGCGGCCGGATGGTCAGCGACGGCGCTTCGCCCAGCTGCGTGTGCGCGAACTCCGACTGCCCGTGCGCCAGTGGATCCGACGTGCGCACCATCTGCTCCATGAAGCGCTCGGGCACGATGTTGACGACGAACTCGCCGTTCTCCTGGATGTTGAGCAGCGTGTCCTTGCGCTCGTACTCGTCTGTGTCGCGCCGCTCGTTGCGCGGCCCCACGGAAAAGCCGAGCACCGGCGGATCGGGACTCACGACGTTGAAAAAACTGAACGGCGCGAGATTCGTCCGACCCGCGCCGTCGATGGTCGACACCCACGCGATCGGGCGCGGCATCACCGAGTCGCGCAGCAGCAGGTACATGTCGTCGGGTGCGATTTCCGAGACGGGAATGGAGTGGGAAGTCATGGGCGGGGCGCGTGTGGCGAAGAGGCGGAGTATAGGCTACGGGGATTGCTGCGGGGTCGGGAGGGAGTCCATCTGGTCGACTTCGATTGTTTGCTGGCCCCAGCCAGGCATTGCACCGGGACAGGGTTGCAACGGGCCGAGGGCCGTCGGGGCTGTAACGCCACCAACTGAGAGGCACCGGCTTGCCAATGCAGCGGATGTGGCGTTTAATCGCGCCAGGATTCGCGGTGCATCATCTGGCTGGTCGTGTGGGTTAGGCTGACGGTTTTCACCGCTCTTTCGGATTGCGAACAGGATATGTACATTCATACATCCACTGTAATCATAGGGTTGCGAAGAGACACGGCGGAAATGGTCGTCCTGCGGGCCGGTCTTTCGGATTCTTGTCGGCGCCCTACTTCTTGTCGGTGCGCACATGCCTATCGTTGACGTCGAGGTCGTTGCCCCAAATGTCGAGCCGGCTGTGCAGCCTTCGCTAGCCGCATTGGCCAGTGCTTTGGGCCGCGTCTTCGGCAGCTCGCCCGGCAACACATGGGTGCGACTTCGCGTCTTGCCGGCGAGTTGCTACGCCGAAAACGATTCGCCGCTATCCGTTGACGCGCTTCCGGCATTTGTCTCTGTGCTTCTTGCGCGTCCTCCGGATGGTGCGGCCCTTCAGGCACAAGTAGAGCGAGTCACTCAGGCTGTCGCGACCTGGCTCGCACGCTCACCGGAGCGTGTGCATGTTGCCTATGCGCCGGCGGCCTCAGGTCGCCAGGCCTTCGGAGGCAGCCTTGTCCAGAGTGCGGGCTAACCCATCGTTCCACACCGACGCGCTACAGCGGGCTTCGCCCGCTTACGCACGCGGGTGAACTCAAACGTTATGCGTCCTCAGGGAGGAGAGAGTTGTGATTGAGGCCCTCATTGGTGCAACGGTTGGTGTTCTTACCATTGTGACTGCGCGATTCATTCGTGGGGAACGTTGGTTGTATTCCTTGGGTCTGCTTACTTTGCCCAGCCTCTACGCGTCTTTCGCTCTACAAGCAGGCGAGCAGGCCGTGGGCGTCAAGGAAATGCTCTACGGTGTTCCGTTCGTTGTTGCCGGCCTCTTCTTCGCGTTTGTCAGCGTCCGCCAGTCGGCAGTGGTGGTCGGGTTGTTTTGGCTGCTGCACGGGCTGTACGACCTGGTGCATAGTCAGGTCATCACAAACACTGGCGTTCCCGGCTGGTATCCCGTTTTCTGTTTTGTGGTCGATGCTGTTATCGGCTCGTATCTTCTGTGGTTATCGCGGCGTGTTCCCGATGCAAATCTTCGCCGGGCATAAGTCGAAGCGTTGCCGCCCGCGGGAAGTTTGCAGAAACAGATCAACGCCTGGAACTGGCGCACCCGCTTTGCGAATCAGCGGATGCTTTTGGAGCCGCTCATGAATAACCTCCGTTCATCCAAACTGATCGTCGCGAAGGGCATGGCATTTTTGGCCATAGCGTGCTGTGCCGCATTCCTGATTCTCGAACAGCTGCCGAACCTGAAAGTCGCGTTACTATTGGCGGCTCTTGTCTGGGCATCTGCCCGGTTCTACTACTTTCTGTTTTACGTGCTGGAACGGTATGTTGATCACCGGCTTCGCTATTCGGGCATTGGGAACCTTGTCGTCACGATCATCAAGGGTAGTGCCCAGCAAAAGCGCACTAATTCCTAGCCGGCATTCAGGCGGACCCACGCCCGCAGGGTGCGTTTGTTCATTCACCGGGCAACCGGCGCGGGCCGCTTGATTCGATCGTCAGGCACCACAAATCGGAGGCACCGCATGGGCAAGTTCTTTCGTGTACTTCTGGCCGTGGTACTCGGCCTGGTCGTCGGCAGCGTCGTGAACATGGGGCTCATCATGGTCAGCGGCAAGGTCATTCCACCTCCGGCTGGCGCAGATGTGACGACCATGGAAGGGCTGAAAGCTTCGCTACATCTCTTCGAGGCGAAGCATTTCGTCTTTCCATTCCTGGCGCATGCACTCGGTACGCTGGTTGGCGCTGTCGTCGGGACCTTGCTTGCTCCAGGCAGGTCGGCGATTCCCGCATACGTTGTCGGCGGGCTATTCCTGCTGGCCGGCATCGCCAATGTGGTCATGCTTCCTGCACCTGTTTGGTTCAGCGCTGTGGATCTGTTGCTTGCATACTTGCCCGCTGCATGGTTGGGCAATGTGCTGGCTAACCGTGCGCGACAAGGCCGCGGCGGCGCCTAGCTCTAACGTGATAGTTCGCGTGGTTCCCTACGACGACCGTTGGCCGGTTCGATACGAAACCAAATCGGCAGCGGAACGTCACCCGGCAGTGCGGGCACCCTCGGCACAAAAAACCTGCCGCGTGCGGCTGCCTTCTACGCCGACTACTTCCGCGACCTGGACGGCAACAAGCTCAGCGTGTTCTGCATGGGGTGAGCGCGAGCGGCAAGCGGTGGCAAGTCTTCGAACGACAGGCAGGAGGGCCCGACCATGGCCAGCAAACAAGTGACCGACACCTGGGAACGCGGGAACCCCTATGAGCAGTATGTCGGCCGGTGGAGCCGTCGGGTCGCCCCCTTGTTCCTTTCATGGCTGCGCATTCCGGCCGGGCGCAAGTGGCTGGACGTGGGATGCGGCACGGGAGCGTTGTGCGCCACGATTGTGGATCACTGCTCGCCCTCGTCGGTCGCCGGCGTCGAGCCCTCGGACGGATTTCTCAAGACGGCGAAGGAGAATCTCGCCGGCCGGGCGGTGCTTCACCAGGGCAGCGCAACGGCAATTCCGCTTCCGGACGCGGCGGTCGACGTTGTGGTCTCGGGACTGGTCCTGAACTTCGTCGCGGATCAGCGCGCCGCGCTCGCCGAAATGGCGCGGGTGACAGGCAATGGAGGAACCATCGGGGCGTATGTCTGGGATTACGCCGGGAAGATGGAGCTGATGCGCCACTTCTGGGATGCGGCGGTCGAGCTCGATCCGGATGCCGCGAAAATGGACGAAGGCATCCGTTTCCCGCTGTGCCGTCCGGAAGCGCTGGTGGCGCACTTCGCCGGCGCTGGACTCATTGGACCCGAAGTGACGGCAATCGACATACCGACGCCGTTCGCGAGCTTTGAAGACTACTGGCAGCCGTTCCTGGGCGGCCAGGGACCCGCCCCCGCGTATGCCATGGCGCTGGATGAGAATGCCAGAACGCGTCTGCGGGACCGCATACGGGCGCGCATCCCGGCGCAGGCAGACGGCTCGATCTCGTTGACCGCGCGGGCTTGGGCAGTTCGCGCTGGCGTTGCAAAGTGAACGATGTCAACGCGGCCGCCCGATACTGGTACAAACCGACACGAGAAATCTTGCCAAGGCCTCGGAGGTGGCGTTTAATCGCGCCAGGATGCACGGCTCGTCTCTTGGTGCGCCGTGTTGATGCGGTTGACGGTTCTCCAGGCTAACGCCACAAGGAAAGCACATACCCCGCCATGCGACTCGCTGATCTTGGCCCCGTTCCACTGTCGATCATTGCGTCGCTCGTGTTGACGGTAGTCTTGCTCACGATCCGCATCTTCGTCATGCAGCGGATGCAGACAAAACGCCAACGGGAGAATCGCCAGGAGACCGAGCGCCTCAAGTCACTGGTCGCGGCTTACCGTTCGCTGGCCGGCTCATTCTCGCCGGCCACCGGAGAGCATCGGTCGCAGATCGAAGAGGCGCTGGGCGATATCGTCCTGTTTGGCTCCATCCATCAAGTGGAGCTTGCCGCGCGGTATGCGCTTGCCGCAACCCGAGGCGAGGTTGTGGACTACCAGCCCCTGATCAGCGATCTCCGGACCGACCTGCGGACACAACTCGGGCTCGAGCCGATTCCAAGGTCCCTGGAGCTTCCGGCTTCGGGGCCAAGCCGAACCACGCGGTCGACTCGGCCCGAAGGTGGAGGCGCGGGTCAGCCGGCGCAGGCGGTGGTGGTGGTGGCGGAGGAGGAGGTGTAGGTGGAGCAGCTGGAGCCGGTGGGGTGGGAGCAGGGATGATCGCCGCCGACACGATGGACCGGGAGGACCGATGATCCGGGCCGCGCTCGTTCTCGTCGCAACGCTGGCCATCGGCGTGCTCCCCGCTGCGCTCGTAACCGATGCGCGCGCGCAACCGCAGCCCGCGGAAAAAGTCTACCGGATCGGATTCCTGAGCCAGGGGCAGCCGCCCAAGGCCTTTCTCGAGGCGCTGAAGCAGGGTTTGCGGCAACGGGGATACGTCGAAGGCCGCAACCTCGCGTGGGAATTCCGGTCGACCGACGGCAGCCTGGACCAGTTGCCGCAACTGGCCGAGGAACTCGTGCGGTTGAAGGTGGACCTGATCCTCGCGCGCGCTTCGTCCGGGGCGATGGCCGCGAAGAAAGCCACCACGTCGATCCCTATCGTCTTTTTCGCCGTGTACGCTCCGGTCGAAATCGGTCTCGTCCCGAACCTGCGGCACCCCGGCGGCAACATCACGGGAGTGGCCGTCAATGCCTCGGACATGGCCGGCAAGCGCGTGCAACTGCTCAAGGAACTCGTGCCCTCGCTCAAGCGGGTCGCGTTCCTGTCCCATCCGTCGCACCCGACCAGTGCCGTCCAGGTGAAAGGGGCGGAGTCCGCGGCGCGCACGCTGGGCGTGAACCTGAAAGCCGTGCCCGTGCGCGGCGCGGACGACTTTGCGCCTGCGCTCACTGCCACGCGCGGCATCGAGGGCGTGCTGCACGCGGATACGCCGCTGTTCGTCACGCACCGCGCCCGGCTCGTCGAGGCGGTGGCCGGGAGTCGTCTGCCCGCGATATATCCGGCCCGGGTGTTCGTCGAGGCGGGCGGCCTGATGTCGTACGGCTCGAACCTCCCGGACTTGTGGAGCCGCGCCGCCATTTACGTGGACAAGATCCTGAAGGGCGAGAAGCCGGGCGACCTTCCGGTCGAGCAACCGACCACGTTCGAACTGGTGATCAACAGCACGACAGCCAAGGCCATGGGCCTGACGATTCCCCCTGCTGGTGCCGGGCGGATCAACATCGTGAAGCGGCGGGCCAGACCAGCCATCGCCAGTGACAGTCTGCGAAGGGCGATCCGGCTCGACGTTTGCACATCGGTGACATACACTCCCACGCCAGGCAAACAAAGGTGTTTGACCTGCACTACGCAAAGGGAGGCACGGCATGGCTCGCGTAAGCACGTATCTGAATTTTCCCCGTTCAACCGAAGCGGCATTCCTCTTTTACAAATCCGTATTCGGCACTGAATTCACGTCTCCGATCCATCGCTTCCGGGACATGCCGCCGCATCCCGACCATCCGCTGGCCGCGGCCGACGCGGACCTGGTGATGCACGTCGAGCTGCCACTCCTGGGCGGGCACCTGCTGATGGGGACCGACGCGCCCGAGTCGATGGGATTCAAGGTGGCGCCCGGCAACAACGTCTACATCAACCTCGAGCCGGACAGCCGCGCCGAGACCGACCGCCTGTTCGCCGCGCTGGCGGACGGCGGCAAGGTCGAGATGCCGCTGCAGGACATGTTCTGGGGCGCGTACTTCGGCAGCCTGGCCGATCGCTTCGGCGTGCAGTGGATGTTCAACTGCGCCAGCAAGGACTAGGCCGTCAGCCGGATGGCGGGGAGCCCGCTTGCGCGCAAGGACACAGCCGCAGCCGCCGGTGAGGCCGCGCCGTTGCTGCGCGTGTCCGGCATTTCGGTGCGCTTCGGCGGCATCGTCGCGCTCGACAATCTGTCGTTCGACATCGCCGCGGGCCAGATCGTCGGCCTGATCGGGCCCAACGGCGCCGGCAAGACGACGCTGTTCAACTGCCTGTCCCGGCTGTACCCGTTCACCGGCGGCGACATCACGTTCGCGGGAACCAGCCTGTCCGCGGTGCCCCGCCACCGGATCGCGGGACTCGGCATCGCGCGCACCTTCCAGAACCTGGCGCTGTTCCGCAGCCTGTCGGTGTTCGACAACATCCTGCTCGGCCGCCACTGCCGGAGCGGGAGCGGGTTCCTGGCCAACGCGCTACGTCCGCCGCGCATCGCGCACGAAGAGGAGGATGCCGCACAGCGCGTGGCGGGGCTGGTGCGCTTTCTCGGGCTCGATGCCCTCGCCGCGGCGCCCGTCGCGGCGATGCCGTTCGGCACGCAGAAGCGCGTCGAGCTCGGCCGCGCGCTGGCCAGCGAGCCGCGGCTGCTGTTGCTCGACGAGCCGGCCAGCGGGCTCAACCATGAAGAGGTCGATGCGCTCGCCACGCTGATCACGGAGATCCGCGACCGTCTGCACGTCACGATACTGCTGGTCGAGCACCACATGAGCCTGGTCATGCGGGTGTCGGACAAGGTCGTCGCGCTGGACTTCGGGCGCAAGATCGCCGACGGCCCGCCGGCCGCGGTGCGGCAGGATCCGGAGGTCGTCCGCGCGTATCTCGGCACCGGGCCGGCCACGGCCGCCGCCGGAGCCGGGCGATGAGCGCCCTGCTCGAAGCCGGGCAGCTGGAGGCCTGGTACGGTGCGACGCAGGTCCTGCACGGCGTCTCGTTCAGCATGGCGCCGGGATCGATCGCCACGCTGCTGGGCGCCAACGGCGCCGGCAAGACGACCACGCTGCGCGCGCTGTGCGGAATGGTCCGCACCCGCGGCGCCGTCCGGCTGGATGGGCAATCGATCGCGGCCATGGCTACCGAAGACATCGTCCGGCTGGGTGTCGCCCACGTGCCGGACGGCCGCGGCACGTTCCTCGACCTGACGACGGAAGAGAACCTGCGGCTGGGCGGCTACGCGCGCGGCAACCGGCGCGAGCTCGCCGGCGACATCGAGCGCATGTACGGCTATTTTCCGCGGCTGAAAGAGCGGCGCGCCCAGCAGGCGGGGACGCTCTCCGGCGGCGAGCAGCAGATGCTGGCCATCGCGCGCGCGCTGATGCTGCGACCGCGCCTGCTGCTGCTGGACGAGCCCTCGTTCGGCCTGGCGCCGCTGCTGGTCGCGGCGATCTTCGACATCCTGCGCACGATCAACGCCCGCGAAAAGGTGGGCATCCTGCTGGTCGAGCAGAACGCCGCGCTGGCGCTGGAACTGGCCGACCAGGTGTTCCTGCTCGAAACCGGGCGCATCGTCATCGCCGGCGCCGCCGCGACGATGCGCGACAACGACGCGGTCCGCCGCTCGTACCTGGGTTACTAGAGGACGCATGGACGCCTTCATCGCCCAGGTCCTCTCCGGCCTCGTCACCGGCGGCATCTATGCCAGCGTCGCGCTGGCGCTGGTGATGATCTACCAGGCCACGCACCTGGTGAACTTCGCGCAGGGCGAGCTCGCGATGTTCTGCACCTACCTCGCGTGGACGATGCTCGACGCCGGGTTTCCGTATTGGGCGGCGTTCGCGGCGACGATCGCGCTGGCCTTCGTCTGCGGCGTCGTCATCGAGCGCGTCGTCATTCGCCCGATCGGGGAATCGTCGGTGCTCGCGGTCGTGGTCGTGTTCATCGGCCTGCTGGTGATCTTCAACAGCCTGGCGGGCTGGATCTTCACCTACACCGTCAAGCCCTTCCCCAGCCCGTTCCCGGCCGAGCCGCTGTTCGGCAACCATTACGTGTCCTCGCACGGCATCGGCGCGATCGGCGTCACGCTGGTGGTGCTGGCGCTGCTGTACGCGTTCTTCCGCTTCACCTCGCTGGGACTGGCGATGCGGGCAGCGGCGCAGAATCCCGTGTCGGCGCGGCTGGTGGGCATCCGCGTGGGCTGGACCCGCGCGCTGGGCTGGGGTTTGGCGGCCGCCGTCGGGTCGATCGCCGGGATGATGGTCGCGCCGACCGTGTATCTCGACCCGAACATGATGGCGGGCATCCTGCTCTACGCATTCGCCGCGGCGCTGGTGGGCGGCATCGACAATCCGTGGGGTGCGGTTGCCGGCGGCTTCCTGGTCGGCGTGCTGGAAAACCTGCTGGGCGCCTACGTGATCGGCACCGAGCTGAAGCTGACCGTGGCGCTGGTGCTGATCGTCGGCGTGCTGGTGATCCGGCCCTCGGGACTGTTCGGCCGCGTCACGGTGAAGCGGGTCTGAGGCGATGGCCGCGCTCCCGACAGATTCCGCGACCGCGCGCCGCAACCAGTGGCTGGGACTGGCGCTGGTGGTGCTGCTGGCGGCGGTGCTGCCGTTCTTCCTGTCCAACTACCGCGTGTTCCAGCTCACGCTGGTGCTCGCGTACGCGATCGTCCTGCTCGGGCTCAACATGCTGACCGGCTACAACGGCCAGATCTCGCTGGGGCACGGCGCGTTCTACGCGATCGGCGCCTACACCGCGGCCATCCTGATGGACAAGTTCGGCGTTCCGTATTGGCTGACGCTGCCGGCCGCCGCGGCCGTGTGCCTGGTCGCCGGCTTCCTGTTCGGTCTGCCCGCGCTGCGCCTCGAAGGACTGTACCTGGCGCTGGCGACGTTCGCGCTGGGCGTGGCGCTCCCGCAACTGCTCAAGTACAAGCACTTCGAGCATTGGACCGGCGGCGTCCAGGGCATCGTGATCATCAAGCCGGACGCGCCGTTCGGGCTGCCGGTCAACGCCGATCAGTGGCTTTACCTGTTCACGCTGGGCGTCGCCGCGCTGATGTTCATTCTCGGCGTCAACCTGCTGCGCGGGCGCATCGGCCGCGCGCTGGTCGCGATCCGCGACCAGCCGATCGCCGCCGAGGCGATGGGCGTCGACATCTCGCTGTACAAAGCGTTGACCTTTGGCGTGAGCGCGATGTACACCGGCGTCGGCGGGGCGCTGGGCGCGATCGCGGTCCAGTTCGTCGCGCCCGACAGCTTCACCATCTTCCTGTCCATCGCCTTCCTGGTCGGGATCGTCGTCGGCGGGCTGGCGTCGGTGTCCGGCGCGATCTACGGCGCGCTGTTCATCCAGTTCGTGCCCAACATCGCCGACCAGATTTCCAAGGCGGCCCCGTGGGCGATCTACGGCGTGTTCCTGATCGCCTGCATGTTCCTGATGCCGGGAGGCATCGCCCAGGTCGTCGGCGGTGCATGGCAGCGGCTGCGCCGGAAGCCCGGAAAGAGCGTATAAGTTGCGACTGCACGAAACCAGGAGGCCAGGATGAAAACCGGATCGCTGCTGCAAGCCACCGTATTGATCGGCGCCATCGCGCTCGCCACCGCCAGCTTCGCGCAGAAGAAATACGATCCCGGCGCCACCGACACCGAGATCAAGATCGGCTCGATCATGCCCTACAGCGGACCGGCGTCCGCGTACGGCCAGATCGGCAAGTTGCACATGGCGTACTTCCAGAAGATCAACGACGAGGGCGGCATCAACGGCCGCAAGATCAAGCTGCTCAGCGTGGATGACGGCTACAGCCCGCCCAAGGCGGTCGAGATGGCGCGGCGGCTGGTCGAACAGGACGAGGTGCTGTTCATCTTCCAGTCGCTGGGCACGCCGTCGAACTCGGCGATCCACAAGTACATGAACGCGAAGAAGGTGCCGCACCTGTTCGTCGCGACCGGGGCCACCAAGTGGGGCGACCCCAAGGACTTCCCGTGGACCATGGGCTGGCAGCCGAACTACCAGACCGAGGGCAGGATCTACGCCAAGGACATCCTGGCCACGCGCCCGAACGCGAAGATCGCCGTGCTCTACCAGAACGACGACTACGGCAAGGATCTGCTCAAGGGCCTGAAGGACGGCCTGGGCGACAAGGCGGGCAGGCTGATCGTCGCCGAAGCCACGTATGAGGTCAGCGACCCGACCGTCGACTCGCAGATCGTCAGCCTGAAAGGGTCCGGGGCAGACGTGCTGATCAACATCGCCACGCCCAAGTTCGCCGCGCTGGCGATCCGCAAGGTCCACGACATCGGCTGGAAGCCGGTGCATTACCTGAACAACGTGTCGGCCTCGGTCGGCTCCGTGCTCGTTCCCGCCGGCCTCGACAAGTCGGTGGGCCTGATCACGGTCGCCTACCAGAAGGACGCGCTCGACACGCAGTGGGCGAACGACCCCGGGATGAAGGAGTTCGTGGCCTTCATGGCGAAGTACCTGCCCGACGGGAAGCTCTCCGACGCCCTCAACGCGTACGGCTACAGCGTCGCGCAGACGCTGGTGCAGGTCTTCAAGCAATGCGGCAACGATCTGACGCGCGCCAACATCATGCGCCAGGCCGCCAGTCTCAAGGACTTCCAGCTCCCGCTCCTGCTGCCCGGCATCAAGATCAACACCAGCCCCACCGACTTCTATCCGATCGAGTCGCTGCAACTCCAGCGCTTCGACGGCAAGCAGTGGGTGCTGTTCGGGAAGGTGATCGAATAAGGGGACCAGCTTCATGCTCACGCTTTCAGGCGTCACGCACGTCTACGCCAACGGCACCAGGGCGCTCGACGACGCGACGCTCGCCATCGACAAGGGCATGTTCGGGCTGCTCGGCCCGAACGGCGCCGGCAAGTCCACGCTGATGCGCTGCATCGCCACGCTGCAGACGCCCTCGGCGGGCAGCATCGTGTTCGACGGCATCGACGTCGTGAAGGAACCCGAGCGGCTGCGCGCCACGCTGGGCTACCTGCCGCAGGACTTCGGCGTCTACCCGCGCGTCTCGGCGTACGACCTGCTGGATCACCTTGCCGTCCTCAAGGGCATCGGCGCCAAGGGCGCGCGCAAGGACACCGTCGAGACGCTGCTCAACCAGGTGAACCTGTGGAGCGTGCGCAAGAAGGCGGTCGCGGGCTTTTCGGGCGGCATGCGCCAGCGCTTCGGCATCGCGCAGGCGCTGATCGGCAGCCCGCAGCTGATCATCGTCGACGAGCCGACGGCGGGGCTGGACCCGGAGGAGCGCAACCGCTTCAACAACCTGCTCTCCGAAATCGGCGAGAACGTCGTGGTGATCCTGTCCACGCACATCGTCGACGACGTGGCCGACCTGTGCTCGCGGATGGCGATCATCAACGCCGGGCGCATCATCGAGGTCGGCGCCCCCGCCGAACTGATGGAGCGGCTGCAGGGTCGCGTCTGGAGCCGCGCCGTGGACAAGCATGACCTGGCCGGCTACCAGTCGCGGCTGGACGTGATCTCCACGCGCCTGCGCGGTGGCCAGACCGTGATCCACGTCGTCGCCGACGCGCCGCCGGAGGCAGGGTTCGTGCCGGTCGAGGGCGGCCTCGAGGATTTCTACTTCGCCACGTTGACCGCGGCGCGCCGGGACGCCGCGGCGCCCGTGGCGGGCACTGAGCGCCCCCCATGCTGCGCCAGGTCGCCGCGTTCGAACTGCGCTACCAGCTGCGCTCGCCGCTGCTGTTCGTCGGCTTCGCGCTGTTCTTCCTGTTCAGTTTCGGCTCGGCCACGATCGAACAGATCCAGATCGGCGGCCGCGGCAACATCAACATCAATTCGCCGATGACGCTGCTGCAAACCACGGCGATTCTCAACGTGTTCGCCATCTTCGTCATCACCGCGTTCGTCGCCAACGTGGTGATCCGCGACGACGAGACGGGCTTCGCGCCCATCCTGCGCGCGACCCGCATCAGCAAGTTCGACTACCTGGTGGGCCGGTTCGCGGGCGCGATCGCGGTGGCCTTCATCATCCTCGCCAGCGTGCCGCTGGGCATTCTCGTCGGCTCCTGGATGCCCTGGGTCGACAGCGAGAAGGTCGGGCCGTTCGTCGCCGGGCACTATCTGTACGCGCTGTTCGTCTACAGCCTGCCCACGCTGCTGGTCATCGGCGCGGGCTTTTTCGCGCTGGCTACCGCGACCCGCTCGATGATGTGGACGTACGTGGGCGCGGTCGGATTCCTCGTCCTCTTCCTGACCTCGCGGCTGCTGCTGCGCGACCCGGCCTACGACACGCTCTCGGCGCTGGTCGATCCGTTCGGCATCGGCGCCATGCGGCAGGCAACCAAGTACTGGACCGCGGCGGAGCGGAATTCGCAGATCCCGGCGATCGCGGGGTTGATCCTCTACAACCGGCTGCTCTGGCTGGGCGTCGCGGCGGGCCTGTTCGCGCTCGCGTACGCGATCTTCCGCTTCGAGGCCAAGGGCAGCAGCGTCTCTTCCGCGCGCGGGACCAGGCCCGCCCGCGCCGACCCGGCGCCGGCCATGCGCGCGCTCGCCGCGCCGGATGCCGGCCGCGCCACGCGCTGGCGCCAACTGCTCGCGCTGGCCCGCTTCGACATGCGCTTCGTGTTCAAGAGCCCGGCGTTCTTCGTCCTGCTGACCATCGGCATGTTCAACGCGTTCGGCGCCATCAACGGCGTCGTGCAATTCCGGGACACCGTGTACTTCCCGGTCACGCGCGCGATGGTGGGGGCGCTCGAGAACGCATTCAACATCATCCCCATCATCATCGCCATCTACTACGCCGGGGAACTCGTGTGGAACGACCGCGAGCGGCGGATGCACGAAATCGTCGACGCGACCGCGGCGCCGGACTGGGCCTTCCTGACCCCCAAGGTGCTGGCGATCGCGCTGGTGCTGCTGGCCAGCTATCTGGCGGCCGTGGCCACCGCCGTGATCTTCCAGATGCTGCACGGCTACTTCCGGATCGAGCCCGCCGCCTATCTGCTCTGGTTCGTGCTTCCCGGCATCGTCTCGGCACTGCTGCTGGCGGCCCTGTCGGTGTTCGTCCAGTCGCTGGTGCCGCACAAGTTCATGGGCTGGGCGGTGATGCTGGTCTACGTCGTGGCCACGGTGACACTCAACAACATCGGCTTCGAGCACAACCTCTACAACTATGCCGGCGAGCCTGGCGTGCCGCTGTCGGACATGAACGGGATGGGGCGGTTCTGGATCGCCCGGGCGTGGTTCCAGGCGTACTGGCTGGCGTTCGCGCTGATGCTGATGGTCGCCGCGCACCTGCTGTGGCGGCGCGGCGTCGAGACGCGCCTGGGCCCGCGCTTCGCCCGGATGCGCTTGCGGCTGCGTGGCGCGCCCGGGGTCGTGATGGGTGCCGCAGCGGTGGCATGGGTCGGCATCGGCGCCTTCAACTACTACAACACCAACGTCCTCAACCGCTACCTGCCGCAGCCCGCCGAGGAAAAGCTCACCGCCGACTACGAAAAAGCCTTGCTGGCCCTCGAGAACGTCGTGCAGCCGCGCATCGTCGACATCAAGCTGGCCGTGGACATCGAGCCCGCGAACGTGCGCGCCACCACCGTCGGCAGCTACGTCATCGAAAACCGGACCGCCGGCCCGCTGCCGGCCGTGCACGTGCGCTGGAACCGGCTGCTGAAGATGCAGTCCCTCGAAGTCGAAGGCGCGACGCTGCAGAAGGAGTACAAGGAATTCGACTACCGGATCTACGGGTTCGCGGCGCCGATGCAGCCGGGCGAGCGGCGCGTCATCCGCTTCACCACGTTGCTCGAGGAGCGCGGCTTTCCGAACAGCCGGCCGCTGACGCGCATCGTCGGCAACGGCACGTTCCTGAACAACCAGCTGATCGCGCCGTTCCTGGGCATGGCGCGCGAGGCGCTGCTGCAGGACCGCGTCAAGCGCCGCAAGTACGACCTGCCGTCCGAGCTGCGCCTGGCCAGGCTCGAGGACCAGACGGCCGCTGCCAACCACTATCTACGCCACGACACCGACTGGGTCAATGCGGAACTCAGCGTGACCACCGACGCCGACCAGGTTCCGGTCGCTCCCGGTTACACGGTGAGCGACACGGTCACCGGCGGTCGCCGCACTCTGGTCACGCGCACCGACGCGCCCATCCACAATTACTTCTCGATGCAATCGGCGCGCTACGCCATCAGCAAGGACACATGGGCGGCCCCGGACGGCAAGGCCGTGGAACTTGCCGTCTACTATCACCCGCCGCACGCGCACAACGTCCGGCGCATCCTCGATGCGATGAAGGCCTCGCTCGAGATGTTCGCCGCCAATTTCTCGCCCTACCAGTTCCGCCACGCCCGGATCCTGGAGTTTCCCGCGTATGCCACGTTTGCCGAAGCGTTTGCGGGGACGGTGCCGTACTCGGAGGCGATCGGCTTCATCCAGAATCACGACGACACGAAGAACGACGAGAGGCTGGACCTGGTCACCTACGTGACGGCCCACGAGATCGCCCATCAGTGGTGGGCGCACCAGATCATCGGCGCCGACAAGCAGGGAATGACCATGCTCTCGGAGACCTTCGCGCAGTACTCGGCGCTGCTGGTGATGGAGAAGCTCTACGGCCCCGAACAGATCCGCAAGTTCCTCAAGTCCGAGCTCGACCAGTACCTGCGCAGCCGCGGCGGCGAAGTGATCGAGGAACTGCCGCTCGACCGCGTGGAAGACCAGCCCTATGTCCATTACCGCAAGGGCTCGCTGGCGATGTACTGGCTGCGGGAAGCGGTCGGCGCCGACGTCGTCAACCGCGCGTTGCAGAAGCTGCTCGCCGAATTCGCGTTCAAGCCGGCGCCCTACCCCGCGACCACCGACTTCATCCGGCTGTTGCGCGCCGAGGCGGGTCCGCAACACGATCAACTGATCACCGACCTGTTCGAGAAGATCACGCTCTACGACATGAAGGCCACCGCGGCCACCGCGAAAAAGCGGCCCGACGGCAAGTACGACGTCAGCTTCACCGTCGAAGGGAGGAAGCTGTACGCCGACGGCAAGGGCAAGGAAACCGAGGCGCCGCTGGCCGAGCCGTTCGACGTGGGCGTGTTCACCGAAGAGCCCGGCAAGAAGGGCTACAAGCGCGAATCGGTGCTGCTGCTGGACCGGCGCCCGCTGCAGTCCGGCGCGCAGGTCGTCACGCTGACCGTGGACCAGGCGCCGAAGTTCGTCGGCGTCGACCCGTTCAACAAGCGGATAGACCGCAATTCCGATGACAACCTCACGCGCGTGCAGGTCGAGTGAGACTGCCCCTGCGCGGACGGCGCCACGCCGATGTCGCGCGTCACTTCCGGATGGCGGCGGCGATCTCGCCGCTGATCGTGGCGAGCGCGCGGTCGTGCGCCGCGACCAGCGCGTCGTAGCCCGGAGCAAGGGCCGCCTCCCGCACCATCGAGCGGCCGCTCGTGACTTCGGGCGCCGAGCCGCGGCGCACCGTCCACAACACTTCGAGGCTGACCGCGTCGCCGGGCCTTGACTCGAAACGCTGGAACTCCAGGTTGACGCGATAGCCGGCATCCTCGCCGCCGGCCTGCAGTTTCGTCGATACGCGCGCGGAACCGAGCAGGCGGCCCAGGTTCAGCGCGACGGTGCGCGCAATCTGCGACTTCAACGGCTCCGCCCAGCGCTGCTGCTCGAGCAGGGACATCCGGGAGTCGCCGGCGCTGATCACGAACTGCGGCCGGTCGACGAGTTCCGGAACGTTGGCGGACTCGACCAGGACGACGATCCCGGAGTCCTGCTTGGCGCCACCCGTGTTTTGCGGCGCGACGGCGCTCAGCGTGTACAGGTTCTCCCTGGGCGTGCTGGCGCAGCCGGCGAGCAGCACGAGGAGTCCGAGCGCAAGCCGGGCGCGGACTGCCGGCGCGGCGCCCGCCCCGGGCGATGCGGAAGTCGCAGCGGCGCTCACTTTGCATCCTCCTTCTTGCCGCGAAGCAGCGACTCCGGGTGGCGCTCGAGGTAGTCCGCGAGCAGGCGGAACGCCTGCGCCGCGCGCGCGACTTCGCGCAGTGCTTCCCGCAAGTCGCGCTGCAGCGGCGCGTCGGGTGCGATCGCGTGTTCGATGGTCGCCAGCGTGCGGCGGACTTCGGCCAGCGCAGCGCTGGCCTCCGGCGCGGTCTTGGCGCCCAGCTGCTCGATCAGCTTGTTTGCGTTCTGCAACGTGGTGCGCGCATCGGCCAGCACCGCGCGCGCTTCCGGTACCGTTTCGGCGCCGAACTGCTTGACCAGCTGGTCGCCGCTCTGCATCAACTTGTCGCCGCTTTGCATCAGCTTGTTGCCGTTCTGCAGCGTCTGCTGCAGTTCCCGGCTGATCGCATCGAACGGCACCCTGTCGAGCTTGTTGGCGACCGAGGCGAGCGTCGCCTGCAACTCCTGCAGGCTGCCGGCCTGGGTCGGCAGCTCGGGCGGCGCCTTCGACCAATCGATGGTTGCTTTCGGCGCCCCGGAAGTGAAGTCGAGCGCGACATAGAGTTGCGCTGTCAGCAGATTGGCGGTCTTCAATTGCGCGCGGAAGCCGCGGGCGACCAGCTGGTCGAAGAACGTCTTCGATTCGAACGGCGCCAGGTCGGACCGGGCGGCCTTGCCCCGCTGTCCGCGCAGGCGGCCGGTATCGATGCGCACCCTGACCGGCACGGTGATCTCGCGCCTGGCCGGATCGAAGCTCAGGTTGGTCGACAGCACTTCGCCGACGACGACGCCGCGAAAGTCGACGGGCGCGCCGATGGTCAGCCCGCGCACCGACTCCTTGAAGACGAGCGTGAAGATCTCCGATCCCAGGGCCGTCGCTTTCAAGGCGCGGCCGCGATCGGCAAAGATCTCGAACCGGGCATTGGCCGCGGCCGGCGGCGCCGGATCCGCCTCGGGATGGTCTTCGAAGGCCAGGCCGCCCAGCAGGATCGAGACCACGGATTGGGTGTTGATCTTCAGTCCGTTGGCATCGAGCGTGACGTCGAAGCCGTCGGCGTACCAGAACCGGGTATTGGTGTTGACGTGCTTGTCGTAGGGCGCGTTGACGAACACCTTCACCGTGACGCCCTTGCCATCCGGATCGAGGTCGTAGCCGACGACCTGCCCGACCTGGATTTTCCGGAAGTAGATCGGCGAGCCGATGTCCAGCGACCCCATGTCCTCGCCGCGCAGCAGGAACTGGCGCCCCTGCAAATCCGCGGTGAAGATCGCCGGCTGTTCCAGTCCCGTGAACGTCCGGCTCGCTTCCTGCTGCCGGCCGGCATCCATCCCGATGTGGGAGCCGGAGAGCAAGGTGCCGAGGCCCGTCACGCTGCCGGCGGAGATGCGCGGGCGCACGACCCAGAAGCGAGTATCGGCGACCAGCAGCGGCTCGGCCTCGCGCGTGATCTGCGCGGTGACGATCACCCGCGAGCGGTCTTCATTGAGCGTGACGGTGCGGACCTCGCCGATGTCGACATTCTTGTACTTGATCTTGGTCTTGCGCGGTTCGATCCCCTCGCCGGTCTTGAACGAGATGGCGATCGTGGTCCCGCGATCGCGCCACGCCTGCAGCCCGACAAAGGCGCCGAACAGGATGGCGATGATGGGCACCAGCCAGACCACGACCATGGGCCACCGGCGCTCCGGCCGGACCACTGCCTGCGGGATGGCCGGAGCCGCGGCCGGCGGCGCGGCTGGGGTGGCGTCAGTCATCGGTAGCCTCCGCGGCATCCCAGATCAGGCGAGGGTCGAAACTGAACGCGGCGAGCATGGTCAGCACGACGACGGCGCCGAACGCGAACGCGCCGGGCCCAGCGGTGATCACCGCGACCGACTGCAATTGCACCAGCGCGACCAGGACGGTGACGACGAAGATGTCGAGCATCGACCAGCGGCCGACCAGGCTGACCGCCCGGTACAACTGCGCGCGCACGTGCGGCCGCCAGGCCGACTTCCAGTGCACCGAGAGCAGCAGCGCGGTGAGCGCGAGCAGCTTGGCCAGCGGCGTGACGACGCTGGCGATGAACACGATCAGCGCCGTCCCCCACGAGCCGCTCTTCCACAAGTAGATGACGCCGCTCAGGATCGTGTCCTGCTGCGCGTCGAACAGCGAACTCGTGTCCATGATGGGCAGCACGTTGGCCGGGATGTAGAGCACGAAGGCGGCGAGCAGGAACGCCCAGGTGCGGGCGATGCTGTCGGGCTTGCGCGCATGGACGCCGGCGCCGCAGCGCGGGCAGCGCGCGGTTGGCGACTCGATACCAGTCGTGGCCGCCGGCGGCCGCGACACGAGCGCGCACGCCGGACAGGACAGCAATCCGGCGGCGGCGGCGGTAACGTACGCCGGCTTCACGTGGCCGGCTCCAGCGCCCGCTCACGGGTGCCGCCCGCGGCGCGGTCGAGCGCGGCGCGGTTGGCGGCGGCCCGCAGCCAGAATTCGCGGGCGTCGAACGACGCGCCCACCGCAGTCAGCAGCAGGATCAGCACGCCGAACGACCACAGCGCGATGCCCGGCACCACGGTCGCCAGATTGCCCAGCTTGATCAGCGACACGACGACGCCCAGCATGAACACGTCGACCAGTCCCCACTCGTGCGCGAGCGGCGCGAGGCGGAAGGCGAGCGACAAGTGACGCGGGACCCGGCCCAGGCGCAGCGGCACCAGCATGTACAGCATCAGGGCCAGTTCCACCGCGGGCGCGAACAGCGTGGTCGCGAAGACCAGGCCGGCGACGGCCACGCGGTCCTGGTCGTACAACGCCTGCACGGCGCCCCACAGCGTGGTCTCGGTGTGCTGCCCCGTTACTTCGAGACCGGCGATGGGCAGCGAGTTCGCGATCACCAGCAGCACGACGGCGGCCAGCGCGAAGGCGAGCGCGCGATCGAGGCTGTCGCTGCTGCTGCGATAGAGCGCGACGCCGCAACGGCGGCAACACGCCGTCCGGCGGGGCGGCAGCGGCGTCTCCACCTGGAGCAGATCGCATTCGGGGCACGCTATCAGGGGCGCTTCGGGCATTGCATTGTTCCGCTTCGGTATCGAGGTCTGCGCGTCGCGCTGCAGGGACCGGGTCCGGCAGTTGTCCATCCTTCGCGCAGCCAGCATGATAACCCTTCGCACCGGAGTGCCAGGCCATGCTGCCGCAAATTGGAGCGTGTGGAGTGGGGCGTGCGCGTTTGACTTGGAGCGCCTGCAAGGAGCGGCGGTGAAGCAAGAAAAAAAGTGGCGACGCGGGGAGTCAGCCGCGCCGCCATCTGCGTACTTCCGAAGACGTAGGAGGAGATTCGTCCGGAAGTGCGTTGTTGCTGTGGAACCAGAATCGCAAAGGACTCGAAACTTAGTTGCCGCCCGGATCGATTCCGTTCATGCCATTGGGCGATCCGGGCAACGGCGTGGCCAGGAACGGGAAGTGGCTGTCGAACTGGCTGTCTTCGACCAGCACTCCGTCGGAGTACGTGAGGTTGGCCGATCCGGGCTTGCCGGCGCCTGGCGGCAGCGGGCCGGCCGGGGGGGGGGCCGGGGGGAAAGCGGGGAAAGGGGGGGGGGGGGAAAACCGGGGGGGAAACCCCGGCGGGGGGGCCGGGGGGGGGGGGGGGGGGGGGGGGGCGGAAGGGGGGCTTGACCCGGGGGGGGGGGGGGGGGGGGGGGGAGGGGGGGGGGAGGGGGGGGGGGGCGCGGGCCCGGGGGCCCGAAAGAGCCAGGGGGGGGGGGGGGGGGGGGGGGGAGGGGGGGGGGCGGGGGGGGGGGGGGGGGGGGGGGGCGGGGGGGGGGGAAGACCAGCGGCATGCCCAGGCGCGAAACCTGCACGTAGGGCGCGGCCGAGTTCGAGCCGACGCGGTTAGGTGGCAGGCTGGCGGTCGACCAGACGCCGATAACCGGTTCGGTCGCCGTGGTGGTGCACGAGATCGGCAGTTCGAGCGCAAGCGTGGTGACGTTCTTGTCGGCCGTCGCGTTGCCCGAGCCGCTGCGCGCGCCGATGACCTTCGGCACCGAAATATTGACCAGGTCGAAGATCTCGCCCAGGTTCACGCCGAAGCCTTCCTTGCGCTGGCCGACGAAGACCCGCGGGAAGGTGCCGGCAGGCGGCGTGCAGCCCGGGATGCTGACCCCGCGGATGTGCATCCCAGCGTACTCGCTGTAATTGGGGATCGACTTGTTGCCGATGTTGTCCTGCGGCTTCTCGAATTCCGTTCCGCCCAGGAGCGGCGTGACCGCGCCCACCGGGCTCGCCGCATCGCGCCGCGGTCCGCGGATCTGGTTGATCGTGTAGCTCTGGACCACGTTCATCGCGGGCACGCTGCCCGTCGTGATCTGTCCGATGTTGGCGAGCGGCACCGCGACGCTCTTGCCGCCGATGTCCAGCGCCAGGCCGCGCGTGGTGTTCCTGAACTTGAACGAGTGGGTCAGGTCTTCCGGCGCGTCGCCGTTGTTGTCGATGTGGATCTCGTACAGCGCGTCGGGATCCATGTTGAAGAAGTTGGGGCCGCCGTACGCGTCCTGCAGCGGGATGAAGTTGGCCAGGATCACGACATAGCCGGCGCGTCCGGGCTCGTAGCTGCGGAAGGCGTACAGGTCGGTGTTGTCGACCTTGGGATACGACGTGATCATCGGCGCCTCGCGATGGCTGGAAGCCAGCGCCGCGCGATGGGTGTCGCTGCGCTCGACCCATCCTACGGCTCGGTCTTTGCTCGGGCGTGATGGGTATCGCTGCGCTCCACCCATCCTACGGTGGCCATCCTGCGGTGCCCACGGTAGCGAGTGCGCTCGGCTATTCCGGGCCGGGGTCCGGCATGCCGCGGTCAGAGCAGCGTCTGCTGCCGCTGCGCGCCGGCGTCGACCACGGCGAGCGCGGTCATGTTCACGATGCGGCGAACGGTCGCCGACGGCGTCAGGATGTGCACGGGCTTGGCCGCGCCCAGCAGGATGGGACCGACCGCGACGTTGTGCCCGGCGCCGGTCTTGAGCAGATTGTACGAAATGTTCGCCGCGTCCATATTGGGCATCACCAGCAGGTTCGCCTCGCCGGTCAGCGTCGAGCGCGGCATGACCATTTGCCGGGCGTCGGGGTCAAGCGCGGCGTCGCCGTGCATTTCGCCATCGACCTCCAGCCCGGGCGAGCGCAGCCGGACTATCTTCAGCGCCTCGCGCATCTTGCGCGCCGACGGCGCATTGGAGGTGCCGAAGCTGGAATGCGAGAGCAGCGCGACCTTCGGGATCACGCCGAAGCGCCGCATTTCCTCCGCCGCCATGATGGTGATTTCGGCGACCTGCTCCGCGGTCGGATCGAGGTTGACGTGCGTGTCGACCAGGAACACCTGGCGATCGGGCAGCATCAAGCCGTTCATCGCCGCGTATTCCTTGACGCCGGGCCGCATCCCGATCACCTGGTCGACGTACTCCAGGTGCTGCACGTAGTTGCCGAACGTTCCGCAGATCATGCCGTCGGCGTCGTTGCGCCGGACCATCATCGCGCCGATCAGCGTCAGGCGCCGCCGCATCTCGATCTTCGCGTACTGCGCGGTGACGCCGCGCCGCTCGGTCAGCTGGTGATACTCCTGCCAGTAGTCGCGATAGCGGGAGTCGTGCTCCGGATTGATGACTTCGATGTCGACGCCGGCCCGGATGCGCAGCCCGAAGCGCTCGATGCGCTTGTCGAGCACGGCCGGGCGCGCGACGATGATGGGATGCGCCAGCCCCTCGTCGACGATGACCTGGATCGCGCGCAGCACGCGCTCGTCCTCGCCCTCGGCGAAGACGATGCGCTTGGGCACCTTCTTGGCCGCCTGGAATATCGGCTTCATCACCACGCCCGAGTGGTAGACGAACTGGTTCAGCTGCTGCCGGTAGGCGTCCCAGTCGGTGATCGGGCGCGTCGCCACGCCGGATTCCATCGCCGCGCGGGCGACGGCGGGGGAAATCGCCAGGATCAGCCGCGGATCGAACGGTTTCGGAATCAGGTACTCGGGCCCGAAGGAGAGGTCGGTCGTTCCATAGGCGGTCGCGACGATATCCGACTGCTCGACCTGCGCGAGTTCGGCGATCGCATGGACCGTCGCGATTTCCATCTGCCGGGTGATCGTGGTGGCGCCGACGTCGAGCGCGCCGCGGAAGATGAACGGAAAGCAGAGGACGTTGTTGACCTGGTTCGGGTAGTCGGTGCGCCCGGTGCAGATGACCGCATCGTCGCGGACTTCCTTGACCAGCTCCGGCAGGATCTCGGGCGTGGGATTGGCCAGCGCGAGGATCAGCGGCTTTGGGGCCATCGCCCGCACCATGTCCTGCGTGAGCACCTTGCCCGCGGACAGGCCCAGGAACACGTCGGCGCCGGCCATCACGTCGGCCAGCTTGCGCGCGGAGGTCTCACGGGCAAAGCGCTCCTTGTCCGGGTCCATCAATTCCTTGCGCCCCTTGTAGACGACGCCCGCGAGGTCGGTGACCATGATGTTCTCGAGCCGCAGCCCGAGATCGAGCAGGAGGTCGAGGCAGGCCAGCGCCGCGGCGCCGGCGCCGCTGACGACGAACTTCACGTCTTCGATTTTCTTGCCGACGACCTTCAGGCCGTTGGTCACCGCGGCGCCGACGATGATCGCCGTGCCGTGCTGGTCGTCGTGGAAAACCGGGATCTTCATCCGGGCCCGGAGCTTCCTCTCGACGATAAAACACTCGGGCGCCTTGATGTCCTCGAGGTTGATGCCGCCAAAGGTCGGCTCCAGCGCGGCGACGATCTCGACCAGCTTGTCCGGGTCCAGCTCGTTAATCTCGAGGTCGAAGCAGTCGATGCCGGCGAATTTCTTGAACAGGACCGCCTTGCCTTCCATCACCGGCTTGGCCGCGAGCGGGCCGATCGCGCCGAGACCGAGCACCGCGGTGCCGTTGGTGATCACCGCGATCAGGTTGCCGCGCGCGGTGAGGTTGCGCGCCTCGCCGGGATCACGCACGATCTCGTCGCACGCGGCCGCGACGCCCGGCGAATACGCCAGCGCGAGATCGCGCTGGTTGATCAACTGCTTGGTCGCGGTGACGGCCAGCTTGCCCGGCACCGGATGACGGTGATAATCGAGCGCGGCGGCGCGCAGGTCCTGGTCAGCCATGAAAAATCCCCAATCTGAAGTCTGAGATCATTCTAGTACACGGAAGAATTGCCGGCGGCGTGGGCAAAAAAAACCGCGCCCCAAAGGACGCGGTGAGTGTACACCTTGAGAGAGGCGATGAAATCAGTCGTTGCCGCCGGACACCTTCCTGATCGCGGCGTTCTTGTCGAAGAACTGCTCGTCCTCGGTCGAGCCCTTGAGCGCCGTCGTCGACGACTCGCCATGCTGGATCGCCTGCGTGACCGCGTCGAAGTAGCCGGTGCCGACTTCGCGCTGATGGCGGACCGCGGTGAAGCCCTGCTCGGCGGCCGCGAATTCCTTCTTCTGCAGTTCGACGAACGCGGTCATGTTCTGGCGCGCGTAGCCGTACGCGAGTTCGAACATCGAGTAGTTGAGCGAATGGAAGCCGGCCAGCGTGATGAACTGGAACTTGTATCCCATCGCGCCCAGCTCGCGCTGGAACTTGGCGATGGTCGCGCCGTCGAGGTACTTTTCCCAGTTGAACGATGGCGAGCAGTTGTACGCCAGCATCTTGCCGGGGAACTTCTCGTGGATCGCGTCGGCGAAGGCCTTGGCGAACTCGAGGTCCGGCTTGCCGGTCTCGCACCAGATCAGGTCCGCGTACGGCGCATAGGCCAGTCCGCGCGACACCGCCTGCTCGAGGCCCTTGCGGGTCTTGTAAAAGCCTTCGACCGTGCGCTCGCCTGTGCAGAACTGCTTGTCGTTGTCATCGATGTCGTTGGTGATCAGATCGGCCGCTTCGGCGTCGGTGCGCGCGAGCACGATCGTCGGCACGCCCATCGTGTCGGCCGCGAGGCGGGCGGCGATCAGCTTTTCGACCGCTTCCTTGGTCGAGACGAGCACCTTGCCACCCATGTGACCGCACTTCTTGACCGACGCGAGCTGATCCTCGAAGTGGACGCCGGCGGCGCCGGCTTCGATCATCGCCTTCATCAGTTCGAACGCATTCAGCACGCCGCCGAAACCCGCTTCGGCGTCGGCGACGATGGGCGCGAAATAGTCGATGTCGTTCTTGCCCTCGGAGCACTGGATCTGGTCGGCGCGCATGAACGCGTTGTTGATCTTGCGCACGACCAGGGGCACGGAGTTCACCGGATACAGCGACTGGTCCGGGTACATTTCACCGGCGATGTTGGCATCGGCGGCGACCTGCCAGCCCGACAGGTAGATCGCCTTCAATCCGGCCTTGACCTGCTGCATCGCCTGGTTGCCCGTCAACGCGCCCAGCGTGTTGACGAACGGTTCTTCATTGATCAGCGTCCACAGCTTCTCGGCGCCGCGCTTCGCGAGCGTGTGCTCGATATGCACCGATCCGCGCAGACGCACCACGTCTTCCGCCGAATACCCGCGCTTGATCCCTTTCCACCGGGGATTTTCCGCCCAATCCTTTTTCAGGCGTTCCACTTCGAGGTTGTAGTTCGTGCTCATGTAGGCTCCATTCCTGCTGCATTGGTGTCACACGATGCGAATGACCGCATCACTCTGTCGCCGGCTACCCCAAAGTGCGGGTTGGACTTCGGTCTGGCCGCGTGCGCGACAGTCGGGTGAGATCATTCGACCCTTCCGGGGCGGACCAGTGCGGTGGGTATGGTCCGGACGACGCATCCAGGTGGCTGGCCCGTGTGCGTTCGCGCATGAACCGACTATAGACAAGGTACGACGTTCTGGATATCGATATTCCGCACCGCAGCATAGAAATTTCGCTTAAAAATCAGAATATTAGAAATATTTTCCGCAGAGTGGAATCAAATCGTACGCCAGCGCACGGATTCATGTTGCGGCACGGAAACTCAAGTACTTGAAAAACAAGGGGGATTTGCAGACGCGACACGAAGGAAGAACGCGGCGCAATGGAAACAGATTGTCGCCGGGCCCAAATTCGACCCTCGTCCCCTCGTCCTACCACGTCAACGGGAACCTGATGTGTGGCGCAATTGAAACAGCAGGGATTCGTACGTCCTGCGACCTGCAAGATTTCACGCGAGCATGTCGGCCCAGACATTGCGCGCCCAGGCGAACGCGTACTGGCCTTCGATCTCGGACGGACCGGCGGACAGGCCGCCGCTCCCCGCCACCGCCTCCATCGTCTTCTTTTCCGCGCTATAGCGATGCACCGACGCCACATGGACGACGTTCTTGTCGTCGATGAAGCTGTAGCACGTATTGGCGACGACCGGCTCCTGCGTGTATGACCGGTTGGAGAGCATGGCGACGATCGCATTGGCGGCGACCTTGCCATGCTGGTTGGCCATGTGCCCGGACTTGGGCATCGCCGGCGCCGGCTGGATCGCGTCCCCCAGCACGTGTATGCCCGGTTGCGCGGTCGATTCGAAGTTGCGGAAGTCGACCTGGCAAAAGCGGTCGTTGGCGTTGGCCATTCCCGCCTGGCGCGCGATGGCGCCCGCGCGCTGCGGCGGAATCACGTTAAGGACGCCGTACTTGACCTCGTCGAACTCGAGCTTCGCGGTCATGGTCGCGACGTTCACGTCGAGCAGCGTGCTGTTCGGCCGGTACTCGACGAGCCCCTTGTACTGTCCATTCCAGGCCGCCATGAACAGGCCTTTCTTGGATTGCACGTCCTCGTTCGCGTCGAGTATGAGCACCTTGGACCGGGGTTTGCGGTTCTGGAAGTACCACGCAACCTGGCACGCGCGCTCGTAGGGGCCGGGCGGGCAGCGATACGGCGCTTTCGGAATGTGCATCACGAACACGCCGCCGTCGGGCATGTCCTCGAGCTGGCGGCGCAGCGCGACCGTCTGTTCGCCGGCCTTCCAGGCATGCAGCACCTGCGCCTGCGCGGCGGCATTGTTAAGCCCGGGAATCGCGTCGTAGACAAAGTCGATACCCGGCGCCACGACCAGCCGGTCGTAGGCCAGTTCGACGCCGGAACCCAGCTTCACCGTCCTCTTCTGCGGATCGATCGCGACCGCTTCGTCGCGCAACAGCGTGATGCCGTGGCGAGCCACCAGGTTGTCGTAGCCGGCGGTAAGGTCGGAGACTTCCTTGCTGCCGCCCAGGACCAGGTTCGACAGCGGGCAGGAGATGAACTTCTCGTTGCGCTCCACCAGCGTCACGCTGATCGTGTTGTTGCTCCACTTGCGGATGTACTTCGCGCACGTCGCGCCGCCGAAACCGCCGCCGACGACGACGACGCGCGGGCCGGGACCGGCGCTCATCCCCGCGCATGCGGCCAGGGATCCGGTCGCGGCGAGCGCGCCGCCGGTCTTCAGGAAATCGCGTCGCGTCAGATTCATGGCCGGCTCCCGTTCAGTTCTTCAGCGACGAAAAGTAGGCCGCGAGCGCGTCGATTTCCGCGTCGGTATAGCCCTTGGAGATCTGATGCATGATCGTCGCGGTGCGCTTGCCCGCCTTGAATTCCTGCATCTGCTGGACGATGTAGGGCTTGGCCATCCCCGAGAGCGACGGCATGCCGCCCTGGCTGCGGCCGTCGGTGCCGTGGCAATTCGCGCAGTTCGATGCCAGCAGCCGCGTGTGATTGGTGTCCTGGGCGCAGACCGGAGCCGCGCCGCCCAAGGCAAGAACGAACACGAGAGATCGCAGGACCATCGGAGGCCTCCATCGGATTGGCGGGAACGGGCAGAAAAGCAAAACGCCGTCCGGATTTAATCACGAACGGCGTTGCATTGCCAGAACGAATCCGCGGCGCGCCGCGCGTTCGTTCGCTTGCGAAGGCTCATGAGACGGCGGCAGCCGCCGGCGCCTCCTCGACCTTGCCCAGCCTCAGCTTTACCTTGCCGGCCTCGTCGATATCGACCAGCACATGCCCGCCGTTGGTCAAGCGTCCGAACAGCAGTTCGTCGGCCAGCGCCTTGCGTATCGTGTCCTGGATCAGCCTGGCCATCGGCCGCGCGCCCATCTGCGGATCGAAACCCTTCGCGGCCAGGAAGTCGCGCAGCGCCTGCGTGAACTCGACCTCGACCTTCTTCTCCTGCAGCTGGTTCTCGAGCTCGAGCAGGAACTTGTCGACGACGCGCAGGATCACGTCGTGATCGAGCGTGGCAAAGCTGATGGTCGCATCGAGCCGGTTGCGAAACTCGGGCGTGAACATGCGCTTGATCGCTTCCATCTCGTCGCCGACCTGCCTGGTGTTGGTGAATCCCATCGAATTCTTCGACAGCGTATCGGCGCCCGCATTGGTGGTCATGATGATGATCACGTTGCGGAAGTCCGCCTTGCGGCCGTTGTTGTCGGTCAGCGTGCCGTGGTCCATCACCTGCAGCAGGATGTTGAAGATGTCCGGGTGCGCCTTCTCGATCTCGTCGAGCAGGATCACGCTGTACGGATGCTTGGTCACCGCCTCGGTCAGCTGGCCGCCCTGATCGAAGCCCACGTAGCCGGGGGGCGCGCCGATCAGCCGCGACACCGCGTGCCGCTCCATGTATTCCGACATGTCGAAACGGATCAGCTCCACGCCCAGGCAATAGGCGAGCTGGCGCGCGACTTCGGTCTTGCCCACGCCGGTCGGGCCGCTGAACAGGAAATTGCCGATTGGCTTGCGCGGATTGCCCAGCCCCGAGCGCGCCATCTTGATCGCCGCCGCCAGCGCGTCGATCGCCTTGTCCTGGCCGAAGACGACGTTCTTCAGGTCGCGGTCGAGCGTGCGCAATGCATTGCGGTCGTCGGTGTTGACGGTCTTCGGCGGGATGCGCGCGATCTTGGCGACGATCTCCTCGATCTCGGTCTTGCTGATCACCTTCTTCTGCTTCGACTTGGGCAGGATCTTCTGCGCGGCGCCCGCCTCGTCGATCACGTCGATCGCCTTGTCGGGCAGGAACCGGTCGGTGATGTGCCGCGCGGAGAGCTCGGCCGCCGCGGTCAGCGCGGCCGGCGCGTACTTGACGCCATGATGCTCCTCGAAGCGCGACTTCAGGCCGCGCAGGATCTCGACGGTTTCGGCGATGCTGGGCTCGGGCACGTCGACCTTCTGGAAGCGGCGGGAGAGCGCGTGATCCTTCTCGAAAATCTGCCGGTACTCGTTGTACGTGGTCGCGCCGATGCACTTGAGATTGCCCGACGATAACGCCGGCTTCAGCAGGTTGGAGGCGTCCAGCGTCCCGCCCGAGGCGGCGCCGGCGCCGATGATGGTGTGGATCTCGTCGATGAACATGATGGTCTGCGGATTCTCGAGCAACTGCTTGAGCACGGCCTTCAGCCGCTGCTCGAAATCCCCGCGGTACTTGGTGCCGGCCAGCAGCGCGCCCATGTCCAGCGAGTAGACGGTGTAGCCCTTGAGATGCTCGGGCACGTCGCCTTCGTTGATGCGCCGCGCCAGGCCCTCGGCGATCGCCGTCTTGCCCACGCCCGCCTCCCCGACCAGCAGCGGGTTGTTCTTGCGGCGGCGGCAGAGCACCTGGATCACGCGCTCGAGCTCGGTCTGGCGGCCGATCAGGGGGTCGATCTTGCCCGCCTTGGCCTGCGCATTGAGGTTGATCGTGTAGGCCTCGAGCGCACCCTGGCCGCCGGCCTCGGCATCGCCTTCCTGGCTGGACTCCGCCTTTTCCTTCTTTTCCTGCGGATGCTTGGTGATTCCGTGCGCGATGAAATTGACGACGTCGAGCCTGGTCACGCCGCGCTGGTTCAGGAAGTACACCGCATGCGAGTCCTTCTCGCCGAAGATCGCCACCAGCACGTTGGCGCCGGTGACCTCCTTCTTGCCCGACGACTGCACGTGCAGGATGGCGCGCTGGATCACGCGCTGGAATCCCTGCGTGGGCTGCGTGTCCTGGTCGGTGTGCCCGGAGAGCCGCGGCGTGTGCTCGGCAATGAAATCTCCCAGGACGTGCCGCAGTTCCTCGAGGTCCACGCCGCAGGCCCGCAGGACGTCCGCGGCCGAAGGGTTGTCGAGCATCGCCAGCAGCAGATGCTCGACGGTGATGAATTCGTGCTGTTTCTGCCTGGCCTCGACAAACGCCATATGCAAGCTGACTTCAAGTTCCTGGGCAATCATTGTGTCCTCGGTTTCCAACATGGTGCCGGCTGCCGGCGGCCGGCGGCAAATCCAGACCCGATACCGCTTGCGGCCATCGCACCGCTCTTACTGCGCATCCTAATTCTCTTCCATCGTACACTGCAATGGGTGTTGATGACTTTTTGCAAGTTCGATCACCTGCTCGACCTTGGTCGCGGCGACTTCACGGGTATAGATGCCGCACACGCCCATCCCGTCCCGGTGCACTTTCAGCATCACCTGCGTGGCCTGCTCGCGGCTCATCGCGAAGACGGTCTGCAGGACGACGACGACAAAATCCATCGGCGTGTAGTCGTCGTTGAGGAGCATGACCTTGTACATCGGAGGCGGCTTGAGTTTTGCCTTTTCCGCTTCGAGGATGCTGCCTTCGCGTTCCTTGTTTGCCATCAGGGATAGAGTACCGGAATTCCTCGAAGGTTGAGGATAACAGTGGCTTTTTCAAGTGCGCAAGAGGCGTCGCGGGGGTGCTTGACTGCCCGTCAACCAGGAGCGCATAAAACGCGAAGTGGCTAAAGCGTCTCTGCCGTAGCGGTTTCCTGGGGGATTCGTAGTTGCCGGATGTGGTGCTTGCAGCCATTCGAACTGGCGCGAGCCAATCCGTCGACCAACCCGGAGGGAGCTGGAATTATGGCAACGGGCGCCGTCAAATGGTTCAATGATTCCAAGGGTTATGGATTTGTCACGCCGGACGACGGGGGCATTTTCGGCCGCGGGCCGCTGCGGGCGGGACTTCGGGCGGATTGTGCAAAATAGCAACATTCCGGGGAAGCGCTGGCCGTCGGGCAATTCCCCTACTGCCTGCGCGGGCGGCGCGGGCCGATCGGGCAAAGCGCTTATCATACTCACCCAACCACCCGCTCCTGCCGTATGTCCACCATCATCCTGTTCAACAAGCCCTTCGGCGTGATTTGCCAATTCAGCCGCGACGGCGACAAGCCGACGCTGAAGGACTTTATCAAGGTGCCCGACGTTTATCCAGCCGGAAGGCTGGATACCGACAGCGAAGGACTGCTGGTGCTCACCGACGACGGCCGCTGGCAGGCCAGGATTGCCGATCCGAAGGGCAGGATGCAGAAGTCCTACTGGGCGCAGGTCGAAGGCGAACCGGCGGACGACAGGCTCGCTACGCTGCGGGCCGGGCTGGACCTGGGCGACTTCGTGACCGCTCCGGCCGCCGCGGAGCGCATTCCCGAACCGCCCGGCTTGTGGGCGCGCAATCCGCCGATACGCTATCGGGCGCACATTCCCACGGCCTGGCTGGCCATCACTATCGCCGAAGGCAAGAACCGGCAAGTCAGGCGGATGACGGCGAAGATCGGCCATCCCACGTTGCGCCTGATCCGCGCGCGCGTCGGCCCGTGGGATCTGGGCGATCTGGCCCCGGGTGCGTGGCGCGAAGCGCCCTTTGCTCCTGTGCAATGAGCGTCGCGCCGGTTACACTTCGGGTAAACGCGCACCCGAAACCCGCACTGGAACTCCCCCCGCAATGACCCGCCCCGCACTCCCCTCTTTCCGCACGCCTGCCAGCCGCCGGTCCCGCGCATGATCATGCGCCTGCTGTCCCGGCTCGGACTGGGCGGGAAATCCAAGCCGACCGTCGTGCCCGCGGCGCGCTTCGGCGTCAGCAACGAGGGCGTGAGCGGCGGGGCGATGCAGGTGATCGAACGGCTCCAGGGCAAGGGCTACGTCGCGTTCATCGTCGGCGGCGCTGTCCGCGACCTGTTGCTCGGGTTCAAGCCCAAGGACTTCGACATCGCGACCAATGCGACCCCTGAACAGATCAAGCCGCTGTTCCGGCGCGCCTTCATCATCGGCCGCCGCTTCCGGCTGGTCCATGTGCTCGCGGGCGCGGAAACCATCGAGGTATCGACCTTTCGCGCGGCCCAGGACAGCAACGACTCGCACGCCGACGAACATGGCCGGATCCTCTCCGACAACGTCTTCGGCAGCCAGGGCGACGATGCGGCCCGCCGGGACTTCACCGTCAACGCGCTCTATTACGATCCGGTCGCCGAGGAAATCTGGGATTACCTGGGCAGCCTGAAGGACATCAAGGCCCGGCAGCTACGCCTGATCGGCGACCCGGAAACCCGCTATCGCGAAGACCCGGTGCGCATGCTGCGCGCGGTCCGGCTGTCGTCGAAGCTCGGGCTCGCCATTTCCACCAAGTCGCGCACGCCGATCAAGCGCCTCGCCCCGCTGCTCTCGAACGTTCCGCCCTCGCGCCTGTTCGACGAAATGCTCAAGCTGCTGCTCTCGGGGCATGCGGTCGCGACGCTCTCGACGCTGCGCCGCGAAGGCCTGCATCACGGCCTGCTGCCGCTGCTGGACATGATTCTCGAGCAGCCGCAAGGACAGAAGTTCATCGAGCTCGCGCTGGCCGACACCGACGAGCGGGTGCGCGAAGGCAAGCCCGTATCCCCCAGTTTCCTGTTCGCCACGTTGCTGTGGCACGACGTCAACCAGGCATGGGAAGCCGGCAAGAAGGCGGGCGAGCGGCCCATCCCCGCGTTGCACGCGGCGATGGACGCGGTGCTCGAGCGCCAGGCCGAGCAGCTGTCGATCCCCAAGCGCTTCGTCGGGGTGATGAAGGAGATCTGGACGCTGCAGCCGCGCTTCGAACAGCGCTCGGGCCAGCGGCCGTTCCGACTGCTCGAGACCGAGCGCTTCCGCGCGGCCTACGACTTCCTCGCGCTGCGCTCCCGGAGCGGCGAAACGCCGCTGGAACTCGCGCAGTGGTGGCTGGCCTTCCAGAACGCCGAAGGCGACATGCGCACCGACCTGCTGCGGCAGGACGAGCACGTGCCCGATGCCACCAAGCGGCGGCGCCGCCCCCGCAAGCGCCGTACGGGCGAACAGGCGGGGGCGCCCGCGCCGGAATCCGCCGGACCCGCGCCGGAATGAAGCGCCGCGCCTACATCGGACTGGGCAGCAACCTGGGCGATCGGGAGGGCCGGTTGCGCGCGGCGATCAAAGCGCTGGGCAAGATTGCCGGCATCAGCGTGGCTACCGCATCCGCGATCTATGTCTCGGCGCCGGTGGGGGCCAGCGAGCCGCAGCCCGATTATTTCAATGCCGTCGTCGCCATCGACACGACACTGGCTCCCCGGGCGCTGCTCGATGCGCTCCAGCGCATCGAGCACGACGCCGGGCGCGCCCGCGTGGCGGGAGAACGCAACACCGCGCGCACGCTCGATCTCGACATATTGCTCATCGCCGACGTGATCATCGACGAGCCCGGGCTGCACGTGCCGCATCCGCGGCTGCATGACCGCGCATTCGTCGTGCTGCCGCTGCTGGAGATCGCGCCGGACTGCGTCATCCCCGGCCTGGGGCCGCTGCGCGCGCTGCTGCCGCGCGTCGCCGGGCAGAGTATCCGGCGCGCGCCGTCGCCCGCCGCTGCCGCCGCCTGAATGGACCTGTCCCGCGTCCGCTACGTGGTCGTCGAAGGCCCGATCGGCGTGGGCAAGACCAGCCTGGCGCGACAGATCGCCCACCATCTCGAAGGCGACCTGCTGCTGGAAGCCCCGGAGGACAACCCGTTCCTGCCGCAGTTCTATCGGGACATGGCGCGCTACGCGCTGCCCACGCAGCTCAACTTCCTGTTCCAGCGCGTCGACCAGATCCGCCCGCTGCTGCAGCCGGACATGTTCCGGCGCGCCACGGTGGCCGATTTCCTGTTCGACAAGGACCCTCTGTTCGCCCGGATCAACCTCTCCGACGACGAGTTCGCGCTGTACGAAAAGATCTACACGTACCTGAAGCCGCAGACGCCGACGCCGGATCTGGTGATCTACCTGCAGGCCAGGATCGAGACCCTGGTCGAGCGCGTCGCGCGCCGCGGCGCCGCGATGGAACAGGGGATCAGCGAAACGTATCTGGCGCGGCTGGCCGACGGCTATGCCCGGTTCTTCCACCAGTACGACGCGGCGCCGCTGCTCGTCGTCAACAGCGACCAGCTGAACTTCGTCGACAACCCCGACCACCTGCACCTGCTGCTGCAGCAAGTCGCCACGATGCGCGGGCGGCGGGAGTTCTTCAACGTCGCCGGAGCGTAGACCGGCGCGTATCCGCCATTGCGTTCGATTGGTGAAGGGTCGGCGAAACCGCAGGATGGGTGGAGCAGTAGCGATCCCATCATCGACTCAGGCGCCGCCCACGGCGAGGCCCCTCGAACGAGATGGGTATCGCTGCGCTCCACCCGTCCTACGGGAGTTTCGCGGACTTTACTCGCGCCGCCACAGCACCAGCACGCTCCCCGCCAGCACCAGCGCCATCCCGGCGAGCGCCGGCGCGGTCCAGACGTAATCCTCGAAGATCGTCGAGATGATCATCGCGATCACCGGAATCGCCGCCGACGTGTAGCCGGCGCGCCCGGCGCCGATGCGCTTGAGCAACGTCAAGTATCCGACGAAGGCGATCACCGACCCGATCGCCGTCAGGTACACGAGCGAGGCCATGTACGCGGCCGACTCGTCCCAGTTGAACGCGATGCCGGCCGCCACGCAATAGAGCGCGACGGAGATCGAGCCGTAGAGCATCGACCACGCCATGCACGGCAGCACGCGGACGCCATCCTTGTACAGGCGCTGCGACCACAGGTTGCCTGCCGACGCGCCCAGCGTACCCAGGACAGCGAAGATCAGCCCCTTGACCTGCGCCATGTCGGCGCGGACTTCGGCGATCTCCGGCCAGAACACCAGCGCCACCCCGAGCAGACCGCAGGTGGCGCCGATGAGCAGGCGCGGGGCCAGCACCTGCCCGAACAGGAAGTGCGCGCCCAGCAGGTTCCAGAACACCATCAGCACGAACACGACTGCTACCAACCCCGAGGTCAGGTATTGCTCGGCGAGGTAGACGAATACGTAGTTGAGCGCGAACTGCAGCATTCCCAGCAGCGCGAACGACAGATGCATCCGGCGATCGAACCGCAGGCTTTCGCGGCTGGCGGCGCACCAGGCGAACAGGATCAGCGCTGCGGCCGCGAAGCGGTACGCAACCGAGACCTCGGGCGCGACGACGCCGTATTGGTACTTGATGACCAGCCAGGTCGAGCCCCAGATCGCGGACGGGACCGCAAACAGCAGCCAATTGGGCAACGGGCTATTCCACGACCGCGGCCGCCACCGCCCTGTCGCGGATCGCCTTCCGGTCCCAGGCGATGCCCAGCCCGGGGTCTGCCGACGGTATGGCGTAGCCGTCACGGATGACGATGCGCGAGGTCGTGATGTCGTCCAGTTGCGGAATGTACTCGACCCAGGCGGCGTTGGGCACCGCGGCGCAGAGGCCGACATGCAGTTCCATCAGGAAGTGCGGGCAGATCGGCATGTTGAAGGTCTCGGCCAGGTGCGCGACCTTGAGCCACGGCGTGATCCCGCCGATGCGCGCGACGTCGGCCTGCACGATGCTGCAGGCGCCGCGCTGCAGGTATTCGCGGAAGTGGCTGGGGTGATAGAGCGATTCGCCGATCGCAATCGGCAGCGTCGTGCTCTGCGACAGCCGCGCGTGGCCGTCGATGTCCTCGGCCGGCAGCGGTTCCTCGAACCACGCGAGGTCGAGATCGGTGTAGTGCCGGGCGCGGCGGATCGCCTCGCCGACGGTGAACGCCTGGTTCGCGTCGACCATGATCTCGAAGCCGTTGCCGACCGCGGCGCGCACCGCGGCCAGCCGCGCGACGTCTTCGCTCACGTGCGGGCGGCCGACCTTGATCTTGGCGCCGCGAAAACCATCCGCCTTCGCCTGCAGCGTCTGCTCGACCAGCGCCTGCGGCTCAAGATGCAGCCAGCCGCCTTCGGTGTTGTAGACCGGCACCTGGCGCTGCGCGCCCCCGGCCATGATGTGCAGCGGCAGGCCCGCGCGGCGGCAGCGCAGGTCCCACAGCGCGGTGTCGATCGCGGCCAGCGCGAGGCTGGTGATCGCGCCCACCGCGGTGGCGTGGGTATGGAAGAACAACTCCTTCCAGATCAGTTCCACTTCCGCGGCGTCGCGCCCGAGCAGCCGCGGGCACAGGTGGTCGCGCAGCAAGGCGACGACCGACGAGCCGCCGGTGCCGATGGTGTACGTGTAGCCGGTGCCTTCCGCGCCGTCGGCGCAGACGATGCGCACCATCGGCGTCTCCTGCGTGACGAATGACTGGATGGCGTCGGTGCGCTTGACCTTGGGCGTCAGGTCAACCTGCGTGATTTCGATGCGGACGATGTTGGTCATGGAGTTCCCGGCTGGGGGCCGCGGCGGATATGCGGCGGCACAGCATTATAGCGGCAGGCAAGAGCAGAGGTGGACGCGCGCGCTCCCGGCAATTGGCCTTGGAATGCACGCCCCTTCACGGTATGATGTAAGCGATCACATTCCGGGAGGGAAGAGCCGCGAGAAATTCCTACAAACGCGGCCGTCGGTGCATGCACAAGGACTCGCAGGCGAAACATCCATCAAGCGTTTCCACGCGCGTCCGGCGCGCGGGGCTGGCGCTGCCCCTGCTGCTCGTGCTGCCCCCCGCGCACGCGGCGGGACTCGGCGGCCACGAGGTCCAGTCGGCGCTGGGCCAGCCGCTGCGCATGGTGGTGCAGGTCACGGCGCGGCCCGACGAGACGTTAGACGCCAACTGCTTCAAGATCCATCCATTCACGGTCGCCAATGACGGCTTGCCGCAGCTCACCAACGCGCAAGTGTCGCTGGACAGGCGGGGCAACCAGCCGCGCCTGGTCGTCAGCAGCTCGCGCCCGATACTCGATCCCATCGTCCGGGTCTCCATCGATGTCGGCTGCGACACGACGCTCCGGCGCGACCTCACGTTGCTGCTCGACCCGCTTCCCGTCATCGAGACGCAGGTGGAAGGCACGGCGCCGGCAAGGCCCGCCGAAACCACCGCCGCCGCACCGGCCCCCGCGCGACTCGCCCCTGCCGACGAACCGGCACGCGCCGCGGCCATTGGCAGCGCTGGCGTACCAGGTGGCGGTTCGGAATCCTCCGGACAGGGCGCCGCTCCGACGCCAGCGCCGGACCGTGCCACCGCAGCTCCGGCGCCGCGCGCCGCGCGCCCGGACGACAGTGCTCGCAAGAGCGCCGCACAGACCCGGCCGCCCCGCGCCGTCAGTGCGCAGGAACGCCCTCTGGCGGAGCAGCTGCGGCAACGCCCACCCCGGCCCGTCGCGCCGCAACAGCGCGACCGGCTCTCAATTTCCGCGTCCGGGCCGCCGCTGGAGACCTACGTCGGCGCGCCGATCACGCCGCGGCTGATGCTGTCGACAACGCTGGCCGATCGCAGCGCACAGCCGCCGCTGTCCGAAAGCGCCCTCTCCATACTGCGCCAGAAGCAGGCGCGGCTGAAAGCGGCCCCCACCGAGGAGGATATCCCCAGCCTGGAAGCCGAACTGGTCGTGCTGCAAAAGCGCACCGCCGAAATGCGCAACCAGCTCGACACGGTGATGGCGCAGATGGCGGCGTTGCGCGGACCCGCGGATGGCGCACCGGCAACGCAGCAGGCGGCGGCGGACAGCGGTGCCACCACGCCGGTGCGCTCGATGCCTCCGGAAGTCCAGGGCATCCGCTGGAACTGGACCGATCCGCGCGTACTCGTCGCCGGCGCGCTGGCGCTGATCATCGCGCTGCTGATCATCGGCTTCGCGCTGTGGCTGCGGCGCGAGCGGACCGACGCGCGCCGCGCCGCGCGCTGGAACAAGGCGCCCTACGTGCCGGCCACCGCGCCGGCGTCAGTCTCGCCGCCGCCGGGCATGTCGATCGGAACCGATCGTGACACCGAGCGGCTGGAGAGGTTCACGGCGCCGGCTGACCGGCCCCCGATGCCGGACAGTTACGCGTTCACGCCGTTCTCCACTGACCATGCGGCATCCGCGTTGGGCGTCTCCGATCTTGCGCAGGCGACAGAAAAAGCCGGTGTCTTCGTCACGCTAGGCAGGCCCGAGCAGGCCATGGATGTCCTGCGCGATCACATCGACCACGAGCCCAAGCCGAGTCCGATGGCCTGGCTGATGCTGCTGGACCTCTATCGGCAAACCAGCCGGCGCGGCGAATTTCTCGAGGTCGCGAAACGGTTCCACACGGAGTTCAACGCCGAGACGCCCGCCTGGGACCAGACCTCGCCGCTGCACGACGCGGGCCTCGCCGCGTTTCCTCACCTGGTCGGGAAGATCCGCGACGGGTGGCCCCGGCACGAGGCCCGCGCGTTCATCGAAGAACTTCTGTACGACAACCGCGGCGGCTCGCGCATCGGCTTCAGCCTGCCGGCGTTCCGCGACCTGCTGCTTCTGCACGGCATCGTCGACGAGTACATCGCGGCGCTCGAGGTGCCGGCGCGGACCGATCCCTGGACCGGCGTCGTGCTGGCGCCGGCGGCGCCCGCCCCCCCACCACATCTGGCCGATGTGTGGGCAGCGGCGTCCGCCTCGGCGCCTGACCAGACGGCACCCGGGAACGCGGCCACCGCTCAGGCGCCCCCGGACAATGCGACGGCCGGCCGCACGGCGCCCGACCACGCGGAGCAGCCCGCGCTGCAACTGGATCCGGCCCTCGTGTCCACCGCGGCGCAGGGTTCTTCGCTGGAAACAAATTATCCGGTCATCGTCGAGGCCATCGTGTCGCGCTGGGGCAAGCCCGGCGCCGCGGACTATCTGGGCAACCTCATCCGTTCGTCGAACGACGTTCGCGGACCCGGCATGTCGAACGAAACGATGTCCGAACTTGTCATGCTGCACGACGTCGCGCTGGAACTGGGCGATCCCGAATCGCGGTTCGCGGCGGCCTGACCGGCGTCGCCGCCGGTCGCAGCACGCATCGACGGGCCACGCGTCCTGATCCGCAGGCAGCCCACTGGTCAGCCTGGTCGGCGGACCGCTCCACCATCCTCGCGCCGAATTTTTCCAACCCTGCCGCGGGCACTTGCGTTACCATTTTGCAGCGCGAATCACGTTGCCGCCAGCCGGCTCCTTCCACCTGCGCGGACTTCGAGCCGGAGTCTCGCCAACCGGGACACTCCACCATGAACCCTGACTTGCTTTCTTTCACGCCGTGGACTGCGCTGGCCGGCGGCGTGCTCATCGGCCTCGCCGTGGCGATCCTCGCGCTGGCGAACGGCCGGCAGGCCAGCGTCAGCGCGATCGCCGCCGGATTGCTGCGGCTGGACCTTGCCGACCTCCCGTGGCGCGTGGCGTTCGTGGCCGGACTGGTCGTCGCGCCCACGCTCTACGGCGCGTTCGTCTACCTGCCCACGCTCAAGATCGACGCCAATTACTCGACCCTGATCGCCGCGGGACTGCTCGTGGGCGTCGGCGCGCGCTATGCCGGAGGCTGCACCAGCGGACACGGCATCTGCGGACTGGCGCGCCTGTCGCCCCGCTCCCTGGTGGCGACCCTGCTGTTCCTGGCCGCGGGCGTCGCCACGGTCTACGTCGCCCGCCATCTGCTCACCACCGCCTGAGCCGCCATGACCATCTTCTATGCCTTCCTCGCGGGCCTGCTGTTCGGCATCGGCTTGATCGTCTCCGACATGGTCAGCCCGTCGAAGGTGCTGGCGTTCCTCGATGTGGCCGGCAAGTGGGACCCGTCGCTGGCGGTGGTCGCGGCCGCCGCCGTCGCGGTGGGCGTGATCGCGTACGCGGTGGCGCGCAAGCGCACCGACACGCTGCTGGGAACGCCGATGCGGCTGCCGCAAGCGACGGCGATCGATCCCCGGCTGGCGCTCGGTAGCCTCGTGTTCGGCATCGGCTGGGGGCTGGCCGGCTTCGGTCCGGGCCCGGCGCTGGCGGCGCTGGGCACCGGCCATGTGAAAGCGTTCCTCTTCGTCGTCGCGATGATCGCCGGTATGGGCATTTACGAATTCGCCGAGTACAAGCGCGCGCAGAAGGCCAGAAGCGCGCTTGCCAGCGAGCACCACGCCCATGAACATCACCGCGCCGGCGGCAAGCACAAGGGCCGGCGGCACTGATGCTGATCTTCCGTCAGCTCTTCGATACCCAATCGTCGACCTACACCTACCTGCTGGGCGACGCGCGGAGCGGCGCGGCCATCCTGATCGACCCCGTATTCGAGCAGGCTCCACGCGACGCGGCGTTATTGCGCGAACTGGGCCTGAAGCTCGCCACGACGCTGGAAACGCATGTCCACGCCGACCACGTTACCGGCGCGTGGCTGATGAAGCACAAGACCGGCAGCGCGATCGCGCTCTCCGCGGAGAGCGGCGCGCAGGGCGCCGACCGCTATCTAGCCCACGGCGACCGGTTGCCGTTCGGCGGTCGCTCTCTCGAGGTGCGCGCGACGCCGGGACATACCCACGGTTGCGTGACCTTCGTCGCGGACGACGAGAGCATGGCGTTCACCGGCGACTGCCTGCTGATCCGCGGCTGCGGCCGCACCGACTTCCAGCAGGGCGATCCGCGCGCGATGTACCGCTCGGTGAAGAGCCAGATCCTGTCGCTGCCGCCGTCGTGCCTGCTGTATCCGGCGCACGACTATCGCGGCCTGACCGTGACCAGTGTCGCCGAGGAGCGCGCGTTCAATCCGCGGCTGGGCGGCGAGATCGGCGAGATGGATTTTGTCGGCTACATGCAGAACCTGGGACTGCCGCATCCCAAGCTGATGGACATCGCGGTGCCGGCCAACCTGCGCTGCGGGCAGCCGGAACAGGACGCGGCGATGCCCGCAGAGCCGGCATGGGCGCCGCTGACGTTCACCTTCGCCGGCATCTGGGAAATCGCGCCGGATGCGCTGGAGGAGCGCGCGGCCGGCCTGCAGATCGTCGACGTGCGCGAGCTCGGGGAATTCGACGGGCCGCTGGGGCGCATCCGCGGCGCGCGGTCGGTGCCGCTGGCCGAGCTCGCCGGCCGCAGCGGGGAACTCGCGCCGGACCGCCCCATCGTCGCCGTGTGCCGCTCCGGCGCGCGTTCGGCGCAGGCGGTGGTCATGCTGCAGAAGGCCGGCTTCAGGGACGTCGCGAACCTGGCCGGCGGCATGCTGCGCTGGCGCGCCGAAGGGCACCGGATCGAGGGAGGGCGAGAGTAAGGCCCGCTCAGGGTTTCAGGCTCTCGATCTGCGCGGCGATGGCGGGCGCGTTGTCGCGAGTGGCGCCGGGTCCGATGGCGTTGGCGATCAGGCTGTCGCCGGTCAGATTGAACAGGTAGCGCAGGATCAGCAGGCCGTCGGTCAGGGCATCGGCCTGGCCGTTGCCGTCGATGTCGAGGAAGGGCTTGATGTCGAGGAGGTAGTCGGCGATCGCGGTATCGGTGTTCCGCGGCGCGCCCGGCGTCACGGCATTGTCGATCAGTCCCGGACCCGACAGGCCGAACAGGTAACGCAGGGCCAGCAGCCCGTCGGTCAGCGCGTCATAGTTGCCTTCGCCATCGATGTCGAGCACCTGCGCTCCGACCGGCACCGCGGCGAACGTGGCGGTAACTGTGGTCGGGGCGGTGACCGTGAACACGCAGTCGCCCGTCCCCGTGCATGGACCCAGCCAGCCGGTGAACTGGTGGCCCGCGGTCGGTGTCGCCGTGAGTGTGAGCGATGTGCCCGTCATGTACATGTCGCTGCACGTGGGACCACACGAGATGAGGCCGGAGTTGCCTTGGACCGTCCCGCTCCCGCTGCCCGCCTTCGCAGCGGTCACGGCGACGGGTCCCTGCACCGTCAGCGTCACGTCGTTGCCGCTGCCGCCGACGTAGCTGATGATCATGTCGACCGCGCCGACGGTGAGCGTCGCGCCTTCGGCGAGCCCATTGAACGTGCCGGCGAGCGCGCCGGCGGAGTTCTTTTCCAGGATCGTGAACACGGTGCCGGGCACCGGACTGCCGTTCACGGTGAGGTTCAGCGCCGTACCGTTCAGCGCAACCGCGCCGTTGATCGTCAGCTTCTGCCCGGTCGTGATGTTGAGCGCGGAACCCGTACTGCCGGCAAACGACGCCGCCGTTCCGCTGAAGGCGCCCATGTCCAGTATGCCGCCGGTGCTGCCGCCCAGAGTCAGCGCTGAATTGGGCGACAACGCGTCGTTCGCCAGCAGCCGCAGCATGCCGCCGGCGCCAAGGGTAAAACTGCTGGGGCCCGAGTAGGTGTTGCCGGCATTCGAGAGCGCGATCTTCCCGTCCACGCCATTGCAGCACTGCAACCCGCCGGTCCCGCTGACCGGGCCGCTGAACGTGACCTGCCGTCCGAAGATATTGAAATTGGAGGCCTGCGGGCTGCTGCCATTCAGGACCACCGGCCCGCCCCAGATTCGATTGGCGTTCGCCTGCATCATCCCGTTGCCACTCGTTCCGCTGCCCTGCTCCAGGGTCAGGTGTTCGTTCGCGATATCGGCGCCCAGGACCAGCGTGCCGCTGCCGAACACCCTGGTCCCGTCAGCGGCCGAGCCGCCGGCGCCGAGCGCGTTCGGATGATTCACCTGCAGGTATCCGCTGTTGACGACAACCGGCCCGGTGAACGTGTTGTTGCCGGCAAGCCTGAGGCCGACGTCACCGCCGACGCCGTCGACCGACAACCCGCCGCTGCCGGAAATCACGCCATTGACAAACGTATAGGGAACCGTGGAGTCCCAGACAAAGCTGAGCACGCTGCCGTTCAGATCGATCGGGCCGTTCAGATTGAACGCGCCGTCGGCGCCGGTGGACGTATCGACTACGGCTACCGCCGCGCCGAACTTCAACGGATTGGTCAACGCCAGCGTGTTCTGGCTCACGCCGGTCGCCTTGCTGGTGATCGCGGCGGCGCCAGCGATCGTCAGGTTGCCGGTTCCCGTCAGCGTGTAACCGCCGCCGGCTCCGGAAAACGTCAGCGCGTTGACCGACAGATTGCTGATGTCCTGGACCATCGCCTTGTTGAGCGCAACCTCCGGAAACTCCAGGTCGTCGCCGGCGGCGGGTCCACCTGCACAGCTCCAGTTGGTGCTCTCGCTCCAGTTGCCGCTGGTGGCGCCGGTCCAGACACAAGGGAGGGCGACAGCGATGCCCGATGCGCCGATGCCGGCTGCAAGCAACGCGAGGGTGCTGGCGAAAGGGAGGAATTTGTGCACGCTTGCAGTTCCCGTGTCGGGCAGGGTTTCAAGTCTAGCATCGGACCATGCTATAGCCAATCCCGGACGCCGGCCGGGGAGGGGGGAGCCGGGAGAGGGCGCGGCGCGGACAAAAAGGAGAGAGGGGGGGGGGGGGGGGAGCGGGGGGGGGGCGGGGGGAGGGGGGGGGGGGGCGGCGCGGCGCCGCGGCCCGCCCGGGCCCGGGCGGCCGTAACCAGGGCCGCGCCCGACAAACCGAACATAGCGCAGCCGGCGGGTCACTTGTGCAGCTGACTCCTGGATGGCAAACTGCGGCAACCGCCCTGACATGCGGCGGGAAGAAGGCAGGGGCGGCTGTGCCTGGCGAGTGGAGACGAACGAAGGATGATCAGGATGAAGAACGATGCAGGAATGCGGGCGATCCCCGCATGGGCGCGCCGGACCGCTGTCGCCGCGTTGCTGGCGACGACTATTGTCCTGCCGGTGCATGCCGAGGACACAGGCATCAAGGATGACGTCAAGCGCGCGGGCCAGGCGGTCGGCAGCACGGCCCGCGAAGCCGGCCAGAAAGCGAAAAGCATCGGCTCCGAAATCGGCCAGGGTGCAAAGAAGGCCGGGACTGAGATTGGTCAGGGAGCGAAGAAGGTCGGCTCTGAGATCGCGCAGGGCGCAAAAAACGCCGGGACCGAAATCGCGCAAGGCGCAAAAAAGGTCGGCTCAGAAATCGGCGCCGGCGCGAAGACCACCGGGCGCGCCGTCGCCAACGCCGCCCGGCAAAGCGGCGAAGCCGTCCGCGACGCGCCGAAGAACATCAAGGAATCGATGACGGGAGAAAAGCCGTAGGATGGGTGGAGCAAAGCGATACCCATCATTGATGGGTCGAGCCCAGCGACCACCACCCCGTACTTCGAAATGCCACCCCCACCCCGCAGGCGGGGCGAGGAAGCGCCCGGGAAAGTTCGCCGGCAGCTACTGCCCAGCCGGCGCGCCGCGCCCCATCCGGTTCCACAACCTCTTCGCCAGCGGCCAGAACCATATTGCAAACGTGATCGCCGCCAGCGTGGCCGCAATCGGCCGGCTGAAGAAAGTGGCCAGGCTGCCATCGGACTTGATCATCGACGTGACGAGATTCTCTTCCAGCATGCCGCCCAGCACCACGCCGAGGATCGCCGGCGCGATCGGGAAACTTGTTCTCTTCCAGCAGGTAGGCGATGACCCCGGCGATCAGCATGATCGCGATGTCGAATCCGGTGTTGTTGATCGCGAACGAGCCGACGACGCAGAACAGCAGGATCACCGGCATCAGCACGTGGCGCGGCACTTTCAGGATGCGCTTGGCAACCTTGATGCACAGGAAGCCCAGCGGGATCATGATCAGGTTGGCGATGATGAACAGCAGGAAAACCGCGTAGATGTTCTGCGGGTTCTGGTGAACAGCGACGGCCCGGGATTCATGTTCTTCATGTACAGCACGCCGATCACGATCGCGGTGATCGAGTCGCCGGGAATGCCGAACACCAGCGCCGGAATCCACGCGCCGGCCAGCGCGCTGTTGTTGGCCGACCCGCTCTCGACGATGCCCTCGACGTGGCCGGTGCCGAACTTTTCCGGCTCCTTCGAGAACTTCTTGCTGATCCCGTACGACATCCACGCGGCGATGTCGGCGCCCGCGCCGGGCAGCGCGCCGACCAGCGTGCCCAGCACGCTCCCGCGCAGGATCTGCTGCGGGTACTTCACCGCGAGACCCCACATGCCCTTGAAGACGTTGCCGATCGGCCGCTCGACGATCTCGAGCTCGGGCTCCATGTTGACGACGAAGCGGATGATCTCCGACACGGCGAACATGCCTATCATCAGCGGGATCAGGCCGATGCCGCCCATCATCTCGACGTTGCCGAAGGTGAAGCGGGGAAACGCCGCCGGGTTGCCCAGGCCGACGCAGGCGATGAGCAGGCCGGCGAACAGCGACGCCATCCCCTTGAGCGGTCGCTCGCTCGAAATGAACACCGCGCAGGTCAGCCCCATCAGGACCAGCCAGAAGTACTCGAACGAGCTGAAGTTCAGCGCGAACTCGGCCAGCGTCGGCGCGGCCACCATCAGCACCGCGGTGCCGAACAGCCCGCCGACGGCGGAAAAGACCAGCCCCGCGCCCAGCGCCACTTCGGCCTGGCCCTTGCGCGTCATCGCGTAAGCCTCGTCGGTGTAGGCGGCAGACGCGGGCGTCCCGGGCATGCGCAGCAGGCAGCCGGGAATGTCGCCGGAGAAAATCGCCATCGCCGTCGCGCTGACGATGGCGGCGATGGCCGGAATCGGCGCCATGAAGAAAGTCACCGGCACCAGCAGCGCGGTGGCCATGGTCGCGGTCAGTCCCGGCACCGCGCCGACGAACAGCCCGTACAGCGACGCTCCCAGGATCACCAGGATGTTGTAGGGCTCGAACACCATCGAGAAGGCCTGCGCCCAGGCTGCGCTCATCGCGGTTCTTTCTCTTGGGTCGCCGTGGCGGCTACCAGGCCCAGGGCGTGAGCACGCCCCATGGCAGGGGCACCCTCAGCAACTTGTAGAACATGTAGTGAATGACCAGCGTCATGACCAGCGCGATAACGATCGCGCGCGGCAGGCGCACCCGCAGCACCCACATGAAGGCGAGCAGGTAGATGAAGCCGGTGATGATGAAGCCCAGCTTGCCCGCGGCCAGCAGATAGAACACGTTGATCGCGACCAGCACCAGGAAGGCCGCGAGATGCCGGCCCGACTTGAGCCATGGCGGCAGCCACAGCCACTGCCACTGGGTGCCATCCTTCCGCGCCAGCCGCGCGCGGGCGCCGTTCGCGATGAGCAGCAGCCCGCACACGCCGAGCCCGACAGCGATCGTGCCGGGGAACAACCCCGGGCCGACTTTCTGACCCGGGATCGGCGGGAAGCCCTGGACGTGGACCAGGATCGTGCCGGCCAGCAGGACGAGCAATCCCCCCCACACCGCATCGTTGAACTTCACGACGCGGTTACTTGACGATGCCGACCGCCTTCATCGTCGCGCCCAGATCGGTGTCCGACTTGGCCATGTACTTCGCGAAGTCTTCCGGACCGGCGTAGATCACGCCAAAGCCGCGCGAACTCATGAAATCGTTGTAGTCCTTGCTCGCGGCGATCTTCTTGACGACCGCGACCAGCTTGTCGCGCGCCTCGGCCGGAATACCCTTCGGGGCGGCGATGCCGCGCCACGCCGCCAGCGCCCAGTCGCTGCCGGTGGCAGCCTTGAGCGTGGGCACGTTCGGATACAGCGCCGCGGGCTTGGGATCCATCACCGCCAGGCTGCGCACCTTGCCGGAGTCGATCAGCGAGCGCGCCTCGGGCAGCGAGCAGGGCACGATGTCCACGCCGCCGGCGACCAGGTCCTGCAACCCGGGAGCAGCGCCGTTGGAGGGCACCCAGGGCGCCGCCGCCGGATCGACCTTCAGGTCGCGCAGCATGCCCGCGATCGCCAGGTGCCAGATGCCGCCCTGGCCGGTGCCCGACGCTTTGAGCTTGCCGGGGTTGGCCTTGATCGCATCGACCAGGTCCTTGACCGTCTTGTACGGCGAATCGGAGCGCACCTGCAGGCCGGCGGGATCGGCATTGACCAGCCCGATCGGCGTGTACGACGCACCCTTGAGCTCGGTCAGCCCCTGCCAGTGCATCATCCCGATTTCGACGGTGATCAGGCCGATGGTGTAGCCGTCGGGCGCCCCGGTGGCGATCGCCGAATGGCCGACGACGCCGCTGCCGCCGGTGCGGTTGACGACGTTGACCGGCTGGCCCAGTTCCTTTTCCATCAGCGAGCCGATGATGCGCGCCGTCGCGTCCGTCCCGCCGCCCGCGCCCCAGGGCACGACCAGCGTGATCGGGCGCTCCGGATACGCGGCCTGCGCCGTCCCGAACGCAAATGCCGCCAGAGCGGCGGCGAGAATTCCGAGCAATTTTCTGCGAGCAACCATGGGTACTTCCTCCTGTCGATGGGTGTGGATCAATCCGGCAAGCACGTGCGCGATCTATGCGCGCTACGGCAACGACACGCCCCGCGGATCAACCGGGGCTAGCAGCGCGCAGTCTACCATCGACCACCCCGACAATCGGGGACAGACAACGGATTCCCGGCACGACACGAGGGCACTTTGGAGTCAGATACCTCCTGTCAATGCGGTCTGAACCCATTCGTCCTGGAAACCGTGGCCTGTCCCAATCTACGGGACGAAGGCTTCGATCAGCGCCGCGACCTGCTCGGGCTGGTCGTGATGGACCATGTGGCTGGCGTCCTCGATGGTCTCCAGGCGCAGGTCGCGGAACGCACCCATGCGCCGGTGCCAGTCCTCGTCGTTGGCCGTCGCCCACGCCTTGATGTGCGAACCGGTTGCCAGCACCCACAGCACCGGCGCGGTGACTTCGCGCCAGATGTGCAGCCACTCCTCGCCATGAGAGACGGTCGGGAACGGCAGCTTGTGCCTGGGGTCGGCCTGCAGGCGCGCGCTGCCGTCGGGCTGCAGCGCGGCCCAGTGCCCGGCCAGGAACTCCGCGCGGTCGCGGCGCAGGTGGGGATTGGTCTTCTGCAGGCGGTCGGCGGCCTCGGCCAGGCTGGCGTACGGGCGCCAGCCCGGCGGATCGGCCACCGCATCGAGCCACTTGCGCAACTTGCCCGGTGCGTCCGCCGTCACGCCGGAGGGAATGCCGAAGCCTTCGAGCGACACCAGCGTCTTGACCCGGTGCGGCCGAACGCCGGCGTAGATGGAGGCCACGTTGCCGCCCAGGCTGTGCCCGACGAGGTGCACCGCCGCGTCGGGCGCGAGCGCGGCCAGCAGCGCATCGAGATCGGCGACGTAATCCTGGAACCAGTAGCCGTCCTGCGGCCACTCGGTCAGCCCGTAGCCGCGCCAGTCGGGCGCGAGCACGTGCCAGTCGCGCTCCAGTGCGTCGACCAGGAACTGGAACGATGCGGACACATCCATCCAGCCATGGAGCATGAACAGCTTCGGCGCCGCGGGATCGCCCCAGGCGCGCACGTGGTAGCGCAGGCCGCGGATGGTGAGGTAGTGCGATTGCGACGGGCGCATGCGTGATCGGACCGTGAAATGTCGAGTCACGAATTTTCGCACAGTCTATCTGCGGTCCCGGTAGGCTAAAATCGGAACATGGCCGATCCCCGTTTTGTTCACCTGCGACTGCACAGCGAGTACTCGATCGCGGACGGGATTGTCCGCCACGACGACGCCGTCGCCGCGGCGACCGGCGACCGGATGCCCGCGCTGGCCCTCACCGACCTGTCCAACCTGTTCGGCATGGTCAAGTTCTACAAGGCCACGCGCGCGGCCGGCATCAAGCCCATCATCGGCTGCGACGTGCTGGTGGCGGGAGTCGCGCCCGGCGAGCCCGCGCACCGCGCGCTGTTGCTGTGCCAGAGCCGCGAAGGCTACCTGCGGCTCTGCGACTGGCTCACCCGCGCCTATGCGCATCCGCCCGAGCGCGGCGCGGTCTGCCTGTCCACGGCGTGGTTTGGCGAAGGCACCGGCGGCTTGCTCGCCTTGTCCGGCGCGCCCGGAGGCCCGCACGCGGGCGAATTGGGCACGCTGCTCGCGCTCGAGCACGACGCCGAAGCGCAGGCGCTGGCGCGCCAGTGGTCGCAGTGGTTTCCCGGGCGCTACTACGTCGAATTGCAGCGCCCGGGCTGGCCCGATGACCGCGAGGCGAACGCCGCGGCGATCGACCTCGCCTCGCGCCTGGGATTGCCCGTGGTCGCCACGCATCCGGTGCAGTTCATCCGCCGCGAGGATTTCGTCGCACATGAAGCGCGCGTGTGCATCGCCGAAGGCGCGATGCTCGCCGACCAGCGGCGGCAGCGGCGCTTCACGCAGGAGCAGTACTTCAAGACCCAGAAAGAGATGGCCGCGCTGTTCGCCGACTGTCCCGAAGCGCTGGTCAACGCGGTCGAGATCGCCAAGCGCTGCAACCTGACGATCGAGCTCGGCAAGAATTACCTGCCGGCGTTTCCGACGCCGCCGGGCGTCACGCTCGACCAGCACCTGCGCGACGAAGCCGCCGCCGGCCTGACGCGGCGGCTCCTCCACCGCTTCCCCGACGCGGCGGATCGCACGCGGCGCGAGAACGCATATCGCGAGCGCCTCGAGTTCGAACTGAAGACCATCATCCAGATGGGCTTCCCCGGCTACTTCCTGATCGTCGCCGACTTCATTGGCTGGGCGCGCAGCAACGGCGTGCCGGTGGGCCCCGGACGCGGCTCGGGCGCCGGCTCCGTGGTCGCGTGGAGCCTGGGAATCACCGATCTCGATCCGCTCCACTACGGCCTGCTCTTCGAGCGCTTCCTCAACCCGGAGCGGATCTCGATGCCCGACTTCGACATCGACTTCTGCCAGGATGGCCGCGACAAGGTGATCGACTACGTGCGCCAGAAATACGGCGCCGATTCGGTGTCGCAGATCGCCACGTTCGGCACCATGGCGGCGAAGGCGGTGGTCCGCGACGTGGGGCGCGTGCTCGACCTGGGCTACACGTTCTGCGACGGCATCGCCAAGCTGATTCCGTTCCAGCCGGGCAAGCTGGTGACGCTGAAGTCCGCGCGCGAAATGGAGCCGCTGCTCGCGGAGCGCGAGCGCGACGAGGAGGACGTGCGCGAACTGCTGGCGCTGGCCGAGTCGCTCGAGGGCCTGACGCGCAATGTCGGGATGCACGCGGGCGGCGTGCTGATCGCGCCGGGCAAGCTCACCGACTTCTGCCCGCTCTACGTCGCCGAGAACGACGGCGCGCGCATCAGCCAGTTCGACAAGGACGACGTCGAGGCCGTCGGCCTGGTCAAGTTCGACTTCCTGGGGCTGACCACGCTGACCGTGCTCGACTGGGCGCTCCGCTACATCAAGCGGCTCGACCCGGAGTCGACGCTGGACCTCGAGGCGATTCCGGTCGACGACGCGCCGACGTTCCGCTTGTTCCAGGAAGGCCGGACGGACGCGATCTTCCAGTTTGAATCGCGCGGGATGCGCGACCTGCTGGTGCAATCGAAGCCGACGCGCCTGGAGGACCTGATCGCGCTGAACGCGATGTACCGGCCGGGGCCGATGGAACTGATACCGACCTACATCGCGCGCAAGACCGGCAAGGAGCGCACCGAGTACCTCGACCCCCGGCTGGAGCCTATCCTGGCCGACACGTGCGGGATCATGGCGTACCAGGAGCAGGTGATGCAGATCGCGCAAGTGATCGCCGGCTACAGCCTGGGCGGCGCCGACCTGCTGCGCCGCGCGATCGGCAAGAAGAAGGCCGAGGAGATGGCCCAGCAGCGCGACATCTTCACCGCCGGCGCACTCGAGCGCGGGATGAAGGAACGGATCGCGACCGAGCTGTTCGACCAGATCGAAAAGTTCGCCGGCTACGGCTTCAACAAGTCGCACTCGGCGGCCTACGCGTGGGTCGCGTACCAGACCGCGTACCTGAAAGTGCACTACGCCAGCGCGTTCATGGCCGCCAACTTGTCGGCGACCATGGACGACTCGGACAAGGTGCGGCAATTCTATGTGGACGCGCACGCCAACGGCCTCGCGTTCCTGCCGCCGGACGTCAATGCTTCCGAGTACCGTTTCGTCCCCGTCGACGACAAGACCATCCGTTACGGGCTGGGCGCGATCAAGGGCACGGGCCGGGCCGCGGTCGAGGCGATTGTCGCCGAGCGCGGCCGGGAGCCGTTCGCCGGCTTCGTCGACTTCTGCCGCCGGATCGACAAGCGCGCGGTCAACCGGCGCGCGATCGAGGCGCTGATCAAGGGCGGGGCGTTCGACGCACTCGAACCGAACCGGGCGACGCTGATGGCCTCGGTCGGCCCGGTGCTCGACATGGCCGAACAGGAAGCGCGCGCGGCGCAGCAGGTGAACCTGTTCGGCGAAGCGGCGGGCGCGGGCGAGGTGCAACTCGTCCAGGCCAAGCCATGGCCCGACCTCGACCGGCTGCGCCAGGAAAAGACCGCGCTGGGCTTTTTCTTCTCCGGCCACCCGTTTGCCTCGTACCGGCATGAACTCGACGGACTGATCAAGCTGCCGCTGGCCAGGATCGCCGCGCGGCGCGAGAGCGTGCTGCTCGCCGGCCTGGTCACGCAGGTGCGCACCCAGATCACGCGCCGCGGCAAGATGGGGGTCGTCACGCTGGACGACGGCACCGCGCAGGTCGAGGTGTCGGTGTTCAGCGAGCTGTTCGAAGCGCACCGGCTCAAGCTCAAGGAAGACCAGGTGCTGATCGTCGAGGGCAAGGTGAGCGAAGACGGCTACACCGGCGGGCTGCGCGTGGTCGCCGACCAGCTGCTCGACCTGGCCACGGCGCGCGCGAAGTTCGCGAAGGAACTGCGGCTGTCCTGCAACGGCGGCAGCGACGCGCAGCGCCTGCTGGCGATACTCAAGCCCTACGTCAACGGCAATACCGCGGTGACCGTCGATTACCGGAACCAGTGCGCGCGCGGCGAAGCTCGAACTAGGACTGGCGTGGAAGGTTACGCTCGACGAGCACTTGCTCAGCGGGCTGCGCGACTGGCTGGCGCCGGAGAACGTCGACATCGTCTGGGAGCCGCCGCCGCCGACGGCGCCGGCGTACCGGCCGAACAATAACCAACCCGCCGAGTACTGAGGCATCGACTGCCGATGGTTGCCGCGACGTTGTGCGGCGCGGCATCACATCCGGGGTTGTCCACAGAATCGGTGGATAACCTGCTGGACAAAACGACTGCGGGCCGCGTGGATGGTGGATGCGGGGGCGATGGGCAGGAATTGCGCGGCCACTTGAGGACGGGGCCGGCAAGTCAAGATCCGGGGGCTTCGGGGTTTTTTTTGGCGAAGACGGCACGGTCATCCGGCCTGCCGCCGTTCAAAGCTTGCGGTCGTCGATGATCCGCGTCGACGGGATGACATCGGCGTGCCGCTCCCACACGATTCTGGTGTTCTTGTGATTGGCTTCGTAGAACCAGTCCTTGTGCCCGTTCGGCCCATGCGTGCCGCCCCACGAAAAATCGCAGATGAAGTCGATCCAGTGGCAACCGACGACCTTGCCCAGTTTCTTCTTCGCCCGGAAACACAAGTCGTGGTCATCCATGCACAGCGGGGCGAATACTTCGTCGAAGTAGTCCATCGTGACCAGGTCCGCATGATCGATCGCCAGCGGACCCCGGTTGGCGCACTGCCTGACGGCAAACATGTCCCTGGCCAGGCCCCAGTGCTTCCCCGCATGGTCGACATGATCGATGATGTCGGACCAGCAGTCCCGCAGGTTCTCCTTCATGTGCAGATGCCTGCTCTCCGGGTTGAACACCCAGTTGTGGGCGCAATTGGCGGAGACGGCGAACACGTCATCGAACGCCGCGAACGGCCGGATGAGCCTGCCGTTCCAGTCGTCCTCGTTGACGATCATGTCGTCCTGGATGATGATGACGAAATCGCCTTCCGCCCTCTTCAGCCCAATGTTGTTGGCCCGGGTTTCGAACACGTCGCCGGCGTACTCCACCTTGATCGACAGCGCCGGGTTGTTGCGCCTGAACTCCAGCACGAAGTTCTCGCTGTTGTCCGAGCAGCCATCGAGGACGACGATCAGCTCGTAACTGCCGCGGGTGTGCTTCCTGATCTTCTCCAGGCTCGTCGGAACGAGGAAGTCCTTGTTGTGGATCGTCAGGATCAGCGAGCAGGTTTTGTTCGGGTTTGGAATTGGCATTCCGATTCGGGGTCAAAGTTGTGATTCCGCTTGTGGCGGGGCGGCGGGCGCTGGCAGTGGCTTCAAGCCGGCGCTGACTTGCGCGCCCGCTGCTGCGCCCTGGCCGGCAGGCGCGAAAGCTCGCGGGTCGAAGGCACGCGCCGAACGGAGTTGGCGGGCGCCGCGCCGTCGCCGGCGAGATTGTCCAGCATCGCCAGCAGCACCCGTCGCGTCGTCGCGACATCCGCCGCACTGACGCCCCCGACGCTGATCCGGTTGACTTCCTCCGCGAGCGGAATGAGCTTGCTCCGCAGCGCCCGCCCCTTGGGCGTGAGATAGACGTGGACGTTCTTGCGGTTGCCCGACAGCTGCCTTCTGCGCACCAGCCCCAGCCGTTCCATCGCGGTCACCGCCGCGTAAGTCGTCGGCTCCATCACGCCGGCCCGCGCACTCAACTCGCTCTGGGTCAGGCCGTTCGCCTCCCAAAGGATGCGCAGGAAACTCCAGTGGCCGAACGAGACCGCATGCTCGAGCAGGCGCATCTGCAACGCGCGCGCCTGTGCTCGTGCCGCGTCGCGGATCAGGTGGGCGAGCCGGTCTTCCGGCACCGCCTCGCGCCAGTGCTTGAGTATGGACTGCAGTTCGTCCGGCCGTGGCATGGTTCGGACTCAGAGGTCCAGCACGAGTTCGGGCGACGCGGCGCGCGAGCAGCAGACCATGATCCGGCTGCCGCGCTCATCGTCGGCGAGGACGAAGTCGCGATGCTCGGCCTCGCCCGCGACGAGCACGGACTTGCACGAGCCGCACGTACCGGACTCGCACGAACTCGGGACGTGCACACCGGCCGCGCGGATGGCTTCCAGGATCGTCGACGCGGCCGCCACCGTCAGGGTCAGGCCGCTCTTTGCCAGTCTGACGGTGAACGGCCGGTTTTGCCGGTTCAGTTCCGGACTGGCGCCGAAGCTCTCGAAATGGACGGACCCGCCGGGCCAATGGCCGCTCATGTCGCGCACGCCATCCATCAGCGCCCGCGGGCCGCAGCAATAGACGTGCGCGCCGGTGGGCCGCTCGAGGACGGGCCACAGATCGAACGCGTTGGCGGGATCGCCGCGGTCGTGGTGAACGCGCACCTTGCCGTGAAGCTCCGGCGCCGCCAGTTCGTCCAGGAACGCGGTGCTCTCCGGATCGCGCGTCAGGTAGTAGAGCTTGAAGCGCCCGGCGCCGGACGACTGCAGGTGGCGCACCATGGACAGTATCGGCGTGATCCCGATGCCGCCGGCGATGAACAGGAAGTTCGTCGCGCGCGGATTGAGTGCGAAGTCGTTGTGCGGTTCGCTCGCCGGCAGCGTGTCGCCCGCGTTCACGCCGTCGACCAGGCTGACCGAGCCGCCGCGACCCTCCAGGTCGCGCTTGACCGCGAACACGTAGCGGTCGCGCTCGGCCGGATCGTTGCACAGCGAATACTTGCGCAGATCTCCGGAGGGCACCCGCACCGACAGATGCGCGCCGGCGGTGAACGCGGGTAGTTCCGCGCCATGCGGATCGCGCAACTCGAACGTTTGGATGTCGCGCGCGATCCGCCGCGCCGCGGACACGAGCAGTGGGTGCAGGATGGGTTCGGTGGTCAAGGGCGGTCGCGGGGAAGGCGGCACGGAATTGACAAGGACCGGCGTCGCGCTATCATCCGCATTCTTAGAGATGTAAGAATAATTGTCAACAAACGGAATAGGCGGACTGACCCCATTTCCAATATGGATAACCGTGGTCTGTCCCCATTTTTCGAGGAACCGCGATGCTGACCCGCGAAGAGAACCAGCTGCTGTGCCGCGTCGAGGGCGAGGCGCCGATGGGGCAGTTGATGCGCCGGCACTGGTTGCCCGCATGCCTGATCGAGGAGTTGCCGGACCCGGATGGAACCCCGGTGGCCATCCGCCTGCTGGGCGAGGATTTGGTGGCGTTCCGCGATTCCGACGGCCGCGTCGGCGTGATGGACCGCTACTGCCCGCACCGGCGCGCGTCGCTGGTGTTCGGCCGCAACGAGGACTGCGGGCTGCGCTGCCTGTATCACGGCTGGAAGATCGACGTGGAGGGCAACGTGGTCGAGATGCCCTCGGAGCCGGCGGCCGCCTGCGCCGCGCAGAAGGTCCGGCACACCGCGTATCCGACGCACGAGCATGGCGGCTTCGTCTGGGTGTACATGGGCCCCAAGGCAGAGATGCCGGCGTTCGCGCCGCCGCCGTGGGCGCCCTCCCCCGCGACCCGGGTCAGCATCGTCAAGATCGCCGTCGACTGCAACTGGGCGCAGATTCTCGAGGGCGCGATCGACTCGGCGCACAGCTCGACGCTGCATTCGACCGAGATGCCGCCGGCGCGCGTCGACGGCGCCAAGGCGACCGCGCAGCACTGGCTGCGGCCCTCGACCGACAAGGCGCCGCGGATGCTGCCGCAACAGACCGAGTACGGATTCAAGTACGCGGCCGTCCGCCGGCCGATCCAGAACGCGGCGACGCATGACTACGTGCGCATCTCGGTGTTCGTGGCACCCGCGACGGTGCTGATCCCGCCGAACAACCTGTACAACCTCGCCAACGTCAACGTCCCGATCGACGACACGCACACCATGTTCCACTTCATCGCGTGGAACGACGACGACAAGCCCGGCATAGAAACCGAAGCGTGGCGCAAGTTCTGCGCCGCGCAGCCCGGCATCGATCTCGATGCCGGCTGGCGCAACACGCGCACGCCGGCGAACAACTATCTGCAGGACCGGCAGGCGATGCGGCTGGGCAGCTTCACCGGCATCCGCGGCATTCCGAACCAGGACATCTCGATGTGGGAAACGATGGGGCCGATCACCGACCGCAGCCGCGACCGGCTGGGCGCCTCGGACGTCGCCATCGTCGAGTTCCGGCGGGTCATGGTCGAGGCGGCCAGGCGTTTCCGCGATGGCGGGCCGGCGCTCGGCGCCGGTCCGCTCGAGACGCCGCAGGCGCGGCTGCGCTCGTTCGAAGGCATCGTCGCCAAGGGCGTTGCCTGGCAGACGCTGGGCACGGTTCCCGCCGATGGGGCGCCATCCCCGCAACCCGCGACCGCAACGACCCCGTAAACCCGTAGGATGGGTGGAGCGCAGCGATACCCACCGATGGTGGCGCGACCCCGTAGGATGGGTCGAACGCCGCGACGCGCGTCAGTACCGGTTTGGCATCGCGAATTCAATCAGCGCATCGCAGGACGCAACGTTGATCGGGCACGTCGGAATCGGCGAGCCGCCGTTGTAGTTGAAGTTGCGGATGCTGATATAGATCACGTCGCCGGATTGAAAGTTGATCTGCGCGCCTACTGCCTGGAAGTTCGGATTGTTGACGGTGAAATCGAAGCCGGGTGCAGTGTTGCCTTCGTCGAAATTGTCGCGCAAGTACCCTCCGGGCGGCGCATGGAAGTCGCAAGCGGCGGTGGAAACAGTGTATTCCCGCGCGGTTACCGTGGCGCCGGGGGTCTCCGTAATGCGGATCTGGCCGAGGTGGTTGATATTCAGCGGCGGGTTGAACGTGTACGGCACCGTCAGCCGGAACGAATAAACCTGGTTCGTGAATCCGTTCGTACCTGGCTTCGCCTGCCCCGACACCGGCCAAGGCTGGTCGATGAGTTGGTCCCCCGGCTGGCAATAACTCGTCGGCGCCGACACGTGCACGGTGATATTGACCGCCGCCGCCGCCCCCGCCCCGTTCGAGGCGACCATCGAATACGTGGTGGTCGTCATCGGCGCCACGGTGCGCACGCTGCCCGTGAACGCGCCGCCATCCCACGTGTACGTGATCGGCTGCTGCCCGGCCGCGCAGCTTGCGGTCAGCTGCACCGGGGTCCCCGGCGTGACCGGCGCGGCCAACGTCGCGGGCGGCGAGGCGACGACCGTGCATCCCGCCGGCGCTTGCGGCGTGGCCGCAGTTAGTGTCGCCAGATACCCTTCGATTTCCATGATGGTGTCGCGCTGCGCGCCGCCACCGACCGCGCCGGCGATCAGCGGCGCGCCGCGCATGCCGAACAGGTAGCGGAGGACCAGCAGGCCATCGGTGAGCGCGTCGCGCGCGCCGTTGTCGTCGATGTCGAGCACCGGCGTGGCGACGCTGGAGGAAGCGGCCAGGTAGTCCTCGATCTGCTGGTTCGTGCGCCCGGGACCGGGCCCCACGGCGCCCTGGACCAGTGCCGGCAGGCGCAGGCCGAACAGATAGCGAATCACCAGCAGGCCGTCGGTCAGCGCGTCGGTCGCGTTGTTGGCGTCGATGTCGAGGGCTTCGGTCGCGGCGAGCGCCTTCTGCGCGTGCACGGCGGGCACGGCCATGCAGCAAATCAGGGCCTGCAAAAGCAGGACGGAAAAGCGGCGGCGGATACTCGGCAACGAAATCTCCTTGCGGGCGAACCGCGGTGAGTTGGCACTGTAGCGGTCGCGACAACGGCAGCAAGTCGTGGAGCGACGATTATAGTCGCTGGCCGCTGCGTGTGCGGGCGACCATTGTCGCCAATCGACGACAGCGAGACATCGCAACCCCGCGGTGATGGATGAACTGCGGCACGTGGCGCCCGCGCCGCGTTGCGGCGTCCCGCCGGCGCGGTCCCGGCGCGGACTATCGCGTCCGAACTTCATTTGACGCAACGGCGCGCACCTCGCCCGTTGCCTCCGCGTTCCCCCGCGCCGTATGCTCAATGCACAAACAGCGTGGCGTCGTGAATTGCCACGTTGCTGGCGCAGCGCGGGCTCGACGGCGGGTTCTGGTCGTTGCGCGCAGGCAAGAGTCATGGAACGCACAGTCCAACGCACGGCGCCAAGCCCGGTTCGCATACCTGCCCCAGGGCAGGCCGGGCTCCTTCCTGTCCCGACGACCCCAACCACGCTGCGGCAAGTCCGGTACGGCGGCCCGCCGCGCGGCAGTTCCCATTCGTCCGTTCACCAGGCCGAGAGCTCATCATGAAAAACCTACTCCGCGCAGCCTTGCTGTCGTTATCGCTGCTGGGCATGCCATGCACCGCGCTGGCTGTCTGCAACATTCAGGCGATCGCTTTCGGCGAGACCCGGAACGCGACCCTGGCCACTGACGACTGCATCGACAACAACATCAACGGCCACCAGTACTACTACGACTATTACGAGTTCAGCGCCAGCAGCGGACAGCAAATCGCGATCGCGAACTCCTCCCCGGTCATCGATCCGGACCTGTTGCTGATCAATCCGGACGGCACGACCCGGTACGATGACGACGGCGGCGGCGGACTCAATGCCAGGATTCCGGCCAGCGGCTTCCTGACGCTGACGCAGACCGGCACCCATCACATCATCGCCTCGTCGGCGGTGCCGCTGCAGACGGGCGCCTACACGCTGGTGCTGACGCTGAACGCGCCGCCGCCGCCGCCATCGAGCAAGCCGACGATCGAGTTCTACAACATCGATCTCAAGCACTACTTCATCACCGCGGAGCAGGCCGAAGCCACCGCGATCGACAACGGCGCGGCGGGCGCCGGCTGGGTGCGCACCGGCTTCTCGTACGACGTCGCCGCCAACCAGCAGGCCGCGCAGTTCAAGGCCACGGCTGCCAATCCCGTGTGCCGCTTCTATGCCCCCTTCCCGGGTCCGAACTCGCACTTCTACACGGTCGACGCCGCCGAGTGCACGGCGGTGAAGACGGATCCGGGCTGGCGCTACGAAGGCATCGCGTACTACATCCAGCCGCCCGCATTCGGAACCTGCCCCGCCGGGACGCAGCCGATCTACCGGGTGTACAACAATCGCTTCCAGTACAACGACTCCAACCACCGCTTCATCACCAACCCTGCGACATTCCTGCAGATGGGGGAACGCGGCTGGACGATGGAAGGCATCGTGATGTGCACCACCGGCGTCAGGGCGCCGACGCCGGTGACCGGCGGCACGTTCAAGGACCCGAGCGGCGCGGGCATCACGATCACCCCGGGTGAACTGCCGCCGTACGTCAACGCGACGCAGCCCACCACGACGCCGTCGCCGCGCGTGCCCCCGGGCATGATCGATCCGGCGCAGGGCGACGTCAACGTCACGCGCGGCGCGCCCGCGTACGACGTCAACCTCACTGGCGACAGCGGCTTCGCCACGACGACGGCCGGCGCCGTGACCCTGAGTATGCCGTTCGACGCCGCGGCGATTCCTCCCGCGGACCAGGGCGACCCCGTGAAGACGTTTACGCGCATATTCAACCCGCAGGACAATTCGCAGGCCGACCTCACCGGCGACATCGCCATCAACGGCGCGAACGGGATGCTGACCGTGGAGACGCGCGGGCTGCCGATGCAGTTCACCGCGGCGGTCATTTACAACCCGAACATGGACTCGGTCACCTCGGAGGAGGCCGCGTTGCCGGCCGCGCCGGACCAGGCGAAGCTCGCCGACACGACGTGGCCGGCGCAGGCGTGGTGCGTCATCTACAACCGGGCGAATCCGAATCTCATCGCGGCCGTGCGCAATCTCCACGGCCTGCCGGGCAATCCCGGCGCCGCGCTGATCCGGGCCACCGTGGTCGGCAAGGTCGCCGGCGGGGCGCGAACGTCGCAGGCGATCTACCAGACGGACGAGCTGATCGGCCCGAATCTGTACATCGGCAGGACCGCGTGCCGCGACAACACCGCCCGCTACAACCTGCACATGGTCGACGGCGGCAGCTTCTTCCGCTCGAACGATCCGAACGAAGTGGTCAGCTCCGGGTTGAATCACTACGGCAGGCTCTACATCAGCAACGACCGCATCGACGACAGCGTGAGCACCGCCCTCGGCTCGGTGCTGGCCAGCATTTCCCACGAAATGCAGCACGCGATACAGACCAGCTATCAATTGCTCGGCTACACGCCCAAGGGCTACAAGGAAGGCGCGGCGACCGTCTACGGCAAAACCGTCGACAACGGCCAGGTGATCACTGTCCGCGATGAGATCGAAATGCTGGACCAGAGCCTGATGTCGCCGGCGGACGATAATGCGTACAACAACGAAGACTTCTTCGCCTACGTCGGGAAGCAGTACAACGGAGGCAGCCTGAACTACCTGTCGGGGCTGTACGCGCAGATGCGCGCGGCGATCGGGGCGGGCGTCTACAATCCGGCCGTGGCGACGATGTACGCCGCGATGAACACGTACTTCAACGCGAAGTTCGGCCAGCCGCTGGCGGCCGTCTACCTCGACTTCGTCAAGCAGCGCGCGCTCACGCACAATGCGTCCAGCCAGTTCGGACGCCCGGGCGAGATCGCCGCCGGATTCGCGGACAACCTCTTCACTCCGGACGGCGTGTACACGCAAGCCGTCAACCTGGCGACCTGCTCCAGCAACAAGGTTACGCTGCAGTGGAGCGGGCGCGGGTCCTACTCCACCTCCGCAATCGTGATCAATCCGACCGGCGTGCTGCCCGCCGGCAAGAGCAATCCGACGCTGGTATTCAAGATCACGCCGGATTCGGGCGCCCTCGGCGGGCTGTGGAACGGCTTCACGTACCGGGCCGGCGCCGCGGCCGCGCTGACGGAGACGAACAAGTTCACGTTGTTCGGGCAGCAGGCCGGCGATCAGGTCGTGATCCTCGTGTCGCATCTCGATCCAGGGGCCGCCGGCAGGTTCGTGTTCGAAATCAGCTGCGCCGGGGTGACCATCGATTCGATCTCGCCGGTGAAGGGGCCGGTCGACCTCTCCGTCACCATCAACGGTTCCGGCTTCGGCACCGCCGCGGACACGCGTTCGGTGACTTTCAACGGCGTGAAGGCTACGACGGTCACGTGGAGCAGCGATATCCTGGCCGTTGCCCGCGTCCCGCAGAATGCCTCGACCGGCGACGTGGTCGTCGAGGTCAACGGCGAGAAGAGCAACGGCGTGAACTTCGAGGTCATCGCGCAGTGCAGCGCCACGCAGAATGCGGGCGGCGACACGCCGGATACGCGGACCATAGAACTCGGCAAGCCGGCTGGCACATTCGTGTTCACCTACGAGACATACTCGCAGCAGGACCGGATCATCGTCCGCTACCAGGGCGCGACGCTGTTCGACACCGGATGCGTGGGCGCCAATGGGTCGCAGTCGCTGCCCTACAGCGGCACGTCGACGCAGATTTCGGTGCAGGTGATACCGAACTGCCAGGGCGGCAGCGGCACCGCCTGGAATTACTCGGTCAGCTGTCCGTAGGCGGGCAGGCGGGCACGGCTTTGCCGCCGGCCAAACCTCGCCCGGGGGCGCCACGCGCTCCCGGGCGATTGATCTGGCCGGCAAATGGGTAGTATTCTTCCACGAGAACCCCGGCACTGCGCGACGCCCCCGAACAACAAGGCGCGGGCCGGGGATCGCCCAGCGCTCGTTTTGCCGATCGAGGGTCCATCATGCATGAACGCATTCGCTCCGTCCTTCTCTTCCTCTCCCTGCTCTGTGTTTCCAGTATCGCGCTTGCCGTCTGCAATACGCAGACGATCAACTACGGCGAAACCAGGAACGGGGTCCTGGCCACCGACGACTGCGTCGATCACAACGCCAACGGCAACGACTACTACTACGACTTCTACGAATTCTCCGGCACCAGCGGACAGCAGATCCTGATCACGAACAACTCGACGGTCATCGACCCGGACCTGTTGCTGATCTTCCCGGACGACACCAACCTCTACAACGATGACGGCGGCGGAGGGCTCAACTCGCGCATACCGGCCACCAGCGGCTTCCTGACCCTGACCCAGACGGGCAAGCACTTCATCGTCGCGTCCTCGGCGGTGTCGGTGCAGACCGGCGCCTACACGCTCACGCTGACGCTGAACGCGCCGCCGCCGCCCCCGCCGACGGGCAAGCAGACGTTCGAGTTCTACAACACCACGCTGAACCACTACTTCGTGACCGCCGAGCCGGCCGAAGCCACGGCGATCGAGAACGGCTCGGCGGGCGCGGGCTGGGTGCGCACCGGCTACTCGTACGACGTCTACGGCAGCGCGCAGGCGGCCCAGTTCAACCAGCAGGCGCCGCTCAAGGCCGCCACCAATCCGGTATGCCGCTTCTACGGCACCCCGGGCGTGGGGCCAAACTCGCACTTCTACACGGCTGACGCCGGCGAGTGCACGATCGTGAAGACCGATCCGGGCTGGCTCTACGAGGGCATCGCGTATCACATCCAGCAACCGCAGTTCGGCAACTGCCCGGCGGGCACGCAGCCGATCTACCGCGCCTACAACAATCGCCACACATTCAACGACGCCAACCATCGCTTCATCACCAACAAGGCGACCTTTCTCGCCATGGGCGACCAGGGCTGGACGATGGAAGGCATCGTGATGTGCACGACCAGTGTCCGCTCGCCGGCGCCGGTGACCGGCGGCACCTTCAAGGACTCCAGCGGCGCCGGCTTCACGGTCGCCCCCGGCCAGCTTCCCGGCTATGTCAATGCCACGCAGCCGAGCACGACGCCGTCGCCGCGGGTGCCGCCGGGCCTGGTCAATCCGCCGGTGGGCGACACCAATGTGACGCAGGGCGCGAGCGGCTACGACTTCAACCTCACCGGCGACAGCGGCTTCACCTCGACCACCGCGGGCGCGGTGACGGTGAGCATGCCGTTCAACGCGGCGGCGATTCCCGCGGCGGACCAGGGCAATCCGGTCAAGACGTTCACGCGCGTCTACGACCCGCAGGATGGCTCGCAACTCGACATCACCGGCGACATCACGACGGCAGGTTCGAGCGGGATGATGACGATCGAAACGCGCGGGCTGCCCCGGCAATTCACGGCGGTCGTGATCCACAACCCGAACATGGATGCGGTCACTTCGGATCAGGCGGCCGTGAACGGGATCGATTTCGACGAACCCTCGAACCTGAAAGTGGTCAAGACCACGTGGCCCGCGCAGTCGTGGTGCATCGTCTACAACCAGGCCAGCCCCGACCTGATCGCCGCGGTGAAAGGCGTGCTCGGCATCGCCGGCAACCCGACGCCCGCGCAGATCCGCAGCGTCATCCTCGACAAGGTCGGCGCCAACGCCAGGAGGTCGCAGACGATCTACGAGAACCACGGCCATATCGGGCCCAACCTGGTCACCGCCAGGACCTGCGGCGGCGCGGTCTTGCGTTACAACATCCACATGACGACCGAGGGCAGCTTCTACCAGCCCAACGACCCGGGTGAGGCCATCAGTGTAGGGCGCAATCACTTCGGGCGGCTCTACGTGAGCAATTCCAGGGTGGACGACAGCGCCAACACGGACCTGGGCTCCGTGCTTGCCAGTGTTTCGCACGAAATGCACCACGCGGTACAGATGGGCTACGAGCTGGTGGGCGGAACCACGTGGGGCGTCGTCGAGGGCGCCGCGACGGTATACGGGAAGACCATCGACAATGCCGAAGCGCTGAAAGTCCGGAGCGAGACCGAGGCGCTGAACCTGAGCCTGATGGCGCCCGGCCTCCCGCAAGCCTACGGCAATGAGGACTTTTTCGCCTACGTCGCCAGGCAATACAACGCCGGCAGCCTCAACTACATGTCCGGCTTGTACGCGCAACTCGACGGCGCCATCGCGGTGGGTGTCAACAACCCTGCCGCGTCGGTGATGTACGCCGCGATGCATACTTATTTCACCGCGGCGTTTGCCCAATCGCTGCAGGCCATCTACCTCGACTTCCTGAAGCAGCGGGCGCTGACGCACAATGCGGCGAGCCAGTTCGGGCGCCCGGGAGAGGTGGTGAGCGGGTTCGCGGAAACCCTGTTCGGCGGCGGCGTCTTCAAACAGGACGTCAACCTCGGCACCTGCGCCGCGCAGAAGCTCAGTTTCAACTATCCGGGCATCGATCCGTTCTCCGCCCGCGCCCTCGTGCTCAAGCCTGTCGGCACCCTGCCCGCCGGCGTCGCCAACCGGACGCTGGTCGTCAAGATCACGCCCACGTCCAGCTCCATCGGCGCGCTATGGAACGGCTTCACGTTCCGGAACAACGCCGCCGCCAATCTCGCGGCGATCAACAAGTTCACGCTGTTCGGCAGCCAGGCCGGCGACCAGGTCGTGCTGCTCGTGGCGAATCTGGATCCGGCGAACACCGGGTCATTCGATTTCGAAATCAGCTGCGCCGGACTCGCGATCGATTCGATTGCCCCGGTCAAGGGCCCGGTCGGCACGCAGGTCACCATCACCGGCACCGGGTTCGGCACCGCGACGGACACGCGCGCCGTCTACTTCAACGGACTCAAGGCGACGACGGTGACCTTCAACAGCGACACCCAGGCGGTCGCCACCGTGCCGCAGAACGCCTCGACCGGCGACGTCGTCGTCGAAGTCAACGCCGAGCGAAGCAACGGCGTGAACTTCGAGGTCATCGCGCAATGCAGCGCCACGCAGAACGCGGGCGGCGACACGCCGGACACGCGGACCATAGAACTGGGCAAGACCGCGGGCACCTTCCTGTTCACGTACGAGACGTATTCGCAGGAAGACCGGATCATCGTCCGCTACCAGAACGCGACGGTGTTCGACACCGGATGCGTGGGCGCCTCGGGCACGCAGTCGATCTCCTACAACGGCGCGTCGACGCAGATTTCAGTGCAGGTGATACCGAACTGCATGGGCGGCAGCGGCACCGCATGGAACTATTCGGTCAGCTGTCCATAGCATGGAACGTAGCCAGGCGGTACCGCGGCACGGGCGGTCTCGTCCTGGCGACTGCGCCGGGTGTGGCAGCGCCCGGTCCATCGTTGATGGGTATCGCTTCGCTCCGCCAATCATTGATGGGTATCGCTTCGCTCCACCCATCCTACGGATACGCGACCCGTTTTACGGCTGGAATCCCGGGTCGCCGGTCTGCCAGAGAATGAACGACCACATGTCGGCGAGTTCCTGCCAGTGCTGCTCGCGGGTGCTGCCGGCGCCGTGGCCGGCGTCGTAGTCCAGACGGAGCAGCGCCGGGCGGGCGCCGGCCAGTCCTGCGCCGGCGGCCTGCAGCCGCGCCGCCATCTTCAGCGAATGCCAGACGTCGACGCGCGCGTCGTTGACGCCGTGGATGAACAGGACCGCCGGGTACTTCCTGCCATCCTCGACATGATGGTAGGCGCTCATCGCCAGCAGCGCGCGAAAACCGCTTTCGTCCTTCACCGTGCCGAACTCGGCCGTGTTCTGCGATCCCGTCGCGGTCGTCTCCGAGCGCACCATGTCGAGCGCGCCCACCTGGATCACTGCGGCGGCGAAAAGGTCCGGCCGCTCGGTGATCGCGCGCCCGGCGAAGATGCCGCCGGCGCTGCCGCCGTAGATCGCGAGCCGCTCGGGCCGTGTGTAGCCGGCGGCGATCAGGTGTTCGGCGCACGCGATGCCGTCCTTCCAGGTGTTGGGCTTGGTGGCGCCGCGCCCGGCTTCATACCATTCGCGGCCATGGACGCCGCCCCCGCGCACGTGGCAGATCGCGTTGATGCCCCCGTGCCGCAGCCACGCGAGCTGCGCCGGATCGAACGCCGGCTCGTCGGTGGCTGCGTACGCGCCGTAACCCTGGAGCAGCACCGGATTGCCGCCGTCCATCGCCAACCCCTTGCGCTGCACGATCGATAGCGGCACCAGCACGCCGTCGTGGCTGCGGACCTGCGTTTCCACGACCTCGATATCCTCGGGCGTATCGTAGGGACCGCGCGGCTGCAGCCCGTCGTTGATCCACTTGCCGCGGCGCGGATCGTAGCGAAAGTACTGGAAGGCGCGATTCCAGCCCTCGAAGCGGATCAGCACGCCCGCAATCCGGCCATCGGGGTTGATCATCTCGAAACCGCCGGGGCCGGGCAGCGCGACCTCCTCCACTTTCGCGCCGGGCACGTGCGCGATTCGCAACAGCCGGCTGGCCGTCCCCTCGCGCACCTTCAGGTACAGCGCGTCGCTGGCCGAGGCGATCGTGGCGAGGATGCCGCGCTCCGGTGCGTACACGGTGATGGCGCCGGCCACGTCCGGCCTGGTCAACGACGTCTTCGTCACCTTGAAGCGGGGGGCGTCGGCGTGCGTGAGCAGGAACAGCTGTTCCCTGCGCAGCGACATGCCGGTGACCTTGTCGCCGGGGCCGAAGACCCGCCGCCATACAGCCCGCCCGGCCACCACGTCGGCCAGCCTGGTGCTGTAGAGCGAGAATTCGCGCTGCGTGCCGTGGACGACCAGCCCCAGCGCCAGCGACTCCAGCGACGGCACGAACGCCACCGGCACGTCCGAGGCTTCCATGCGCACGCCGGGCATCGTCGGCCCGCCGAAGACGGGCACGCGCGCGCTGTCCGGATCGCCGATCCGCCGCAGGAACACCTGGCTCCACTGATACCGCTCGGCCGCCGGCCGCTGCTCGCTGCCGGGCGCCAGGCGATTGAAAAAGAAGCCACTCTCGTCCGGCAGCCAGCCGATGCCGGTGTCGCCGCTCTCGCCGCTGTCGAGGTCGACGCGGTCGATTGGCGCGATCAGGTCCGCGCGCGTGGCGGCATCCATCACGCGCATGGTCGCCGCCTCGGACCCGCCTTCGGTCAGCCCGTACGCGAGATGGCGCCCATGCGGCGACACGGAGAAGAAGCTGAACGCGTGCGAGCGACCGGTCTCGACGACCCAGGGATCGAGGTCGATCACCATGCGCTCCTGTCCGCGGCGCACGTCCCACCGATAGACGCGCACGCCATTGTCGGCCGGAGTGCGCTTGATGTAGAAGTAGCGTTCCCCCGGCAGCCGCTCGACGGAAAACACGCGCTCCGGCGCGGCGCTCTCGATCTCGCCAATCCGGCGCAGCAATTCCGCGCGCCCCGGCAACGCATCGAGCCGTGCGCGCGTGCGCTGCGAAGATTCCTGCATCCACGCGGCGACGCCCGGATCCGTGCTCCGCTCCAGATGCCGCCAGGGGTCGGCAACGGCGGTGCCGAAGAAGGTGTCGTGGACGACCTCGCCAGCCGGCGGCGGCGGTGGCAGCGCGGATGCCGCGGCGCCGAGGGCGAGGGCGAGAAGGACAGCGGCGGCGGCGGGCGCCGCCGGGCGGCGCGCAGTCATGGCGAAAGCGGTAAGCAGGCGCATCCGGTGATTCTAATCGTTCCCCCGCCCGCCGTTCAGATGTCGGAGTGGCCGATGAGCCCGAGCAGCCGGCGCGCGACGCTGTACGCGATCAGGGTCAGCGCGCGGTCGAGCAGCGAACGCCTGCTCCAGCGCACGCTCTCCACCTGCCTGGAGCCGTTGGCGACCGCCTGCTCGAGGCTCTCGCGCAGGTGCTGCGCGAAACCCGCGTCGCGCACGAACACGTTCGCCTCGCGCGCCAGCAGCAGGCTGAACGGATCGATGTTCGACGACCCCACGGTCGACCACTGCCGGTCGATCACCGCGACCTTGGCGTGCAGGAAGCTGTCGTGGTACTCGATGATCTCGATCCCGCCGGCGAGCAGCATCCCGTACAGCGCGCGCTGCGCGTAATGCGCCAGGAAGTACTCGACGCGGCCCTGCAGCAGCAGCCGCACGCGGACGCCGCGCGCCGCGGCGGCGAGCAGCGCGGCGCGGAATTCCCCGCCGGGGAAGAAGTATGCATTGGCGATCAGGATGTCTTCGCGCGCCTCCGCTATCGCGTCCAGGTAGCCCCGCTCGATGTCGCGGCGGTTGCGGAAATTGTCGCGGCATTCGAACGCCGCGAGGAACGGGCCGCACGGTTCCGCGCGCGGCGCCGGCAACGCCTCGAGCGGGCGCTCGCGCGGCTCCCGGCGCCGGAATCCGGACCAGAGCAGCAGCAGCCAAAGGCGGTCCGCCGCAGCGACGATGTCCGCGAGTAGCGGGCCCTCGACGCGCACGGCGAAATCCAAGCGCGGCGGCGGCTTGTCCAGCCCGTTCAGGTCGTCGAGGATGTTGATCCCGCCCACGAACGCCGTGGCCGCGTCGATCACCGCCAGCTTCCGATGCAGGCGCCGCAGCCGGTGGCGGCTGAAGTTGAACCAGCGCGGCTCGGGGCGGTAGATCGCCACTTCGACGCCCTCGCCGCGGATGTCGTCCAGCAGCCGCCCCATGAAATAGCGCGAGCCGAAGCCGTCGGCGACCACGCGCGCGCGGAGACCGCGGCGCACCGCGCGGACCAACGCGGCAGCGATCCGGCGCCCGCTCGCATCGTCGGCGAAGATGTATGTCTCGAGATAGACGTCGCTCGCGGCGGCATCGATCGCCGCCTCGAGCGCGGGAAAGTACTCGGCCCCGCAGCGCAGCAACGTGACGCAGTTGCCGGGGCGGTACCCGCTCATGTCAGCGCGAGATTGGCCGCCAGCGCTGCGTGATCGGAAAGACGGGCCCAGCCGATTCCGCGGTGGATCTTGGTGCTCCGGACTTCGAAGCCCCGCACGTAGATGCGATCCAGTCGCAGGATCGGCAGCCGCGCCGGAAACGTGCGCGCCAGGCGCCCGTTCAGGGTCTCGAACACTTCATGCACGCCCAGCAGCGCCAGCGGGTCGCTGGCCTTGTCGCGCCAGTCGTTGAAATCGCCCGCCAGCACCAGCGGCGCGCGATGCGGGACCAGCGACTCGATGCGCTCGCACACGGACTCGACCTGCCGCCGCCGCGCGCGGGCGAACAGCCCCAGATGCACGCAGACACAGTGCAGGTTCTCGTCCCATCCGGGTACCGCCATCTCCGCGTGCAGGAGCCCGCGCTGCTCGATCAGGTTGGTCGAAATGTCCTCGTTGTCCCAGCGGACGATGGGATAGCGCGACAGGATCGCATTGCCGTGATGGCCTTCCTTGTAGACGGCGTTCTTGCCGTACGCGAAATCGGTCCACATCTGGTCGGCCAGGAACTCGTGCTGCGGCGATGCGGGCCAGTGCTCGTGGTTTTTCGCATGCAACGCGTTGTGGCCGACGACCTCCTGCAGAAACACTACGTCCGCCCCGAGCACGCGCAGCCGGTCACGCAGGTGATGCACGACCATCCGCTGGTTAAAGTGCGAAAAGCCCTTGTGGATATTGTAGGTGGCGACGGCCAGTGAACGGTTGGTTTTGTGCAGCACGGATTGCTTCAAGGTGGAAGTGCGCCATGGCGGAGCACCATGTTGCGGGGAATTCTACCGGGGGTCTGTGCGATTGCCAACAAACGTACATGGACCCCGCCGTCGGGGCACATGTTGTGACCGCCGGCGCAGCGCGGGTGTTTTCCGCCGGCCAGCTCGCATGCCCGGCGGCCGTTGCATAAACACAACGGTACCAGGACACGTGCCGGAAGCGCGATTTTCTTGCGCAAATGGTGGGCGCATCCAGTTGCCGATCGCCATCGATTTGTGACCGGTTGCGTGCGCGGCACTATGGAAAACACCCCCGCAGCCTTGCTGTGTAGGCACGCCAAGGACGACAAACGCGGCGCATTCCGCAACCGGCGCAGTGCCACGAACAGCGAGTGCAATGGCCGGACCCCCCTCTTTTCGTCCCGCCGTACCCGGGCATGCGTCTTTCATGGCTCTTTCCGCTTGCCGTACTCCAGCCATGCCGCTATCATAAACGCGGTTTTGGACTGCATCCGCGGGCTTGGGGCGTGGGCTTTGTCGGGACGAACGATTTCAATTCGGGAGAAAATTAATGAAAAGGCTTATCCTGGTCATTGTCGCTACGCTGGCCGGGCTCGCATCGAGCTTGCCGGTCCAGGCCGCGCACTATCAGTATTCGGGAAACATTCTGACCGGCGCGCAGTTCGATACGTTCCCTATCTTTCTGAGACGCGGCGACTTGATCACGGCGACACTCGTCTGCGATCAGGTACAGGGCGGAGGCCGGCCGCTCGACCCGGTGCTCAGTGTCTTTCTCCCGTTTGATCCCGCCGTCGACACGGCCGCCGCCGTGATGTACAACGACGATGGCTTCGGACTTGATGATGATCCGGCCGGCGTGGACTGCGACGCTTTCGACAGTGCGCGGATCATTGCCCGGGCGCCGCAAAGCGGGACCTTCACCTTCCGGGCGGACGGTTTCGGTTCGGCGACAGGGCCCTATACGCTGACCATCGATACCGAGCCGGGCTACGACAGCATACCCACGCTGAACGAGTACGGCCTCATTCTGCTTGGGCTCCTGCTCGCGGGATTCGGGCTGCGCGGATTGCGTCGCCGCCAGTAATCGCGGCGTACGCCGCGGCGGCCAGGCCGCCGCACTGGTCGGCACGGGGTCCGGATGGCCGGTCAGGATCCCGGCAAGCGTGGGCTAGCCGAGCGGCAACTCTCGTTCGATCCAGTCGACTACCGAATCGTGACGGGGTTGCCAGCCGAGTTCGCGGCGGGCGCGCACGGCGCGCACGCGGCTGTTCGACCCGAACGTGTACTGTGCCGCGCGCCGGCCCCAGGCGGCCGCCGCTTCGTCGACCGTCCACGATTGCACCGGCCCCAGCCACAGCCGGCGCGCGATCGCCGCGCCGATTTCCGCGTACGACGCCTCCCCGTTCTCCACGAAGTAGAACGCGCCCGCCGGCGCCTTCGCCAGCGCCAGCAGGTACAGCGCGACCGCGTCGTCGATGTGCACGTTGGACCAGCGGTTGACGCCGCTGCCGACGAGGCGGACGACTCCGGTCTCCCGCGCCTGCGCCACCAGCAGCGGAATCTGCACGCTTTCGGCATGCAGGCCGGCACTGGCGCCGTAGATCATCGAGTTGCACAGCACGACAGAGCGCACGCCGCGCGACGCCGCTTCGAGCACGAGCAGGTCGATGGCGCGGCGAGCCGCCTTGTCCGGTTCCACGCGCAACGGCGTCTCCTCGTCGAAGACTTGCGTCGAGAGGCGGTTCCCGCCGGCGTCGTCGCCGATCACGCTGCTGCCGCTGGTGTGCAGCAGCGGCTTGCCCGACCCGTCCAGCCCCTCGAGCAGCGCCGCGATCGCCCCGCGGTGGTCGCTGCTGGCCGCCTGGATCACGCCATCCGCGCGCCGCGCTTCCGCGATCAGCAGTTCGCGGTCGTCGAGGCTGCCGGACACCGGCGTGATGCCGGCGGCGCGGAGCCGGTCCGCCTTGTGCGCGGCGCGCACCAGCCCGCGCACCGCATGGCCGGCGGCCAGCAGCGCACAGGATACGGCGCCGCCGATGAAGCCCGTGGCGCCGGTGACAAAGACGTTCATGGAGCAGCCCTTTGGGTTGGATCGAAGATCGGCGCGGCTTCCGGATAAAGGTGCACCAGCGTTTCGCTAGCCATCGCGGCCAGCAGAGGCTCCATCCGCGCGGCGATGTCTCCGGCGCCGGCACCCTGCTCGGCGGCGCGCACCGCGGCAATGATCCCGTCGCGATGGCGCCCCGCGACATCTTCGACCACCTGCCGCCAGTGTGGCGGATACTCGCCTTCGACCCAGTCGCCCCGACCGCGGCCGTAGTGCGCGACCGCCAGGTAGCGCAACAGCGCGACAGCGGGTCGTTGTGCCAGGAACTCGAGCGACCACCCGGCCTTGCCGTCGGCCGCGCCGCGCGCGAGGTTGTATGCCTTCGCCGCGCCGCCCGCGCCGAGCGCGCCGAGGATGCCGCCGATCAGCGCGCCGGCGCCGAAGCTGAGGCCGCCGACCGCGAGATCCGCCGCGAGTCCGCCCAGCACGCCCGACACCACGCCGCCGATCACGCCGGTCGTGCCGGCATCGGCAGGCTTGTCGACTGCGAACTGTCCGGAGGCCCGGGCCAGGATGACTTCCCCGGCGCGGCCGGAGAGCCCGTGCAGGGCGATCAGCTGATCGGTAGTTTCCCGGACCGCGCCACCGAGCCGGTTCGCCAGCGCGTTCATCGCACGCTCGGCGTCGGGATCGGCGCTGGCGCGCTCAGTGAGCACCGACTTCAGCCAGCGGTCCGTTTTCTGCCCGAGGCTGGGCACGCCCACCGTCTCCCGGTCGGCCGCCACCGCCCCGAGCTGGACGGCGAGCACGCGCATCGCCGTGGCGAACACTTCCAGGTTCTTCTCCCGCCACGCCGCGCGCAGGCGGCCGAACGCATGCCGGCTGGCGGGCGGCAGCAGCGGGCTGACGGCGCCGAGGAGCTGATCCTCCTGCACCCAGCAGCGCGCGAACGCGTCCAGCCCGAGCACGCCGCGCACGATGGCATGCGGTGCAACGTGGCGGCGCCATGCGCGCTCGTCGGCCGCCTCCACCTCGCGTTCGCGCGGCGCGCCCAACTGGTTGAGCAGCAGCAGCACCGGCTTGCCTACCCACCCGAGGATCTGCAACTCCAGCTCGACATAGCCGGCCGATGCCGGATCCTCGGCCGCGTTGACCAGGTAGAGGACGACGTCGCTTTCCTCGCGCACGTTGCGTATGGCCTGCTGGCTGCTGAAGAACGGCCGGTCGGTGAAGCGATCCCACACCTGCGTGGCCAGCCAGCCGAGCGGGTTGTCGCTCATGCGCAGCCGCTTGAGCAGACGCGCGCTGTCGCCGAAGCCCGGCGTGTCCCACAGGCGCAGCGTGTCGCCGGCGCCGGTGGCGATCAGCACGTGGTCCGCCGCCTCGTCGGTAACGTGCGGGCGATCCGCGACTTCACCGATGTCCTGGCGCAGCAGCGTACGCAGCAACGTGGTCTTGCCCACGTTGGTATGCGAGGCGAGGGTCAGGTTGATCGTCGCCGCGTCGCCGGCGGGCGCCGGCGGCACTTGCGCGTCGCTGGCTGGGGCCGGCGTCTCGTTCACGTCGCGGCCGGGGACCGGCGCTGCGGTCACGGCGGGATCAGTCGGCACGCTCACGCCCCGGCCGGCTGCCACAACGCACCGCGCAGTTGCCCGATGACGGCGCCGTCCGCGGGCTCGCCGCGTACCGGCTGCGGTGCGGCGGCGGCGAGGTCGACAAAGCAGGCCTGCAAGCCGTGCGCGGCGACGAAGTTCCGCCAGGCCGCGCGCCGCGCGGCCAGCCGTTCGCCGGGGCCACCCTGCGCCGTCATGCGCGCCGCGTACGGTCCCTCGTCGACCAGCACCAGGAGCTGGGCGTGGCGACGCTGCGCCTCGAGCCAGCGGCGCAGGCCGGCCAGGATCGCACCATGATTCTCTTCTTCAGGCGTGGCGGCGAGATTGAACAGCAGGACGATCACATCGGCGATGCTGCCGCCGCGCTCGCCCAGATGCTCCAGGAAAGCGTCTTCGCCGCCATACGCCACGGTCGCCCGCGAATCGACGCTCAGAGTCTCCCCCAGCGCGGGTGGCAGCAGCGCCCGCAGGCGCGCCAGCGCGGCGGCGGCGGGCTCGTACGCGTACGGCGCGACCATGATGATTCCGCGGCCGATGGCGCCATCCACGCCGCCGAACGCCGCGCGATAGTACGCGGACAGCGCCGGGGGCAGCGGCGCGCGGCGCGACCAGCGCGTGATGAAAACCGAACCCAGCAGCGCCAGCAGCAGCCGGGGCAGCACGATGAACAGGGCGGCCGTTGCGGCCAGCAGATGGATCCAGAGGGCGGCGCGCGCGCCGCCGGCGCCGCCCGTTCCATCCAGCCAGCGGATCGCCTGGATGTGCGTGGGGTCGGGCACCGCGATGCCGGTCGCGAGCGACGCCGGCCCGTACATCGCTGCCAGCAGCGTCCGGACCTGCGGCGGGTCGAGGAAAGTGCTGCCCCACCCTGCCTGATAGTCGAGGACGATGCCGCGCAGGTACAGGCCGGCAATCAGGCCGGCGCCGGCCGCCGCAGCGCAGAGATGGAAGACGCGCGTGGCGCGGGCCAGCAGCAACGGTCTGGCCGCCTCCAGCCACTCGACCGCAAAGCGCCGCAGCGCCGTGGCGAGCTGCCCGTCAAAGGCGGCGGACTTGACCGTCAGGCGCGCGAGGCGCGTCAGTCCGTTGCGCGCGATCAGGTCGGCCAGCCACGGGCGGCGCGCGCGCCCCGCGGTCCAGGACCGGATCCAGCGGGCGGCGACCATGAGGTAGATCACCACGTTCCACAGCACCAGCAGGACCAGCCCTGGAGCGAGAATGTTGATGCGCTGGGTCCCGTCGAGCGCTGAAAGCAGGAGTCCGCCCAGCAACCCGGCCACGATCAGCAGCAGGCCGACCCACGCGGGCCCGGCGGCGGCGGCCAGCGCCGTGCCGACAAACGGATGGCGCGCGACGACCTGCCGTTCCAGGATGCCCGCGCGCAACGCGAGCAGGCGCTGCGCTGCGCCGGGCAGTGCCGCCGATGCTGGCTCCCTGTCCCCGCCGGGCGCCGGCGCGCCGGCGCTGCGCCGGGCTTCCCGCGACGCGGCCAGCCGCTCCGCCGCGGGCACGAGCGTCCCCGCCCGATCGGATTCCTCGATCGCCTTGATCAGCAGAACGGAGCGTAGTGCTTCTTCGTGCATGGCTTGCCAGGATGGTAGAACGGCGTGTGCTGCCATTTTGAATGGCAGGCGGCAAAGTATAGCGACAACCGCGGCCACCATCCGTGTGCAGCCCGCCACGCGCACATCCGTCGGCAGCGGCATCGACGGCGTAGCAGTTCCGGTCTGGCGTCAGGCCCGTGTGACCGAAGCCGGGCGTGGGCGGGCGTCCTGCACTGCTTGGTAGACCTCGGCCAGCGAAAGGGCGCGGCGGCCACCGACACGGGCGGCAATTCCGGCGGCGCGCTCCCCGCCTCTGGCGAGTTCGCGCCACAGCCGCGCCGCCTCGTCCAACGTGAGTTCCCGCAACCGCACCCGCGCGAAACAGCGCCCGGGCCGGATCAGCGCGTCGTCCAGGTCCCCGATGTTGGGCAGGTTGCTGGAAAAGATGATTTTGCGCCCGTTGGCGTGCGCGACGCCGTCCGCGACGGTCAGGAAACGGTGCAGGTGTTCGTTGCCGTCCGCCCTGGGCCGCAGCAGGTGATCGGCATCCTCGACGACAAAGGCGTCGGCGCTGCCGACGAGAAACCGCGTGAAGATCTCGTCGGATGCCAGCGCGCTGGCGTCGCTCGTGACCATCACCCGCGCCTGTGCGCCGAGCCGCCGCGACATCGAGCCCAGGATGGCGCGGATCAGCCGGGTCTTGCCGGTCCCCGGTGGTCCGTGCAGCACCAGCACGGCGGACCGCGATGCCAGGTAATGCTCGATGAAGCCGGCGACGCCGCCCTCCAGCTGCGGATAGGCCTGGTCGAACAGCACGTCGTCGGCCCGCTCTTCCATGCTGGCCACCGCGAGTTCGTTCCGATCCTTCACGAAATGCCACTCGAGCGTGAACATCGGCTGCGTGATCAGCGCCGGGCCGGCGCGCGCGACGATGCCGACCTTCAGCCTCCAGAACTGCTCGAGACTGGCCGTCCAGACCTGGAACCGGCACGAACAGTAGTCGCGCTTGCGGGTGCCCGCGCACTCGATCAGCGACCCAGGCGGCTCGAGGACAAGTTGATGATCGCTCAAGCGCTCGGCCCGCCAGCCGGTGCCGAGGGCCAGCTCGTCGAGGAATTCCGGCAGGTCCAGTCGGACGGCAATGCTGAATTCCCGGCAGACGGGAAACCCTCCGCGCGCTTCATCGATGGCCTGGACGCGGCGCAGGTTGAGCAGATGGTGCGCATACGTGTGCGTGCGCATCTGGACCGCCTGCGCCCCATGCGGAGCGTTCACCGCGGGCTCGATCGGTCGCGTCCGGACTGTCATCGGGGGCCTGCCCTTTCATCGTTTGGGCGCGCACGCCCGCATTGCCAAGCGCAATTCGATCATGGTTCGTCCTACCCGATCGGGTAGTACCGCCTTACCTGTCCGTCGCCGGACCAGGCTGGCGACAAACTTGCTGCATTGCACCATTCCTCGGAAAGAGCCCAGCCCGCAAGCCAGAGCCTGACGAATATCAAATATAATCATGCTATTATAGAGTGCTTACTCAATATTCAAGGCCGGAATCGGCCTGCAACCACCAGTTCGCGTGGTAAGCTCCGGCACCAATTGTTGCGAAGCAATATCCCGACACCGCCGGCCGAACCGGGGGTACTTGCGCAACTGCCAATTCGCTCCATCCAGCCAACCGGGCGTCGACCCGGCGCCGGAAATCGGGAGGCCACTGCCGCCGCGACCCAAGCCTGGGCGGCGGCTCAAGCACCGGATCAGGCGCGCGCCGCAACGAGGCGCGGCCGGATTCATCGCAGGGAGACCTGACATGACGACAGCAGCTATCAAAGACGGGCTCAGGGCAAGCGCGGGCCCGGGCATGGGCCGCGACTTCGGACTCGTCCTCGCCATCATCCTTGCCACGCTCGCCGGCATCTTCGCGGCGGCGCTTTCCGCCGCGAGCGCGCGCACCGGCAGCGGCGTGGCGGACGCTGCGGCGGCGCCCGCCTTGCCGGTGGCGGCGCCGCGGCCGGCAATCCTCCGCGCCACCCGACGCGACGCGGACAGCGTCGAGGCTCTGATCGACGCCGCGGCCCGGCGTTATCGCATCTCCGGAACCGCGATGGGGGAGTTCATCGACATGGCGTTCGCCGAAGCCAGGCGCCACCGGCTCGATCCGCTGCTGATCGTCGCGGTCATGGCGGTCGAGTCCCGCTTCAACCCGGTCGCCCAGAGCGATGCCGGCGCCAAGGGCTTGATGCAAGTCATTCCCCACTTCCATCCGGAGAAATTCTCCGCCACCGGCGGCAAGTCGGCGCTCGATCCCCGCACCAACATCAAGGTCGGCGTACAGGTCCTCAAAGAGTACATCGACCGCGGCGGCAACGAGGCGGCTGGCCTGCAACTCTACAACGGCGCGTCCCGAGATTCGAGCAACACCTATGCGAACAAGGTGCTGTCGGAACGAGCGCGCCTGCAGTCCGCGATGCGGCGTGGCCGGGAACAGGCGGGCACCCGGCTGGCGGTGCTGGGCTGAGCGCGCGCGGGCGCGGCAGCCCGCGAACCCAGTGGCCGGACCGCGCCCGCGCGCCGCCGCGCATGTCTTCGCGCATGTCTTCGTTGACGTGGATCAAGACGCCCCGGCCGCGCCCGAGTTATTTTTTGTCCTGACCCTTACGCTACTTTTGGCAATGTGGGTTCCCGGTGATTTTCCGGGATCGAAAGGAGATACAAATTGAAGATCCACTCAGCTTCCCGCACCCTGTTCAGCCTGGCCATCGCGGCCGCCGCCTTGTCCGTCTCCAGCGGCGCACTCGCCCTCGACGATGAAGCCGCTAAGGGATTGATGAAAAAGAGCGACTGCACCAAGTGCCACGCCGCGGACAAGGACAAGAAGGGCCCGGCCTACAAGAAGATCGCCGCCAAGTACAAAGGCAAGGCCGACGCGGAAGACAAGGTGACCAAGTTCATCACGGTTTCGTCGAAGGTAAAGCTTGCCGACGGCGGCGAGGACGAGCACAAGGTCATCGGCACCAAGGACGGCAAAGAGATCAAGAATGTCGTGCAGTGGATTCTCGCGCAATAGGCGAAGCAGGCAGACGCCAGAGCCCGAACGCAGAGGGTGACCCCGGCACTCCGCTACTGCGGGGTCGCCCGCCTGACCGGCCGCAGCAACGTCGCGGCCGTCCCGATCGCGCCGGAATTGGCGCCGACTGCTGCTTTGCCCGCGGAGCGTCGCGGTAAATGCCTGCGGTCAATCTCAAGCTCAAGGTCGGCCTGTACCTGGTCATCGCCCTTTCCGCGGCGATGGCCTTGTTCACCTTCCTCGTCGTCAAGCACCAGATGGAAGAGCTGCAAAACGAGATCTCCCGGCACGTGGTGCAGATCTCCGATGTGATCGTCAAGAGCACCCGCTACGCGATGCTGCAGAACAATCGCGACATCGCGGGCAAGATCATCGAAGACATCGGGAAGCAGAAGGGCATCGAGCGCGTCAGGGTCCTCAACAAGGACGGCACGATCATCCATTCGAACCGCCCGTCCGAGGTCGGCTATTCGGTCGAGCAGCAGGCGCCGCCCTGCGTGAATTGCCACCAGACCATCAAGCCCCTGCAGCAGGTGCCCGACGACAAGCGGTGGCGCATCTACGATTCAGGCGGCGGGCCGCGGCTGCTGGGCTCCATGCAGGCGATACGCAACGAGCCGTCCTGCTCGAACGCCTCATGCCATGAGCACTCCCCGACCCAGACTGTCCTGGGCATCGTCGACATCGCCTACTCGCTCGAGGACATCGACCAGCGCAGGAACGTCCACGTCGCCTACCTGATCGGCATCGCGCTGGGCTTCGTGGTCCTGCTCTCGCTCAGCGTCGGCGCCCTGCTGCAGCGCCTGATCTACCTGCCGCTGAAGGATCTCGAGTCCGGCGCCGAGCGGGTGGCCGCCGGCAATCTCGATCACGCGATCCCGGTCCGCAACGAGGACGAGTTCGGGCGTGTGGCGGCCTCGTTCAACCAGATGACGCTGGAACTCAGGAAGTCCATGTCGGAATTGCAGGAACTGGTGCAGAACCTGGAGTCGCAGATCGAGAAAAGGACCCAGGAACTGCTGGTCGCCGAAGCCGAGGTGGCGCAGGGAGAGAAGCTGGCGTCGGTGGGGCTGCTGGCGTCGGGCATCGCGCATGAACTGAACAACCCGCTGACCGGGGTGCTCACTTTCACTTCGCTCCTGCGCAAGAAGATGGAGGAAGGCAGCCCGGACGCGGAAGACCTGGACTTGGTGATCCGCGAGACCAAGCGTTGCGCCAGCATCATCCGGCGACTGCTGGATTTCGCGCGCGAGAAGGTGCCGGTCAAAGGCTATTTCAACCTCAACCGGCTGATCGAGGACACGCTGCGCCTCATCGAGCGGCCGGCGTCGCTCAAGGACATCGAGGTTGCGACGGACCTCGACCCCGGCCTGCCGGAAGTCTGGGGCGACGCCGACCTGATCAAGCAGGTCATCCTGAACATCGTGGTCAACGCCGAGCAGGCGATCGACGGCCGCGGACGGATATTGGTCCAGAGCCGGCTGCAGGCCAGAAACCCCGCCAGGCCGGGCGGCGAATCGTCAAATATGGTCGAGATCGCGATAAGCGACACCGGCTGCGGAATACCGGAGGCCAACCTGCAGCGTATCTTCGATCCGTTCTTCACTTCGAAGGAAGTGGGCAAGGGAACCGGGCTGGGGCTGTCCGTCAGCTATGGCATTATCAAGGCCCATGGCGGCGGGATCAAGGTCGAAAGCGTCGTTGGCGCGGGCAGCACCTTCCGGATCCAGCTTCCGGTCGCGTCCCCTTTCGACGAGTCCCAACGCAACACTGGTGAGAGCGCCCAATGAGCACGAGAATACTGATCGTCGACGACGAGGAAATCGTCGTCCGGAGCTGCCGGCGGATCCTCGACGACAGCGACTACGTGGTCGAGTCCGTGCAGGACGGCTGGGAAGCCCTGCGCAAGGTTGACGAGACCGAATACGACATCATCGTGCTCGACATCATGATGCCCAAGATCGACGGCCTCGAGGTATTGCAGCACGTCAAGGAGAGGTATCCGGATGTCGACGTGATCATGATGACCGGGCTGTCGCAGATCCAGACGGCGGTGAAGGCGATGAAGCTCGGCGCCTTCGACTACCTGTCCAAGCCCTTCGATCCGGACGAGCTCAAGCACGTGGTCGAGCGCGCGATCGAGCGGCGGCGGCTGCTGCAGGAGAACCGCAACCTCAAGAGCGAAGTCAGCTCGAAGTACCGTTTCGAGAACATCATCGGCTCCAGCCCGGCGATGCAGGCGGTGTACGCGCTGATCGCCAAGTGCGCGCCCACGAACAGCACCGTCCTGATCACCGGCGAGAGCGGCACCGGCAAGGAGATGATCGCCCGCGCCATCCACTACAACAGCCTGCGCAAGGACCAGCCCTTCGTCACCGTCGACTGCAACACGCTGGGCGAGACCCTGCTGGAGAGCGAGCTCTTCGGCCACGTCAAGGGCGCCTTCACCGGCGCGGTGGCCAACAAGCGCGGGATGTTCGAAGTCGCCAACAACGGCACGCTCTTCCTCGACGAATTCGGCAACATCCCGCTCGCGACGCAAGCCAAGCTGCTGCGGGTCATACAGGAGCGCGAATTCCGGGCGGTGGGCAGCACCACGGTCCAGAAAACGAACGTGCGGCTGCTCGCCGCCACCAACAAGGACCTGAAGGCGCTGGTCGCCCAGGGCGCGTTCCGCGAGGACCTCTTCTACCGGATCAACGTCTTTCCCATCCGCTCGCCGGCGCTTCGCGAGCGCCGCGACGACATCCCCGCGCTGGTCTTCCACTTCCTGAAGATGTTCAGCACCGAACTCGAAAAGCCGGTGCCCGAAGTCTCCGAGGGAGCGATGAGCCTGCTGGTCAACCATGCCTGGCCGGGCAACGTGCGCGAGCTGGAAAACACCATCCACCGGGCGGTGATACTCGCCTCCGACAACGTCATCCGCCAGGCACATCTGTCGAACATCGTCGACAACGCGCCGCGGCAGGATCTCGAAGTGCCACGGACCAGCGAGGACCTGAAGCGGGTCAAGAAGATCGCGCGCGAGAAGTCCGTGGAGGAAATCGAGAAGCTGTTCATCCAGGAGACGCTCAAGCGCAATGCGTCGAACGTCACCCGGAGCGCCGAGGAGACCGGGATGCAACGCGCGAACTTCCAGGCGCTGATGAAGAAGTACAACATCCGGGTCCGCGACACCGACTACGATCCCGGCGACTCCGGCTCAGGTTGAGCCGCCCCGCCACGTGGTGGCCGCCGCGGGCCGCGGGCCTTGCTCAGGCAGCGGCGTCCTTCTCCGGCTCGCCTTCGACTTCCTCATACCCGGTGATCATCGCCTCGAAATGCGCCGCCGGCGTGTGGCCGAGGCTGCCCAGGTAGATGTGGACGATGAGGAATCCGCTGAAGAAGATGAACAGCAGCACGTGGATGGTGTCGACGACGCGCACGCCGCCCAGCATTTCCACCATGCCCGAGAAGCGGCCGACGTCCCACAGCAGGATGCCCGTGTAGAACTGGATCGGCACCAGCAGCACCATGATGATCTGGTACATCATGCTCTGCATCGGATTGAACTTGCGGTAGGCGCTCACCTGGTGCGGATTGGGGTCGCCCCGGAAGATTCCATACCCGTAGAACTGCATCTGCCGCATCGTGGCCCGGAAGGACGTCATCGGGCTCAACTCCGGGTGATAGACCTTGATCTTGTCCGAGAACAGGTAGAAGAGCAGCCACACGAAGAAGTTGGCGATCATCGCGAAGCCGATCCAGTTGTGCCAGACCACGGCCGTCCGGAACGACATGATGTCGATCAACCCGACGTAGCGGATCTGCACGCCGGTGACTATCAGGAGGACGAACCCGATGGCATTGATCCAGTGCCAAAGCCTGACCGGTAGCGGGTGTATGTACAGCTTGTGCATGGCGCTCTCCTGCTAGCGTGAGGCATCGTCGCTGGCGCGGCGATCACCGGGGGAATCGGGGCCCGCGGATGCGGACGCCGCGGCGCGCCTCTCGGCTTCGACCTTCGCGCGCACTCTCCGGAACATCCATTTGACGGTCATGTGCACCAGCGGCACGCTGATGCTGCCGACCAGGACCAGGACCAGCAGATAGTCGAGGAGCTTGATCCGGGTGGCGCCGATGGCGTAGAACCCGCGCACCGAGCCCATCGACGTGAGCGAGCTCAGGACGTCCTTCTGGACCCCGTGGCGCAGCGGCCTGCCGTCCGGGCCGGCGATGGTCAGGCTCACGCTCTGGAACGCTGCCGCACCCGCCTGGTGGCAGGTCTTGCAGTCCTTGATCGCCTTGGACTTCTCGCTCAGCTGGTGCGCCTCGGCGCCGGAACGCACTTCCAGCCGCCCGCGCAACGTGGTCTTGTTGTCGACGCCGTCCTGGTTGAACTCCTTCAGCATGCTCCACAAGGCCCGTTCGTCGAGGCCGACGTTCTTCGTGTCGGCGGCCTGCGCCAGCCGTTCGAACTGCGGCACGCCGGACTTTTCCGACACCTGCTGCCCGGCCTTGCCGTCGTAGAGCCTGAGGTTGACCCGGCGGTGCGCGGTCGGCGCGTGGCACGCCGGGCACGAGATCGCCGCGAAGTGCCGCTCGGTGTTGGGCAGCCAGTCCTTGTGCTCGGCGACCGCGTCCTTGTGGCAGGCGATGCAGGCATCCTTGACGCCGTCGCCCAGCGACGCGGCCTTCACGTCGTGGGCCTTGTGGCAATCCGAACAGAGGGGCGCGATCTTGCCCTTGGCCGCGCGCTCCAGCCCGTGCACATCGCCGGAATAGGCCTTGAAGATGTCTTCGTGGCAGCTCGCGCAGGGGGTTTCCGCGATCGGCGTGACGAGCTTCACCGACTTGACCGTATGCGGGTTGTGGCAATTGGAACACAGCGGCGCCTTGTCGCTGCCTTCCTTGATCATCGTCGCATGGACGCTGTCCTGGTACTGGGTGGCGGGCTTCTTGTGGCAGGTCAGGCAGGAGTCCTTCATGCCCAGCGAGTATTCGCGCTTGCTCTTGATGACAGCCTTGGTCTTGCCGTGCGTCTTGGCGTCAATGCTGTCGTGGCAGTCTTCGCAGCTGGTCTCGTTGTGCCGGGACTCGAGGTACGCCTTGGTCGAGATGTGCAAGGACAGGACCTCGCCGTTCTCGAGCTTCTTCGCCTCGCCCTCCTTGTCGTGGCACTTCAGGCAGGCCGCGTCTTCCTTGGACAGTTCGACATCCGCGGCACGGGCGATCGTCAGGGGAGCGGCAAGGCCGAGCGCGAGGATGCCCGCCAGGAGACCGCGCCATTTTCTTCGCGACATGTTCATGCTGCCCAGTGCAAGGAGATTCTTCATTGTCTTTTCTCTTCCTGTGGAGCGGGAGGTTGTCGTCGCCAGCGCTGGTGCGATCACCCCGGCACGGATAGTGGCACTGTCCCGGACTCTGCGTCTTGATTTAGAGCAAACCCGCCGGAGATGGGCGGGTTTGGCCGAAGTCCCCGGCGGGTTGCCTTGCCTGCCGCCAAAATGCCATCAGGGGAGTTCGCCTCCCCTGATGGTGTCCGCCTCGAGCCGGCGGGGCCTTGCACCGCGCGTTGCGCGGCTGCGATCCCCCGGTCAGACGCCCGCGGGCTTGTTGACCACCGCCCTGACCGCGGTCACGATCAGCATCCCCATGCCGATGAAGGGAAACAGCACGATGTAGCCGAGGCCGATGAAGGGGGCGGCGAGGAAGAGGCCGAGGTTCTTCGCGAAGGTCAGCGCCTTGCGCGCCACCGCCACTTTCGCCAGCGCCCTGGCCGCCATCGTCACGAGCATTCCGAGGCCGATGAACGGGAAGAGGAGGAACCAGCCGAGGCCGATGAAGGGCGCCGCTGCAAGCAGCGCGATTTGCTTGAGGCCGTTTTCATGTTCCACAGCCACTGTCGCCGCGGCGACTGGCATTGCCTCCGGGTTCACCGTCGCGAGCACCGGGTAGCCTTCGTATGCGGTCAGGCGAGTGACGTTCGCGGCGACTGTGAGTTCGTTGGTGACTGTCAGGTTTTTGCGGAGGGCGCTCATGATGTTTCCTTTCTTTCTTGCGGCCTGTCCGGCGGGTTTGCCGGCTCGGCCCTGATCCTGATTCCCTGGTCTCCTGACTGCTCCCAGAAGCCTGGGTCCCTTTGTTTCTGCTGCTTGACTTTACCTATGCAAGCCCTGTGCCAAGGTGGGACTTATCTTGTTATTCGCATTTATTTCAATGGCTTGCGTCGTTTTCGCAGCTTCCGTAGCGGGGCTGGAAAGGCCCTGCGGCGTGGCAAAGTACAATTTTTGTGTACATGAACGCTGAGGAAACATCCTAATCGCCTTCGAAATCAACTGGTTACGTACTGTTCGCGCGGCGATCTTTTTCTTGTACACCCCAAAATGCATCAGGGGAGCGATGCTCCCCTGATGTGGTCCGCCAGGCTGCCGGCGGGTTGCTTGCCGCGCCGTGCGCGGCTCTCAGTCAACGGTCATTCCGCCGCCTTTCTTTTCGCGCAGCGCCTTGTAGCCAGTCCGCGCCAGGATCGCCATGCCGATGAAGGGGAACAGGAGGACGTAGGCGAGGCCGATGAAGGGCGCGGCGAGGAACAGGCCGACGTTCTTCAGAAAGGTCAGCGGCTTGCGCAGCACGGGGAGTTTCAGCAAACCCTTGACCGCCATCGTCGCCAGCATTCCCAGGCCGATGAACGGGAGGAACAGGAAGTACGCGAGGCCGATGAAGGGCGCCGCCACCAGCAGTGCGATCTTCTTCAGCGCGCTTTCCTCTTCGACCGGCGCCACTGCCTCTGCTGCGACCGTCGTTGGCGCAGCCGGCAGCGCCACTGCGACCGGCGCCGGGGCGAGCAACGCGTCCGCCGCGCTGCCTTCGATCATCTCGGGCGACAGGGGCTTGTGCAGGAAGGCCGACACGCCGGCCGCCTTCGCGCGTTGCTCCTGCGCCGTCGTGCCGTAGCCGGTGACGATGACCACCGGCGTCCAGGGCTGCGCCGCTTTCACGCGCTCGGCGAGTTCCAGGCCGTCCATGCCCGGCATCTTGATGTCGGTGTAGATCACGTCGTACTTGCTGTCCCGCATCTTTGCCAGGGCTTCCTGCGCGTTCGCCGCGGTGATCACCGCATAGCCCTTGCCCGACAGCACGCGGCTGAAACTCTTGCCGACCACCGGGTCATCATCGACAACCAGAATTCTACGAAGTGCGCTCATGATGCTTCCTTTCCAAGTTGGCCGGGTCGGCGGATTCGCCAATTGCCAGCCCTGTTGCAATGAGATGACCGTATTGCCTGTTCAGTGCATCGCCGCGGGCCGGGCCCGCGGTTCGCGGCGCAGCGCCCACCGCTTGTGCAGCAGCGCGCCGTTGGCCGCGTCGATGATTTCGTCGGGACCGACCGGCTTGGCGAGATAGTCGTAGGCGCCCAGCGTCACGGCTTCCTTGGCCGCTTCGATCTTCGGATACCCGGTGATGACGATCACTTCGCTCTCGGGCCATTTTTCCTTGATGGTCTTGAGTACCGTCATGCCGTCCATGCCGGGCATGCGCACGTCGAGCAGCACGACATCGAACGGTTCCCGCCCCATCAGCGCCAATGCCTCCTGGCCATTGCCCACGACTTCGACGTTGCAGTGCTTGCCCGCCAAGGTCCTGACGAGGCAGAGGCGGACGATCTCTTCGTCGTCCACGATGAGGATTCTTGTTTTCTCGGACATTTGGATCACCTCTGATTTGGTAGTGCTCGCCTTGTCCGTTGCAAGCACCGTGCCACGTTTTGAGATCGGCGAATGTTCGATGCGCTATCAACCACTTAGGCGTGTCACCGGTGAGTTCGACGTTGCGCCCTGTGTGGTTTTCCGGGCGCCCAAGTACATTTTTCTTATGCACATCCGTAGCCCGCAAGCGAACAACGCACGCGTAATCAAAGACATGGAGTGGTCAGGCGGGAGTTCTTTATTCTGTACACCTGAGAGGCAAGTCAGTTGCCTGGCGCCGGCATTCCACCGACGAGGCACCGGGGCGCCCAAAGCTGGTCGTCAGGGACGACCGGCCCGAACGTTGTTGCCGTCCCGTGCCTACGCCGCCTCGTCGACATTCACCGCCGGCAGGGCCAGGCCGGAGCGCATCCGCAGCGGCCATAGGCTGGCCAGTTCCGCCGCGGTCTGCATTACCAGCGGCGCGAGTTCGCGGACCCGGGTGTCGGTTATCCGCGCGCTGGGGCCGGCGACGCTGACCGTGCCCAGCGCCGCGCCGCCACCGGCGGGGCGGATGGCGGCGGCCAGCGCGGTGACGCCCGGCTCCGCCTCGTTCATCGCCAGGCCGTAGCCACGGCGCCTCGCGGAGTCGATTTCGCGCATCAGCTTGTCGACGGAGCGAACGACGTTGGGTCCGTACTTGTCGGCGTCCTTGAAGCCGTTGCGCAGCGCGTTCTGCATCGCCTGTTCGGCCGGCAACGTGGCCAGCCAGATCTTGCCGGTCGCGGTCGCATACAGCGGCACGGTGCTGGTGCCCAGCGTGGGCTGGTACACCAGGCCGCCCGAGGCGCCCTGCGCATGCGCGACCCAGGTCAACGACGGCCCGTCCACGACCGCCAGCCGCGCGAACTCGCGGCTCTGGCTGGCCAGCCGGTCCAGCAGCGGCTGGCAGATGTCCGGGATGCCGGTGGCGACATAGAAGCGCTGGCCTAGGATCGCGAGCCGCATGGTCAGCCGGTAGAAGCTGGTGTCGGGATCCTTCTCTGCCCAGCCCAGGTTCACCAGCGTCGCCAGCAGCCGGTGGGCGCCGCTCTTCGGAAGCCCCAGCCGCTCGGCGATCTCGCCCAGCGGCAAGCTGGCGGCGCCATCGGCGAGCAACTCGATGATGTCCAGGGCACGTTCGGCAGGGATGTGGGACATGGGGGTGCGGGCTCGAGGTTGGGTGTTCGATCCGTGGCGACGCCGGTGCCGGTCAGTTCTCGGCCGTGCCGCCGGCCGCAGCCGGGCGGGCACCGAAGAAACCCATGATCGCCTCGATCTGTCCCGAATGCATGTCGCGCCCGTTGACCCATGCGCAGCCGTCGCGCTGCGCCTGCGCGATCAGGGGCGTCGGTGTCTCCGACACCACCACGTCGCCCACCAGCGTGCCGGAGTTGAGCGCGCCGATGTCGCCGGGCATCCCGTCGCCGGGGCGCATGCCGACGGGCGAAGCATTGACGACCATGTCGACATCGCCCCGCTGCGCGGTGGCGGGCGCGACATCGCAATCCGGGAAGGCGCGGCGCAATGCCGTGGCGAGAGCCTCGACCCTGCCCGACTCCGGATCGACGATGCGGATCGAGGCGACGCCCGCCTCGGCCAGCGCGCAGGCGATCGCGCTGCCGGCGCCGCCGGCGCCGAACTGCAGCACCCGCCGCCCGCGCAGCCGCTGGCCCTTGGTTTCGGCGCCGCGCACGAATCCCGCGCCATCGAACATGTCACCCGACCACGAACCGTCCGCTTCGCGCCGCAGCGCGTTGACCGCGCCGATGCACGCGGCGGCCGGACCCAGGCGGCTGGCGAACTGCACCATCCGGGCCTTGAACGGCACGGTCACCAGCACGCCATCCAGATTGCCCAGCGCGAGCAGCGCCGGGATGATCGCGTCGAAGCTGGCGGCGGGCACGTGCACCGGCACCAGCACCGCGTTGATGCCCGCGGCGGCGAAGCGCCCGGTGAAGACTTCGGGCGAGCGCACCTGGGCGATCGGGTCGCCGACGATCGCATAGAGGCGCGTCGCGCCGGTAATACGGACTAAAGGGACCACAGGGACCACGTTCGTCATGCCCTGCCCTCCTTGCGCGCTGCACGTTCCCGGTGCCACTGCGCCACGCGCTCCGAGCGGTAGCGATGCGGCTTGCCGTGCACCAGCGCGGCGAGCCCCATCGGACCGGGCTCGAAAATGCGCGCATCCATAGTCTTGAGTTCGCGCGCGACGATGGGCCGGAAGCCCATGTGCGCGATGACGTCGCGTTCGGCGTCGAGCCCGGGCGCGATCTCGATCAGTTCGAGGCCCTCGGCGCTCACCCGGAACACCGCGCGCTCGGTGACGAACAGCGCCACCTGCCCGCGCTCGCGCGCCATGCCGGCGCTGTAGCAGATCTGTTCCAGCCTCGGCACGAACTTCCGGTGCCGGCCCTCCTTGCGAATCACGGTCCGGCCCTGCTCCCAGGCGACGTCGAGATCGCCCGCGGTCAGCGTGCCGCTGAAGATCATGCAGCGCGCGTTCTGGCTGATGTTGATAAAGCCGCCGACGCCGATGATCTTGTCGCCGAAGCGGCTGACGTTGACGTTGCCGGCGGCATCGACCTCGGCGAACGACAGGAACGCCAGGTCCAGCCCGCCCCCGTCGTAGAAATCGAACTGCGCCGGCTGCTCGATCATCGCCGAGAAATTCTGCCCGCCGCCCGAGTCGCGGCCGGTGATCGGCGCGCCGCCGATGATGCCCTGCTCGTTGGTCAGGTGCACCGCGTCGAGCAGATGTTCCTCGGCGGCGATGGTCGACAGCCCGGTCGAGATGCCGGCCCCCAGGTTGCAGATCGCTCCCGGGAACAATTCCATCGCGGCGCGGCGGACGATCACCTTGCGCGGGCCGAACGGCAAAGGCTTGATGTCGCCGACCGGGATGCGCAGCTCGCCCGAATAGCTCGGATCGTAGTCGGTCATATAGGTCTGCCGCTGGTCGGGGACCACGACGACGAAGTCGACCAGGATGCCCGGGATCTTCACGTCCTTGGCCGGCAGCGTGCTGCGCCGGGCCATCCGCTTGACCTGCACGACGACGATGCCGCCGGCGCGCCGCGTGGCCTGCGCCATCGCCAGCATCTCGCCAAGCACGGCTTCCTGCTCCATCGTCACGTTGCCGTCTTCGTCGGCGGTCGTCCCGCGCAGGAAGGCGACGTTGACCGGCACCGGCTTGAACAGCAGCCACTCCTCGCCCATCAGGTTGACGACTTCGACGAAGTCCGGCGGCGTGCACGGGCTCTGCCGCGCGCCCTGCTGCCGCGGGTCGACGAAGGTGTGCAGGCCGGTCTTGGTGATCAGCCCCGGGCGCCCGGCCGCCATGTCGCGCATCAGTTGCGAGAGCACGCCCTGCGGCAGCGTGTAGGCCTCGATCTTGTTCTCGGCCGCCAGCCGGACCAGGCCCGGCGAATCCACCAGCGCGCTGGTGATCGCGCGGCGGAGCAAGCCCTCGTGCGCCAGGTGGCTGGCGCCCAGCGCCGCGCGGTCGCCGACGCCGACCACGCTGACCGACGTGAGCCCCAATGGCTTGCCTTCCGCCAGGAAGCGCTTGCCCACCGCGGCCAGCAGCGCTTCGGGCACCGCGTGTCCGCCGCCCGACCCGCTGATCAGGATCGCGTCGCCGTCGGCGACCAGTTGTGCCGCTTCATCTGCCGATATTTTTTCCATGTCCGTTTCTCTGCTGTCGTTGGCCGCGGCCGGCAGGCGCCGCCGCGGCCTTCCTGTTCACTTGCCCTTGAACGCGGGCGGGCGCTTGGCGAAGAAGGCGGCGACGCCCTCGTGCAAATCCTCGCCGGAGAATATCTTCTGCTGCGCAACGGTCGACGATGACAGCGCGGCGTCCAGCGGCAGGTCCTGCGCCGCGGCGACGAGCTCCTTGGCGAGCCGGTTCGACAGCGGCCCGCGGGCGGCGATGACGGCGGCCATTGCGCGCGCGCCGGCGAGCGCCGTCCCGTCGGTAACGATGCGGTTCACCAGCCCCCAGGTCAGCGCCTGTTCATCGGTGACCGTCTCGCCGGTAAACAACATCTGCTTGGCGCGCGCGGGGCCGATCAGGCGCGTCAGCCGCACCGAGCCGCTGCCCGCGAGCCCGCCCAGGCGCGACTCGGTCAAGCCGAGCGCGACGCCGGCCCGGGACACGCGCAGGTCGCAGGCCAGCGCGAGTTCCAGCCCGCCGCCCAGCGCCGGGCCGTCGATCGCGGCGATCGTCGGCATCGGCAGACTGGCCAGCTGGCGGAGCACCATGTCCTCGAACAGGATCTTGTGCTCGCTGGCGTCGTGCCGCAGATGCGCGAATTCGTTGATGTCGCTGCCGGCGCAGAACGCGCGGGCAGATCCGCCGTGCAGGATCACGCAACGGATGTCGTCACGCGCGGCGAGTGCCGTCAGCGCCTTGTTCAGCGCGCGCAGCAGTTCCTTGTTGACCAGGTTGAGCGGGCCGCTGTCGAGCGCGACTTCGGCGACCGTCCCGGCGATGACGATGGTGACGGGCGGCTTGGCGGCGGCGCCGGCCTTGACGTCTGAGCCGCTCATGCCGCGCCCGCCTGCGCCTTGGGCACGTCGATGCCGTGCAGCACGCCCATCTTCTCGAACAGCGCGTAGATCCGGTCCACGTACGCGGCGAACTCCGGCGCGTCGCCCAGCACGATGGGCCGGGGACGGGGCAGATCCACCCTGATCTCTTCGACCACTTCCCCGGGACTGGGACTCATCACGAAAATCCGGTCGGAGAGGCCGACCGCCTCTTCCACGCTATGGGTGATGAACAGCACGGTGGGCCGGCGGCGCAGCCATAGCGACTCCAGGTCCATCCGCACCTGCAACCGGGTCAGCGCGTCCAGCGCCCCGAACGGCTCGTCCATCAGGATCACCGACGGATCGTGGACCAGCGTGCGCGCAAGCGATACGCGCTGGCGCATCCCGCCAGACAACTGCCGCGGGTACTTGTCCGCCGCGTGCGTCAGGCGCAGCTGGTCGAACAGTTCCCGCGCCCTCGCCTCGATCTTCTTCTTCGGCAGGCCGCGGATGTCCGCCTGCAGCATCACGTTGTCCAGCGCGCTGCGGAAGTCCAGCAGCAGGTGATCCTGGAACGCGATCCCGACATCGGTGATGGGCCTGGTCACCGACTTGCCGCCGACGACGATGTCGCCGCCGCTGCGCTTGAGCAGCCCCGCCACCATCAGCAGCAGCGTGCTCTTGCCGCAGCCGGACGGTCCTACCACCGAGATGAACTCGCCCGGCTCGATGTGGATGTCGATTTCCTTCAGCGCGAGGAACGGGTTGTCGCCGTCCTCGCCGAAGGTCTTCGACACGCGGCTGATGCGGATCGGGACGCCGGACTTCGTCGCCGTCCCGTGCCCGCCCGCTGCCGGCGTGGCCGTCACTGCGCCTCTCCGGCCGGCGCGCCGCTGGCAACGACGCCCGCCAGCGGCACCTTGGAGACCAGCAGCGCCTTCTTGCCCCGCTGGACGACACCGCCGTCCTGGTTGACGATCTCCACGTCGAACACGGCGATCGCCTGCGTCGGCCGGGACTTGCTGTCCCGCAGTTCGCCCAGCGTGTAGTTCACGAAAATGGTGTCGCCGACGAAAATGGGTCCGACGAACTTCCATCCGTCGATGCCCAGGAACGCCACCGCGGTCTCCCGCAGTTCGCCGGTCCGCGGCCACATCAGGCCGTGGGCGTACGCGAGTCCCAGCATCCCGTGCGCCACCCGACGGCCGAACTGGCTGCTCTTCGCGTACACGTCGCTGGTGTGCAGCTCGGAGTAGTCGCCGGTCAGGCCGGCGAACGCGACCAAATCGGCGTCGGTGATCGTGCGGCCCGGACTGCGGAATGCCATCCCCACATGCAGGTCGGCATAGCGCAGCCCGGATTGTCGATGGTCAGCCATGACGAAATCCTCTCAACCTTCGGCGTTCCCGGGCCGGCGCCTCAGGACTTGCAGGCGCGCATCTGCGAAACCGGCGGCAGATAGTCGTTGGTGTAGTAGGACTTCGGGTCCTGGCCGGCGGGCAGCAGCTTGACCTGGGAGAGCAGGTCCTGGCTCTTGGTCCACAGCGCGTCTTCGGCCTTGCCGATGTACTTCGCGCCGCCGCTGCAGAACAACGGCGTGATCGCCGCCAATTCGGATGCCGCCAGCTTTTCGTTCATGTTCGGGAACGTCGCCTTCAAGTCCTTGACCGTCTTGTCCGGATTGTCGAGCGCGAAGCTCCAGCCTTTCAGGCTGGCCGCGATGAACTTCTTGACCACTTCCGGATTGTCCTTGATGTAGCTGTTGCTGGCGAAGATCGACGTGCTGACCGTCGGCACGCCGTGGTCGGCGAACCGGTACACGTCCAGCGTCGCGCCCTGCGCTTCGAGCTGGATCTGGTAGGCGTCGATCGAACCCAGGATCGCGTCGACCTGGCCCTGCAGCAGCGAGGGCACCATCGACGTCGGCGGCATGTTGATCAGGCTCAGGTCCGATTCCTTCAGGCCGTTGGCGGTCAGGAAAAGCGGCAACATCGTCGTCTGCGAGGAACCGGAGGGCACGCCCACCTTCTTGCCGGCAAGATCCTTGACCGACTTGATGCCCGTCTTCTTCAGCGCCAGCACGGCATTCGGGTTCGACTGGTACACGGTCGAGAGCACCTTCATCGGCGCGCCCTTGGCGATCAGCTGGCTGATCGCGACCGCGTCGGCGTAGGCGATCTGCGACTGGTTGGCCGCGACCATCTGCGCGGTGTTGCCCGAGCCGTTGCCCTCGACGACCTTGACGTCGAGGCCGGCCGCCTTGTAATAGCCTTCGACGAGCGCGGCGGCGAAGCCCGCGTTCGCGCCGCCCGCCACCCAGTTGAGCTGGAAGGTGATGGGAGTCTGGGCAGCCGCGTTGCCGCTGACGAACACGGCGAGCGTGGAGGCGATGGCGCCGGCCACGAACAATTTGCTGATCGATTTACGCATGTGCATTCCTTTCGAGGTGAAAGACGAGGGCTGACCGCAAGGTCGCCCGGTACAGGGGTTCTTCATGTGGCCGCGATCGGGGAACGCCCTGACCCCTGGATCGCGTTAGTTGTTCTTGGCACGCTCCCACGGCGTCATCGCCCACTCGGCGAATTCGACGATGTAGTTGATCACGATGCCGATCAGCGTGAGCACGACCAGCACGGCAAACGTGAGCTCCATGTCCATGGTGCTGGTGCCGCGCAGCAGCACGTAGCCCAGGCCCTTGTTGGCGCCGACGAACTCGGCGACGATGGCCGCGGTCGTGGCGATCGTGGCCGAAGTCTTGACCCCGGAGAAGATGACCGGCAGCGCCGCCGGGATCCGCAGGTAGCGAAACGTCTGCCACCAGCTCGCGCCCATCGACTGCGTCAGGAACAGCAGCCGCGTGTCCAGGATCTGGAAGCCGCTGATGCTGGCCAGCAGCAGCGGGAAGAATGTCATCAGCAGCGTGAGCAGGACCTTCGATTCGATGCCGAAGCCCAGCCAGACCAGGAACAGCGGCGCGACCGCGATCTTGGGCACCAGCTGCAGGAACATCAGCGGGGGGTAGACGATCTGCTTGGCCAGCATCGACAGCGCGATGAACAGCCCGAGCGGGATTGCGGTCACGAGCGTCAGGCCGAAGCCCAGCACGATCTCGGTCAGCGTGACCAGCGAGTTTTCCCACAGCTGGGGCGCGTCCGAGATCAGCCGGCTGAAGACCCCGGCCGGACCCGGCAGCAGGTACGGCGGTATCTTGAACACCGGGATCGCTGCCGCCCACAGCCCGATGATGATGACGAAGGTCAGCGGGGGCAGCAGGTTCCATCCAATGCGCTTGGCGTTGCGCATGGCGCGGGATTGCCTGGGCTTGATAGCGGCCGGCCGGCGCTGCCGGCGCTACTAGTGGCGAGCCCTGCTGGCTGTGCACGCTGTCACCCTCCTGTGGCGATCGATTCATGTTGAAGCCGATGGATGCCGGCGATCGCCGGGGTTGGCGAGACGTCCGAAAGTCACCTAACCTTGTCAGGCATTCATTGATTGAACGGCATTCTATCTTAATTTTTGGAGGAGGTGTGCGCCTGCCGGGACATTCAGGGCAGAGGTTCTATCTGGCTTTGCGCGTGACCAGCAGCGCGACCACACCGGCCGCCATCACAATCAGCGACACGTGCACCGCGTCGCGGCTCGCCGCATAGGCCACGCTCGACCAGGCGAACCGTTGGTGGCGGAGGAGCGGTCGGACCGAACGGTTACTTCTTCGGAATGCGGGCGATCTCGGCGAGCTTGGCCCAGCGCGCGATTTCCGAGTGCACGAAGCCGCGGAGCTCTGCGGACGACATCGGCAGTGGCGTCGCGCCCATCTTGTGGAGATATTCCTTCGTCTGCGGCTTGGCGAGAGTGTTGTTGATCTCTTTGTTCAGCCGCTCGACGATGGCGGGGTCGGTCTTGGCCGGCACGAAGGCGGCGGCCCAGCTCACGAGGAGGACGTCCTTGAACCCCGCCTCGGTCATCGTGGGCACCTTGGGCAGCAGCGGGACGCGGGTCGTGTCGGTGACGGCGAGCGCCTTGATCGTCCCGGCGTTGACAAAGCCCGCTGCCGCGAATGGGTCGGCGAAGAACATGTCGATCTGGCCGCCGACCAGATCCTGCAGCGCCTGGGGCGTTCCGCGATAGGGAACATCAATCATGTCGATCTTCGCCGACGCCTTCAGGAGTTCCGCGGCCACGCGGCTCGACGTGTTGCCGGTGCCGAAGGACAGTCCCTTCGTCGCGGCGCGCTCCCTCGCAACCTTGACGAAGCCCGCTACGTCATCCGCGGGAAAGTCCGCCCGCACGCCCAGGAGCTGCGGGATGCGCATGATGCCGCCGACCGGTTCGAAGTCTTTCTCCGGATCGTAGGGCAGCTGGTTGTAGATCGCCGGGTTGACGCCATGGGACGAGTTGGTGGTCACGAACAGCGTGTAGCCGTCCGGTGGAGCCGCTTGACGTTCTGCGCCGCGACGATGCCGTCGGCGCCCCCGCCTGGTTTTCGACGACGACCGGCTGCCCCAGGCTCTTGCGCAGATCCTCCGCGATGAAGCGCGCGACACCGTCGGTCGCGCTGCCAGCCGGAACGGCACGATCATCTTGATGGCGCGCTCCGGATACGATTGCGCCGTCGCCGCGAGCGGCAGGGCCGCGGCGAGTGCGAGCGTCGCGAGAATTCGTTTGCATGTCTTCATCTCTTTCCTCTTCATGTTTGCCGCATCGAATTGCTACGGCCGATTGCTGGAATCGACGGGTCGTAGGCCCACAGGGCCTGCCACCGTCATGATCTTCATCGTCTGCCTGCGGGTGGCCACGAAAGTTCATGCCCCCGCTTCGTCGACCATCTGCGCAAGCTCCGGCAAGCGATACGTCCGGCATGCCGTCCGGTGAAACAGGTCGCCGCGCTCGTCCTGCGACAACGTCTGCGTTGCGAGCTTGAGGGCATTCCAGAGCTCGACGTAGCCGCAGGATTGCTTGTCCACCGGGAAATTGCTGGCGAACATGCAGCGCTTCGTTCCGAATGCCTCGATGCAAGTGTCGATGAGCGGTTGCCAGGCGCGGGCCAGTGCGCTCGCCGTCGCGGGCCTTGCCGTATCCTCGAAGCCGAATC
>JADKEV010000024.1 GCA_016717855.1 Betaproteobacteria bacterium
GTATGTGGCCGAAGGCGCGGGGATATTCCAGAAGCACGGGATCGACCCGAAGGTCATCCTGTTCGACGTCGGATTCCTGGGCACCGAGGCGGTGCTGGCCGGCCAGGCGGACACCGCCACCACGGCGGGATTCCCGATGATCAACTACGTGGCCAAGGGCGCGGACCTGGTGTGTCCGGCGGTGACCATCACCGGCGACGACATCAAGATCGTCGCGCTGAAGACCATCGCGAAAGCCGAGGATTTCGCCGGCAAGAAGGTCGGCATCATCGTCGGTTCGGTCGCCCACTACGGGTTCGACCGCTATCTGGAGCACTTCAAGGTCGCGCGGGACAAGGTGACGATCGTCAACGTGCCGGCAGCGGAGCAGGTGGCGCTGTTCGCCAAGGGCGACCTGGACGCGTTCGTCTGGGTCGAGCCGGTGGTCTCGCGCGGGATCGACGTCATGAAGGGGCGGGCGCACGTGATGGTGCCGAACATCGAAGTCGGGATGCGCAACCGCAATTACCTGCAGCTCAAGAAAACCTGGGTGGACCAGAACCCCGACGTCGTGCTGGGGATCCTGCGCGCGCACATCGAGGCCAACGAATTCATCAAGGCCAATCCGCAGAAGGCTGCCGAGTACGCCGGCAAGAAGCTCAACCTGCCGCCCGACCAGATTCCCGAACTCATCCGGCGCGGCGGCTTTCGCTGGGATGTCTATCTCGACACCACCATACTGGCCGAGCTCAAGTCGACGATCGACTGGATGCGCGAGAACAAGCGCCTCGCCGCCGAGCCGGGCGACATGCGCCGGGTCATGGCCCCGCAATACCTGCAGAAGATCGCGCCGGCGAGCGTCGTCGGCTTCTGATGGGGCGGGAAGGCGCGGTGGCGGCGATCCAGATGCAGCGCGTGGGCAAGCGCTTCGAACCGCGTCATGCCGACGGCCTTGCCTACGAGGCGCTGGCGGGCGTCGATCTGGCGATCGGCGAAGGCGAGTTCCTCTGCGTGCTCGGCCCGACGGGCTGCGGCAAGTCGACCGTGATGCATCTGGTGGCCGGATTCGAGACGCCGACCGAAGGCCGCGTGCTGGTCGCGGGCAAGCCCGTCTCTGGCCCGGGCGCCGACCGGGGCATGGTGTTCCAGAACGACCGCGCGCTCTTTCCCTGGCTGACGGTCGACCAGAACGTGGCGTTCGGGCTGGAGGTCGCGCACCGCACCCCCGCCGCGGTGCGCGCTGCGGTGGACAGCAACCTGGAACTGGTCGGCCTCACCGGGCACCGGACCAAGTTTCCGCGCGAACTCTCCGGCGGGATGAAGCAGCGGGTGCAGATCGCGCGCGCGCTGGCGACCGACCCGGCGATCCTGCTGATGGACGAGCCCTTTGCCGCGCTCGACGCGCAGACGCGCCGGCGGATGCAGGAAGAACTGGGCCGGATCTGGGCGGTCAGCCGCAAGACCGTGCTCTTCATCACGCACGACATCGGCGAGGCGATCTGGCTGGGCGACCGGATCGCCGTGATGACCCACGGTCCCGCGGCGCGGATCAAGGAAGTCATCGACGTGGACCTGCCGCGGCCGCGCCAGAACATGACGCCCGGATTCGTCAGCCTCTACAACACGCTGGATGCGTCGATACGCGCGGAATCGGAGGCGATGCACAATGCCTGACCAGGATCGCGCCCATCCGGGCAATGCGCCCGCGTCCCCGCCGGCCGCGTCACAGCAAAGGCCGCGGCCGGCGCGCGACCTCACGCGCTCGCCCTGGGTGCCGGTGCTCGTGGTGCTGGCCAGCCTGATCCTGTGGGAACTCGCCGCGCGCCTGACGATCCCGATCCTGCTGCCGCCGCCGGCCGATGTCGCCGAGGCGTTCTGGAAAAGCGCGAAGGACGGTTCGCTCTTCCGCCACATCGGCGCCAGCTACTTTCGCATCCTCACCGGCTGGTTCGTCGGCTGCGTAATCGCGATTCCGTTCGGCATCCTGGCCGGGCGCCTGAAGTGGGTGCGCGCCGTGCTCGACCCCTTCATCGAGTTCTTCCGGTTCATTCCCCCGATCGCGTTCGTCACGCTGTTCATGATCTGGTTCGGCCTGGGCGAGGTCTCGAAGGTCGGCCTGATCGTGTACACGGCCTTCTTCACCACGTTTCTATCGACGATGGCCGGCGCGATGGGCGTCGAAATCGAACGCATCCGGGCGGCGCAATGCCTGGGCGCATCGCCCCGGCAGGTCTTCTTCCGGGTCATCGTTCCGGGGACCGTCCCCCACATCGTCACCGGCGTGCGGCTTTCGCTTGGCCTGGCCTTCATGACAGTGGTCGCCGCCGAGTTCATCGCCGCGGAGTCGGGCGTCGGCTACCTGATCTTCAGCGCGCGGCTGTTCGCGCAGACCGATTTCGTGTTCCTGGGCATTCTGGTGCTGGGCGTAATGGGATTTGTGGCGAACTCGATACTCAAGCGCCTGCTCGCGCGGATTGCGTATCGGTACGACGTCAATCTCTGATCGACCGCAGCACCGATTGCAACCCCGCTGGAGAACGCTTTGAAGATCACCGCAGTCAATACCTACGTGCTGAAGTCCCCGCTGCAGACACCGTTCGCCTTTTCGCAAGGCTGGGTGCGGCAGCGCGCGGCAGCGATCGTCGAAGTCGTCACCGACGCCGGTATCTCGGGCTGGGGCGAGGCGTTGTGCGTGGGCATGCAGCCGCCGGAAATCGCCGCCGCGACCGTCGAGTCGGCGCTGGCGCCGGTGCTGCTCGGCGCCGATCCGCGCGAGCCCGAAGTGCTGTGGCACGCGATGTACAACCGCACCCGGGACTTCGGCCAGAAGGGCGCGGTGATCAGCGGCATCAGCGCCGTCGATATCGCGCTGTGGGATCTCTGCGGCAAGGCGCGCGGGGAGCCGGTGTGGCGCTTGCTCGGCGGCGCGTTCCGGCGGCGGGTCAGGGCGTACGCCACCGGCTTCTACCGGATCCAGGGCCAGGGCGAGGCGGCGCGGCTGGCCGAGGAAGCGGTCAGGCATCATGAGTCCGGGCTGTCGCTGATGAAGGTCAAGCTCGGCTTCGGCATCGCCGACGATCTCGCGGTCATGGCGGCGATCGACCGCGCATTGCAGGGCCGTTCGGTCACTTTGATGATCGACACCAACCATGCGTACGGCGAGGCCGACGCGATCCGGCTCGGCCGCGCGCTCGAGCCGCTGAGCCTGCGCTGGTACGAAGAGCCGGTGGCGCCCGAGAACATCGAGGGCTACTGCAACGTGCGGCGGGCGCTGGCGATCCCGATCGCCGGCGGCGAATGCGACTACACGGCATTCGGCTTCGGCCGCCTCGCCGCGGCGCGCGCGCTCGACATCGCGCAACCCGACATCGCCGCCGCCGGCGGCTTCACCGCCTGCCGGCACATCGCCGCGATCTGCCTCGCCCATGGCATCCAGGTCAATCCGCACGTCTGGGGCGCGGCGATCGCGCAGCGCGCGTCACTGCACCTGATCGCCAGCCTGCCGCTGGCCCATCCGTCGCTGTTCGCGACCGAGCCCATCCTCGAATACGATTCGTCGGATCATCCGTTCCGCACGGCGCTGGTCGATCACCCGGTGCAGCAGAAGGACGGCTGGGTGGAGATCGACGACCGGCCGGGGCTGGGGATCGAGGTCGACCGCGACGCGCTGATGGCGCTTCGGGCGTGAGCCACTGGAACCACAAGGCCGAACAGGGGAAAAATGATGTCCACGCCCGGCAATCCTTTCACGCTCGCCTCATGGCGCAGGGAAGTCGCGGAACTCTACGCGGGGATGCGCAACACGGCGCAGCGCGACCCCAGGCTCGCCGCCGCGCAGTTCCGCGCCGGGCGCGACAGCCTGCTCCTGCACCATCCGGAAAGCCCGTTCACGCACGATGCGCCGGCGGCCGCGCGCGGCATCGATTACTTTCCGTACGATCCCGCGTGGCGGCTCACCGGCGCCATCGACCGCGACGTCGAACGCCTTGAATTCCAGATCGACCTGGCCGGCGACGGCCTGCTGCGCTGCACACGCGCCGGGGTGGTTCGCTGTACCTACGGCAGCGCCGAGATCGCGCTGTCCGTGTACTGGATGGAAGGGTATGGCGGCGGCCTGTGGCTGCCCTTCGGCGACGCCACCAACAACACCGAGACCTACGGCGGCGGGCGCTATCTGTACGACGGCATCAAGGGCGCCGACCTCGGCGCGGGCGCCGATCGTTCCGGCGATACCATGCTGCTCGACTTCAACTTTGCCTACAACCCGTCGTGCGCGTACGACCTCCGCTGGTCGTGCCCGCTGACGCCGCAGGAGAACCGGCTGGCGTTGCCGGTGCGCGCGGGCGAGCGGGCGTTTCGGCCACCCACCGCGGGGGCGGTGCCTCAGCGTCCGGCCGCGGCGGCATGAACGTCCTCGAGGCGCAGCGTTCCCAGCGCGGCGCCTGAGGGGTCCAGCACCAGCGCCAGTTCGCTCCTGGCGCCGAGCAGCGCCGACAGCGCATCGCGCAACGTGGTATCCGCGCGCAGCCGCGGCGCATCGTCGGCGACACTGGCGACCGGCCCCATCCTGCTTTCCACCGTGTACAGCGACAGCCGCTTAAGCGCGCGGTCCTGCCCCACGAATTCCTCGACGAACGCATTCGCCGGCCGCGCCAGGATCGCCTCCGGCGTGTCGTACTGCACGACCCTGCCCTCGCGCAGTATCGCGATCCGGTCGCCCATCCTGATCGCTTCGTCGAGATCGTGGGTGACGAACACGACGGTCTTCTTCAGGCGCGCCTGGATGCGCTGGAACTCGTCCTGCAGCCGCGTCCGGGTGATGGGGTCGATGGCGCCGAACGGTTCGTCCATCAGCATCACCGGCGGATCTGCGGCGAGCGCGCGGGCGACGCCGACGCGCTGTTTCTGCCCGCCGGACAGGTCGCGCGGATAGCGGTCGCGGTACGTCACGGGCTCCAGCGCGACCAGCTCCAGCAGTTCGTCGATCCGCTTGTCCGTGCGCGCCGCGTCCCAGCCCAGGAGCCGCGGCACGGTCGCGATGTTCTCCGCGATGGTCAGGTGCGGAAACAGCCCCACCTGCTGGATCACGTAGCCGATCCCGCGCCGCAGCTCGACCGCGTCCATGTGCGTGACGTCGCGCCCCTGCAACTCGATCGTGCCGCCGCTGGGCTCGATCAGCCGGTTGATCAGCCGCATGGTCGTCGTCTTGCCGCAGCCCGACGGGCCGATCAGCACGCACACCTCGCCCTTCGGGATGGTGAGCGAGATGTGGTCGACCGCGGGTTGCGCGGTGCCCGGGTACTGCTTGGTCAGTCCGTCGAGCGTGATCATGTCCGCAGTCCAATCGGGGTCAGCCGGCGCTGGATGCGGCCGAACAGGAAGTCGGTGCCGAGCGAGAGCAGCGTTGCGGGAATCGCTCCGACCAGCAGTTGCGGCACCGCCATCATCGCGATGCCGGCGGTGATGAAATCGCCGAGGCCGCCGCCGCCGATGTAGGAGGCGAGCACGGCGCCCGACACAACCTGGACCGCCGCGGTGCGCACGCCGGCGAACAGCACCGGCAGGGCCAGCGGCAGCTTGATCCTGAACACGATCTCGCGGGCGCTCATGCCCATCCCGCGCGCCGCGTCGACGACATCGGCGTCGACCTCGCGCATCCCCGCGCAGGTGTTGATGAGGATCGGCGGCAGCGCCAGCAGCGTGAGCGCGAACCACGACGGCGCGAAGCCCGTTCCCAGCACCGGCATGACCAGCGCCAGCACCGCGAGCGAGGGCAGCGTGCGGCCGATGTTGGCCGCATTGACCGCGAGCAGCGCCCCGCGCGCGCGGTCGGCAACGACGATGCCCAGCGGAATCGCGATCGCGGCCGCGGTGCCCAGGGCGGCCGCCGACAGCACGACGTGCGTGTACAACGCCTGGCCGAAGCGCGCCGGGTGCTCGAGGATGAAGGTCCACGCCTCGAGGAGCAGCATCATCCGCCCGTCCAGCGTGCGGGACGGGCCGGGCGCCGCGCTGCGTCCGGGCGCTTCATCCGCGCGTCTTCCGCAGCAGCCGCCGCTCCAGCGCGGCGAGGGAGAGATCGACCGCCACCGCCAGCGCACAGGCAGTCAGCGCTCCGGCCCAGATCTTCGGGGCGTGGTCGTTGGAGATGCCGTTGAAGATCAGCGTGCCGAGCCCGCCCGCGCCCACGTAGGCCGCGACCACCGAGACACTGATGACGGTCACCGCGGCGATGCGCAGCCCGGCGACGATCACCGGCAGCGCAAGCGGCACTTCGATGCGCCACAGTATCTGCGTGGCGCTCATGCCCATGCCGCGCGCCGAATCCACCACTTCCTCGGGCGCGCCGCGAATGCCGATGGCGATGTTGCGGACCAGGATCAGCAGCGAGAAGCACACCATCACGATAATCGCGTTGGCCTTGCCCAGGCCGACGACGGGAATCATCAAGGCCAGGAAAGCCAGAGTAGGGATCGTGTACAGGAAGCCGGCGACGGCGAGCGCCGCCTGGAATACGGACTCGCGCCGCGCTGCCCACAGGCCCACCGCGAACGCCAGCGCAAAGGCGATCGCGAGCGCCGAGAGCGATATGACGACGTGCTCGTAAAGGCCCAGCAGGACCTGGTCCCAGTTGCGCAGGAACCAGGTCACCGCGCGTCCGTCACGACGGCGCGCAGCACGCGCGCGGCCGCTTCGATGTCGGGCCCGAGCGAGCGGTCGCCCTCGAGCATCGGCACCTGCGCGCGCAGCGCCGCGTGCAGGCCGCGCCGCACCGCGCCCGAGCGCGGCGCGCACGCTCGGCTCGCGCAGGTCGACCGCCTGCGCGGCGATCAGTGTTTCGATGGCCGCGAGATAGTGCAGCGGTTCCAGCATCGCGACGGTCTTCTCGACGACGTTCATAACCATAGTCGCATGGTCTTCGATGCGCTCGGAGACCGGCAGAAAGTCCAGGCACGCGGGGTTGGCCAGGTGGCGCATCCGGTTGTACAGCGACGTGAGCGTCTTTTGCACCGCTGCGAAGCCGGAGTGCGCGGGTCCGTGGCGGGTAAGCTGCAGCGGCAGGCCGGTGAACGCGGGCGAGAGAAGCTTCAGCGAGCGCTCGACGCTCATCGCCGCACTCTGCGCCAGGCCCAGCCCTAGCGCTTCGAACGCGATCGCCAGCGCGGGAATGTGGAAGTTACCGTTGGAGAGCATTTCGCCGGAGTCCAGCACCAGCGGGCTGTCGGCCGCACTGTTCAATTCGAGTTCGACCTGCGCGCGTGCTTCATGCCAGGCTGCGAGCGCCGCGCCATGGACCTGCGCGATGCAGCGAAAGGACAACGGATCCTGTACCCGCCGCGCGGCGTCGGCTTCCCACAGCCCGCTGCCCCCCAGCAGCGCGGTGAGCCGCGCCGCGGCTTCGGCCTGGCCCGGCGCCGGCCGTGCTGCCTGCATCCGCGGATCGAGCGGGCTCAGATTCGCCCGCAGGCCCTCGCAGGCCAGCGCCGCCGCATGCTCCAGCGCGGACAGCGCGTCCGCCACGTCGACCAGCGCCAGCGCGGCGGCGCCGACGGTGGCCGCGTTCGAACCGATCAGCGACAAGCCGTCCTTCGGTCCGAGCACCGGTTGCGCGATGGCGGCGGCGGCCAGCGCCGCGGCGCCCGGCATCACCGTGCCGCGGAACTCCGCCAGTCCTTCGCCGATCAACGGCAGCGCCAGCGCGGAGAGCGGCGCGAGATCGCCGACGCTGATCGAGCCGATGTGCGGAACCAGCGGATGGACGCCGGCGTTGAGCATCGCCACCAGCGCTTCGAACACCGGGGGCGAGATACCGGAGCCGCCCATGCGCATTCCCGCGATGCGCGCGAGCAGCATCGCCCGCACGACGTCGGTCGGGCATGGCGTGCCGACCCCGACGTTGCGGGCTCGAAGGACGTTGTGCTGGTACTCGGCGAGCAACGCGTCGGGATCGCTGGCCGAGTCCGGCTGCTCGCTTGTCGCGGGCTGGCTGGTCGCCAGCCTCTTGCCCGTGTTCGCGCCCAGCGCGGAGTTCAGGCCGTAGATCGACTCCCCGGAAGACGCCAGCCGCGTCACGACCGCCCGCGCCCTTTGCAGCCGCGCCATGACCGCCGGCGCTACGGCGATCACCACACCCCGGCGGGCGACGTTCTCCACGTCACGCAAGGTCAGCGGCAGGTCAGAGAGTTCGAGAGCATTCATCTTTTCCCAACTGCCGCGCAAATCGGGGTCAGACCCGAGTGGCGCCTACTAACGCTTTCCTGGAAGGACACCCTCACTGCCGGCACCGCCACTGCCGTAGGATGGGTGGAGCGCAGCGATACCCATCTGCCCGATCGGGCACGACATTTCGCCTGCACCGAAGGGGAAGTCGCGCCACGACACCGGTTTTGTGCGATTCGACGAGATGGGTATCGCTGCGCTCCACCCATCCTACGGGTTACGGGCGGCGCCGGATTACTTCAGCACGCCCCTGGACTTGAGGAAATCGGCCGCTACGTCGCGCGGCTCCATCTTCTCGCCATCGACCTTGAAGTTGAGTCCCGATATCGTCGCTTCGTCGAGCAGCGCGCTTACCTTGTTCGCGACCTCCGCGATCTTCGGATTGGCGTCGAGCACTTCCTTGCGCACCACCGGCGCGACGTAGTACGGCGGCCACAGGTTCTTGTCGTCCTTGAGACGCTTGAGCTTGAGCGAAGAGATCATGCCGTCGGTGGCATAGCCGTTCACGACGTCGATCTGCTTGCCCGAGAGCGCCTGGTAGCGCAGCCCGATCGCCATCTGCAGGTCTTCCTTGAACTCCATCCCGTAGACCGCCTTGAGCCCGGGCAGGCCGTCCTTGCGATCGCGGAACTCCGGTCCCGCGCCCAGTTTCAGTTCCTTCGACACCCTGGTCAGGTCGGAGAGTGTCTCGAGCTTGTACTGCGCGGCGGTCTCGGGCCGCACGACCATGTTGTACGTGTTGTTGACCGGCGCTTCGTTGAGCAGCACCAGCCCCTTTTTCGCGTACTCTTCCTTGACCTTGTTGTAGACGGCGGCACGGTCGGTCATCACGTCCATCTTGAGCACCGCGGTGAGCATCGTGCCCGTGTACTCCGGATAGAAGTCGACCTGCTTTTCTTCCAGCGCCTTGTGCACGATCAGCGTCCCGCCCAGGTTGATCTTGCGTTCGACCTTGATCCCGGCCGCCTCGAACGCCTGCGCGTAGAGTTCGGCCAGCACGAACTGCTCGGTGAAGTTCTTCGAGGCCACGCGCACCGTCTGGCCCAAGGCAGTGGCAGAGAACAGGACGGCGGCAACGCCCAGGATCCATCTGTAGTGATTCATGCGTGCCCTCCGCGGGGATCGATGACGGGGAAGATACACTACCATAGGCGCAGCGATCCCAACCGCAAAGGCGGCGCAGTGACGGCCACGCAACCCATCCACCTGACCTGGCTGAACGGCCCCGACGTCGCCCGGCTGGCGTTGACCGACGACGAGATCCTGGCTGCGGTCGAGACGGGCCTGAAGGCGCTGGGCGAGGGCAGGACCGTGATCGAGCCGCGGGTGCATCGCCGGATCTGTCCCCGCTGCGCGCTCGGCGAGCCAGCGCGGGTCGAAGGGAATCTCAGCGCACCAGCTTCGGCGCCAGCATCAGATCGACGACCGTCGGCGCCGCCCGGGTGACGATCAGCTGCCTGCCATCGGCGCTGGAAGCAAGGCTGGTGCCGCCGCCGGTCGGCGGGTAATCGAAAGCGCGGATGGTGCCACCGGCCAGGTCCAACCGCAGCAACTGCTGGGCGCCGGCGGCCGGGCGACCGCGATACCACAGGACGCCATTGCCCAGATGCCAGTGGTAGCGGTCGTCCTCGGTGATGATCACCGGCAGCGGCGCACATTGCAGCGTCGAGAGCCGGCAGCGCGTGAGCACGTCCAGGTCCGGCTGCAAGAAGACCAGATCGTCGCCGCTGGCCTGGAACTCGCTGACCAGCGGCAGCGGCAGCCGGTCCATCTTCCCGTCTTTGAAGCGCCCCAGCCGCATCGCGTTGGCGGTCGCCTCCCCGACCAGCAGGCTGCCGTCCGGCAGCGGCGTGACATCGGCCACCTCCCGGCCGAGTTCGGTCAGCACTTGGGCGCTGCCTGTGGCGACATCCACCCGCACCGCTTCGCGCGGGCCCGATTGCCGCGCGCCGACCGGGCTGCGCGAGACGTACACCGCGGCGCCGTCGGGCGACCAGTGCGGACGGATGTGCCGGTGCTCTCCCGAAAGCGTGAGCCGTTTCAGCGCCCCGCCGAGCACGCCCACATACAGCGACTCCGCGCCTTCCCGGTTGGAGATGAAGGCGACCTGCCTGCCGTCCGGCGCGAACACCGGCTGGCTCGTGTAGCGGGACGACGGCCACAGGACTTGCGATTCCGCCCCCGGGTTGTCGGCGCCGGTAAGCCAGAGGTCGGCGCGGTACATCGCGCTTTCGAAGACCACGTCGCCGTTCGGACTGGCATCGGGAAAGCGCGCGCCGCGCGCCCCGAGCAGCTCGGCCTCGCCGCCGGTGAGGTTCACCCGGTGCAGCGCCCGGAACCCGGACCAGTCCGCCGCGACGAGCAACGGCCCGTCCCGCCCCAGCCACGCGACGCCGTAATCCAGCCCCTCCAGCGCGAGGAGCGGCCTGGCGTCCCGCGGCCTGGCGACGTCCAGCAGCCACAACTTGCCATGCGAACTGGTGCCGCGCGAGAACACCAGCCGGCTGCCGTCCGGGCTGAAGCGCGGGCGCGCGTCGTCGCCTTCGCCGGGCTGGGGCGTGGTCCACATGTCGATCTTGCCGTCGGCCAGGGCGATGCGGGCGATGCCGAACGGGTGCTGGTCGCGATGGCGCAGGGATACCGCCAGATGCGTCCCGTCGGGGGAAACGTCGAACGGCGGCTGCGGCGACTGCGCGCAGCCGACGATTTCGCGCTCGGCGCCCGACGCCAGATGGCGTTCGACGATGGCGCACGCGCCGCCCGCGCGCTGCCAGTAGACGATCCGCTCGCGATCCCGGAGAAACATCGGCGAGAGCATCAGCACGTCCGGCTTGACGATCGTGGCCACGACCGTTCCCGCCACGTCGCGGATGACCAGCCGGGTTTCGCGGCCCCGGCCCTGGGCATAGATGACTTGCCTGCCATCCGGAGAAAAGCGCGGCGCCAGTTCGTAATCGGCATCCGACGTGAACGACTGCGCGCCGCCCAGCTGCATCGCCAGCGCCGCCGCGGTCTCCGGTTGCGGCCGGAACGCAACCCAGGCGAGCACGGCCAGGCCGGCGCAAAGCGCGGCGAGGCCGGCCGGCACCCAGTTCCGGCCGGCGGTGGCGCGCGGCGGCGCCGGCGTAGCCACAAGTGCGGCGGCGGCGACTGCTGGCGCTGCTGGTGCGGCGGCCAATTGCGTCGTGTCCCCGGCCGCCGAGCCAGCAGTTCTCGCTACCGACGCGCGCCCGGGCGCTACCATTGCTGCCGGAACGCCCGGCGTGGACGCGCTTTTCGCCGTGGGGTCGCGCGCCCCCACGCCATCCACCGGCCCGCCCGCCGCCGCCGTCACGGCCGCAACCGCCGCGATCAGCCGGTAGCCCACCTTGGGCAGCGTCTCTATATAGGCCGGCTGCTTCGCGTCGTCGCCCAGCAGCGTCCGCAGTTCGGCCACGGCGCGGGAGAGCACTTCGTCGTTGACCATCCGGCGCGGCCACACGTCGCCGATGAGCTGATCGCGGGTGACGACCGCGCCCGGCGCGGCGGCGAGCCGGAGCAGGACGTCCATCAACAGCGGCCTGACGCGCTCGGTCCGCCCGTCCCGGTGCAGCTCGTTGGCCGCGGGATCGGCCAGGAACGCGCCGATCCGGAGCGGCGATCCGGCGCGCCAGGAGGCTTTGGGCGTATCGGTCATGGCCGGCCATTGTACTTGCGCCCGATGTCGCGCCGCGCCGCGCGGCCGGACGCAAATCGGAGGTTTTTTGGAGGATTCCGGACGCGCCCGGTGGGAGCCGGATGCGCAAACTCGAACGCTTCGAACCCAGGGAGCGCCCCATGAACCGCGTGTTCACCATCCTGACCTTGCTGACGTCGTTCGCCGCGCCGGCGGCCGCCCTGACCACCTGCCCGCATCACCTGCTGGTCAGCGGTTACTTCAGCACCGTCCATGTCTACGACGCCTGCACCGGGGCCTACCTGCGGGACCTGGACAGCCGCGCTCGGCTGGCCGGCGCGCAGGCAATCCGGCTCGGGCCCGACGGGCTGATCTACGTGGTGAGCGAACAGACCAACAAGATCCACCGCTACCGCGCCGACACGCTCGCCTATGTCGACCTCTTCGTCGCCACGCCGCAGATGGCGCCCTTGAGCCTGGCGTTCGACGCCGCCGGCATCGCCTACGTCGCCGGCTTCAACACCCACGACGTCAAGAAATTCGACCGCAACGGCAACCTGCTCGGCAACGCGTTCCCGGCGCGCGCATCAGGCATCGCGGGCCCCGAGATCGGCACGACCTTCGGCCCGGACGGCAACCTGTACGTGCCCGGCTGGATCTCGAACAGCGTGATCCGGTACGACCCGCGCACGGGCGATACGGCCCAGGTCATCGCGCCGCGCCAGGGCGGGATCGTGCAGCCGCGGGGGCTGCTGAACGCCAAGGACGGGATCCACATGTACCTGATGACCGAGGGGTCCAGTCAGCTGTTCCGGTGGAATCCCGTGACCGGCGCGCTGACCGAGCTGCGCCGGAACCTGTCGGGTCCGACGATGCTCACGTACGCGGCCAACGGCGAACTGTTGATCGCCGTCGACGACGGCGTGACGCGGCTGGACGCCGAGACCGGCGCGACACTGGGCGTGCTGGTCCCCGCGAACTCGGGAGGGTTGGCCGGCGCCACATTCCTGGCACTGATCCCCAAGCCCGTCACCCTGCCGCCCAACACGGTTGCCGAGTTCCACAACAGCGCGCTCGATCACTACTTCATCACGGCGGATCCGAACGAGATGGCGGCGATCGACAACGGCGGCGCCGGCCCCGGCTGGGCGCGCACCGGCGCGACGTTTCCCGCAGGCGGCCCGACCGCCGTCTGCCGGTTCTACGGCAGCCAGTCGCCGGGACCCAACTCGCACTTCTACACCATCGACGCCGCCGAGTGCCAGGCGCTGAAGGACCTGCAGGCGGCCACACCGGCGACCGACAAGCGGTGGAACTTCGAGAGCAACGACTTCCTGTCGACCCCGCCCGTCGACAGGCAGTGCCCGGCGGGCACGACACCCGTCTACCGCGCCTACAACAACGGCTTCGCCCGCGGCATCGACAGCAACCACCGGATCACCGGCGACTTGGCCGCGATCCAGCAGACCATTGCGCGCGGATGGAGCGACGAGGGCGCCGTCATGTGCGCGCCGGGGTGAGCGGGCGCGCGCCCGTGTCTCGCTCGCCGCATGGGCGCCGGGACGCGCCGTTCACTTGCAGCGAACGTCGTCCCATCCGAACGCCTCCAGCGCCGCCTGCAGTTGCGAAAAGCGCTCCGGCGAGAGCGTGCGCAGCGGCAGGCGCATCGGGCCGCAGTCGACGCCGCACAGCTTGAGCATCGCCTTGCCCGCCGGCGCGCCGCCGAAGTCCTCCAGGATCTGCACGCATTCGCGCGCGCGGGTCATCTCCCGCATCGCCGTCGGCATGTCGCCGCGCCCGAACGCGGCGATCACCCGGTTGTAGACGGGCGCGCTGTAGTTGTACGTGCTGCCGATCGCCCCGTGCGCGCCGGTGGCCAGCCCCGCCAGCAGGATCTCGTCGCGGCCGTATAGCAGGTTGTAGCGGCCGCCGCCGAACGCGACGCAATTGCCGAACTCCATCAGGTTCTCGTCGGTGAACTTGAGCCCGGCGAAGGTCGGGATCCGCTCGGCCGCGAGCGCCATGAACCGGGCCATGTCGTGCCGGACGTGGGTCAAAGCCGGGATGTGATAGTAGTAATAGGGCGTGTCGGGCGCACGCGCCGCGACCGCCGCGCACCAGTCGACCAGGTCTTCGACCGTCGCCGGGCGCAGCACGCTGGGGGCGACCGTGGCGATGGCGTCTACGCCGGCTTTCTGCGCATGCGCGGCGAGCGCCTGCGCGTCGCCCAGGCTGTTGTGGCCCACGTGCGCCAGCACCTTCAGCCCGCCGCGCGCGACGTCCCGCCAGCGCTGCAGGCAATGCATGCGTTCCTCGGTCGTCATGCTCACCCCTTCGCCGGTGGAACCGCACACGAAAACACCGGACACGCCGTTGCGCGCAAGCAGTCCGGCATGGGCCTCGATCGGTTCGAGGTTGAGCGAGCCGTCGTCGTGGAACGCGGTGAACGAGGCGGCAATGAGGCCGGTGAGGTGGAAGTTGCTGGATGTCATGATGGGCGGCGGCGGCGGGACTCGGGGCAGGTGACCCGGCGCATCTTACCGTGGACGGGGGGCGACCGGCGCGGCCCCGCCCCTGGGTGCCCGCAGCGGGGGGCGGCACCGGGGAGCCGCGCCGAATGCCGCGCCGTTCCGGCCCGCGAATTTTCCGCGTTGCGGGATTGACGCGCCCCGGCGGCCAGCGGAGAATCGCGGCGGGGGAACGGCGCCGTAAGTGCGATGCAACCACCGCTGCGGGCGATGACACGCCGGCCGGCGCCACGATGCCCCCGCAGAATCCGCAATTTCGGGCCCGCGTATTCAGTCGTTCAAATAGCCCGTTCCAACAGGAGAAGACCATGCATATCCCCCGTCACTTTTGCGTCCTGGCCATGGCGGCCGGCGTGGCACTCGCCGCGTCCGCCACGCCCGCGCTGGCGCAAACAACCATGAAGATGAACATTTCGGTCAGCCAGAATTCGCACTATGGCGTCGCCATCGATATGTTCGCGCGCGAAATCGAGAAGCGGACCGCCGGCCGCTACAAGGTCCAGAATTTCTACTCAGGCGCCCTGGGCGCCGAGCGCGAATCGATCGAGGCGCTGCAGGTCGGCACGCTGGACCTGACCATGACCTCGACCGGTCCGGTGCCGAACTTCGTGCCCGAAGTCGCGATTCTCGACATCCCGTTCCTGTTCAAGGACTACGCGCAGGCGCGCGCGACGCTCGATGGCCCGGTCGGCCAGGAGATGCTGACGAAGTTCCAGTCCAAGGGCCTGGTCGCGCTCGCGTGGGGCGAAAACGGCTTTCGCCACATGACCAACAGCAAGCGTCCGGTGAACTCGCCTGATGACCTCAAGGGCCTCAAGATGCGCACGATGGAGAATCCTGTCCACATGCAGGCATACAAGGCGTTCGGCATCATCCCCACGCCGATGGCGTTCACGGAAGTGTTCACCGCGCTGCAGCAGGGAACGGTCGACGGCCAGGAAAATCCGGTGTCGGTGATCACGGCGGCCAAGTTCGAACAGGTGCAGAAGTACATGACGATGACCGGCCACGTCTACTCGCCGGCACTGATCCTGATGAGCAAGTCGCAGTTCGACAAACTCTCGGCCGCCGACAAGCAGGCGTTTCTCGACGCCGCGAAGGAAGCCGTCAAGGCCAACCGCGCGCGGATCGACGAGGACGAGCGCAAGGGCGTCGCCGATCTGCGTTCGAAGGGCATGACCATCGTCGAGAACGTCGACAAGTCGAAATTCCAGGCGGCGCTCGCGCCCACCTTCATCGAATTCGGCAAGAAGTTCGGCCAGGCCAACATCGACAAGATCCGCAACTACAAGTGATGCCTGGCGCCGGGCGCGCTGTCCGGCACCCGGCGTAATCGACCCGGCGACCGGCGCGGCAACCCGCGCCGGTCGCTGTCCTGCAGACCGACAAAACCTGAGGCGTCATGCGGCAGACTTTTCTCGCGTTCGAGAGGCGGATGACGGCGCTTTCGCTCGGCATCGCCTGCGCGATGCTGGTCGCCGCGGCCTGCCTCGGGCTCTACCAGATCCTGGCGCGCTTTGTGTTCCACGAACCGGCCGAGTGGTCGGAAGTGCTGATCCGCTTCACGCTGATCTGGATGGTGTTCATGGGCGTGCCGTCGGCGTTCCGCCAGGGTGCGATGGTCTGCGTCGACCTCGCGTACCGGAAAAGCGGCCCGCGCATGCGGCGCGCGCTCGACTGGCTGATCGCGATCTCGGCGCTGGTCCTGGTCGCCGTGATCATCCGCTACGGTTTCGATTACGCGTATCGCGCGCGCTTCCAGACGATCAGCGGGCTCGAGTCGTTTTCGATGACCTGGGCGTACATGGCGCTGCCCATAGGCGGGATCTTCTGCGTCCTCGGCATCATCGGCTGCCTGCTCGACCCGCGCCGGCAGGAACTCGAGACCGCGCTGTAGCCGCGCTCCCGTCCACCCGACCTCCATCGCTTAACCGGAGCCCGCATGCCCTCGACGATGTTCCTCACGATGATCCTGTGCTTCGCGCTCAGCATCTCGGTGGCGGTGGCGATCGGGCTCGCCAGCCTGGTCGGCGCCTGGCAGGCGAACGTCAACCTGCTTGCGATCGTCAAGGAGATGTTCGGCGCGATCAACAAGTTTCCGCTGGCCGCGATCCCGTTCTTCATCCTGGCCGGCAACCTGATGGAGTCGGGCGGCATCTCGACCCGGCTGGTCGAGTTCGCCAAGTCCATCGTCGGCGGCATCCAGGGCGGGCTCGCCGCGACCTGCGTGCTGACGTGCATGATCTTCGCCGCGGTCTCGGGCTCCAGCGTGGCGACCACGTTCGCCATCGGCGCGATCCTGATCCCGGCGCTGATCAAGCATGGCTACCCGACCAATTTCGCCGCCGCGCTCCAGGCCACGTCGGCCGAGCTCGGCGTGATCATCCCGCCGTCGATCCCGATGATCCTGTACGGCGTATCGGCCGAGGTCTCGATCGGCGAGATGTTCATCTCGGGCTTCGGGCCGGGGCTGCTGATCGGCGGCGTGCTGATGGCGTTCGTCATCCTCTACGCCAAATGGAAGGGCTACGGCAAGGGCGACCGCGAGGGCAAGCTGCCGTTCCTGGTGGCCACGCGGCGCGCGGCGCTGGCGCTGCTGATGCCCGTGGTCATCCTGGGCGGCATCTACGGCGGAATCTTCACGCCGACCGAGGCCTCCGTCGTCGCCGTGTTCTACGCATTGATCATCGGAGTCGGCGTCTACCGGGAAACGAAGATCGCCGACCTGCCGCGCGTGCTGCGGAAGAGCGTCATTTCCTCGGCGGTGATCATGTTCATCATCGCCAACGCGGGGCTGTTCAGCTACCTGATCACGCGCGCCGGCGTGCCCGAGATGATCGGCGCGTTCCTGGTCGAATGGCTGAAATCGCCGGCGCTGTTCCTGCTCGGCGTCAACCTGGCGCTGTTCGTCATCGGCATGTTCATCGAGACTTCGGCGTCGATCATCGTGCTGGCGCCCATTCTGGCCCCCGTGGCCGTGCATTTCGGGATCGACCCGGTGCACTTCGGCATCGTGATGGTCGTCAACCTGGCGCTGGGGATGATCACCCCGCCGTTCGGCGTCAACCTGTTCGCCGCGTGCACGGTCGCGCGGATATCGCTCGACCAGATCATCACCCGGCTCCTGCCTTTCGTGCTGGTCGTCTTCGCCTGCCTGATGGTGATCACGTATTTCCCGGTGATTTCGATCGGGCTGCGCGACCTGGTGTACGCGAAATGACCGGGCGCGCCGCGATGAATCGAAGTTCCCGGCATGCCGCCGTGAGCCCCGCCGGCTGACATGGCCTACACGTTCCAGTTCCGGGATGTCTTCGCGCAGCGCGATGCCATCGTCGACGGCCTGGTGCTGACATTGGAACTGAGCGCGGGCGTCATCGCCCTGGGCTTCGCGATCGGCGTGATGGTGGCCGCCGTGCTGGTGTACGGCAAGCCATGGGCCCGGCGCATCGCGGCCGGGTATGTCGAAGTGATCCGGAACACGCCGCTGCTGGTCCAGCTGTTCCTGATTTTCTTCGGCCTGCCCAGCCTGGGCCTGAAGCTGGACGTGATCACGGCGAGCGTCCTCGCGCTGACCATCAACCTCGGGGCCTACACCGCCGAGATCGTCAGGGCGGGCTTCGAGAGCATCCCGAAATCGCAGATCGAAGCCGGCATATCGCTCGGCCTGACCGGGCCGCAGGTGTTCCGCCACGTCGTGCTCCTGCCGGCGCTCAGGAACGTCTACCCGTCGCTGACCAGCCAGTTCGTGCTGATGATGCTGGCGACCAGCGTGGTCTCGCAGATCTCGGCGGCCGAGCTGTTTCATGCCGGCTCGATCATCCAGTCCAGGACCTTCCGCGACTTCGAGGTCTACACGGTCATCGCGGTCCTGTACCTGGGCTTGTCGCTGCTGCTGCGCATGGGCTTCAGCGTGTGCTACCGACTCTTCTTTCGCCGCTGATGATCCGCGAACTCTCCGGCACCGACGTGCTGTACCTGGTCATGGCCATGCGCTGGACCGTGTTCCTGACGCTGCTCGCGCTGGGCGGCGGCAGCGTGGTCGGCCTGGTGATCGCCGCCTGCGGCGCCTCGAAGAATCCCGCGTTGCGCTACCTGGCCCGGGGCTACGTCGGATTCGTCCAGGGCATCCCGCTGCTCGTCTGGCTGTTCATCTTCTATTTCGGGCTCTCCATCCTCGGCTACAGCCTGCCGCCCTGGATCGCGGCGGCGCTGGGATTCTCGGTCTACGCCGGCGCGTTCCTGGGCGAGATCTGGCGCGGCGCGCTGATCTCGATCCCGCGGACGCAGTGGGAGGCCGGCACGGCGATCGGGCTGACCTATCTCGAGCAATTGCGCCACGTCATCATTCCCCAGGCCGTGCGGGTCGCCATACCGCCGACGGTGGGCTTTACCGTGCAGCTGATCAAGAACACGTCGCTGGCCGCGGTCATCGGCTTCGTCGAACTCACGCGCGAGGGGCAACTGACGACCGCGGCGACCTTCCAGCCCTTCGCGGTGTACCTGATCGTCGCGGCGCTGTATTTCTGCATGTGCTACCCCCTCACGCGTTACAGCAGGGCACTCGAAAGGACACGGCGTGTCGCTCGTTGAACTGAAGTCCGTGGTCAAGCGCTACGGAAAACACACGGTGCTGCAGGACGTCGACCTGCGGTCGACAAGGGCGAGATCATCGCCATCATCGGGCGCTCGGGCTCGGGCAAGAGCACGCTCCTGCGCTGCGTCAACGGGCTGGAGCCGGTGCAGGGCGGCGAGGTCTGGGTCGACGGCGTGGCGGTCCACGATCCGAAGGCCGATCTGCGCGCGTTGCGGGCCCGCGTCGGGATCGTCTTCCAGAGCTTCAACCTCTTCCCGCACCTGACGGTCGAGCGCAACGTCACGCTGGGCCCGATCATCGTCAAGGGCATGGCACCGGACGCCGCCGTGAAGCTCGCGCACGAAGCGTTGCGCAAAGTCGGGCTGGAGGAGAAGATCGGCGCCTATGCCGACGAACTCTCCGGCGGACAGCAACAACGGGTCGCCATCGCGCGCTCGCTCGCGATGGCGCCCACCATCATGTTGTTCGACGAGATCACGTCCGCACTGGACCCCGAGCTGGTGGGCGAAGTCCTGCTCGTCCTGGAGCAGATGGCGCGCGACGGCATGACCATGCTGCTGGTCACGCACGAGATGAACTTCGCGCGCCGGGTCGCGAATCGCGTGGTGTTCATGAACCAGGGCAAGGTGTGGGAGCAGGGGCCCGCGAAGGAGTTCTTTGCGGCGCCCAGGACGGACGAGTTGAAAAGCTTTCTGAATTCGGTTCTTCACTAGGAGGAGGTCATCATGTTCAAGAGATTGGTTCAATGCATCGCAGTCGTGGCACTCGCGCTGGGCAGCGCGGCGGCGCAGGCCGACAAGCTGGCCGATATCCTGGCCAAGGGCGTCGTGCGCATCATCGTGTTCACGGACGTGCCGCCGTTCAGCTCGACCAACGTCAATCGCGAGCTGGAAGGCTTCGACGTCGACCTGGCGAAGATGGTGGCGGCGGCGCTGGGCGTGAAGCTGGAGCTGGTGTCGGCCACCGCCGCCAACCGCATCCCCTACCTGCTCACCGACAAGGCCGACATGAACGTCGCAGCGATGTCGGTCACCGCCGAGCGGGCCAAGCAGGTGATGTACAGCGCTCCGTACGCCGACACGTCGCTCGCGGTCTACGGACCGAAGTCCATCAGCGTGAAGTCAGGCGCCGACCTCGGCAAGCGCAAAGTCGCCGTGGCCAAAGGCACGACCGAGGACATCGTGCTCACTTCCCTCAATACCGGCGCCGACATCATGCGGATGGAAGACAACGCGACCTCGGTCCAGGCCTACCTGTCGGGCCAGTCGCAGTTCCTGGCCGCCAACTCCGTGGTCGTGGTCGAACTCGCGAAAAAGAATCCGACCAAGGAGTTCGATTTCAAGTTCGCGCTGCGGCGGGCGCCGGCGCACATCACGGTGAAACTGGGCGAGCACAACCTGCTGCGCTGGCTCGACACGTTCATCTTCCAGGCCACGCTGACCGGCGACCTGGACAAGCTGCACGTGAAATGGCTGGGCGGGCCGATGACGGCGCCGCTGCCGCCGCTGTGAGCTTGGGTGCGTGCGGGTGTGGCGTTGCTCTTCGGTCCGACGATGATGGGTATCGCTGCGCTCCACACATCCTACGATTATCCATCCCACGGCCGGCTCCCTCGCCCCGCTTGCGAGGAGAGGGCTGGGGTGAGGGGTGGTGCTTCGAAGAGCGCGATGGGTATCGCTTTGCTCCACCCATCCTACGATGTTTGTGATACCTGATAGATAGCCGCCGATAGTCACCTCCCATGTCGAAGCACGACTTCACGATCGAAGAATTCGCCACGCGGCGCGCGCGGGTGCGCGCGGCAATGGGCGCTGCGGGCCTGGACTGGCTGGTGATGTTCCATCCGGTCTCGATCCACTGGCTGACCGGGTCGGATGGGAAGGCGTACCAGGAATTCCAGTGCCTGCTGCTCTCGGCGCAGCCGGGCCCGCTGGTCATCCTCACCCGCGAGGGCGAGCGCAACGAGTATCTGGACGACGTGCTGGCCGACGAGATCTTCACCTTCGGCGGCGGGGAGAACGAGGACGCGGTCGCGGTGTTCCAGGAGATCGCCGACTCGCTCGGGCTGCGCAGCGCCCGCGTCGGGATGGAAGTGCCGGCGTACTACCTGCATCCACACGATTACGTGCGTCTCCGGCAGTTCTTCGGCAGCGCGCTGGTGGCGGAGCCGACCAACCTGGTCCACGACCTCAAGCTCGTCAAGTCCCCGGCCGAACTGGCCTACATACGGGAGGCCGCGCGCAAGGCCGACGCCGCGATGGCGGCGTTCGCCGCCGGCTTGCAGGAAGGCCGGAGCGAGCTGGCCCTGGCCGGCAGGGTCCATGCAACGCTCCTCGAAGCCGACAGCGTGCTGGCGGCCAGCCCGATCAACCTGGTCTCCGGCGAGCGCGCCGGCTACAGTCATGGCGCGCCCACCGAGCGGCGCCTGCGCCGGGGTGACACCGGCAACGTCGAATACGGCGCGACGCACCGGCGCTACACCTCGACCATCGGCCGCCAGTTCAGCATGGGCGAGCCGTCCCGGCGGCTGCTCGAGATCTACGACGTGGTGCGCCGCGCCTGCGACGCCTGCATCGCCGCGATTCGCGACGGCGTGCCTGCCGTGGAACCGCACCGGGCGGCGAAACGGGTGATCGCCGATGCGGGCTTCGAGCGCTATCGCGTCCATACTTCGGGGTACGGGCTGGCGCCCGGCTTTCCGCCGACCTGGGGCGAGCCGATGCACATGCTCGAAGGCAGCACGTACACGCTGCGCGCAGGCATGGTGGTCAGCGTCGAGCCGCCGGTCTTCATCGGCGAGGAACGGCTGGGCGCGCGCATCATCGACAATGTGCTGGTCACCAGGGATGGCGCCGAGTTGCTGACGCGGTTCGGCCGCGACATCATCGTGGCCGGGTGAGGTTGCGGCACGGGAGGATTTCACGATTTCGTTTTTTCACAGGGAGCAAACCATGATCAAGAAATGGATTCAGTCGGTAGCGGTCGTCCTGTTGTCCGTTGGCCTGTTCGGTCCCGCGCTGGCCGATCGCTTCGAGGAGATCATCGCCAAGGGCGTAGTGCGCATCGGCGTGCCGCTCGACGTGCCGCCGTTCGGCTCGCAGAACGTCAACCGCGAGGCGGAAGGTTTCGACGTCGAGATGGCCGGCATGGTCGCCAAGGCGCTGGGGGTGAAGCTGGAGCTCACGCAGATCACCGGCGCGAACCGCCTGCCCTTCCTGCTCACCGACAAGGTCGACATTATTATTTCGGTGATGGGACTGACGCCGGAGCGGGCCAAGCAGATCATGTTCACCGCGCCGTACGCGAACACGTCGCTGGCGGTCTACGGCCCGAAGAACCTCAACGTCAAGTCTCCCGCCGACCTGGGCAACTACAAGGTCGCCGCGGCCAAGGGCACGACCCAGGAACTGGCGCTGTCCGCCGCCAATCCCAAGGCCAACATCATGCGCACCGAGGATGACGCCACGGCCGCCGCGGCCTATCTCTCGGGACAGGCGCAGATCTTCGCGACCAACAGCATCGTCGCGATCGATCTCGCGAAGAAGAACCCCAACAAGGAATTCGACCTCAAGTTCAACATCCGCCGGAGCCCCGCGCACATGGGCGTGAAAATGGGCGAACACACCCTGGTGCGCTGGCTCGATTCGTTCATCTTCTTCAACACCATGAACACCGAGCTGGACAGGCTGCACATCAAGTGGCTCGGCCGTCCGATGGAACCGATGCCGGCATTGTGATGCAGGACGCTACCCAAAGAGAGGTGCGCTGGGACCGGCTGACGGCCCCGGCGCTGGTCCAGGCCGCCCGCGAGAAGACGGTCGTCATCATCCCGCTGGGCGCCACCGAACAGCACGGGCCGCACCTGCCGGTGCAGGTCGACTGGCGGCTCGCCTACGAAGTTTCGCTGCGCGCCGCGCGCCTGATGCACGGCCGGCAGGCGGCGCTGGTCACCCCGGCGATTCCGTTCGGCATGTCCGAGCACCACATGTCGCTGGGCGGCACGCTGACCCTGAACTTCGCGACCATGGCCGCCGTCGTCGGCTGCGTGGTGCGCTCCGCGGCGCGCCACGGCTTCGAGCGCATCTTCGTGCTGAATGGCCACGGCGGGAACATCGCTGCGCTGGAGACCATCATCACCGAACTGACGATCGAGTTGAAGCTGCCGCTGGCGGGCGGCACGTACTGGCAGATCGCCGCCGATTCGATCCGCAAGATCCTGCAGCACCAGGGCGTGGTGCTGCATGCCTGCGAAGCGGAGACGTCGATGTTGCAGGCGCTGTCGCCCGAGACAGTGATGCCGCTCGATGCATCGTTGACGGCGCCCCTGGTGCCCGGCCTGTCGGCCATCGCCGGGGTCAATCCCGGCGTGTACCGGTGGCAGCAGCTCCAGACGCGCTCGAAGCTGGGCCTGATCGGCGAAGCCTGGGCGGCGACGCCGGAAAAGGGCCGGCTGCTGCTGGACGCCGTCGCGCGCGACGTGGCCGATGCGCTGTCGAACCAGGCTTTGTGGGAAGCCCCGATATGATTCACTACAAGGTCTGACATGGGCACAACGGTATTCAGCGACATCGACTGGAGCAAAGAGGGCAAGCAGGTGGGGTCGCTGTTCCTGCCCCATTCGCCGGATGACGACGCATGGGGCGTGATTCCCTTTCCCGCGGCCTCGATCCGGAACGGCGACGGGCCGGTCGTCGTGGTTTCGGGCGCGGTGCACGGCGACGAGTACGAAGGGCCGGTGGTCGTCGCCGAATTGCTGCGCAAGATCCAGCCGGACGACGTGCAGGGCCAGCTCATCCTGCTGCCCGCGTTCAACGCGCCGGCGATGCGTGCCGGCCGGCGCACGTCGCCGATCGACCACCTGAACCTCGCCCGCGTGTTCCCGGGCGACGACTTCGGCGCGCCCACGCAGCAGATCGCCCGCTACGTGGCCGAGAACATCTTCACGCTGGCGGACTTCTACCTGGACCTGCACGCGGGCGGCAGGACGCTCTTCATCCAGCCCAGCACGCATGTCGTGGTGAGCGAGGGCATGGCCCCCGAACTGGTGCGGACCAACGCCCGGCTGGCCGAGGTTTTCGGGGTCGGCATCACGGTGCAGACGACCAACATGGGCGACTACCGGATGCCGGCGGCGTACACCAGCGTGGGCGGCATCCCCACGCTGGCGGCCGAGATGGGGATGGGCGGATGGGTCACCGGCGATTCGGTGAAAGCCACCCGCGAAGCGACCCACCGCTTCCTGAAACACACCGGCGTGCTGCCGCGGATCGAGACCGTCCCCGGCGTCCCCACGCGGTGGACGCGGATCAACGGCGCGGCCGCCTACGTCTTCGCGCCCTGCGATGGCTATTTCGAGCGGCGTTTCGAACTGGGCGACGCGATCGCGACCGGCCAGGTCGCCGGCCTGATGCATCACCTGGAACGCCCCGAACAGGAACCCGAACCGGTGTACTTCAAGTCCGGCGGCACGCTTTATGCGCACGGGCTGGTCGGCCACGTGCGGGCCGGCCAGAACCTGGCGGTGCTGACGCAGGACATCAGCGCGCCATGACGCGAAGGAACCCACGTTGCCGGAATTGACGCCCCAGGTCACGCGCGCCGATATCGTCCGCGCGCAAGCGCGGATGTTCGACGACTTCAAGCCCTTCCTGCGCCGCACGCCGGTGCAGAAGCTCGCAGGTTCGGCGATCGGCCTGGAGTGCGCCGAGGTCTGGTTCAAGCTGGAACAGTTGCAAGTGGGCGGCAGCTTCAAGGCCCGCGGCATGCTCAACCGGCTGCTCTCCAATGTCATCCCCGGCAGCGGCGTGATCATCGCCTCCGGCGGCAACGCCGGGATTGCGTGCGCACAAGCGGCCAATGCATTGGGCGTGACCTGCGAAGTCTACGTGCCCGAACTCTGCCCGCCGGCCAAGCAGCAGAAGCTGGCGTCGCTGGGGGCCACGGTCATCGTCGGCGGCGCGTTCTACCCGCAGGCGCTGCAGGCGTGCCTGGACCGGCAGCGGAGCACGGGCGCGCTGCTCGTCCACGCCTATGACCAGCCGGAAGTGGTCGCCGGCGCCGGGACGCTGGCGCTGGAAATCGAGGCGCAGGCCGGCATTCCGGATTCGGTGCTGGTCAGCGTCGGCGGCGGCGGCTTGATCGCGGGACTGGCCGCGGGTTTCGAGGACCGCACCCGCGTCGTGGCGCTCGAACCGGAACTCTGCCCCACGCTGTTCGAGGCGCGCCGGCAGCGGCAACCGGTCGACGTGGACGTCGGCGGGATCGCCGCCGACTCGCTGGGCGCGCGGCGGATCGGGCGGATCGCCTGGGACGTGACCGAGAAGTGGGTCAGGCAGTCGCTGCTGGTGAGTGACGAGGCGATCCGGGCGGCGCAGCTCTGGCTGTGGCGCGAAATGCGACTGGCCGTCGAGCCCGCGGCGGCGCTGCCGCTGGCTGCCATGCAGTGCGGCGCCTACGTGCCGCGCGCCGACGAGAAGGTGTGCCTCATCGTCTGTGGCGCAAATTTCGACCCAGCGGCGCTGGCATAGAGCGCGCCCGTTCCCACCCGTAGGATGGGTGGAGCGCAGCGATACCCATCGATGGTGGGTCGAGCGCATCGAAACCCATCGTCACCTTCAAAGGCCAGGGGACTCGCACGCAACAAGCCGTGCTACACTGAACCCGTGTAGCACAGCTTTTGGAGACGAACGCATGGCAAACCTGACGATCGCAATACCCGATGAAATCCTGAAAAGCGCCCGCCGGCGGGCGCTCGAGCAAGGCACGTCAGTCAACGCCGTGCTGCGCGATTACCTCAGCCAGTTTGCGGGCGCGCAATCCGCGCAGGCGAGCGCCGCCCAGCGCGTGCTGGAGTTGTCCAAAGCGGCCCGCTCGGGCCGCGGCAAAGCCACGTGGACCCGCGACGCCCTGCACGAACGATGAAGAGTTTTTTCGACACCAATGTCCTCGTCTATCTGTTCGACGCGGACTCTCCGGTCAAGCGCAGGAAGGCGCGCGCCCTCTTCCAGAAACACGCGGGCGACGGCGACATCCTGTTGAGCACGCAGGTGCTGCAGGAGTTTTACGCCGCCGTCACGCGCAAACTGGCGCGGCCGCTTGGCGCGGCGGCGGCCGAGGAAGCAGTAACGAATTTCGCGGAGCTCCCACTGGTGCAGGTCGACAGCAGGATGATCCTCGCCGCCATACGCCGCAGCCGCAACAACCAGCTTTCGCTCTGGGATGCGCTGATCGTGCAGGCCGCAATCGAAGGTCATGCGAGCACGCTCTATTCCGAAGACATGCAACATGGACTACTGCTCGACGGCCTGCGAGTAATTAACCCGTTTTCGTAGGCCGGCGCCCGGGCCCTGCCTGATTGAGGGATCCCCGGCTGAAATTCCCGAAGCAATTCACCCATGCTTGCCCACGGAGCAAACCTGGTGCCACAATCGCCCTTCAAATAGGCCGGTCCGCGGACCTGGGGTAATGGAAACAGAGAAGCTCAAGGTCTTGACCTACCGGTGGCACTGTGCCCACCAGTACGAGCTCTGGAAGCTCGGTTTCCAGGTGGAGCTGTGGCATAAGCCGGGGGTCACGATGAACTGGGACTACGCGTCCCGCCCAATGCCGGGCAACGCGAAGCTGGTGACCCCGGAACAGGCCGCGGCGACCCGATACGATCTGGTTATCCTGCACTTCGACGAGAACATCCTGGTCCCGCACAAAGCCCGTGGCGCCCTGGGCTTGAACTGGGGCGCGGCTTTCAAGGAACTCCGGCGACGGCCGGAGCCGAAAGTGGCCATCTGCCACGGCACGCCGCTCACGGTGGGCAGCTTCGATATCCGGCATTCCGGTCCGGTGGTCGTGGATGAGCGCGATCGCCAGGATCTGGTCGACCTGCTCGGGGCTATCCCCGTTGTCTGCAATTCCCACGCGGCGATGCGCCAATGGGGATTCAGGAACGGTTTCGTCATCTGGCACGGCATCGATCCCAACGAGTTCCCTTACCAGGCACCCAAGCGCCCCGAAGTGCTGATCACCTGCTCGGACATGCATGCAAGACCCTGGTACCAGGGTTACTTCTTTGCCCGGGAGGTGGCCAGGGGATTGCCCGTGCACCTGATCGGCCGGGATCCGGAGAGGAAGTTTGCGCCCGTGACCCTGCCGGCCGGTCCCGATCGGTTCAGCCAGTACGTCAAGGCCATAGGCGAGTACCTCATCTTCATGAACCCGACGCTGCTCTCGCCGATGCCGCGTTCCCGGATCGAAGCGGCGATGACCGGCGCATGCATCGTGACCACGAATCACCACGACGAGGACATGTGGATCAAACAGGGTGTCAATGGGTACTACACCAACGATGCCTCTGAAATGCGGGAAATGATCACTGACCTGCTCGAGCACCCCGACAAGGCCATGCAGATCGGGCGGACGGGCAGCAACGACTTCGCGAGTCTTTTCCACGTGAACCGGTATCTGGACGACTGGAAGGAGCTGCTGCACAGGGAGGTATTCAACTGATGGAGGCGAAGGGATGGCAATCCGCAAAGTGGGCTTCATTTTGGTTGGGGACCGGGCTACCGCCTCTGCCCGGCTGCGCGGCCATAACGTCATCGATTTCCTTCCGGAGTGCGCCGAGCAATACAATCCGGCAAACCGTGACCTCTATCAGGTTGTTGTCTTCCAGAAGCGCTACGAAGAACGTGACATCGCCCTAGCGAGTGACCTGCGCAACCGCGGCAAGAAGATCGTGTTCGACATGTGCGACAACTATCTGTCGGATGCCAGGAAGAGACCCCTGTTGGAGCGAATCTGCCGGATCGCGCACGTCACCACCACGGCTTCGGAGCAACTCGAGGAACTCTATGCGCCGTTGAGCAACAGGGTCGTGATGATCGCGGACGGTTTGCTCGACACTGCGAAGTCGAAGGCACACGGGCCGAAATTTCAACCGGTGCTGCTGTGGTTCGGCAACCATGGCGAGAGAGTGCTCGGCGAAGAGCGGGGGATGGGCGACTTGCTCATGCTGCGCAAGCCGCTGGAGTACCTCGCAAAGCACAATGTTCTGCTGAAGGTGGTCTCCAACTCGAGGGAAAAGTACCAGCGCCTGGTGCACCCGCTACCGATTCCATCGGTCTACAGGGAGTGGGCCATCTCGACGATCGAAGACGAACTGCTTTCTGCGGAAGCAGTCCTGATTCCGGTCAAGGTGGACGATTTCTCGCGCTGCAAGTCGAACAACCGGGCGGCCGAGGCCATGTTGCGCATGCTTCCGGTGGTGGCCAGCCCGATCCCGTCTTACTCGGGCACGATCGAACACGCGAAGAACGGCTTCCTTTGCTCCGGACCCGGCGAGTGGAGTGCCGTGCTCGACGAGCTCCTGTCCAGCCCGGCGCGGCGCCAGCAGGTCGGGATGCTCGCCAGGGAAAAAATCGCGAAGGACCACCTGATGAAGGATGTCTGCCGGGATTGGCGGCGGCTGTTCGACGAGCTGGCGCACTGAATCCCCCGGTCGCGCGGGCAAGCCGGCGTCGCCGCGGGACGCGTCGCACAGCGTCCAGCAGCGTACCTCCGATCCGAGTTTCGCCGTGCTACCATCCGGCGAGCAGGCGCGCGACCAGTCCTGCCACGCCCAAGGAGGAAAACATCATGACTGCACCGAACGCCGGCGCCATGCGCCCGCACTCTATCGCCCGCAAGGCGCTTGCGGCCTGCGCGATATGTCTGCTTGCCGCCGCGCTGCCACAGGACGTGCAGGCGCAGAAACGCGCCACCACGCTGATCTTCGGCCAGGAAGCGCCGCCGCCCACGCTCGATCCGCACTTCTCGACCTCGATCGCCACGCGCAACGTGGCGATGCACATCTTCGAGCAACTGGTCACGCGCGACGAGGACAACGGCGTCATCCCGGAGCTGGCGGAGAGCTGGCAGATCAGCCCGGATGGCCTGACGTACACGTTCAAGATCCGCGGCGGGCTGAAGTTCCACAATGGAAAGGACCTCACGGCCGCCGACGTCAAGGCGTCGTTCGAGCGCTACAAGCGGATGGCGCTGGCGAAGGTGACGCTGGCCCCGGTGGTGGCGATGGAAGCGCCGGATCGCAGCACGTTCGTGCTCAAGGTCGACAAGCCGCAGCCGGTTTTCCTCGACGAACTCTCCGCCTTCGTCGTGCCAATCGCGATCATTCCTTCCGAGCAGGCCGACCGCGAGGGCGGCAAGATCGACCTGATCGGCACCGGGCCGATGCAGTTCGTCGAGTGGGTGCCGGACAGCCACATTCGGTTGAAGCGCTTCGACGGCTACAAACCAGACACGCGTTTCAAGGGCTCGAATGGCTTCGGCGGCCACAAGGTCGTCTGGTTCGACACAGTCGACTTCAAGCTGGTCAAGGAACCCGGCGCGCGGGTCGCGGGGCTGGAGTCGGGGCAATTGCAGATCATCGAGGACCTGCCGGAGGAGTCCGCCAAGCGACTGGCCAAGGACAAGAGCGTCATCATCCATGACCTGAAGAATTTCTGGCTGCAGGGCGCGTGGGTCAATCACGCACGGCCGCCGACCAGCGACCTGCGCGTGCGCCGCGCGATCCAGCTCGCGCTGGACATGGAAACGATCATGGAGATCGCCACCGACGGCGCGTACACGCTGCAGCCGGGCCTCCAGTATCCGGGCAACCCGTACTACGTGAAGAACGGCGAGGCGCTCTACAACGCCAGGGATCCGAAGAAGGCCGCCGCGTTGCTCAAGGAAGCGGGCTACAAGGGCGAAGAGCTGGTCATCATCACCAACTCCAGCTATCAGAGCATGTACAAGGCGGCGCAGGTCGTCAGCGAGCAGCTGAAAGCGGTGGGCTTCAAGGTCCGCGTCGATGTCTTCGACTGGGCCACCGCGATGAACCATCGCCGCAACAAGGACGCCTGGAACCTGTGGTTCACCGGCCAGGGCTCGGGGCCATCGGTCGGGCCGTTCTCGGCATTGAAGGACGTCGTCTCGCCGCAGAACAACCAGTTCGTGCCCGACCCGGTGCTCGACAAGCTGTTCGCCGAGATGGTGGGAGGCGCCACGTTCGAGGCGAGGAAGGCCACGTTCGGCAAGTTCCAGGAGCGGGTCTACGAGCAGGTGCTGTTCCTGAAGTTCGGCGACCTCGTGAGGAAGCAGGCGTCGCGCGCGAACGTGAGGGGGTTTGTGCCGTACCGGATACCGCGGCTGTGGAACGTCTGGGTGGAGGGGTGAGCAAGCGGCGGCGGCGCGAGCCCGGGCCACGCCGCCGCTTCGCTCCACGTTGCCTTGCCCCCTGACGCGCTGCCTGCCGACCCGCTGCCCAACCCGCCCCTCGCCGCATGATCGAGTTCATCGTCCGGCGCCTGCTGGTCACGCTGCCGGTGCTGTTGCTGGTCAGCCTGATCGCCGCGTCGATCATGGAACTGGTCCCCGGCGACCCGGCGGTGCTGATCGCGGGCCAGGGCGCCAGCGACGTCCAGATCGCCCAGGTGCGCGAGCAACTGGGCTTGAACCGGCCCTTCGTCGCGCGGCTCGCGGACTGGCACTTGGCGCTGGCCCGCGGCGACCTCGGCAACTCGATCCTGCTCAACCGGCCCGTCACCCAGGCGATTGCCGGAGCGGGTCCCGGTGACGCTGGCGCTGGCGGGATTCGCGTTGTTCCTGACCGTGGCCATCGGCCTGCCTTGCGGGATGATCGCCGCGGTGTACGCCAACACCTGGATCGACCAGGCCGTGCTGACCTTCGCGCTGATCGGCGTATCGGTGCCGAACTTCTGGTTGTCCCTGATGTTGATCGTGCTGTTCGGCGTGATGCTGGGCTGGCTGCCGGCCGGCGGCTACATCCCGTTCGCCGACGATCCTGCGGGCTGGGTCAGGAGCCTCATCCTGCCGGGGTTCTCTCTGGCGCTCCTGCAGGTGGGGCTGCTCGCGCGCATTACCCGCGCGACGATGCTGGAGGTCCTGCAACAGGATTACATCCGCACCGCGCGCGCCAAGGGCCTGCCCGTCCTGCTGGTGATCGGCAAGCACGCGTTGAAGAACGTGCTGGTGCCGGTGATCACCGTGATCGGCATCAGCTTCGGCCTGCTGCTCTCCGGTTCCGTCGTGATCGAGACCGTGTACTCGATCCCGGGCATGGGTCGGCTGCTGGCCAATGCGGTGTTCGGCCGCGATTACCCGCTGATCCAGGGCGGATTGCTGGTGACGGCGGCGGTACTGGTGATGCTGAACCTGATCGTCGATGTGCTCTATGCGGTGGTGGATCCGCGGGTGAAGTATGACCGGCGCTGAGTCCGCCACGCTGGCGCCGGATGCGGCCGACAGTGTGCCCGAGCGGCCGCCGGCGTTGTGGCGGCGCCTGCTGGCGCACCGGCTGTTCGTGACCGGCGCCGCGATCCTGGGCGTCATGCTGCTGCTGGCGGTCTTCGCGGACCTGATCCAGATCATCCCGCCGGAAAAGATGCAGGTGCGCCTGCGGTTCAAGACGCCGGACTTCCCGTATCCGCTGGGCACCGACAACTACGGCCGCGACATCTGGAGCCGGCTGGTCCACGGCGCGCGCCTGTCGCTGGCGATCGGCTTCGCGGTGGCGCTGGCGACGGGTTTCCTGGGCACGCTGATCGGCGTGCTCGCCGGCTACTTCAAGGGCTTCGACGGCCCGCTGATGCGATTGATGGACGCGCTGATGGCCTTCCCCGCGATCCTGCTCGCCATCGCGATCGCCGCCGCGCTGGGGCCGTCGGCGATCAACGCGGTGATCGCGCTTACCGCCGTCTACACGCCGCGCACCGCACGCATCGTGCGCTCCACGGTGCTGGTCGTCCGCGAGATGGATTACGTGCAGGCGGCGAAGGCGTGCGGCGCGCGCCACCTCTGGATCGTCTGGCGTCACGTGCTGCCCAACAGCATGGCGCCGCTGCTGGTCCAGCTCACGTTCATCTTCGCCTACGCAATCCTGGCCGAGGCCATCCTGAGCTTCCTCGGCGTCGGCCCGCCGCCACCGGCGCCGACCTGGGGCAACATGATCGCCGAAGGCAAGGACTATCTGCGCGAAGCGCCGCACATCTGCCTCTTTCCCGGGATGGCGGTGGCGCTGATCTGCCTGGGACTCAACCTGCTCGGCGACGGCCTGCGCGACGTCCTCGACCCACGGCTGCGGGTGCAGATTGGCTGAAGCCTCCGCTTCCGCCGAAGTCCTGCCGCAGGCGATGGCTGCGGCCCGCACGGCCGGGCCGGCATCGGCCGCTGCGCCCGATCCCCTGCTGCGCGTCGAGGATCTGCGCGTGGTCTTCGGACCGCCTGGGAGGGAGCAGGTCGCGGTCGACGGCGTGAGCTTCACGCTGGGCGCGGGCGAAGTGCTGGGCGTGGTCGGCGAATCCGGCTGCGGCAAGAGCCTGACCGCGCTGGCCATCCTGCGGCTGATCCCCGACCCGCCCGGGCGTATCGCCGGCGGACGCATCCTGTTCCAGGGACAGGATCTCGTCGGCGCCGGCCAGGCGGCGATGAACAGGATCCGCGGCAAGGAGATCTCGATGATCTTCCAGGAGCCGATGACGGCGCTCAATCCGGTCTTCCGGGTGGGCGAGCAGATCGCGGAGACCATCCGCGAGCACGAGGGCCTCTCGCGCACAGCGGCGCGCGAGCGCGCGCTGCACCTGCTCGAGCGGGTCGGCATTGGCAACCCGAAGCAGCGGCTGGACCAGTATCCGCACGAACTCTCGGGCGGCATGCGCCAGCGGGTGATGATCGCGATCGCGCTCGCCTGCCGGCCGCAGATCCTGATCGCCGACGAGCCGACGACCGCGCTCGACGTGACGATCCAGGCGCAGATCCTGTTGCTGCTGCGCGACCTGCAACGCGAACTGGGCATGGCCGTGATCCTGATCACCCACGATCTGGGCGTCGTCGCGCAGGTGGTCGACCGGGTCGTCGTGATGTACGCGGGCCGCATCGTCGAGGAAGGCACGGCCGCCGCGGTGTTCGAGCGCCCCGCGCATCCGTACACCCGGTTGCTGCTGCAGAGCATCCCCTCGCTGGACCAAGAGCAGGATCGGCTGCCGACGATACCGGGAATGGTGCCCAGCCTTTCGAATCTGCCGGCGGGCTGCCGCTTCCATCCGCGCTGTCCGGAAGCGCGCCCCGCCTGCCGCGAGCGCGCGCCCGCCACGTTCGAAGTCGGGCCGGCGCATCGCGCCGCGTGCATCGCGTTGAACGGCTATCGCCATGCCGGTTGAGCCCTTGCTGCGCGTCCGGGGGCTGGTCAAGCACTTTCCGATCATGCGCGGCGTGCTGCTCCCGCGCGCGGCCGGCGCGGTCCGCGCGGTCGACGGACTCGACTTCGACATCGCCGAGGGCGAGACCCTGGGCCTGGTCGGCGAGAGCGGCTGCGGCAAGACGACGACGGGCAGGCTGGTGCTGCGGATGATCGAACCCAGCGCCGGCACGGTTCACTTCGCGGGCGAGGATCTGCTGGGCTTGGCGCCCGAGGCGATGCGGCAGCGGCGCCAGCAGATGCAGATCATCTTCCAGGATCCCTACGGCTCGCTCGATCCGCGGATGACGGTGAGCGACATTCTTGACGAGCCGTTGCGGATTCACCATGCCGGCGACCGCGTGGCGCGCAACAGGCGCGTGACCGAACTGCTCGACGTGGTCGGCCTGCGCCGCGAGTACGCCGACCGCTATCCGCACGAGTTCTCCGGCGGCCAGCGCCAGCGCATCGGCATCGCCCGCGCGCTGGCGTTGAAGCCCCGCTTCATCGTCTGCGACGAACCGGTCTCCGCGCTCGACGTCTCGATCCAGGCGCAGATCATCAACCTGATGCAGGACCTGCAGAAGGAGTTCGGCCTGACCTACCTGTTCATCGCGCACGATCTGGGCGTGGTCAAGCACGTCGCCGACCGCGTGGCCGTGATGTACCTGGGCCGCATCGTGGAGATCGCGGACAAGCGCGCGCTGTACGCGTCACCGCGGCATCCCTACACGCAGGCGCTGCTCGCCGCGGTGCCGATCCCGCGGCCGTCGGCGCAGCAGGCGCTGGCGCCGCTGCCCGGCGAGATCCCCAGCCCCAGCCATCCGCCGGCGGGCTGCCACTTCCACACCCGCTGTCCGCATGTGCACGAGCGGTGTCGTATCGAGGCGCCGGGGCTGCAGCAGGTGGCACGAGGGCACCATGCGGCGTGCCATCTGTTGACGCCCATTCCAATTCTCGAGAGAACTCCGTAGGATGGGTGGAGCGAAGCGATACCCATCAATGGCTGGAGCGAGCGATACGGGGTCGCCACGGCGACCCACCGTGGTTCCGCACCGGTGTCGGGAGGTCGGAACCGCGGTGCTTGCGATACGGTATCGTGCGTTCGGACCAGATGGGTATCGCTTCGCTCCACCCATCCTACGTTCTACGTTTTGCACCGAAAAGCAGGGACCATCGATGACTCAGTCCACCATTGACTTCCGCAGCGACAATTGCGGCCGCGCCGCGCCCGAATTGCTCGAGGCGCTGGTGACAGCCAACACCGGGACCGAACTCGGCTACGGCGCCGACTCGTTCACCGCCGCATTGCAGGCGCGGCTGGCCGACGTGTTCGAAACGCCGGTCCGCGTCTATCCCGTGCCCACCGGCACCGCGGCGAACGCGGTGGCGCTGGCCGCGTCGTGCACGCCGTTCGGCGCCGTGTATTGCAGCGCGGACGCGCATATCAACACCGCGGAATGCAATGCCACCAGCTTTTTCGGCGGCGGCACCAAGCTGACGCCTGTAGCCGGCCCCCACGGCAAGGTGGACCCCGCGGCACTGGAGAGCGCGATCGTCACCGCGGGCAAGGGTCTTGCCCACAAGAGCCAGCCCGCCGCCGTCAACCTGGTCCAGGCCACCGACCTGGGCGCGGTCTACTCCATCGACGAGATCGCCGCCGTCGCGCAGGTCGCGCATGCGCATGGGCTCAAGGTGCACATGGACGGCGCCCGCTTCGCCAATGCGCTCGCGGCGCTGGGCTGCACGCCCGCCGAAATGAGCTGGCGCGCCGGTGTCGACGTGCTTTCGCTCGGCGTCACCAAGAACGGCGGCCTGCTGGCCGACGCGATCGTCGTCTTCAACGCGGATACCGCCACGAGCATCGGCTTTCATTTGCGCCGCGCGGGACTGGTCTGGTCCAAGATGCGCTTCGCCTCGGCGCAGATCATCGCCTACGTCGAGAACGACCTGTGGCTGCGCCTCGCGCGCCAGGCCAATGCGGCGGCCGCCGCGATTGCCGCGCAGATCGGCGGGCTGCCCGGCGTCACGCTGCTGGCACCCGTCCAGGCCAACGAGTTGTTCATCGACATGGCGCCGGCCGCGCTCTCGGGACTGGCCGACGACGGGATTCTGTACTATCGCCGCGGCCCGCGGCTGGCGCGCATCGTCTGCCGCTGGGATAGCAGCGCCGCCGATGTCGCCGCGCTGGTGGCCGGCATCAGACGGCACGCGGCGGCGGCTTGAGCGCGTCGCCACGTCATTCATGATTCCATTCCGCACATCGCACATTGCCCGGGAGAGCGCATGACCGCCGCATCAAAGATCTGGACCCGCGTCGACTTCGACAAGGACGGCAAGCAGCACGGCTGGCTGCAGTTGCCGCATTCGGTGACCCGCTCCGCGTACGGCAACATCGCGATCCCGATCACCGTGATCCGGAACGGCAGCGGGCCCACCGCGTTCCTGATGGCGGGCAATCACGGCGACGAATACGAAGGGCAGATCGCGCTGTGCAAGCTGGTGCGGGAGCTGAACCCCGGCGACATCCGGGGCCGCATCATTGTCCTGCATGCTGCGAACCTGCCCGCCGCGATGGCCGGCGCGCGCGTCTCGCCTATCGACGACGGCAACCTTAATCGCGCGTTTCCGGGTGACCCCGACGGCACGCCCACGTTCGCGATCGCGCACTACATCGATACCGTGCTCTACCCGCTGGCCGACTTCCACCACGACATCCATTCAGGTGGCTCATCGCTGCAGTACCTTCCGTTCGCGTCGATGCGCCGGAGCGACGACCCGGACCTCGACCGAAAAGCGCTGGCCGCGCTGAAGGCCTTCGGCGCGCCGATCGGCCTGATCTGGGCCTACAGTCCGGACCGGCGGCTGTCCTCGGTCGCCGCGATCAACCGCGGCCTCGTCGCGCTGGGCGGCGAGTTCGGCGGCGGTGCGTCGGTCACAATCAGGGGCGTACGCATCGTGGAACAGGGCGTGCGCAACCTGCTCGCGCACGCCGGCATCATCGACGCTTCAAGGGCGGTGGGCGACTTCGCCGGCCCGCCGCGGCTGATGGAAATCAGGAGCCGCGACTACTACGTCTATGCGCCCGAGGCCGGCCTCTTCGAGCCGGCGGTGGAGCTGGGCGACGACGTTCGCGCCGGCCAGCTCTGCGGCCACGTGCACTTCGTCGACAACCCGGGGCGGCTGCCCGAGAGCTGCCACTTCGACGGCGACGGGATGGTCATCTGCAAGCGCCACTACGGGCGCGTGGAGCGCGGCGACTGCGTCGCGCATCTGGCGACCGACTGCGCGGGCTGACCCGCGCCACCAGGGCTCAGGCCCGACACTGAAGGAGATCAGCGATGGCTGCCAGCCAACACGACAAGGCAATCCGTTTTCGCCGGCTCCATGAGGGGCCCGGGGTCTTCGTGATGCCCAATCCCTGGGACGCCGGTTCGGCGCGCCTGCTCGCGAGCCTCGGCTACGAGGCGCTGGCAACGTCCAGCGCCGCTTCCGCCGGCGTGCTCGGCAAGCGCGACGGCGAGGTCACGCGCGACGAAGCCATGGCCCATGTGCGCGCGATCGTCGGCGCGACCGACTTGCCGCTCTCGGCGGACCTGGAGAAAGGCTTCGGCGACGCGCCCGCGGACGCCGCGGAAACCATCCGCCTGGGCGCCGAGGCCGGGCTGGTCGGCGGCTCGATCGAGGACGCTACCGGCGATACCGCCCGGCCGCTGTTCGAGTTCAACCTGGCCGTGGAGCGCGTCGCGGCGGCGGTCGAAGCGGCGCGCGCGCTGCCGTTCCCGTTCACGCTCACCGCGCGCACCGAGAACTTCCTGCGCGGCAACCCGGACCTCGACGACACCATCCGGCGCCTGCAGGCCTTCGAAAGGGCCGGCGCCGACGTGCTGTTCTCGCCCGGGCTGCCGGATATCGAGTCGGTGCGCCTGGTGTGCCAGTCGCTCTCCAAGCCATTCAACTTCATGGTCGGCATCAAGGGCAAGTCGTTCACCGTGGCGGCGCTCGAGGCGGCGGGCGTGCGGCGGATCAGCCTGGCGACTTCGCTTTATCGCGCGGCGATGGCCGGGCTGCGCGAGGCCGCGCAGGAGGTGCGGCAGGGCGGGACGTTCGGGTATCTGGAACGGTTGTAGTCCTCGCGCCCGGACCGGGCGGCGACGGGTCCCGAAACCATCCTGCGGCGGCGGTGATCGCACCAGCGGCAGTCACCCTGCCGGCGTCTGCCGGCACCGCGCGATCCACTGCGCCGTCAGCTTTTCCTGCACCGCGTTCTGCTTCAGCCGCGCGTCCAGCCCCGCAAAATCCACCCGGTCCAGCGGCTGGTCCTGGTTGAAGCATGAGAACACGTAACTCACCGCGCCCGTCACCGGATCGCGCTGCGGCTGCAGGCACTGCGCGCAGATTTCCTTCATCATGCATTGCATCGGCGAGTTGATCGAGGCGATTGCCAGGTGGTCCGGCTTGAGCCAGGGCGCCAGCACCGTGCGCCGCGCCGCGCCGACGGCGGCCATCATCTTGTCCGAACCGATGGCGATGATCCGGTTGCAGGCGCCGAACGAAATCGCCGGCGTGCCCAGTTCGCCCGCCGCGTACGCGCGCATCGCCTCCACGATGTTGCCGGTGAACGCGCGGTCCTGCGGCCGCGTCGGCGCGAAGCCGGGCGCCTCGTCGCAGCACCAGACGACGATGTCGGCGGCGGCCTCGATGTCGGCGACCTTGTAGCGGTCGATGAGCTTCTTGTAGCCGGCGAAATAAAGCACCTTCGAGCCCGCGCGGCGGAACGCCTGCCCGATCGAGAACAGCACCGCGTTGCCCAGGCCGCCGCCGGCCAGCACGACCGTCTCGCCGGGTTCGATCTCGGTGGGCGACCCCGTCGGCCCCATCAGCACGACGGGCTCGCCGGGCTTGAGCATCGCGCACAGGTCGGAGGAGCCGCCCATCTCCAGCACGATGGTGGAGACGAGTCCGGCGTCGCGGTCGACCCAGGCGCCGGTGAGCGCCAGGCCTTCCATGGTCAGCCGCGTGCCGTTGCGGCGCGGCGTGAGCGCCTCGTAATTCTGCAGCCGGTAGAACTGGCCCGGCTGGAAACGCCTGGCCGCCGCCGGTGCGTGGACGACGACCTCGACGATGGTCGGCGTCAGCCGCTCGACGCGCACGACCGTCGCGCGCAGTTCGCCATTGAGCGCAGCGATGAACTCCGCGTCGCCGGCGGGCGCGGCGGGCGCCACGCGCGCGAGCATCCGCGACACGATTGGGAAGCCTTGCTTGGCGCTGGCCATCGCCTTGACCACGTTGCCCGAGAAAGACGGGTGCAGGTCGCCGAAGAAGCTGGTCGCGCGCCCGTCGGCGCGGATCGAGGTGAGCACCGCCGGGCGCGCCGGCTTGGCGAGGCCCTGCACGACGGACGCCGGATGCCCATCCTCATCGAGCAGCCGGAAGTACTTGCCGTCGAGCGCGAAGTGCGCGGCGTCCTCGCGGGCGAGCACGGTGTTGGGCGAGGTCCCGGCCGCGATGAGTATCGCGCGCGCGGGCAGCGTTACGCGCACCCGGGGTGACGCGGCGGCGGGCTCGCCACCACCGGGATTCAGCGCAACGGCGGCCACGGCATCCCCTTCGCGCGCAGACCGCAACACTTCGAGTCCCGCGACATGGCCGAACTCGTCCACGGCAATGGCAACTGGCGTCAGGCCTTCGGCGAACCGTATGCCCTCCTCCAGCGCCTTTTCGATTTCCTCGTGATTGAGCGTGTACGAGGGACTGTCGATCAGGCGGCGGCGATACGCGATCGTCGCGCCGCCCCAGCCCTGCAATAGCTCCACGACCCTTGCCGGGCGCCCCTGCGCGAGGGCGCGCGCGCGTTCGCCCCGTATCGCCCGCGCATGGTCCAGGAACTCCGCGGCGATCGCCTTCTCCTCGGCGGTCCAACTTCCCTCCACCGCATCGCGGCCGCGCAAGGCGACCAGCGCGTCGTGGCGGACAAGGAACTTCTCGACCTGCACCGGATAGTAGGCCAGTGCCTCGGTCGCCGTGTCGATCGCGGTGAGGCCACCGCCGACCACGATAACCGGCAGCCGCAACTGCATGTTCGCGATCGAGTCGGTCTTCGCCGCCCCCGTCAGCTGCAAGGCCATCAGGAAGTCGGACGCGGTGCGCACGCCGCGCGCGAGACCGTTGGGCAGTTCCAGCACCGTCGGCTTGCCGGCGCCCGCGGCCAGCGCGACATGGTCGAAGCCCAGCGCGAACGCACCCTCGGCGTCCAGCGTGCCGCCGAAGCGCACGCCGCCGAACAGCGCGAAGCGCTCGCGGCGCTCGAGCAGCAGGCGGATCATCTTCAGGAAGTTCTTGTCCCAGCGCACGGTGATCCCGTACTCGGCGACGCCGCCGAAGCCCGCCATCACGCGATCGTCGAGAGGTTCCTTCAGCACCTTGACATCGCGGATGGGTTCGAACGCGATCCGCGCGCCGTTGGTGGCCACACCGGAAAGCGCCACGGCGAGCGGCTCGATCTTCAGGCCATCGATGCCCACGACGGTGTGGCCGTCGTTCAACAAGTGATGCGCCAGCGTGAAGCCGGCCGGCCCCATCCCGACAACCAGCGCGCGCTTGCCCGTGGCCGGCGCGGGGACGGGCCGGTCCACGCTGAGCGGGTTCCAGCGCGTGAGCAGCGAGTAGATCTCGAAACCCCAGGGCAGCGCCAGCACGTCCTTCAGCACCCGCGTTTCGGACTGCGGGATGTCGACCGGATCGGTCTTCTGGTAGATGCACGACTTCATGCAGTCGTTGCAGATCCGGTGGCCGGTCGCGGCGACCATCGGATTGTCGACGCACATCAGCGCCAGCGCCGCCAGTGGCCAGCCCTCGGCGCGCAGCTTGTGGAACTCGGAGATCTTCTCTTCCAGCGGGCAGCCGGCCAGCGTGACGCCGAACGGGCTTTTCTTGAACGGGTTAGGCAGCGGCGTGCCGTCCGCCGGCTTCTTCTCCGGCAGCCCGGTCGAGCACGAATCCTTGCCCTGCTCGTGGCACCAGATGCAGTAGTGCGCCTGGTCGAGGCTGCCCACCAGGTCGGTGCCGGGATCGGTCAGCGCGAAGCCTTCCCGCCGCCTGACGTGGTCTCCGGCGAGCTTCCACGCGTCGACGCCGGCCACCTGCACGGGCGCCAGCGGAACGAGCTTCATGTAATCGAGCTTGCGCGGGGCGCGGAAGAGCACGCCGCCCTTGTGCGCGGCGCGGCCCTCGGCGGTATGCGCCGCCCATGCGGCGTAACGCGCCGCCAGGTCGAGCGCCGCCGCGTGCGCGGTGGTGTCCTCCTGCCAGCGGGTGACGGCGTCGGCGAACTCGAGCTCGCCGGCCTGGCCCGTGATGGACGCGCCGAGCAGCGCTTCGAGTTCGCGCCGCAATTCGGGTCCGTCGAACGCCGCCGCGACATCGGCCTTGAAGCCGTTCATCGCCTTGCGCTGGACGAACTGGCGCTTCACCGCGAACAGCGGCGCCAATTCGTGATGGCTGGCTTCGAGCGCGCGGACGTCGGCTTCGATGCCGAACAGTGACGCCAGGAAGTCCTCGAGGTGCGGGCCGACGGCGAGCAGCAACTCGGACTCTTCCTTGCGCGGGAGCGCGGCCGGCGCCGCGCGCGCGGCGATGAGGCGCGCGGCCAGCGCCGCATCGGCGGCGCGCAAGTGATCGATGAACAAGCCGTCGATGCGCGCCGCGCCGCGCGCGCTGTACAGGTCGGGAAACGCGAGCCCCCAGGGCAGCGCCAATGTGGCGCGTGATGGGCGAGATTCGGCAGTCGAGTGAGTGTGCGGCATGGGGCGGCGGATTTCCTGGGAGACGCGAACGGCAAAATCGCCCATTTTAGCGGGCCGGGGTCGGTGACGTTGGTGCGTCGTGTTCTATGGTTATGCCCCGTTGCCGCCGGTTTCGCGAGCGGCGCGACGAGTCGCGCGCCACCTTGCCAGACCCATCCTCCGCCGGCTGGAGCAGGGCGCCGAGCCGCTGGGCTTGCCGTTGCGCGCGGCGCCGCCTATCCGGCGAGCAGCGCCCGGATATCGTTCACGTAAGCATCGACCGTGTAGCCGTGCGCGCCGAAGAGCCGGATGCGGCCCTGTGGGTCATAGAGGAAAACGCCGGCCGAGTGGTCGATGGTGTAGGACGTCGGGGTCTTGCCGGGGGTCTTGCTGTAGAAGACCTTGAATTCCTTCGCGGCCTGCGCCGTCGCTTCCAGGTCCCCGTACAGGCCGAGGAAGTCCGGATCGAATGCAGGCACGTACAATGCCAGCAGCTGCTCGGTGTCGCGTTCGGGGTCGACGGTGACGAACAGCACTTGCAGGCGCTTGCCGTCCGGCCCCAATCTCTCCTTGACCTCTTTCAGCGTGGCCAGCGTGGTGGGGCAGACGTCCGGGCATTGGGTGTAGCCGAAAAAGACCACGATCACCTTGCCCTTGAAGTCTTCCAGGTTGCGCGGCTTGCCGTGGTGGTCGGTCAACGACAGGCGCTTGCCGAAGTCGGCGCCGGTGATGTCGGTGGCCTTGAACGAAGGGCGCGGCGGGCCGCCGCAGCCGGCCAGGGCCAGCACTGCGGCCGCGAGGCCGGCGAGCAAGGCGCGGCGGTTCACCACAGGAGGTAGTGGTCGACCAGCAGCGCCATGAACAGCAGCCCCAGGTAGACGATCGAATAGCGGAACGTGCGCCGGGACAGCGCGTCGCTGTATTCGCGCTGCAGGTTCACCGCAAGCACCAGGAAGATCCCGCCCAGCGCCAGCGCGCTGACCAGATACAGCCAGCCGCTCATCCGGATCGCGAACGGCAGCATGGTGACGGCCACCAGCGCGACCGTGTACAAGACGATGTGCAGACGCGTGAACTCGGAGCCGTGGGTGACCGGCAGCATCGGCAGGCCGGACTTCTTGTAGTCGTCGGCGCGGAACAGGGCCAGCGCCCAGAAGTGCGGCGGCGTCCAGATGAAGATGATCAGGAACAGGATCAGCGCCTCCGGCGCCACGGTGCCGGTGGCGGCGGCCCAGCCCAGCACCGGCGGCATCGCGCCCGAGGCGCCGCCGATCACGATGTTCTGCGGCGTCGCCGGCTTCAGCACCACCGTGTAGATCACCGCGTAGCCGACGAACGTCCCCAGCGTCAGCCACATGGTCAGCGGATTCACCCATTCGTGCAGGATCAGCATCCCCGCCGCACCCATCACGAACGCGAACACCAGCGTCTCGCTGACGGAAAGCACACCGCGGGGCAGCGGACGGGCACGGGTGCGCACCATCTTCGCGTCGATGTGCTGCTCGATCAGGCAGTTGATGGAGAACGCTGCGCCCGCCAGCAGGCCGATCCCGAGACTGCCGAAAATCACCGCGCGGGCAGACGGCAGTTCCGGCGCGGGCACGCCCAGGAACATCCCTATCATCGCCGTGAACACCGCAAGCAATGTTACCCGCGGCTTGGTCAGCGACAGGAACTGCTGGAATTTTCCGGTGGAAAGGGCGAACGTGGTCATTGCGAGGGGCGGGACAGGGGGCTCAGGTGCGGCGGCGGTGCGGCGAACGGGCGCGTAGTTTATCACCACCAGCGCCCCCGGCCTCCAGCGCGCGGCGGTCCATTCATCCGATGCGGGACGCATAGAGCAGGCGTCCGATATCTTTGTGCAGCTTCTTGATGTCCGGGTCGGTGGGATAACGCAGGATCAGGTTGCCCAGCGGATCGATCAGGAAGATGCCGCCTTCGGGCGCCGCCGGCAACGCGGCCAGCAGCGCCGGGTCGGCCACGGCGATGCGCAGATCGGGGTGCGCCGCGGCGAGGCCGGCGGGCGGCGCGCCGGCGCCGGCGATCAGCCAGAGGCGCTGCACGCGCTCGCGTTCCTTGCCGGTCATCGTCCGCGCCTGGCGCGTCGCGTAGAGCTTCTTTGCGCACGTCTCGTCGCAAGCCGCCGCGTCGACGGTCAGCAGCACCCACTTGCCGCGCAACTCGCGCAGGGCGAGCGCCTCGCCGGCGGGCGTGCGCAGGCTGATCTCCGGCAGCGGCCGGGGCGGGACCAGCGTTCCGTAGTTGACCTGGCCGCCGGACGGAGTCCAGAAAAAGTACAGCGCGAACGACGCGACGAACGGCGCCAGGCACACCGCGGCGAGTATGTAGAGCGGGCGCATGCTGCGGCTCATTTGCGGCCTGCCGGTTGCCAGTTCAGGAGCAGCCACAACAGCGCCGTCAGCGCGGCGAAGCTATACCACTGCCACATGTAGCTGACGTTTTTCTCGCGCCCCGAGTCGGGTGCCGGCCAGTCGCGGACCAGGCCGTCGGGTGCCTCTCCCGTCTGCTCGAGGATCAGCGGCGCGAGCGCGAGGCCGGAGACGCGCGCGAGTTCGGCCAGGTCCAGGTTCTGCAGCACCGGTCCGACCGGCGCCGCGTGCTGCAACTCGAGGAAGCTGGGTGGCGCCTGGTTGAGCCGGCCGGTCACGATGACGCGGCCCGCGGGCGGGACGGCGGGCGGCGCGCTGTGCCACGGCGTCGCGGCAATCCAGCCGCGGTTGACCAGCACGTGGCTGCCGTCATCGAGGCGCAGCGGAGTGAGCACGTAATAGCCTGCGGCGCCCTTGTAGGTGCGGTTGTCGAGCCAGATCTGGCGCCCGGCCCGGTATTCGCCCCCGGCCACGGCCGGGCTGTAGCGCAGTTCCGGCGTGATGGATGCAGCGCCGCGCACCGGGAGCGGCGCCTGCTGCGCCACGACGGCAGCCTTCGATTGCAGCGAGCCGCGCAGGTCCGCCCGGCGCGCCTGCCAGTTGCCCAGCAGGATCGTAGTCGCGATGACCACCGCGGCAGCGAGCGTGGGCCACGGGCCCGGGCGGAACCTCCGGCCGCGCAGCATGGATGAAACCGGATTTGGCACGGCGCTCCCGATTCCTCTACACTGGCGCCGTCGGGCGAATCCGCCCACCGCCGCTCCGGCCCATCCGGCAGTCCAGTATCCCGCCCATGCGATATTTCGTCATCTTCGTCCTCATCTGCATACTCGCCAGCCTGTTCTCGGCGCTGTTCTTCATGTTCAAGGACAAGGGCGACAGCCGGCGCATGGTCAGGGCGCTCACGCTGCGCGTTGCCTTGTCGGTGTCGTTGTTTCTGCTGTTGATGGCGGCGTACTTTTTCGGGTTCATCGGGAAAGAGGGGCTGTAGTACCGTAGCCCCGTAGGATGGGTGGAGCGCAGCGATACCCATCTGCTCGGACAGCGCGCCGCGCCATTCGATCCCGCGCGTCTTGGCGCGACAACATCAGGCTGGTCCTCTTCGAAATTGGTGATGGGTATCGCTGCGCTCCACCCATCCTACGCAAACTACGCGAACACCGCAGTCTACGACGGAGAATGAAAAATGCCGCGGAACCTTCCCGCGGCATTCGTTTTTCGACGCTCCGCGCTACAACCAGTAGACGATGATGAAGAGCAGGATCCAGACAACATCGACGAAGTGCCAGTACCAGGCGGTGGCTTCGAAAGCGAAATGGTGATGCTCGGTAAAATGCCCTTTCATCACGCGGCCGAGCATCACGGTCAGCATGATCGCGCCGATGGTGACGTGGAAGCCGTGAAAGCCCGTGAGCAGGAAGAACGTGGAACCGTAGACTCCGGTCGTGAGTTTCAGCCCCGTATGGTAGGCGTGCGAGTACTCGTACGCCTGCAGCCCCAGGAAGGTGGCGCCAAGCACGATGGTGAGGAACAGCCAGAGCTTGAGCTTGCCGCGGTTGCCCGCGACCAGGCCCCAGTGGGCGATGGTCAGCGTGACGCCGGAGGAAAGCAGCAGCAGCGTGTTGATCGCGGGGATGCCCCAGGCTTCCATCGGCGAGAAAAGCGTCTTCATGTAGGGCCCGGTCGAGGGCCAGCCCGCGGCGAAATCCGGCCACAGCATCTTGTGCAGCGGGTTGCCCAGGTCCGGCACGGACAGCACCCGGATGTAGAACAGCGCGCCGAAGAACGCGGCGAAGAACATCACCTCGGAGAAGATGAACCAGCTCATGCTCCAGCGGAAGCCGGTGTCGACCTGCTTGTTGTAGACCCCCGATTCCGACTCCCGGATCACGGTTCCGAACCAGCCGATCAGCATCCACAGCAGGGCGGCGAAGCCGACGAGCACCACCCACGGACCCGAAGCATAGTGGTTCATCCACAGGACCGCGCCGGTCGCCAGCAGCAGCAATGCCAGCGATCCCCGGACCGGGTAGTTGGCCGGCTGCGGAACGAAGTAGCGCTCCGGATTGTGTTGCAATGCTCCCATGTTTCTTTTCTCCTCAGGCAACAACGCGCTCAGCCTTTTTGCTCCGCTGTTGCGCCGTTGATTTCAAAAAATGTGTACGACAGGGTGATGGTGTGCACGTCCGCCGGCAGGTTCGGGTCGACGACGAACACGACGGGCATCCGGCGGGACTCGTGCGGGCCCAGCGTCTGCCTGGAGAAGCAGAAGCAGTCGAGTTTGTGAAAGTACTGCGCCGCCGCGCGCGGGGCGTACGAGGGAATGGCCTGCCCGGCCATTTCCCGTCCGGTGGTGTTCGAAATGTCGTACATCACATTCACCAGCTCGCCCGGATGCGCCTTGATGCTGACCACTTCCGGCTTGAAGTCCCAGGGTAGCTGCCGGATGCTGGCATCGAACTCGATGGTCACCGTCCGCGTCAGGTCGACCTGGGTATTGGCCGCGCTCACCTCGTCCGGATTGAGCAGGTTCTGGATTCCCGTCGCCTGGCAGATCTTGTCGTAGAACGGAACCAGCGCGAAGCCGAAGCCGAACATGACGACCACGATGACCACCAGCTTCCGGAGCGTCACCCGGTTGGTGGCCTCGCTGGCGAGATCGGCCGCGGTGGTCATCGCGCCACGAACCGGACGACGAACAGGACCACGTACAGCGCGACCAGCCCGAAGAGCACGAGCGCGATGATGCGGTTGCCCCGCGCGCGCTTCGCGACCCATTCGGGATGCCCTCTGGCTGCCATGGCTGCTCCGCCTTCGCTTACTTGACCGCCGGCGGCGTCTCGAAGGTGTGGTACGGCGGCGGCGAGGGCAGCGTCCACTCCAGCCCTTCCGCGCCATCCCAGGGGTTCGCGGCGGCTTTTTCGCCGCTGCCGCGATAGCACTTATAGACGATGTAGACGAACAGCAGCTGGCTGCCGCCGAACAGGAACGCGCCCAGCGAGGACACCATGTTGAAGTTGGCGAACTGCAGGTTGTAGTCCGGGATGCGCCGCGGCATGCCGGCGAGGCCCAGGAAGTGCTGGACGAAGAACGTCAGGTTGAAGCCGATCATCGACAGCCAGAAGTGCCACTTGCCCAGCGTCTCGTCGTACATGCGCCCGGTCCACTTCGGGATCCAGAAGTACACCGCCGCGAAGGCGGAGAACAGCGCGCCCGCCACCATCACGTAGTGGAAGTGGGCGACGACATAATAGGTGTCCTGCAGCTGGATGTCGACCGGAACGATCGCGAGCACGAGGCCGGTGAAGCCGCCCAGCGTGAACAGGAACAGGAAGCCGCAGGCGAAGAGCATCGGCGTCTCGAATGTCAGCGAGCCCTTCCACATCGTGGCCACCCAGTTGAACACCTTGACGCCCGTGGGCACGGCGATCAGCGCGGTCGCGTACATGAAGAACAGCTGGCCCGCCGCCGGCATTCCCACCGCGTACATGTGGTGCGCCCAGACCATGAACGACAGGATGGCGATCGACGCTGTCGCGTACACCATCGAGGTGTAGCCGAACAGGGGCTTCCGCGAGAACGCCGGGATCACCTGCGAGACGACGCCGAACGCCGGCAGCGCGATGATGTAGACCTCCGGATGGCCGAAGAACCAGAAAATGTGCTGGAACAGCACCGGGTCGCCGCCGCCTGCGGCGTTGAAGAACGACGTGCCGAAGTGGCGGTCCGTGAGCAGCATCGTGACCGCCCCGGCCAGCACCGGCATCGCGGCGATCAGCAGGAAGGCGGTGATCAGCCAGGTCCAGCAAAACATCGGCATCTTGAACAGCGTCATGCCCGGGGCGCGCATGTTCAGGATGGTCGTGATGATGTTGATCGAGCCCATGATCGAGGACGCGCCCATGATGTGGACGGCGAAGATCACCAGGTCCATCCCCATGCCCTGCTGGACCGTCAGCGGCGGATACAGCGTCCACCCGGCGGAGAGCGAGCCGCCCGGCACGAACAGCGAGCCGATCAGCAGGATGGTGGCCGGCGGCAGCAGCCAGAAACTCCAGTTGTTCATCCGCGCGAACGCCATGTCCGGCGCGCCTATCATCAACGGGATCTGCCAGTTCGCGAACCCGACGAACACCGGCATGATCGCGCCGAAGATCATGATCAGGCCATGCAGCGAAGTCATCTGGTTGAAGAAATCCGGGTTGACGACCTGCAGCCCCGGCTGGAAGAGCTCGGCGCGGATGATCATGGCCATGACGCCACCGATGAAGAAGTTCATCAGCGCGAACAGCATGTACATCGTGCCGATGTCCTTGTGATTCGTCGTCGACACCCAGCGCATGAATCCGGATGGGGGTCCGTGCGCGTGATCGTCATGCGAGTCGTGCGCGCCGGGCGCGTGTTGGGGGTGGCCTAATCCGTGCGTGGCGCTGGTCATGGTGCGCTCCTCTTTGCTGCAATTCGAAAATTCGCGTCCGCCGGTCCGCGGCTGTGCGTCGCTGGCATCCGCATCACTTGCGCGCCGCCTTGATTTCGGCCGGCTGGATCGCCTCGCCGGTCTTGTTGCCCCAGCTGTTGCGCGTGTACGTGATCGCCGCCGCGATGTCGGTGTCCGAGAGCTGCTTGGCGAACGAGACCATCGCGGTCGCCTTGCCGTCCTTCATCACGCCTTCGAGCAGGATGTGGATCTGGTCGGCCTTCGGCCCAGTCACCCTGGGCGAGCCGTCCAGCGGGGGGAAGGCCGGCGGCACGCCCTTGCCGGTGGCCTGGTGGCAGGCCACGCAGTTGTTCGCATAGACCTTCTCGCCGCGCGCGACCAGCGCAGCCAGGTCCCACACCTTGTTGGGATCGTCGGCCACGGCGGCCGCCCTCTTCTTCTGGTCGGCGACCCAGGCCACGTACTTGGGCTCGGAGACAACCTCGACCACGATGGGCATGAAGCCGTGTTCCTTGCCGCACAGTTCGGCGCACTGCCCGCGGAATGTCCCTTCGCGGTTGGCGGTGAACCAGCTGTCGCGGACGAACCCCGGAATCGCGTCCTGCTTCACCCCGAACACCGGCATCCACCAGGAATGCAGCACGTCGTTGGCGGTGATCAGCACGCGGATCTTCTTGCCGACGGGCACCACCAGCGGGTTGTCGACTTCCAGCAGGTAGTTCGCGGTCTTGGCCTCGCGTCCTTCTATCTGCGCCATCGGCGTGGTCATCGTCGAGTAGAACCCGAAGCCGTCCTGCAGATAGTCGTAGCCCCATTTCCACTGGTAGCCGGTGACCTTGATCGTGATGTCGGCGGCCGAAGTGTCCTTCATTTCCAGCACGGCCCTGGTGGCCGGGAACATCATCGCGATCAGGATGATCAGGGGAATCACCGTCCAGGCGATCTCGACCTTCACGTTCTCGTGGAACTGCGCGGCCTTGTGGCCTTTCGACTTGCGGTGCGCATAGACCGAATAGAACATCACGCCGAACACGCCGATGAAGATGACGACGCAGATCAGGGTGATGATCGTGTGCAGGTCGTAGATGCTGCGGGCCAGCACGCTGGCCGGCTCCTGCAGGTTGACGCCGTCCGCCAGGGCCTGGTTGGACCAGCCCGCAGCGCCGGCCAGCAGTCCGGCAATGCCACTCCGGATCGATCTTGGAATTCCGTTCGTCATACGCTCCTCGCCTCAATTCCTGAACCCGCCGGGCCGGGCCCGGACAGGTCGATTCCGATCATGTTTCGTGCAGGCCGGGCCTCGCGCAGGCCGCAGGAGTGCCTGCGTCGCCGCTTCGCGGGGATCCGGCCGGCAAACGGCCGCTCCAAAAAACCCTACAACGTCCCCCGAATGAGTTTTTCCGGCGGCGCGGCAGCGGGATGGGCCATGTGCCAGCAGCCATTCCTCGCGCCGTTTTGAAGCGCGCAAGCCCGGCATCCGCCCGGCGCGAGTCGGTGGGCCGACTTTTCGACGGGTATTCCGCTCGCAAACTCACGCGCAAAATCCTAAAAATTGTAACACGCACGGCTGTTTTGCCGCAATGCGGCAAGCGTTCCGGCGGCCGCGTCTAGTCGGACCGCTGCGTCGCGGCCTCGCCGCGAACCCGCTGCGCCACCGCCTTGACGCCGCGCCACAGCTTGGGCACCAGCCAGGCCGCGAATCCCAGAAACAGGACCAGCAGCACCAGGAATACGACCGGGTGCGCGAACATCGCCCACAACCCGCCCAGCACGACAGCTTCCTCGCCGAACGATGCTGCCCAGTTGGAAAATGGCTCGGGCGAGGTGTTGATCACCGCGCGGCTGCCGGCCTTGGTGAAGTGGCTGCCCGAGGCGATCGTGCCGCCCACCAGGCCCGCGGCGAGCATCAGCGCCGGATCGACGTCGCTGAAGGTCGCCGCGGCGAGCACGGCACCGGCGGGAATGCGGATGAAGGTGTGGATCGCATCCCATGCGGAGTCGAATCCGGGGATCTTGTCGGCGAAGAATTCCAGCGTGAACATCACTCCGGAAACGCTGAGGACCAGCGGATGCATCAGCACGTGCAGGCCGGCGGGCAGCTGGATCACGCCGAAGTACCCAAGCAGTCCGGCCAGGAACACGACCGCGTACAGACGGATGCCGCTGGCCCATGCGAGCCCGGCGCCGATTGCTATTTGATGTACCAGGTCCATGGCTCTTCCCGATTCTGCTGCGCGATGCTGTTACGTCCGACTCGACGAGATGGGAATCGCTTCGCTCCACCCATCCTACGGAACGGGGAGTACGGTTCACGGTGGGGCCAATGATACGACGCTACCGCCTCCCGCCGCGCCCGATGTCTTCCACGCGCACCACGGCGTGGCCATCCCGGCCTGTGCGCGGCTGCGGCTTCCACGCGTGGCCGTAGACGATCTCGAACGTCGCCGGCAGCGTGCCGTCCCGGCGCAGCGCTTCGTACGCCGCGCGCATGGTCCGCCACGCGCCCTTTCCTGCCAGACCGCGTGAACGCGCGGCGTGCGCATTGGTGGACCCCGTCGCGCGCAGGTCGGCGAACAGGCCGTCGAGGTCCCGGTAGGTCAGCGTGATGGTCTCCATGTCCATCACCGGGTCGGCAAAGCCCGCGTGCACCAGCATGTCGCCGACATCGTGCATGTCGATGAACGGGTGGACGTGCGGTCCGCCCGCCGTGCCCCAGGCGGCGCGCAGTTCCTTGAGCGTGTCGGGGCCGAGCATGCTGAAGAGCACCAGCCCTTCGGTGGCCAGCACCCGGTGCCATTCGGCCAGCGTGGCCGGCGGATCCGGCGCCCAGTGCAGCGCCAGGTTGCTCCAGATGCAGCCGGTGCTGGAGTCCGCGAACGGCAGCCGGCCGAAGTCGGCGGCGACCGGCTGCACCGGGCCGGCCGGCAGCCAGCGGCGCATCCAGTCCGGGACCACGCGGGCGCCCGCCGCGAAGCGCGCCTGCGCGAGCATCGCCGGCGCGGCATCGACGGCCAGCAGGCGGGCTGCGGGGAAACGGCCAAGCAATCCCGGCAGCGCGTGGCCCGTTCCGCAGCCGGCATCGATCACGATCCGCGGGTCGAGCTTCATGTACTCCAGCCGTTCAAGCATGCGCCGCGCGACCTCGTGCTGCAGTACCGCCGCGCGGTTGAAGGCTGCCGGCGCCGCGGCGGCGCGCGCAAAGCGGTGGCGGACCAGGGCCTGGTCGAACTGAACGGGTGGGACTGGAGCGGACAAGGGCGGTGGCGCCGGGCCGCGCGCGTAAAATGGGCCATCGATTGTACCCGGAGGGTGTGGCGGATGCCGGCCACGATGGCACGCGGGTGGCAGGATCGCCTTGCGGGCATGCTGCGCGCGGCGCTGCCGCAAATCTGCGCGCTATGCGCGGCACCGGCGGGCACCGCGCTGGTCTGCGCGGCGTGCGACAGGGCGCTCCAGCGCCTGCCCCCGGGCTGCCCGCAATGCGCGCTGCCCTCCACCCATGGCGGCCTGTGCGGGCAATGCCTGTCTGCGCCGCCGGCGTTCGACCGTTCCCAGAGTGCGTTCGTGTACGCGTTCCCGCTCGACCGGCTGGTGCAGGCATTCAAGTACCACGGCACGCTCGCATGGGCCGGCTGGTTCGCCCAGGCCATGCTGGCGCAGCGCGCGCGGCCGCCCGCCGCCGACGTGCTGATCCCGGTCCCGCTGGCCCGCGACCGGCAGCGCGAGCGCGGCTTCAACCAGGCACTGGAGATCGCCCGGCCGCTCGCGCGCCGGACCGGCATCCCGCTGCTGGCCGGCGCCGTCATCCGCGTGCGCGAGACCCCACCGCAGGCGTCGCTGCCGTGGGCGGAGCGGGCGACGAACATCCACGGCGCCTTTGCGTGCGCGGCCGACCTGACCGGCTTGCGCGCGCTCGTCGTCGACGACGTGATGACGACCGGCGCGTCGCTCGACGAGTTCGCGCGGACGCTCAAGCGCGCCGGCGCCGCCAGCGTCGAGAACTGGGTGGTCGCGCGCACGCCGACGCCTGGAGGCGGGTGACAGTGTTCTCGGTCGTCCTCGTGCACCCGGAGATTCCGCCCAACACCGGCAACGTGATCCGGCTGTGCGCCAATACCGGGGCGGCGCTGCATCTGGTGGAGCCGCTGGGCTTTCCGCTGGATGACGCGAAAATGCGCCGCGCCGGGCTCGACTACCACGAGTTCGCGGCGCTCAGCGTGCATCGCGACTGGTCGGCGTGCCGGGCAGCGCTGGCCGCGACCGCCCCTGAACGCTGGTTCGCCGCGACGACGTCCGCCTCCCAGTTCGCGAGCGGACAGGCGTACCGCCCCGGCGACGTCTTCGTGTTCGGGCGCGAAACCGCCGGCCTGCCGCCCGGCGTACTATCGGAATTCCCCGCCACGCAACGCATACGTGTCCCCATGCTGGAAACCTCGCGCAGCCTGAACCTGTCGAACACCGTCGCCGTCGTGGTCTATGAAGCGTGGCGGCAGCAAGGCTTCGCCGGCGCCGTTTGAACGGCAGCCGATTCCGGCAGGTCACCGGCCGCAGGAAAACCGTGCCTTGAACCGGCCATTCCAGATGCCCCATCGATGACCAACAAGAAGAAACAGATCAGCGCGCCGGCCGCCAACGGGGCGGACCTCGAACGCGCATTACGCCATTACGACGGGCTCGCGCCGAACTACGACTACGCGACCCGGCGGATCGACGGCGTCCGGGCGCGCGCCATCGCGGCGCTGCGGCTGCGGCCGGGCGATGTCGTGCTCGACGCCGGCTGTGGCACCGGTTTTTGTTTCCGGATGATCGAAGACGCGATCGGCCCCATCGGCCGCCTGATCGGAATCGAGCCGTCGCCGGCCATGCTGGCCCGCGCCCGCGGCCGCGTCGAAGACGCGGGCTGGAACAATGTCACGCTGCTCAACGCCAGCGGCGAAGCGGCGCGGCTGCCCGCGGCGCCCACCGCCATCCTGTTCAGCTACACCCACGACCTGATCCGGTCGCGCCCGGGCCTCGCCAACCTGTTTTGGCAGTCGCGGCCGGGCTCGCGCATCGCTGCGGCCGGCACGCAGTTGTTCCCGCGCTGGTTTTTCCCCGGCAACTGGTACCTGCATTACTCCCATCGCGGCTACATCACCAACTTCGAAAGTTTCGACGCGCCGTGGCGGATACTCGGCGAGCATCTTGACGGATTCACGGTCAGCCGCCAGTTTCCCGGCGAGCGTTACCTGGCGAGCGGCACGCTGCGGGCCGCCGAAGCCGGCGCCTGACCGCACTGGCGTCCGCGCCGACCGGCGGGACGCTGGCGGGCGCCGTGGATTGTGGCATTCTACGGTCGCGGTGGTTCAAGCGTTCCTTGCCGTTTCATTCGATGAAATCCCCTGCCATGCACAGACACGCCGTCAGCCTGTTGTTCATCCTCGCCCTGCTGGTCAGCGTCCCGGCGCGCGCCGGAAGCGACCTCAAGCCCTGGACCGGCGGGCCGACGCCACAGCTGTCGCTGCGCGACCTCGCCGGCCAACCGGTCAGCCTGGCCGATCTCAAGGGCAAGGTGGTCCTGGTGAACTTCTGGGCGACCTGGTGCGCGCCGTGCATCGAGGAAATGCCGTCGATGCAGCGCCTGCGGGACAAGCTCGGCCTGGCCGGATTCGAGGTCCTCGCCGTGAATTTTCAGGAAGGCGCCGCGAGGATCGGCGACTTCCTGAAAAAGCGCCCGCTCCAGCTCACCATCCTGCGGGACCATGACGGGACCGCCCGCACCGCCTGGGGCGTGCGCGTCTTCCCCACCAGCTTCGTCATCGACACCGACCAGCGCATCCGCTACACGGTGACCGGCGACGTCGACTGGACTTCACCGAAGGTCGAAGGCCAGATCCGGGCGCTGCTGCCGAAATCCTGAGTACTGCCGCCGGGCCGCTTACTTCTGCTTCGCGCTCCCGTTCTCGTTGGCCGCGCGCAGCGCGGCGCCCCACGCCAGCTTCGACCACTCCACCATCGCGTCCGCGCTGTCGAAGACGTCCTCGGGTGCGGCGAAATAGCTGAACGAGACGGGCTTGCCGCGCTGGATGTAGCGGAAGGGTTCGAGCCCTCGCGCCTCGAACCGCGCGCGGGTCTCGCCATCGGCCTTGAAGTAGAGCGCGTCATCGATAATCAGCGCGAACATCAGGCCGTCGCGAAAAACACCGTGCCCGCCGAACATCGCACGTATCGTCACCGATCCGAAACCGGCCATCTGCTCCCCGACAAAGTCCGCGAATTCGTGCATCGGCTCTTGCGCCCGTTCATTCCCCCAGGTACGAAAATCATACCTCGACCGGCGAATTCATGGTGCGCGGGGAACGCCCTTGAGCAGCCGGCCCAGCTGTTCGGCCGTATCGGCCAGCAGGCCCGGCGAATCGGCGATGGCCTGGGCCAGCGTCATCGGACCGAAGACCAGCGAGAAACAGCCGGCGAAAGTCCCGCCCAGCGCCGGCAGTGCCGCGCGCTCGATGCCCCCCGAGAGCAGCGTCGCGGGCACGCCCCGCAGCGCCGCACGCCGCGCCACGACTTGCGGGGTCTTGCCCAGCAGCGTCTGCAAGTCGCTACGGCCTTCGCCGGTGATCAGCCAGTCCGCGCCGGCGAGCGCGGCGTCGAGCCCCAGCAGGTCCGCGATGACCTCGGCCCCGGAGCGGAACTCGGCCCCGAGCAATTGCAGCGCGAAGCCCAGGCCGCCGGCCGCGCCGGCGCCAGGGTTGTCCGCGGCGCGCCGTCCCACCGCCGCTTCGGCGAGGCGCGCGAAGCCGGCGATCGCGCCGTCGTAGTGCTCTTGGAGCTCGGGCGTCACGCCCTTTTGCGGACCGAAAATCGCGGTCGCCCCGCGCGCCCCGGTCAGCGGGTTGTTGACGTCGGACATGATGGTGATGCGGCTGGCGGCAAGGCGCGGTTCCAGCGCCGACACGTCGACCCGCCGCACTTGCGCCAGCGCCTCCGGCCGGGGCGGGATTGCGCGCTCGTCGTCGCCGAGCAGGCGCGCGCCGAGCCCGGCGAGCAGGCCGGCGCCGCCGTCGTTGGTCGAACTGCCGCCCAGCCCGATCAGGAAATCGCGGATGCCCAGGTCGAGCGCATGGCGGATCAACTCGCCTACGCCTTGCGTCGAGCGCTCGCCGACCGGCGCGGCCATGCCGGCAGGATCGGTGATGCCGACGACCTGCGCGATCTCGATCACCGCCAGCGGCCGCCCGTCGCGTTCGACGATGCCGACTGCCGCCGCGATCGCGTGCCCGGCCGCGCCGCCGACCCTCGCGATCCGCCGCTCCCCGCCCGCGCTCAAGACCGCGTCCAGCGTGCCTTCGCCGCCATCGGCCATCGGCACCAGCACGCACGCCGCGTCCGGCCAGACCCGATGCAGCCCGGTTTCGATCGCGCGCGCAACGGCGATCGCGGACAGCGAGCCCTTGAACGAATCGGGGGCGATGACGATCTTGTTCATCGCCGCGCGCGCCTCGCGCAGCGCCCGACCTGCCGGCCGCGGCCCGCGCCGATGCGCGGTTGCAGAGCGTCGCCCGCGCTCGCCGCCATCAGCGTTGCTCCCGGTGCGTCGCGCGGGTCAGCCTGTCGTTGACCGCAAGCCAGTCGACCGCCGCGGGCGGTTCCTCGACCAGGATCAGGTCCATGCCCGCCGCATCGAGCAGGCGCAACTCCGCATACAGCACGCGCGCGTACGACGACCACTCCGGGCCGGCCTGCCGCCAGACTCCCTTGAAATCGTCGAAGCGCACGGCGCTGCGGGCCAGCACGCCGACCCTCCGGCCGGCGCGCGCGGCGGTGCGATAGGCCTGCGCGATCGCGAACGGCTTGACGAGCTGCGTCTCGGTCTTCGGCGCGTAGTGCGACGGCAGGCCGCCGGAGACCCGCGGCGACCTCGCGGTCTGCGGCAGCGGCGCGTAGCCCAGGACTTCGGCCAGCTGCGTGGTCGACACGCCCCCCGGGCGCAACAGGACCGCGGCGCCGCGGGTGAAGTCGATGATGGTCGACTCGATGCCGACGTCGCACGGGCCGCCGTCGAGGATCAGCGGCAATTCGTCGCCGAACTCGTCCGCGACATGCTGCGCGGTCGTCGGGCTGACGCGGCCGAAGCGGTTGGCCGAGGGCGCCGCGATGCCGCCGCCGAATTCGCGCAGCAGGCGCTGCGCCAGTTTGTGGCTGGGGAAGCGCAGGCCCACCTTGCCCTGCCCGCCGGTCACCACATCGGGCACGTGTACGCTCTTGGGCAGGATCAGGGTCAGCGGGCCTGGGGTGAACTTCTCGATCAGGAGCCGCGCGGCGGGCGGTATGCGGCGGGCCCAGCGATCGAGGTCGGCGGTCGAGGCCAGGTGGACGATGACCGGATGATTCGCCGGGCGCCCCTTGATCGCGAACAGCTTGACCACCGCCTGCGCATTGGCGGCATCCGCGCCCAGCCCATAGACCGTCTCGGTTGGAAAGCCGACCAGTTCGCCCGCGCGCAGCCGCTGCACGGCCAGCGCGACGGCGTCGGTCGACGGCGCGCGAATAGTGGTCAAGAGCGCAGCTCCACAACGTATTGCATGTTCAATAGATCCTCGCTTGGCCCGCCGGCCTGGTCTTGAAGCGCTTGTGCACCCAGTAGTACTGCTCGGGCATTTCCCGCACGCGTGCCTCGATGAACTCGTTCATGCGCCGCGTGTCGGCCTCGATGTCGCCGGTCGGGAAGTCTTCCCACGCCGGATAGAACTTCGCGGCATAGCCTTCGCCGTCGGGCAACTGGCGCGTGACGACGGGCACGACGCGCGCGCGGCTGACCTGCGCCAGGCGGGCGAGCGCGGGAACCGTCGCCGTCGTCACCCCGAAGAATGGCACGAAAATCGACTCGCGCGGCCCGAAGTCCATGTCGGGCAGATAGTAGAACGCGAAGCCGTCGCGCAACGCGCGCACGACCGGCCGGATGCCGTCCTGCCGGGAAATGAGCACCGGGTCGCCGAAACGCTCGCGGCCGTGCCGCATCGCCGCGTCGAGCGCCGGGTTCTTCTGCTTGCCGTACATCGACGCGGTGCGCCACGCGATCGCCACGCGCACCCCGCCCATGTCCAGCCCGACGAAGTGCGGCGCGAGCAGCAGCACGGGGCGTCCCCGCACCGCTTCGAAGTGTTCGACCTCCTCCAGGCGCACGAACTGCGTCACGCGTTCCAGCGGCGCATACCACATCACGGCGCGCTCCATGATGGCGCGGCCCAGCGCCGAGAAGTGCCGGCGGGCGAGCGCGATACGCTCCGCCTCGGTGAGGCCGGGAAAGCACAGCCGCAGGTTGGTCAGCACGACCTTGCGCCGCGGCACGGCGAGCCGGTAACCCAGCCAGCCGATGCCGCGCCCGAGGCGCGCGATCGCGCCGGCCGGCAACCACTGCGCCAGCCAGATCAGGCCGAGTGCGAGACGCGTGAGCATGGCGAATGGTGCGGCAGCCTTGGACAGGTCGTCACTAGGGCGCGGCAAGGGAAATTCGCCGCAGTGACCAGCCGGCGATTGTACCGTCCGCCGGTCAACTGTCGGCGCGCGCGGGTTGCACCGGCGGCCGTTGGGCCGGCGGCGGCGCTCCGGACGGCGCCTTGAACCGGTTGTACGACCACAGGTATTGCTCGGGACACCGGCGGATGATCGTCTCCTGAAATTCGTTCAGCGCGCGCGCGGCCGCTGTGTCGTCTGCCGGCAGCGGCGCGCGCAGCGGATGAAAGCTAAGCTCGAATCCCGCCGCATCGGGCAACCGCCTGCAGCACATGACCACGACCGCCGCGCCCGTCGCCTGCTGGAGCCTGCCGATCAGCGTTGTCGTATAGGCGGGGCGCCCGAAAAAGTCGGCCATGACCCCATGGCCTTTCGCGGGCACCTGGTCGGGCAGGAGGCCGATCGCTTCCCCTTCTTCAGCGCCTGCAGCAGCGCGCGCACGCCGCGCGTGTCCGCGGTCGTCAGCCGGGCCTGCCCCTGCGCGCGGGCATGGCGCAGCACCGGGTCCAGCCAGGCGATCCGCGGCCGGCGGTACATGATGGTGATCTTCATGTTCTGCGCCAGGAACTGCCCCGCGACCTCGAAGGCGCCCAGATGCGAGGTGAGAAACATCACGCCCTTGCCGGCGGCGAACAGCGGTTGCACGGCATCCCAGGTCGCGTCCAGCCGGACCCTGGTCATCATGTCCTCGACGCGCCCGAACCACAGCGGGAGTATTTCCATCATGCCCTTGCCCAGCTCGACCGCGCAGGCACGCGCGAAGCGCTCCACCGCAATGTCGCTCTCGCCCGCGATCCGCGCGCCGCGCACGTTGTCGACGATCCGCGCGCGCATCCCGGCAGACCGGGCGTAGACGAGGCGGCCGCCGGCCGCGCCGATCTTGTGCAGCCAGCGGAAGGGCAGCCGTGCGACGATCCGCAGCACGACCACGGCCAGCCATGACCCGAAGGGCATCGCGTTCAAGCCAGGCGGCCGCCCCGACGCGCCGCCGGCGCGGGCAATCCGGGCTGGCGGCCGGGCCGCGCGCGCGGCGCGGACCGGAACGCTTGCGATCTTTGGTAGAATCCGGCGGTTATCTTGAGCAAAGTCAGGCAACCCATCAATGAGCGAATTTCTGTTTACATCGGAATCGGTTTCGGAAGGTCATCCCGACAAGGTTGCCGACCAGATCTCGGACGCGATACTCGATGCGATTCTAGCGCAGGACAAGTTCGCCCGCGTCGCAGCGGAAACGCTGGTCAATACCGGCCTGGTCGTGCTGGCCGGCGAAATCACGACCACCGCCACCGACGTCGACTACCAGCGCGCGGCGCGCGAGACGATCAAGCGCATCGGCTACGACAACACCGAATACGGGATCGACTATCGCGGCTGCGCCGTGCTCGTCGCGTACGACAAGCAATCGCCCGACATCGCGCGCGGCGTCAACGAAGGTTCGGGGCTGGACCTGGAGCAGGGCGCCGGCGACCAGGGCCTGATGTTCGGCTATGCCTGCGACGAGACCGCGCAACTCATGCCGTTCCCGATCTACTATGCGCACCGGCTGATGCAGCGCCAGTCGGAAGTGCGCAAGGACGGCCGCCTGCCCTGGCTGCGCCCGGACGCCAAGTCGCAATTGACGGTGCGCTACGACCGCGCGAGCGGGCGGCCGGTCGCCATCGACACCGTCGTGATCTCCACGCAGCACGCACCCGAGATCGAGCACAAGCAGATCGAGGAAGCGGTCATCGAGGAAATCATCAAGCCCGTGCTGCCCGCCGAGATGATGAGCGGCAAGGTGCGCTACCTGATCAACCCGACCGGCCGCTTCGTCGTCGGCGGGCCGCAGGGCGATTGCGGCCTGACCGGCCGCAAGATCATCGTCGACACGTACGGCGGCGCGGCCCCCCACGGCGGCGGCGCCTTCTCGGGCAAGGACCCGTCCAAGGTCGACCGCTCGGCCGCGTACGCCGGCCGGTACGTGGCCAAGAACATCGTCGCCGCGGGCCTCGCGCGCCAGTGCCTGATACAGATCAGCTACGCGATCGGCATCGCCCGCCCGACGTCGATCATGGTCGACACGTACGGCACCGGCAAGATTTCCGACGACAGGCTCGCCGAAATCGTCGAGCAGACGTTCGACCTGCGCCCCAAGGCCATCATCCAGACGCTTGACCTGCTGCGTCCCATTTATCAGAAGACCGCGGCGTACGGGCACTTCGGCCGCGACGAACCCGAATTCACGTGGGAAGCCACGGACAAGGTCGAAGCGCTGCGCGCGGCCGCCGGCGTCTGAGCGGTCTGCTGCGCTTTTCGCCACAACCGCGTCGTGCGCAACCGGATGGCGGGGCCGTGGATGCGCCGCGCAATGCGGCTTGCTGTATCCTAATGCCTTATGCAAATTGCATAGGAGTCGTCATGCTGACCCATGCGCGCTGGACACGTGTGCTGCTGCTCGCGCTCATGCTCAATGGCCATGCCGGGGCCGCGGCGCTGACCCCCATCGCCCTGCCCGGTATCGCCGACTCCGTCATCGCGCTCCCCGGCGGCGACCTGCTTTTCAACGACACCCACGGACCGACGCTGTCGCGGTATGTGCCCGCCACCGGCGAGGTGATCGAGATCCCGATGCTCACGCCCCAGACGCGCAACGCGGTGCTTGGCGCCGACGGCCGCGTCTGGTTCACCATCGACAGCACGCGGCAGATCGGCCGCTACGCGCTGTTGTCCGGCCTGCTGGACCTGTTCCCGTTGCCTGACAACGTCAGCGGGAGTTTCGGCGGCATCGTGCTCGGGCTTGACGGCAGCCTCTGGGCCACCGCAACGGAATCGAACCGGATCCTGCGCATCCTGCCTACCGGCCTGATGAGCACGTACGACCTGCCCAGCTTCGATCCACGGCCCATCGGCATCGCCCAGGGGCCGGACGGCAACATCTGGTTTGCCGAACGCAATGCGAAGAAGATCGGCCGCATCACGCCGACGGGCACGGTCACCGAGTTCGCGGTGCCCCCGCTGCTGGTCACCGGCCCGGCGCAGATCGTGCGCGGCAACGACGGCGGCCTGTGGTTCGCGACCGACGACGGCTTCGGCCGCGTGGCGACCAACGGCGTCATCACCGTGTTCCCGACGGGCCCGCAAACGGCCAGCGGGCGGCTGGTGCTCGCCCCCGACGGCACGCTGTGGCTCGCCACCGGCGACGGCGGCGTCATCCAGTTCACGCCGCCCTCGGGCATCACGCGGCTGAAGCTCTGGGACCCGCCGGCGCAAAGCGCGGGCATGCTCTTCGACGCCGCGGGCAACCTGTACGTCACCGACGCGTCGTTGCGCCAGTTCGGCCGCGCAGCCAGGCTGGCCGGCGCCGGCGCGACGCCCGGGGATGCGGCGGTGATCGAGTTCTACAACAGCATCCTGAACCATTACTTCATCACGGCGAGCGCGGAAGAGGCGGCGGGCATCGACGCGGGCACGGCCGGACCCGGCTGGTCGCGGACCGGTGAGACCTGGGCCGCGTGGCTGGGCGGCCCGCTGCCCGGCGCCACCGAAGTCTGCCGCTTCTATGGCAACGCGGCCGTGAGCCCGCTCACCGGGCAGCGGCTGGGGCCGAACTCGCACTTCTACACGTTTCAGGGACCCGAATGCGAGCAGGTCAAGAACGATCCGGGCTGGGTGTACGAGGCGCCCAACAAGTACTTCACCGTGCAGCCGTTGGCGGGGCAATGTCCCGCCGGGACCCTGCCGGTCTTGCGCGCCTACAACAAGCGCTTTGCGCAGAACGATTCGAATCACCGCTACACGGTCAGGCAGGCAATTTACGACCAGATGACGGCCCAGGGCTGGCAAGGCGAAGGGGTCGTCATGTGCACGGCCACGGCTGCGCCGTAGGCGTGCTGCCGGTTTGCCGGCGCGCCGCGCGGGAGCGAAAAAAAGCCGGTCGACGCGGCGACCGGCTCATTTCTCCAGAGACCGGATTACTTCAGGCTCAACACCCAGGCCACCAGCGTCTTGATGTCCGCGTCCGCGACCTGTGCGTTCGGGGGCATCGGCACCGGGCCCCACACGCCCGAGCCGCCGGCCTTGACCTTGGCGGCCAGCTTGGTCGCGGCGTCCTTGTCCGCCTTGTACTTGGCGGCGACTTCCTTGTACGCCGGGCCGATGATCTTCTTGTCGACGTTGTGGCAGGCGATGCAGCCGGACTTCTGGGCCAGCGCTTCGGCGGCCTTGGCGTCCACTTTGGCTTGCGCGAAAGCGCCGCCGGCAACCATCAAGCCCGAGGCGAGCAATGCAATTTGCAACTTCATGAAAACTCCTGATCGTGAGGGATGAAAAAAAGTCCGGCGTGGATGATAACGGATACGCCTGGATACCGCCAGCAATCCGGTAACGCTCAAGGCCTGCCGTTCGCGCACATCACGGGGCCCTCGCCCCACCAGCCAAGAGCCGAATGCTGGTGGTAGTCCGAGATCCTGGTCGTATACCGGTGATTGGAATCGTTGCGTGCAAAGCCGTTGTTGTAGAGCCGGTAGACCGGCACCGGCGCCTGTGGCGGGCAAACGCCGGCGACGGGGAGGAGGACCGAAAACGCGATCTCTTCGAAGTTCCAGCGCGGCTGCGTGGCGGGCGTGGCTTCCTGCAGCAGCTTCAGGCCGTGGCACTCGGTTGGCTCGGCCGTGTAGAAGTGGCTGTTCGGACCCGGCGCCACCGAACCGTAGAACCGGCAGACTTCGGCAGCGCCGGAGCCGACCCCTGCGCCGGAAAAGGCGAGGAAATCATCGCCGGTGCGCTGCCATCCGGGTCCGGCGGCGCCCGCGTCGATGCCCGCCGCCTCGCCCGCGTTCGCGGTCCGGAAGTAGTGATCGAGCGCCGCGTTGCGAAAGTCGAAGACGGTGGCGGCCGCAGGACTCAGGCCGGCGAGTCCGACAAAGATCGGGGCCGTCTGCGTGTGTCCCGCGTACGCGATCTCCATGTTCCATTGTCCGGTGGCCGCGTCGGCGGGCAGCGTGAGCGAGCGGTAGAAGAACCCGCCGGCAAAGTAGGGTTGGGCCGAGATGTCCGTCGCGGTGTTGAACAGGGCGCCGCCGGGCTGCCTGAGCGTGAAGGTGATCGCGGCGCCGGGTTGCACGTCGCGCAGGAACGCGGTGAAGAACGCGGCATCCCCCGGCGCGAAGAAATAATCGGCCTGGTAATAGTAGGACGCTGGAACGGTTGCCGCGACGTGTGTCGCCGCGTCGCAGGGCGGCGCGAATTTGCCCGCTCCCGGGTCGGACTTCGACGGCATCACCATGACGATTTGCGGATCGATGTAAGGCGGTTGGTTCCGCCACCACGACGTCGCGGTCGAGGGATTGCAGCTTCCCTGCCAAGGATCGATCAGGTTATCCGCCGCGTCGTAGACCTCGAAATGCATGTGCGGGCCGCTGGAAATCCCGGAGCTGCCCACCACGCCAAGGAATTCGCCCTCATCGACCGTGTCCCCTACCGCTTTGGGTGTCAGCGAATGCTGCTTCAGGTGGCCGTACCAGGTGACCGACCCGTCGGCGTGGCGCAGCGAGACCGCATTCCATTGCGCGGCGCCCGGGAGCGCGACCGACAGGCTGCCGCAGGTGCGGTCCTGGTTGCCGTCCTGCTTGAGCACGATGGTTCCGGGCGCGGCGGCGACGACGACCGCCTCCTCGTTGTCCTGCTTCTTCCAGCCGAAGAGCGGGAAGATATCGGTTCCCCGGTGGCCCGCGCCGCCGATGTCATAGGTCCGCTGGCCGCAGGCAAAATCGCTGATGGAATTCGCGGCGGGATCGTGATCGATGAAGTTCGAGATCCCGTGCGTCGTCTGTCCCGGGATGCCGTCCGCGATCCGCACCGGCCAGGCGAACAAGGGCGCCGCGGCTTTCTGCGGCGCCGCCAGCCGGCCTTCGGATTCGAGCCGCGCGATGTTGGCCCGGATCTGCGCGTGCATGCGCGCGCTGTCGGCAGCCGGCAGGTTGTCGGAGGGTGCGGTGAAGACTGCCCAGCCGCCGGTCGCGGTGGCGCCGCCGGCGAGTATCCCCGACCCGGCCGCGGGCGCGCCGGCGCCCGCCTCGAACAGGGCCAGCGCCGCCAGCCACGCGACCCGGATGCGCATACGATTCGACTGCGTGCGGAGCAGCGCAGCCGCCTACTCGGTCGAGTAGGCGGCCCGCTCGAAGTCGGCGCCGCGTTCCAGCGATTTGAGCAGCCGGAACGAGCGCTTGCCCGCGCCCGACGTCTCGACCCGCCGCCCCGCCTGGAAGTAGCGCGGCGGCAACAACAGGCTCGATGGCTCGCGCCCCAGGCCGGGCAGCGCGATCGCGGGGATCGCCGGTTCGTCGCGCATCACGCCCGAAGTCGCCCGCAGGATCAGCGCGCCGGCCTCGCCTGGCCACAGCCTGACGCCGATACGCAACGTCGTGCCCACTTCGCCCAACCACGACACGGTGCCGCAGCTGATCCGGCCGCTCGCGTCGCGGGCGACCAGCAGCTGGTTGAGCTGCATCCGCGTGCCCGGCCCCCGCCTCTCCAGCGAGCCGCCGAAGCCGAGCAGGTCGCCGACCCAGGATTCCCATGGCCAGTCCTTCTCGGCCTGATCGCGCTGCGAGTCGTGCTCCGGAATGGAGGCGAAGGTCGCCGCGTCCTCGATCGCGCGGTACGACAACCGGTCCCGCGTGCTTTCGCCGCTGAACGTCCGGCCCGACAGCCGGAAGTAGAGCGCGAACAGGCCGCCGCCGCAGACCGCGATCTGCTGTTCGGTCGCCGGCGCGCCCTGCGCCACCGACAACGTGCACCAGCGCTCGTACAAATGCGTCAGCAGCCGCTCGGCGGTCGCCGTCGTCACCTCGTCGCCCAACCCGAGTTCGGCCGGCGTAGACCCGGCGCGCAGCCGCTTCTGGCGCTGGCGCAGGCTGACCGAGAGCTTGTCCGGGCTTCCATACCGCAACGAGGGCGGGCTCTTGTCGGGCGCCTCCTCCCACGTCGCGAGCCCCGCACCCTGCAGCAGGTCGATCACCAGCAGCACGTGCTCGCTGGAGCGGAACACCTTGTCGGGGAAGAACTTGCGGGACCAGCCCTGCAGCCAGCGGTCAACCAGTTCCCATTCGCGCGCGGTCAGCGCGCAGGGATCGGCGCGCGCGAGCAGGAGCGCGTGCGCATACGTCGAATACGCCGAGATGGCCTCGGCATGCGGGAGCAACTTGTCGCGCACTGCCAGCGACGTGACCTCGAGCAACTCGGCGAACCGGTAATAGGCGTGCAGCTCTTCCCAGTGCCCGGGAGTCGGCTGCCGGCGCGCCTGCCCGTACAGCCGCACGACCTCCTTGCCGACGAACAGCCCGCGTTGCACCGCGCGCGCGGCCCAGCCTTCCAGGCGGGGATCCCGATCGAGCAGCGGGCGCAGGCATGCCGAGTAGTTCTCCCACAGCGCGACCCACAGCCGCAGTGCCTGCTCCCATGCCTGCGCCTCCGTCGCGTTGAGCGGCAACGGCTTGTCCGCGAAGCGCTTGGCCAGCTCACCGTGCAGAAACAGCACGGTCTCGCGCAGGCGTTCGGCGATCTTGAGGCGGTGCAGCGGGTCGATGTCGGCGGCGGCCAGGCGCCGCAACTGGTCTCCCAGCGACTCCTGCGCAAAACCGACGCTGGTCAGCGGCAGCGACGACAGCCAGGCGGCGCAGCCGGACTCGTCGTCGAAGGCGGGAGGGGGGAGCGGATTGTTGTCCATGGTCCCTTCCGAGCCTACGCCCCCGGGCGCGGCATCGCAAGCTCCCGCGGCACGCGCGCCGACCAGTTGCCGAACCTGGCCGCCCAACGGTTCCGGGCTTGGAGCGTGCCCGGCGGCCGGACGGCACGAACGGTCACGCCGCCTTCTTCTTCATCAGCCCGAGGACGAATGCCCACTCCACCGGGTCGACCGGCGTGACCGACAGCCGGTTGCCGCGCTGCAGGATGACCATCCGGGCCAGTTCGGGGTGCGTCCGCAGCTCGTCCAGCGTCACCAGCCGGGTCTTTTTCCTGAGCTTGACATCGACGTTGAACCAGCGCGGAGTTTCGGACGTGGCCTTGGGGTCGAAGTACTTGCTCTTCGCCTCGAACTGGGTCGAATCCGGATAAGCCTGGCGGCTCACGGTTGCCACCCCCGCGATGCCCGGCTGCGGACAGCTGGAGTGATAGAAGAAGACCTGGTCGCCCACGCGCATCTGGTCGCGCATGAAGTTGCGCGCCTGGTAATTGCGCACGCCGAACCACGCGACCGTGCGTTCCGGCGCCGCCGCGAGGTCGTCGATCGAAAACTCGTCCGGCTCGGACTTCATCAGCCAGTAACGCATCGGTCCGCCATTGATCCCGCCGCGTGCGGCGGACGCCCTGTGGCGCCCGCAAAAGAGATCCCCCGCCTGTGCCGTGTGGCCCTGGAGATCCTGAACCTAGGTTCAAGAAGGCCGCCTGCCGGACGCTTCAGGCGCTTCCACGTGGGACGCGCACACCGCATCACAAGAGCGCGGCAGCCATAGCGCAAGCGCATTGGTTCAAAGATACTGCTGACCAAGCACGAACACTGCAGGGGAAAATCTGCGCCCGGAGCCACGACTACCGAACAGGGTTCCGGGCAAGTTCGAAGCCGGCGACCGCCGCGCTAGAAGAGCTTTTCCTGCTCCGCCAGCGCCGCATCGATCGTCGACTGCATAGTCTGGATTCTACGCTTCAACCCACCCAAGTCAACGCTGCCGGAGACGCGCACCTTCAGCAACTCGTGGGTGACGTTGAGCGCGGTCATCACCGCAACCCGCTCGGCGTTGTTCTGCTTGGAACTGTCGCGGATCTCGCGCATCTGCCGATCGACATACGCGACGGCATCGAGCAGTTCCTGGCGCTCGTCGGGCTTGCAGACCACCCGATACTCGCGGCCCATGATGGTCACGTCCATGTTCAGCGCATCGCCGGTCTTGCCCGCGTTCATGCAGCCTCCTCGGGCAGCCGCTCAAGCAGCCGCTGCAGCCGGTCTGATGCGCTCTCGACTTTCGCCGCCAGCGCCTTCGACTCGCCCTGCGCCGCCAGCAGCGACTGGCGCAATGCGGCGTTTTCGGCGCGCAGCCGCCGGGCGAGCGCCGCCAGTTGCCCGATTCGATCTTCCAACGCGCGCAATTCGTTTTCCATCGCGCGATAGTAGGGGCAATGACGAGCCAGCGTCAACCGCTGCGGATGTGGCTGCCGCGCGAACCGCGCAATTGCTCAGGAATCGTTGCCGGCCGCCAACGGTTCGTAGCTGACGTGGATGATCTCGATTTCCTCCGGGCCTGCGGGCGTGACCAGCGTCACGACATCGCCGGCGCGCGCCTTGAGCAGAGCCCGCGCCATCGGTGAAATCCAGCTGATGTGGCCGCGCGCGGCGTCGGTCTCGTCGATGCCCACGATGCTCACCTTGCGCTGTTCGCCCCGCCCGCCCGCAATGGTCACGGTCGCGCCGAAGAAAACCTGGTCGGAGTCGCGCCCGGCCGCGTCCACCACTTCGGCGATGTCGAGGCGCCTGACCAGGAAGCGGATCCGGCGATCGATTTCGCGCAGCCGCTTCTTGCCGTAGATGTAGTCGCCATTCTCCGAGCGGTCGCCATTGCCGGCCGCCCACGACACGATGCCGACAGTCTCGGGCCGCTCCTTGCTCACCAGCCGGTCGAGTTCGGCCATCAGCCGCGCATGGCCGCCAGGGGTGATGTAGTTCTTCTGGCCGGGCGGCAACGGCGCGGCGGCTTCGGGTTCGTCGCCGTCGTCGTCGTTGTCGGTTTCGCGCGTGAATGCCTTGTTCATCATTGCCTCGGGTCGGAAGCGCGGAGGCAGATCGATGCGCAGTCCCCGGTGGAATTTGCTATCGTTCTGCTCATGGTTCCCGACGCCATCGATTTTACCGCCGTGCGCCGCGTACTGGTCACCAAGCTTCGCCACCATGGCGATGTGCTGCTTGCCTCCCCCGTGTTTGCGGCACTGAAAGAGCGCGCCCCCCATCTGGAAGTCGACGCGCTGGTGTACCGCGAAACCGTCCCGATGCTGGCCAACCATCCGGCGATTGCCAATGTCTACGCGGTGGATCGCGCGTGGAAACGCCAGGGCATGCTGGCGCAGGCGCGCCACGAGTGGCGGCTGCTCGGCTCGCTGCGCGAGAGGAAGTACGACGTGCTGGTGCACCTGACCGAGCATCCGCGCGGCGCCTGGCTCAAGCGCGCTCTCGGCGTTCGTCACGCGGTTGCTCCAGCGCGGACCGCACCGTCGGCCTTGTGGCGCAGTTCGTTCACGCATTTCTATCCGCTGCCCCGCGGCACGCGGCGGCACACGGTCGAACTCAACCTCGACGCGCTGCGCCGCCTGGGCGTGCAGCCCGGTGAATTGGCGAAGCGGCTGGTGCTCGTGCCAGGTGCGGCGGCCGAGGCGCGGGTCGACGATCTGCTGCGTGGGCACGGGCTTACCCGCGGGTCGTTCATCCAGCTGCACCCGGGCTCGCGCTGGCTGTTCAAGTGCTGGCCGGCCGCGCGGGTCGCCGAACTCGTCGCACTGCTGATGACCGAGGGCGAGCGCATCGTCCTCACTGGCGCTCCCGATCCGCGCGAGCAGGCGATGATCGACGCCATCGTCGGGCGCGTTCCCGGCGCGGTCAATCTGGCGGGGCAGCTCGATCTCTCCGAGCTCGCCGCGCTGACCGCGCGCGCCAGGGCGTTCGTCGGCGTCGATTCGGCGCCGATGCACATCGCCGCGGCGGTGGGGACGCCGGCGGTCGCGCTGTTCGGCCCCAGCGGCGAAGTCGAGTGGGGGCCGTGGATGGCCGTGCACCGCGTCGTCGTGTCGGACGCCCATCCCTGCCGCCCCTGCGGCAACGACGGCTGCGGCGGCAGCAAGGTCTCCGACTGCCTGACCACGTTGCCCGTGTCGCGCGTCCACGCGGCGCTGCGCGAGATGGTGCCGCGCGGCTAGCGTGGAAATCGGCATCGTCAGGCAGCGCTACACGCCGTACGGCGGCGCCGAGCGCTTCGTCGCCGACGCGCTCGCCGCGCTCAAGCGGGAAAACGTCGGCCTGACGTTGTACACCCGGAAGTGGCCCGGTGGCGACGGCGCGTTCTCGCCCGTCGTCTGCAACCCGTTTTACGTGGGCAGCGTGTGGCGCGACTGGAGCTTCGCGCGCGCCGTCCGTGAGTCATGGGAGCGGCACCGGCCCGACCTGATCCAGAGCCATGAGCGCATCGCCGGCTGCGACGTGTTTCGCGCGGGCGACGGCGTGCACCGTGTCTGGCTGGAGCAGCGCGCCCGCGGAATGAGCCCGCTGCGCCGCGTGGGGCTGGCGCTCAATCCGTATCACCACTACACGCTCGCCGCCGAAGCGCGCCTGTTCGCCGATCCGGACCTGCGGGCAGTCATCTGCAACTCGCGACTGGTGCGTGACCAGATCCGCGCCCGGTTCGGCGTGCCCGAGTCCAGGCTGCACGTGATCTACAACGCCGTCGATTGCGCCCGCTTTGCGCCCGCGTCGGCGGTCGCCCGCAACGCCGCGCGCAACGTCCACGGGCTGCCCGCGGCGGCGACGGTCTTTGCGCTGGTGGGTTCGGGCTATGACAGGAAGGGCGTTGCCAGGGCCATGGGGGCGCTCGCGCGCCAGCCCGACGATGTGTGGCTGGTCGTCGCCGGAAAGGAAAAAAGGCTCGCGCATTACCAGGCGCTGGCGGAGCGCTTCGGCGTCGCGGCGCGTGTGCGCCTGCCCGGCGCTCTGGACGACGTCGCGCCCTTGCTGGGCGCGGCCGACGCGTTCGTGCTGCCGACCGTGTACGACCCATTGCCCAACGCCTGTCTCGAGGCGATGGCGGCCGGACTGCCCGTGATCACCAGCACCCAGTGCGGCGCCGCCGAACTTCTCTCCGCGCACGACGCCGGCATCGTGTGCGATGCCTACGATGCCCCGGCGCTCGCCGGCGCGATGACCCGGCTGCTCGATCCCGCGCTGCGCGCCGCGATGGGCGCGCGCGCCCGGCAGGCCGTGCTGCCGTTCAACGCCGAAGCGATGGCGGCGCAACTCGTGGCGCTCTATCGCTCGCTGCTCGGGCTGAAAGCGCCACCCCGCACGCTATAATCGGCGCACCTTGACCGCCGCCGCTCACCCGCAACAGGCCACCTCCTGGGCGCTCTACCGGCGTCTGCTGCGCCATGTCCGCCCGTACTGGCGCGTCTTCGCCGTCGCGCTCGTGGGCATGGTTGTCGTCGCGGCGGGCGACTACACGATGGCGACGCTGGTCGGCCCGCTGATCCAGAACTTCCAGCAGCCCGAGCCGGGGATGATGATCAAGCTCCCGCTGCTGATCGCCGGCGTGTTCCTGCTGCGCGGCGCGGGGACGTTCGTGAGCGACTACGGGATGGCCTGGGTCGGCCACCGCGTCGTGTTCGACCTGCGCACGGGGATGGCGCGCCATCTGCTGCGGCTGCCCACCCGCTACTACGACGACCAGTCGGCCGGAATCCTGATCTCGCGGCTGACCCACGACGCGCAGCAGATCGCGTCCGCGTCCTCGAGCGCGATCACCGCCGTCGTGCGCAACGGCCTGTCGATGCTGGCGATGCTCGTGTTCCTGCTGCAGACCAACTGGCGCCTGACACTGATCCTGATCGTGACCATGCCGGTGATCGCGGGCGTGATCCGTTATTTCGGCCGGCGCCTGCGCCGTTCGGCGCGCAACGTGCAGACCGCGATCGGCGCGCTGACCCACGTGCTCGAGGAAATCGTCGCCGGCAACCGCATCGTCAAGATCTTCGGCGGGCAGACGTACGAGACCAGGCGCGTGGTCGACGCCTCGAACAAGCTCCGCCACATGGCCTCGAAGCAGTCGATGGCGAGCGCGGCGTCGAATCCGTTGACGCAGTTCATCGCTTCGCTGGCCGTGGGCTTCATCATCTATGTCGCGCTCGAGCAAAGCATGGCCGGACGGCTGTCGGCGCCGGAGTTCGTCGCCTACGTCGTCGCGCTGCTGAGCCTGCTGGAGAAGTCGCGGGGGCTCTCGGGCGTCAATGCCAACCTGCAGCGCGGGCTCGCCGCCACCGAAAGCGTCTTCGGCCTGCTCGACACGCCGGGCGAGAAGGACGGCGGGACCGAAGTGCTGGGCCGGGCGCGCGGCGAGTTGCGCTTCGACGCGGTGTCGCTGCAGTACGAGGCCGGCGCGCGCCCTGCGCTAGCCGACGTGTCGTTGACGATCGCCACGGGCGAAACCGTGGCGCTGGTTGGTCCCTCGGGCGGCGGCAAGACCTCGCTGATCAACCTGCTGCCGCGCTTCTACGCGCCCAGCGCCGGACGGATCAGCATCGACGGCCACGATCTGCAGGACGTGACGCTGGAGAGCCTGCGCGCCAATTTCGCGATGGTGAGCCAGGACGTGATCCTGTTCAACGACACGGTCGCGGCCAACATCGCGTATGGCGGGATGAGCGAGGCGCCGCGCGCCGACATCGAACGGGCCGCACAGGCGGCGCACGCGCTGGACTTCATCCAGGCAATGCCGCAGGGATTCGACACGCTGGTCGGCGAATCCGGGATCAAGCTCTCGGGCGGACAGCGGCAGCGCATCGCGATCGCCCGCGCCATCCTTAAGAACGCGCCGATACTGATCCTGGACGAGGCGACTTCGGCGCTCGACTCGGAAGCCGAACGCGCGGTGCAGGCCGCGCTCGATTCGCTGATGCGGAACCGGACGACCATCGTGATCGCCCACCGCCTGTCGACGATCGAATCCGCGCACCGGATCGCCGTGCTGGAGCACGGCCGCCTCGCCGAGCTGGGTACCCACGCAGAGCTGCTCGCCCGCGACGGCATCTACGCCCGGCTCTACCGGATCCAGTTCGCCGGCGCATGAGAATCCTGCACACCGAAGCTTCGCTTGGCTGGGGCGGACAGGAGATCCGCATCCTCACCGAAGCGGCCGGGATGATCGCGCGCGGGCATACGGTCGAGCTGGCCTGTCCCGCCAATGCGCGGATCTTCGCCGAGGCGCCGCGCCATGGTGTGCCCGCGCACGCATTGCCGATCGGACGGAAGAACATGTCCGGGCTGCTCGCGCTGCGCCGCTACCTGCGCGCCCATCCTTGCGACGTCGTCAACACGCATAGCTCGACCGACACGTGGCTGGCCGCGCTGGCCTCCCTCGGCTGGCGCGCCCCGCCGCTGGTGCGCACCCGGCACATCTCGGCGCCGGTGCCCGACAATCGCGCGACACGCTGGCTGTATCGCCGCGCGAGCGCCCACGTGGTCACCACCGGCGAAGCGCTGCGTGAGCAGTTGATCCGCGACAACGGCCTGCCTGCCGCGCGGGTCACCTCGGTGCCCACGGGCATCGCCCCGGACCGCTTCCCGCCCACCGATGCGGCGCTGCGGCGCGCGCGGCGCCTGGAACTCGGCCTGCCGCCGGATGCACCCATCGTCGGCATCGTCGCCACGCTGCGCAGCTGGAAGGGGCATCGGTATCTGATCGAAGCGCTGCGCGCGCTGCCGGATCCGCGGACGCGCCTGGTGATCGTGGGCGATGGCCCGCAGCGGGAGGCGCTGGCCGCGCTTGCTGCGGCGCCCGATATTGCCGGGCGCGTCATCTTCGCTGGCAACCGCAACGATGTCGCGCCCTGGCTGCAGGGCTTCGACGTGTTTGCCCTTCCGTCCTACGCCAACGAGGGCGTGCCGCAGGCCCTGCTCCAGGCCATGTTCACGGGGTTGCCTGCGGTCACCACCGATGCCGGGGCCATTCCCGAGATCGCGATCGACGGCGAAACGGCGCTGGTGGTGCCGCGGGAAGACGTTGCCGCGCTCGCCGGGGCGCTGGGGCGCCTGCTGGCCGATGTCGATCTGGCCGCACGCCTGGGCAACGCCGCGCGCGAGCGCGTGCTTGCGCGGCACGGTCTGACGGCGATGCTCGAACGGATGGAGTCGGTGTTCGCGCAGGCGGCGGGCGCGCGGGCACGTTAGCGGTGCGCCGGCGATGAGCTCACGCTTCCTTCCACGCGTGGCGATCGTCGCGCGGGCCTTGCTGCGCCGGCTCGCCGGCGGGCACCGGTCGGCGCCGGCGGCGCCCGGCCGGATCCTGATCGCGCACCATCTGCTGCTGGGCGACACGCTGATGCTCACGCCGCTGCTGGCCAAGCTGCGCGCGCGCCATCCGCGGGCGGACATCGCGATGGCCGTCCCGGAGCCTTGCGCGCCGCTGTACGCCAATCGCCCCTACGGCGTGCGGGCGCTGGGCTGGAATCCGCGCGACGCACCGTCGGTGCGGCGACTTCTCGCTGAGCCCGGCTTCGATCTGGCGCTGATCCCCGGGGACAACCGGCACTCCTGGCTGGCGCAGGCGATGGGAGCGCGGTGGATCGTGGCATTCGCCGGCGACCGGCCGCAGTACAAGAGCTGGCTGGTCGACGAACTGCGAGCCTACCCGGATGTCCCGGGAGCCTGGTTCGACATCACCACGACGCTGGTCGACGGCGACGCGCCCGCGGCGTACCGTGCGTCCGACTGGGCGCCTCCCGCCGCCGCGCCGTTCGAATTGCCGCGCGCGCCGTACTGCGTGCTGCACATCGGCGCCAGCGCGCGGCTGAAATTGTGGGAGCCGGAGCGCTGGAACGCGCTCGCCGCGCACCTGCGCGCCGGCGGCCGGCGCATCGCGTGGAGCGCGGGGCCCGGAGAGGAAGCACTTGTCGAGGCTTGTGCGCCGGAGCCCGGAGACCTGCGCACCTCCGGCAGGCTCGACCTCGCACAACTGTGGCGCTTGCTGCAAAGCGCCAGCCTGCTGGTCTGCCCGGACACCGGCGTCGCGCATCTGGGACGGGTCGCCGGCGTGCCGACGATCGCGCTGTTCGGTCCGGGATCGGCGGTGCTTGCCGGCACCGGCGACTTTTGGCGGGACACCAGGTACCGGGCGTTGAGCATCACGCCCTTTCCATGCCGCGACCAGAACGTGCTCTTCAAGCGCAAGATCCCGTGGGTGCGCGTCTGCAAGCGCACCAGCGCCGAATGCGCGGCGCCGCGCTGCATGCAGGCGCTCGCCACCGCCGCCGTCGCGACGGCGTGCGACGAGTTGCTGCGACAGGAGACCAGCAATGTTTGACGACCTGCTGCCGGCGGCGATCATCGCTTTCCACGACGGCACCCATGCTGTTCCAAGGTGGGCGATGTCGGCGCCGGCGCGACATGCGGAGGGCGCATGGCGCTGGATCGAGGTGAACCATCGCTGCAATTGCCTGCTATGGGACGAAGAGGATCTTGCCCGCCGGCGCGACGTGCCGGACGCCGCGATCGCCGCGAACAAGCGCGCGATCGACGGCCACAACCAGGCGCGGAACGACGCGATCGAGCGCATCGACGAGGCGATACTCTCCAGGCTGGCCGAGGTCCGGGTTGTCGAAGGCGCCTGGCACAACTCCGAAACCGCGGGCTCGATGATCGACAGGCTGTCTATCGTCAGCCTCAAGATCCTGCACATGCGGGCCCAAACCGCGCGCGGCGATGCGGCGGCGGCGCACGTTGCCCTCTGCCGCGAAAAGCTGGCGTTGCTCGAAGCGCAGCGCGCGGACCTCGGCCGGTGCCTCGCCACGCTGCTCGAGTCCGCCGCGCGCGGCACGGCGTTCTATCGCGTCTACCGCCAGTTCAAGATGTACAACGACCCGGCATTGAATCCCTGGCTCTATGGAGGCAAGCGCTAGCCGTAGCGTAGGCGGCCGGAGCGGGCGAATGCGGCGCCCGAAGCAGCACGCCCGTCGTGTACCGCCTTCAGGGGAGTGCCGGGCAGGTGCGCGCCGGTATAATACGCAACGCTTCGCGTCCCTCCGACATGCTCTCCCCGCACCTTCGCTCCTTTCGTCATCCCGCCGAATTCGCCCTCCTGCTGGCGGTGATTTTCTTTATTCCGCTGTTCGAAGTTCCGAAGAACCTGCTGCTGGTCGCGTACGCCGTGGTGTGGATCGCCAACCGCCGCCGGGGAGACTGGAAGGCCAATTGCGGCGGCCGCTGGGACGCGTGGGACACGCTGTTCCTGGTGTGGATCGCGTCGGGTTACGTAGTGGCGATGTTCGCCGGCCTGCACAGGAACGAGTGGCACGGCATCGGCGACCTCTGGCGCTACATCGCGTTGGGCTGGCTGCTCAAGCGCAGCGGCTATGGAGAGCGCGAGTGGCGCGCGATCTATGCGGGCGTCGCGGTGTCGACGCTGGTCGCGACCCTGTGGGGGCTGGCCGCACTGACGGTTCCACACAAATACGCGGGGATCGAACTGCACTCGGTCGGGCACGTCAATCACAGCGCCGCGTACATCGTGATCAGCATCGGCGCCGTCCTCTCGGGACTGGTCGCCTACTGGCCGCGCCTGTCGCCGGTCGCACGGTTCGCCGGGTTGTTCACGTTGTTCGTGTTCGCGGTGGCCCTCGTCGTCGCGGGCAGCCGCGCCGCGACGCTCGTCAGCCTGATCATCATCGTCCTGATGGGCGCGCTCTGGTCCCGCCGTTCGAAGGCCGTGCTGCTGGCGATGGCGCTGGCCCTTGCCGCTTTCACGATGTCGATCCAGACATTCGACAAGGACATGCAACGCAAGAACGAGTTGGCCAGGGCCAGCCCGAACCCGATGCTCAACGAACGCTACCCGCTGTGGCACCAGGCGCTGGCGGCCTGGCGCGAGCACCCCTGGTTCGGGGTCGGCATAGACAATTTCGACGAGATCGACGCCGCATCCGTGAAGCGCTGGGTCGAGAGGCGCGGGGATGTCTACGACCCGGCCGTCTATGCCGGCAGCTCCCACGCGCACAGCCTGTACCTGACCACGCTTGCCGAACGGGGGAGCATCGGCATGGCGGTCCTCCTGGCCGTGCTGCTGAGCTGGGGCTTTTCGCTGTTGCGCGCGTGGCCGCGCCAGACCGACCCGCCGTTGCACTGGATGCTCTGGGGCGGCGCCGCGTCGGCGCTGGTCGTCGCCGTTGCCATCGGCGTGGTCAACACCACGCTGCATCACGAGCATGGGCTGCTGTCGCTGCTGCTGCTGGGCGCGTGGCTCGGTTCCCGGCCGCTGCGCGCGGCGCACGGCACGCCGGCAGCAGCGTGAGTGCAAGTCCCCGCGCCGCTGCGCTGCGGCGGCAACGCTCCAGCGTGCGGCCGGCCTCAGCCGCGCCCCTGGCCGTTGCCGTTGCGCGCGATGTGATACTCCGGCACCCAGCGCCCGATCGCCGCGCGGACTTCGTCGTCCGAGCGCACGTCCGCTTCCGCGCACCAGGCCGCGAAGGTCACCAGGAAATCCGGATCGGCTGAGCGCGCCTTGGCTATCCGCAGCTTGGGGTTCGGCGTCGGAACCGTGGTTTCGTCATCCGCCAGCGGCTCCTCATAGAGCTTTTCGCCGGGACGCAGGCCGGTAATGTTGATCTTGATCTCGTCGGTGTTGGATCCCGACAGGACGATCAGATCCCGTGCCAGGTCGATGATCTGCACGGGCTCGCCCATGTCAAGGGCGAGGATCTGGCCGCTTTCGCCGATCAAGCCCGCCTGCAGCACCAGCTGCGCCGCTTCCGGAATCGACATGAAGTAGCGGGTCATCTCCGGGTGCGTCACCGTCACGGGCCCGCCGCGCGCGATCTGTTCGCGAAACGTGTTCACCACGCTCCCCGCGCTGCCCAGCACGTTACCGAAGCGCACCACGACGAAGCGCGTCGCGGATTCCTGCAACGACTGGCAGATCATTTCCGCGACACGCTTGGATGCGCCCATGATATTGACCGGATTGACCGCCTTGTCGGTCGAAACCAGCACGAACTTGGGAACCCCGGCCGCGGCGGCGGCGCGCGCCAGTATCAGCGTACCTAGCGCATTGTTGCGCATCGCCTCGAAGCCGTTGTTCACCTCCATCATCGGCACGTGCTTGTATGCCGCCGCGTGAAAGATCACGGACGGGGCGTACCTGCCCAGCACCTCGCCCACGCGCGCGCCGTTTTTGACGTCACCGACCAGGCCGAGCAGCTCGACATTGGGAAACTGGGCCTGCAACTCCTGTTCGGCGCGATACAGCGCGTATTCGGAGAGTTCGAACAGCACAAGCTTCGCCGGACTGAAGCGTGCGATCTGCCGGCACAATTCGGATCCTATCGATCCGCCCGCCCCGGTCACCATCACCACCTGCCCACCCAGCCAGTCGCGCAGGCCGGCGCTGTCGAGCACGACCGGATCGCGCCCGAGCAAGTCGTCGAGTTCGACCTGGCGGATCCGCCCCAGCGCCAGGCGGCCGCTGATCAGGTCGTCGTACGAAGGGACCGTCAGCGCCTGGACGTGCGCCAGCGCGCAAGTCTGCGCCACGCGCCGGCGCACCTCGTGGTTGGCCGAAGGCAGGGCGATGATCGCCTTGGTCACCGAGAATCGCGGCGCCCACTCCTTGAGCTCGCCGATGCGGCCCAGTATCCTGGTGTTGTGCACCAGGCTGCCGGACTTGGCCGCGTCATCGTCGAGCAAGCCGACGACCCGCCACTCCCGGCTGCGCCAGAGTTCGCGGATCAGGCGCGCCCCGGCATCGCCCGCGCCGATCACCAACACCGGCTCGCCCATCGCCTTGGTCAGGCTGTAAAGGCGGTGCTCACGCCACATCCGGTATGCGAAGCGGCTGCCGCCCATGATCAGCAGGAGCAGTAACGGATCGAGCACCAGCACCGAGCGCGGAACGACCGATTGCACGCGGAACATGACCAGCACCAGCGGCACAAGGATGCCGGCGAACAGCACCGCGCCCAGGATGCGCTGCAAGTCGGTCAGGCTGGCGAACCGCCACAGGCCGCGGTACAAGCCGAAGCGCCAGAAGATCACGGCTTTCAGCGGCACGACCCAGGCCATGGTCTGGAACATGGTCGCGCTGTAGGGTGCGCCCATGTCGAAATTCAGCCGGAACAGGAATGCCGCGCCCCAGGCCAGCGCGGCGGCAACGACGTCGTGCGCGAACGCCAGCCACACCCGGCTGTTGAATCTAGCCGACATGTTGAACGCGGCTCCAGACCGACCAGCGCTGCTCGATCGCCCGGCAATGCCAGGCGAAGCCGGCGCTTGCAGCCAGCAACAGAAGGCCGCCGGCGGCGGGCGCCCAGGTCAGCCCCGCCAGCGCCAGGATGGCGCAGCCGGCCATCCAGCCAACGTAGGCGCGGACGGTTGGACCATGCGTGCCATCGACGAGGATGGCCCGCTGATAGAAGTGATCCCGGTGTGCGCTGGCCAGCGGCGCGCGTTGCCGCAACCGCCGCAGCAAAGTGGCTGTGGCGTCGAGGATGAACGGGGCAAAGACCAGTGGCGGAAACCACCACGGCCAGACGCCGGCGACAATGCCCTGCAGTCCGAACAAGCCCGCAAGAAAGCCCAACCCGACCGCGCCCACGTCGCCCATGAACAACCGCGCCGGAGGCCGGTTGAAGACCAGGAAGCCGGCGCAGGCGGCGGCAAGAGTGCCGAAAAGCACGCCGGATTCAGCGCGGCCCGCCACTGCCGCGGCGACAGCGTAGGCACCGAAGCCGAACAGGCCCATGCTTCCCGCCAAGCCGTCCGCCCCGTCCATGAAATTGTACAGATTGGCCATCCAGACCACGGCCAGCACCGCGAACGCCAGAAACAGCCAACCTGCATCTACGAAGGTCACGACCGCCAAGATCGCCGCCGCCGCATGGGCAAGCAGGCGGACTGTCGCCGGCAGCGCACGGTAATCGTCAATCAGCGACACAGTCACCACCAGCGCGAGTGGGACCGCCCACTGCCATGAAATGGAAACGTCCATCCAGGCGACCACCCAGCCCGCCCAGATTGCGACACCGCCGATTCTGGGCACCGGACGAGTGTGCAGGGAGCGCGCGTTGGGTTGGGCATGAGGCGAGGGAATCAGGCCGGCGGCGAACATCCACGCCACGACAAACGCGATCGCGCCGCCGCCGAGAATCGAAATTGCTTGAAATTCGTGCACGCCCGCATTATATCCGCGAGATATGTGCGGATCGTTGAGGCCGGGAATTCAAAGCAAATCCAACGTTTTTCGCCTAATGCGATGATTCTTAATCCGTTGCCCCTCAAAACAATCGCTTGCAGTGGGGATGTCAATGGCCTACCGGAACAATTTCCGGCACCTGTTTGCTTCCTTCGGCGTTGGAAATTGATGATGTTGACATGGTGTTGCAACGAAAATTTTCTCAATTGTGTTGTATGTTGCAATTAAGCAACAAGCCTTTGGGCGCTCAAAAGTCGCCATGGGCAGATTACGCTTGCCAAGCACTTGCCAAATTTGGCAAAATTGAGTCAACTTCTCGGAATCGTGAGAAGGTTTATTCCTGGCAGGCGCACCATCTTGCCGAATTTTATTGATAGAGGAGAGACTCGATGAATAAGAAAGTGATCGCTCTTGCGGTGGCCGGCGCGCTTGCACTGCCGCTTGCCGCGAAAGCGCAAACGGCCAATGTCACAATGTATGGCAGTTTCCGGTTGGCGCTGGAATCCGTTGACATTGAGAACGTCGGTCGCAAGAACAGCATTGACAGTTGGTCGTCCCGCTGGGGTATCCGCGGCATCGAATCGCTTGGTGGTGGATTGAACGGCATATTCCAACTCGAAACGGGCGTTGTGCTCGACTATCCCGGCGGCGTGGTTCTCGACGGCTCAGCTGTGTCGAATCAGTTCATCACGGTCCGCGAAGCGTGGGCTGGCCTGAATGGCGGCTTCGGAACGGTCAAGATGGGCGCCGGCCTGACACCGTACGACGACGTGTTCGGCATGGACCACTTGCTGCTGGCCAACGGCACGGAAAACATGAACCTCGTGAGCGGCGGCGTGAACCCGGCGCTGGGCGGCAACTTCACCGGCTTATGGTTCTGTCGGCGCGAGCGGTGGCACCGGGCGCACTTGCAACTCCACGACCGCGTTCGACGCCCGGTACGGCAACAGCGTGCGCTACGACTCGCCGAATTTCAGCGGCTTGACCTTTGCGACGCAGTTTGCGTTCCTGGGTGAAAACACCGCCGGCTTCAAGTGCAAGGGCTGGGACTCGATGGTCAAGTACCTGAACGGCCCGATCGAACTCGGTCTGGGTTACGCGCGGCACATCGACTTCTCGCAATACGACGGCAACGCGTGGCGCCTGCACGCCGGGTACAACGCCGGCGTCGTGAAGGTTCTCGGTGCGTACGAGCGTATCCACCTTGACGGCAACAACGGCAGCGTCGGCAAGTCGAACACGCGCTATTACAGCATCGGTCTCCAGGCGCCCATCGGCCCGGGAACGTTGAGCGCGCAATACGGCAACCGCGATAACGGCGCGACGACGTCGGCGACGGCGGTGACCGAAGTCGCGGATGGCGGCGCCAAGCAATACTCGCTGTCGTACAAGTACGGCTTCTCGAAGCGCACGTATGCCTATACTTGGGCGGCGCGCGTCAAGGCCGAGTCCGCTGCGTCGATCTACGGGTCGACCGGCGGCAAGGCTACGTCGGTCGGCTTTGGCGTACAGCACAACTTCTGATCCATACCAAAACCAATAACCGCATTTAAAGTGATCATGCGGACGCCCGGCCGGGCGTCCGTTTTTTTTGATAGTCTCCATCCATGAACATTGATGATCTGATCGTCGGCTTCGACCGGGCGCTGCGCACGCTGGCATCGGCTTCCACCAGCGTTCGCCCGTATCCGGCCGAGCAGGCCGAGTCCGCCGATCTGGGCGAAGACGAAATGGCGCACGCGGCAGGATTGATGCGCGTCAACCACAGCGGCGAGATCTGCGCGCAGGCGCTGTACTCGGGGCAGGCAATGACGGCGTCCAACCCCGTGCTCAAGGGCGAACTCGACCAGGCGGCGCGCGAGGAAACGGAACACCTGGCATGGACCGAACGCCGCCTCGAGGAGCTCGGCGCGCGCACCAGCCTGCTCAACCCGCTGTGGTATGCGGGATCGTTCGCGATGGGCGCCATCGCCGGCCTCGCGGGGGATCGTTGGAACCTTGGCTTCCTGAGCGAAACCGAGCGCCAGGTCGAGCAGCACCTGGGCGGCCACCTGGACACGCTGCCGCAAGGCGATGCGCGGAGCCGGGCGATCGTGTCGCAGATGCGCACCGACGAAGGGCGTCATGCCCAAATGGCCGAGGATCGCGGCGCCGCCCGCCTGCCGCTGCCGATACGCGCCGTCATGCGAATGACGGCCAAGGTGATGACCACGACGGCCTATCGGGTGTAGGCCGGGGCTGCGTTTCCCGCCGTCAATCCTGCGCCGGCATTCCGGCCCGCCATTCTTCAAGCGCAGCCAGGCGGAGCTGGCGGACGCGTTCGGCAACGCCTTCGCTGCTCGCGGGCGCGGCGTCCGGGTAAACGATCCGGTTCAGCGCCTGCAACGCACCCTTGGCCAGCACGCGGGTCTGCTCCGGATCCGCTTTCCCTTCCGGTTCGCGCCCACGCCAGAACGACTGGATCGAAAGCTGCACGTCCAGGCGCTCCGGCCTGCGCAGTGCATCGAGTCCGGCCAGCAACGCCAGCCATTCTGCGGCCGACAGGTCCGCCGCCCTCTCCAGCGCCGCACCGTGGCGGATCGCGTTGAGCGCGGCGTCCCGGCAATCGGCGCTCACTTTCAGGCGGGCGCCCAGCGCCACCGCCTGTGCCAGCGTCAGGTGGCGGCAGGTGATTCCGAATTGGACCGCCAGGCGGGGCGAGTCGCCGGCAGCAGCACCTCGATCGAGCGCCAACGCGGTCGCGACACCAAGGTCCGGCTCCCCGCGGGCACCGGCGGCGCCGAAGAGCCCGTCTATTTCCGGCGCAAACTCTCGCAACGCGCCGCAGCGACGCAGGACGGCCAGCATCCGCGACGGCTGGCGGGCGACCAGGCCCAGCGCGAACTCCTGCCATACGCGTTCGGGCGAGAGGTCGCGCAACTCGCCGCGCGCGACAAGTTCGCGCATCAACGCCTCGGTACCTTCCGCAACCTCGAAGCCGAAGCGCGCGGCAAAGCGCGCAACGCGCAAAACGCGCAGTGGATCCTCGCCGAAAGCCGGGCTGACGTGGCGCAGCGTGCGCGAAGCCAGGTCCCGTTGGCCGCCGTAGGGATCGATCAGGACGCCTGACTCATCCATCGCCATCGCGTTGATGGTCAGGTCGCGCCGGAGCAGATCTGCTTCCAGGGTCACATCGGGGTCCGCGTGGAAGATGAAGCCCTGATGGCCACGCCCATGCTTGCGCTCGGTGCGGGCAAGCGCATACTCTTCGTGCGTCCGCGGATGCAGGAACACGGGAAAATCCCGGCCTACCGGTTGGAATCCGAGCTCTCGCATCGCCTCGGGCGTCGACCCGACCACGACGAAATCCCGGTCCGTGACCGGCAGGCCCAGCAACTCGTCGCGAACCGATCCCCCGACGCGATAGATCTTCACCGATGGCGCCGGCGGTAGGCCGGGCAGAAGTCTGTTTCGCCGGACGGCGTGAGATACGTCGGCACGATGTCCTCCATCGCGCGAGGCGGGCCGCCAAAGACCGCCGGAAACGGGCAACCGCACACGCTGTCGACCTGCATCGACAAGAGGTTATCCCGCGTCATCACCTTGCCCGGCAGATGCTCGAGCACCCAGGCCTGCGCGGTCGCTAGGCTGGAAGGCAGGCCGACGATGTGCCGCCGGTACCCGGCGCGGCCGGCCGCATACCCGACCAGTTCGCGCAGCGTGTACACCTTGGGCCCGCACAGCGGATAGCACTGGCCGATGGTGCCGTCCTCATCGAGCGCGGCCGCGATCGCGGCCGCGACATCGCCCACATACACCGGCTGGAAACGGGCCGTGGCGCCGGCCAGATAGATGACCGGCAGCAGCCTTGCGATCCCCGCGAAAAGGTTGAGGAACTTGTCTTCCGGCCCGAAGATCACCGATGGCCGGAACATCGTCCAGTCGAGTCCCGACGCCGCGACGCGAGCTTCCGCTTCGCCCTTGCTGCGCAGGTAGGCGCTCGGGCCGCCCGGGTCGGCATTGAGCGCGCTAATCTGGATCAGCCTCCTGATCCCGTTCTGCCGGCATGCTTCGATCACCGCTTCGGTCACCCCGACGTGCATCTGGGTGAAACTCGCACGCGGCGATTCGCGCAGCACGCCGATCAGATTGATCACCGCGTCCGCGCCGCGAATGGCGGCAGCCAGCGCCGCGGCGTCGCGCACATTCACTTCGGGAACCTGCACGCGGGGCAGGAGGAACAGCGGCTTGGCATGCTCGCGCGCGCGGCTGGGCACGATGACTTCGCGATCCTGGTTCACCAGCGCATTCACGACATGACGGCCGACGAACCCGGTGCCGCCCAGGACCGCGATCCTGGCGCGCTTCACTTTTCGGTCTCCGCCTGGCCGACGGCGGCAATCTCGTCGAGCTTGCCCCCGCGCGGCGGAATGAACGCCAGCCGCTGCTTGAGCGACGGGCCGCCGGTGCCGAACTGGCGCGCGTAGAGCACGGCGTTGGCCAGCACCTTCTTGACGTAGTCTCGCGTCTCGTTGAACGGGATCGTCTCGGCATAGATGGCGCCTTCGATCTGGCGGGCGCTCCGCCACGCCTGGGCGCGCCCCGGTCCGGCGTTGTAGCCGGCAATGGCGAGCAGAGGAAGATTCTCGAAGCGGTCCAGCCAGTACTTGAAGTAATAGGAGCCGAACTTCGCGTTGGTGGCGACGTCGCTGATCTGCGAAGGGCGGTAGTCGGCTTTCCCGAGCTGCTTGGCGACCCACTTGGCGGTCGGCGGCATCAATTGCATCAGGCCCACCGCGCCGGCGCTGGACACGGCATCCGCCCGGAAGCGGCTCTCCTGCCGGACCAGTCCGAAGACCAGCGCTTCGTCCAGGCCGGTCTGCTGCGCCGCTTCGCTCAGGGTCTGCCGGTACGGCGCCATGTACCGCAGCGCGAAATCGTGGCGTGCGACGGTCGTGTCGGCGGTGTTGATCGCGCGGTCGAACAGGCCCTTGGACAGCGCGTACTGGGCGGCAATCAGCCGCTGGCGGTCGTCGAAGTTGCGGATGGTCCAGATCCATTCGCGCAGCGCTTCGGGCCGCAGCTCCAGATCATAGAACTTGAGCATCCGCTGCACCGACGGCAAGCCGTCCAGGTCGGCCAGCTCCGACGGCGTCGGCAGGACGGGCTCGCTCTGGAAGTCGGCGACGATGCCCGATTCCTCGGCGGCCAGCAGCCCATAGAACGAGACGTCGCGCGCCAGGACCTCGAGCAGCGCCCGCGCCTCGGCGCCCTGGCCGCGCACAGCCAGTGCGCGCGCCTTCCAGTACCGCCATGCCGGGTCCATCTGCTGCGGGGGCGTCATCGCCGCGATCGCGCCCAGGACGTCGTCCCAGGCTTGGTCGCGCAGCGCAGCGCGCACTTTCCAGGCAAGCTGGATGTCGGACAGGCTGGCGCTTCCCGCCTCGCGGTACCAAGCCAGCGCATCCGGGCCAAGCCGCCTTGCGACCGCGTAGGCGATGATCCCGTTGCCGCTGTGCGCGATGCCCGGAGGAAGTTGCCGGCGCGCGTGGCGCCACGCGTCGGCCACCGCTTCGAGACTCCCGCGCGGCGACCTGGCCACGGCGCGCTGCAGCGCATAGAGGGCCAGTTCGCGCCCGGCCACCGTGGCGCCCTTGAATTCGTTCTTCGACAGCAGCCGCTCCGGATCGCGGTTCGCCCGCTCCAGATCCCTGGGCGCGATCTGATGCTGCGCCGGCAGCTTGCCGTTGATCCGCTGCGCCAGCGAAAAGTTGCCGGCAGCGGCAGCCAGCGTGAACCGTGACCAGACGTCGCGCTCGTTCAACACGCCCTTGTCCAGCATCGCGTCGAACAGCGGCTCGCAGGACTCCGGCGTCTCGGATCCGGTGGACCACAGGCGCTTCGCGTCCGCCAGCGCTTCGGCGCGGTCCCGGACCATGCGTTGCTGCAGCGCGTAGCAGGCGATTTCGGCGTCATCCACCGGCACGGACTGGGACTCCTGGACGAAGAGATCCCACGCACCTTTCTTGCCCAGCGCCTTCAGCCAGTCGTTGCGCATCCGGTCCGCAAGCAGCGAGTCGCGATGGTCGGACAGGAAGCGGCGCACGGAGTCCGGGTCCGCTTCGTCGAGGCGAAGCTTCAGCTGCCAGTAGCGCGCATACGGCGCGAGAGGATGGCCCGCGAGCGCCGGTGCGAGCTTGTCGAGCCTGGCTGCGTCGCCCGCGCGGAACGCGTCGCGCGCGGCCAGAAAATTCACATCCACCTGTGCCTGCTGCGTGTTCGCGGCGCCGTGCGCACCCGCGGCCGCGCCTGCCGCAAGTAGCATCCCCCACACCAATCCCCATGCCTTGTTCATTTTTTTGCCCATTCAATGCTGCATTGTCGCCAACAGTGTATGCCTAGACAAGTCCGGCCGTCGCTGGTTTCAACTGCCCGGCATGCGTTCGGCTACAATCGCGGTCTCATTCAGAGAGCGCGCGAGCATTCAATTGGTTGACGATTCCCTTTCGCTTTCCAAGCCGGTCGTCGGTGTCGTGATGGGCAGCCAGAGCGATTGGGACGTGATGCGCCACGCTTGCGCCCAGCTCGAGGCGTTCGGCATCCCGTTCGAGGCAAAGGTTCTCTCCGCGCACCGGATGCCCGACGCCATGTTCGCCTACGCCGAGCGCGCCCGGGAGCGCGGCCTGCAATGCATCATCGCGGGCGCGGGCGGGGCGGCGCATCTGCCCGGCATGCTCGCGGCGAAGACCAGCGTGCCGGTGCTGGGCGTCCCGGTGCCGTCAAAGTACCTGCGGGGCGAGGACTCGCTGCTGTCCATCGTGCAAATGCCCAAGGGCATTCCTGTCGCGACCTTCGCCATCGGCGAGGCGGGCGCCGCCAACGCGGGTTTGTTCGCCGTCGCGCTGCTCGCCAACGCAAATCCCGCGCTGCGCGAGCGCCTGGACTTGTTTCGCGCGGAGCAAACCGCGCTGGCGCAGGCGATGACCTTGCCGCCCGCGCCGTGAGATCCGCCGGCACCCGACCGGTTTCGCTTGCGGCCACGCGCGCCGCCCGCTGTCCTTGATGCTCGCCGGCCGCCGCGGCCATCGCCGGTTCGGGCCGGGCCGATGATCCCGCCGGGTCACTGGCTGGGCATGCTGGGCGGCGGGCAACTCGGCCGCATGTTTACGCATGCGGCCCAGGCGCTGGGCTACAGGATCCTGGTGCTGGACCCGGATCCGCACAGTCCGGCCGGCGCCGTCGCGGACCGCCATTTGCAGGCGAAGTACGACGACTCCGAAGCGCTCGACGAATTGGCGCGCAGCTGCGCCGCGGTGACCACCGAGTTCGAGAACGTTCCCGCCGGCGCTCTGGACCGGCTGGCGCGCGCCATCCCGGCGCGACCCTCCGCCAATGCGGTGCGCATAGCCCAGGACAGGGAACTCGAAAAGTCGTTTCTGGCTGACAACGGCTTCGCCGTCGCGCCGTTTCGGGTGCTCAAGTGCGCGGCCGACTGCGCGGACATTCCGCCCGGCCTGCTGCCGGGCATAGTCAAGACCGCGCGCCTGGGCTACGACGGCAAGGGCCAGGTCGGCGTCGGGACAGCTGCCGACGTCACGGATGCGTTTCGTGGCCTGCATGGGCAGCCGTGCGTGCTGGAGCAGCGCGTGCCGCTGGCGCTGGAAGTCTCGGTCCTGGTGGCGCGCTCGGCTTCGGACCGGACGGCCGTATGGCCGATCGCGGAGAACCGGCATCGCGACGGCATACTTGATGTCTCCATCGTGCCGGCCCGGATTCCGGAAGCGCTCGCGGCCGAGGCGCGGGCGCTCGGCCTGCGCGTCGCCGAACGGCTCGACTACCAAGGTGTGCTGTGCGTGGAGATGTTCGTGACCACCGACGGGCGTCTGCTGATCAACGAAATCGCGCCGCGCCCGCACAACAGTGGCCATTGGTCGATCGACGGCGCGTTCACATCGCAGTTCGAACAGCAGTGCCGGGTGCTGGCCGGTCTGCCGCTGGGCGACACGACGCAACACACGCCAGCCGTGATGATCAACCTGCTGGGCGACATCTGGTTCGACGCGCCCGCCGCCAAGGCGACGCGCGAACCGGACTGGGCCGGCGTGCTGGCCGATCCGCGCGCCAAGCTCCATCTGTACGGCAAGCGGGAAGCCCGGCGCGGCCGCAAGATGGGGCATGTCACATGCCTGGCCGGCGACGTGGGCGCGGCGCTGGCAGCGGGCGCGCGCGTCAAGCGCAACCTGGGAATACCCGAAGTTTGAGACGGTCCACGCCGGGGTGCGGCCATCCGCGCCGGACCCCGGACGGCGCGAATGCGGGACGGCCCGCCGCTCACGCGTAGGTGTAGAACCCGCGCCCGCTCTTGCGTCCCAGATAGCCCGCGTCGACCATTTCCCTGAGCAGCGGCGCCGGCCGGTACTTGGGGTCGTTGAATCCTTCGTACAGGACGAGCATGACGGCCAGCATCACGTCCAGCCCTATCATGTCCGCCAGCGCCAGCGGCCCGATCGGATGGTTGCAGCCCAGCTTCATGCCGGCGTCGATCTCCTCGGGGCTGGCCAGTCCTTCGGCGCACGCGAAGATCGCTTCGTTGATCATCGGGCACAGGATCCGGTTGACCACGAATCCCGGCGCATTGCGCACGGCGATCGGCGTCTTGCCCAGCCGTTTGGCCAGCGCCTCGGCGGCCGCCATCGTCGCATCCGAAGTCTGCAGGCCGCGGATCAGTTCCACCAGTGCCATCAGCGGCACCGGATTGAAAAAGTGCATCCCGATGAAGCGATCGGGGCGCCCGGTCGCGGCAGCGAGCCGGGTGATGGAGATCGACGAGGTATTGGTCGCGACGACCACGTCCGGCCGCAGGACCATGTCCGCGTCCATCAGTATCTTCAGCTTGAGTGTCTCGTTCTCGGTCGCCGCCTCGATGCAGTAGTCCGCCGCGGCGAAGTCGGCGATCGCCGTCGTGCCCTTGATCCGGGCCATGATCGCGCCCTTGTCGGCGGCGCTGATCTTCTCCTTCTTCACCAGCCGTTCGAGGCTGCCGGTTACCGCGGCCATGCCGCGCTGCAGCGCCGCGTCGCTGACGTCCAGCATCAGGACGTCGAGCCCTGCCTGCGCGGCAATCTGCGCGATGCCGTTGCCCATGGTGCCGGCGCCGATGATGCCGAGGGTTTGAATGCTCATGCGTGCTCCTGTGCTTTGCGGATTCGGGGAAGGAAACTGGGGTCGGTGCGACGGCGGCCGGCCTGCGCCGGGCAGCCGTGCATTGGCGTTCGCGCGCCGTTGCGGGACTTCAAACCCTGGGCAACGTCGACGCCATCGACGGCCGCAGGCTGACCGCCGCGAACCACGCGGCCAGCGCCGGCCGCCCGCCACGCCATTGCAAATGGTCGAAGCGCAAGTCGAGGTAGCCCAGCGCGCAGGCGATGGCGATATGGCCGATGTCGAACGCGTCGCCGAAGCCCTTCGCCTCGGCTTCCATCGCGTCGAGCGCGCCGGTCACCTTCGCGGTCTGCCCGGCCATCCACTCCTGCCAGCGCAAGGCCTCCGGCCGCAACGCCTGCTCGTAACGCAGCAGGATCGCGGCGTCCATCAAACCGTCGGCCAGCGCCTGGCGTCGCAGCGCGCTCCAGCGGGCGGACCCCGCCGGCGGAAACAGCCGTGGCGCGCCGGACAACTGGTCCAGGTATTCGCAGATCACCGGCGAGTCGTAGAGCGAGCTGCCGTCGTCGAGAAGAAGCGTCGGAATCTTGCCCAGCGGGTTGCCGCGCGCCACGTCTTCATTGCGGCTGACCGGCGTGACGGTGGCCGGCTCCTGCACGACGCGCGCGCCGAGGCCGAGTTCGGCGATGGTGACGGAAGCCTTGCGCCCGAAGGGAGACGCGGGAGAGACATAGAGTTTCATTGGAGTGTCCTGTGGATTGGAAAGTCGGATCGGCCGCGGCCCCGATTAGTGAATTCTGCCGGCGCGGGCGGCCAGGAACCCGGCGCGGCAGAGGGTCATCGCAGGTCCACGCTCTTGACGTGGTCCATGTCGGGGAATACCTGGTTCTCGCCGACCATGCCCCAGATGAATGTATACGACTTGGTGCCCACGCCGGTGTGTATCGACCAGCTCGGGCTGATCACCGCCTGTTCGTTGGCGACGACCAGGTGGCGCGTTTCCTGCGGCTGCCCCATCATGTGAAACACCACCCCGTCTTCGCCCAGCCGGAAGTAGAAGTAGACCTCCATCCGCCGATCGTGCGTATGGCAGGGCATCGTGTTCCACATGCTGCCCTCCTCGAGCTTGGTCATCCCCATTACAAGCTGGCATGACGCCAGGACGTTGGGTACGATGAACTTGTAGATCGTGCGCCGGTTGCTGGTCCGCGGATCGCCGAGGGTCTCGGGCGACGCCTCGGCCAGCGTGATCCGGCGGTGGGGATGCGCGTGGTGCGCCGGCGCGCTGTTGTAGTACAGGCGCGCCGGCTTCCGCGGATCGGCGCTGGCAAAGGTGACCACGCGCGCCCCCATCCCGATGTACAGAGCTTCCTCGGCATGGACTTCGAACCTGGCGCCGTCGACGGTCACTACCGCATCGCCGCCGATGTTGATCAGCCCGAGTTCGCGCCGCTCGAGGAAGAAATCGGTCCCCGTGTGCTTGCCCAGTTCCGGCGCGAACGCCAGTTCGCCGCCGGTCGGACAGATGCCCCCCACAATGATCCGGTCGATCTGCGAATACGTCAGCGTGATTTCGCCCGGCACGAAGATCCTCTCGATCAGGAAGTGCCGGCGCAGGCCCGCGGTATCCAACGTGCGTGCATGTTCGCTGTGCACCGGTTGACGTATCTCCATGGCAGGTCCTTTTCTGGTCTGGCGTTCGATGTGCCGGCCCGCGACGGCAGGAGCCGGCATCCCCGCGCGCGACCGGGAGCCGACCCGCGGCGCGGGGAGGCAATCTTGCTGCGGGGAAGACCGAAATTATACCGAACGCCCGCCGCTCGATGGCGGCGGCAACGGCCGGACGCGGTTCCCGGGCGCGGGGTTGCGGCCGGTCAAAAGCGGCCGACGGACTACAATTGCGGTTTGTCGCACTCACACCCTATCCGGAAAGACGCACTTTTTCATGGCTCAATACGTTTTCACGATGAACCGCGTGGGCAAGATCGTCCCGCCCAAGCGGCAGATCCTCAAGAACATCTCGCTCTCGTTCTTCCCCGGCGCCAAGATCGGCGTGCTGGGTCTCAATGGTTCGGGCAAGTCTTGCCTGCTGCGGATCATGGCCGGAATCGACAAGGAGATTGAAGGCGAGGCCACGCCGATGCCCGACCTGAAGATCGGCTTCCTGCAGCAGGAACCCAAGCTCGACCCGGACCAGACCGTGCGCGAAGCCGTCGAACAAGGCCTGGGCGAGGTACTCGAAGCCAAGAAATTGCTCGACGCGGTGTACACCGCCTACGGCGAGCCCGACGCGGACTTCGACGCGCTGGCCGCCGAACAGGCGCGGCTGGAAGCGATCATCTCCACCGGCGACGGCAATACGACCGAAGTCCAGATGGAGGTCGCCGCCGACGCGCTGCGCCTGCCGCCGTGGGACGCGCAGATCGCCAAGCTCTCCGGCGGCGAGAAGCGGCGAGTGGCGCTCTGCCGGCTGCTGCTGTCCAAGCCCGACATGCTGTTGCTCGACGAGCCGACCAACCATCTGGATGCCGAATCAGTGGACTGGCTGGAGCAGTTCCTGGCCAAGTTCCCCGGCACCGTCGTGGCGGTCACCCATGATCGGTACTTCCTGGACAACGCGGCCGAGTGGATCCTGGAACTTGACCGCGGCTCGGGCATTCCCTGGAAGGGCAACTACAGCTCCTGGCTCGACCAGAAGAACACCCGGCTGAAGATCGAGGAATCCTCGGAATCGGCGCGGCAGAAGACGATCAAGAAGGAACTCGAATGGGTGCGCCAGAATCCCAAGGGCCGCCAGGCCAAGAGCAAGGCGCGGCTGGCGCGGTTCGAGGAACTGAGTTCGCAGGAATACCAGAAGCGCAACGAGACGCTGGAAATCTACATCCCGGTCGCCGAGCGGCTGGGCGCTTCGGTCATCGAGTTCAAGGGCGTGTCCAAGGCATACGGCGACCGGCTGCTGATCGATGACTTGTCGTTCCAGGTTCCGCCCGGCGCCATCGTCGGCATCATCGGCCCGAACGGCGCGGGCAAGTCCACGCTGTTCCGGATGATCGCGGGCACGGAAAAGCCCGACAAGGGCGAAATCGTCATCGGCCACACGGTGCAGCTGGCCTATGTCGACCAGTCGCGCGACTCGCTGCACGGCGACAAGACGGTCTGGGAAGAAGTATCCGGGGGCGCCGACATCCTCACCGTCGGCAAGTACGAAACGCCCTCGCGCGCGTACATCGGCCGCTTCAATTTCAAGGGCCAGGACCAGCAGAAGATGGTCGGCACGCTCTCCGGCGGGGAGCGCGGCCGCCTGCATCTGGCCAAGACGCTGATCACCGGCGCCAACGTGCTGCTGCTCGACGAACCGTCGAACGACCTGGACGTGGAAACGCTGCGTGCGCTCGAGGACGCGCTGCTCGAGTTCGCCGGCTGCATCCTGGTCATTTCCCACGATCGCTGGTTCCTCGACCGCATCGCCACGCACATCCTCGCCTTCGAGGGCGATTCGCAGGCCGTGTTCTTCAATGGCAACTATCACGACTACGAAGAGGACAAGAAGAAGCGCCTCGGCGAGGAAGGCGCGCGCCCCCACCGGCTGCGGTACAAGGCGCTCAAGTAGGGATCAGGCGCCGCCGACCGGATGTGTCAGGACAAGGGTTTGCGCCGGCGGTAGGATGGGTCGAGCGCAGCGACACCCATCTCGTTCTTCGAAGAAACACCCCTCACGCCAGCCCTCTCCCCGCAGGCGGGGCGAGCGAGACTCTCGCAGGATGGGTCGAGCGCATCGATACCCATCTCGTTGCGACGACGTCTGCGGCAACGCACAAGCAGGCGCGGTACCGCTACCCGCGTCCAACAAACGGCATCTTCGTCGCCATGATGGTCATGAACTGCACGTTGGCGTCGAGCGGCAGCCCCGCCATATAGACGACCGCGCTGGCGACGTGCTGGACATCCATCAGCGGTTCGATCGCGATCTCGCCATTAGCCTGCGGCACGCCCCTGGCCATGCGCGCGGCCATCTCGGTGCCGGCGTTGCCGATGTCGATCTGGCTGCAGGCGATATCGTGTTTGCGCCCGTCCAGCGAGGTCGACTTGGTCAGGCCGGTGATCGCGTGCTTGGTCGAGGTGTACGCCGCGGAGTTGGGCCGCGGCGCGTGCGCGGAGATCGAGCCGTTGTTGATGATGCGCCCGCCGCGCGGCGTCTGGTCCTTCATGATCCGGATCGCTTCCTGCGTGCACAGGAACGCGCCCGTCAGGTTGATGTCGACGACGGACTTCCACTGCTCGAAGCTGAGGTCCTCCAGCGGAATCGCCGGCGCGCCGATGCCAGCGTTGTTGAACAGGACGTCGAGCCGCCCGTAGGCTTCCTTCGCCCGGGCGAACAGACTGCGCACCGACTCCGGATTGCCGACGTCGGTCGGCACGGCAAGCGCCTGGCCGGCGGGGACGCCCGCTTCGGCGATCGCCTGCGCTAACGGCTCCGCGCGGCGACCGGCAAAGACCACGTTGTAGCCGTTGCGGAGCAGGGCAATCGCCGACGCCTTGCCGATGCCGGTGCCGGCACCGGTGATGATCGCGACCTTTCTTGAAGTGTTCATGGCGAGCGCAGTCCTTTGGTGTGTTGTGGTCGAATCCGGAACGGGAGCCGCGAGAGTAGAACTTCGGGGCCAGGCGTGTCAAATCGACGCCGTGCGGGGATCTCCGTCAGAACCCGGAGCCTGGCAGCTTCAGGAATTCCTCTTCCTCGGGTGTCGACGCGCGACCGAGTATCCGGTTGCGGTGCGGAAAGCGGCCGAAGCGCGCGATGATGTCGCGGTGGCGCACGGCGTATTCGACGATTCCTTCCATCTCCGGTTCCGCAGCGAGCGCGAGGAACAGCGCGACCGAGCGCTCCTGCATCGCCATGTCCTCGGCGTGCTCCAGCGGCAGATAGACGAACCAGCGCTCAACCGGCGTGAGCCGGCGGTCGCTGCCGGTACCTACCAGCGCAAGTGCCGCCGCCAGCGCCAGCGGATCGCCGGCGAACGCGCGCGGAGTATCGCGAAAGGCGTTTCGCGTGAACTGGTCGAGCAGGATGATGCGCGCCAGGGCGCCGCGCGGCTCACTGTCCCATACGAGGAATCCGCCCACAAGCGCCTGCTCTATCTGGGCACCGAACCGCTGCCGGATCAGCAGGTCGAACGCCGCGTCCTTGCGAAACCACTCGGGACGCGACTTGTGGTGCCTGGGATCGCCCGGCGGCAGGTACCAGAAATCCAGGATGGGTTGCCACGCTGCCATGTTCATGCTCCGGGAAGCCGCGTCCGCGCGCCCAGCTCAGGCCGGCGCGAGGACGCGCAATTCCATGCCACGGACGAACTCCTTCACGCGGGTCCGGTATGCCTGCATGTGCGGCGCCACGGCATGCGCCCTGAGCGCCGCGGCGTCTTCCCACTTTTCCACGACCACGACCCGGTCGGCGCCGAGCTTGTGCTGCGTCGGGATTCCCGATTCGGTGTCGATGGCGGGGCCGTACTCCAGGCAGCCGGCTTCGGCGCGGACGTCGGCGATGATCTTGCGGAACTCGGCAAGGAAGGCATCGCGCGTGCCCGGCGCGAGGTCGATGGTGGCGATCACATGAATCATGGGGGGTCCGGTGGGGATTGCGTCGTGGCGGTGCGCCAGTTTAGCCGAACAACGGGTGCCGGGCGAGCGCGCCGCGCGGCCCCGGGCCCCCGGGGCGGGGCTGCGGGCCAAACCAGCAACGCCATTCAACTGACCGCTAGCGCATCCCGATCGGCGTGTCGCCGAACACGCGCCCGGCCTCTTTTGGTGGTGAGCGCCAGTATTGCACCGGCGCCGCGACCGAGCCGCCCAGTTGCGCGGCCGCGTGCCAGGCCCAGCGCGGGTCCCACAACACACCGCGCCCGACCGCCACCAGGTCGGCGTCGCCGGCGGCAACGATCGCCTCCGCCTGCCGCGGCTCGGTGATCAGCCCCACCGTCATCGTCGCGATGCCGGTCTCCTGGCGGATCATGCGCGCGAGATGGACCTGGTATCCGGGCCCGAGTGGAATCTTCTGTTGCGGCGATACGCCGCCCGACGACGTGTCGATCCAGTCGCAGCCGCGCGCATGCAGCGCGCGCGCCAGCACCAGCGTCTGCGCCGGATCCCACCCGCCTTCGACCCAGTCGGTCGCCGAGACCCGCACGCCCAGCGGGCGGTCGGCGGGCCACTCGGCGCGCACGGCAGCGAAGACTTCCAGCGGGAAGCGCAGCCGGTTCTCCAGCGCGCCACCGTAGCCGTCGGTGCGCCGGTTCGAAATGGGTGAGAGGAATTCGTGGAGCAAGTAACCATGCGCGCAGTGCAATTCCAGCGCGTCGAAGCCCAGGCGCAGCGCGCGCCGGGCGCTGGCCACGAATGCGTCGCGGATCCGCGCCAGCCCCGCGGCGTCGAGTGCATCCGGCGGCGCCTCGCCGTCGCGCTGCGCAACCGCCGACGGCGCCACCGGCCGCCAGCCGCCGGCACTGGGAGGGATGAGCATGCCGGACTCCCACGGCACATGGCTCGAAGCCTTGCGGCCGGCATGCGCGAGCTGAATACCCACGCGCGTCGGGGTCCACCGCCGCAGCGCGGCCAGCACGCGCGCCAGCGCCGCCTCGTTCGCATCGGAGTAAAGCCCGAGGCAACCGTGGGTGATGCGGCCGATCGCCTCCACCGCCGTCGCCTCGAGCACCAGCAAGCCGGGACTGCCCAGCGCGAGCGAACCCAGATGCATCAGATGCCAGTCCGTGGCGGAGCCGTCCTCGGCCGAGTACTGGCACATGGGCGAGACGACGATGCGATTGGGCAGCGTCAGCCCGCGCAGGGAGAACGGAGAGAAGAGTTGGCTGGTCATGGCGAGGAGAGGGAGCGGATGGTCCAAGAGTGGATCGGGACTGCGCAGCGTCGGAGCGCGTGGTGGCGGACAGAGACCGAGTTTACGCGGTGCGCGCGCATCGCGAAGGCTCGGCCGCCGCCTGGCGCCGTTGTCAGCGTGGCAGCTCGACGCCCAGCCGCAGCGTCAGCACGCGCAGCGTGAATATCAGGATCGCGCCCAGCGTCACGGCTGCCGACTCGGCAACACCCACGGCCAGCAGGCCGAGCAGCGCCCAATTGCCGAGGAATGCGCAGGTCGCATACGGCCTGCCGTCGCGCAGGATCATCGGCATCTCGTTGCACACGATGTCGCGCAGCAGGCCACCGCAGACGGCGGTTATGACGCCCATCATGACCGCGGTGAAGGGCGGCATCCCCATGGCGATGGCGAGCTGGGTGCCCGCCGCGGAAAAAATGCCGAGGCCGATCGCGTCGAAAACGATCAGCGCGCGCGCCGACACATTGCCGGAACTGAACCGGAGCAGCCACGGCGCGGACAGCGTAAGCACAAAGACCGCCCAGACCATCCACTCATGGGCGACCCAGTAGAACGGACGGCGGTCGAGCAGCACGTCGCGCAGCGTTCCGCCGCCGAACGCGGTGAGAAAGGCAACGACAAAGGTCCCGACGGCGTCGAGCCGGCGCTGGCGGGCTTCGATTACGCCCGAGACCGCGCTGGCAAAGACCGCGGCGAATTCGAACGCCGTGTACAGCGCCCCGGCATTGACCTGCACTGCCTGCAGCGGGCTCATCGCCGGCACTGGGGCGCGGAATGACCGGTCAGACGCCCAGCAGTTCCACGACGAACAGCAGCGTGGCATTTGCCGGAATCACGCCGCCGGCGCCGCGCGCGCCGTAGCCCAACTCGGGCGGGATCACCAGGCGCCGCGTGCCGCCGACCCGCATGCCTTGCACGCCCTCGTCCCAACCCTTGATCACGCGCCCTGCGCCCAGCGCGAACCCGAACGGCTCGTTGCGATCCTTGCTCGAGTCGAACTTCTTCCCGGCCTGGCCGTCCTGATAAAGCCAGCCGGTGTAATGCACGCTGACCTGCTGGCCGGCGCGGGCTTGCTCGCCGGTGCCGGCGATGGTGTCTTCATATTGCAGCCCGGAGGGAGTGGTGATCATCGTCAATCCTTGCGTGAGTGAAGCTCGAATCAGGAAGCGGCCGATACTGCCGCACTAGTGGACTGGGTCATCCGTCGCCGTCGCCGCGTCCGGGCTTTACGCGCTTGAACACGCCGCTCCCCCTGGCCACGAGCAGGCCGGCGGGATCGCGGATCTCGGCCTCGCAGAACGCAAACGAGCGGGTGACCGTCGTCGTGCGCCCGACCGCGAGCAGGGTTCCGATGCCGGGACGCATGAACTGCACAGACATGTCGACGGTGACCACGCGCATCGCCGGATCGTCGCTGCGCGCCGCCGCCGCCATCGCCACGTCGAGCACCGTGCACACGACGCCGCCGTGCGCCGCCGACAAGCTGTTGTGCAACTCCGGCCGCAGCACGAGTTCGATCCGCGCCTCCCCGGGGCGCCATTCGAGCCCGTGGATGTCGAGCCAGGCAAGAAAGGGAACGTGGACGCCGAAGAACTCGTGCGCAGCGCTCGCCGTATCCGCTGCCGCCACGCTCAGTCAGTCCGCAGCACGCGCACGACCCAGGGCAGCGTGATCGTCTCGAAGATGCGCTGATCCGAGAGTTCGTCCGTGCGGCCCATGTGCCCGCCGCCGGGGTTGAACCACACTTCCTTGGGCGAGCCCGAGCGCATCAGCAGGAACAGATCCTCCGGCGGGACCTGCGTGTCCTGCAAGCCGTTGATCAACAGCATCGGCGCCGACGGCTGGTTGATCATGCCTGAGGTCACCAGTGACATCTTCGGTCCGTAGGCGAGGAAGGCGCCCAGATCAGAGACACCGTAAACCGATGCCCGTGCCTCAAACAGCCCGAACAGGTACTCGCGCGTGGCCAGCGCTTTCTTCTGCCATTCCGGCTGGAAGTACTCGTGTACGGGCGCGGCCTGGACTACGGCGCCTCGTATCCGGCTCCGTTCGGTGTACGCGAGCCGCGCCGCCCAGTGTCCGCCCCACGAGCCGCCGTAGACAACGACGCGCCTGGCATCGAGCTCCGGCCGGCGCGCCACGTAGTCGAGGACCGCCGAGTACTCGCGTTCGGCGCCGGGCGCCGCGATGGCTTGCGTCGACTGGCCGGTGCCCGGCATGTCGAGCGCAAGATAGGCAACACCATAGGCCAGATACAGGTCGTTTCTCAGCGCCGCGTTTTCCTTGCGCACGTCCAGCCCGCCGATGGTGATCACCAGGGGCGCGGGGCGGACGTTTCTGGGAATGCGCAGATAGCCGACGATCTGCTTGCCTTCGAACGGAATCCGCACGACTTCGACGGGCGGATCCTGTAGCTTCGCATAGTCGGCAAAGGCCCCGAGCGCCTGCTGGTAGGCCCGGGCCGTGCCGGGCGAATTCTCCAGCGGAAAGCGGGCAAACAGATAGTATTCGACCGCGCTGCGAAAGCGCTGGCTTGCCGCGCGCTTGTCGGTGGCCGCCAGCGTCTTTGCCAACTCGAGATGACGGTCCCCCACTGCGGTCCAGACCGCTGCCCACTCGTCGCGATCCTGGCTCTTGAGATTGCCCAGCGCCTCACGGACTTCGAGCGGATCCAGCCCCGCCACCGGATACGCCTTGCGCTCGGCGCGCGCCTGCACCTCGTTCTTTATTTCTTCCAGCGTGCGCGGTGGCGCGGATTGCGCGAGCGCCCCCCCGGGGCCGAGCGCGGCGACGACCAGCAGCGCCGCCGACAATAAGAGGGCGCACGCTCGGCCAGGGCGGAGGGGATTGTTTTTCATTGGTGTAACAGCGAAGCATACAAGAATCCGGGCGCCGGGGAAACGGCGCAGTCATCGTGCGCCCCGCGCGACCATCCGGGCGGCCAACGCCGTGGCGATCGAGCAGGCAAAGATGGTCAACGGCAGCGCGCGCGTTGAATCGACCAGCGCGAAGCCCAGATAGATGCCGACGGGAAACGCCAGCACGTTCATGATGAATCCGGTCAGCGCGGAGGCGGCGCCCGCCGCATGCGGGAAGGGTCCCACGGCGCCGGATTGCGCGCATGGCTGGTGCATGCCATGGCCGAAATGATAGAGCCATTGCGGTACCAGGATGGCCCACGGGCTGTGCCAGCCGAGAAGCGCGAAGAGTGCCATACCGGTGCCACCCGCAAGGCTGAACCACCCGGCCGCAGCGATGGTCCGGTGCACGCCCCGCAGGGGCACCAGGCGCCGGCAGAGCAGCGTGCCGCCGATGTACGCGAGCGACGCCGACGCCATCAGCATCCCGTAGGCCGGCCTGGACACGCCCCAATGGCCGATCAGCACGAACGACGACCCGGCGAGGAACGCGTAGAGCCCGGTGTAGGTGAACGCGGACAGCGCCGTGAATTTGAGAAAGACCGGATGGCGCAGGATCCGCCACCAGCTGCGCCACATCGGGACGATCCGCGTCGCATCGAGGTCCTTCCGCGGCGCGGTCTCCGGAAACCGCCGGAGCACGAAGCCCAGCGCGCAGGCGCCGAACACGCCGAGCAACGCCAGCGTGACCCGCCAGCCGGCCAGCGCGACCGTCACGCCGCCCAGCACGGGACATAGCACAGCGCAAGCCCCGAGCCCCGTCAGCGCGCGCGCCAGTACGCGGGCGCCCTGTTCGGGCTCGTAGAGGTCACGCAGCACGGCGCGCGCGCAAACCACGGCCGCGGCCATCGCGACGCCCTGTATGCCGCGGGAGATCACCAGCGCGGTCATGCCCGGCGCCAGCGCGCTGGCTATGCTGGCGGCAACGTACAGCGCCAGCCCGGTGATCAGCACCGGGCGCCGCCCGAAACGATCGGCGAGCGGTCCGCATACCAGCTGCCCAAGTCCAAAGCACACGCTCATCACTCCCAGCGTTAGCTGGGCGCCGGCCATGTTCGAACCAAGCGCGTCGGTCAGCGTCGGCAGCGCCGGCAGGTACAAGTCGTTGGTGATCGGCTGAAAACTGAGCAGCACCGTCAGCAGCAGGATTGCCGTTCCGGGCGAGAGCCGCTGGGGAGACGGTGACGGGCCGGAAGGTGCGGTGGCGGACATTCGAGGGGTGGGCCGGCGGCCAGGCGCACCCGGGAGCGGAGGCCGTACTTGTTGCTAATGTGCCCGACGAGTGTAGCATGCACCCCCTCGGGCGAATTTCGCGGTGCCGGAACCGCCCCCTCTTTCCGCCCCCGCAATCAGCAACGGACTCATCGTTAGCAGGACATGCCACTCATCACACTAAGGGAAGCATCGCTCGCCTATGGGCACTGGGCGTTGCTGGATCACGCCGACCTGCAGCTCGACCCGCGCGAACGCGTCGTGCTGATCGGCCGCAACGGAACAGGAAAGACCACGCTGTTCCGGGTGCTCAGCGGGGAAACCGCACTCGACAGCGGCGAGATCTGGCGGGCGCCCGACGCGCGGATCGCCGCGGTGCCGCAGGAACCAGAATTCGGCGAGGGTCTGACCGTCTACGCCGCGGTGGCGGAAGGCGTCGGCGCGGCGGCGCGGTCGCTCGCGTCGTATCACGCGGCGGCCGCGGCGCTCACGCACGCGACCGAGCCGGCAGAAATCGAGCGGCTTTCGGATGAGCTGTCGCATTTCCAGGCGGAGATCGACCGCGCGCAAGCCTGGTCGCTGGACAACCGGATCGAGGCGACGCTGACCGGGCTGGGCCTGGACGGCGACCGGCCGGTCGCCGAGCTTTCGGGCGGCTGGAAGAAGCGCGTCGCGCTCGGCCGCGCGCTGGTGTCCGATCCGACCGTGCTGCTGCTCGACGAGCCGACCAATCACCTGGACGTCGAGGGCATCACCTGGCTGGAGAACGTGCTGTGCGAGTTCGGCGGCGCGGTGGTCTGCATCACCCACGACCGGCGCTTCCTCGACAAGATCGCCACGCGCATCGTCGAGCTGGACCGGGGGATCCTGCGCACGTTTCCCGCGCCGTACGAGGCTTATCGCGAGCAAAAAAGGCAGCAGCTGGAATACGAATCGACGGTCCAGGCCAAGGCCGACAAGTTCCTGGCGGAAGAGGAGGTCTGGATCAGGAAGGGCGTCGAAGCGCGCCGGACCCGCAACGCGGGCCGCGTGCTGCGCCTGGAACGCCTGCGCGCGCTGCGTGCCCAGCGGCGCGACCGGATCGGACGGGTGTCGCTGCGCGTGGACCGCGGCGAGACCAGCGGCAAGCTGGTCGCCGAGCTCGACGACGTGAGCAAGAGCTACGATGGCCGCGTGATCATCGATCACTTCACCACGCGCCTGATCCGCGGCGACAAGGTGGGGCTGATCGGGCCCAACGGCTGCGGCAAGACCACGCTGCTCAAGCTGATCCTCGGCGAGCATCAAGCCCGACAGCGGCCGCGTCGACCGCGGCACCAACCTGCAAGTGGCGTACTTCGACCAGATGCGCGAGGCGCTCGACCCCGAGGCGACGCTTGCCGACACGATCAGCCCGGGTTCCGACACCATCGAGATCGGCGGCGTGAAGAAGCACATCATGTCGTATCTCGACGATTTCCTGTTCAATCCCGCGCGGGCGCGCTCGCCGGTCAAGTCGCTCTCCGGCGGCGAGCGCAACCGGCTGCTGCTCGCGCGGCTGTTCGCGCGGCCCGCCAACGTGCTGGTGCTGGACGAACCCACCAACGATCTCGACATCGACACGCTCGAGCTGCTCGAAGACCTGCTGCAGGACTATCCGGGAACCGTGTTCCTGGTCAGCCACGACCGCACGTTCCTCGACAACGTGGTCACCCAGGTCATCGCGTTCGAGCCCGACGGCGTCCTGCGCGAGTATCCGGGCGGGTACAGCGATTGGGAAGCCGCGCAGGTGCGGATGAAAAAGCAGGCCGAAGCGAGGCAGGAAAGCGCGCGGATGGCGGCGCGGGCGCCGGTCCAGGCTGCGGTCGTCGCCGCTCCGCGCGCGGCCGCGACCCCGCCGGCCAGGACAGGCGCCGCAAAACTCTCGTCCCGGGAGAAACAGGAACTGGATGGCCTGCCGCGCCTGATCGAACAACTCGAGGCGAGGATCGCGGTCCTGCAGGGGCAGCTCGCCGACCCGGAATTCTATGCGCGCGACGCCGCGGCGGTGAAAGCGGCGCAGATGGAACTCAAGGCGCAGGAATTCGAGGCCGCGACCGCGTATGCGCGCTGGGAGGCGCTGGAAGCGCGGCGCTGAGTCCACGCCGACCGGACATTGCGCAACATCGCGTTGACGCGACCGGCAATCCGTAACAGACTTGCCCCTTCGCCGCGCCCGGTTCTCGTTCGACCCCCACTCACGCAGGGAGCCGCATGACTGAGGAATCGCCAACTTCAGGAACCGCCCGATGGACCCGCGCCGAGGAAGTCAACCGGCTGCTGCCAGGGCGCCCCATCGCGATGAAGCTGCAGGGCAAGCACATCGCGCTATTCCTGCACGAGGGTGAGGTCCTGGCTTGCAACAACCGCTGCCCGCACGAAGGTTATCCGCTGGTCGAGGGCACGCTGGACACCAATTGCGTGCTGACCTGCAACTGGCACAACTGGAAATTCGACCTGAAGACTGGCGCGACGCTCTATGGCGGCGACACGCTGCGCATCTATCCGGCGAAGGTCGAGGCCGGCGCAGTGTGGCTGGACACCCGCGAACCGCCGGCCGTGGAGCGGATCGAGGAAGCGCTGCGGCAACTCGCCCGCGCGATGGACGAATACGACACCCCGCGCATCGCACGCGAGCTGGCGCGCTTGGGCAAGGCGGGCGCGCCGCCCGCGCTGGCGCTGAAGCACGCGATACGCGCCACGCACGCGCGCCTGCGCGATGGGATGACCCATGCGTATGCCGCCGCCGAGGTCTGGCTGCGGCTGGCCTCCACGCTGCCCGATGCGGCAGAGCGCCTGGCCTGCACCACCGAAGCGCTCGCCCACATCGCCTACGACACGCTGCGCGAGAGGGAGTATCCGTTCTATGCCGGGACTGCGGCCTGGGATGCCGGTCGCTTCGCGGCGGCCGTCGAAGCGCAGGACGAGGACGGTGGGGGGACTCTCAACGGGGCCCTGACGCAAGGGCTGCATTTCGCCGACCTCGAACTGCCGCTGGCCGGGGCGGCGCTGGCGCATTACAACGACTTCGGCCATTCGCTCATCTACCTGATGCACGTGCGGCGCCTCGTCGGCGAGCTGGGCGCCGAAGTGGAGCGGCCGCTGCTGCTGGCGTGGCTGCGCTCGCTGGTCTATGCGACGCGTGAGGACCTGCTACCCGATTTTGCCGGCTATGCGGAGGCGCTCGCGGCCTGGCCGGCGCGGGCACAGGCGCCGGGCACGCCCCTGTCCGCCGACGCGCTCGAGGGCCAGCCGGTGCGCGGCACAATCGACCGGACGCTGGCCGCCGCGGCGCTGGAGCCGTTCGACACGTACTGCGCGCTGATGGAAGCCGCCGCGCGCCACCTGCTGCGGTTCGACGAACGCCATGCGCTGCGGACCGATAACAGCGTCGCCGACAACGTGGGCTGGCTCGACTTCAGCCATGCCCTCACGTTCGGGCACGCGTTGCGCGAGCAATGCGCGCGCCACCCCCGGCTGTGGCCGCAGGGCCTGCTGCAACTTGCGCTGTTCGTCGGCCGCAACAGCGGATATCTGGATCCGGATACCGCCGCGCCGGCCGCGCTGCGGGAATGGGCGGTCGCGGACGAGGCGGCGTTTCATCAGAGCGCCATCGCCGCCATCATCGATCACGGAACCGGCCTGCCGATCTTTCCCGCGCACTGGCTGAAAACCTGGAGCGCGGTCCGCGAGGAAGTGGCCGCCGGCCTGCCGCCCGGCGCGCGCGCGGCGCTGCTGGCCGCCGCAAACCGGCTGCTCGGCGTGCGCTTCAAGCAACGCCACACGCTGCGCACCGCGCGGCAGGCGCTGGAATTCGTCGGAAAGGAAGGCTGAAGAGGCGCTGCCCCGGATGTTGCCGTTCAGCGCGGCGGGGCACGGGTCTCGCCCCGGCCCCACCCACTCCAGGCGTTTCCGCCGGAGGCGACCGCGGATCGCCGCGCCGGATACTACTTCTTCATGTTCGAAGGCATCTTGACGACGACATCGTTGCTGGTCGCAGCATCCTCCTGAGCAGGCTTCGCGCCCGTCGCGGCGGGGCCACCCAGGATTCCTTTGACCCCGAGCGGGGACTTGATGGCGCTCCCGATGCCGGGGGCGGCGCCAGCTTCCGCCGCCGCCTTCTGTTTCGAGAGCAGCGATTGGCCGATCGGCACGACGGCGGCGGGACTCTTGGCGACAGTGGTATCCGCTTTCGGCTTGGACGCTCCCAGATCGAGGCTGGAGGGCGGCGGATCGCCGGCCGCCGCGGGACAGTTGCGGTGGTGGCGGCGATGAGTACAGCCGCGATGGTGATGCGCGTTTTCGTATTCATGGCATTCCCCGTTGCCAGTGGACCTTCTTTCAGTTTAGTCGATGCGCCGGGCGCCCGGCGCTTCATGCTGCGCCGGTACTGGCCGCCGACTTCGAACAGCGCGTTCGTGATCTGGCCCAGCGAACAGACGCGGGTCGCCGCCATCAGCTCGGCGAACACGTTGCCCCCGTGCATCGCGACCGACTTGAGCTTGGCGAGGGCGGCGGGCGCGCGGGCGGCATTGCGCTGATGGAAGTCCGCGAGGCGCCGCAGTTGCGACTGCTTCTCCTCGTCGGTGGAACGCGCGAGTTCGAGCTTGTCCGGAACGATCTCGCCGTGCGGATTGCGGAACGTGTTGACGCCGATGATCGGATACGAGCCGTCGTGCTTCCGGTGCTCGTAGGTCATCGACTCTTCCTGGATCTTGCCGCGCTGGTAGCCGGTTTCCATCGCGCCGAGGACGCCGCCGCGTTCGCTGATCGATTCGAATTCCTTCAGCACCGCCTCTTCGACCAGGTCGGTCAGCTCATCGATGATGAACGCGCCCTGGTTCGGGTTTTCGTTCTTCGCCAGGCCCCATTCGCGGTTGATGATCAGCTGGATCGCGATCGCCCGCCGCACGCTTTCATCGGTCGGCGTCGTGATCGCCTCGTCGAACGCGTTGGTGTGCAGGCTGTTGCAGTTGTCGTATACGGCAATCAGCGCCTGCAGCGTGGTGCGGATGTCGTTGAACTGGATCTCCTGCGCGTGCAACGAACGGCCGCTGGTCTGGATGTGGTACTTGAGTTTCTGCGCGCGCTCGTTGGCCCCGTACTTCTCCCGCATGGCCACCGCCCAGATCCGGCGCGCGACGCGGCCCAGCACCGTGTACTCGGGGTCCATTCCGTTGCTGAAGAAGAAACTCAGATTCGGCGCGAAGTCGTCGATGTGCATGCCGCGCGCGAGATACGCCTCGACGAAGGTGAAACCGTTGGCCAGCGTGAAGGCGAGCTGCGAAATCGGATTCGCGCCCGCTTCGGCGATGTGATAGCCGCTGATCGACACCGAGTAGAAGTTGCGCACCTTGTTGTGGACGAAGTACTCCTGGATATCGCCCATCACCTTGAGCGAAAACTCGGTGGAGAAGATGCAGGTGTTCTGTCCCTGGTCCTCCTTCAGGATGTCCGCCTGCACGGTGCCGCGCACGTTCGACTGCGTCCACGCGCGGATCTTGGCGATCTCGTCGTCGGTCGGGTCGCGGCCGTTGTCGGCGCGGAACTTGTCCACCTGCTGGTCGATCGCGGTGTTCATGAACATCGCGAGCATCGACGGCGCCGGCCCGTTGATGGTCATCGACACCGAGGTCGCGGGATCGACCAGGTCGAACCCGGAGTCAGAGCACTTTCATGTCCTCGAGGGTCGCGATCGACACGCCGGAATTGCCCACCTTGCCATAGATGTCGGGGCGTGGATCGGGATCGTTGCCGTAGAGCGTGACCGAATCGAACGCCGTCGACAGCCGCTTGGCCGGCATGCCCTCCGACACGCGCTTGAAGCGGCGATTGGTCCGGAACGCGTCGCCCTCGCCCGCGAACATCCGGGTCGGGTCCTCGTTCTCGCGCTTGAACGCGAACACGCCGGCGGTATACGGAAAGCTCCCCGGCACGTTCTCCCGCAGCTGCCACTTCAGGATCTCGCCTTCGTCCTCGAACCTGGGGAGCACGACCTTGGGAATCCGGGTGCCGGACAGCGTCGTCGACGTGAGTTGCGTGCGTAGTTCCCGGTCGCGGATCTTCACCACGTACTCGTCGCCCGCATAGGCTTCCACGGTCTGCGGCCACATGGCGAGCAGCTTCCGGCTCCGCGCATCCAGCGCCGCGTCGCACTCGGCCAGTCTGGCCTCGAACCGTGCCTGCAGGAACTGCTCTGCTCGCGGCCGCCGGATCGGTTTGCGCCACCTCGGCGGGACGCGCCGCCAGCATCCGCCTGGCTTCGCGCAGCTGCTGGCGCTCGCGGGCCAGCCGGCTTTGCTTCTGCGCCCAGGCGTGGTACGCGCGCATGTCTTCCGCGATCTCGGCCAGATACCGGATGCGGGCGGCGGGCACGATCACATGCTTGGCGCTCGAGGCCTTGGCCTTGACCGGCGCCAGCGTGCCCGCCGCGAGTTCGAGTCCGCGGCCGGCGAGCGCGGCCTTGACCGCCTGATAGAGCGCGGTGACGCCGTCGTCGTTGAAGCGGGCGGCGATGGTGCCGAACACCGGCATCTCGTCGGGGTGCGCCTTCCACTGTTCGCGGTTGCGCTGATACTGCTTCCGGACGTCGCGCAGCGCATCCTTGGCGCCCTTGCGGTCGAACTTGTTGATGGCGACAAAGTCCGCGAAGTCGAGCATGTCGATCTTTTCCAGCTGCGACGCGGCCCCGAACTCGGGTAGAGCGAGAGGTCGACCAGCGGGACGATCGCCGCGTCGCCCTGGCCGATGCCCGAGGTCTCCACGACAATGAGGTCGAAGCCCGCCACGCGGCAGGCGGCGATCACGTCCGGCAGCGCCTTCGAGATTTCCGAGCCGGTGTCGCGCGTGGCCAGCGAGCGCATGTAGATGTTCGGGTGATGAATCGCAGTTCATGCGGATGCGGTCGCCAAGCAGCGCGCCGCCGCTCTTGCGCCGCGACGGATCGATCGAGATGACCGCGATCCTGAGCTTGTCGCCATGGTCGAGCCGGAAGCGGCGTTCCAGCGCCGGCACGTCCTGGCGGGCGAGATCGACGTCGCAAGCGGTGACGATCTCGTTGATCATTCCCTGCAATCCCAGTTTCGCCCCATCCTCGGGCGAAAAGATGCGCGTCACGCCATAGTCGTGCAGTTCCTTGATTTCCGACGGCACGATCACGCCGCCGCCGCCGCCGAACACCTTGATGTGCGCGCCGCCGTTCTCGCGCAGCAGGTCGATCATGTACTTGAAGTACTCGACGTGGCCGCCCTGATACGACGACACCGCGATGCCGTGCACGTCCTCCTGCAGCGCGCAGTCGACGATCTCCTTGACCGAGCGGTTGTGGCCGAGGTGGATCACTTCGCAGCCGCTGGACTGCAGGATCCGCCGCATGATGTTGATCGACGCGTCGTGGCCGTCGAACAGGCTGGCCGCCGTCACGAAGCGCACCTTGTTGGCGGGTTTGTACACGAGCGGTTTCGAGTCGCTGAGATTGGTCATGACCGGCTCCGGGATTTCGGACAAGTTTACGCCGCAAGAGGCGTGGAATCACGTCCGGGGGAAACGGTAGCTTAATTTACGTTGACGTTAACGTCAACGTGCCAGTCCGCGGATTGCGCCGCCCGCGCAGCCGGAGCAAGCGGCGTTGGTCCGAGAGGCACAGGGTCAGAAGGGCATCCAGTTCAGATCGAACGTCCGGTCCACCAGCCAGCCACCGGCGACCGTGGCGATGGCGAGCGAACCGAGCCCTACCACCCGGCGCGGATAGGACGCCGTCGCGCGCGCGAAGTAGGCGAGCGGCAGCAACGCACCGACGACGGCAAGCTGGCCGATTTCGACGCCCAGGTTGAACCCCACCAGGCTGACCGCGAGGACTTCCGCGGGAAGCTGGAGATCGATGAGGACGCTGGCGAAGCCGAAGCCGTGCACCAGGCCGAACACGAAGGCCATCGACCACCGCGGGCCGGGGATGAACGGGCGCAGATTGTCCAGCGCCGCCGCGATCACCGACACCGCGATCAGCGCTTCGACCCAGCGCGAAGGCGGCGTTACCACACCGAGCACGGCCAGTGCCAGCGTAATCGAGTGGGCGAGCGTAAACGCGGTGACGATGCCGGCGACGGTCCAGATCACCTTGCGGCCGTTCCGCGCGGGCAGCCAGCGGCCGTCGCGGCGCACGAGGACAGCCGGGAGCAGCAGCGCGACCAGGAAGAGCAGGTGATCGAAGCCGGCCCAGATGTGGAACATGCCCTCGTGCACGAACTCGACCAGGCTTCGCCAGAGCGACGCCTCGCCGGTCATATAGTGCTGTGCGCCTGATTCGGGCCCCAGGACCCCGGTGACACTGCGTCCGCCGGCTTCGAGCCGGAGCAACCCGCGGTGCTGCGGATCGATGTCGAACAGCAACCGGTAATCGACGGTCAACCGCGCCGTCTTTTCCGGGCACTTGCCAGTAAGCGGGATGACGGCATAGGCACCGTCGGTATGATCGTCCACCTGCTGCGGCCCGGCCCGCAACGTGCACGCGCGGCCGTCGCCGGCCACCGCGAGCCGTGACAACGCATGGCCGGCGATGGCGCCGTGGCGCGCCCGGACTTCGCCCCAGGTGACATTGCCATCCCCGTCGGCATCCAGTCCCACCGCCTCTTCCAGGTCACGAAGCGCGATGTCCCAGTGGCCGGTGAGCCGCCGCCATCGGCGAGAGTCAAAGTCAGGTAGCTGTCGCTCGCCTTGTGCGCGAGCGCGCCGCCTGCGCCGAACAGGATCAGCAGCGCCAGCGCCGCCCTAAGCAGGGTGCAGCTCATCTTGCGCCCAGTTCCGCCGCGAGGGAGGCCAGCATGGTGTCCTCGACCTTGTTTTCCTGGATCCACGCCAGCACTGGCGCCGCCGCCATCCGGTCGCGCGCGGCAACTGCGGCGGCAAGAAGCAGGCGAGCGTCGGCCGTTTCCTTCTGCACCAGCCAGTTGCGTTGCGCCAGTTCGAGGCCGCCCTGCGCATCATTGCGCAACTCGAGCAGCGCTCTCGCCTCTTCCCGCAGGTGCAACGCCTCGCCGCGCTCCCGGCTGGCGGCGAGCCGCGCGAACAGCAACGCCTCGAGCGCTGGCGCCTGGGCATCTGCCGCGCGCCGCGCCGCGATCGCGATGCGCAACAACGTCGGATCACTCTTGCCGGCATCACCGGGCAGGACCGCGCGCGCCTCTGCGGCACGATCCTGGTTTAGCAGAAAGTCGGCCAGCGCGTTGCGGGCATACACGTCGTCGTGATCGAGCGCGGCGCCCTGGCGGAACTGGCGCTCCGCGTCGGCGACACGCCCCAGCCGCTCCGCGATTTCGCCGGCCAGCGTGGCGCTCCAGGAACGGACCGGCGGCGGCAGCGTGGCGCCCCGCGCCTGCGCCGCCTGGAGCGCCGCCAGCGCTTGGGAAGCCTGCCCGCGCAGGCTGTCGGCGCCGGCAGCGCACGTCACGTAGACCAATGGCGCGCTCAGGTCGCGCAGGCGCTCGCAACTCGCGCGCGCGGCCGCGATGCGCCCCATCACGAGTTGCACGGTGGAGAGCGTCAGCCATGCCTGGGCATCGCGCGGGTTCGCTCGCAGTGCAGATTCGAGGTCGGCCACCGCAGGTTCGAACTCGTGGTTGGATTGCCTGATGATTGCCCGCAGCAACAGAATCCTTTCCGGGGGATTGGGGGCGTCCCACCAGGCCTTCAACGTCGCTTGCGCATTGCCCAGAAAACGTGGATCGCTTTCGCTGCGGGCCAGGGCGATCTGCGCCTGGGCCAGCTTGACCGCGGTCTC
>JADKEV010000025.1 GCA_016717855.1 Betaproteobacteria bacterium
ACCATGCCTTCATCTGTCCAACCGCGTGCCACGACTTCTTTGATTGCGGCCGGACTGCTGGTGATGCGGTGATTGCTATCAACGTTTTGACTGAATCCATTGTTATATGCGCGGTAAACGGGCACCTTTCCGACGGGACAAGCACCGAGACTTGGCTCCGTTGACAAGAAGTCCAGGCTCTCGAAATTCCAACTCTTGACGGTCGCTCTCCGTGGATCACCCGCGGGGAATTGGGCGTCCTTCAAGCCTTGGCATTCCGCTGGACTGACCGTATAGAAGTGCGAGTTAGGCCCGGGCACCTGGCTTCCGTAGAAACGGCACACAGCGAGGTTGCCACCGGACTTAAAAGTACGTCCGGTGCGCCCCCAACCGGGGCCTGCGCTTCCACTGTCGATGGCCGCTGCTTCGTTCGCATCGGCGGTAATGAAGTAGTTGTCGAGGTGGGTGTTGTAGAACTCGGCGACGGTGAATGGCATGAAAGTCGGCTTGGCGATGGCGATAACGCTGCCGTCCTGGAACGCAATTTGCGCGATGTCGGTCAGCACCGAGTTCTGGTCCAGGCCACTGCTCTCACTGAGCGTGTAGGTTTCACCGACCCCAACTATGTTGTATTGAGAAGGCATCCCCAGCACGAAGACCGTGTCGGCTCCGCCGCCGCCTTTTACTCTAATGGGATCACGGTTGGTTCCCGTAGTGCGAGCGGCAAGTGCAGTATTCCAAGGGGTGGCGTCAATCGTCATGAAGCCGCCATTGAACATTGAAGAACTGACGTTCAGAACTTGTGACTGGGGCGCACCGCTCACGGGCGTATACGTGACGGACGCCAGGGCGATCCCGTTGACCGATGCGGCCGAAAGGAAGACTTGCGAGTTTTTGGGGCCGCCCACAGTGACTGCACTGGAAAACACCACCTTCAACTCATCGACATTGACGAGACCGGGAAGGGGGGTCGTGAAAACTTGCGTCAAGGTCCACGGGACGCCCTGCGGATCCGTATAGAAGCCGGGCACATTGGGTAGCGAGAACGCCCCCATATCGTTGCCGTTCACGAAGATATGGACGATCGGCGCTTGTCCGTTCATGAGCGTCCCGTTGATGGTTACCTCGATCGTAGTGCTCAACGTCTGAGCCTGCGTCGTCAGCGGCCCGATCGGCGTCGCATTGGAGGCAGGATTTCCGAACAGATAGATTTGATCATCCTTGGGTGTACCCGACACGGACGACTGAAACGGCCCGGGAAATGTCTTCCCGCTGAACCAGGTAGCAACGATGGCTTCAGCCGGTTTGCCGTTGATGTTGAAGTTCGTGAGGTAGGGCCCCGGTCCGGTCATCTGGGCGGGATCTGGGTTGTTGTTCCAGAAAAGAACGCCCGCGAGCCAAGCGGGAGGAGTCAAAGCCCATGTCTCAAAGAACGACCGGTACCAGTTCGCCTGCTCATTGAAGTTGCTGGGCGCGCCTTCCGCGGCACCCGTGTTGGGTCCGAATCTGGCGCCGCCGGTGACGCTCGGGCTACCTGTTTCTGAGAAGATGATTGGCTTGCCGATGAAAGTCGCCAACTGGCTCAGCAACTGGTAGTAGCTTTGGGACTGACCGCTCGCCGCCTGCGTCCAGGCATTGTTCAACATGGTAACGGTCGGGTTATCCGGAACTGCAAAGACTCCGTAGGGCTCCAGTCCGCCATAGTCGAGCTTGTTCCAGAATTGGATCTGCGTGACTTCATTGACCGGATCCCCAACGTATTGGGGAGTGAGCGGCGAATAGGTGAGTTTCCCTTTATATATCTGCCTGATGCTCCCTATGATGTCATTCCAGTAGGGCGTATAGATCTGAAGTGTTGCGTAATTCATTTCGTTGCCAATGCACAGTATTTGCACATTGTGTTGTTCGGCTAACTGTGCCCACTGGAGAAGGTAGGCCTTATAGTTTGCAAAGAACTGGACGGGGTCGCGAATCGTGAAGCTTGGATTGGGCAATCCATCGGCATTGTGGTAAACAATCTGCGGCTTGAGTGCAACTTTGAGTCCCGCAGCCTGAGCAGCGACGATCGAAGGGCCGATATCGGCGAATCTTGCTGTCGCGTTGTAAGACGTACCGTTGTTTGAATAGACGTCGCTTATCGTGCCTGTGCCTAGATCTATTCGTGACGAGTTGCTCAAGACTACGTAATTCGCGCCGGTGATTGTAGCGCGCTGCAGCAGGCTTTTCAGCCCGTTTCCCTGGTATCCCATTTGGATAAACGGTGCCATGGTGATGCCCTGGATCGGAAACGCATTCAACTCGGTGGTGACAGCATTCTTCGCGACCGCGACCGCTCCGCCATTGCCCCAGTGGTTAATCTGTCCCGCTGCATGAGATACGCATACAGCAAGCAAGAGGAGCGGGATTGAAGCCAATCTCACATTCATGAATAGCATTCTTCGCTTTGAGTTGCTGTCGCTAAGATCAGCCTTCAAATTTCGAGGCACGCTCGAACAGCGATTAGGTGTCAGAGACCGAGGGTGCCACACGGGAGACTTCCTCGCCACAAAGATTTACAACGAGAACACGATTTGCAGCGCGAATGGACCCAGGCATACCGTTGTTGAGTCGTTCTATCTGCGTACCATTTTGGCAAACTGATGGGCGTCAGTGCGCAGACGACACTAACTGTGAGCAGGAAGGCACGACCGCGTGCGGAGCAGGTCGCCACATTGGTGTGCTGCGTGGGTTGGAGCAGCGCGAGGTTGCGGCGAAATTGAAGCAGATGAACGATGCGGCGGTGAACAGACGCCGTTTCCGCCGGGCCGTAATCGCGTCGGAAGGTATGGGCATCACCGCGAAAGAGTCACTGTGAAACGCCTCTCAACAATTGATACCACCTTGGTAGCGTGGTACAGTGACATATGCGAATCATTGCGCTAGGTACCCTTCGAGCTTTCTGGGAAAGAACCCGGACGCCGAAATGCCGCTGAGGGCATGGTATGCGATGGCGAGTCGGGCAGTCTGGAAAACTCCAGCCGAAATCAAGGCGACTTACCGAAATGCCAGCTTCACAGCGAACAACCGTGTGGTGTTCAACATCAAAGGCAATGATTACCGATTGGTGACGGCAGTACGCTACGACCGTGGATTGATGTTTGTCCGTTTCATCGGCACGCATCGCCAGTATGACAAGATTGACGTTGAAACGATCTGAGGCGACAGGCATGGAACTACGACCCATCCGTACGAAAAAGGATTATCAGGCAGCGCTGATGGAAATCGAGCAGCTTTGGACCGCTCCGGCGAAGTCCGCCGAGGCCGACCGGCTGGACGTGCTGACCTTGCTTGTCGAGCAGTACGAGCGTCAGCACTATCCGATTGCCGACCCAGACCCGATTGATTTCCTGCACCACGTTATGGAAGTACGAGGCATGACCCGCAAGGACTTGGAAGCCTACCTGGGGCCGCGCGGACGAGTATCGGACATCATGAATCGCACCCGGCCGATGACACTGGAGATGATTCGCCGTCTCGCTGACGGTCTCAGCCTACCTGCTGATGTGCTTATCAAGCCTTATCTGCTGCGCCGGAAGGACGAGGATCACGTCGCTGCTTGAAGATGGCCGCACCTTTGAATGCTGAACGGCCGCAAACCAAGGTGTTTTGCGAGGTCTTCGTTAAGTGCCTTGTTACTGGTCACGTCATATAACCAAGCAGCGGACTCTTAATCCGTAGGTCGTAGGTTCAAATCCTACACGGCCCACCACTTCCGAAAATCAAGGTTAGGACCTCTATACAGAGGGGAATTTGACGTCCTCTGTGGCGGTCTTTGCTCACATTCCGCACATCGACGGTCGCATTTCCGCGTAATTTCCCCGGTGCCGGCCCGGGTCAGCGATCATGGGGCGCTTCGGCGTCGATAAGTCGCTCGGTTTCCACCTCCCAGGCGCGCAGTAACTCCTTCACCTTCTGATAGTTGGCGATGGCCGGGCGCAGTAGGTCGGCTTGCTCAGCCGTGAGCCGCCGGTGCACCAGCTTGCCGTCCTGCATGTGGCCCCAGTCGTAGTACGGACCATGCCGTGCCGCTGGGTCCTGCGCGCAGCGACAGCCAGCCTTGCCACAGCTCGTGAAGCGTTCGAGCAGTGTGCCCGAGCACAGGTAGTCGATCCCGGCGATGGCGGTGCGAATACGACCGATGCGGGTGCGTGCCCGCTTGGCCTTGACCGTAGTAGAAACTTTCGCCATTGCTGTTGACTTTCGTCTATCTGGCGCTAATAATAGCAACAGAATGGACCAACCGCAAGTCCTTCCCAACCCACGCTTCGCCCTCCGCAGCGAACGCCTGGGTCCCTTACCCCTGATCAATCACTTCCTCCAGCGCATCGGCCTCGCCGCGTTGCTCGAGCAGTTCGTCCCCACCACCGATCGCCGTTGCACGTTCTCGCATGCCGCCGCGCTGGGTGTGCTGTTGCGCTCGATCATCGTCGAGCGTGAGCCCATCTACCGGCAGGGAGAAACGGCGGTTGGCTTCGCCTCTGGCTTGTTCGGGCTGTCGGCCGCCGAGCTCGAACATCTGGGCGATGACCGCCTCGGTCGCGCGCTCGATCACCTGTTCGATGCCGACCGTGCCGCCCTGCTCACCGCGGTGGTGGTGGCGGTCGGGCAGAAGTTCGGCGTCACCTTCGACCAGTTGCACAACGACTCGACCTCGGTGGCCTTCTGCGGCCAGTATCGGGCCGCCGCAGGGCGTGCGCTGCGCGGGCGCACCGCGCCAGCCATCACCTATGGCTTCTCCAAGGATCACCGGCCGGATCTCAAGCAGTTGCTCTTCATCCTCACGATCGACGCCGACGGCGGCGTGCCGGTGCAGTTCCGGGTGGCCGACGGCAATACCAACGATTCGATCACCCACATTGAAACCTGGAACACCCTGCGCGCACTGGCCGGACGCGCCGACTTCCTCTACGTCGCCGATTCCAAGCTGTGCAGCCGCGACAACATGGAGCACATCGCCCGCTGCGGCGGGCGCTTCGTCACCGTGCTGCCCCGCTCACGGCTGGAGGACGCCGAGTTCCGCAAGTGGATCCAAACCAACACGCCGCCATGGGAACTGGTCTGGGACCGGCCCAACCCGCGCGCCAGCGACGGCCCCCGCGATTGCTGGTCCGTCTACCGCGCCGAACTGCCCTCGGCCGAGGCGTGGCCGGTGACCTGGGTCTTCAGCACCCTGCTCAAGCTGCGCCAGGAGTCACGCCGGCGGCGCAACATCGCCGCCGCCAGCGAAGCACTCGACGCGCTGCACGCCCGCTTGCTCAAAGCGCGCGCCCGGCTGCGCGGCGCCGCCCAGATCGATCTGCAGGTGGCGGAGATCCTCGACCGCTATCATGTCGGCCGCTACCTCAAGGTCCAGCGCACGGTGCGCGAGGAGCACGCCTTCAAACAGACCCGGCGCGGCCGGCCAGGGCCCGCTACCGCCTACCGCAAGATCACCCACCGGCGCTATGACATCGAGTGGACGCTCGACACGGCGGCGGTCGACTACGACAAGATGAGCGACGGGATGTATCCATTGCTGACCAACGACCGCAACCTCTCCCCAGCTGCGGTCCTCACTGCCCACAAAGGTCAGCCGCGGATCGAGAAACGCTTCGAGCAACTCAAGACGGTGCACGAGATCGCGCCGGTGTTTTTGAAGAACGAAGGTCGCATCGAAGCGCTGTTCACGCTCTACTTCCTCGCGCTACTGGTGCAGGCGCTCATCGAGCGCGAGCTACGCCAGGCGATGCAGCGCGAGCACCTCGAAACTCTGCCCATCTACCCCGAGCAGCGCGCGTGCCGGCGACCGACCACCGAACAGATCTTGCGGCTGTTCAGCCTTGCCGAGCGGCATACCCTGCTTGAGCAAGACCGTGCCGTCCAATGCTTCCAACCTGAACTGACAGAGCTACAGTGCCAAGTGCTCAACCTGCTCAGCGTCCCGCAATCCGCCTTCCGGCCAAAAAATTAGCCGGCGGAAATTCGCGCCTAAACGCGTCCGCGATGTGCGGAATGTGAGTCTTTGCTGCCTTCTTTTAGGCTGTCTCGGAGGATGTGCTTTGGCGTGGTTCCGGGTTGGTATTGGGTCGGTGGTATAGATTCGATTACACCATCGCCAAGGGCCTGACCAGCGCCCATGCGCCGCAGTCCGGCATGATCCCCCGGGCGATGCCAAATGGCGATATGCTCGGCTTTGCGCCGCCGCTGGTTGCAACGCGCGCCGATGTCGACCAAATCGTACAGATAACCAAGGAGGGGCGGTCGACGAGGTGGCGGGCCAGGTGCTGCAGTTGGCACGTAGTTGGCGAGTTGCGCAATCATTCTTTTCTTCGGGAGAAAAAGATGAGAGCAATCGTTGTGATGCTGGCGGCCATCCTGTGCTGCAGCGTGGTGCACGCCCAGGTGCCGCGCCAGATCAACTATCAGGGATACCTGGCCGGACCCGATGGCATCACGCCGGTCAACGCCACGGTATCGATGCAGATCCGGCTGTACGCTGCGCCCGCCGGCCCCGGTGCGGCGCTCTACACGCAGACGCAGACCGTTGCTGTGAACAACGGCGTGTTCAATGTGCTGATCGGTCGCCCGCGGGGATCCCGGGCACGGTGCCGTTCGATCAACCTTACTACCTCGGGATCAAGGTCGATAGCGACGACGAAATGACTCCGCGTCAATTCGTTGCTGCCAGTCCGTATGCGATCCGGTCGGCGACGACGGACGCGCTCGCGGCTGGCGTGACCGTGCCGGCCGGCAGCCTGACCGGCGTGGCTCCGGTCGCGAGCATTCCGGACCTTGGTGCGAGCTACATCAAGAATGGCGCTGCGGTACAGGCGGCCAGCAATTTCAACATCAGCGGCAACGGCACCGCGGGCGGCACCTTGTCCGGCAACCTGGTCAATGCCACCATGCACTACCAGATCGGCGCCGATCGTATTCTTGGCAATGCCGGAACGTCCAATCTTTTTGCCGGTGTCGGCGCAGGCCTCGCCAACATCAGCGGAGCTGGCGGCGGTTCGAGTAATTCGTTCTTCGGGGCGTCGGCTGGTCAGGACAACTTGGTTGGCAGCTTGAATTCGTTCTTTGGGGCGTCGGCTGGTCAAAGAAACCTCGCCAGCGGCTCCAATTCGTTCTTTGGCGCGGGGGCTGGTCAGAACAACAACTTTGGCGGCTCCAATTCGTTCTTTGGCGCGGGAGCTGGCAGCAATAACACAGTGGGTGGCTCCAACACGGTTGTCGGATCAGGCGCCAACGTGGCTTCCGAAGCTCTCTTCAATGCTACTGCCGTAGGCGCTGGCGCCATCGTTGCGGCGAACAATTCGATCGTGCTCGGCCGCACCACGGACAACGTGGGCGTCGGGACGACGAGTCCAGCGGTGAAACTGCATGTGTCCGCGAGCACCGCGAAAACGAACACCTCCGATACGCGCGCCTTGGCCGCCCTGACCAACGAGCCGCTGGGAGCGAACGGCGACCCGAACAATCCGTTTGGCCTGGATGTCCGGCTGGTCGGCGGCGCCGCGCTGGCCAATCGTGAGGTCTGGCTCCAGTCGACCGACTTCAATACCGCTGACGGCGGCAGCATCGTGCTGCAACCGCTGGGCGGCAACGTCGGCATCGGGGCGACGAATCCGACCAAAGCGAAACTGGAAATCAACGGCTTTTCCATCTACGGCGCGCCTGCGTCCACGCTCTGGAACGGACCGCCCGCGACTTCCGGCCAGGCGAATGGCGGCGCGAGCATTGCGATGTCCATGTATGCAAACGCTACTGTTGGCGCGGCGGCCTTCGCCGCGTTCTCGGACGAGCGCATCAAGCGCATCGTCGGGCGCTCGGATGGGGCGCAGGATCTCTTGGCACTTGCCGGCATCGAGGTCACCGACTATGCGTATATCGATACCGTCGGCAAGGGCACCAGCCGGCAAAAGAAGGTCATCGCTCAGCAGGTGGAAAAAGTCTTCCCGCAAGCCGTGAGCCGCATCACCGATGTGGTGCCCGACATATACCGGAAGGCCGCGATCAGGGACGGCTGGGTTCTGCTCGCGACCAACCTGAAGAGGGGCGAGCGGGTCCGCCTGATCGGTGACAAGATGGAAGCGATCCATGAAGTGCTGGAAGTCGCGCCGGGCAAGTTTCGCACCGGCTTCGTCACCAATGCCGATGCGGTCTTCGTCTTCGGCCGTGAAGTGAAGGACTTCCGGATGCTGGACTACGAAGCCATCGCGATGCTCAATGTCTCGGCCACACAGGAACTGAAGCGCCGGCTGGAACAGCAGACCGCCGAGATCGCGGCACTCCGGCAGCAGATGGCGGAACTGCGCGGCGCGTTGATGGCGAAGCTGGCCAACTGATCACCGAGGGTCATATGTCGAACGAACCGGCGTCAAAGTCGCCGCCGATGTCGTCCGTGTCCCCAGCAAGATCGCCGGTGTCCGTCCCGCCGGGACGCATAGTGGGCCGCCTTTAACCATTACGATGGGCATTCGATCATTCAACAGATCATCACTTTTCGAATCCACGTGGAGTGCGGACTTCTAATCCGTAGGTCGAAAGTTCGAATCTTTCAGGGTCCTCCACCGCCTTCGGGTGTATTCCGGTCACATGGGTAACAGTTTATACCGGAGACATAGGTAACACTTCGCCTCGAACGGGTTTGCTGCCGGTTCGAGGCGACATGTCTCGTGATCAAAGAATCCCAAGTCGTAGTGCATGAAGCTGACCAACCAGATTTGGTCGCTGACCTCCTTGATGCCGACGTTCTGACCGGCGAAGACAGTACTGAAGTTTATCTTGCGCTTGCCAATGCAGAGGCGCCCGCAGCGCGTGACGGTGATGGTCCGGTCGTGGAGCGGGTACGTCAGCTCGCCGATCCCGCGATAGGGACGTGGCGACGGGCTGTACAGCTCGGCGGGATACTTCATGTCGAGCGCCTGGTGCGGCCGGTCATGGTTATAGCAATCGATAAAGTCATCGAACTTCGCCTGCTGCTGCAAGAAATTCTTGGCGGCCGGCTTGGTCGCTTCCTTTTTCAAGGTCAGGTGCATGCGCTCGTGGCGACCATTCTGCTCGGGATGACCGGGTTTGATGCGCTCGATGCGGATGCCGAGGCGTAGCCACCAGACCGAGAGCTTGCTCAGGTTGAACAAGGCCCAGGCGCTGGCAAAGGGGACGCCGTTGTCGGTGCGGATGGCTTTGGGCAGTCCGAATTCCTTGAACACCCGCTCGAAGACAGTGAAGGCATAGGTCTCCTGGGTGCTTTCCAGGGCCTCGCAGCTGAGCAGGTAGCGGCTGGCGAAGTCGGTGATGGTGAGCGGATAGCAATAGCGCTTGTCCGCGAGCATGAACTCGCCTTTGTAGTCGGCGCACCACAGGTCATTGGGCGCTACCGGCTTCGACAGCCCCGTGCCCTGCGCTTTGTGGCGAGGCTTACGCCCGTGCTCGACCAGGCCATGGCGATCGAGTACCGCGTGGACGGTACTGATGGCGGGGATGTGCACGTCGCTGTACCGTCGTTTGAGCTTCTCGCGGATCTTCGGGGCACCCCAGCTCGGATGCTCGCCCTTGAGTTGCAGGATCAGGGTTTCGATCTGGAACGGTAGTTTGTTCGCCTGCCGGTAGGGCCGCCGGCTGCGATCGGTCAGCCCCTCCAGTCCGCTGTTCTGGTACCGTTCAACGATCTTGTAGCCCGTCTTGCGCGAGATGCCGAACTCCCGGCAGAGACCCGCCATCTTCTCGCCTTCCAGAAATCGCGCCACAAACCGCAGCCGCTCGTCCATAGTGGAACACTCCTTCCAAGGCATCTTTGCGCTCCTCGCAAAATGCCAAAAGTGTTACCTATGTGTCCGGAATGAAGTGTCACCTATGTGTCCGAAAGGACACTTTGGTATCCCGGACTGCCATTCATGGGTAGTCGTGGGGCGCCTTTACTGAAACATGCATGACCCTGGACTGTCCATTGGGGTGGTCTGCTGGGTCGGTATTGCTGATTCCGTGGTGGCTATGGCGGGTTGCGGGTCGGTATTGGGTCGGGTGGGGAGTCAGTACCCGAATCATTCACGGCCCATCTCGTTGACCTGCCACGCTCCGATCGTTGCCGGGGTTGACAAGGCATTGCCCAGGAATGGGCGGCTCGAAATATAGGAGGCAGATCGATCATGACTACGCAGCTGGACTTTCCAGTGCGCGGCCTGGCCTTACCGATCGTCGGGCCACACGCGGTCTCTTCTTCAACTCGGAGCAGGGTTCCAGCATGATGTTGCGCCAGATCAACGCACCAGCGATCGCCGGAGCGATGATGGGCTTTAGCTTTAGGCATGATGGTTTGACGGGGACAGCATCGATGAAACGGATCGGCGCGTGCGGTTCATGCGTTGCCTTGGCGCTGTGGCTCGCCCTCGGCGTCGCGTGGATGCCGCAACCGGCGTTCGCTCAGAACCCGTTGGCGGGGATAAGCAACGTGTTTGTGATCGTGATGGAGAATCAGAACTGGTCGGTGTTCCGGGGCAGCCCGTCGGCGCCGTACATCAACCACACGCTGCTGCCCATGGCCTCGTATGCCAACGCCTACTACACCCCGCCCGGGCTGAGTCACAGCCTGCCGAACTACCTGTGGATGGAAGCAGGCACCGGGTTCGGGGTCGCCGACAATGCCGACCCGTTTGTCCATGCGCAGGACACGACGGCGCACTTGGTCACCCAGCTGGCGGCTGCCGAGGTGACGTGGAAGTCGTACCAGGAGAGCATCTCCGGAGCGCTCTGCCCGCTGCGCGAAAACTGGCCGTATGCGCCCAAGCACAACCCGTTCGTGTACTTCAAGGACGTCACCGACGACAATAACGAGTACTCGGCGCACTGTATCGCGCACGTGCGGCCGCTTTCGGAGCTCGCCGCCGATCTGCGGAACGGCACGGTTCCCCGGTATGCCTTCATCACGCCCAACCTCTGCAGCGGTGGTCACGACTCTTGCGCGCCGCTGAACGATCAGGTGGCCCAGACCGACGCGTGGCTGAGAGACAACCTGCCGATGATTATGAGCTCCGAGGCCTATCGGCGGGGCGGAGCGATCTTCATCACCTGGGACGAGGGGTCGAGCGGCGACGGTCCGATCGGCATGATCGTGATTTCGCCATTCGCCAAGGGGTACGGGTTCTCGAACTCAATCCGCTACGATCATGGATCGCTGCTGCGCACGCTCCAGGAAATCTTCAGTGTGTCGCCGCTGCTTGGCGACGCCGCCAAGCAATCCAGCCTCGCCGATCTGTTTCAGGGCTTCGCCACGCCGCCCCCCGCGTGCACGGTCGATGCCACGCCGGCGTCGTTACCTCTCGGCGGCACGGTGACCCTGACAGCCCGCTGCAGTCCGCCCGCCACGTCATCTTCCTGGACGCCGGCACTGGGCCTCGCCGCGGGCGTGGCCGGCACGGCAACGGTGAAACCGGCAGCGGCCGGCTCCTATCAGTACTCGGTGACTGGCAGCAACGCCGCAGGCGCCGGCAACCGTGCGGACGTCACCGTCTTCGTGACGGCCGAAACCGCGGTGGAGTTCTACAATCCCGACCTCGATCACTACTTCATCACCGCGGACCCCGTCGAACAGGCGTTCGTCGAAGGTGGCGCGGTCGGGCGCTGGCTGCGTACAGGCGCCAGTTTCAAGGTCGGCGGTCCCAACGCGGTCTGCCGCTTTTACGGGAACACCGCGATTAATCCGGCGACCGGCGTCATGTACGGTCCGAATTCGCATTTCTACACGGCGGAAACCGCCGAGTGCGCGTTCCTCAAGTCAATTTTCAATCCCGCGGCGAAGAGCTGGAAATTCGAGAGCAACGACTTCGCGACGACGATAGCCACCGGTGGCGCGTGTCCCGGTAGCTTGACGCCGATCTACCGCGCCTACAACAACGCCTTTCCGCGCGCCGACTCCAACCACCGGATCACTTCCAGCACCGCCGGAATCCAGGAAGTCGTCACCCGCGGCTGGCGCGCCGAGGGTGTCGTGATGTGCGCACCGCGGTGAGGCAGAGAGACGGCAAGATGAAAAAACTCATCCGTGCCCTCTCGCTCTTGTTGGCATTGCTCGGCCTGTCCGGCGCTGGGCTGGGGGCATGTGTCGTGCAGGCCATCAATCTCGGCGAGACCAGGAGTGGGGCGCTGACCACCGACGACTGTATCGACCACAATGGAAATGGGCACGACTACTATTACAATCGGTACGAGTTCAATGCCACGAGCGGACAAAAGATAGCGATCTCCAATTCTTCGACGGCAATCGATGTCGATATGCTGCTGATCTATCCTGACAACACGAGCACCTACGGCAACGACAGCGGCAACGATACCAATGCCAGGATACCGGCCAGCGGCTACCTGACGTTGAGCCAGACGGGAAGGTATGTAATCGCCCCGTCGTCGGCGCTGCCTCTGCAGACAGGCGCGTACACGCTGACGCTTGCCGCTGCTTCGACCACGGTAGTGGAGTATTACAACCCGGATCTGGACAACTATTTCATCGCCGCCGATCCGACCGAACAGCTATTCGTTGATAGCGGAGCCGTTGGGCGCTGGCAGCGCACCGGGACTACTTTCCTCGCGGGGGGCGCCAATCTGGCGTGCCGTTTCTACGGTTCCCCTTTGGGCCCGAATTCCCACTTCTACACTGCTGATTCACAGGAATGCAGTGGTCTCAGATCGATCTATGACCCCAGTGTGAAAAGCTGGAAATTCGAGAGCTATGACTTTTACATTGATGGCACCGTTAACGGCACGTGCGCAGCGGGACGAGTCCCAATCTATCGTGCTTACAACAATGGATTTGCCCGGAGGGTGGACAGCAATCACCGCATAAGTCCCCGCATGACCGACATTCAACAGGTCGTGACAAGGGGGTGGACATACGAAGGCATAGTGATGTGCGGGAATGGAGATGGGGCGCCCGCCACAGCAGGGTCATCGGCCCAGGTCGTCGCCCTTTTCCCCGTCAAGCCGACCGATCTGCCTGTGCTGCGGATCAGCACCAAGGACGCGGCGCCGATCGTTTCGAAGGAAGTCTATGTCGATGCGACCTACGTGCTGACCAACCCGGCGACTCCGGACCAGCCCATGTCGCTGAACGGCAAGATCCGGGGGCGCGGCAACTCGACGTGGGGCCAGCCCAAGAACCCCTACAAGGTCCAGTTCAGCAACGACGCGAAGTACGCCGCGATCGCGGATGTCCTCGGCATGAAAAAGAATCGAAACTGGGCGCTGCTCGCCGACTACTTCGACCGGTCACTGATGCGCAACAGGCTGGCGCTGTCGCTCGCCAAAAGCAGCGTGTTTTCCGATGGCCTGAAATGGAGCCCGTCCGGCCAGCATATCGAGGTCTACCTGAACGATGAGTATGTAGGCGCCTATCTGCTGACCGAGGACATTCGCATCGACCCGGCCCGGCTGAATATCAGAACAATGAGTCCGTCCCCCACCGCCAACCAGATCGATGGCGGGTACATCGTCGAGGTGGATTCGCGGCTGGATTGCTACAATTCCGGCGCGATCAACCTCCAGCACGTTACTCCCCAGGGCGCTCCAATCTGCATCGCCAAGCCCGACGAAGACAGTATCACGCAAGACCAGCTCTCCTACATCAAGAGCCTGCTCGACACCGTCGAAGCCGACATCTACGTTCGCGGCAGCATGGACAGGATCAACCCGGCGAGTTTCGCCGACTGGTACCTGATCCAGGAACTGTTCCGGAACAACGACGCCGCCTTCTTCAGCAGCGACTTCATGTGGAAGGACACCGATGGCGCGGCCGCTCCGGCGGATCGCCTGCTGAACATGGGGCCGGTCTGGGATTTCGACAGTTCCGCGGGCAACATCAATTTCAACGACAACTGGGAAATGAACGGCTGCTGGGTCAGCAAGCAGATCGACGGGTATCCGTCCAACTGGATCAGCCGCCTTCTCTACAACCCTGCCTTTCGTGACTTGGTGCTGGCGAGGTGGAAGCAGAAACGGCCGGCGCTCGAATCATTCATCAATTCCAGCATCGGCACTTACGCTCGCCAACTGGAATTGCCGCAGCAACGCAACTTCGCGAAATGGCCGATCATCGGTGTGCAGTTGGCCAGCTACTACACGTTCACCACGTATGCCGCAGAGGTAGGGTTCCTGAAGGCATTCCTGAACCAGCGGATGGCGTGGCTCGACGAGGCTTTTGCGAGCCCGGAGGACTTTGATTCACATTGCAGGTAGTCCTGCGGGCACGGCCGGCTGTGCATGGCGAAGTCGAACTCAGACGGCGAGCGGCGTCTGGAAGAGCCCTCGGCAACCCGCTTGATCGCATACCTCCAACGGTACATTATCGCCCACTACCGTTGGTGCCCGATAACCGCTGGGAAGCTCAGGACAGCCACATGCGAAAGACTTGGCATCACGCTGCGCAGCATCTCGAGAAGCTTCGGGCCGGTGTCGGTCGTCAAGTCCGAAAGTCCGGTGATATTGCCTCCGGGGTGTGCCAGGCTCTTCACGAATCCGTAGCCTACGGGGTCGACCGAACTGCCCATGACGATGGGTATCGTGTCGGTCGCTTTCTGCGCGGCGCCGGTGGCGACTCTCCCTGCGGTCACGATGACATCCACTCTCAGTCGTACCAGGTCGTCCGCCAAGCCGGGAAGGCGTTCGACCCTTCCCTCGGCCGACCGGGATTCGATCAAGAGATTCCTGCCATCGACGTAACCGAGATCGCTCATCCCCCGGACGAATACGCCCTGCAATTCGGGTTCCTTGCGCACGCCCAGAAAGCCGATGCGCCAGACCTTGCCCTGCCGCTGACTGAAAGCGTCGGGCGGCGCGCCAAATGCGAAAGCGCCCGCTCCAAGCGCAACGAGAAATTCTCGACGGTTGTTCATTACGCCCCCTTGGTCGGCCATTATGCCCGCTTACGCCAAGGGCAGCAGACGGGCGAGTTCTTGGCGGCGGGGGGCTGCCGATCCGGTGATCGACTGCCAAATTGGAGGGTGCCGCCCAATTTCCGCTTCTGGCCGCAAGCGGGAATCGCTTATGAGCAAGTCAATGACCGCTTCGTTTCCGAAAACCTGCCTTAGGGCAGCGGGCGCAGCGTTTGACATAACCGCCACACGGGGAAGTTTCGGCACCACTCTGAGCAGCAGTTCAAGATGCTTGGCACCGATATCAGTACCAAGACTGGAAAGCCCGGTGATGTTGCCGCCGGGTCGTGCCAGGGTTTTCACCAAGCCGGCTCCAACAGGGTCCAGGACATTTGCCATGACGATAGGGATCGTGCTGGTCGCTTTCTGCAAGGCGCGGGTGGTGACCGCTCCGGCGCTAACGATAACGTCTGCCTTGAGATCTACCAGTTCGGACACGAATCCAGGAACGAGATCGAACTTCCCGTCTGCATAGCGAGATTGCAGAGTGAGATTCTGCCCTTCAAAATATCCGAATTTCTGTAGCTCCTGCTTGAAGGCAGCGACAACGGACTGGGCACTCAACTGGCCTTCAGCTGCCAGGAATCCCACCACGACCGACCTTTTGACTGGCTGAGCGCAAATCCGAAATGGCGCTGCGATCACCCCCGCGCCAAGTGCGATGATCAGCTTGCGGCGATTGTTCATTTAACCCCCTGAATGGGCAAATATTATGCTTGTTTTCGCCAATGACAGAAGCTCGCCAGATGGCTGGCTCGGCGAAGGCGTGGTGAGGTGCGCGCCGCAGTGACCGGATTGAGTTGCGAAAATTGACGCCGAAAGCTTCGACTTTTATCTCATGAATGCGTGGGAGAAGCGGACAGTTTTACGCCGAGCGCATGGAGCAGCTTGAGCATGGTGTCGTAGCGTGGCTTGGCGCCCGGCGTAAGCGCTTTGTAAAGGCTTTCTCGCCCAAGTCCGGAATCCTTTGCGAGTTGGGCCATGCCACGGGCGCGAGCCACGTCACGTACCGCAGTCAGGAATACATCGGGATCGGGATCTTCCAGGGCGGCGCTTATGTATTCCGCGATGGTCTCTTCATTGCTGAGGTAATCGGCAGCATCGAAGGCGGCGAATTTTGTCATGATGATTCCTTATCCAAAGTCCGCGCCATCTCAATGGCACGTTTGATGTCACGCCTTTGTGATGACTTATCGCCACCCAGAAGAAGCAAATAGACCACCTCCGCCCGCCGCGTCAAATAAGCGCGATAGCCCGGGCCGACGTGGATGCGCATTTCCGAGACGCCTTCGCCGACCGGTTCACAGTCACCGAAATTGCCGTGCTCGGCGGACCGGATACGATGGATGATCCGGGCACGCCCAACGTTGTCCTTCAAGCCGGTGAGCCAGGTATCGAATTCCTCGGAGCGCAGGAAGGTGTTCACCGGACGCATTGTATCCAAATGGATACTTATGCGCAATCCTCAACTGCGACGCTGCCGTTCGTGAATCCGATTGATCGTTGCCGGCGCGATGTTCTCCGAGACACGCGGACTATCGATCCGTTGGTCACAGCTTCGAATGCCAAAGGGCGCAAAGAAGCCGTTTTCGCGGCGCCTTCGTTAAGTCCCTTCCGCGTGGTTACCCAATCTATCCAACCAGCGGACTCTTAATCCGTAGGTCGAAAGTTCGAATCTTTCACGGCCCACCACCGCCCCCGAGTCCATATTGCGGTCGCCATTCATGGGCGGCGGCGGGGTGTCGTGCGAGTCCCTTCTGGGTTGCTTCCGGGGTGTCCCGCGGGCGGACTTCGGCGTTCGGCAGGGTCGGTATCGGAGCGTATCGTTGATTCGATGGCCGGGGAAGTCGTCGCCGACGGTCGTAACCCTTGGAAGTCCTGAGGCGTCAGCGTTATGGCACGTTGCGGCTACCGTGCATGCGGCGGCGCCCGCCAAAAAGCACGATGAACCGGGCTGGGGCGTGAAGACCGATAGTCCGGACGTCGATGGCGGGGTCATCACGGATCGAATGTGCGGGCCGTCGTCCCTGCAGAACAATTGGGCTGGGCAAATTGATCTCCCGCGAAGTCCGAAGTGCTATAGGCCGAGCTTATTGTGGCGCGCACATGACCACACCCTCGTCATTCCAGCCGCGCTTCACGAGTTCCGGTAGGGCGGCGGGAACAGTGGTGATGCGATGGTTCGAATCGACGCCGCGCGCAAAGCCATTGTTGTAGGCGCGATAGACAGGCGTCGTGCCAGCAGGGCATGTCCCGTTGGCTGACGGGGTCGAGACAAAATCCAGGCTCTCGAAATTCCAGCGCTTCTGCGTGGCGGGCGTGCTTGCCTGCAGCTGCCTGAGAAAGCTGCACTCGGCGGGATCGACAGTGTAGAAATGCGAGTTGGGTCCGGGCGACAGGCTGCCGTAGAAACGGCAGACGGCGGTGCTGCCACCTGCCATGAAGCGGAGGCCGGTTCGCGTCCAGCCAGGTCCCGCGCTGCCGCTGTCGATTGCCGCGGCCTCGCCTGCGTTGGCGGTGATGAAGAAGTGGTCCAGGTCGGTGTTGTAAAACTCGACGATCATCCCAGTGGTCGTATTGTCCCTTCGCTTCCACGCATCGTAGGCTGCCGATACGGTCTGGGCAGCGGGGCGACAGTACAAGGTCGACCCGATTTCGGAACAGGCCCGCGGATTGAGCGGGAAGTAGTCGTTTCCCCAGATGAATGTCCCCGCGACCAAGTCGCCATACCGCGTGTTGACGTCATAAAATGCGCGGTAGACATTCTGTTGCTGGATCATCCCAGCCGTTGGCGTGGCGGCAGTGTAGGCGGGTTCCGGTGATCCGGTGTTGGAACTCGGCAGGTACGGAGATGCCAAGTCGTCGTTATAGCCGAATTCCGTAAACACAACGGGCTTCCCGGGATTGCGCTGCTGCAATGGCACCAGATAGTTCTGAAAAACACTCTCCCACATCGGCTCCAGTTCGGACACGGAAAGAACGCGCTGCGGCACTTGGTCCGTCAGCGGAAAGTAACCGCTGATTCCAACCACATCCAGATCCAGGTCGGTGAACAGGTAACCCGAACCGTTGTCCGGGATCGTCAGCCAATAACTGTTCTGATCGTAGGTCAGAACGCCCGAATAGACCGCCCGCACGGCCTGTACCATGGCTTGAAGCTGCGGCTTGAAATCGTTCGTGAAGACTGGCGGCGACGGCCGGCTTCTGAACAGGTTCTCCGTTTCGGTGCCCAGCGAGAACATCCCGATCCCCAGCCGCTGCGCAAGCTCCCCATACTTGGCCGCGACTTGCGTGTAGGAATTCCAGAATAGCGCCGAATTGACCGCATGTTGTGGATGCGCCGGATTCCACCACCAGTCTGCGGCATCGATGCAGGCGGAGGCGGCGCCGCCGCTTGGCAGGGCAGGCTCTCCCAAGTGCCAGCGACTGGTCTTGTAGGCCGGAGTGTGGCAGGCCGGGCTGGCGATCGAATCGATGTCGAGCGATGTTTCGAACGCCAGTGTCAGATATATTTTCAGGCCGCGGCTCCTGGCCCGGTCGACGAAGCTCTCCAGATCCGCGTCGGTGAAAGGGCAGGATGTGTAATTGCCACCGGAATCGAACTTGTACGCCTGCGCGCAGGCATTGGCGGTCACGACGGGGTTCGAGAAACTGTCGTAGTGCATCGCAACGCTGATTCCCAACCACTCGACATTCAGGCTTTTCACAAAATCGAAATACCGGTTGTCAGCCTTGCCCATCGCGTCCCGGAATGCCGTCAGCGCCAGGACCAGCGAGTCCGTCCTGCCGAATTCGGCTCCCGGACCAATGGTGTAGGTTGCGAATGCCGCGAGTTCGGGACCATGCGCCAGTAACGCCAGGGCCAGCTTTCGGGCATCACCGGTCACGCCGGCCATATTGTCCGCGATGTTGATGGCCGGATCGGGTGCGCCCGTGCCCGTGCCGGCCGGCAGCAAGAACGTCAGATCGCCCGAAAATCCGGTGACGCCCGCCAGGTTCGGATCGGCGGTGGGACGAAACTGGATGAAGATATTTCCCGTTTCGAGGTTCTTCGCAATCCAGAATCCGGCCAGTTGAAGCTGGGTGTCCACGCCGAGCCGCACGCCAACCAGCCTGATCAATGCCATGTCATTCGTGAACGGCACGCCGCTGCTATCTGTGCCGCTTGAAATCACCGCCTGAACTTCGGCTTGCGCAACCGAAATCGCGGGTGCTTCGGCCAGGAGCGGAGGCTTGAAGCCCATGACATTGCCCGCCCAATTGCCCATCATGTGCAGGCCGCGCAGATGCTTGAAGTCGGGAGCAGCCCACGCCGGGTGGGGCGGCGCAAAGACGAGAACGGACACGACAAGCGCGAGCATTGTTGCGAAGTTCATCGCTTGTGCCGCCTGGGGGAGCTGCGCTGAGAGGCCTTCATCATCTGAATCTTCAGACCTTGGTCTTCTTATGGAGTTTGTTTCTCTCAAACCTTCAATCTACGCTGGACAATTGGCAATTTGCTGATCTTGCTCAACGAAACGGGATTGGATGAAACGTGCGCTATGCCGTTCGTAGCTTGTCCATGGCGAATTCCTGGTCAGACGGCGATCGGCGCCTGGAACACTCCTCGGCAATGCTCCCGCCGTATACAGCCTTATCTGCTACGCCGGAAAGATGAGGATCAGGTCGCTGCATGAAGAGGGCCGACTCTGCTTGCGGGGCGAACCCAGAGATCGATCATCATGAATTGCCGCCAGGATGGGACAGCTTACGGCGAGACCGCGTTCTTCTCCGTCCGGCAGCTAGGAAGTCCGAGGTGACTCGGATACCATTACTCCATGCGCACCCCTTCCAGCCTCATCCGCCTGGTCGCCATCCTTGGCCTTGTGACACTTGCCGTCCCTGCGGCCTGGTGTGCCTGCCCGACCGTCGGTCCGGGGCCCACCTACACGCTCTCGATTCCGCCGCCGTACGCCGGCGTGAACTGGTCCGGCTGCAACCTGACCAACGCCAACATGAGCGGGTTCGACTTCAGCTTGGCAAACTTGTCCTTCACCACCCTGACCAACGCCAACCCCAGCGGGCCGTATGCTACCTGAACACGAACCTCACTGCGCGAATCTCACCATGAACCTGAACGGGAGCATCGCCACCGACTCCAACTTCACAAACGCGATCCTCACCGGAGCCAACGTGGGGAACTCCGGCGTTCACCGCGCCGACTTTACGGGCGCGAATCTCGCCAATGCGACTTTCAGCGGCGCATACATGGATGGCGCGATCCTGCTCGCCGCCAAGCTGAGCGGCCTGCGATCGGGCGGGGTGTTCGGCGCGCCGGTGCAGTTGCCGCCCGACTGGCGCCTGATGAGCGGCTATCTGCTGGGCCCGCAGGCCGATCTGACCGGCGGCAACTTCACGGGCTATGACCTGACGGGGATGAACCTGGCAGGCGCCACGTTCAACAACGCCATTCTCACGAACGCCAACCTGACCCGCGCCGACTTGAGCCGGGCGGATGTCCACACGGCCAACATCAGCGGCACGGTGCTGCTGCGCGCCATCCTGACCAGCACGGACCTTACCGGGTCGATCGGCACGCCGGCGAGCTACATGAATGGATCCTTTCTGAACACGACATGCCCGGACGGCTCGCACGTCACATCGCCGAATACGTGCTGGTCGCTTGCTCCCACCGTCAGCTGCACGCTTGACGTCGATGGCAACGGTGCCCAGGACGCATTGACCGATGGATTGATGATCATACGGGCGTTGTTTGGACTGACGGGCACCGCGGTGACGAACAATGCGATAGGTGACAATAGCCCGACGCGCAGCGACTGGACCGCGATCCGGACTTATCTGAACACCAACTGCGGCAGCAACTTTGCACAATGAAGCGAGCAAAGATCTAGTAGCCCGATGAAGACGGCCGCACCTCCCGGTGGATCCGGAGTAGGTGCGGCTGCTCCTGACGCCTGCAGAGACTACTTGCCGTCGCGGTCGGAATCGCCGGGCACTGCGCGCTCCACGGCATCGCTCACACGTTGCCACGAGTCGCGGGTTGCGTGCTTGGCTTTCTCCCAGGTAAGACTTGAAGAGCCCCTGGCGCGCTGCCAGTCACGCGACAACTCCGATTCCACGTCGTCGAACTTGCGGCCCTCGTACTGTCCGTAGCCTTCGACACCGTAGCGATACGCGGGGCCGTAGTCGTCGTACGTTCCACCGCTGACGTAAGGCCGGCTGGAGTAGTTGTCCCGCCAGTACGTGTCCTCGGCCGTCGGGTCGATCATTGACGAGACGCCGTGGCCGGCGAGGCCGCCTGCCACCGCACCAACGACGGCGCCGACGACTGTGCCAACAGGGCCGACGGTGGTCCCGACGACGGCGCCTGCAACTGCCGCGCCGGCGATGCCACCCGCGACTGCGCCGACTCCGGTCCCGACAGGGTGCGCTCCAAGCGAGTCACTGGTTGCGTTGCGATCAATAACTTTGTCGTCCATGGTTTTCTCCAAGGTTTGTGGGTTCCGCAGGTTGGCTGTGGCTTCCTGCGTCGTGTCGACCGTCACGGACCAACACGATGAAGCCAGTGTGGGCGCCACGGCATCGGACGTCTGTTCGGTGTCGCACAGGACGCCTCGTTCTTTCGACTCAGTCACATGGCGCCAGGGTCACTCCGGACGCGTGAGCGTTGACCTGAACCGGGCGTAGAGCGCCCCTTGCGTTGTCACATCGATGTGCGGGATTACATGTATCGCGGCGCTGTCAGCATTCTCGGCGAAGCATCGGCGGCGAATCAGCCGGGCGGCATTCCCGAACACCTGGTACAGACCTGGGCCCAGGTCTACGCGGCGACCCCGCACGGCACGCACCGACCCTGGCGCCGTTGGGGCAACCTGATTCCGGCCTGGCCTACGCAGTCGATCAGGAGGGCGCCGTGGCCCCGGCGCCAGCTGACCGGCGCAAAGTGGTTTTGAAAACACCCCTACCTGGGGCGTCGTTCCGCGCGCACAAGCACTTCCCGGCGCTGGTCGATGGCAATGGCGCCGTCGCTGCTCTGACCGATGGCATGCTTATCCTCCGCTACATGTTTGGCATCTCCGGGCCCTCGCTCACCGCCGGAGCAATCGCCATTGGCGCACCGCGCGTGTCGCCCGGCGCGGTCATACAGTATCTCGACGTATCCGCGGACAGCTCGATGTCGATCGTAACTCCCGTGTCGACGCGCTGACCGACGGACTGATCGTGATCCGGTATCTGTTCGGGAGACGGGGCGAAGCGCTGTTCGTTGGCGCCCTCGCCAGCGACACCACGCGCACCGAAGCGGAACTCCAGGACTATATCCAGTCGCTGCTTCCAAAGCAGCCTTGTCCCGGCGCGCTCTTACATGACCGGACGGCCCCCATCCGCCATTAGCGTGGTTGCCGTGATGTAGGAGGCCTCCTCGGACGCCAGCCAGAGGATCGGATACGCGATCTCGCGCGGATCGGCCCAGCGCTGCATCAAACATTCCCGCAGCTTTTCGTTCCGCAGTTCGTCGGCCGTCCGGCCTGCGGCCTGCGCGCGCTTGAAGTGGAAGGGCGTCAGCGTGAATCCGGGGCAGAGAGCATTCACACGAACACCGTGTTCCGCTTCTTCGAAGGCGAGGGTGCGCGTCAAGGCGAGGATTCCAGCCTTGGTCGCATCGTATTGCCCCATCCCGGAGCGGCCTGTGACGCCATAGGTCGATGAGATGTTGACAATGCAGCCCGTGCCGGATTTCCGCAGTGCCGGTATCGCCGCCTTTGCCATGTAGGCGTAACTCAACAGATTGACGCCCAGAATGTCATGCCAGGACTCGGCCGGCGCGTCGGCCAGCCGCCAGTACTCGCGGATACCCGCGATATTGACCAGGATGTCGATGCCGCCGAATCCAGCCTCTGTTTCGGCGACGATGCGCAGCGCTTCCGAGTCCTTCGCGACGTCGGCCACGATCGCCAGGACCCGCGCGCCGGGGACCTTGTTGCGCATGTCGTTCGCCACCGCTTCGGTCGTCGACCGATCGCGATCGACCAGCACGACCTTGGCGCCTTCCTCGCAGAAGAGCTGACCGGCTGCCGAACCGATGCCGCCCGCGCCCCCTGTGATGATCGCGACTTTGTCTTTCAGCCGATTGCTCATGTCGATATCCTCCTCTGCCGCTCCAAGAAAGAAGTTTGTCGCCGCGCCTGGCGGCCCCTGGGCGTCCGCACGATCCGCCACAGCGCCGCGGTGCTATGGCTTGCCCTGTTCGGGCCCGGAACGGGCAGCGACGCGATAGAACGCCTGCGCGTTCCTCCAGAAAAAATCATCCTGCTGCGACGGGGAAAGGTGCGCGACCATCCGCCTGGTGGCGCGCACAAGATCGTCGTAGCCGATGCGCAGGCCGGCGACCGGAAAATTGGTCGCGAACATGCAGCGCTCGACGCCGAAGATCGCCAGCGCGTCGGCCACGATGCCACGATTGGATTCGTAGTCCCATGGCTGGCCCTTGAGGCCGAACTCGGATACCTTCAGATGGACGTTCGAGCAGCGCGCGATCGCTTCCATCGCGCTCCGCCAGTCGCGCAGGCCGGCGGCGCTTCGATCCCACGGAAATCCGGTGTGATTCAAAACCACGCGTATCCCCGGAAAGCTGCGCGCAACATCGGCAGCTTCGCGCAGATGCCAGGACGGTACCCGGAGATCCCACGAGAAGTCGAATTTCTCGAGCAGCGCCAGGCCGCGAAGCCACGCCGGATCCTGCATCGTGCCCGGCATCCCGGGCGACATTTCCGCTGGAGAGCGCGAGGTCACCGGTTTGGAGCGGATGCCGCGGACCAGCGGGAAGCTCGCGTGCTGCGCCAGGATCTCTTCGGTATTGCCGGTATGGAACCAGGCATGGCCGACGATCGCATTCGGCATGCCGTGCAGCCGGTTCATCTCCGACAGCCAGCGCGTTTCGGCGACTTGGGCTTCGCGATCCATCTCCGCCTCGACATGCACGGTCGCCAGCACATTGTGGCCGCGTGCGTCGCGCTTGTAGTCATCCGGCAGATAGTTGCGCTTGAGCGGATCGTAGTTGCCCATGAAGAAGTGCGTTTCCGGCTCGTCCGCCAGCCACGGATAGCGGTTTGCCTGGAGATCCCAGAGGTGATGATGCGCGTCGATCAGAGTAACCGCCCCTGGATCGTCGTTCCAGTACCCGTGGATTGTCGTCACCGATCAAGTCCCGGGCCGCCGCAGGAATCGCCCGTGCCGGCTGGGCGCGACGTTGCCGTGCCGGTACGCTACGGCGCCATTGACCAGCACGCATTCGACACCGATCGCCTGGGCGTTCGGCTTCTCGAACGTGGCCGTATCCATGACAGTCGCCGCATCGAACACCACGATATCGGCGAACGCGCCGGCGCGGATTTCCCCCCGGTCTGCAAGCCTGAACTGCCGCGCGGACAGTCCGCTCATCTTGTGCACGGCCGTCTCCAGCGAAAACAGGCCCACGTCGCGGCTGTAGTGGCCGAGCACGCGGGGAAATGTACCCCATAGCCGCGGATGCGGATGCTGGTCGTGCGGCAGGCCGTCGGAACCGATCATCGTTGCGGGGTACTGGAGCACGCGCTGGACGTCGTCCTCGCGCATCTGGAAGTAGCAGGCGCCGCCGGGCTGCAGCCGCTCACACGCCTCGCGCTGCGTGCACTGCCACTCCCGCGCGATGTCGGCCAGTGTGCGCGCGGCCATTTCGGGATGCGGCACCGAAAACGTGATCAGGATGTCGATGATGCCGTCGACCATCTCGCCTCGCAGCACCGTCGAACTGGCAATGTACGGGTAGCAGTCCAGTCCGATGGCCTGGTCGCGGCGCGCCGCGTCGATGTGCGCGATCGTCTGCACGGAGCGGCCCCAGTTCTGCGGCCCGGCGCATTTGTGATGCGATATCACCAGCGGCACCCTGCCGCGCCGCGCGGTGATAAACGCTTCATCGAGCGAGTCGAGCACTTGGTCCGCTTCCTGCCGGATGTGCGTCGTGTACACGCCTCCCATCTCGCCGGCGATGCCGGCCAGCAGCGCCAGCTCGTCGATGTCAGCAGCGGCGCCCGGCGGATAGAACACGCCGGAACTCAGCCCGGTCGCCCCGGCCGCCATCCCCTCGCGCAGCAGCTCGCCCATGCGCGCCTGTTCGGCCGCCGTTGCCGCCCGATAGGGGTCGCCCATCGCCGCCACCCGCAACGTCGAGTGGCCCACCAGCGCGGCGACGTTGACGGCGGGCCGTGCCGCATCGACCGCCGCCGCGTAGGCGGCCATCGTCGGATAGATGTATTTGTCGGGCCCGCCCAGCAGGTTCAGCGGCGGCGGCACGTTCGCATGCACCAACGGCGCGAGGCTGATGCCGCAATTGCCGGTCACAACGGTCGTGACGCCTTGGCTGATCTTGGGCAGCATCCGCGGCGCGGACTGTGCGAGGTAGTCGTCGTGGGTATGCACATCGATGAATCCGGGCGCGACGATCTTGCCTGTAGCGTCGATGACCCAGGCGCCCTCCTCCACCAGGCCCGCGCCGATGGCGACGATGCGCGCGCCCTCGATGCGCACATCGGCAGTGAAGCGCGGGGCGCCCGTGCCGTCGATGACTGTGCCGCCGCGCAGCAGCACGCCCTGTGGCCGGTCGGCGTTTCCGGAATGCATGGCTGACTCCTTTCGGATTTGGGTCATGGCGAGCGGATCATCACCCGCGGTGCTCCCTCACCGCGTACTTCCCCTCCCGCGCCCGTCCTCCCCGATCCCGCAATTTCCCATACCGAAGATCGAACCCCCGCATTTCCTCAACGCTTGCCACAGGTATCGAGAACAACAACGGGCGTCAGGCTCTATGGCCAAGCCCTGAAGTGCGATCACCGGGCGGGATACCGAGCAAAGCTCTGGTCATCTGAGCCCGGGCCGGCGTCGCCGCGCCCGCCGCAAGCCTTGCGTTACCGAATCTGGCCGCCCGGACCGGACAATCCGGCGCGGGCTGCCACGTACCCGCGCACCGATTGTTGCGCGCCGGCGCCTTCATTCCGCTCAACGCCTGGCGCTGGCGACGAGCGCCGACGGCGCCACGATGTGTTCCTCGTACGGATGCATTGCCTTGGGATACATGCCGGTGATCTTCTGCACGTACCGCCTTGTCTCCGCGTAGGGCGGAATGCCGCGATACTTCTCGACCGCACCCTCCCCGGCATTATAGGCAGCGATGACCAAATGCACCTTGCCCTGGAAAAACGCAAGCAGCCAGCGAATATAGGCGAGCCCGCCCTTGATGTTATCGACCGGATCGAACACCCGCTTGACGCCGAAGCGCTGCGCGGTTTCGGGAATCAACTGCATCAGGCCTTGTGCGTTCCGCGGCGACACGGCTGCGGGGTTGAAATCCGACTCGACCGCGATCATCGCCAGCGCGAGTTCCGGGTCGACCGCATACAGGGGCGCGATCCTGTTGACGAGTAGTGCGATCGGCGTCCGGCCCGGCCTGGCGACGAGCGCCGGCGGCGCTTCGACGAGGACAAGGACGGGCGAAGGACCCTCGGCCACGACGATCGGGAGTACCGGCTCCGCCTGGATCACCGGCGTCACCGGGACCTCCGGCACCGCGACGAGCACCGGATCCGGCGCGAGGCACGATGGCATTTCCGCATCGGGCTGCGGCCGGAAGTGGGCGAGCAGCTTCGCCGCGTCCGGGTGCCCAAGCGCCGCCGCCTTCTGGAAGAGCCCTGCTGCAATCCCGTCATCGCGCGGCAGTCCCCTGCCATGGGCGTACATCCAGCCGAGCTTGAACTGCGCGTCCGCGTAGCCCAGTCGCGCCGCCTGGCAATACAGCGCGGCTGCGCGCTGCGGGTCCTTCGGCAGGCCCTCCGCATGCTCGTACAGCACTGCCAGTTCGGTCTGCGCAGCCGGGTCTCCGCGTGCCGCTTCGAATTCGAGCGCGGCCAGCGCCACGCCGGCGTGCGCCGCGGAACTGGCCGCGCCCAGCAGCATCCATGTCGCGAATACTAGCGATCGCAATCGCGCCTTCATGACACCGCCTCGAGTTGTCGCGCCAGTTCCGCTGTCCGCGGGGCGGCGTGAAGCAGCGGCGATGTGCGAAGCATCGGCAACGGGCGCGCGCCCGTCACGTACCAGCTCGAGAAACCGATCCAGCTGCTCCGCGATCTGCACCGGCGCGTCGAGCGGCGCGATCGTGTCGATCCCCGCATCGGCCAGCGTGCGCGCCGTGTCACCGGCCGCGTCGGTGAGGGCGAGAATCGGCCGCCGCGCGCGCAGGTACTCGTCGCAGCCGGTCGCGCGCGGCACGACCTTCAGCGTCCGCGCCCCGATCCGGCCGCGCGCCTTCGGGTCCGCCAGCGCAGCGAAAAAGGGGCGCGGGTCGCGCTCCGACGCATAAACCGTCCCGCTATGGACGAGCACCACCTGCCCCCTTTCCTTTTTGTGCGCCGCGCCATCGCCCGGCCGGCTGGCCGCCGCCGCGAATGCCGCTTCATCATAACCGTTTTCGATGACGATGAGTCGTTCCGGCGGCAGGTTGGATAGCGCTCGGCATACAGACGCAGCGTACCCCGGGTGGTGAACACCGCGCGCGCGCAATGGAACTACGAAGGCATCGGTTTTGCCACCACGCCGGCGAGCACGGCGGCGAATGGCTCGAAGTCCTGCCCGGCCACTACGCTGCCGGTCTATCGCGCGTACAACAATGCGTACCCTCCAAGCGGACCGAAGAACCCGTGGGACTCCAATCATCGCTACACGCTGCAGCAATCCGATATCGCCGAAATGGTCGCCATCGGTTGGCAAGGTGAGGGCATCGTGTTCTGCGCGCCGAATTAAAGCGCTCAACCTTGGGCGTCGACAGGCCTATCGGAGTTTAGTGCGGCCCAGGCGCTTCGCATTCGCCACTGCCTTCCGATGCACCGGTGAGAGACCCTTGCCCAGGACATCGAGCGCGACACCCTGCAGCCGTGCGGTCACCGCACCTGCCGATGGCATGCCCCGCAGCGACGGCGACCACAACGCGCGAAAGTAGGAAGCCGCCAGCGCCTGATTCGCACTAAACGCTTGCATGGTCATCGCATTCCATGACTCGGCGAATGCCTCGGCCTTCTCCGCGCTCATGCGCTTGAATTCCTTCCGGTCACGCGGAGAGTGGATGGGGCCGGCGACGGCCATGCGGGTTACGCGATGCGCCACGACTTGCGGCGCGGCGAAGGCTAGTTCCGCCATCTTGACGGCGAGGGATACGGTCTTGCGCTTGCGGCGAATGGACATTGAAGTGTTCCTTGAGGGCGCGCGGCCGGGATTCCCGATTGTAGTGCCTGACGGTGCCTGCGCCCGCGATTACCTGGCGCACCTGCCGGAATCTCCCCCCGCACCCCGCAACGGCCAATCGCCTTGCCCGGCGTCGCCCAGTTACGCTATGCTTGGTTGCGCCTCCGTCTTTCCCGTCGCGGGACCTGAGCGCGGAAGCGCAGCGGGGCCAGCGACGCGGCGCACCCACAGACTGCAAGCGTGGGCGTTGACAAGGGGGGGAGTTCATGCAGATCACATTCAGGGAAGCCGATACGGCGATCGTGGCGCAGATCGCCGGCAGCATCGACGGCCTGACGTCGGAGGCGCTGCAGGCGGCGCTGCTGGGAGAACTGCTGAAGGGGCATCACCGCATCGTCGCCGATTTCGAGGGCGTGGATTACACCAGCAGCGCGGGTCTGCGGGTCATCCTGGCGACCGTGAAGGAAGCCCGGCGCAACGGCGGCGATTTCCGGCTGGCCGCGGTGCGTCCCGCCGTGATGCGCGTGCTGCAGATGAGCGGCTTCGCCGGCATCGTCAAGATCTATCCCGACGCCGAAGCCGCCGTGGCCAGCTTCAAGTGACGCCACCGGGAACGCCGGCGGCGGCGGGCCGCAAGCGCGTCGCGATGGTCATCGGCTCCGGCAGCGTGAAGTGCGCCGCCGCGCTCGGTGTGCAGAAGGCCTTGACGCGCGCGGGCATCGGGATCGACCTGGTCGTCGGCTGCAGCGCCGGCGCCATGTTCGCCAGCCTGATCGCGGCCGGCTTCGACGCCCGTCGCGCGAGCGAACTCACGCACCGCCTCTGGACCCGGGAGATCACTTCCCGGCGCGACACGCGCGGACTGCTCTCGGCGCTGATGCCCAAGTGGTTCCGCTTCAATTCGGAATTCGGCATGCGCGACGACCGGCTGGTCATGGAACGGCTGCGCGAGACCTTCGGCAAGATGAGCTTCGAGTCCATGCAGATTCCCCTGTACATCACGGCTACGGACTTCGCGACCGGCGAGCAGGTGGTTTTTTCCAAAGGCAGCCTGACTGACGCCATCCGTGCGAGCATCGCGATCCCGTTCATCTTCAAGCCGTGGCGCGTCGATGGCCGGCTGTGCGTCGACGGCTTCCTGTCCGATCCGCTGCCGGTAGGGGTCGCCGTCAAGGAAGGCGCCGGCATCATACTGGCCGTCGGCTTCGAGAGCCCGTATCAGCGGCGGATCACGTCGCCCGCGCGCTTCGCCTTCCAGCTCTCGAGCATCATGACCAACAACCTGTTCAAGTCGGCGTTCGCCTTCCATCAGCTCGCGCATCACGACGAAGTGATTCCCATCGTGCCGCAGTTCGACAAGCACGTCGGCCTGTTCGAAACGGCCAAGCTGGCCTATGTCATCGAGGAAGGCGAAAAGGCCGCCGAGGAGCAGATTCCGTACCTGCGCCGCCTGCTGGACCTCGGCCCGGGACCCGCAACCGACACCGCTACGCCAGGTAGCCCCTGACCATCGCCAGCACGGCGCGCGGGCTGAACGGCTTGCTCACGTAGTTGTCGCAGCCCGCAGCGCGGGCCTTCGCGTCGTCGCCGGTCAGCGCGAACGACGTCACCGCAATCACCGGAATGTGCGCCAGTTTTTCCTCGGCCTTGATGTGCCGCGTGGCCTCGAGGCCGTTCATCCCCGGCAACTGGATGTCCATCAGGATCAGGTCCGGCACGTGCTCGCCCGCCAGGCGCACGGCTTCGTCGCCGGCGGCGGCCTCGATCACTTCATAGCCGGCGCCGGAGAGCAGGTCGTTCAGGATCTGGCGGTTGTCTTCGTTGTCGTCCACGACGAGTATGCGCTGGCTCATTTGGCTGCTTCCAGGGGCTGCTGGGCGTCGCCGGCCGGCGCCGCCGCCCGCGGGCGGCGCGACCGGCAAGGTGAAGGTGAAGGTCGAGCCGGCGCCGGGCGTCGATGCCACCGCCAGGCTGCCGCCGTGCAGGTCGACGATGCGCCGCGCGATCGCCAGGCCCAGCCCGGTGCCGCCCTTGGCGCGCGTGAGCGAAGTGTCGGCCTGCTGGAACTCCTCGAATATGCGCTGCTGGTCGTGGGGCGCGATGCCCGGACCCGTGTCGCGCACTGCGACGGTGAAGTGCTCGCCTTCCTGCTGGACCCGAACCTCCACTTCTCCGGAATCCGTGAACTTGATCGCGTTGCCCACCAGGTTCAGCACCACCTGCGACAGGCGGCGCTCGTCGCCGTACGCGATGGGCAGCTTCGGCGGCGCGGTGACGTAGAGCTTAAGGCCCTTCTCGCGTGCCAGGCTTTCCACCGACGATACGGCGGCGCGCGCCATGTCGGGCAGCGAGAACTCGCCCGGCGTGAGCTTGAACTGTCCGGCCTCGATCTTGGAGAGGTCAAGCACTTCGTTGATCAGGCCCAAGAGATGCCGGCCGTTGCGCTCGACGCGCTGGTGAATGTCGCGCATCTTCGGCGTGATCGGGCCATAGGTTTCGTCGAGCATCAGTTCCGTATAGCCGATGATCGCGTTCATCGGCGTGCGCAGCTCGTGGCTCATGTTGGCCAGGAACTGCGACTTGGCGCGATTCGCCGCGTCCACCTGCGCCATCGCCAGCTCGGTCTTTTCCCGAGCTTCCTCCAGTGCCCGGTTCTGTTCGCGGATGTGATCGGCCTGCTCCTCGGCCTTGCGCCGGAGCACGACGAAATTGCGCGCGTTGCGATGAGTCTGGAATCCGAGCAGGAGCTGGAACGACAACAGCGTCATCAGCGAAATCGTCGTGTTGAGCAGCGGCCAGTGGGTCGAGAAGCTGAAGTTCGTAAAAATGTACGCGGTGGTTATCGCGCCGATGGCGTAGGCAACCAGGCTGCGCCAGAACAACGGCCACCCGCCCACGCTCGCGCAACTGGTCAGGATGCCGATCAGCAGCCCGCCTGTCGGCGGCAGGCGAAACGAGACCAGCGCCGCCGCGATGCCGAAGAACAGCGAGTCCAGTTGCAGGCAGATGACTTCCGCTTCCTTCGAGTCGTGCCACATCCTGGCGAACAGCACCGCGAGATGCGGCCAGGCGAAGGCGTAGAAAGTGAGCGCCACCCACAGCGCCAGCGGCGTGGGCTCATCGATGCGCGCCGTCGCGATCATCAGCGCGCCCAGCGGGCAGCCGATCAGGCGGACGAGAAAGTCCAGCCGGACGACGGGATGCAGGCGTGACCAGTTCATGGGGTGCGCTCCACGGAGGTCACCGCAGCAGGCGGCGCCGCGTCCGCCGCCGCGAGGGGAAGCGAGAACGAGAACGTGGACCCGGCGCCGGGGGCCGATTCGACCCACAGCTTGCCCCCATGCAATTCGACGATGCGGCGCGCGATGGCGAGTCCCAGGCCCGCGCCATCCCGGGGGCTGCCGGGCGCGCCGGCGGCCTGCTGGAACTCCTCGAATATGCGCGCCTGGTCGGCGCTGTCGACGCCCCGGCCGGTATCTCGAACCGTGACGACCAGCCGCCGGCAATCAAGAGTCACCGACACCTCCACCTCGCCGCGCTCGGTGAACTTGATCGCGTTGCCGACGAGGTTGAACAGGACCTGGGAGAGCTGCCGCTCGTCCGCCTCGAGCAGCGGCAGTCCTTCTGCCGGCAGCGTGGCGCGCAGGCGCAAGCCCTTCTCCTGCGCCAGCGCTTCCATCGCCACCACGACTTCCCGGATCAGGTCGGACAGCGCGCAGGGCGCCAGATGCAGCCGCAGCGTCCCGGCCTCGATCTTCGCGATGTCGAGGACCTCGTCGATCATTCCCAGCAGGTGCCGCGCGCTGCGATCGACGCGCTTGAGCACCGGCTGCATCCGCTCCGGCGCATCGCCATAGACCCCGTCGAGCATGAGCTCGGTGTAGCCCAGGATCGCATTGAGCGGGGTGCGCAGCTCGTGGCTCATGTTGGCCATGAAATCGGACTTCGCCCGGCTCGCGATCTCCAGGCTGCGCTGCTGGGCCTGCAGCTGGCGATAGAGGCCCGCATTCTCGATCGCGACCGCGGCCTGCGCCCCCAGCGCGACCAGCAGCTCGACGCTGTCGGGATCGAACGGCCCGCGCGCGCGGCGCAGCAGCATCAGCCCGCGGGTGATCCGCGCCTGCACGATGGGCACGGCCAGCAGGCCGTGAAACCCATCCGCGATGGCCGCGTCGCGCAACAGGAACCTGTCTTCCGCGTCCAGGTCGGGCACCTGCACCGGCTTCTTGCCGTCGATGGCTTCGCGGATCACCCGGTCCTGCGTATCCACGCGGATGCCGGCCAGCTTTTCATGAAACCCCGGACTGAGGTTCTGGTGCGCCAGGCTGCGGAACACCGTCGCGCCCGCCTCGACTTCCACGATGGCGCCGGCGTCCGCGCCCGCGACGCGGACCGCGTGCCTGACAACGGCGTCGAGCACCACCTGCAATTCGATCGACGAACTGATCGCCTTGGTGACCTCATGCAACGCCTGCAGGCGTTCGAGCGATCGCGCGAGCGCGACGCCGTGCTGCTGCACCTCGTCGAACAGCGCCGCCTTTTCCTGGTCGGCCGCGCTGAGGCTCCGCGCCTGGCGCTTGAGCGTCGCGGCGTACGACGCCCCGTAGGCCAGGATGCCGGCGATGCAGATGAACGCGGTGACGAGGCCGGTGTCGGGGATGAACGTGAAACCCGCGCCGGCAGCCGCGGCCAGGCCGCCGGCGGCAAGCGCGGCCATGCACGCGCCCAGCATGCGCGCGCCGCCGACGCTGGTCGCCGAGATCAGGAGCGTGAACACGACGACGGTGGCCGGCCACAGCGGCAGGCCGATCAGGACCAGCCACACGCCACCCAGGAAACCGTCGGCCGCCAGCGTTGCCTTCTCGACGGTCTGCGGCCGGCGGCTGCCGCGCGCGAGGAGGAAGGCCAGATGCGGCCAGAGGAAAGTCTGCGCGAGCAGCAACGCCCACAGCAACGCGGTCGCGGCGCGCGCCCCCGGCCGTGCTTCGAGCAGCGTGGAGGCGACCGTCGCGCCGGTCACCAGGTAGCCGATGATGCGAATCCGGTAGTCGATGTAGACGACAGGGTGCACCCGACGGGCGGGCTCGCGCGCGGCGGGGAGCGGCCCAGGCTCCGTCGACGGAGAAACCGGAACTGTGTCGGACATCAGAGATTCCCCCTCGAGCGGATCGTTGCCGCGGCCGGCTGCGGCGCGCGACCCCGCCACCGGAGCGCCGGCTTGTCCTGACGCGCTTTGGTCAAGTCGCCGCCATGTTACTCTCTGCCCGCCCCAACGCCAACGCCCGCGAAATGAATCCGCCTCCTTCCGTTCGACCGGCAATTCCCCCGGCATCGTCCGCGGCGGTGCTGGTGGTCGACGACGTCGAGGACAACCGGGAAGTGCTCGCGGCGCGGCTCGGCGCGTTGGGCATCGAAGACATCACGATGGCGGTCGACGGGCGGGAGGCGCTGGAGGCGATCGCGCGCCGGCCGTTCGACCTGGTGTTGCTCGACCTGATGATGCCCAACGTCAACGGCATCCAGGTGCTGGAAGCGTTGCGCGAGCAAGGCCGCCTGGAAGCGCTGCCGGTGATCATGGTGTCGGCGTCCAACGAAATGACCGGTGTCGTTCGCTGCATCGAACTCGGCGCCGAGGATTACCTAACCAAGCCGGTCAACGGCACGCTGTTGCGCGCGCGCGTCGGCGCCACGCTGGAAAAGAAGCGCCTGCGCGACGCGCTGCGCGCGAAGCTCGCGCAGATGGATCACGAACTGCTGCTTGCGCGCGAACTGCAACTCGGGATGGTGCCCCCGGATTTCGCGGCGCCGGACGGCGCGGTGGCCACGCACCTGCTGCTCGAGCCGGCGCGCCAGGTCGGCGGCGACCTGTGCGATTGCTTCCCCGGCCGCGGCGATACGCTGTGGTTCGCCATCGGCGACGTGTCGGGCAAGGGCGCCGCGGCGGCGATCTTCATGGCCCGCACGTGGAGTTGCCTGCGCTCGATCGCCACGCGCGCGAGTGATGCGCCCGGATCGCCGGGCGCGGTGTTGACCGCGATGAACCGGGAGTTGTGCGAGGCGAACGCGAGTTCCATGTTCACCACGCTGTTCCTCGGCCATCTGGAGCGCGCCAGCGGGCGCGTCGCGTACGCCAACGCCGGGCATCTGCCGCCGCTGCATCTGGCGCGCAATGGTGGTCTGGTCCAGCTGGACGAGCTGCCCCTGCCGCCAGTGGGCGCCTGGCCGGACACCGAGTACCCCACGCGCGCCATGCAGCTTGGCGCGGGCGACGCGCTGTTCGCCTACAGCGACGGCCTCACCGAAGCGATGAACGCCGACCAGGAGCAATGGGGCGAGCAGCGGCTGCGCGCGCTGCTGGCCGCCGGGGAGAACCTGGACGGCCGCGCCGTGCTCGCGTCGCTGCTGCGCGCGGTGCGCGAGTTCACCGGCGACCAGCCGCAGACCGACGACATCGCCGCGTTGCTGCTGCGCTGGAAACCCTGAGCCGGCGCTCCGGCGCTCCGGCGGCGCTCTGGCGCTCAGGCGGCGCCGAGCTTCTTCACCAGCACCATGTGGTTCCCGTCCTCGTCGGTGCGATACGAGACATCGTCCATCGTCTGGTAGATGAAGTGGAGCCCGAAGCCACCGGGGGTGCGATCCTCGAGCAGGGTATCGGCATCGGGGATGCCGGGATCGTAGGGCTCGAACGGGTGGCCGAAGTCGGTGAGCGTGACCTCGACCTGGCCGTCGCCGATGTCGAGCTCGAGCATCAGCGAGCCCGGATCCATGTCCGCGTAGCCATGCATGATGACATTCATCGCGGCCTCGTCGACCGCGAGCTTCAGGTCGTCCACGGTGGTGCCGGTGATGCCGGCGGCGTGGCAGGTGCGCTCGATGAACGCGCGAAAGGCGCCGAGGGTTTCCATTTCGGCCACCAGGGTGATTCGGGAGCTGGATCGCATCGCGGGCTCGGCGGCTGGTGTCAGTAAACTGCGTCGGGAAAAGTCTCGACGCCGGCATGCTTGCCCAGCTGCTTGATCATCCGCAGATGGTCCCATTGCAAGCCGATCGTCTCCAGGATGCCGTCGTGAATCGCCCAGGCGCGGCCGCGGACCGTGCGCCACTGTTCGGGCTGGCGGAACGGCGTGCTTCCGTCCAGCGCCGCGTGCAGGCGGCCGCCCGGCTGGAATTCCCGCTGGATGTCGTTCATCAGCTTGTGGCCCCGCACATAGGCAAATCCGCGGCGCTCGAACACCCAGGCGGCGGCGTAGGTCAAGGGTTCCAGAGAATACGCCTGGTGCGCGGCGAACGCCATGAAAAGCTCGAGCTGGTCGAACACGAGCTGCGCAGCGCCCAGGTTGCGCCGCAGCTGGATCGGGGCCAGCCCGGCGTGCATCGCCTTCTCTTCTTCGGCCAGGTTGCGCCGGACGGTTCCGAAGTGGGTCTGGTTGCCCTCCGCGTCGCGATCGACGTCGAAGCGCGGCCCGTCCGGATCGTGCAGCGAAATGAAGTTCAGCTCGAAGCCGTTGATGTTGTTGTCGGCCAGTTCGAGCAGGAAGAACGGCTCCGTCGCGTCGGCCGGGTGCAGGATGGAGATCGCCACGCTGCTCGATCCGGGCGCCGCGTCGAGCCGCACCCGCGGCACATCTCCCACATCCTTCCAGCTCACCGGGCTGATGCGAAAGCGCATCAGCAGCGGCGGGGGCAGCAACGTCCGGTACAGGCGCCGCTTGGCGTTTTCCGACAGGTTGTTGATGGCGAAGATCGAGATGGGCAGCGTCGGGCTGGCATCGAGCCGCAGGATGGGCATTTCGCGCGGGTCCGGCCCGACCTTGACCGGCTCCCTACGCAAACGCAGGTGGCTGAACATGCCCACTACTTCCCCCTTGATATTCCCTGTTATCCGGGCCTGGCGATGTCGCGGCAGCATAGCACAGGGGTTGCCGGGATCATCACGGCCCGCGCCCGCGGCTCACTCGTCGTGGCGCAGCGCCAGCATCGCTTCGAACAGCTCCGGCTCGTCCCACGGCACGTCGGCCGGATACTCGGCCAGGTAGCGGCTTCCGGGGTCGCGCAACCACTCGCGCGGGAACACGACGACGATGTCTTGCCCTGCCGCGGGGGGTTCCGCAGGCGGTACCGGCGGCTCCCCGTCCAGCGCGCGCCGCAGCGCGAGTCCCAGGTCGGCGCCGACCCGTTCCCCCATGTGCATGTGCGTGACGATCCGGCGATTGATCTCCAGCAGGTGGGCTTCGCCGGTCGCCGCATCGATGATGAATTGCGCATTGAAGAATCCGCACAGGCCGAAGCCGCGGCAGAGCTTCTCCGAGAATGCGCGGGTCTCCGGCGAGGCCACGAAACGCAGCACCGCGGTCTGCCCGACACCCTCGCGAGTGGCGACGTGGCGCGCCCAGCCGAAGCTGGCCAGCGGCGCCCCCTGCAATGCGACCAGCGCCTGCGAGTGATGCGCTCCGGTGACGAATGCCTGCACCAGCAACCGGGGCGCGCGGTTCTCGCCGAGATCGATCTGGTTGGGCCGCAGGAGTTGCTGCGCGGCTTCCAGCAATTCGGCACGCCCTTGGACGATGGCGACACCCGCCCCCGAGAATCCGAAGCGCCGCTTGAGCACCACCGGGTAGCCGCGCGCTTCGGCAAAGGCGACGGCGTCGTGCGCGCGATCGACGATCGCGTGGGGCGGCACGCGCACCCCCAGCGCTTCGGCGGCCGGCGGCAGCAGCGTCTTGTCGATGCTTGCCGCATAGAACCGCGGTTCGCCCATCGACTTGGCGACCAGTGCCGCGAGCCGCGTCTGCAGCTCTGGCTTCAAGCCCGGCGGCGGATCGAGCACGAGGATGAACAACAGCCGCACCGCCATTTCGTCGCAGGGGACGAGCAACACCGGGTCGACCTTGTCGACCAGCCGGATGAGCATCCCCAGCCATTCCATCGGAACCGCGGTATCCGACACGAGGCCGACCTCGGACAGGAAGCGCGACTTCAGGACCAGCGAACCGCGGGGCGCCAGCAAGGCGACCCTGAATCCCGCCCTGGCGAGCGCGCCGGGCGTGCGCGCGGTTCCCAGCCACTGTGTGGCCGTCGCCACCAGCAGCACGGTGCGGGTCATGCCGGGCGCCGCTGTGTGCGGTTCGTGCCGAAATGCCGAACGGTTGAACGGCGCGGCCGGTCCGGCGTGGCTTGTCGGGTCGCTCCCGTCATTCCTGTGCGCGGCCGGTGGTGCGGAGGAGTTCTGCCCAGTGCCGCACGTCCGCTTCGATTTCCGCAGCGAATTGTTCCGGCGTGTTGGCCTCCACTTCCATGCCCATCGCGGCGAGTTGCCGGCGCAGGCCGGGCAGAGCGGTGACGCGCGTCAGCTCGTCATGCAGCCGCGATATGACCGCGCGCGGCGCGCCGGCCGGGAGCATGACGCCGTGCCAGGTCGTGATGTCGTAGCCCGGGTAACCAGCTTCCGCAACCGTCGGGACGTCGGGGAACTCCGCCATCCTCCGGCGTCCGCTGACCGCCAGTGCGCACAACCGGCCATCGCGCACCAGCGCCGCGACGGTGCCCAGGTGCGTGAACAGCACCGGCACCACGCCGGAGAGCACGTCGCGCACCGCGGTCGCCGTGCCGTTGTAGGGGACATGAAGCAGGCTCACCCCGGCGCGCCTGAACAAGAGGTCCGCCGCCATGTGCGAGGTCGAGCCGAGATCGCTGCTCGCGTAGGAGAGCTGGCCCGGTGCCCGGCGGGCGCGGGCGATCAGCTCCGGGAGCGAGGTCACGCCCAGTGCCGGGTTGACGGCGATGACGATGGGCAGGCGCGTAAGCCTGGTAACCGGAGCGAATGCGCGCCCCAATTCCTTGCCATGCGTTCCCCGCGCGCCCGGCGCGATTGCGTTGCTGCCATTGTTGGCCAGGAGCAGCGTGTAGCCGTCCGGCGCGGCATCGGCAGCCAGGTCGAGGGCGATGCGCCCCGCGGCGCCGGGCCGGGGATCGACCACGATCGGCACGCCCAGCGCCTCGCCCAGCGGCTGCGCGAGCAGGCGGCCGAGCAGGTCGCTGCTGCCGCCGGCGGCGGACGGCAGGATCAGGCGGATCGGGCGATTGGGGTAGTGTTCATCGACCACCACGGCCGTGGCGGCGCGCGGAAGCAGGCATCCCGCGGCGGCGGCCAGCAGGAGGCGACGCCCCGGATTGGTGACGCACGGAAGCGCAAGCTTGCGGGAACGGCGGACTGCGATCATCTTGGCGCTTGCCGAAACGGTGACTGGTTGCAATTGCTGAAACGCCGGCGAACTCCGACACGCGGGCAGATTAGCATAGGCGCAACACAGTGCGCCCGGCGATCCGGGCGAGCGCGCGGCGGGACGGAGCGTTCTGCCGCAGGCGGTCACGCCCGCTGCCCGACAGGCTGCCAAAGCGTCGCGCGTTTGCCGCAAATCAATGGCGCTGTTGTTGCAGGCCGGACAATACTCGCCATATGTTGATGTGGTGTTGACCATCGCACCGCGGACTGGTCAGCCGGCGTGAATCCGGACGGCAGGACCGCGGTCCCCTGAAGGCAGTGCAATCTCCTGGAGACCACGACCATGAAAGCGCTCACATTCCTCGTTGCCATCGTTTGCTTCGCCGCGGCCGCCGTGGTGCACGCGCAAACCGGGAATGTCGCCGACTTCGGCGACAAGGAAATCACCAAGGGCGACGTGTTGCGCGCGCTGAGCCCTTCACTCAAGACCAGGGGATTGACGATCGGCCAGGAGGAGCCAAAGGACGCGGCCGCCGCCAAGGATGCGCCGGCCGGCACGGCGGCGGCGGCGCCCGGCGCCGCGCCCGCGGCTGTAGCCACCACCGGCCCCCGCAAGCTGTCGCTGCAATTGCAGTTCGGCCTGAACTCGGCGGAGTTGACGCCGGGGGCCAGGCGCCGCCTCGACGCGATCGGCGAGGCGCTCGCCGCCGCCGAGCTGGCGCAGGCGAAGTTTGTCATCTCCGGCCATACCGACGTCAGCGGCAGTTACGACTACAACTTGCGCTTGTCCAGGCGCCGGGCGGACGCGGTCAAGGTCTACCTGGTGAGCGCGCACGATGTCGCGCCGGAACGGCTCAAGGCCGTGGGGCGCGGGCCGGATGAACTCCTCGATGAGGACAACCCGAAGAGTCCCGCGAACCGGCGGGTGCAGCTCGCGGTCGTCGAGTGAGGCAGTCGCGGAGCTGAAAGTGCGCGCGCCGGCGCCGTGCGCAGCGCGGCGGCCTGATCGGCGCCGTTTCACTTCCGAAGAGCCGTCGCCGCCGGCCGGGCTTCGGGTGGAGCGATAATAGGCGCGCCAATCACGGTCGTCACCTCAGGGGATCACAGCATGGACATGGGCATCAAGGGCCGGACCGCGCTCGTCTGCGCGGCGAGCAAGGGGCTGGGCAAGGGCTGCGCGATGGCGCTGGCGGGGGAAGGCGTCAACCTGGTCATCACCGCGCGCGGGGCGGACGCGCTGCAGGCGACGGCCGACGAAATCCGCCGGGCGACCGGCGTCACGGTGACCGCCGTCGTGGGCGACATCACGACGCCGGACGGACGCGCGGCGGCACTGGCGGCCGCCCCGCAGTTCGACATCCTGGTCAACAACGCCGGCGGCCCGCCGCCGGGCGACTTCCGCGACTGGGACCGGGACGCGTGGATCAAGGCGATCGATGCCAACATGCTCACGCCGATCGAACTGATCAAGGCCACGGTGGACGGGATGATCGCGCGCAAGTTCGGCCGCATCGTGAACATCACGTCGGGCGCGGTCAAGGCGCCGATCGACATCCTGGGCCTGTCCAATGGCGCGCGCGCCGGCCTCACCGGCTTCGTCGCCGGGCTGTCGCGCAAGACCGTTGCGCACAACGTGACGATCAACAGCCTGCTGCCCGGCGCGTTCGACACCGACCGGCTGCGCGGCACCGCGATCGGCGCGGCCAAGGCGCAGGGCAAGACCGTGGAGGAACTGCTGGAGGTGCGCAAGAAGGCGATTCCCGCCGGGCGCTTCGGCAACATCGATGAATTCGGCGCCGCCTGCGCGTTCCTGTGCAGCGTGCACGGCGGCTACATCACCGGGCAGAATCTGCTGCTCGACGGGGGGGCTTATCCGGGGACGTTCTGACAGCGAAACCAGCCGCCGTAGGATGCCGCGAGTGGGTGGGCCAGGCCATCTTTCAATGGCCACCCGGGTGTCGGGCAAGGGAAACGCATCTCACCGCTCCATTCGGATGGTTCGGCGAGATGGGTATCGCTGCGCTCCACCCATCCTACGAATTACAAACTACGGACTGCGGGCGATTACTTCTTCTCGTCGTCCGCCGGCCCGGACACGCGTGGCATTTCCGAGCCCAGCGACGGCGCCAGCAGGCCTATCTTCGCGTAGGTCGCGAGTTTCTCCCGCGTGTCGACGATGTCGAGGTTGCGCATCGTGAGCTGGCCGATCCGGTCCTGCGGGGTGAAGAAGGCCTCGCCCCGTTCCATCGTCAGGCGCTCGGGCTTGTAGGTCAGGTTCGGGCTCGTCGTGTCCAGGATCGAGTAGTCGTTGCCGCGGCGCAGCTCGACGGTCACCTCGCCGGTGATCACGCGCGCGACCCAGCGCTGCGCGGTGTCGCGCAGCATCATCGCCTGCGGATCGAACCAGCGGCCCTGGTAGAGCAGGCGTCCCAGGCGCCGGCCCTGGTCGCGGTACTGCTCGATCGTGTCCTCGTTGTGGATCCCGGTGACCAGCCGTTCGTAGCCGATGTGCAGCAGCGCCATGCCCGGCGCCTCGTAGATGCCGCGGCTCTTGGCTTCGATGATCCGGTTCTCGATCTGGTCGCTCATCCCCAGCCCGTGCCGGCCGCCGATCGCGTTCGCCGCCAGCAGCAGCGCCACGTCGTCCTCGAAGGTTTCGCCGTTGAGCGCCACCGGACGGCCTTCCTCGAAACGGATCGTGACGCGCTCGGCCTTGACCGCGACGTCCTCGCGCCAGAACGCGACGCCCATGATCGGCTCGACAATCTTGATCCCCGAGGCTAGCTGTTCCAGGTCCTTCGCCTCGTGCGTCGCGCCCAGGATGTTCGAGTCGGTCGAGTAGGCCTTCTCGGTGCTCATCTTGTAGCCGAAGCCGGCCTTGATCAGGTACTCGGACATTTCCTTCCGGCCGCCCAACTCGTCGATGAACTGCTGGTCGAGCCACGGCTTGTAGATGCGCAGGCCCGGGTTCGCCAGCAAGCCGTAGCGATAGAAACGCTCGATGTCGTTGCCCTTGAACGTGCTGCCGTCGCCCCAGATGTTGACGTCGTCCTCCTTCATCGAGATCACCAGCATCGTGCCGGTGACCGCGCGCCCGAGCGGCGTGGTGTTGAAATACGGGACGCCGGCGGTGGTGATGTGAAACGCCCCGCACTGGAGCGCCGCCAGGCCTTCGGCGACGAGCTGGCGGCGGCAGTCGATCAGGCGCGCGCGCTCGGCCCCGTACTGCAGCGCCTTGCGCGGGATGTCGTCGTAATCGGGTTCGTCGGGCTGGCCGAGATTCGCGGTATAGGCGAAGGGGATGGCGCCCTTTTCGCGCATCCACAGGAGCGCGGCGCTGGTGTCGAGTCCGCCGGAGAAGGCGATGCCGACCTTTTCGCCGACGGGAAGTGACTGCAGGATGTTCGCCATGATTTGCCGCCGGCGCGAAGTGCCGGCTATGGTGGGGAATCCGGCATCTTACTTGATGCCGCGCGCGAGCATGGTGTGCCGAACGGGGACAGGCCCGATGCCGCGCGCCGGCCCGGCCCGGGTGGCGGCATCGACAAGCGACAGCGCCGGCCCAAAAGCAGAACGGCCCCGAAGGGCCGTTCCACGACTGCCATTGCAATGCCGGTTACCCGCGCGGCACGCCCTGCGCGTTGACCGTGATGGTCGGGCCCGGGGGCGTCTGCAACTGCACCCGGTGCACGGCGCCACGGAAGCTGTACGTCACGTCCCAGTACTGCGGCGGGCCGCTGGGCGCCGTCGTCGTGCACCGCTGGACATCCTGCCCGGAGACAACCGTGCCGCCATCGCGCCCCGTGTTCGCGCCGATCGCGCCGCCAACGACCGCGCCGCCAACGGTGGCGGCGTCGTTGCCGCGCCCGCTGCCGATCTGGTGGCCGAGCACGCCGCCGATGATCGCGCCGAGAACGGCGCCGCCGACATTGGGACTACCGCGGTCTTCGACGACCTGCTGGCGCTCGACCCAGCAACGCTGCTGCGGCGGGCCGACCACGGCGCGCACCGACGTGACGGGCGCCTCGAACAGCCGTTCGTTCGGGCGCTGGCGATATTCGTACGTGGGCGCGGGCAGCGGCGCCGGCGCTTCGACCACGCCGCGCGGTTCCCGGACGACCGGCCGGACCGAGGAAATGTTGTTGCTCATGCCCAGGCTGCTGAGCGAATCGTAGGATCCGCGGCGGAGCACGACGCAGGTTCCCTCGAAGCGCCCGTGCTCGCAGACTTCCCAGCGGCCTTTTTCGACAACCGCTGACGACGCCCGGTCGTTGAACCCGCGGCGTTCCATGTCGGCGACTTGCCGGTCGGTCGTGAACGAGCGGCCGCGGAAGCCCTCGCCTTCGTAGAAAGTGATCTGCGCCGCTGCCTGCGTGGCGATGGCGATTGCGGCCACGCCCAGGGCGGTCTGTAGTTTCCGGTTCATATGTGGTTCTCCATTCGATTTGCGCGCGGCATTGCGCGACTGGTGTTGGCCTAGCGGGCATTCAACGCGCGAAGCTATCGCGGCGTTGTCGTCCTGCGCGGCATAGGCGAGTCGGCGGGCGTCGCCAGCCGGCGACAGACCAGTCCTACACGCATATCACGTGACCGTGCCGAAGCGGCGTCCGCTGCATCCCGCAACGCTGCGCCACTGGTCAGCCCGGCTTTCTGAATTCGTTGTCTATCCATTGCAGCGCGCTATCCCTGCTCAACCTGAATTCCGGCGTGACGCGGACCCGCGCGATTTCGCCGCCGGCCGCGTCGTGCGCGCTCAGCAGCGCGTGCGGATCGTCTTCGTCGGGCACAATATCCAGCGCGACGCTGATGCGCGCCGTTCCGGCCGTCACCGTGACGCTCTGGTGCAGCGTCGCGCGCAGATGCTGCTCATTCCGGCGCACGAATTCCGCCGCGGTCTTGACCAGGGTACTGAACGCGGTCCGGTCGAGCGGCTTCGGATTCTTCTTGTCGCGGCCCATCGTCCATGGACCCACCAATGCGGGCTCAGACTGCCCATCCATGTACATGGCGACGGCCCAACCGTCGTCGTCTTCATTCTTGATCACGCGCGCGGTCCAGCCGCCGTCGCGCCAAAGGCGCGGCTCGTTGATGGCCGTGGCCGCGCCGCAAGCAGCTTCATCCGGCGCGATCGGATTCCCGGACTGCTGATTGGCGTTCATTGCCGGCATCGCGGAGCAACCGCGTCTGATGAATGACGGCTACAGTTTACCGGTTTCGCCGGTGTCGTCGGTCTGTTACCGCACAGTCGCGGTACGAGTGACGCGCCGGCCTGGGTGGTCATCGCACCGCACCAGGCCGGCAAGCGCGGGCGGGATCTACGTCGCGCGCCCGCTGAAAAAATCGGCCAGCCGGAACATCTGGCCGCGCATCATTTCACGGCCGGTGATGGTCCGGCAGCCTCGCTCCTGCGCCAGCGCCAGCAAGTGGGTGCGCTCCGGCTTTACGATCGCGTCGAACACGATGACGTCCGGCGAAATGGCCGAAATGTCCACGGGCATCCGCGGGTCGCTCAGCATCCCGACCGGGGAGGCGTTGAGAAGGACGTCGATGTCGCTGATCAGCGGCTCGCCCGTGGTGACCTCGATCGCGGGATTTATGCTGCGAATCTTCGCGGCGAGGTCGTCCGCGCGCGCCTGGTCGCGGTCATGCAGGCGGATCGACCGCGGACTCTCATGCGCGAGGGCCACGCCGATCGCCGAGCCGGCGCCGCCAGCCCCGATCAGCGTCAGCCGCTGGTCGAGCAGCGGGTAGCAGCGCCACTGAAATGCCGCGACGCAGCCGAGGCCATCGAACATGTCGCCCATCCAAACGCCATCCGGCTGCCGGACCAGCGCATTGATCGCGCCCACGGTGCGTGCCTGCGGCCCGAGCGTGTCGGCAAGTCCTATCGCGGCCTGCTTGTAGGGAACAGTGAACACCAGGCCGTCGAGATTCTGCACGCGCTTGAGCTGCGCGATGCACGCGGCGAAATCGCCAGGCAGGACGTGGATTGGAATCATCAGCGCCTCCAGTCCGCGGCGCACGAACTCCGCGGAGAACATCTCCGGCGAGCGCGCCTGTTCGATCGGATCGCCGACTATCCCGAAGATGCGGGTGCGGCCCGAGACAAAGCTGGATTCTTCCGTTTCCATTGTGGGTTGTGCTGTGCGGGGGGTGGGGCAGCGGTGATTCTACCTTGTCGGCCAGGGTCGGAGGGGGTATCGCTGCGCTCACCCATCCTAGGGTGCGCTACAGCGCGGCGGCGAGGCGGCAGCCTTGATCGATCGCGCGCTTGGCGTCGAGCTCGGTGGCCTTGTCGGCGCCGCCGATCAGGTGCGTCGTGATCCTGGCGGCGGCGAGCGGCTCCATCAGTTCGCGCAGCGATTCCTGGCCCGCGCACAGCACGATATTGTCGACATCAAGCCAGGTGGGCGTCTCCCGCTTCTCGCCGTAGGTGATCAGCAGGCCGCGCTCCTCGATCCGTTCGTAGTTGACGCCGTTGATCATCTGCACGCCTTTCATCTTCAGCGTCGCGCGATGGATCCAGCCGGTGGTCTTGCCCAACCCGGCGCCCGGCTTGCCGGCCTTGCGCTGGAGCAGGATGACTTCGCGTGCGGGCGGGGCGATCCGCGGCTTGACGTCCGCGACGCCGCCGCGCGCCTCAGCGGGGTCGGTGACGCCCCACTCGGCCAGCCACTCCTGCAGATTCGTCGTCGGCGACGGTGCGTCCTGGACCAGGAATTCGGCAACGTCGAAGCCGATGCCGCCGGCGCCGATGATCGCGACCTTGCGGCCGACCGGCTTGCGCAGCTGGAGCACGTCGACGTAGCTCAGCACCTTCGGATGTTCCTGGCCGGGGATGCGCGGGTCGCGCGGCAACACGCCGGTGGCGACGACGACCTGGTCGAAGCCTTGCGCGGCCAGCGCCGCGGGCGCCATTCTCGTCCCCAGATGCACCTGCACGCCGGTGATGTCCAGCCGCTTCCGGAAGTAGCGCAGCATTTCGTGAAACTCTTCCTTGCCCGGGATGACCTTGGCCATGTTGAGCTGGCCGCCGATCTCGCCGGCGCCCTCGAACAAGTGCACCTCGTGGCCCCTTTCGGCCAGCGTCGTCGCCGCCGAGAGGCCCGCCGGCCCCGCGCCCACCACCGCGAAGCGGCGCCGTGCGGGCGCCGGATGATAGTTCAGTTCCGTTTCGTTGCAGGCGCGCGGGTTGACCAGGCAGCTGGACATCTTGCCGGCGAATGTGTGATCGAGGCACGCCTGGTTGCACGCGATGCAGGTGTTGATTTCGTCGGCGCGTCCCGCCGCCGCCTTCTTCACGAAATCCGGATCGGCCAGCAGCGGGCGTGCCAGCGACACCATGTCGGCGCAGCCGTCGGCCAGGATTCGTTCGGCCACCTCCGGGGTGTTGATCCGGTTGGTGGTGATCAGCGGGATCCGGACTTCGCCCTTCATCTTCTTCGTGACCCACGCGAACGCGCCGCGGGGCACCGACGTGGCGATGGTCGGCACGCGCGCCTCGTGCCAGCCGATGCCGGTGTTCAGCAGCGTCGCGCCCGCGGCCTCGATGGCCTTCGCCAGCAGCACGACTTCGTCCCAGCTGCTGCCGTTGGGGATCAGGTCGATCATCGACAAACGGTAGATGATGATGAAGTCGGGCCCGAGCGCGTGCCGCGTCCTGGCGACGATCTCTACGGGCAGGCGCATGCGGTTCTCGTAGCGGCCGCCCCACTCGTCGTCGCGGTGGTTGGTTTCGCGGACCAGGAACTCGTTGATGAAATACCCCTCGGAGCCCATGATCTCGACGCCGTCGTAACCCGCTTCGCGCGCGAGTTGTGCGCAGCGCACGAAAGCATTGATCTGCCGCTCCACGCCGGCGGCCGACAGCTCCCGCGGCTTGAACGGCGAAATCGGCGACTTGATCGCGGTAGGTGCGACCGCGAACGGATGGTACGCATAGCGGCCCGCGTGCAGGATCTGCAGCGCCAGCTTGCCACCCTCGGCATGGACCGCATCGGTGACCTTCTTGTGCCGCCGCGCCGCGCCGCGAGAGACGAGCATGCCGGCGAACGGCTTGAGCCAGCCGACGATGTTCGGCGCATAGCCGCCGGTGACCATCAGCCCGACGTCGCCGCGCGCGCGCTCGGCGAAGTAGGCGGCCAGCCGCTCGAAGTTGTTGCCGTCCTCGAGCCCGGTGTGCATCGAGCCCATCAGCACGCGGTTCTTGAGGGTGGTGAAGCCCAGGTCGAGGGGCGCCAGCAGATTGGGGTAGGGGGTCGTGGTCATGGGTCCGGATGGTGGGCGGCGGGTTGCCCGGAACGCCCCGGGCACGCGCCGAGCTTACCAAACCCGGCCGCCGCGAACCGATGGATCGACACGCGAGTCCACCACGCCGGTGGAGCGCCCGCTCTATTTGCCGGCCAAATCGAAACCGGACACCCCAACCCTGCGTAGAGTCAATGAACACTATCGAATCGAGCGTGTGATAAGCTCTAACTCCATGATTTACAAAGACCAAAACGAGCCCGAGGACGTGCTGTCCGCGCCCTTGCTGGCAGCGCTCTCCGCCGCGGTCACCCCGGATTCGCCCCCGCCCGAGCGCGCGGAGCGGATGCGCCTGCTTGACAAAGTGCGCACCGACGCCGCGCAGGCGCAAAGCGCGCAAGCGCTGGCCAACGCGTTCATCACGCTGCGCGGCAGCACGCAACCGGGCGACAGCTGGATCGAGATGCTACCCAAGGCGCACGCCAAGCTGCTGTTCACCGATGGCGAGGCGGAGTCGTACATGATCCGGCTGGAGCCTGGTGCATGGGCGCCTGCCGGCGCGCTGCTGTTCCTGCGCGGCGCGATTCCCGCGGTCGGGCAGGTGCGCTGGGGCCGCGCGGCGCTGCATGCGCTGACCGGGAGGTAAGGAGCGGCCGGCCCGGCCAAACGGGTATCATCGGGGTTTCCCGTCCGCAGCCCGCATCCGGGCGGCCGCGGGCTCACCCCGGTAACCGCATGGACCTCGCATTCATTGTCGATCCGCTCGACAGCCTCAAGGCGTACAAGGACTCCAGCGTTTCGATGATGCGCGCCGCCGCCAAGCGCGGGCATCGGATCCACGCGTTCGAACAAACAGACCTGGTCTGGCGCGCCGGCCGAGTCACCGCGCACGCGACCCCGCTCACCATCGAAGGCAATGATGAACGCTGGCACGAGGCCGGCACCGCGGCGTTGCGGGCGATGGAGGAATTCGACGCGGTGTTGATGCGCAAGGATCCGCCGTTCGACATGGAGTACATCTACAGCACGTATCTGCTCGAACTGGCGGAGACCGCCGGGGCGCGCATCTACAACCGGCCCCGCGCGGTGCGCGACCACAACGAAAAGCTGGCGATCGCCAAGTACCCGCAATTCACCGCGCCGACCATCGTCACCCGGCAACCGGACGTGATCCGCGAGTTCCTCGCCGAGCATCGCGACATCATCCTGAAACCGCTCGACGGGATGGGCGGCACGTCGATTTTCCGGGTCCGCGAGGCGGACCACAACGTGAACGTGATCCTCGAGATCATGACCCAGGATGGCAAGCGCAGCACCATGGCGCAGCGCTACATTCCCGCGATCAGCCACGGCGACAAGCGGATCCTGCTGATCGCCGGCGAGCCCGTGCCGTTTTCGCTGGCGCGGATCCCCAAGGCGGGCGAGTCGCGCGGCAACCTCGCCGCGGGCGGGCGCGGCGTGGCGCAGCCACTGTCCGCGCACGACCGGCGCATCGCCGAGACGCTGGGACCCGGCCTCTGGGCCGAGGGCCTGCTGCTGGTCGGCCTCGACGTCATCGGCGAGAACCTGACCGAGGTCAACGTGACCAGCCCGACCTGCATGGTCGAGATCACCGAGCAGACCGGGTTCGACGTGCCGGGCATGTTCATCGATGCGCTGGAGCGCGTGGCGCGCTGAGCCGCCCGTGCTAAATTCGACGTTCGACATCCCTGAAGCGGCCCCATGATCGGTGTTCTCATCATCGCGCACGAAGACCTGGGCGACGCGCTGATACGCTGCGTCACCCATGTCCTCGGGTCACGCCCGGCGCTGTTCGAGTCGCTCACCATCGGCGCGCACGACGAGGCCTTCAAGCTGCTGCCGCAGGCCAGGAAGCTCGTCGCGGCGCTCGACGACGGCGAAGGCGTGCTGATCCTCAGCGACATCTACGGCGCGACGCCGTGCAATCTCGCGTGCAAGCTGCTCGTTCCGGGCAGGGTCGAGGTCGTGACCGGGGTCAGCCTGCCCATGGTGGTCCGCGCCTTCACGTATCGCGACAAAGGCCTGGCGATGATGGTGTCCAAGGCCGTCAGCGGCGGGCGCGACGGCGTGTTGCATGTAGAACCGAGCCCTCTCCATGCAACAGCGAGAACTTGAGATCGTCAACAGGCTGGGCCTGCACGCGCGCGCGTCGGCCAAGCTGACCCAGCTGGCCGCCCGGTTCGCCTGCGAGGTCAGCCTGTCGCGCAACGGCCGCAAGGTCAACGCCAAGAGCATCATGGGCGTGATGATGCTGGCCGCGAACAAGGGCAGCAAGGTCGTCCTCGAGACCGACGGCGCCGACGAGGCCCAGGCCATCGACGCGCTCGCCGCGCTGATCGCCGAGCGCTTCGGGGAAGAGACGTGAGCGTCAGCTTCCTGCTGCACGGCATCGGCGTGTCCGGCGGGATCGCCATCGGCCGCGCGCAGCTCGTTTCGCACGCGACGCTCGAAGTCGCGCACTACGACATCAAGCCCGAGCAGGTGCCCGCCGAAATCGAACGCTTCGACGCGGCGGTCGGCCAGGTGACGCGGGAACTGGACAACCTCTGGGGCCAGATCCAGGAGACCGACACCCCCTCGGAGGTCGGCGCCTTCATCGACGTCCACGCGATGCTGTTGCGCGACGAAACGCTGACGCGCGCCCCGCGCGAGATCATCGCCGAAGAGCTGTGCAACGCCGAATGGGCGCTGGTGCAGCAGATGAACCGGCTGGTCGAGCAGTTCGAGCAGATCGAGGACGCGTACCTGCGGGAGCGCAAGCAGGACGTCGTGCAGGTCGTCGAGCGCGTGCTGACGGTGCTGCTGGGCAAGCCGGGGCAGGCGCTCGCGCATCATCCGGAGCAGCGCACGGTGCTGGTCGCGCACGACCTCTCGCCCGCGGACATGATCCGCTACAAGAAGCACGCGTTCGCGGCATTCCTCACCGACCAGGGCGGGGCGACCTCGCATACGGCGATCGTCGCCAAGAGCCTGAACATCCCGGCGGTGGTCGCGGTCCACAACGGCCGGAGCCTGATCCGCGAAAACGAGTGGCTGATCGTCGACGGCGCGCACAACGTCGTCATCGTCAACCCCGACAAGGCGGTGCTCGCCGAATACCGGCTCAAGCAGGAGGAGTTCGACCTCGAGCGGCAGAAGCTCAAGCGCCTGAAGACCAAGCGGGCAACCACGCTCGACGGGCAGACTGTGGAGCTGCACGCGAACATCGAGCTGCCCAGTGATGTGCGCGACGTGCTCGAGAGCGGCGCCAGCGGGGTCGGGCTGTTCCGCAGCGAGTTCCTGTTCCTCAACCGGCTGGGGCTGCCCACTGAAGACGAGCAGTTCGAAGCGTATCGCGCGGTCGCGGCCGGCATGGGCGGCCGCCCGGTGACGATCCGCACCTTCGACCTGGGCGCGGACAAGAACATGGAGGGCGTCTCGCCCGGCCTCGACCGGGTGACGATGAACCCCGCGCTGGGCCTGCGGGCGGTGCGCTTCTGCCTGTCGGAGCCGCATCTGTTCCTGACGCAGTTGCGGGCGATCCTGCGGGCATCGTCGCACGGCAAGGTGAAGATCCTGATCCCGATGCTGTGCAACGTCTACGAGCTCACGCAGGTGCTGCAACTGATCGATCGCGCCAAGGCGAGCCTGCGCATCGAGCGCGCCCCGTTCGACGAGAACATCGCTGTCGGCGGGATGATCGAGATTCCGGCCGCGGCGCTGTCGATCGCCGCGTTCGCCGAGCGGCTGGACTTCCTGTCCATCGGCACCAACGACCTGATCCAGTACACGCTGGCCATCGATCGCGCCGACGACGCGGTCGCGCACCTGTACGACCCGACCCATCCGGCCGTGCTCAAGCTGCTGGCGATGGCGATCAGGGGCGCCAACAAGGCCGGCATCCCGATCGCGGTCTGCGGCGAAATGGCCGGCGAGGTCGCCTTCACCCGGGTCCTGCTGGGGCTGGGCCTGCGCGAGTTCTCGATGCATCCGAATCACGTGCTGGCGGTGAAACAGCGGGTGCTGACCAGCGACGTGCCGCAACTCGAGATCACGGCAGCCAAAATGCTCAAGACCGACGATCCGGTGAAGATCGCGACGTACATGGAGCGGATGAAGGCATGAACCGCAAGATGCCGCGCGCTTGATTTGAATACGGAACAATGAAGACCACCCCCGATTCGGTCGGCGTCGTGCAGGCGCAGACGTTGCGCTTCGCCGAGCCGCTGCCCCTGCAGTGCGGCGAGTCCATCGCCGGCTACGAGCTCGTCTATGAGACCTATGGCACGCTCAACGCCGAAAAGTCCAACGCGATCCTGGTCTGCCACGCGCTCAATGCCTCGCACCACGTCGCCGGCGTCTACGCGGACCAGCCGGATAACCTGGGCTGGTGGGACAACATGGTGGGACCGGGGAAGGCGGTGGACACGAACAAGTTCTTCGTCGTCGGGGTGAACAATCTCGGCAGCTGTTTCGGCTCCACCGGGCCCGCGTCGATCGATCCGCGGACGGGCGCGCCGTACGGCGCGGCGTTTCCGCTGATCACCGTCGAAGACTGGGTCGACGCGCAGGTCCGTCTCGCCGACGCGCTGGGCATAGTCCGGTTCGCCGCGGTGATGGGCGGCAGCCTGGGCGGGATGCAGGCGCTGTGCTGGAGCATCCGCCATCCGGCGCGCATCGAGAATGCGCTGGTGATCGCCGCGGCGCCCAACCTCTCCGCGCAGAACATCGCGTTCGACGAGGTCGCGCGGCAGGCGATCCTGACCGACCCCGAGTTCCACGAGGGAAACTTCTACGCGCATGGCGTCAAGCCCATCCGCGGCCTGCGCGTGGCGCGGATGATCGGCCACATCACCTACATCAGCGACGAGCAGATGGCGGAGCGCTTCGGCCGCCAGGCCAAGGGCGGCGCCAAGTTCTCGTTCGAGCCGGAGTTCCAGATCGAGTCGTACCTGCGTTACCAGGGCGACAAGTTCTCCGAGTATTTCGACGCCAACACCTACCTGCGCATTACCAAGGCGCTCGACTACTTCGATCCGGCGTCCGGCGCTGGCGGCGACCTGGCGCTGGCGCTCAAGCCCGCCACCGCGCGCTTTCTGGTGATCTCGTTCACGACCGACTGGCGTTTTTCGCCGGCCCGTTCGAAGGAAATCGTCCAGGCATTGCTCGACAACGGCGCCACCGTCAGCTACGCGGAAATCGCGGCGCCGCACGGCCACGACGCGTTCTTGCTGGAAGACCCGCGCTACCACGCGCTCGTCGGCGCGTACCTGGGCCGCGTCAGGGCCGCGGCCACGGAGGCCGCGCGATGAACCGCAGCGACTTTTCGATCATCGCCGGCTGGGTGAAGGAAGGGGGCAGGGTGCTCGACCTCGGTTGCGGCGACGGCGCGCTGCTGGCCAGCCTGGAGGAAGCCCGGCATGTGCGCGGCTACGGCATCGACATCGCCGACGACAACGTGCTGGCCTGCGTGAAGCGCGGCGTCAACGTCATCCAGAGCGACCTCGAATCCGGCCTTGCGGGCTTCGCCGACCGCTCGTTCGACACCGTCATCCTGTCGCAGACATTGCAGCAGATCCACCGCGTCGAGACCATCATCAACGAAATGCTGCGGGTCGGGCGCGAGGTCATCGTCACCTTTCCCAACTTCGCGTACTGGCGCCACCGCGTGCAACTCGGCGTGCGCGGGACCATGCCGGTATCGGAGACGTTGCCCTACGAGTGGTACAACACGCCCAACGTCCGGATGTTCACCGTCCGCGAATTCGACCGCTTCTGCCGCGATCGCGGCATCGCCATCATCGATCGCGAAGTGCAGAGCGACGAGCGCAAGGTGACGTTCGCACCCAACCTGTTCGGGCAGCTGGCGTTCTACAGGATCCGGCAGGCCTGAGCCGCCGGACTCGCTTCCCCCTTCCAATGGCCTCCAACACCTTTTACTGGCGCGACCTGGCGAATCGCCGGATGCTGATCTGCATCTTCATCGGCTTTTCGTCGGGCCTCCCGCTGTTCATCCTGCTCAACCTGGTCGCGGCCTGGCTGCGCTCCGAGGGCGTGGATCTCAAGAGCATCGGCCTGTTCGCGCTGATCCAGTTTCCGTACACGTGGAAATTCCTGTGGTCGCCGCTGATGGACCGCTTTGCGCTGGGCCGGCTGGGTCGCCGCCGCGGCTGGATGCTGGGCACGCAGGTGCTGCTGCTCCTCTCGATCGCGGCTCTCGGCCTGTTCAGCCCGAAGACCGACCTGCTCACCATCGCGGCGCTGGCGGCGCTGGTCGCGTTCTTCAGCGCCAGCCAGGACATCGTGCTGGATGCCTACCGGCGCGAGATCCTGTCGGACGAGGAGCAGGGGCTGGGCACCGCGATCCACGTCAACGCGTACAAGCTGGCCGGACTGATCCCGGGCTCGCTGTCGCTGATCCTGGCCGACCACCTGCCCTGGGGCACGGTCTTCCTGGTGACGGCGATGTTCATGATCCCCGGCATGATCACCACGCTGCTGGTGAAGGAGCCACCCGTCTACGGCGCGCCGCCGAAGACGCTGCAGGACGCCGTCGTGCTGCCGTTCCGCGAGTTCCTGCGCCGCGCCGGCTGGCAGCAGGCGCTGATGGTGCTGTCGTTCATATTTCTCTACAAGCTCGGCGACAGCATGGCGGTGGCGCTGGCGACGCCGTTCTACCTCGACCTGGGATTTACCAAGACCGAGATTGGCCTGATCGCCAAGAACGCGGGGCTGTGGCTGAACGTCGCCGGGGGGCTGATCGGCGGCATCTGGCTGGTCAAGCTGGGCATCAATCGCGGCCTCTGGGTGTTCGGCGTGATCCAGGCCGTGGTGATCCTGGGCTTCGCGTGGCTGGCCGAAGTCGGGCCGGACAAGGTGGTGCTGGGCGTCGTCATCGGCGCCGAAGCCTTCGGCGTGGGTCTGGGCACCGCCGCGTTCACCGCCTACATCGCCCGGACCACCGACCCGCGCTACACAGCGACCCAGTTCGCGCTGTTCACCAGCCTGGCGTCGGTGCCGCGCACGTTCGCCAATGCCTCGACCGGCTACATCGTCGAGCAGACCGGCTGGTTCGGCTTCTTCCTGATCTGCACCGTGCTGGCGATCCCGGGCCTGTTGCTCCTGCCCAGGGTGGCGCCCTGGAACGAACCGCCGCCGGCCCCGCGAGCCGAACCGGCACCGACCTGAAAGAGTGCCCGTGTCGCGCGCAGCGAGAGTCCTGTTCCTGGCCGCCGCCCTGCTGCTGGACGGCTGCGCGGCGCTCGATCCCCACAACATCCTGACGCGCAACATGCGCACCGCCACCCCGGAGTTCCGGGTCGACGTGCTGGGCGCGTGGGGCCGCGCCGCCGCCTTCGACTACGTATGGGACACGATCAACCGGCGTTACGTCGATCCCGGCTTCAATGGCGTCGACTGGGTGGCGGTCGGCGCCCGCTACCGGCCCCGGGCGCTCGACGCCGCCGATGACGATGTCTTCTGGGACACGCTCGACCGGATGGCGGGTGAGTTGCGGGATTCGCATACCCGTGTCGAGTCGCCGGCGTTCGTCGCGCTGCGGCGCCGGCAGGAGGCCGTTTCGCCGGGCATCGCGATCAACCGGGTCGAGGGCAGGATAGTCGTGACCGGCGTCGCGCCGGATTCCGACGCGCACTGGGCGGGCGTGCGCCCCGGAATGGAAGTCGCGCGCATCGGCGGGGTGCCCGCCGAGGAACGGTACGCCCGCGCGCTGGCCGCCGAGCGCGAGCAATCGACGCCCTGGACCAAGGAGCGGCGTGCCTTTCGCGCGTTGCTGCGGGGCGAGCCGGAGTCGAAGCTGGCGTTCGAATTCGTCCGGGGCGACGGCTCGACCATAGCCACGACGCTGGAGTGGAAAGTGGTCCGGGCCGGATCCAGCGCGAATTCGCGGAAGCTGCCATCGGGCTTCGGCTATATCCGCTTTTCCGATTTCTCCTGGGCGGTGCGCTCGCAGGTGCTCGCGGCGATCGCCGCGCACCGCGACCTGCCGGGGCTGATCATCGACCTGCGCAACAACGGCGGCGGGCTGGCCTGGATGGTCGAGGCCATCGCCGAGCGCCTGGTCCGCGGCAGGATCGACATGGGCACCATCGTCACCCGGACCGGGCAGCCGGTGACGCTGTTCGGGTATCCGCTGGCGGAGATGCAGCGCACGCTGAACGGCGCGCCGGATGCGTACGACAAGCCGGTCGTGCTGCTGGTCAACGGCGGCAGCGCCAGCGCCAGCGAGATGCTGGCCGGCGGGCTCCAGGACATCGGCCGCGTCAAGGTCGTTGGCCAGCGCAGTTGCGGCTGCCTGCTCGCCTACCTCGGCTACGCATCGGTGCCCGGCGGGGCCGAACTGGCGTACTCGGAAATCGGCATGATCTCGGCCAAGGGCCGCCGGATCGAGCGCGAAGGCGTGATCCCCGACATCGAAGTGCCGATCACGCGGGAGGACCTGCGGGTGAACCGCGACCGCACGCTCGAGGTCGCGGAAGACCTGCTGCGCAAGATGACGGAGCGTCCCGCGACCAAGGGTTGACCCGAAGTTGCCGCAACCAGCAGATGTCCGTTCAAATTCGTAAAATATCGTAGGATGGGTGGAGCGAAGCGATACCCATCGATGGTGGGTCAAGCGCAGCAACATCCAACATCGCTGAATCGCCTTGAAAGGAGCAAGCCATGGACAAGATCAGCAAGACCCCCGCCGAGTGGAAAAAGCAACTGACCCGGATCCAGTACAACGTCACCCGCGAGCACGGCACCGAGCGGGCTTTCACCGGCGAGAACTGGGACACCAAGAAGCCGGGCAAGTACAAGTGCGTGTGCTGCGGGCTGGACCTGTTCGACGCGAACACCAAGTTCGATTCCGGCACCGGCTGGCCTTCGTTCTGGGCGCCGGCGCAAGCCGACAACGTCGCCACCAAGGAGGACCGCGGCCTGTTCATGCGCCGCACCGAAGTCCTCTGCGCCCGCTGCGACGCGCACCTCGGCCACGTGTTCGACGACGGCCCCGATCCCACGGGCCTGCGCTACTGCATGAACGGCGCGGCGCTGAAGTTCGAGGAAGAGAAGAAGTAACGCTTGAGCGGTGCCGTGGCTGCATCGACTGGCCGGAACGCGGGAACCGGCGAGGCGACAGTGCGGTCGCGATTTGAAGCAAGGGACTGAAGCACGCGGGAGCAGGGACAACGATGCGCAATCCCCGGCGGTGGCGGAACATCGGACTGGGCTTTGCCGCAAGCGGGTTCGCGGCGATGGGTGTCCATTTCATGCTGCCCGCGGAGACCGTGCACAACACGCTGACGGGCGCCATCCTCTTCTGGCCCAATGCGCTCCTGTTCGGCGGGGCCGCCATCTTCACCACGGCAACGCGCGCAGGGCCGGGGGCAGGCATCATTGCCCGCTGGCGCGTCGATGCCGCCACCTGGCGCGCGTTCATCGAACTGAACGACCGGCTGCATTTGGCAACCGGCGAACCGGGCAATGAACTCTCCATCCGGTCCGAAGTACCACCTGAAGGCATCGAGGTGATCGTCGGCGAAACGGCGATCCGGATCGATCAAAGCATTCACTTGCTGCCGCGCAGAGGCACCCCGGAGATCACCCATGCCGCGCTGGAGATCGGCAGGCCGCGGCTGACGTATGTCGAGTTACGGCTCTATTACCCCGGCGGCGGACACGGCGCGTCCGGCGTGCCGCGTGCGCCATTGCGGACCGTGTTGCGGTTTCCGGTTGCCGCCGGCGCGGCGGGGGGGGGGGGGGGGGGGGCGACCGACCCGAAATCGAGCACGGCGGTGCCGCGGGAAGGGGATGGCGACATGGCGCGGCGCTGGGCGGTTGTTTGGGCTGTCTCGCCGTCCCACTACGGCCCGCCGGGCCGACGCCCGGGACGGCAGGCGGCTGTTTTTCTCGGCACCGCCATGGCTCGGTGTCATGACTCTGTTGTACGGTCTGTTCCAGATCAGGACTGGTCAACGGGACACGAAGGTCATTTATTCGCTGGCCGGTCGCCTGGCTTCCCGGTGGCTAGGACTGTAACGCTCACGTGTCTGCTTCCCCATCGCAGCGTTGCCATCTCGCAGGGCGCTTCGCTGCGCCTTGCGCCCGACGGGACGCCGCGCCATACGCTGCGCCCGCCGTTTGAGCGTTACAGTCCACAGGGCGATCGCCGGACCATTGCGCGTCAGCAGTTCAGCCGCCGCCCTGCCGCTGCGCGTCCAGTTCCGCCTGGACCCACAGCCAGTCTTCTTCCAGCGTCGCGATCCGGCTCGCTATCTTCGCCCTGGCGCTTGACGCGATCCTGCAGCGATCCCTTGTTGGCCTCGTCGTAGGCTTCGGCCGCGGCCAGCCAGGTCTCGATCTCCGACTTTTCCCGCTGCAGCGGCGCGAGCTCGCGCTCGATCCCGGCCAGCCGCTTTTCCAGCGGCTTGCGTGCAGCGGCCAGGCGCTGGCGTGCTTCCGCCTCGCTGCGCTTCTGCGCCTTGCGATCGACGGGCGCTGCGGCACCCGCGGCCGCGTCGGTGGCCTGCCCGTCGCCGCTCGCATCCAGCCGCCGCCGCGCCAGCACCCAGTCGCGGTAGTCGTCGAGGTCGCCGTCGAACGGGGCGAGGCCGCCATTGGCGACCAGCCAGAGCTGGTCGACCGACGCGCGCAACAAGTGCCGGTCGTGGGCGATGACGACCAGCGCGCCTTCGAACTCGAGCAGCGCTTCGGTCAGCGCCTCGCGCATCTCGATGTCCAGGTGATTGGTCGGCTCGTCGAGCAACAGCAGGTTCGGCTTCTGGTAGACGATCAGCGCCAGTGCGAGGCGCGCCTTTTCGCCGCCGGAGAACGGCTCGATCGCGCTCTCTGCCTGCCGTCCGCGAAAATCGAAGCCGCCCAGGAAGTTGCGCAACTCCTGCTCGCGCACGGTGGGGTCGATGCGCTTCAAGTGCCACAGCGGAGAATGCTCCAGCCGCAGCTGCTCGACCTGGTGCTGGGCGAAGTAGCCGATCGCCAGGCCCTGGCCCGTGTGCATCTCGCCGGAGATCGGCTGCAGTTCGCCGCAGAGGAGCTTGAGCAGCGTCGACTTGCCCGCGCCGTTGGGTCCCAGCAGGCCGATGCGCTCGCCCGGGCAGCAGTGACCATTCGAGGTCGCGCAGCACGGCCTTGCCGTCGTAGCCGATGGTCACGTCCTCCAGCCGGATCAGCTGCCGGGGCGCGCGGTCGGGCGCCGAAAACGAGAAGGAGAACGGGGTGTCGATGTGCGCCTTGGCGACGACTTCCATCTTTTCCAGCATCTTCAGCCGGCTCTGCGCCTGCTTGGCCTTGGTCGCCTTGGCGCGGAAGCGGTCGACGAACGACTGCAGGTGCGCGATCCGCTTCTGCTGCCGCGCGTATGTCGTCTGCTGCAGCGCGAGCTGTTCGGCGCGCTGGACTTCGAACTGCGCGTAGTTGCCGGTGTACACGCGCAGCCGGTGGTCCTCGAAGTGCGCGATCGCATCGACCGTCGCGTCGAGGAAGTCGCGGTCATGGGTGATCAGGAGCAGCGTGCCCGGATACTTCTTGAGCCAGTCCTCCAGCCACAGCACCGCGTCCAGGTCCAGGTGGTTGGTCGGCTCGTCGAGCAACAGCAGGTCGGAGCGGCACATCAGCGCCTGCGCGAGATTCAGGCGCATCCGCCAGCCGCCGGAGAACTCGGCGACCGGGCGCGCGTGCTGGTCCGCGACGAAGCCCAGGCCGTGCAGCAGCGCCGCGGCCCGGGCGGCGGCGGCGTGGCCGCCGATCGTGGTGTAGCGTTCGTGCAACTCGCCCAGCAGCTCGCCGGGCGTCGCATGGTCGGCTTCAGCGGCGGCCAGCGCGGCCTCGACCGCGCGCAATTCGGCGTCGCCGTCGAGCACGTAATCCAGCGCCGAGCGGGTGACCGCAGGCGTGTCCTGCGCGACGTGCGCGATCACCCAGCGCGGGGGCAGGTCGATGTCGCCCGAGTCGGGCCCGAACTCGCGCCGCAGCAGCGAGAACAGGCTGGACTTGCCGCAGCCGTTGGCGCCGACCAGCCCGAGCTTGTGGCCGGGGAACACGGTCAGCGCGGCCTGCTCCAGCAGCACCTTGTGGCCGCGGCGCAGGGTCAGGTTGGCGATACGCAACATGGGGATTTCCGGACGCCGCGCTCAGAGCACGTAGTCGTAGTCGACGATCAGCGGGGCATGGTCGCTGAAGCGCTCGTCCTTGTAGATGGCCGAGGTGCGGGCGGTGGCCGCGAGCCCCGGGGTGGCGATGTGATAGTCGATGCGCCAGCCGACGTTCTTGTCCCAGGCCCGGCCGCGGTTGCTCCACCACGTGTACTGCTCGGGCCGCGGGTCGAGCTTCCTGAATACGTCGACGTAACCCAGCTTGTCGAAGGCGTGCGTCAGCCACGCCCGTTCCTCGGGCAGAAAACCGGAGTTCTTCTGGTTGCTGCGCCAATTCTTCAGGTCGATGGGCTGGTGGGCGATGTTCCAGTCGCCGCAAAGCAGGACTTCGCGCCTGGCGCGCTTGAGCTTCTTCAGGTGGGGCAGGAAGGCTTCCAGGAAGCGGAACTTCGCCGCCTGCCGCTCCGGGCCGCTGGAGCCCGACGGCTGGTAGAGGCTGATGATGGACAGGTTGCCGAAATCGGCCTGCAGGTAGCGGCCTTCGCCATCGAACTCCTTGTGGCCAAAACCCTGCCTGACCTTGTCCGGGGCGCGCCGGACATAGAGGCCGACGCCGCTGTAGCCCTTTTTCTGCGCCGGATGGAAGAACGACACCGCGCCCTGGGGCGCGCGCAGTGAATCGGGGATGTCGTCATGGCCGGCCTTGAGTTCCTGGACGCACAGGACGTCCCAGGGCCCGGCGGCCTTTTCCAGCCAGCGCGACAGCCCCTTTCTTTCGGCGGACCGGATGCCGTTGACGTTGAGTGAAATGACCCGCATCGGGCGCTCAACAAAAAATGGAAGGCGCGAGGGTACCACGAAGGCAAATCGGGCTTCCCCGGAAAATGCCAAAGTCATAGGCGAAATCCGCGCGACACGCTACAATTTCCGGCATGAACGCTTCCCTCCCCGATTTCCGGCAGGCTTTCCTGGACTTCTCCCTGGCGCAGGGCGTCCTGAAATTCGGCTCGTTCACGACCAAGTCCGGGCGCAACACGCCGTACTTCTTCAACTCGGGCCTGTTCAACGACGGCGAATCGCTGCGCCGCCTGGGTGAGTTCTACGCGGACGCGTACCTGGCGAGCGGCGTTCCCTGCGACCAATTGTTCGGACCGGCGTACAAGGGCATTCCGCTGGTCGCGGCGACCGCCGTCGCGCTGGCCGGCCGGGGACACAATCTTCCGTACAGCTTCAACCGCAAGGAAGCCAAGGATCACGGCGAGGGCGGGACGATCGTCGGCGCGGCGCTCAAGGGCCGGGTGCTGATCATCGACGACGTGATCACCGACGGCGGCGCCAAGCGCGAAGCGATCGACCTGATCAAGGCGCATGGGGCGGCGCCCGCGGCCATCCTGATCGCGCTCGACCGCCAGGAGAAGGGCCGCGGCGAGCAGTCGCCGGTGCAGGAGATCGAACGGGAGTACGGGATCCGGGTCGTCGCCATCGCGGGGCTCGACGACTTGTTCACGTTCATGCGCGGCCGGCCGGACCTGGCCGAGCATCTGCCCAGGATCGCGGCCTACCGGGAGGCGTATGGGGTGCGCTAGGCTGCTGCCGCCGGCTTTGCTCTCGCTCGCGGCCGCGCTGGCCGCGATGTCCCATGCGGTGGCCGATACATACAAGTGGATCGACGACAAGGGCAACGTGCAATACACCGACAGGCTCCCGCCGGACCTGGGTCGCGGCATGACCGAACTCAACAAGCAGGGAATGACCAGGAAGGTCACCGAGCCGGCGCCGACGGCGGAGCAGCGCAAGGCGAAGGAAGACGCACTGGAGCAGGAGCGCCAGACCGAACGGGCCAGGCGATACAAGCGGTATCAGGACGATGCGCTGCTTTCCTCATACGCCTCCGAGAACGACATCGATCTCGCCCGGCGCCGCAACCTGGCGCTGGTCGGCGCCGGCATCAACAGCGCCGAGGCGCGAATCAAGGCGCTGGAGAAGCGCCGGATCTACCTGCAGCGTGAAACCCTGTTCTACGAAAAGAAGCCGGTTCCGGAAAAGCTCAAACGCGAACTGGCGAGCGTCGTCGCCGAGATACCGAAGCAGCATGCGTTGATCCAGGAAAAGAACCAGGAGGCGCTGGAGGTGATCAACCGGTACGAGCAACAGAAGGCGCGGTTCCGCGAACTGAAGGCGCAAATGGTGCGCGAGGCACTGGCGGTCAAGCGGCAGTAACGGTAAGGTCGCGACGCGATCGCGGGAAGTCAGCCGCCCAGCTTCTTCCGCAGCAACTCGTTGACCTGTGCCGGATTGGCCTTGCCCCGGGTCGCCTTCATGACCTGGCCGACCAGCGAGTTGAACGCCTTCTCCTTGCCGGCCTTGAAGTCGGCGACCTGCTGCGCGTTGGCGGCCAGGACTTCGTCGACGATCTTTCTCGATGGCGCCGGCGTCGGAGATTTGCTGCAGTCCGCGGGCGGCGACGATCGCCGCCGGATCGGAGCCGTTTTCACCGGCCCACATCGCGGCGAAGACTTCCTTGGCCAGCTTGTTGCTGAGCGTCCCACCCAGGGTCAGGACCAGCAACCGGGCGAGGCCGGCGGGCGGGACGGGGCAAGCGGCTATCCCGACGTTCGCCGCATTGAGCGCGGCCGAGAGTTCGCCGGAAATCCAGTTCGATGCGGCTTTGGCGACGCCGGCCAGCGGCGACGCGGCGGGGTCGCCGCTTCCCGGGATTGTGCTCAGCGCAGCGGCGGCAAGGCGCGCGACTTCCTCGAAGTAGCCGCCGGTCGCGCGCGAGGCCGTCAGCAGTCGCGCGTCATAGGCCGAGAGCGAGTACTGACTCATGAAGCGCGCCTTCTGCGCTTCCTGTGTCTCCGGCATCGCGCTCCTGACGCGCTCGATCCATGCGTCGTCGATGACCAGCGGCGGCAGGTCCGGATCCGGGAAGTAGCGATAGTCCATCGCGTCTTCCTTGCTGCGCATGGGCCGCGTCTCGTCCTTGTCCGGGTCGTAGAGCCGCGTTTCCTGCACGACGCGGCCGCCGTCCTCGATCAGTTCGATCTGCCTTCTTACTTCGTACTCGATCGCCTTCTCCATGAACCGGAAGCTGTTGAGGTTCTTGATCTCGCAACGCGTGCCGTATTCCTTCTGCCCCGCTGGGCGCACCGACACGTTGGCGTCGCAGCGGAACGAGCCTTCCTGCATGTTGCCGTCGCAGATGCCGTGCCACTGGACGAGTTCGTGCAATTGCTTCGCATACGCGATCGCTTCGTCGGCCGAGCGCAGGTCGGGCTCCGACACGATCTCCAGCAGCGGCGTTCCGGCCCGGTTCAGGTCGATGCCGGTCATCCCGTGATAATCCTCGTGCAGCGACTTGCCGGCGTCCTCCTCGAGGTGGGCGCGGGTCAGCCGGACGACCTTCTCGACCGCCTGGTCGCCCTGGCCGACGTGGATCGTCAGCGTGCCGCCCTGGACCACCGGAATCTCGTACTGGCTGATCTGGTAGCCCTTGGGCAGGTCCGGATAGAAGTAATTCTTGCGCGCGAAGACCGACTGGCGGTTGATGATCGCCCCGACCGCCAGTCCGAAGCGGATTGCGCGCTCGACGGCGCCCTTGTTCGGCACCGGCAGCACGCCGGGGAGCGCCAGGTCGACCGCCGAGGCCTGGGTGTTGGGCGCGGCGCCGAACGCTGTGGAGGCGCCGGAGAAGATCTTGGAGACGGTGGAGAGCTGGGCGTGGGTTTCCAGGCCTATTACGACTTCCCATTTCATGCGGTCACCCCCGTCGGGCGCCGGGTGTGCCAGTCGGTGACCTGCTGGTAGCGGTGCGCGATGTCCAGCATCCGGGCTTCGTCGAAGTAGTTGGCGACCAGGTGCAGGCCGACGGGCAGGCCACGGCCGTCGAAACCGCAGGGGACGCTCATCGCGGGCAGGCCGGCCAGGTTGGCGGCGATGGTGAAGATGTCGTTCAGGTACATCTGCACCGGGTCGTCGGCCTTGTCGCCGAAGGCGAACGCGGTCGACGGCGCGGTCGGGCCCATGATCACGTCGACGTCACGGAACGCGCGCACGTGATCCTCGGCGATCAGCCGGCGGACCTGCTGCGCCTTCAGGTAGTACGCGTCGTAGTAGCCGGCCGAGAGCACGTAGGTGCCGATCAGGATGCGGCGCTTGACCTCGGCGCCGAAGCCTTCGGCGCGGGTCTTCTTGTACATGTCCAGCAGGTCGTCGTAGTGCGCGGCGCGATGGCCGTAGCGCACGCCGTCGAAGCGCGACAGGTTCGACGAGGCCTCGGCCGGCGCGATCACGTAGTAGACCGGCACCGACAGGTTCACGTTGGGCAGGCTGATGTCCACCGTCGTCGCGCCCAGCTTCCGGTATTCCGCGAGCGCCGCCTCGACCGCCGCGAGCACGTCGGGCGCGGTGCCCTCGCCGAAGTACTCGCGGGGCAACCCGATCCGGATGCCCTCGAGCGGCCGCGCCGGGTCGGCCGGCGCGGCGGCCATGTGCCGCGTGTAGTCTTCGCGCGGGCGTTCGAGGCTGGTCGCGTCGCGCGCGTCGTGGCCGACCATGCTGTTCAACAGCAGCGCGCAGTCTTCCGCAGTCTTGGCGAACGGGCCGGCCTGGTCGAGGCTGGACGCGAACGCGATCATCCCGTACCGGGAGCAGAGTCCGTACGTGGGCTTCATACCGGTGATGCCGCAGAACATCGCCGGCTGCCGGATCGAGCCGCCGGTATCGGTGCCGGTCGCCGCGGGCAGCATCCGCGAGGCAACAGCCGCCGCCGACCCGCCCGACGAGCCGCCGGGCACCAGCGCGGTGTTCCACGGGTTCTTCACCGTGCCGAAGTACGAGGTCTCGTTGGACGAGCCCATCGCGTACTCGTCCATGTTCATCTTGCCCATCGTGACCATGCCCGCCGCCTTGAGCTGGGCGGTGACATGGGACTCGTAGGGTGCGACGAAGTTGGCCAGCATCCGCGAGCCGCACGTGGTGCGCCAGCCTTCGGTGAGGAACAGGTCCTTGTGGCCGATGGGCACGCCGGTCAGCGGGCCGCCCCCGCCGGCGGCGATGCGCGCATCGGCCGCGCGCGCATGGGCGACCGAGACGTCCGGGTCGAGGGTGATGAACGCGTTCAGCGCCGGATTGATCCGCGCGATGCGCTCCAGATAGCCCTGTGCGAGTTCGACGCTGGAGACTTTGCGGGCAGCCAGGGCCCTGGCGAGCTGCGCGACGGTGGAGTCAAGCATGGCTTACCCCCTCTCCCCGGAATCGGGGAGAGGGCTGGGGTGAGGGGTGGCGAGTCGGAGAGCGGTGCGAAAAATGAGTGCCATACTGGGTATGCGTCCTACTCGATGACCTGCGGCACCAGGTACAGCCCGTCGGCGGTGGCCGGCGCGACCGTCTGGAACAGCTCGCGCTGGTCGATCTCGGTGACGACGTCTTCGCGCAGTGCCAGGCTCACGTCCGCCGCATGCGACATCGGCGCGATGCCGGTCGTGTCGACGCGCCGCATGTCCTCGATCAGGCCGAAGATGCCGGAGAGTTTGCGGAGCACATCCTGCGCCTCGGCCGGCGTGACTTCGATGCGGGCAAGATGGGCAACGCGGTTGACGTCTTCGATCGACAGGGCCATGGGAGAAGTTCAGAGGAGAAAAGCGGGTCGGAACGTGCCGGATCCCCGCGGGAAACCTTATGAAACCCAGCCTGTTAGAGTATCATATTCAGGTGTTTTGACCTATATCGGCCGTCCGCTCATCCGCGTATGGGTGGACGGCCGGTTCATAAAAGCGGCCCCTATTAATGTTCAAGTTTTTCCAAAGCTACTTTTCCAACGATCTGGCGATCGACCTCGGCACAGCCAACACGCTGATCTACGTCCGCGGCAAGGGCATCGTGCTCGACGAGCCCTCGGTGGTCGCGATCCGCCAGGACGGCGGGCCGAACGGCAAGCGCGTGATCCAGGAAGTGGGCCTCGCCGCCAAGCAGATGCTCGGGCGCACCCCGGGCAACATCACGGCCATCCGGCCGATGAAGGACGGCGTGATCGCCGACTTCACGGTCACCGAGCAGATGCTCAAGCACTTCATCAAGCGCGTGCTCGACAGCAAGCTTTTCTCGCCCAGCCCGCGCATCATCATCTGCGTGCCCTGCGGCTCGACGCAGGTCGAGCGGCGCGCGATTCGCGAGTCGGCATTGGGCGCCGGGGCCTCGAAGGTGTACCTGATCGAGGAGCCGATGGCAGCCGCGATCGGCGCCGACCTGCCGATCTCGGACGCGACCGGCTCGATGGTGGTCGACATCGGCGGCGGCACGACCGAAGTGGGCGTCATTTCGCTGGGCGGCATGGTGTACGCGGGCAGCGTGCGCGTGGGCGGCGACAAGTTCGACGAAGCGATCATCAACTACATCCGCCGCAACTACGGGATGCTGATCGGCGAGACCACCGCGGAACTGATCAAGAAGACGATCGGCTCCGCCTTTCCGGGCTCCGAAGTGCGCGAAATGGAAGTCAAGGGCCGCAACCTGGCCGAGGGCATTCCGCGCTCGTTCACGGTGTCCTCGAACGAGATCCTCGAAGCGCTCACCGACCCGCTGAACAGCATCGTCAGCGCGGTGAAATCCGCGTTGGAGCGCACGCCGCCCGAACTGGGCGCGGACATCGCCGAAAAAGGCATGGTGCTCACCGGCGGCGGCGCGCTATTGCGCGATCTCGACCGGCTGCTGATGGAAGAAACGGGCTTGCCGGTCATCGTCGCCGAAGATCCGCTGACCTGCGTCGTCCGCGGCTGCGGCATGGCGCTGGAACAGATGGAAAAGCTGCATTCCATCTTCACCACGGAATGACGGCAGCACCCCGCCGATCCGCATGAGATCCGGCGCGCAACGGCCCGCGGCACCCGTGCGATCGCGCCGGCTGCCGGGTCCCGCGCGCGGTTGACGCCCGCCGGCCGCAGCAATGCCTGCCCTGTCCTACGATCCGCAACCGTTTTTCAAGCGCGGCCCCACTCCCCTCGCGCGTTTCATCTTCTTCAGCCTGCTGTCGCTGGCCATGCTGTTCGCCGACGGCCGCTACGGCTATCTCGAGAACGTGCGGCTGGGCGTCGCGGTCGTGCTCGGTCCGTTCCAGCGCGCCGCGATGCTGCCGGGCCAGGCGTGGGACGTGATGGCGGCGTACTTCGCCAGCCAGACCCGGTTGTCGGAGGAGAACCAGCAGTTGCGGCAGCAACTGCTCACGCAGGGGGCGGTCGTCCAATCGGCGCAGTCGCTGCTCCAGGAGAACTTGCGCCTGCGCGGACTGCTGCAGGCGCATGTCCGCGCGGCGGGCAATGACATCATGGCCGAGGTGCTCTACCTCGGCCGCGATCCGTTCAGCCAGAAGGTCTACGTGAACAAGGGCAGCGCGAACGAGGTCAAGGCCGGGCAGGCCGTGATCGACGACGCGGGCGTCGTGGGCCAGGTGACGCGGGTCTTTCCGGCAGTGTCGGAAGTCACGTTGCTGACGGAAAAGGACCACACGATACCGGTCAAGGTCGAGAGAAACGGCGTGCGCACGCTGCTGGTGGGTGCGGGCACCGGCCATGCGCCGGAACTGCGATTCATGTCGGCCAACGCCGATATCAAGTCGGGCGACGTGCTGGTGACCTCCGGTCTCGACGGCACGTACCCCCCGGGCCTCGCGGTAGCCGTCGTCGCCGCGGTGGAGCGCGATTCGGGACTGATGTTCGCCCGCATCACCTGCCGGCCGCTGGCGGGCGTCGACCGCAGCGACCAGGTGTTGATCGTGGCCGCGCCGCAGGCCGGGCTGCCCCCGCGGCCCGAGGAAGTCGCCGACCGCGAACTGCCCAAGCGGCCCGGCAAAGGCAGGCGCGGCCGGTGATGGCGATTCCGTCCATCAATCTGCCCCCGCTGTCCGCGGCGCGGCCCGAAGAGATCCTGCGCCCGCCCAAGCCGTGGTTCGTGCTGCTCACGCTGCTCGCCGCGCTGCTGCTGAACCTGCTGCCGTGGTCTGGCGTCTGGCTGGCGCTCAAGCCCGACTTCCTCGCGCTGGTGCTGCTGTATTGGTGCATCCAGCAGCCGCGGCTGGTCGGCGTGGGCACCGCGTGGTCGTGCGGGCTGCTGATGGACGTGGGGCAGGGCGCGCTGTTCGGCCAGCACGCGCTGGCCTATGCGCTGCTGGGCTTCGCCGCCGAGTACTTCCACCGGCGCGTGTTGCGCTTTCCCCTCTGGCAGCAGGCGGCGCATGTCGCGGCGTTGCTGGTGTGCTGCATGCTGCTGGTGCTGCTGGTCCGGGTCGCGGGTGGCGCGGCGCCGGCCGAATGGTCCAATTTCCTTGGCGCGATCAGCGGCGCGCTGTTGTGGCCGCTGACCTCAATTGTCCTACAATGGCCGCAGCGGCCCCCGCCGTCGCCGGGAGAGCGGTGATGTCCGAACTCAGGAATCCCGAACGCGAGTTGTACCTGTTCCGGCGCCGGCTGGCGCTTGCGGGCGGGGTCGTGGTGTTCGCGTTCCTGGTGCTGCTGGGGCGCTTCGTCTTCCTGCAGGTGGCGATGCAGAGCCACTACGCGACGCTGGCGGAGAGCAACCGGATCTCGCTGGTGCCCGCGGTGCCCAACCGCGGCGTGATCACCGACCGCAACGGCGTCGTCCTGGCGCAGAGTTTCTCGGCGTACACGCTGGAAGTCACGCCCTCGAAGGTGCGCAATCTCGAGGAGACCATCGAGGAGCTCGCGACGCTGGTCGAGATCACCGCGCGCGACCGCAAGCGCTTCCGCAAGCTGCTCGACGAATCGAAGAACTTCGAGTCGATGCCGCTGCGCACGCGGCTCACCGACGAGGAAGTCGCGCGCTTCGCGGTGAACCGCTATCGTTTTCCGGGGGTGGAGGTCAAGGCGCGGCTGTTCCGGCAGTATCCGTTCGGAGAGCTCGCCTCGCACGTCATCGGGTATATCGGCCGGATCAACGACGCCGACGTCGAGCGCATCGAGGAGAGGAACGAGACCGCGAACTACAAGGGCTCGGATTACATCGGCAAGGTGGGCATCGAGCTCTCGTACGAAGGCGAGTTGCACGGCACGACCGGGCTGGAGGAAGTCGAGGTCGACGCCGGCGGCCGAGCGGTGCGCCTGGTGTCGCGCACCCCGCCGATCTCTGGCAACAATCTGCAGCTGTCGCTGGACATCAAGCTCCAGCAGGTGGCCGAAGCGGCGTTCGGCGACAAGCGGGGCGCGCTGGTCGCGCTCGATCCGGCGTCGGGCGAAGTGCTCGCCTTCGTCAGCAAGCCGGGGTACGACCCCAATTTGTTCGTCGAGGGCATCGATCCGCAGAACTGGGACGCGCTCAACACATCGCCCGACAAGCCGCTGCTCAACCGGCCGCTGCGCGGCGCGTACCCGCCCGGATCGACGTTCAAGCCGTTCATGGCGCTCGCCGCGCTGCATCTGGGCAAGCGCACGCCGCAGCAGACCATCAACGATCCCGGCTACTTCGTCCTCGCCGGCGGCCACCGCTTCAACGACGACAAGAAGGGCGGCCACGGCCGGGTCGACATGTACAAGTCGATCGTCGTCTCCTGCGACACGTATTACTACCAGCTCGCCAGCGAACTGGAGATCGACGACCTCGCCGGCGTCATGAAACTGTTCGGCTTCGGCCAGAAAAGCGGCATCGACATCGAGGGCGAGCTCTCCGGCGTGCTGCCCAACCGCGAGTGGAAGCGCCAGCGTTTCGCCGGCAAGCAGTATCGCGACGAACACCGCAAGTGGTACCTGGGCGACAACATCTCGGTGGGCATCGGTCAGGGCTACAACGCGTACACGCCGCTGCAGCTCGCGCACGCGATCTCCACGGTGGCCACCAACGGCGTCGCCTACAAGCCGCACCTGGTCAAGTCGATCCACAACACCAGGACCGGCAGCGTGACCATGGTCGACACGTCGCCGTCCCACACCATCGCGATGAAGCCGGAGCACTGGGAGACCGTGAAGGCTGCGCTGGTCGGCGTGAACAAGGAAGGCACCGGCGCGCGCGCGTTCGCCGGCGCCGCGTACACCAATGGCGGCAAGACCGGGACGGCGCAGGTGTACAGCCTGCGCGGCGAAAAGTACGACGCCAAACGCGTCGGCGAGCGCCTGCGCGACCACGCGCTGTTCATCGCCTACGCCCCGGCGGAGCAGCCGCGGATCGCGCTGTCCGTGCTGGTGGAAAATGGAGGCTTCGGCGCGGCCGCCGCCGCCCCGATCGCGCGGCAGGTGATGGACTACTTCCTGACCGGCAAGATCGCCAAGCCCACCGCACCCGCGCTCCCGCCGCCCGTCGATGACGAATCTGATTAAGACCGTCGCCGGCCTGCTGGTCCGGCGCATCGACGGCTTCCTGCTGGGGACGGCGCTCGCCATCGCCGGGCTGGGCCTGCTGGTGCTCTACAGCGCCACCGACGCGAGCGCCGCGCGGGTGAGCGGGCAGGCGCTGAACCTGGTGTTCGCGCTGGCGGTGATGTGGGTTGCGGCCAACGTCACCCCGCAGCACTACATGCGCTGGGCCGTGCCGTTGTTCGCCGTTGGTGTGCTGCTGCTGATCGGCGTCGCGCTGTTCGGCACCGTCGTCAACGGCTCGCGGCGCTGGCTGTCGCTGGGCGTCACGCGGATCCAGCCTTCGGAGATGATGAAGATCGCGGTGCCGCTGCTGCTCGCGTGGTACTTCAACCGGCAGGGGGCGACGATCCGGCTGGTCGACTTCGCGGTGGCCGCCGTGCTGATCCTGATCCCGGTGGGGCTCATTGCCCGGCAGCCCGACCTGGGCACGGCGCTGCTGATCGCCGCGTCCGGTTTTTTCGTCCTGTATCTCGCCGGGCTCAACTGGAAGATCATCGTCGCGGCCGCGCTGGCGCTCGCCGCGCTGGTGCCGGTGGTCTGGCCGTACCTGCACGAGTACCAGCACGAACGCGTGCTGGTGCTGTTCGATCCGCTGCGCGATCCGCTGGGCCGCGGCTATCACATCATCCAGAGCACCATCGCGCTGGGCTCGGGCGGCGTGCTGGGCAAGGGCTGGATGAACGGCACGCAGACGCATCTGGACTTCCTGCCCGAGCGGCACACCGACTTCATCTTCGCGGTCTACGGCGAGGAGTTCGGCCTGCTGGGCGGGATCATCCTGCTCGCGTTGTACCTGATGCTGATCGCGCGCGGCTTCGTCATCACCGCCAGCGCCTCGACCCTGTTCACGCGCCTGCTGGCCGGGGCGATCACGCTCATGTTCTTCATCTATGCCTTCGTCAACATGGGCATGGTCAGCGGCATCCTCCCGGTCGTCGGCATCCCGCTGCCGCTGATGAGCTACGGCGGCACCGCGCTGGTCACGCTGTTCCTCGGCCTCGGCATCCTGATGAGCATCCACGCCAATCGCAAGCTGGTGAAAACCTGATGACTGCGCAGTTCGAGATGCCGTAGGATGGGTGGAGCGAAGCGATACCCATCATGTTGCTCAGAATAGGGGACACACCACGATTTGTTCCGGCGCTTCCCGTCGATGGAAACAAAAGGGTCTGACCCTATCTTGATGGTCGCTACACGCGTCTCCCCGCCCCCCGCGCGAGGCGACGTCGTTGTCGTCTGCGGGCTGCTGCTCGCGTCGTTTCTCGCCGGCTGCGCGTCGAGGCCGGCGCCGGAGGGGAAGGCGCCGTCTCCGCCGCGGCCGGGAGCCTACTATGCGGACGACGGTCCCGGCGCGAATCCGCCGCCGAATCTCGAGCAGCTGGCCGATGCGCTGCCGCGCTGGGAACCGCTGCATCGTTTCGCCAACCGGCCCTACACGGTCCTCGGTCGCGACTACGTCCCGGCGACCGAGTTGCGGCCCTACCGGGAGCGCGGGATCGCGACGTGGTATGGCCGGAAATTCCATGCGCGGCGCACGTCGGTCGGCGAGAACTACGACATGTACGCGATGACCGCCGCGCATCCGACCCTGCCGCTGCCCTCATACGCCCGCGTGACCAACCTGGCGAACAGCAGAAGCGTGGTCGTGCGCGTCAACGACCGCGGGCCGTTCCTGCATGGCCGCCTGATCGACTTGTCGTACGCGGCCGCGTTCAAGCTCGGCTACGTGAACCAGGGCAGCGCGCAGGTGGAAGTCGAGGCGGTCCTGCCCGATGCGCCGGGCCTCTTCGCCGCGCGCGCGCCGGCACCGGCCGCGCTGCTGCTGCCCGGCGTTGCGCAGGCAACGGGAGCGGTGCAGCCGGTGGCGCCCGCGCAATTGGCCGGACAAACATCGCCGGCGGCAGGCATTGAACGGAATGTGCCATTGCGCACCGAGGACGGACAGCTCTTCCTGCAGCTCGGCGCCTTCTCCAATCTCGACAATGCGGAGAACTATCTGGCGCTGATGGAGTTCCAATTGTCGGGCAGCGGCAACAGTGGCGGCGAAATTGTCTATGCGCCGCGCATCAGGGCGCGCGATAATATGTTCCGTGTCGAGTTGGGTCCCTATGCATCGCGCAGCGACGCCCAGCGCGCGGCGCTCGAACTGGAGTCGCGGTTCGGCGTCGTGCCTTCGGCGCAGCCGCGATGAACCTTTTTCGGGCGGCGCGCCGTTAGCGGGCCGGGGGAGGGGGGGGGGGGGGGGGGGGGGGGGGGGGGGGGGGGGGGCGGGGGCGGGGGGGGGGGGGGGGGGGGGGGCCGCCGGGGGGGCCCCCGGCCCCCCCCCCCCCACGCAAGGCCACCCACTCAACACCGCTGTGTGCGAGCGTACAGACGGCGAGGCGCGGGCGAGGGCATTGTCGGGCAACCCAGGCGCGGCTGGTAGTTCATTCGTGAAACGGAGTGGTATGAAGCGGTGGTTCCAGCGTGCGCGTGACGCAATCCTCGTGGCGATTGCCCTGCTGGCGGCGCTTTCCGCGCACGCGCAACTCACCATCGAAATCATCGGCGGCGGCGCGACGCAGACGCCGATCGCCATCGTCCCCTTCGCCGGCGAGGCGGAGTTTCCCCTGGGCGTGACGGGCGTCGTCGGCGCCGACCTGCAGCGCAGCGGCCTGTTCAAGCTGGTCGATGCGGGCGCGGCGCGACCCGCGAACCCGCTGGACGTGCGCTATCCGGAGTTCCGCGCGCGCGGCGCCGAAGCCATCGTCGTCGGCAGCATGATGCAGACGGCTCCCGGCCTGGTCAACGTGCGCTTCTTCCTGCTCGATGCGGTGAAGCAGACGCAGATCACCGCGTTCAGCTACAACGTCGCGCCCGGCCAGTTCCGCGCCGTCGCGCACAAGATCGCCGACGTGATCTACGAAGCCATGACCGGCGACAAGGGCGTGTTCAGCACGCGGATCGCCTACATCGTCAAGCAGGGCCGCCGCCACATGCTGCAGGTTGCAGATGCCGATGGCTACAATCCGCAGACCATCGTCAACTCCGACGAGCCGCTGCTCTCGCCCGCGTGGTCGCCCGACGGCACGCGGCTCGCGTACGTCTCGTTCGAGGCCCGCAAGCCGGTGGTCTACATCCAGGACCTCGCGAGCGGCCGCAAGCAGGCGCTGGCGAACTTCAAGGGCAACAACTCGGCGCCTGCGTGGTCACCCGACAGCCGGAAGCTGGTCGTGACGCTGACCAAGGACGGCAACTCGCAGATGTACCTGATCAACGCCGACGGCAACGGCGCGCAGCGCATCGCGACCAGCAGCGCCATCGACACCGAGGCGAACTTCGCACCCGACGGCGCGTCGCTGCTGTTCGTCTCCGACCGCGGGGGGTCGCCGCAGATCTACCGCTTCACGCTCGCGACCGGCGCGGTCGAGCGCGTGAGCTTTGACGGCAGCTATAACACGACGCCGCGCCACGCGCCCGACGGCAAGAGCTTCGCTTTCCTCAAGCGCGATGGCAACCGTTTCAACATCGCGGTGCAGGACATCGCGAGCCGCCAGGTGCAAGTCCTCACGCAGGGCGGCAACGACGAGAGTCCCAGTTTCGCGCCCAATGGCCGGATGATCCTCTACGCATCCGGCCAGGGGGGGCGTGGTATATTGGCCGCCGTTTCCAGCGACGGTCGTGTCAAGCAACGTCTGTCGTCCGCCGTCGGCGGCGACGTCCGCGAGCCCGCTTGGGGCCCGCTCGGAAAATAGGAGACCACAATGAAAAGACTACTCTGTGTTGCCGCAATGAGCGTCGTGCTCGCGGCTTGTTCCTCCACACCCGCCGACCAGAGCGCCGCGCCGGTCGATGATCGCAATCCGCTGGCCAGCAGCGCGGCGCCTCCCGGTGCCGGGTCCAGCGGTGTAAGTGGTTCCGGACTGGCGGGCTCGCCGATCGGCCCGGGTGGCGGCAGCGCCAGCGGCAGCGGCAGCGCTTCCGGGGCACAGGGCGGCGCGGCGGGACGCACGCCGCTCAACGATCCGGCCAGCATCCTCTCCAAGCGTTCGGTGTACTACGACTTCGACAGCTTCGTGGTCAAGGACGAATTCAAGCCGCTGATCGAAGCCCATGGCAAGTACCTGCGCGACAACCGGTCCACGCACGTCATCATCCAGGGCAACACCGACGAGCGCGGCGGCCGCGAGTACAACCTCGCGCTGGGGCACAAGCGCGCCGAGAGCGTCAAGAAGATGCTGGGCATCCTGGGCGTCCAGGAAGCGCAGATGGAAACCATCAGCTTCGGCAAGGAGAAGCCGCGCAACCCGGGCACGGACGAAGCGGCATATGCCGAGAACCGCCGCAGCGACCTGGTGTACCAGGGCGAATGACGGCCCGCAGCGCGTGCCGCGCGTCAGGAGCCGGCGCGGCCGCGCTGACCTGCGTCGAATCAATTGACCTTGCTTGAGCAACCCATGCGCCGACTGATCCCGTTCGCGATGTCCCTGGTTCTGCTGAGCACGGCCGCGCAGGCCGGGATGTTCGACGACGAAGAAGCGCGCCGGCAGGTGGCCGAAGCCAAGCGCCGCATCGAGGAAGTCAACCGCCAGCTCGACGCGCGCATCGCGGAACTCGACGCGACGATAAAGAGCCAGGGCCTGCTCGACCTCTTCACCCAGGTGGAAGGGCTGAAGTCCGAGATTGCGAAACTGCGCGGCCAGAACGAAGTGCTGAACAACGAAATGGAGTCGACGCAGAAGCGCCAGCGCGATCTGTACATCGACCTCGACACGCGGCTGCGCAAAGTGGAAACCGCGCAGCAGCAGGCGGCTGCCGCAGCCGCTGCTGCAGCCGCCACGGCCGCGGCCAACGCCGCTGCTGCAGCCGCCGCGGCCGCAGCAGCGCCGGCGCCGGGCACCGTGGTGCTGCCACCCCCGGGGGGCGCCGCTCCTGGCGCCACAGATGCCGCAGTCACGCCGCCAGGCCAGTTCGGGCAGTTCGTGCCGGGCGCGAGTCCGGCACCCGCGGTCGCCGCCGCGCCGGGCGTGCCGCCGCGGCCGGGCGCCGAAGTCACCGGCGAGCAACGCGCGTACGACGCGGCGCTGGATCAGTTCAAGTCGGGCAACTACAGCGCATCGCTGCAGAGCTTCACGGCTTTCGTTCGGACCTACCCGCGCAGCCCGCTGGCGCCGTCGGCCCAGTACTGGGTAGGCAATGCCCACTACGCGCTGAAGGACTACCGGTCAGCGATCGCCAGCCAGCGGCAGCTGATGAATACCTATCCGGACAGCCAGAAGGTCCCCGACGCTATGCTCAATATCTCGAGTTCGCAGATCGAACTCGCCGACACGGCCGGCGCCAAGCGCACGCTCGACGATCTGGTGCAGCGCTATCCGGCCTCGGAAGCCGCAGACCGCGCCCGGAAGCGCCTCGCCGGCGCGCGCTAGCGCGCGGACGTGGGCGGGCTGCCGTGCGCAAACGGGCCGCCGCGCCCGCAGCTTCGCCTGAGGCCACGACGGCCCGCACCGTCGTTACATCGACTACCGCTCCGTCGTTCGCCTCGCGGCTGATCGACTGGCAGCGCGTGCATGGGCGTCACGACCTGCCCTGGCAGAACACGACCGACCCTTACCGCATCTGGCTCTCCGAGATCATGCTGCAGCAGACGCAGGTGAGCGCCGTGGTCCCCTACTACCAGCGCTTCCTGCTCGCCTTTCCCGACCTGCCCGCGCTGGCCGCCGCGCCGCTCGAGCGCGTGCTGGAGCAGTGGAGCGGTCTGGGCTATTACAGCCGGGCGCGCAATCTGCATCGCTGCGCGCAGGAATTGATGGACCAATTCGGCGGGACACTTCCCAACGACATCGAAGCACTGGGCCGCTTGCCGGGGATAGGCCGCTCGACCGCCGCCGCGATTGCCGCGTTCGCCTTCGGCGTTCGCGCGCCCATCCTCGACGGCAACGTCAAGCGCGTGCTGGCACGGCACGCCGGGGTCGAAGGCTTTCCCGGCGAGCGCAAGATCGAGTTGCGGCTGTGGGCCATCGCGGAAGAGCGGCTGCCCGCGACGCAGGTCGAGGCCTACACGCAGGGGTTGATGGACCTGGGCGCGACCGTGTGCATGCGCACGCGGCCGGCCTGCGCCGACTGCGCGCTGGCCGCGGACTGCGTGGCGCTGCGGACAGGCAGGATCGATACGCTGCCGACACCGCGCCCCAGGAAGACGGTGCCGCGGCGCGACGCGACCTTGTTGCTGCTGCTGCGGCACGACGCGGTGCTGGTCGAGCGGCGCCCGCCGCTGGGCATCTGGGGCGGGCTGTGGAGTCTTCCGGAACTGCCCGCAGGCGCTGACGCCGCGCGCTACTGCGCGACGCGATTCTCGGCCAGCGTGCGCGCGGACAAACCGCTGGACGTGATCGAGCATGGCTTCACGCACTTCCATCTGACGATCACACCGCAGCCCTGCGCCGTCCTCTCGTGGAACGCGCGGGCCGAGGAACCCGGATTGTTGTGGCTGCCGCTGATGGACGCCGGCGGCGCGGCGTTGCCGGCGCCGATCAGGAAGTTCTTGATGGGATTGGGGCTCCCGCGATGATTCAGGACCCTCCCTCTCCCCGCGTGCGGGGAGAGGGCCGGGGTGAGGGGTGGTTCTTCGAAGAGCGATGATGGGTATCGCTTCGCTCCACCCATCCTACGAGTTTTCTTGCGTGGGTGTTATTTGAGGTTCTTCAACTCGTCGGGCAGCGGATACCGCGGATGCTGCCGGCGGAATTCGGTGAGTTCCTTCAGCACTTGCCCGGACTTGCCTTCTGCGCGCAGTTTCTGGATTGCCTTGATCCACTCCACGGGGTCGCGCAGCGGGGGCGCGGCGGCCAATTGCTGCGGCTGCGCGAATCTGCCAGCCGCTGAACCGGCCACTGAGCCGGCGGCGGGTCCGGCAGAGGAACCGGCACCGCCGGCCGCCGCAGCGTCCCGCGCTGCCGCGCGCGGCGTCGCATACGTGTAGGGCAGGGGAATCGAAGACTGCACTTCGTTCGGATAGGTCGGCGCCGAATCGCGCACTTCGGGGATTGCCTGGCCGGGCAGCAAGCGCGATTCGACCGGCGCGCTCTGCAGCGAGGGCTTTTCCAGTCGCGGCGCGGCGCCGGCTTCCGCCGAGACGGCGGGCGCCGCGCGCAAGGCGGGCGTTGGTGCGGGAGGCGGCGCGACAGCGACGGACGGTGCGGACCGCGCAGGGGGCGGAGCCAAGGTGAGGGTCGGTGCGGACGGCGCAGGAGGCGGAGCCAAGGTGAGGGTCGGTGCGGACGGCGTCGCGGCGGGTCCCGGCACGGCCGCGGGCGGGGCAGTGACCGGCACTGCCGCGCCTGCGGCGACCGGTCCCGCAGGCGACGGAGTGCTGGGCGCAACCCTCTTCGCCGCCATGTCGTTCATCGACGGTGCCTGCGCAGGGAACGGATTGGGCAGGTCGGCCCTCCGGGCGGGCGCGCTCTCGGCTCGCTGTCTTTCGCGCGCCGGCTCGAACGACTGCGCGAGCTTCCCCTTGGACTGGCCAACCGGCGCCACTTGCGCGCGGGGTTCCGAAGCCGCGGACGTTGCGACCGTCGTGGGCGCGGGAGTTGCCGGTGAGGGCACGGGCGCAACCTTCGCCGCATCCGCCGTCACCGAAGCAGACGCCGCATCCCCCGCCCCACTCGGCGCCTGCATGACCGCCCGCTCGACCGACATGTCTTCCTTCGGCATCAGCGACACGACGACCACCGACAGCGAAGCGATCGTCGCGAACGCCAACCCCGGCCCGAACCAGCTCGACCCCAGCCACGACCTCCATCCGCTCGCCGCAGGCTTCGCCGATGTCCGTACCGGCGACTCGCTCGCGACAGCCTCGCGCGCAAGCGCCAGGATCCGCGCATCGGCTTCAGCCGACGGCCGCTCGGCGCTCGCGATGTGCACCTGGTACAGCGCGGCGAGGCGCAGCTCGTCCTGGGCGGAGGCGGGGTCGTGTTTCACAGCAAGTCTTCCAGTTGCGCGCGCAACTTGTTGATCGCGTAGCGCAGGCGGCTCTTCGCGGTTTCTTCCGGAACGGACGTGGCTTCCGCGATCTCGGCAACGGACAGACCCCCCTCCTGCTGCAGCAGGAAGGCTTCGCGCTGCGCTTCCGGCAGCGACGCGATCGCGGCGCGCATCCGGTCGGCGATGTTGTTCGATTCCACCTGCACCTCGGGTTGCGCAGTGCGCAGCCCCGGCAACGCGGTGACGATGTCGTCGGTGCCGTCGTCCGCGTCGCGCGACACCCATTCGGCGCGGCCTTCGGCGCGATAGAAATCGATCAGCCGGTTGTGGGCGAGGCGGTACAGCCAGGTCGTGAACTTGGCGGTCACCTGGTATTGCACGCGGACGCGGATCAGGCTGGCCCAGACGTCCTGCGCGAGTTCTTCGGAAGCGTTGCCGGCGCCGTGGCGCAACAGGTAGCGGAACACGCCGCCCTTGTGCCGGCCGTAGAGAACCTCGAACGCGGCGACCTCGCCTGCCGCGTAGCGCAACATCAAGTCCTCATCGGCGGCGTCGGAAGATCGGGTGCTCGGCATCGGAAGCGCAGTATGCGCAACAATGCCGCGTGCCGCAACCTTCCGGCGCGGCGCTGCCCGGCCGGGAACTCGCGTTCCGCCGGGCAGGACATCTTCCGCCGGCCACGTCAGTGGCCAGGTGCTTGCGCTCAACGCGGGTCCGGGACAAAACCGAGCGTCGGGTCGCGCGGGAAGGGCCGTGGCTGGGGCTTGTACGAGTAACGCGGGCCGCCGTCGCGCCACACCGGCACGCCCATCGCCAGCAGGTTCGAATACGTGTCGTAGTACAGCGTGATCACCTGGTCGGGCGTGTTCGACGCGCGCTGGAAGTCCGTGTAGCGGGTCTCGTTCTGTTCGATGCGGCCGTGGCCGGTGCCCAGGCGCTTTTCCTGGCGCTGCGCGTATTCGCTCGATGCGGCGCCCGCCGGCGCGGATGGCATGCTCTGCGCCGCATCGGCGCGATCCCGCTGCGGCGCGGCCGACTCGTTCGGCGAGTACGGGGAGGACTCGTAACGGCCTTCGTTCGACGGCTTGTACGGCCGAATGGGCGGTTGCGCCTGGCGCTCGCGAAATACCGCGACGCCGATGACGCCGACGTCGTTGGGCCGGCCGGTGCGCGCCGCGTACGAGTTGCCGTGGTCGGTGAAGTAGAACGCGGCGGTGTTGGAGAGGCTCTTGCGCCAGCCGCTGATCTCGGTGGTCTGCCAGGGCGAGAGCACATAACCGGATTGCAGCGCCCCGGCAGTCTGGCCGGTGACGATGTTCACGCCGTCGACGCTGCTCACGACCATCACCCGTTCGCCGCCCTGGTTGCGCAGCGACAGCGAGTACTCGTTGCCGGGCTTGCCGACGACGTAGGTGCGGCCTTCGAACTGGTAGGTGGGGAGATAGCGGGCTTCGGTCCGGTCGTAGACCTGGACGTCGAACGGGATGGCGGCCGCCAGGACCGGACTCAGGAAGAGGGCGGCGGCGAGCAGGCGGCGAATCTGGGCGGGGCGGCGCATGGCGGATCTCCTTGCGTGATGGGTCGGTGATGGCGGTACTAACGGGGGGTGCTGGTGCTCCGGGTTAAGCCTCCGCGAACGGCAGTGGCCGGGGCGGAAGCGCTGCCTAACATGCGATAATTTGCCGCCATGGAAACCCCTTCGTCCCTCCCCGCGCTGGTCGCCTGGCTCGCCTTCGCGCTGGCCTTTGTGTTCGGCGCCGCCGCGCAGCGCTGCAACTTCTGCACGATGGGGGCGATCACCGATGTCGTGAATTTCGGCGAATGGCGGCGGATGCGGATGTGGCTGCTGGCGATCGCGGTGGCGATCCTCGGCGCCAATGGACTATGGGCCGCCGGGCAGATCGACCTCTCCAAGTCGCTCTACGTGAGCAACAACCTGATCTGGCTCGCGCACCTGGCGGGCGGACTGCTGTTCGGCTTCGGGATGACGCTCGCCTCCGGTTGCGGCAGCCGCACCCTGATCCGGCTGGGCGCGGGCAACCTGAAGTCGCTGATCGTCATCGTGTTCCTGGCGCTGGCCGCCTACATGACACTGCGCGGCGCGCTGGCGCTGCTGCGCGTGAACGTGTTCGAAGCCGTGCGGTGGGACCTGGGGCGGGCGCAGGACCTGCCGACGCTGCTGGGCGGACTGGGGCTGGCCGGGCCGCTCGCGCGCTGGCTGGTGCCCGCGGTGATCGGCGTGGCGCTCCTGATCTTCGTGTTCAAGGACCGCGAATTCCGCGCCACCACCGAATACGTGATCGGCGGCCTCGTCGTCGGGGCGGTGATCGTCGCCGGCTGGTACGTCAGCGCCCACATCGGCTACCTGGCCGAAGACCCGAACACGCTGCAGGAAGCGTTCGTCGCGACCAACTCCGGCCGGCCGGAATCCTACAGCTTCACCTCGCCCGTCGCGTACCTGCTCGAACTGCTGATCTTCTGGACCGACAAGTCCAAGATCATGACCTTCGGCGTCGCGGGCGCGCTGGGCATCGCGGCCGGCGCCGCCGCGATGGCGCTGGCAACGAAGACGTTCCGCTGGGAAGGCTTCAACAACACCGAGGACCTGGTCAACCACATCGTCGGCGGCCTGCTGATGGGCTTCGGTGGCGTGCTGGCGCTGGGCTGCACCATCGGCCAAGGCCTGACCGGGATCTCGACGCTGGCCGTAGGCTCCATCCTCTCGTTCCTCGCCATCGTCGGCGGGTGCGTGGCGGCGGTGAAGTACCAGGAGTGGCGGATCGATCGGATGTGAGGGGAAGGCTGGCTTGTTTAGGCGGGTGTTGAGAGTCCGAATTGCCCAGGCGTTTTGACCGGCCCGATGGATTTCGCTATAATCGCGCCTCTTTGTGGGTCGTTAGCTCAGTTGGTAGAGCAGCGGACTTTTAATCCGTTGGTCGCAGGTTCGAATCCCGCACGGCCTACCAACAAAGTTCTGTCGCAGTACCCCGGCGGGTCGTTAGCTCAGTTGGTAGAGCAGCGGACTCTTAATCCGTAGGTCGAAAGTTCGAATCTTTCACGGCCCACCACCGCCTTTTTCTATCCCGGACTGCCATTCATGGTGCAGATTCGGGACCCCTTCCCGGAAGTTGCCGGAACCCTGGATTGCCCATTGAGGTGATCCGGCGGGTCGGTATTGTTGC
>JADKEV010000026.1 GCA_016717855.1 Betaproteobacteria bacterium
CCGCCATGCCGAGCACGCCGGTATCGCCCGCGCCTGCAGAAGACGATCATCGCGTCCGGCGCCGCGCCGGGGGTTCGCGGATCGTCGGTGATGGCGGTCGTCTCGTTGCTGCCGTCGAGGTCGGCGTCATAGAGCACGGTGCCCTGGTTGCTGAGGGCGCCGGTCGCATTCGCGTTCACCGTGGCGCCGATGGTGAGGGTGACGCTGCCGCCCGCGGGAACGCTGCCGTTCCAGGTGACCGTGTTGGTGCCGGGGCTGGCCGCCCGCGGTGCCCGGGCGTCGCGCGCTGGCGAGGCGCCAGCCGCTGGCGGCAACGTCGGTGAGGATTCGTTGCCGGCACTGTCCGGCGCCGGAGCGTTGCCGAATTGCGTCCAGCACGATCGTGTACGCCACCGAAACCGCCGGGGACGCAGCGTGGCGGCCACGACCGTCTTGGTCGCCGTCAACGCGCCGCGCGTGGTGGACACCGTCGCGCGTCGCCCGCCCACGGCAGGGTCGTCGGTGATCCGCGCGGTCTCGTGGCCGCCGTGGAGGTCGGCGTCGAAAACTGATCGCGCCCCTGGTTGCTCACCACGGTGGCGATGGGCGGCCCGACTCACCGTGGCGGTGATGGTGAGGGTCACTTCGCGGCGGGCCATGCGGCCGTTCCAGGTCACAGTGTTGGCCCCGATGGCGGCCACCGCGGTCCCGGCCGTCGCGCTCGCGTTCACCAGCGCCAGCGTGGCCGGCAGCACATCGGTGAACTCGTTGCCGGCGTTGTCCAGCGACGCGGCCGCTCCGGTGTTGAAGAGCACGACCGTGTAGGTGACGGTGCTGCCCGCCGCGAACGTCGCGCCGCTGACGGTCTTGGTGCCGGTCAGGTTGGCGTTCTGGACCACGAATGACGTCGGATCGGCCGCGCCGGCGATGGCGGGGTCGTCGGTGAGCAGTGTCGCTTCGTTGCTGCCGTCGCTGGCGTCGGCGTCAGTACGCCACCGTGCCCTGGTTGCTGATCGTAGTGCCCAGCGTGCCGGCATTAATCGTCGCGGTGATGGTGATGACGACGCTGCCACCCAGCGGCGCCAGGCTGCCATTCCACGTGACCGTGTTGGTGCCCACCGTCGCCAGCGCGGTGCCGCTGGAGGCCGTCGCGCCGGCCAGCGTCAGGCCGGCCGGCAGCACGTCGGTGAACTCGTTGCCGGCGTTGTCGGCCTGGTTGGCGGTGCCGGTGTTGGTGAGCGTCACGGTGTAGGTGACGCCTGGCCGACTTCCGGAACGTGCCCAACACCGTCTTGCGGCGCGAGCGCGACCGCCGGGCGCGAAGCCGGCGACGTCGAAGCGCACGGCGTGACGATGATCGACCAGCCGCCGAACGGCGTGCCGTCGCGCCCGCCGCTGGCGATCGACCAGACATCCACCATGCGCGGTCCACGTGCCCAGCGTGCTCCATGCCGTCATAGCGCGACAGGGCTGCCCACCGATCGGGAGTTCCCGCGTCGACGAGCGCCGCCCAGGGCGAGGGGCCGGCAGCCAGGACCTGGTGAAGGCGGCGGCGCCGCGTTGGCCTGCACCATGTCGTTGGCGGCGATCGCCGGCACGTCGTCGTCGATCACCATGCCGGCGATGCTGGTGCCGCCCAGGTCGTTGAGGCCGTCGATCAGCGTGATCAGGTCGACGCCGATGCCCTGCGGCGAGCGCAGCATCGCGGTCAGGTCGCCGGCCGCGGTGGTGGTGATGCTGTCGATCCGGAAGTCCAGGTCGGCGATCTCGTAATCGTCGGCGATGTTGATCTGATGAAAGACGCCGCGAGGCCGGTTGGAGAGGATGGTCAGCGCGGGCTGGGCGTGCCGGTGTAGGTGACCACCGGGTCGGTACCGGTGCGGGTGCCGACGCGGACGCGGAACGTGGCCGTCGTGGAACCGATGTTGGGAGCCTCGCTCAGCGTGAAGTCGATGGCGGTGCCCGCGGCGACTGACGGGTCCACGGTGAAGCGAAGAGTCGCCCGGCGCCGTTCCCTGCGGGGGCGATCGCGCCGTAGGTCGGCGCTGTTGTCGTAGACGGTGACGCCGGGGGTGGCGGTGGCCAGCGTCGCGGTGGCGCCGGCGACCGCACGGGTGGCGGCGCGCCACGGGTTGGTCAGCTTCACCGCGATCCGGATGGCCTCGCCGGGATCGATCGCGCCGTTGTTGTTGGATGCGCTGTCGTCGATCGTGACGTCGGTCAGCGCGTTCGCCACGTCGAGGTACGGGACGAAGGATTCCCCGATCGCCCGTTTGGCTGCGCCCATAGCGCCGCTGAACGCGGAAGGGCGCCGCGGCGCCGTAGCCCAGGCCGCGATCGGCGAACCCGTCCCAGATCGACGTTTCGTTGGCGCAGGCGTTGGTCGCGCAATCGGCCTCGATGATCGCATCGCGCCCATCGATGAAGGTCGGATCCAGCGGCGTCATCTTCATTCCGTCGGTGACCAGCTGGAGCGTCGTCTGATTGCCGGCGGGCACGTCGCCGTTGGCGCCGGCCGGGTCGGCGATCACGCGCGCGCGCACCCCCCACAAGGTCAGCGCCCAGATCTCGCCGCTGTTGTGGACTTCCAAGCCGCCGTTCAGGTTGAAGCCCAGCGGGTCCGCTGCGATCCCGCCGGAGAGGTCGTTGGTGACGTCATCGGCGTCGGCCCAGGTCAGCGGATTGACCGCGTGATCCGTGCTGTACGGAAAGCGGCGGATGCCGTAGAGATAGTTGTCCAGCAGGCCGCCGAGCTTGTACGTCGCGTAGGCGCCGCTGGCATATCGGCCGGCGGGGTTGTCCGCATTGGTGTTGTTCAGGAGCGAGAGCGCATAGAAGTCGCTCCAGCCCTCGCCCATGCCGCGCGCCGGATCCCAGTTCAGGCCGGCGCCGTTGCCGACCAGCCGGTTGCTGGTGCCGTGGGTCAGTTCATGGATGACGATCTCGGCATCCAGGCTGCCGTCGCGATCGATGGTGGGGCCGGTGAAGCGGTACATCTGCATCCGGCCGGACGTGCCGTCGGGCGGCGTCGCGAAGTTGGCGTTGTTGGTGCCGCTGCCATCCTGCGCATCGGCGCGCACGCGGTCATTGCCCAGCCCCATCCCGCTGAAGTTGGTCTGCTGGAAGTTGCCCGAGGCCTCGTCGAAGCCCAGCTGGTAGAGCTTGTCGTGATACCAGTTGGTGACGTAGAACAACTGCGTGACGACGCCGCGGCGGAACTGGTCGACCGGCAGCGTGCCGCTGGCGCCGGCGCCCGTCGGCGTCTGGCCGGCTTCCGGATCCCCGCCCTGCGGCGCGGGCAGGTAGTTCGTCTGGAAGTCCCGCGGCGCGGTGCCGAGAAAGTCGCGCTCGCGTGCGTCGGCATCGGGATTGCCGGTCGGCCGGCCGTTGCCGTCGAGCACGCCGCCCGCATCGGTGTCGCAGATGTTCGCGTTTGCGCCCTGCGTGCGGTCCAGGCAGGCGAGCACGTTGTTGCCCAGCGTCTGCGTCTCGTTGGCGGTGCACACGCCGCCGGGGCAGTCGTCGATCCAGCCGTTGGGACTGGCGGCCGAGTCCATCGCCGCGTGCATGCTGACGATGGCCGGTGCGATCTCGGGGAACTGCGTTCCGGCGCCCGGCGCCACCGTGGCCGGCGACTGCGGCGCCGGATTGTCGGCGGGCGTGACGCCGTCGGCCTGCACGTAGACGCGGAACCGCGCGTCGTGCGCCGACGCATAGTCGCGGATTCCCTTGCGCCAGAGCAGGTCGCCGGTCTCGGCGTCGACGATCGCGTACCAGTCCTGCTCGCCGGTCGTGAACGCGACCAGCGACCAGGCCGGCACCAGCAGCCCGGGCGCCAGCGGAAACAGCACCTGGCGGGCCGTGATCGGGCCCGCGGTGTAGCCGTCGTCGCCGCTGAGTTCGATGCGCCCGCTGTTCTGCGCAGTGATCGTGTATGTAGCCGGATCGACCGCCTTGCCCTCAGCGGCCAGAAGGCTCGCAACCGCGGCCTCCGGCGCCATGAACCTGGCGGCACTGGCGGCGGCGGCGAGTGCGCGCGCATGGGGAATCATCAGGCCCACGCCCTTGATCAGCCGGCCAGCGCGATCGACGACGAAGCGGGTCTCGCTCTGGAACACCGGCCGGCCATCGATCTGCTGTTCCAGCCGCAGCATGCGCAGGCCGCTGGCGCCGCCGGGGCTGTCGCCGAGCACCACCAGGTCGGCCTGGTCCGCCGCGGAGAGTCCGAACAGGTCGCCGTTCCGCTGCAGATAGCCGCGCACGATGGCCTCGGTACTGCGGCCCGGGGCAGGCGCGGTCAATGCGCCCGTGCGGTCGCGGATGGATTCGGGGCCGCCCGAGAGATTGGACAGTCGGACCTGCAGGCCCGGCTGCGTCGCGGCGCGCGCCGCGATCGCGCTGGCTATCGCTGCGGCGCCGGAGGCGGACAACGAGCGGGCCGCGCTGGCCGTGCCCGCGCGCGCGGCGGTCGCGCTACGGAACGCTGCGGTGAAGTTGACCCGCGCGTCGACCATGCGGGCGGGTTGCGCCTTGCCCGCGCCCGGCGGCGGCGCCGTGATGGCCGCGGCAGGGGCGGCAACCGCAATCAGCAGGACGATGCACGTAAGAAATACGAAGAAATGCCGGGAACTGCTGTGCACTGGAATTTTCCCAAGAAGACAGTCGAGACGCGTGTCGAACGCCGCCCCCGCTCGCGCGCAACATGATTGTAGTCACGTTTGGCGGCGCGGAACCCGAAAATCTTTCTCTTCCCGGTTGCGCAGGCGTCGCCGAATGTGTGATAGTCCCACGACGGCACCAGTACAACAACGCACAGAGGGAGAAACCATGCAAGCGAACAACAGCCGGATCGCGGCCATGGCCGCGAAGGTCACAGTGTGCGCCGCGATTCTGGCTGCGCCGGCGCAGGCGGCGACGATCACCGTCAACAGCCTGGCCGATGACGTGTTTCCGAACGGCGCCGGCGCCATCTTTGACGCCGGCGGCTCGCCGGTGGTGCTGGGCGCAGCCAAGTGCACGCTGCGCATGGCAATCGCCTCGGCCAATCTCGATCCTTTGCCGGGCGCCGAGGTCGGCGGCGCGCTGTTCGGCTGCGAGGCCGGCTCGGGCGCCGACACCATCGTCTTCGATGCCGCGCTCGGCCTGGCGAGCACCCCCGGCACGATCACGCTGGCCAGCAAGGCGATGAGCGAGGCGCCCGCAGTCTACGGGTCCCCCAATACTGCAGCGCTGGCGGTCTCGCGTCCGCTGACCATCACCGGCCCCGGATCGACGCAACTGACGATCGACGGCAACGTGGCGGGCAACGATGGGCGGCGGCCGCTGGTGGTCAGCGACGGCGTCGACAACACCGACTTCTTGTTCAGGATGACCGGCGTCCGCTTTTATCGCGGGCGCACGATCGACTTGTCGTCCGGCTGCATGTTCACCGGGGAGAGCCTGGAACTCGACGACGTCACGTTCGAGAATTGCGAATCCGTTGGCGGGGCAACGAACAGCGGTTTCGGCGGCGCGCTGGGCGCCGGCAGCGTGCTGGCGGCAACCGTCGCCCCGAACATCACGATCGCGAACTCGAAATTCCTGGGCAATCGCGCTGTCCGCGGCACGCCGCCGTTCACCGGCGTCGGACCCACCACGGACAATCGGCGTCCCGACAACGGCGCCGCGTTCTTCGGTTCTGGCTCCCGCAAGGTCGGCGCCGTGACGCTGACCAACGTGCTGTTCAATGGCAATTCGGCGGAGCGCCAGGGCGCCATGGTCATCCAGAACGCTGCGTCGGTGGTGATCTCGGGATCGCTCTTCGTCGGCAACGCGGCGACCGGCATCGATCCTGTCGTGAACAACCCCTCGCTCACGGGGAACGGATCCGGCCGCTATGGCGGCTTCCTGATCACCAATGTTTTTGGCAGCGTCACGATCAACAACGGCACCCGGGTCATCGGCAATGTGGCCAACGAAGAGCGCGGCGGATTCGGCGTGTCGACGGTGGGTGAAGACGGCGTGAGTGGCGTGACCATCGACTCCATCGAGGTCAGCGGCAATTTCGTCAACCGCGGCCGCATCGGCGGCTTCGAAGTGCTCACCGATACGTTCACTGGCAATAACTGCAATGGCGCGCGTTTGCGCCCGGTGGTCATCAACAACGTGCGGATCCTGGGCAACTCGGTGGCGACCAACACCGGCGGCTTCCGGGTCACCTGTTCCGGGGCGCTGACCATGACCGACAGCAGCGTGCGCTTCAACCGGGCGCGCGGCTTCCGGCTGGTCAGCAGCGACCCGGTGGCGTCGGGCAACAGCGCCGGGCAGATATCGCCGGCGACGGACGCCACTGCCGCGCAATCGACCGCGACGCTCACGCGGGTGACGATACAGGGCAACCAGACCCAGGGCACCGCGAATGGCGGCGGCTACGGCGTGTTTTCCGTGTTCGGTCTCGGCGCGTTCACCGCCGACTCGATTCGCGTGCTGGAGAACTCCACGGCCAGCGGAGTTTCCGGGCTGTCGCTCAATGCCCGGGGCGCCGGCCGCCAGTATCTGGTGACCAACTCCGAGTTTGCGGGCAACACCAGCCCGGGAGCCGTCGCACTGCTCGCTGAAACGGACGGCAACTACACGCTGCGCAATTCGACCGTGTCGGAGAACGTTGCCACGGCCGGCGGCGGCGGCACCGTGCGGTTGAATGCCAACACCAACACCCCATCCGGTATCAATTTCGCGATCGAGCACAGCACGATCGCGCGCAACACCGGCGCGAACGAAGAAGCGTTCGACGTTGGCGTGTGGGCGAACCAGCCAAATCCGGGGGTCGTGACGAACACGCTGTTCGACGGCAGCAACGCGGCCATCACGGTCAGGAATTCCGTTCTTGGCGCGCGCGCGCCCGGTTCCACGGCGGCTGGCAATCTGGTCGGCATCGCCCCTGGGTTCGGTATCCCCAACCCCACCGCCACCAATTCGCTGCTGGAAAACTCCGCCGGCGCGCCGGCGGGTTTCTGCGGCGGAGCCGGAATGAAATGCAACATCGGCAGCTTGGTCAGCCCGCTGGCGGCCAACGGGGGGGCGGCGGGAACGCGCACCATGGCGCTGCTCGCGGGCAGTCCGGCCATCAACACGGGCGGAGCGGTGCTCGGCGGACTCACGACCGACCAGCGCGGCAGCGGCTTCCCGCGGGTGATCGGCGGCGTCGTCGACATGGGTGCGTACGAGACCGACCCGGCAACGACCACCGGCTGCACGCTGGATATCGATGGCAACCTGACGCCCGACGCGCTGACCGACGGCCTGATGGTGATCCGGGCGCTGTTCGGACTGACCGGCACGGCGGTTACCAACAACGCGGTCGGCGCGTCGCCCACGCGCGGCACCTGGTCCCTGATCCAGAGCTATCTGAACACGAATTGCGGCACGAACCTGGCGCCGTAGCCGCAGCACATGGCGCGCGCGGGTTGCCCAATGCAGCCCCCGCGCCAATGCCCTACCAACGGCACCCGACATCGGCGACGGCGCCCGCGACCAGCGCCGGGACGGCGAGCAGGCCCATGTCGGCATACGCATTGCGGCAGTCGGGCTTGATTGCCTTCTCGATGCCTTCGGCGAGCTTCGATTTGCGCTCGGCCGGCACCGTTATCTGCAGCGGCAGCAGCCCGCGCGAGCCCGAACCCTCGGTGGCGATCTCGCGCGCCCGCTGGCGCACCGCGTCAAGGTTCAGCCGGGGCGTGGCGCCGGGCGGTGCGGCCGGCGCCGCCGCATCGGGCCGGGGCCGGAAGATGTCGTCGCGCCCGTCAGGCATGCCGGCGCGCGGGCGCGGCGACGGATCGGCGGGCGTTCCGGTATCGCGGCCGCTGGGGGCGGGCGCCGCCGCGGCAGGGGTCGCGGTGGGTGCCGCCGGGGCCGCAGGGGCGGCGGATGCGCTGGGTGTGGCCGCCGGCGGCGTCGCGGCCGGAGCAGGCGCGGCCGCCGGCGCTGCCGGTGCGTCGCGCACGGCGCGTTCGACGGGCGGGGGCGTGATCGCGCGTTCGCTGCTGGGCGGCGCGACGCGCTCGACCGGGGTCGGCGGCGCGGCCGCCGGCACCTGACGCAGGCGCCGGCTGGATGGCCGGCGCGATATCGGGTGGCGCGACCCGCTCGACCGGCGCCGGCGTGGGCGTCTCGGTGCGAGGGGGTGCTGCGGCAGGCGGCAAGGGCGGCTCCGGCTTGGGCGGCGCGACGGGTGCTATCGGCGGGGCCGACGCGGCAGGGACTTCGCGCGGCAGCGGGACTGGCGCCGGCTGGGGCGCCGGCTCGATGGTTCGCGGCGCGATGCGTTCGGCCGCCGGCGCCGGCGTCCTGGGCACTTCGCGCGGTGCGGGCGCGGTCGGCGGGACGATGGGCTGTTCGATCTTTGGCGCGATGACGCGCTCGATAGGCGCCGGCGGGAGGACCGGGACGTCGCGCGCGGGCAAATCGACCGGCGGCGCGGGCGGACGCTCGACGGGCGGGGGCGTGATGGACGATGGTTTCAGCGGCCGGTCGACCACCTCGGGCGCGCTGAAATTCATGCCGGGCTGGGGGTCGACGGGCGGGGCCTGGGCAGCTGGGGCCGCGTCGCGGGTCGGCTGCGCCGCGGGCGGCGATTCCGGCGCGGCTTCCACCCGGTTCGCGGCCGGCCGCTGCGGAACCGTGGGCGCCGGCCGCGTTTCCGTGCGCCGGCGTGGGGCCGGCTGTTGCTTGGCGCCGGTGAGCGTGCGCAGCAGCGCGGCGCCCAGCGAACTGGCCTCGGGCGCGGGCGCCAGCGACAGGCCGGCGCCGGATTCGGCGGACAGCGGCCGCAAGCGCACGCCCAGCGGCATCGACAGGTAGGCGCCCGGCGCCGTTCCGGTTCCCGTCGTATTGCCGAACAACACGACCAGCAGGAAGTGCAGCAATAGCGACAGGAACACGAACCGGCCCAGAGCCGGCGATTCGGCCGCGGCCGGCGACAGTCCGGCAAAGGTGGACCAGCTGAACTTGTTCAAAAGCGGTGGAATGGCTGGCATGTGGGGAGGGCGCGGGCGTTAGCTTACCGCATCCTTGTTGCACCGGCCCGCATCAGGCAGGCGGCGTGGACCGCACGCCACTCCGGTGCGCGCGCGGATGAGCCGCCGGCTTGTAACAATTTGTTGGTCTGGGCCTCGCAATGTGGCTGCAGGCGTTAAGGTGTGCAGGAGCCGGAGAAATGATGCGCATCAGCTGCGCTTCCGGCTCGATCGTCAACCCGACGAAACGACAGGAGATGCACAATGCTGAAGAAACCCTTGCTGATCGCAGTCATGGCCGCTACCGCGGCGACGGCTACCCTTTCGACTTCCGCCTCCGCGGACCCCGTGCTGGGCGCGCTGATCGGCCTCGGCATCGGCGCCGCGGTCGGTCATAACATCAACGGCCACCATGGCGCGGTAGTCGGCGGCGCGCTTGGCGCGGTCACCGGTGCGAGCATAGGCGCGAGGTCCGGTGGGTATTACAACGGTGGTTATTACGACAGCGGCTACAACGATGGCGGCTACGTTGGCCAGCGCTACAGCTACGGCTACACCGCCCCGACCTACTACGCACCGTCGACGTACTACGCACCGGCAGCCTACTACGCAACTGCCCCCGCCTACTACGCCCCGCCCGCGGTCGTGTACCGGACCGGGCCGGCCTATGTCCGGCCCTACTATCCGGCGTACGGTCGGGTCGTCTACAACTACGGCGGGCGCGATCGTCGCGGCGAGCAGGACCGTCGCGGTGACCGGGACCATCGCGGCGGGCACGACCGCGGCCGCTATTGATCGCGGCTTAGCTCAACTCTGACTGGCAACATGCGGCCCCGCCAACCGGCGGGGCCGCTCTCATTTGACAATCTGGCAATTCGGGACCAAATCGGGGTCAGAGCAGGCACTAATCTCGTGCGTTGTTTCGAAACATTGGTTACTCTGACCCCAATTGTCACCGAACGGCGGCAAAGCGATGGCCACCGATGCACTGGAAGAACTCACGCTCGCGCTGCGGCGCTTTGCCGCCGAGCGCGACTGGGAACAGTTTCATACGCCGAAGAACCTGGCGATGGCGCTGATGATCGAGGCGGCGGAGGTTGCCGAGCACTTTCAGTGGACCGGAGCGGGGGACACTGCGGCACTGTCGGATGAAAAGCGTCAGGCGGTCGCGCTGGAGATCGGCGACACGTTCCTCTATCTGCTCCGGCTCGCGGACCGGCTGGGGATCGAAATCGCGACCGCGGCGCGAACCAAGATGGACATCAACGCGGCACGCTATCCGGTGGAGAAGGCGTTCGGGCGGGCGGTGAAGTACACGGAACTATAGAGGTACAGCGCAGGCTCAATCCCAGTTCAACGCCCCGCCTGTCTGGTACTCGGTGACGCGCGTCTCGAAGAAGTTCTTTTCCTTCTTCAGGTCCATCATCTCCGCCATCCAGGGGAACGGGTTCTCGGCCTTGGCGAACAACTGGTCGAGGCCGATCTGCTGGCAGCGGCGGTTGGCGATGAAGCGCAGGTACTCCTTGAACATCGGCGCGTTCAGGCCCAGCACGCCGCGCGGCATCGTGTCCTCGGCGTACGCGTATTCGAGCTCGACGCCGCGCTTCATCAGCGCCGAGATCTCGTCGCGGAATTCCTGCGTCCACAGGTGCGGGTTCTCGAGCTTGATGGTGTTGATCAGGTCGATGCCGAAGTTGCAGTGCATGCTCTCGTCGCGCAGGATGTACTGGTACTGCTCGGCGCTGCCGGTCATCTTGTTCTGCCGGCCGAGCGAGAGGATCTGCACGAAGCCGACGTAGAAGAACAGGCCTTCCATGATGCATGCGAACACGATCAGGCTTCTCAACAGCTTCTGGTCGTTCTCGGGCGTGCCGGTCTTGAATTCCGGATTGGTCAGCGTGTCGATGAACGGGATCAGGAACTCGTCCTTGGCGCGGATGCACGGGATCTCGTGATACGCGTTGAAGATCTCGCCTTCGTCCAGGCCCAGCGATTCGACGATGTACTGGTAGGCGTGGGTGTGGATCGCCTCTTCGAACGCCTGGCGCAGCAGGAACTGCCGGCACTCGGGCGCCGTGATGTGGCGGTACGTGCCCAGCAGGATGTTGTTGGCGGCCAGGCTGTCGGCGGTGACGAAGAAGCCCAGGTTGCGCTTGACGATCAGTCGCTCGTCGTCGGTCAGGCCGTGCGGGTTCTTCCACAGCTCGATGTCGCGCTGCATGTTCACTTCCTGCGGCATCCAGTGGTTGGCGCAGCCGGCCAGGTATTTGTCCCACGCCCACTTGTACTTGAACGGGACGAGCTGGTTGACGTCGGCCTGGCCGTTGATCACCCGCTTGTCCTCGACCTTCACGCGCGCGAAGCGCTGCGCGTACGCGGGCATCCCTTCGCGGCGCGTCACGTCCAGGTCGTGGACCAGATTCGCGCGCGGATCGCCGGAGAGGTCGGCCGCGTTCATCGCCGCCATCGCGCCGATCGGGCTCATCGCGGCGCCGTACGCCGGCACGGCTTCCTGCAGCGGCAGGCCTGGCGCTCCGTGCCGCCCGCGGCCGCTCTCGGGCGGCAGGCGCGGCGGTTGCGGCTGCGCGATCACGTCATCATCGAAACTCAACATTGGCTTCTCCAGAACTGCTTGATTTGGTTATCGCGGCCGGCTTGACCGACTGGGACGGCTTCAGTGCAGCCGGCTCAGTTTGTTGTACAGATACTCGGGGCTGAAGTCCGAGCCGTTGTCCCACGCCAGGGTTGCCCTGCCGGTGTCGACATACAGTTCCGAGAACAGGACGCGGTCGCGCAGCGCCTCGTGCTCGTCGCCCCACAAATCGTCTTCCAGGTCGATCAGGCCCTCGCGGCCGTTGTCGAACTTGAGCCACACGCGGTAGTCACCCAGATACCGCGCGAAGACCACGCCGCGCACTCTGTTGCGAAGGATCTGCACGTCCATGCCTGCCTCCCGGTTGAATCAAGAAGTGCCGCCCGTTTCCAAACCCAGCCGATTGCACAACTTCCCGCGCTTCGCGCCGCCCGGCCCGCCAGCCCTTTCCAGCTGGCGGCGGGCCGCGAACTGCCGCCGTCGCTTTCGTTCAGGGAATGCGCAGCACCTGCCCCGGATAGATCTTGTCCGGATGCTTGAGCATCGGCTTGTTCGCCTCGAATATCTTCATGTACTCGTTCGCATTGCCGTAGTGCGCCTTGGAGATCTTCGACAGATTGTCGCCGGAGACCACGGTGTAGTACCGCGCCTCGGGCGCGCTCTGGTCGACGCTCATCATGTCGTTCACCGACGTGACGCCGGCGACGTTGCCGCAGCACAGCACGATCTTTTCCTTCGTCGCCTGGTCGGGCGCCACGCCGTACACGGTGACCACGCCGCCCACCGCGTCGTAGGTCACCAGCAGCCCGGTGGCGTCGAGGTCGAGCGCGTGGATGTACGTGACGATCGCGTCGGACGCCGCGTCGCTGGCCGCTTTGGCCTTCGCTTCCGCCGCCGGGTCGGCCTGCGCCTCGGCGATCGCGGTCTTCGCCTCGGCCTTGCTAAACAGCTTCTCTCCGGCTTCCTTGATAAAACTCAGCAGTCCCATGTTGCACCTCTCGAAATAGTACGGATTGGAAAAATGTTGCCCCGCCTCCGTCCCGGTCCCTGTTGCGCCGCCTACTGGCAGGCCTCGCAGTCCTCGAATCCGGCGTCGCCCGGCTTCATCATGCACACCGGCCCCGCGATGTCGGACGCCGACGGCATCACGATGGGGCCGGCGGCGGATGCGGCCTTGCCCACGCCGGTGTTAGTCGATGCGCTCATCGCACCCGCGCCGCCGCTGGCCGACACGGCGTTGAGCTCGCCGCCCTTGCCGGTCGACTTCTCGGCATGCGTCGCGGCCAGCGTGCGCAGGTAGTAGGTGGTCTTCAGGCCGCGCAGCCATGCAAGCGTGTAGGTGTCGTGAAGCTTCTTGCCCGAGGCGCCGGCCATGTAGATATTGAGCGACTGCGCCTGGTCGATCCACTTCTGGCGGCGCGACGCCGCCTCGATCACCCACGAAGTGTCGATCTCGAACGCGGTCGCGTAGAGCGCGCGCAGCTCGGCCGGCACGCGGTCGATCTTCGAGAGCGAGCCGTCGAAGTACTTCAGGTCCGAGATCATCACCTCGTCCCACAGGTTGCGCGCCTTGAGATCGTTGACCAGGTATTCATTGACGACCGTGAACTCACCCGACAGGTTCGACTTCACGAAGATGTTCTGGTACGAGGGCTCGATGCAGGCCGACACGCCGATGATGTTGGAGATCGTCGCCGTCGGCGCGATCGCCACGCAGTTGGAGTTGCGCATCCCGTACTGCTTCACGCGGGCGCGCAGCGCGTCCCAGTCGAGCGTCGCCGATTCGTCGACGTCGACGTAGCCGCCGCGCTCCTCGCGCAGCAGGCGGATCGTGTCCTGCGGCATGATGCCGCGGTCCCACAGCGAGCCCGGATAGCTCGCGTAGCGGCCGCGCTCCTGCGCCAGTTCGGTCGAGGCCCAGTACGCGTAGTAGCAGACCGCCTCCATCGAGCGGTCGGCGAATTCCACCGCCTCGCTGCTCGCATACGGCTGGCGCAGCAGGTGCAGGCAGTCCTGGAAGCCCATGATCCCCAGGCCCACCGGCCGGTGCTTCAGGTTGGAGTTGCGCGCCTTGGCCACCGCGTAGTAGTTGATGTCGATCACGTTGTCGAGCATGCGCATCGCGGTGCGTATCGTCGCCTGCAGCTTCGGCAGGTCGAGTTCGAAGCGGACCGATTCACCATTGGCGCCTTCGCCGGTCTTCTTCATGTGGTTGACCATGTTCACCGAGCCCAGGTTGCACACGGCGATCTCGTGGTCGTTGGTGTTCAGCGTGATCTCGGTGCACAGGTTCGACGAGTGCACGACGCCCACGTGCTGCTGCGGCGAGCGGATGTTGCACGCGTCCTTGAACGTGATCCACGGATGCCCGGTCTCGAACAGCATCGAGAGCATCTTGCGCCAGAGTTGCAGCGCCGGTATCCGCTTGTGCACCTTCATCTCGCCGCGCTCGGCCTTTTCCTCGTAGCGCACGTACGCTTCCTCGAACGCGCGGCCGACCTTGTCGTGCAGGTCGCCGGCTTCCGACGGCGAGAACAACGTCCAGTCCGCGCCTTCCATCACCCGCTTCATGAACAGGTCGGGGATCCAGTTCGCGGTGTTCATGTCATGCGTGCGGCGGCGGTCGTCGCCGGTGTTCTTGCGCAGTTCGAGAAACTCCTCGATGTCGTAGTGCCAGGTCTCGAGATAGCTGCAGACCGCGCCCTTCCTCTTGCCGCCCTGGTTGACCGCGACCGCGGTGTCGTTGACCACCTTCAGGAACGGGATCACGCCCTGGCTCTTGCCGTTGGTGCCCTTGATGTGCGAGCCCATCGCGCGCACCGGCGTCCAGTCGTTGCCCAGGCCGCCCGCGAACTTGGAGAGCAGCGCGTTTTCCTTGATCGCCTCGTAGATGCCGTCGAGGTCGTCGGCCACCGTCGTCAGGTAGCAGGACGAGAGCTGCGAGCGGTGCGTGCCGGCGTTGAACAGGGTCGGCGTCGAGCTCATGAAATTGAACGTCGAGAGCACGTTGTAGAACTCGATCGCGCGCGCCTCGCGGTCGATCTCGTTCAGCGCCAGCCCCATGGCCACGCGCATGAAGAAGGTCTGCGGCAGTTCGAAGCGGCGGCCGTCCTTGTTGACCGCGCGGTCGTTGCGGTCGGTCAGGAAGTAGCGGTCGTACAGGGTCTGCACGCCGAGATAGCCGAACTGCAGGTCGCGCTCGGGGACGAGCGCGGCGCCCAGCGCCTTCAGGTCGTACTGGAGCAGCGCCTCGTTGAGCAGGCCGATCTTGATCCCGTGCTTCACGCACTGCGGAAAGTACTCGGCATAGCGCGTGCCCATCTCGGCCTGCGTCGCCTCCTCGCCCAGCGCCTCGTGGCGCATCGCATCGAGCAGCAGGCGCCCGGTCACCAGCGAATACGCCGGATCCTTCTCGATCAGCGTGCGCGCGGCCAGCACGACGGCCTTGCGCACCTCGCCCATCGGCACGCCGTCGTACAAGTCCTTCAGCGTCGCCTGCAGAATCTTGGCGGGTTCGACGTCCTGCCCCAAGCCCGCGCACGACTCGTGCACCAGCCCGGTCAGCCGCGCGAGGTCCAGCGGCCTGGCGGCGCCGTTTTCGATGACGTTGATCACGGTTTCGGCGGGCCGCTCGGCGTGGCGGGCCTGCGCCTGCGCGGCGCGCTCCTGGGTCCGCCGCTCGCGGTAGAGCACGTACGCGCGCGCGACCTCGTGCTCGCCGTGGCGCATCAGCGCCAGTTCGACCTGGTCCTGGATTTCCTCGATGTGAATCGCGCCGCCGTCGGGCTTCCGGCGCAGCAGCGCGCCGACTACGGTTTCGGTGAGTTGCGCGGTGACTTCGCGGATGCGCGCCGAGGCCGCGCCCTGGCCGCCGGAGATGGCCAGGAACGCCTTGGTCAGCGCGATGGTGATCTTCTGCGGCTCGAAGCCCACGACGGCGCCGTTGCGCCGGATGATCTTGTACTGCGCCAGGCGCGGGTCGGCGTTGGCGGCGGGCGGCGGCGCCGCGACCGCCGGGGCACGGGCCGGTTGCGCAGTGGGTTCGTGGGAAGCGGCGGTTTGCATCGAGATTCTCCTCAAAGTCTTGTTGTGAGTGCGGCTTCGTATCCCTGCCGCGTCCCCATGGAACTGCGCGGCACACTGCGAGCCCTGACGGAACTTTCCGCCTGAAAATAAACCTGCCTCCGGCTTTGGGAGCGATGCAATGCTATGCCGGAAAAACTACAAGATATAGTGGTTTAGGGGTGATTTTTCACTATTCGTGGTAGGTTGGCAAGGGGCGCAAACAAATATTCTTGTGCACCGAAACGGCTTGAAAAATCGCCAGCAAAATCATCCAGATAGTCCGTTGCAAAAAAGTTGCCCCCGATTCGTCCACCGGTTTTCCACAGGCCGGCGACGAATCGCGGGGCAAGATCGGATGAGCGGACTTTTGTCAAGCCCGTCCGGTCCGCAGTCAACGGGGGTGCGCGGACGCGGCCGGAAAGCGCAGCGTAAATGTCGTGAGGCCGTCCGCCTCGCTCGCGGCCGACGCCAGCCCGCCGTGCATGCGCATGATCGACTGCACGATGGCCAGACCCAGGCCGCTGCTCTCCGCCGAATCGGGGCGCGACGGATCGGTGCGGAAGAAGCGGTCGAACACGCGCGGCAGATGTTCGGGAGCGATGCCCGGGCCCGCATTGGCGATCGCCAGCCGGACGCCGCCGTCGTCGCCAGGATCGATCCGGACCCGGACGGGCGTGCCGGGCGGCGCATGGCGCACCGCGTTGGCGAACAGGTTGTTCAGCGCCCGCTGGACTAGGCGCCGGTCGGCGTGGACCGGCGCCGCGCCGGTGACCTCGACCCGCACCGCGCGGTCCTCGGCGACGACTGCGAAATACTCGGCCACCTTGTCGACTTCGTGGCGCAGTTGGAAGGTCTGCCAGTCGAGCCGCGTCCGGGCCTCGTCGGCCTTGGCAAGGAACAGCATGTCCTCGGTCATCTTGCGCAGGCGCTCGAGTTCCTCGGCGTTGGACTCCAGCACGTCCTGGTAGTCGCGCGGGGCGCGCGGGCGCGAGAGCGCGACGTGCGTCTGACCCAGCAGGTTGTTCAGCGGCGTGCGCAACTCGTGCGCCAGGTCCGACGAGAATTCGGACAGGCGGCGGAACGATTCGTGCAGGCGCGCCAGCATCGCGTTGAACGACGCGCCCAGCCGCTGCACCTCGGCCGGCGCGCGCGCCAGGTCCAGTCGTTCGGCCAGCCGGTCGGCGGTGATGGCGCTGGCGGTCGCGTCGATCTGCCGCAGCGGGCGCAGCCCGTGCCAGGCGACCGCAAAGCCGATGGCCGACGTGACCAGGCCGCCACCCGCGAGCAGCAGGATCAACTGTCGGTAGAACTGGTCGAGCATCAGGTTGGTGCTGGAGCGGTTGAGCGCGACCACCAGCACCACCGGGGTGGCGGCCGCGCTGGCGATCGAGCGCTGGCCCAACGTGCCCCAGGCCAGCACCGCGCACCAGTCGTCCCCGTTCTGCGTCCAGTCGACCGCCTGCGGCCCGCGCCCGGGTTGGCCGGCGAAACCCGTAAGCAGTTCCCGCGGGACCATGAGCTCGCGCGAGACAAGCAGCGCGCGGCCCGCGCGGTCGGCGACGACGATCGCCTGCCGCTCCCTGTCGTACACGGCGCCGAAGAAGTCGTCCTGCCGCGCGCGCAGCGCGGGGACCGATTCGAAGTCGCCCAACGCCTCGCGCAGCTGCGCGGTCTTGGCGGTGAGTTCGGCGATGTCGCGCGAGCGCAATTCCGCTTCCAGCGCATGCACGAGCATGAGGCCGACCACGGCGAGCAGCGCCGCCGAGAGCAGGGCGAACAACGCGCCCAGCCGCGCGGTGAGCGAATTCCAGGACAGCCAGCCCGGCCGCCCGCGCGCGTCCGCCATGTCCGGTGTCACCGCGCCTCGCAGACGTAGCCGACGCCGCGCACGGCGTGGATCAGCTTCCGGTGAAACGGATCGTCGACCTTGGCGCGCAGCCGCCGCACGGCGACGTCGACGACGTTGGTGTCGGAGTCGAAATTCATGTCCCAGACCTGCTCGGCGATGAAGGTGCGCGAGAGCACTTCGGTCTGGCGCCGCAGGAACAGCAGCAGCAGCGCGTACTCCTTTGCGGTCAGGTCCATCCGCTGGCCGGCGCGGGTGACGCGGCGGCGGATGGGATCGATCTCGAGGTCGGCCACGCAGAGCGCATCGGCGCCCGCCGGCTTGCCGCGCTTCAACAGCGCGCGCACCCGCGCGAGCAACTCGGAGAACGCGAACGGCTTGACCAGGTAATCGTCGGCGCCCAGCTCCAGCCCCTTGACGCGGTCGTCCACCTGGTCGCGGGCGGTGAGGAAGAGCACCGGCGTTTCCTTCTTCTCGCGCAGTTGCGCGAGCACTTGCCAGCCGTTCAGCCCGGGCAGCATCACGTCGAGCAGGATCAGGTCGAAATCCGACTCCAGCGCGAGGTGCAGCCCGTCGGCGCCGGTGCGCGCGACTTCGACCGTGTAGCCGTGCTCGGTCAGTCCCTTCTTCAGGTAGTCGCCCGTCTTGGGTTCGTCTTCGACGATCAGCAGACGCATGGCGTTGCCTTCGCGGGAAATGGTTGCCGGCGATTATAGGCACGGCGGCCCGGCGCGTGGATTACAAAAATGTAATGCGGCTGTCAGCGTCGCGTCGGCGTCGCGCTCCTACGATGCGAGTCATACCGGCGCACCACCGCGCCGCGATCTTCACCGCGAGGACCGACCATGAACGCCCAGCACGCCGCCGCCGATTTCCCCGCCGCGTTTGCCGCGCAGCTCGACAGCCACCGTTCCTACCTGCTGCGCGCGGCGCGGATGAAGCTGCGCGATCCGGCGGACGCCGAGGATGTGGTCCAGGAAGCCGTGATCGCGGCCTGGAAAGGCCGCGCCGGATTCCGCGGACAGTCCGCGCTGCGCACCTGGCTGGTGGGCATCCTCAACCACAAGATCGTCGACCTGATCCGCGACAAGCAGCGCCGGCCGGCGGTGTCCTGGGACGAGATCGCCGAATTCGCCGGTGACGAGGAGGGCGCCGGGGCGGCGGAGGCGGGACACGCTTCGCTCAGCGAAGGCGTCGCCGTGGCGTACGAGCGCCGGCAGCTGTGCGAACAGGTGCTGGGCGAGCTCGAGGCGTACTCGCCCAAGGCCGCGCGGATCTTCGTGCTGCGCGAACTCGAAGGCGAGGACACCCGCGCGATCTGCCGGCGGCTGCAGGTCAGCAGCGCGAACTGCTACGTGCTGCTGCACCGCGCGCGGCAGTTCCTGCACCAGCGCTTCGACGCGTTCGCGGCAGCCGCGTAGGGCCCCCTCACTCGTACCGCAACGCCTCGACCGGTCGGAGCAGCGCGGCCTTCCTCGCCGGATAGAAACCAAAGAAGATCCCGATCGCGGCGGCGAAGCCGAACGCGACGACGATGGACATTGCAGTAACCTCGACCGGCATCTCCGCGAGCTGCGCGACGGCCCAGCCGCCGCCGACGCCCAGCGCGACGCCGAGCGCGCCGCCGAACACGGACTGCACGACGGCCTCGGTCAGGAACTGCAGCAGGATGTCGCGCTTGCGCGCGCCCAGCGCCATCCGGATACCGATCTCGCGCGTGCGCTCGGTCACCGACACCAGCATGATGTTCATGATCCCGATCCCGCCGACCAGCAGCGAGATCGACGCGATCGCGCCCAGCATCAGGCTCATCGCCCGCGCCGCGACCGCCGCGGTCTCGGCGATCGCCGTCATGTTGCGCAGGCTGAAGTCGTCCTCCTGGCCCTCGCGCAGCCGGTGCCGGATGCGCAGCAGCTGGGCCATCTCGAACTCCGCCTCCGGCATCTGCGCCGCCGTCCTGGCCTGCGCCATGATCATGTTGACGCTGCCGGGGAACGAGCTGCGCATCAATTGCTGGCGTGCGGTGGGCAGCGGCACGAACACGCCGTCGTCCTGGTCGCGGCCGTCCAGGCTCTGGCCCTTCTTCGTGAGCATGCCGACGACGGTGTACGGACTGTTGCGGATGCGGATGGTCTTGCCCAGCGGATCTTCGTCGGGAAAGAGGTTGGCGGCGATCGTCTGGCCGATCACCGCGACCCGGGCGAAGGTGCGCAGCTCCTCGTCGCCGAACATGTCGCCGGTTTCGAGATCCCAGCTGCGCAGCGTGAAGTAAGCGGCGGTGACCCCGAACACCGTCGTGCGCCAGTTGTTGTTGCCGGCCACCAGCTGGAACTGGCCCAGCACCACCGGCGCGGCCGTCGCCACTGACGGCACCTCCCCCAGCGCGTTGGCGTCGGCCACGGTGAGCGTCTGCGCGTTGCCGAAGCCGAAGCGCACGCCGGAGGACGAGGTCGAGCCCGGAACGACGATGAACAGGTTGCTGCCCATCGAGGCGATGCTGGCGTTGATCTTGCTCTGCGCGCCCTGGCCGATCGCGAGCATCAGCACGACGGCGCCCACGCCGATGATCATCCCCAGCATGGTCAGCGCCGTGCGCAGCCGGTTCATGCCCATCGCGCGGAACGCCTCGGCGAGCACCTGGAAAAAGCTCATGCGCGGGCCCCGCTTGGTCCGGTGGCGGCCGGGCCGTCGTAGGTGATCACGCCGTCCTTGAGCCGCACCAGCCGGTCGGCGCGCGCGGCGATGTCCGGCTCGTGCGTGACCAGGATCACCGTCATGTGCTGCTCGCGGTTGAGCTTGACGAAGATGTCGATGATCTCGTTGCTGGTCTGCGTGTCGAGGTTGCCCGTGGGCTCGTCGGCCAGCACCAGCGCCGGTTCCATCACCAGCGCGCGCGCGATCGCCACGCGCTGCTGCTGGCCGCCCGAGAGCTGGTTCGGCAGCCGGCCGGCGAACTCGCCCAGGCCGATGCGTTCCAGCTGCGCCCGCGCGCGGCGCCGCGCCTCGCGCTTCGACACGCCGGCGTACGCCAGCGGCAGCGCGACGTTGTCCAGGGCGGTCATCCGCTTCAACAGGTTGAAGCCCTGGAACACGAAGCCTATCGTCTTGTTGCGCACGGCCGCGAGCTGCCCGTCGCGCAGCGCGGAGACGTCGTTGCCGGTGAGCACGTAGCGGCCGGCGGTCGGCGAATCGAGGCAGCCCAGGATGTTCATCAGCGTGGACTTGCCCGAGCCGGACTGGCCCATGATCGCGACGAACTCGCCGCGGCGGATGGCGAGGTCGATCCCGTGCAGCACCGGCACGTCGACGCCGCCCGGCGTCACATAGTCCTTGGTGATCCCGGCGACGTCGATCAGCGCTGCCGCGGACATCAGAAGAAGCGCATCCGGAAGTTGGGGCCGCCGGTGGTGGCGGCGCCCCTGTCGCCGGAGACCTCGCGGACCACGAGCGCGTCGCCCTCCTGCAGGTTGTCGCTGAGCAGTTCGGTGAAACGGATGTCGGCGATGCCGGTGCGCACCGCGACCGGAACCAGGTCGCCGGCCGGGGAGAGCTTGTAGACGCGGCTGCCGCGGCCGGCGCCAGCCGGGCGTCCCGGCGCCTCGCCCGCGGCGCCATCGGATGCGCCGGGCCGGGCGATCATGCCACCGGCGCCCGGCTGCCCGCCCGGCAGCCCGTTGCGCGGCGCGGCCTCGCCCGCCGGCGCGCGCGGGCCCTTGTCGGACTTTTCGCCGGTGGGCACCGGCGGCGCCTTCGCCTCGCCGTCTTCGGACGGCTTGAAGCGCAATGCCGCATTGGGCAGGCGCAGCACGCCGTCGCGGCGCTGCGTCACGATGGCGACCTGCGCCGTCATCCCGGGGAGCAGCAAGCCGGTGTCGTTGCGCACGTCGATCACCACGTTGTACGTGACCACGTTCTGCTGCACCGTCGGGTTCAGGCGGATCACCCGCACGCGGCCGGTGAACTCGCGGTCGCGGAAGGCGTCGACCGAAAACGCCACCGGCATTCCCGGCTTGATGTTGCCGATGTCGGCTTCGGAGACGCTGGTGTCGATCTGCATCGCCTGCAGGTCGCGCGCGATCTTGAACAGCGTCGGGGTCTGGAAGCTGGCGGCGACGGTCTGCCCGACGTCGATGGTGCGGTCGACGACGATGCCGTCGATGGGCGAACGGATCACGCTGTACGACAGGTTGGTCCGGTCGCGGTCGATCTGCGCCTTGAGCGCGGCGATCTGCGCGGCGGCCGCGTCGACGTCCTTGCGCGCGGTGTCGAGCGCCGCATCGGAGATGAAGCCGCGGCTCTTCAGCGACTGGTTGCGCTCGAGCGTGGACCTTGCCAGCGTCCACGTCGCCTGCATGCTGCGCCGGTTCGCCTCCGACTGCGCGATCTGCGCCTTGAGCAGCGCCGGATCCAGTTCGGCCAGGACCTGTCCTTTTTTCACCGCCGCGTTGTAGTCGGCATGCAGCCTGGTCACCGTGCCGGAGATCTGCGTGCCGACATTGACCACGGTCACCGGGTTGAGCGTGCCGTTGGCGCTGATCCGCTGCGCGATCGTCCCGCGATCCAGCGTCTGCGTCCGGTACTTCGGTTTCGCGGCCTCGGCGGTGTTCTTCTGTTGAAGCCAGTAACCGCCGCCGGCCAGCGCGGCCAGCACGGCGAGGCCGACGATCCTACCGGGCGTGAACAGTTTCATGGACAGCGTTGCCTCCCGACGGTCGTCCGGCGGCGGGCGCGCCCGCCGCGATGATGCACATTGTACGGGAGCGGGCTCATCCGGCCCCCGCGGCCACGATCCGCGCGGCCACCGCCGCGAAGTCGGCAGGCGCGATGCCGTCGAGCGCAACCGCGGCAGCGCTCTCGAAGCGCGGGTAGTTCGCTTTGATCGAGCGCAGGTAGACGGGGTCGTAGTGTTCCACCAACAGATCCTCGACCAGCGCATCCCATTCGCCGGCGGCCGTCAGCGCGCGCCAGCGCGCGGTCGCCGCGGCGCCCCGCAGGGGGGTGAGGTGTGCGAGCTTGCCGTGCAGCGCCTCCGGGTCGGCGATGAAGTGCGCATACTCGGCGCGCAGCAGCGCCAGCCGCTGCGCCAGCGTCGATTCGACCCGGACGCAGGGACTCTGCCACATCGCTTCGATCAGGTTCTGCGGCACGCGGATCTCGCCGACCTTCTTGCTCTCGGATTCGATGTACACCGGCCGTGTCGGGTCGAGCGCCGCCAGTTCCGCGCACAGCGCGGATTCGAAACCCTTCTGCGAGGGCTGCGACGCGTCCGGCAGGTCGCCCAGCAACGAGCCGCGGTGGCGAGCCAGCGCCTCGAGGTCGAGCACCTGCGCCCCGGCTGCCGCGAGGGCCTGCAGCAGGCGGCTCTTGCCGGACCCCGTCACCCCGCAGATCACGCGGTACGAGTACGCCTGCGGCAGCCGCGCGAGTTCGTCGATGACGTGGCGCCGGTACGCCTTGTAGCCGCCCTCGAGCTGCACCGCCTTCCAGCCGATTTCGTTGAGCACGTGGGTGAGCGCGCCCGAGCGCTTGCCCCCGCGCCAGCAGTAAACAAGCGGCTGCCACTCCCGGGGCCGGCTGGCGAACGCGGACTCGAGCATCGCGGCGATGTTCTTCGCCACCAGCGCCGCGCCCGCCTTTCTCGCGGCGAACGCCGAGTCCTGCTTGTGCAACGTGCCCACGCGCGCCCGCTCCGCGTCGTCGAGCACCGGGTGGCTCGCCGCGCCCGGCACGTGATCGAGCGCGTACTCGGCCGGGCTGCGCACGTCGATGCGCTCGGGGAACTCCGCCAGGCGTTCGATGCCGACGACGCTCGAAGGCCGGCCGGACATCAGCGCTGCGGGAGTAGCTTGCGCAGCTCCGGCCACACCAGGTCGAGCATCAGCGGCTGCGCCTGCGCGGTCGGGTGGATGCGGTCGGCCTGGAACATCTCCGGCTTGTCCCCGAAGCCGTCGAGAATGAACGGCACCAGCGCCGCCTTGCGCGCGCGCGCTACGTCGCCGAACATCGCGGCGAATTCGGCGATGTAGCGCGACCCGTAGTTCGGCGGCAGGCGCATGCCCAGCAGCAGCACTTTCGCGCCGGCCTTCTGCGCGGCCTCGACCATGTAGTCGAGATTGGCCTTCACCGGCGCGAGCGCGGTGCCGCGCAGCCCGTCGTTGCCGCCGAGTTCGATGACCACGACCTGCGGCTGGTGCGTGCGCAGCGCGGCGCCGATGCGCGAGCGGCCGCCCGCGGTCGTGTCGCCGCTGATGCTGGCGTTGACGACCTTGTGCGCAAAGCCCTGCGCGGCCAGCTTGCGCTGGAGCAAATCGACCCAACCTTGGCCCGTGGTGAGTCCATATCCGGCGGAGAGGCTGTCGCCGACGACCAGCACGGTGGGCGCGGCCGGCGCCGCGGCGGCCGGAGTGAGGGCGAGCAGCGCCGCTGCCGCCAGCGCAGCGCGGAACCCGCGGAACCATTGGCCGCAGCGCGCGATCAGACGCTGCGCAATGGCGCGGCCATGCGGTCGATTACAATAGGGAGCATCCATGTCAGGCCGTCATTCTAAGCGTTGCCGCCTTCGACGCGCGCACTTCGTCATTCGTTCCCATCGCTCAGCTCCCATTCCTCCCGCCCGCCCATGACCGCCTCCACCCCCGAATCCATCGTGCGCACGAGCGGATTGACCAAGATCGTCCAGAGCGGCGCCGCACCGCTGACCATACTCGATGCGGTGAGCCTGGACATCGACGCCGGCGAGTCGGTGGCCATCGTCGGCGCGTCGGGCTCGGGCAAGACCACGCTGCTGGGCTTGATCGCCGGCCTCGACGTGCCCACGACCGGCGAAGTCTGGCTGCGGGGCCGGGCGCTGCACAGCCTGAACGAGGACTCCCGCGCGCGGCTGCGCCAGGAGATGCTCGGCTTCGTGTTCCAGTCGTTCCAGCTGCTGCCCGCGCTGACCGCGCTGGAGAACGTGATGCTGCCGCTGGAACTCGCGGGCGCCGCGCAGCCCGAGCGCACGGCGCGCGAGTGGCTGACCAAGGTGGGCCTGGGGCCGCGCGCACATCATTATCCGCGGCAGTTGTCCGGCGGGGAGCAGCAGCGCGTGGCCATCGCCCGCGCGTTTTCCGGCTCGCCCGCGTTGCTGCTCGCCGACGAGCCGACCGGCAATCTCGATGCGGCGACCGGACGCGAAATCGCCGGCCTGATGTTCGAACTCAACCGCGCCAACGGCACGACGCTCATCCTGGTCACCCATGACGGCGGGCTGGCCGGCCGCTGCAACCGGCAGATCCGGCTGGACGGCGGGCGCGTGGTCGAGGAAGCGCCGCCGGACCGCGACCCGGAGTCCGCATGATCAAGCTGCTGGCGCTCGCCTGGCGGCACTGGCTGCGCGACAGCCGCACCGGCGAACTGCGCGTGCTGGGCGCGGCGCTACTGCTGGCGGTGGCCAGCATCGGCACCGTGGGGCTGTTCGCCGACCGTGTCAAGCTCGCGCTGAGCTCGCAGGCCAACGCGCTGCTGGGCGCCGATCTGCTGGTGTCCGGCGACCGTCCGTTGCCCCGGGAGTTCGGCGACGAGGCGCACCGGCGCGGGCTGACCGTGATCAACAGCGTCCGCTTCAACAGCATGGTGCAGGCCGACGCGAATTCGCTGCTGGCGGAGGTCAAGGCGGTGGAGCCCGGCTACCCGTTGCGCGGCGAGATCCTGCTCGAAGACCCGGCCGTGCCGACCGGCCGCGCGACGCGCGACTTTCCCGCCCCGGGCACGATCTGGATCGACCAGCGGTTGCGCTCGCGCCTCGACGCGAAAATCGGCGACCGCGTGCAGGTGGGCGACGCGGCGCTGACCGTGGCCGCCATCGTCCAGCAGGAACCCGAAGTCTCCGGCGGCTTTCTCGGCCTGTCGCCGAAGCTGCTGATGACGATGACCGACCTGCCCGCGACGAATCTGCTGCAGCCGGGCAATCGCGCCTCGTACCGGCTGCTGCTCGCGGGCGCCGCGAGCGAGCAGTACCGGAACTGGCTCGTGCCGAAGCTGGCCGCGGGCCAGCGCGTCGAGACCATCCGCGATCTGCGGCCCGAGGTGCGCTCGACGCTGGAGCGCGCGGAAAAGTTCCTCGGTCTCTCGGCACTGGTGGCCGTGCTGCTCGCCGCCGTCGCCGTCGCGCTGGCCGCGCGGCGCTACCTGCAGCGGCAGCTCGACGCCGCGGGCGTGATGCGCTGCCTGGGCGCTTCGCGCGGCAAGGTGCTCGCGCTCTACGTGCTGCAGTTCGCGTGGCTTGGCGTGGCGGCCAGCCTGGCCGGGTGCGTCGTCGCGCTTGGCGGCCAGCAGGTGCTGGCGCTGCTGCTGCAATCGCTGTTCAAGACCGCGCTGCCGTGGCCGGGCCTGGGCCCGATGTTCGCCGCGTTCGCCATCGGCATCGCCTTGCTGTTCGGTTTCGCGCTGCCGCCGCTGATCGCGCTTTCGAACGTGCCGCCGCTGCGCGTGCTGCGCCGCGACCTGGGCGCGCCGAACGCGTCGGGCGTGCTCGCCTACGCGCTGGGCATGGGCGTGGTCGCCGCGCTGATCTTCTGGCAGGCCGGCGACACGAAGACCGGACTGATCATGCTCGCCGGCGTGGCCGCGCTGCTGGTCGTGGCGCTGGGCGTGGCGTGGATCCTGCTGCGCGCGATCCAGAAGCTCCCGCAGCGCGGCTACAGCTGGCGCTACGGCCTGGCGAACCTGCGCCGGCGGCCCCTCGCCTCGTGCCTGCAGATCGGCGCGCTGGGGCTGGGCCTGATGGCGCTGCTGCTGCTCTCCGTCGTGCGCGTGGACTTGCTGCGCACCTGGCAGTCCGGCCTGCCGGCCGATTCGCCGAACAAGTTCCTGATCAACATCCAGCCCGAGCAGACCGCGCCGCTGGCGGCGTTCCTGAAGGAGAACGGGATCAAGGCGAACGCGTTCAGCCCGATGATCCGCGGCCGCCTGGTCGCCATCAACGGTCGGCCGGTGGGCGCCGCCGATTATCCGGCCGAGCGCGCCAAGCGCCTGGTCGAGCGCGAGTTCAACCTGTCGTGGGCCGCGGCGCTGCCGCCGGGCAATCACGTCGTCGCGGGCGCGTGGTGGGATGCGGCCGCGCGCGCCAGCTTTTCGCTCGAAGACGGCATCGCCGAAGCGCTCGCGATCAAGCTGGGGGACGAACTGACCTACGACGTCGCCGGCCAGCGGGTGAGCGCGAAGGTGGCGAACCTGCGCAAGGTCGACTGGGACTCGTTCAAGGTCAACTTCTTCGCGCTGGCCACGCCGGGAATCCTCGAGCCGCTGCCGCAGAGCTTCATCACCGCCTTCCGCCTGCCCGATGGCCAGGAGGCGAAGATGACGGAACTCGTGCGCGCGTTTCCCAACGTGCTCCTGATCGACGTCGCCGAGATCATGCGCCAGGTGCAGACCATCATGGGCCAGGTCTCGCGCGCGGTCGAGTTCGTGTTCCTGTTCACGTTGCTCGGCGGCCTCCTGGTGCTGCAGGCGGCGATCGCCGCGACGCAGGACGAGCGCCGCTTCGACACCGCGATCCTGCGCACGCTCGGCGCGCAGACGGCGCAGGTGCGCGCCGCACAGCTGATGGAGTTCTTCGTGCTGGGACTGCTGGCGGGACTGCTGGCCGCGGCGGGCGCCTCGGCGGTCGGCTGGGCCGTGGCCGAGAAAGTCCTGCAAATCCCTTACCGGTTCAATCCCGTCGTCCTCCTGCTGGGCATCGGCGCCGGCGTCGCCGCGGTGATGGCCGCGGGCTGGTGGGGAACGCGCAAGAGCGTGCGCCAGCCGCCGCTGGTCACGCTGCGCCAGGTCGGCTAAGGGCGCAAGTTGCAGTGCGCGGGCTGTTGCGTGCCGCCGCACACGCGAATCGCCAACGGACGGACACTCCGGTAGAATGGATCATGGCCAACACCATACTCGGACTGTTCAGGAGCAGTAGCGGCGAAGACGCGCTTGCCGACGTGAACGCGCTCGCGCTGTGGGTCGAGAAGCTGCCCGCGAACGACTATATCGGCACCCAGGAGGCGATGGTGCGCCTGCTCGAGGACATGGCGGCGCGGCAGCCCAAGGTGACGCCAAACCGGGTGCGGGCCGTACTCGAACTCGATCGAGTGTCGACACCGGTGCAGTCGCGCTTGCTCAAGCAGTACCTGCAACCTTCGCTTTCCGATGCTGTACGCCAGCGCCTGTGGCATGCGTGCGACGACCTGGCCCGCTGGTTCGCCTATACCTACGAGCATCTGTTTGAAGGCCTGCAGGAGTTTTTCCTCAGCCAGAAGGCGAAGGGCCAGCTTCCCGCTGTGGCCGCGCGGATGTTCCACTACCGTGGCCAGCAGGCGAGAAACGGCCTGTTCCGCTATGAGCGTTGGATGCCCGGCAAGTGGAAGGGCCTGCACGCCGGGTACGAAGCGGCGCGCAAACGCGAGCTCGCGCGCGTGCCATTCGCGCTCAAGCCGGGGGGACCCGACGCCGAACGCCACACAGCGGAACAGGAGTACGTGCAGATCCTGCTGCTCCAGCGTGTCAATACAGGTAACCTGAGCGCCCTGCAGATCGACCTCGCGGCACGCTGGCTTCGCGCATGGTCGCCGGCGCTGACCCTGGTCGAGCCACCGCTGGAAGGCCCGGGCTTCTGGCTGGACCTGGGGTTGGGCGACGGCCTGCTGGCGAAGAAACCGCAGAGTGCACAGGGCCAGCTGCTGTACCTGGATGTCGCGCCGCTGCAGAAGGAGATCGGCGATGGCATGGTTGAACTCAGCGTGCGGATGCAGCGCGTCGGCGCGCCGGTGATCAAGGCCGAGGCGGCGGAGAGGCTCGTCCTGCTGCAGCGGCTGGACCAGTTGTGGCGGCCCTTGGCCAAGCCCACCGAGCGGCGCGGCGTGCGCGTGCAGATCGATCGGCAGGTCCACTGCGCGGCGGGCCTGGTGGAGATCGCCGCGGCGCTGCACAACGCAGTCGCGGGGAGGGCGCAGTTCTATCGCCACTTCCGGCAGGGCGACCCGGTCGAGATCGCCAGCGGCCGCGTGCAGCCGGCGTTCTCGGGCAAGGACCCGGGCCTGATCGATTTCGACGATGCGAACGCGACCGGCTGGCGCATCCGCGACCTCAGCGAGTCCGGCTGCAAGCTGGTCTCGGCCTCGAAGGAGGCGGCACAGCAAAAACTGGGGAGCCTGCTGGGAATTCAGGAGGAGGGGGACACGCGCTGGAAGATCGGCATCGTCCGCCGCCTGAAGAAGTTCTCGGGCGGACAAACCGAACTCGGCGTCGAGATCATCGCCCAGAACACCGTGCCAATCGAACCCAAGCCGGTAGCCTCGCGCGATACCGGCTACAGCGTGGACGGCATCGACGTCAGCGGCGAGGGCAAGGGCTTCGACGCGTTGTACCTGCCGCCGATGGAAAGCCCGGGCCACCCACCGCGGCGCAGCATGATAATTCCGGCGCTGGAGTATGCGGAGCGGCGTCGCTTCCTGCTGACCGTCGATGACAGCGCCTGCACGATCGAAATCACCGCGCCGCTCGAGCGCACCAAGGATTGGGTGTGGAGCGGATTCGAGATCGTGGCCAGCGAGGAGTGAGCGCGCCGCCCGCCGGTGGCACTTTGCGTCGCGCGTGCCGGCGTTAGGAAAGTCCGTACGCCGGCGCAACGGGGACAGCGCAGACATGATCAACCGGCTCTTTGGCATTCAGATCGCAAGGCGCGGCGACCCGTTCGCCAACGAGAAGTCGGTCCGGCTCTGGGCGTCCGGCTTGCCGCCGAACGACCCCGTCGGCGCCATTGAGGCGATCAGCCGCCTGCTCGAGTCCGCGCGTGCGGCGCCGCCGGCCGCGACCCACGATTATCTGCGGGCGCTCATGGAACTCGACCGGGCCGCAGTGCCGTTGCAGGCTCAATTGCAGGCGCAGTCCCGAATGGCGACGATGTCGGACGACGTGCGGCAGCGCTTGTGGCGCGCCTGCGACGATGTGGCCCGCGGGTTTGCGCACAGGTACGAGCAGGTGTGCGGGGCCGTGCAGGTGGAAGGCGACCACACGAAGGTGCGCGCAGAGCTGCACGGCGTGTACGCCCGGATGTTCTACTACACCGGCGTGCAGTACTGCCAGGCACTGTTTCGCTACGAGCAGTGGATACCGGGCAAGTGGCGGCAGCTGCATGCCGCGTACCGGGAAGCGTGCCAGCAAGGCGTAGTCGCCGAGGCCTTTGCGCTCGAGGCGACGGCAGTACCGGCCGAGCGGCTGTCGCCCGAGCAGGAATACCTGCAGATCCTCCTTCTACAGCGCATGAACACCGGCAACCTGACAGCGCAGCAGATCGACTGGGCGGCCGCCTGGCTGCGGGGATGGGCGCATCTGCTGCGGCTGGCGATGGGACAGCTCGAAGGCGATGGATTCTGGCTCGATCTCGGTCGTGGCGAGGGCCTGGTCCACCGGCGGCCGGCGAGTCCCGCGGGCGATGTCCTGTACCTCGACGTGATGCCGCTGCACGTGCATCTGGCACTTCTCGTGCCCCGGCTCGAGGTGCAGGCGGCCGCCAACCCGGCGCAGCCGGAATTGAGCGAGCAATTGGCGCTGGCGCGGCGCCTGGTCCAACTCTGGCGACCACAGGCGGGGGAGGAACCGCGCCGCGGCGCGCGGCGGCCGGCGTACCAGGATGTCCACGTGGCGGCGGGATGGGCCGAGATTACGGTCGCCCTGTCGGCGAAAACGATCCAGAAGTCCAGCGCGCCGCAAGGTTACCACTACGACGACTACGGCCGGCTGCGTCAGAACAAGGACGGCCAGCGCGTTACGGGGGATACGCGCCGCATGGACCCGGACGCATGGCAGGTCCAGGACGCGAGCGACTCGGATCTGCGCATCTGTTCCTCGTCGCGGCGCGCGGCGAGGCAGCGCCCCGGGGTCTTGCTTGCGCTGCAATTCGAGGACGACCCGCACTGGCAGCTTGGCATTGTGCGGCGCCTCAAGCGGCTCGGCGCGGGGCAGATCGAACTCGGAGTCGAGATCATTGCCGCGAATGCTGCGCTGGTGCTCGCCAGGGAACTCGACGTCCGCGACACCGGCTACAGCGTGGATGGCGTCGACATCGGGCAGAAAGGCAAGAGTTTCAGCGCCCTGTATTTGTCTTCCCCGCCGGCGCGTACCCGTGTCCCGCCGGGAGTCAGCCTCGTGCTGCAGCCGGCAGAGTATGCGAAGGGGCGCCTGTTGTCGCTGCTGGTCGACGGCCACTATCAGGACGCCTGCCTGTCGGCAGCGCAGGAACGCACCAAGGACTGGGTATGGACCCGACTCGAGGACATCCGGTAGTCGGCGCGGCGCCGGCAAACGATCCCGCCAATATCGGGTCGCGGTGCCCGGCGTGACTCGCGGCGTGAAACTTCGCAATTCCCTTTAGCCGCCGCGAGGTGTAACCTCGGTGCGGACTGCTGGCAAGGCCGGGGGCGCTGTCGGTCAATCGTCGTGCGCTTGCGGCGATTTGGAGCGAAGTTTGCGTCTCCCTCCAGCCGCAGGGGCACACGACAGGGAGGCAGAATGGCAACCACATTGTTCGGAATGTTTCGCGGCGCCCGCCAGGACGATCCCCTGGCCAGCGTGAAAGCGATCACCGCGTGGGCGGCCGGGTTGCCCGCGAACGATCCGCTGGGCGCGCTCGAAGCAGTGGTCCGCCTGCTCGAGGACGCCAGCGCGGCGCAACCGGCGGCCACCCTGAGTCGCGTGCAGGCGCTGCAGGCGCTCGATCGCCTGACGTTGCCCATCCAGGCCGAGATCCTGGCGCAACATCGACTCCCCTCGTTGTCCGAGGATGTTCGCCGGCGACTGTGGCATGCGGCCAACGATCTGGCGCGGTGGCTGGCCTACGCCTACGAGCAGGCCGGCGGCGTGGCCCCAGCGCGCGAAGGGGAAAGGAAGCCGCCGCAACTGGCCGCGCCCGGCATCTTTTCGCGGTTGTTCTACTACCGCGGATTGCAAGCCAGGCTGGGACTGTTGCATTACGAGTCCTGGATTCCCGGCAACTGGAAAATCCTGCACAGCGCGTATCGGGAAGCCTGCGCGCAGGGCGTGGCGACGCAGCCGTTCGCGCCGGGAGGGCCGGCCGAGCCCGGCGACGGCTGCTCCGCCGAGCAGGAATACCTGCAGATCCTGCTCTTGCAGCGCGTCAACTCCGGCAATCTGACCGCCAACCAGCTGGAGTGGGCAGGACAATGGCTGCGCACCTGGGCGCGGATGCTGAAGTTGAGCGAGCCTCCCGCCGAGGGCGACGGCTACTGGCTCGATTCGGGGCGCGGCGAAGGCCTGCTGGCCAAACGCCCCGGGGAGCCGGAAGGCGAACTGCTGTACCTCGACGTGCGGCCACTGCATGAACAGGTGGGCACGCTGATCGCGCTGCTGCGCGAGCAGGTCGCCCAGAGCGCGGGACATCCGGTCCAGCGCACGCACGAAGAGCAGTTGGCCCTGGCCAGGCGACTGGACCAGTTGTGGCGGCCGCAGGCCCAGCCGCGCGCGCGCCGCGGCGAGCGGCGCGCCGAAAAGCGCCCGGTCGTGGTCGCCGCGGGATGGACGGCGATGATTGCCGCGATGCGCACGGCGGGTGCGCACCGGCAACACGAACCGCATCGATACACGTATGACGACGCCACCAGCCTCGCGGTGCGCGGCTATGTGCGCAGCGTGGAGCGCGACCAGTTCGGCAACGTCATCGAGCGCGCCCTGAACCGGCACGGCTGGCAACTGCAGGACACCAGCGATTCGGGCGCGCGCATCCTGTCGGCGACCAGGGTAGCGCAACAGCAGCAGGTCGGCGCGCTGCTCGCGCTGCAGCCGGACGGCGAGACCCGGTGGCGGCTGTGCATCGTGCGCCGGCTGCGCCGGCGCACGTCGGAAAACACCGAGCTTGGCGTCGAGATCATCGCGCAGAACGCCATGATGACCATGGTGACGCCGCTCGCCACGCGCGCTTCGGGCTACAGCGTCAATGGGATCGACACCGCCAGCGGCAATCCGGGTTTTCACGCCTTGTACCTGCCTCCGCAGCAGTACACCCACGGCACGCCCGTGCACAGCCTGGTGCTGCCCGCGAGCGAGTTCGCGCCTGGCCGGAGGCTCTGGGTCCGTGCCGACGGCGCCCCGCGCGAAATCCGCCTGTTCGTGCTCCTGGAGCAGGGCACCGACTGGGTGTGGACGTCGTTCGAGGTGCAGGACGCCGCGAAGCCGGCCTGAGCCCGGGCCCGTTTATGGGCGCCGCTTGAGGTTGCGCGCCGCCAGCAGCAGCGCGACCGCCGTGATCGCCGCCGGCAGCGCGGCGCCGGCGACCCAGTCCATCGCGGCGATCGCATCGCCGCGCAGGATCCGGGTCAGCAGCAGAAAGTGGCCATTGATCGGCACCCACTTGAGCCACTCGGGTTCCTTTCCGAACTGGAACATCTGGACGACGGGCAGCAGCGCGGCGACGGTGATCAGGATCTGCGAATTGGTCTGCGCTTCCTTGAACGTGCGCCCCAGCGCGCCGAGGCAGATCAGCACGGCGGCAAAGCAGCAGGCGAGCGGCAGCAGCATCAGCAGGAAGCCGCCATACTCGCGGGCGCCGAACACGAACGGAATGCCGACCCGCGGCACCGGCCCGAATTGCAGAGTCAGGTAGAACCCGGTCAGGGTCAGCGCCAGCACCGCGCAGGCCAGCGCGGCGACCGCCAGCCACTTGCCGAGGATCAGCGCACCGGCTTGCACTGGCGCGGCGAGCAGCACCGCGAGGGTGCCCCGCTCCCGTTCGCCGGCGGTCGAGTCGGCGGCGCTGGCGACCCCGCCAAGCAGGGTCGCGAACACCGCGTAGTACGCCAGGATGGCCAGCGTCTGCGACCCGCTTTGTTGCGGCGTGGCCAGGTTGATGGTCTCGACCGCGAGCGGCTGGCCGACATCGGCGGCGATGCCGCGCAGCGCCAGGCGCTGGTCGCCCCACAGCGCGGCAAAACCGCGCAACAGGCCGCGCACGGCCCGCGTTGTGGTGCCCGTGCGCTGCCGCGACTCGTCGTAATAGAGGCGGACCCGCGCGGCGCGCCCGGCGGCCACGTCGCTCTCGAACGCGGCGTCGATCTCCAGCACGACCTCGATCTCGCCCGCGCGTATTTTCGCCTGGAACTCCGCCGGCGGCGGCTCGATGCGCACCCGTTCGCGCTCGAGGTACGCGATCAGCGCCGGCGCGCGTTCGGCGCCGACGACCGGCAGCCGCAGCTGGTCGGCGCGGTCGATCTCGGTCGAGATCAGCTTGAAGAGCAGCAGCAGCACCAGCGGCCCCGAGAGCGCCGAGCCGAACAGCGTGAGCAGCAGCGTGCGCCGGTCGCGCAGCGCATCGACGATCTCCTTGGCGAAGACGATCCAGGCCGCGCCGGACAGCGACAGGGGCGTCACGCTTCCAGTCCCTCGGCCGAACCCAGCAGCGCCACGAACGCGTCCTCGAGGGTGGCGCTGCCGCTCGCGCGCAGCAGGTCCTCCGGCGCGCCGGCCGCGACCACGCGCCCGCGATTGAGCACGATGATGCGGTCGCACACGGCCGAGACCTCCTGCATGATGTGGCTGGAAAACAGCACGCACTTGCCGGCGTCCCGCAGCGCGCGGATCAGTTCCCGCATCGCGCGCGTCGCGATGACGTCGAGGCCGTTGGTCGGTTCGTCGAGCAGCACGTTCTGCGGATCGTGGATCAGCGCGCGGGCGATCGCCGTCTTCATCTTCTCGCCCTGCGAAAACCCGTCGGTGCGCCGGCCGGCGAGAGCGCCCATGTCCAGTTGCGCGAACAGCGCGTCGCGCCGCGCGTCGATCTGCGCGCGCGGGAGGCCGTAGAGCGCGCCGAAGTAGTCGACGTTCTCGCGCGCCGTAAGACGCGGATACAGGCCCTTGGCGTCCGACAGGATGCCGAAGCGCCGGCGGACGGTGATGGGGTCGCGGGTGCCGTCGTGGCCGTCGACCAGCGCCGTGCCCGCGTCGGGCGTGACCAGCGTGGCCAGGATGCGCATCAGCGTGGTCTTGCCCGCGCCGTTGGGGCCCAGGATGCCAGTGATCGCGCCGTCGGGCGCGTCGAACGTGACCGCATCGAGCGCCTGGACCGCGCCGAAACGCTTGGACAGCGCTTCGACGGCGATCATGGCCTGGCCTCCAGCCGGCCGGCGAAGAACGGCGGGCGCTTCGCCCCGCGCAAGGCCTTGACGCAATCCTCGGGCAATCGGTCGGCGTTGCCGTCGTCGACGAAGCGCGCCACCAGGCGCGGCGCGCAGCCGAACGGCGACACCAGATGGCCGTAGCCGGGGGCGACGATGTGCGTGGCGCGCGCCAGCGTGCGCACGGCCAGCTCGCCGTTGGCCGCCGGCGTGACCGGATCGAGGCCGCCGGAGAAGATCAGCACCGGGCGGTCGCTGGTGGTGGGATCGTGGAACGTCGCGGGGACCGCGCCATGCGGCCAGTCGGCGCACGCCGCGTCGACGCGGGCGAGCACCGTCGCGGCCACCGGCGAGGCGCGCACGCGGTCCCGGTCGCGGGCATCCACGCGCTGCCCGTCTTCGGCGCAGACCACGGAGAGCTGCAGCCCGATGTTCATCCCCTGGCCCAGGTCGCCGACGAGGCGCTAGCGACGCCGCGAACAGCGGGGCCAGGTCGCCCGCGGCGCCGCGCGTGATCAACTCCGGGACCAGCGCGCTGTATTCGGCCGAGTACAGCAGCGTGCGCAGCGCGCCGTCGATGGCCAGGAAGTCGACGTCCTGCGTCTGCGCAAGGCCGGTGCGCGGGTGGGCGATCGCCAGCGGGCGCGCAGCCGCATACTCGCGCGCGAGCCGCGCCCAGTCTTCCTCCAGTCGCGGGTACTCGGCGCGACAGGAAGGGCTGGCGCCGCAATCGGCGATGGTCCGTGCCAGCTGCGCTTCGCCGTTGGTGAGCGCTTCGAACATGATGCGCATCGCGGTGGGTGCGACGCCATCGAGGATCGCGGTGCGGATGCGCTCCGGATGCGCGCGCAGATACGCCAGCGCCACGCGCGAGCCGTACGACCCGCCCCACAGGTTGACCTGCTCGGCACCGAGCGCGGCGCGCACCGCCTCGAGGTCGCGCAGGAATGCCGGTGTCGTGTACAGACGCGGATCGCCGGCGAAGCCGGCGGCGCACGCGCGCAGCTTCTCCGGCTCGGGCGCCGTCTGCATCATCGCCGCGACCGGGTCGAGGGTGTCGAACAGTTTGCAGTCGAACGGGTGCGAGCGCCCGGTGCCGCGCTGGTCAATCAGCACGATGTCGCGCGCGCGCCGCACCGCGTCGAACAGCAGCGCGAGCTTGCCAATGTCGCTCGCCGCCTGGCCGGGCCCGCCCGCGAGCAGCAGCAGCGGGTCGGGCGCCCGGGTGCGCACGTACGCGGGCAGCACGGCCACGTGCAGCTTGATCTTCCTGCCGCCGGGCCGGTCGTGGTCCTCCGGCACCTCCAGCTCGCCGCACCAGGCGGCGCTGGCGAGGTCCTTCAGCCGGCACTCGGTGAGCGCGATCGCGCCGCGGGAGAGCCCGGTGTCGGTTGGCGCGGCGCAGCCCGCCAGCAGCGCGCATAGCAGCGCCAGTCCCGGCAGCGCCGCGCCAGCAGGTCGAAAGGTGGCGCGGAACGAGGCGCGGAGGGCTGCGGACAGGCGGGAGAACGGCATGACGCGCATTATAGTGATGCCGCGCCCCGGCGACCGCGTAGCCCGTCGACCGGTCCGCGTGTCCTGACACAAGAAGCGGCATCGCCCCGCACTACAAGGCGGCCGGGCTGGTGAATGCGCGCCTTCAGCCCGGCTGGAAACGCATCGACAGGTCGATGGCCCGGATGTCCTTGGTCAGCGTGCCGACCGAGATGCGGTCGACGCCGGTCTCGGCGAAGCCGCGGATGGTGTCGAGGTTGATCCCGCCCGAGGCCTCGAGTTCGGCGCGCCCGGCGGTGACGGCCACCGCTTCGGCCATCCGCTCCGGCGTGAAATTGTCCAGCAGGATCAGCGTGGCACCGGCGTCCAGCGCCTTTTCGAGTTGCACCAGCGTTTCCACTTCGATCTGGATCATCGTGCCCGGCTGCGCCGCCGCGCGCGCGGCGGCCAGCGCGGCAACGATGCCGCCGGCGGCCATGATGTGGTTTTCCTTGATCAGGATGCCGTCGAACAAGCCGATCCGGTGATTCGCCCCGCCGCCGACCCGCACCGCGTATTTCTGGGCGAGCCGCAGGCCGGGGATGGTCTTGCGCGTGTCGACGACCTTGGCGCGCGTCCCGGCGACCGCGGCGACATGCCGCTGCGTGGCGGTCGCCGTCGCGGAGAGCATCTGCAGGAAATTGAGCGCGACGCGCTCAGCGGTCAGTAACGCCCGCGCCATGCCGGCGATTGAGCAAAGAGTGGCCTTGGGGGCCACCAGGTCCCCCTCCTGCGCATGCCAGGTTACCCGCGTCGCCGGATCGACCTGGCGCATCACCTCGTCGAAGTACGGGATGCCGCACACGACGCACGCTTCGCGCGCGATGACGGTCGCGGCGGCGCGGCTGGCGGCGGGGACCAGACCCGCGGTCAGGTCGCCGCTGCCGACGTCCTCGGCCAGCGCGCCGGCCACGATGGCCTGCAGATTCGGGGGAACCGGAATCGCGCTCATCGGGCGATGATGAGGCGGACCACGGTGACCAGCGTGGCGATGAACAGCAGCCCGCAGATCACCCCGGCGGCGACGATGTGCGCGGGCTTGACGACGATGTGGTCCTGGTCGGCCGCCTGCTTCTTGCGGATGCCGATGAACGCCGACAGGACGGCGCCCACGACGCGCAGGAAGCTGGCCTGTTGCGGCGGGGAAGCGGGTTGGGGGTCGGTCATGGTTTTCCGGTGTCGCGGCCCGGCAGTAGGGTCGCTCAATGGCGAATTATCGCACGGCGGCCAAGCTTGAAAACCCGCCGCCGCTCCCCATGTTCCTGATATCGAATCATAAGTTCAGGGGATCGCATCATGCGCATGGACAAGCTCACCACCAAGTTCCAGCAGGCTCTCGCCGACGCCCAGAGCACGGCGCTCGGGCTCGACCACGGCTTCATCGAGCCGCAGCACGTGCTGCTGGCGCTGCTCGACCAGGACGACGGCAGCACGAAATCGCTGCTGGCGCGCGCCAGCGTCCGGGTGCCGGCGCTGTCGCAGGCGCTGCACAAGGCGCTGGAGCGGATGCCCAAGGTCGAAGGCCAGGGCGGCGAGATGGGGATCTCGCGCGACCTGAACAACCTGCTCAACCTGACCGACAAGGAAGCGACCAAGCGCGGCGACCAGTTCATCGCCAGCGAGCTGTTCCTGCTCGCCTTGACCGGCGACAAGAGCGACACCGGCCGCCTGTTCAAGGAGCATGGCGCCACGCGCCAGGCAATCGAGCAGGCGATCGACGCGGTGCGCGGGGGCGAAAACGTCGGTTCCGCCGAGGATGAAGGCAAGCGTGAAGCGCTGGCCAAGTACACGATAGACCTGACCGAACGGGCGCGCGCGGGCAAGCTGGACCCCGTGATCGGCCGCGACGACGAGATCCGCCGCACCATCCAGGTCCTGCAGCGCCGGACCAAGAACAACCCGGTGCTGATCGGCGAGCCCGGCGTGGGCAAGACCGCGATCGTCGAAGGCCTCGCGCAGCGCATCATCAACGGCGAGGTGCCCGAGACGCTGAAGAACAAGCGCGTGCTCTTGCTGGACATGGCCGCGCTGATCGCGGGCGCCAAGTACCGCGGCGAGTTCGAGGAACGGTTGAAGGCCGTGCTCAACGAACTGTCCAAGGACCAGGGCCAGACCATCGTCTTCATCGACGAAATCCACACGATGGTCGGCGCCGGCAAGGCCGAAGGCGCGATGGACGCCGGCAACATGTTGAAGCCCGCGCTGGCGCGCGGCGAACTGCATTGCGTGGGCGCCACGACGCTGGACGAGTACCGGAAGTACGTCGAAAAGGACGCGGCGCTGGAGCGCCGGTTCCAGAAGGTGCTGGTCGGCGAGCCCAGCGTCGAATCGACGATCGCGATCCTGCGCGGCCTGCAGGAGCGCTACGAACTGCACCACGGCGTCGAGATCACCGACCCGGCCATCGTCGCCGCGGCGGAACTGTCCAATCGATACATCACCGACCGCTTCCTGCCCGACAAGGCGATCGACCTGATCGACGAGGCGGCGGCGCGGATCAAGATGGAGATCGACTCCAAGCCCGAGGCGATGGACAAGCTCGAGCGCCGGCTGATCCAGCTGAAGATCGAGCGCGAGGCGGTGCGCCGCGAAAAGGACGACGCGTCGAAAAAGCGCTTCGCGCTGATCGAGGAAGAGATCGCCAAGCTCGAGCGCGAATACAACGACTTCGAGGAAATCTGGAAGGCCGAGAAGGCGCAGGTGCAGGGCGCGGCATCGATCAAGGAAGAGATCGACAAGATCAAGCTGCAGATGGAAGACTTCAAGAGGAAGGGCGACTGGCAGAAGATGTCCGAGCTGCAGTACGGCAAGCTGCCCGCGCTGGAAGCGCAACTGAAGCAGGCCAGCTTGCACGAAGGCGCCGCGCAGTCGAAGAACCGGCTGCTGCGCACGCAGGTGGGCGCCGAGGAAATCGCCGAGGTCGTCTCGCGCGCGACGGGCATCCCCGTGTCCAAGATGCTGCAGGGCGAGCGGGACAAGCTGCTGCAGATGGAAGCCAAGCTGCACCAGCGCGTCGTCGGCCAGGACGAGGCGGTGCGGCTGGTGTCGGATGCGATCCGGCGTTCGCGCTCGGGGCTGTCGGACCCGAACCGGCCCTATGGCTCGTTCCTGTTCCTGGGGCCGACCGGCGTGGGCAAGACCGAACTGTGCAAGGCGCTGGCCGAATTCCTGTTCGACTCCGAGACGCACCTGATCCGGATCGACATGAGCGAGTTCATGGAAAAGCACTCGGTGTCGCGGCTGATCGGCGCGCCGCCGGGCTATGTCGGCTACGAAGAAGGCGGGCACCTGACCGAGCAGGTCCGCCGGAAACCCTACAGCGTGATCCTGTTCGACGAAATCGAGAAGGCGCACCAGGACGTGTTCAACGTGCTGCTGCAGGTGCTCGACGATGGCCGGCTCACCGACGGCCAGGGCCGCACCGTCGACTTCAAGAACACGGTGATCGTGATGACCAGCAACCTCGGTTCGCAGAAGATCATGCAATTGACCGACGAGGGCGCCGACCACGAGGTGGTCAAGATCGCGGTGCTGGCCGAAGTCAAGACCAGCTTCCGGCCGGAGTTCGTCAACCGGATCGACGAGATCGTCGTGTTCCATCCGCTGGATGAAAAGAACATCGCCGCGATCGCGAAGATCCAGCTGAAGGGCCTCGAAGCGCGGCTGGCCAAGCTGGACATGAAGGTGCAGATCAGCGACGCCGCGCTGGCGGAGATCGCCGCCGCGGGCTTCGACCCGGTCTACGGCGCGCGGCCGCTGAAGCGCGCGATCCAGCAGCAGATCGAGAATCCGCTGTCGAAGGAAATCCTCGCCGGCAAGTACGCCGCCGGCGAGACCATCGTCATCGACATGCGCGGCGGCGACATCGGGTTTTCGAAAGCGTAGGATGGGTGGAGCGCAGCGATACCCATCCGGCAGTTCGGGGTTAGGATTGGGATTGTCCCGGGCAGATGGGTATCGCTGCGCTCCACCCATCCTACGGCCTCACATCCTACGGCGTTTACGGCATCTGCTCGCCGATCCCCCGCTCCCGCAGACTGTTCATCGTCGCCTGGTCGCCGCGGACGCGGAAGAATGCGCCGTCGGCGTCGGCCCGCTCCTCCAGCACTTCGCAGCTCGCGAATATCTCGCCGCGCAGTTGCTGCGCCGACCATGGAAGAAAGAGCTCGGCCTCGACCAGCCGTGATCGAAAGACGCCGAGGATCGCCTCGCGCAGCCCGGTGACATCTTCAGCGCGGCGCGCGCTCATCACGATGCAGCCGGGATACCGCGCGACGAGCGCCGTTGCGCGTTCCTCTTGCGCCGCGGCATCGCCGATCTGGTCGATCTTGTTGAACACGCGTATGCGCGGCACGTCGCCGGCGCCGATCTCGTCGAGCACGCGGTCGGTCACCTCGAGTTGCCGTTCGTACCCGGGATCGCCCGCGTCGATCACGTGGAGCAGCAGCGACGCTTCAAGCGCCTCTTCCAGCGTCGACTTGAACGAGGCAACGAGGCCGTGCGGCAGGTTCTTGATGAAGCCGACCGTGTCGCTGACCAGCACGCGCGGCGTGCTCTCCGGATGGAGCGCGCGCACCGTGGTGTCGAGCGTGGCGAAGAGCCGGTCGGCGACCAGCACGTCGCTGCCGGTGAGCGCGCGCATCAGCGTGGACTTGCCCGCATTCGTGTAGCCGACCAGCGCGACGGTGGCGAGATCGTCGCGCTCCTGCCGCCGCGCGCGCTGCGTCTTGCGCTCGGCGTCCATCGCGGTGATTTCCTTCTGCAACTCGGCGATCCGGTCGCGGAGCTTGCGCCGGTCCAGCTCCATGTGCGACTCGCCCGCGCCGCGGCCGCCGGTGCCGCTGCGCTGCCGTCCCTGCGGACCCGCGAGCTTCGCCGCCTCGCGCAGGCGCGGCGCCATGTAGGCCAGGCGCGCGATCTCCACCTGCGCGCGCGCCGCGCGCGTGCGGGCGTTGCGGTGGAAGATCTCGAGGATGACCATGGTGCGGTCCGACACCTCGCAGCCGACTTCATTTTCCAGGTTGCGCGCCTGCGACGGCGAGATCTCGTGGTCGACGAAGACGGCGTCGACGCGGGCAGCGGCGTCAGCGCCGGCGGCATTGCTCCCGGCATCGCCCCGCGCCGTCGTCCCGGGCGGCTCCTGGTCCGGCTCGAACTCGTCGTGGACGAAGCGGCGCATCTCCTCCCGCTTGCCCACGCCCAGGTAGGCCGTGGCGTCGAAGCTGGTGCGCTTTTGCGTGAACGTGCGGATGACCTTGAAACCCAGCGTCTTGGCCAGGTCGCGCAGTTCGGTCACCGACGCGTCGAACTCGACGTCGCCGACGTTCGGCAACTGCACGGCCGCGATGATTGCGTACTTGGGACTTGCCTTGACTTCTGTCTGCATTCGGGGAGTGCTGCGTTGGTGTGGGAGAAGGCAGATAGTACCTGTCCGCCAACTGCCGAACCACTTTCCTGCCCGCGATCGTCAAAGTGCGCGGAGAATAGGGAAACAACAAGGAGATTTCAAGATGGCTCTGAACTTCAAGCGCGGCATCAAATGGGTTGTTGCCAGCCTCGCTCTGCTCGCAATCGGGGCAGGGTGCTTTATCGCCGGCCTCATCGCGGGGCACAGGAGCGAGCAGACGCTGATGAGCAGCGCCGATACCGCATTTATCCTCAGGGTCTTGCGACGCCTGGAGGCAAACGATGTGCCAGCTGCGAAGAATGAGCTCTTCTCCATGATGGAATGGAAGGTGCTCACCCACTGGAGCGCGGCACAAAAAGGAATTCTGGACTATCCGGAAGGGAGCGCACCAATAGACGTAGAGTTGATACGGCGGGCGATGACGAGCAGGGCGACTTTGTTGAAGGATCCCGACATTGCCGCATACAGGGAGGCGGAAAGACGGAGCCAGGCGCACTTTTCTGCCGTGGACTCTACGCTTCAGGAAGTTGAGAAGCGGTACTTGGTTCAGCGTTAAGCCTGCAGCTTCAGTTTTCATTTGCAAACCAGGCGTGATCGACCAGCCCATCCCCCCCTCGACTTGCTCTCCCAGAGCCCATAGCTCTAAGCGCCCTTCCTCTGGTTTCGATGCCTTAACAGCCTGTTGGGGGTGACGGGTGCGAATTGCAGGGACCAACGCAACCCTGCCCATTCGTCGCGTCTACTGATATTTGTCAAACGGGATACCACCGACCCGCTATCTAATGGGCGGTGAAATGGTCGATGAACTCCCGAGATCCCCACCAGCCTTGTGCACCTGCGACACGTGGCCTGTCTGGCGCTTGCATGCGGACAGCGCATGAATAGTCCGATACTCCAGCGCTTCGACCTGGCCGGGAAGGTCGTCGCCATCACCGGCGGCGGCGGCGCGCTGTGCGGCGCGATGGCCGACGCTTTGGGCGCGATGGGCGCGAAGGTGGCCGTGCTGGACCTGAGCCTGGGCCAGGCGGAGATCCGGGCGCAGGCGATCAACGATGCGGGCGGGACGGCGCGCGCCTTCGCCTGCGACGTCCTCGACCCCGCGCAACTGCGGTGGTGCCGCGATGCCATCGCCGCCATCTGGGCGGCGCCTGACCTGCTGATCAACGGCGCCGGGGGCAACGATCCCCGGGGCAGCACTGCCGTCGAATTCGAGGAACCGGTGAAGGCGGATCCAGCGGCGCAGTCGTTCTTCGACCTCGACTCCGCCGGCTTCCGGCATGTCTTCGATCTGAACTTCATGGGCACTTTCCTGGCGACGCAGGTGTTTTCGCAGGCAATGGTCGCCAAAGGCAAGGGCTCGATCGTCAACATCTCCTCGATGAGCGCCTTCACGCCGCTGACCAAGGTCGCCGCCTATTCCGCGGCGAAGGCGGCGGTGAGCAACTTCACGCAGTGGCTGGCCGTGCATTTTTCGCATGCCGGCGTTCGCGTCAATGCCCTGGCCCCCGGCTTTTTCATGACCGAGCAATTGCGCTTCCTCCATGTCGACGCGACGACCGGCGAGCTGCTGCCCCGGGCCCGCCAGGTGATCGCGCATACGCCGATGGGCCGCTACGGTGCCCCGGACGACCTGATCGGCGCGCTGGTCTGGCTGCTCTCCGACGCCTCCAGTTTCGTCACCGGCGTCGTGGTGCCCGTCGACGGCGGGTTTTCCGCCTACTCGATCTAGCGCGCAAGAACACTCACCGAGCCGAGAGACCTCCGCCGTGGCCAACGTCATCGTCAAGAACCTGGTGAAACGCTTCAACGCGGTGACCGCGGTCGACAACCTGTCGCTGGAGATCCACGACCGGGAGTTCGCCGTGCTGATCGGCTCATCGGGATGTGGCAAGACGACGGTATTGCGGATGATCGCCGGCCTCGAGCCCATTACTTCCGGCGAGGTCTTCATCGGCGATACGCTGGTCAATGACATGGAACCCAAGGACCGCGACATCGCCATGGTGTTCCAGAACTATGCGCTCTACCCGCACATGAACGTGCGCGACAACCTGGGCTTCGGGCTCAAGATCCGAAAGTTCCCCAAGGCGGAGATCGATGCACGGGTGCAGGAGGCGGCCGACATCCTCGGCATCCATGACCTGCTCGAGCGCAAGCCCAAGGAACTCTCGGGCGGGCAGCGGCAGCGCGTGGCCCTGGGCCGCGCGATCGTGCGCAAGCCGAAAGTGTTCCTGTTCGACGAACCGCTCTCCAATCTCGACGCCAAGCTGCGGGTCGCGATGCGCGCCGAGATCAGCAAGCTCCACCGGCGCCTGGGCGCCACCATCATCTACGTCACGCACGACCAGGTCGAAGCCATGACCATGGCCGACCGGATCTTCATCATGCACAAGGGCACGCTGCAGCAGACCGGCGCGCCGATGGAGGTGTACCTGAAGCCGGCCAATCTCTTCGTCGCGGGCTTCATCGGCTCGCCTTCGATGAACTTCATCGAGGCGAAAGTAATCCGGGAAGCGGACGCCTGGTGGATCGATGCCGGCGAATTCAAGCTGCGCGCGCCCGCGGCGTTCGATGCCAGGCTCGAACCCCACGCGGGGCGGACCGTCATCTTCGGCGTCCGCCCCGAGGACATGACGGCGCATGACCCGGCGGCGGGTGCGGGCGGCGGAAACACCCTGACGGCGCGGGCGGATGTCGTGGAGACGCTGGGCGCGGAGATCTTCGTCCATCTGACCTGCGGGGCGCTTGCCATCGTTGCCCGGATGGAGGCGCCGGAGCAGCCCCTGACGGAGGGACAGACTGTGGACGTGGACCTGAAGATGCTGAAGACCCATGTCTTCGACAAGGAAACGTCACAGACCATCGTGTAGCACGGACAGCAGTTTCACTTAACCTGGAGGCATCAATGAAAAGTGCACTCAAATCCTGCGCATCGGCGCTTCTGCTTTGCCTGGGATTCACAGCGGCGACCGCGATCGCCCAGATCGACTGGAAGCAGGCCCAGGGAACCGAGATTCGTTTCCTGATGAACAAGCACCCCTTCACGACCTTTATCGAACCGAGGGTCGCCCAGTTCGAGAAAATGACCGGCATCAAGGTCGCGATCGAGGCGTTTCCGGAGGATCAATACCGGAACAAGCTGATCGTCGAACTCAACGCCGGGGGCAAGGTCGACGGTTACATGATCATGCCGGGCCAGGATGATCTCTATCACTGGAAAGCGGGCTGGCTGCAGCCGCTCGACGGCTTCATCGCCGATCCGAAGCTGACCGATGCGTCGTGGGATCCCAAGGACTTCTTCGCCAGCTTCGCCAAGTCGTCGTCGGTCGACGGCAAGCGCATCGGCGTCGTCATCAACGCCGAGACTTCGCTGCTGGCCTATCGCAAGGACCTGTTCACGAAGTTCAATCGCAAGGTGCCGGTGACGATGGCGGAACTCGAAGATACCGCCAAGTTCTTCCACGGCAAGGAGGTCGACGGCAAGAAGCTCGTGGGCATCACGCTGCGCGGCAAGGGCGCGGCCGCCACGTCGCAGTGGGTCGACTTCCTCTACACGTTCGGCGGATCCTGGACGGACGCCAAGGGCAAGTCGAACTTCGCGTCCCCCGAGGACATCGCCGCGTTCAAGTTCTACGGCGACCTGCTCAGGAACTACGGGCCGCAGGGCGGCACGATGCTGCACTGGGCCGAGAGCACTTCCAGTTTCATGGAAGGCAAGGCGGCGATGATCTACGACGCCAATGTGTTCAAGTCGCTGTACGAAAACCCGAAGGAATCCAAGGTCGCCGGCCTGGTCGGCTACACGGTGATTCCGGCCGGTCCGAAAGGCCTGCAGCTTCCGCACGTCTCCAACTGGAGCCTGGTGATCGCGAAGAACAGCGCCGCGCAACGCCAGAAAGCGGCATGGCTGTTCGTCCAGTGGGCGACCAACAAGGAAAATTCCCTGGCCGCGCTGCTCGCGGGCGTGCCCTCGGGACGGACCTCGGCATGGGCCTCGAAAGAATACAAGGCTGGCGACAAGACGCCTGACTGGACCGCGGCGACGATGAAGTCGTTCGACATCGGCCAGGGGCAGTGGAACCCGCCGGTCATCAACGTCCCCGAGATCCGCGACATCACCGGGCTGGTGATCGTGGCGGCGATCGAAGGCAAGGACGTGACCGAGGCGGCCAAGAAGGCAGCCGAACTGATGGACAAGAAGTCGGATATGTAGGTCTCTCGTACCCGGGCCCGCCCGCCGCGATCCAGGCGGGCGGAGCCCTCTTCACTGGAATTGCCCCCTCTTCATGACCACCGCCCTGAGCGCCGTTGCCCGCTACGTCGATCGACGCCAGCGCTTCTTCTTTCCCGCTCCCGCGGTGGCCGTCCTGTTCCTGATCATCGTTCTTCCCATCGCGTTCAACCTCTACCTGATGTTCACCAAGTGGACGGTGGGCCTGGGGGAACCGCGCTTCATCGGCTGGGACAACTTCGTCGAGATCTTCGGCGACGAGCGCGTCTGGAACGGCGTCAAGGTAATGATCTATTTCAGCGGCGCCAGCCTGGCGCTGGAGCTGTTCTTCGGCTTGATGATCGCGCTCTACTTCAACCGGACCTTCCGGGGCAGCGAGGCCGTGCAGGCCATCTACATCATTCCGTTCGCCGCGACGCCGGTCGCCGTCGCGCTGATCTGGCGCATCATGCTCAACCCGGAAATCGGCGTGATCAACTACCTGCTCACCAGCATCGGGCTGCCGCCCGGCCTGTGGGTCGCCAGCCCGGACACGGTGATCGCGACGCTGGTCATGGTCGACGTCTGGAAGTGGACGCCGATGATCACGCTGATCGTGCTGGCGGGCCTCAAGTCGCTGCCGCACGACCCCTACGAGGCGGCGCGGATCGACGGCTGCAACGCGCTGCAGATCTTCTGGTACATCACGCTGCCGCTGATCCGTCCGGTCCTGATCGCCGCGCTGATGCTGCGCTCGCTGGACAACCTGAAGGAATTCGACATGATCTACACCATCACCCAGGGTGGTCCCGGGATCGCGTCGGAGACGCTGTACTTGTATTCGTACAACGTCAGCTTCGGCTTCTTCAAGGCCGGATACGGGTCGGCGCTGATGGTGATCGTGTTCCTGGTCGTGCTCGTGTTCAACGTCCTCATGAACCGCTTGCGCCGCGACGCGTCGCTGGTCTGAAACGGACCCGGCGCACATGGCCACGACCCGCATCGGCAAGAAACTCAAGACCATCGGCTTTTACGCGGGCGCCATCGCGCTGTGCGTCCCGCCGCTGTTCGTCTTCGTCTGGATGATCCTGACCGGGCTGAAGACCGGCGTGCAGAACATTTCGTATCCGCCGGAATTCATCTTCGTGCCGACGCTGGAGAACTTCCGCGCGGTGTTCGAGCAGTACAACTTCTTCCACTACCTGATGAACAGCCTGATCATCGCCACGCTGGCGACGGTCACGTCGCTGCTCCTCGGGCTGCCGGCGGCCTATTCGATCGCCAAGTACCGGCAGGGCAGGATAGGCATCCTGATCCTGATCGCCCGGATGCTGCCGTTCGTGAGCTACCTGCTGCCCTGGTACATCATCTTCCGCTACCTGAAGCTGATCGACACGTACACCGCGCTGACCATCTCCCACCTGATCATTACCATGCCGATGGTGATCTGGCTCATGGTCTCCTTCTTCGAGAGCATGCCGGCCGAACTCGAGGATGCCGCGATGATCGACGGCTGCTCGCGCTGGCAGAGCTTCATCCGGATCGTCCTGCCGCTGATGCGGAACGGCATCGCCACGTCCGCGATCATGTCCTTCATCTTCTCCTGGAACCAGTTCCTGTTCTCGCTGATCCTCTCCGGCCCGCAAACCAAGACCGTGCCGGTGGCGGTGTACAACTTCATCTCCTACGGAAAGATCGACTGGGCCGGCATCGGCGCGGCGGCGACCCTGATCGTCCTGCCCGTCTCCATCTTCGCCTTCTTCGTGCGCAAGTCCATCGTCCAGGGACTGACGATGGGGGCGCTGAAGGATTGAAGGTTGGATCGGGGTCGGAGTTGGCATTCCAGACAGCGGCGTAGCCAGGCAGCCGTAGGATGGGTGGAGCGCAGCGATACCCATCTCGTCGAATCGTACGGAACCTGTGCCGTGAGGCGATTTTCCCTTGGGCGCACGCGAGAAGTCGTGCCCGCACGGGCAGATGGGTATCGCTGCGCTCCACCCATCCTACGAGGCTCCGTTTCTAGTCAGCCCAGTTCACCCGCGTACGGTAGCCAGCGCCGCAAGCTTCGCATCCGACAGGTAGCCGTAGCGGTTGATCCACAGCGGCAATCCGGACGCCGCGGCGAGCCGGTAGCGCGCGAGGAAGTCAGCGACGGGCCCGTAGCTGTGGACGAACGCCGTGACCGGGACGCGGCCGGCCGCCGCTCGCGCCGTCCGCAGCTTTTCCTGCTGCGCCTCTACGCCGGCGGGATGCGCTGCGTGCGGTTCGGGGTAGTGCAGGCGCGCGCCGGCTTCGAGCCCGTCGGTCAAGCCCAGCCGCATTGCCATCACGGTCGTGAGCGTATCCAGCGCGGCGGGATCGTCGCGGCCGACGAGGTCGCGCGCCCAGTAGCGCGCGAGCATCGGCCAGTGCATCGTGTAGAGCTTGATGCCGATCCGGTCGGCGACGCCCTCGAGGTCTCCGAGCGGGAAGCCGGAGATCGCGTGGAACGGCGGCGGGAACGCCTGCGGCTCGAGCAGCCGGCGCTGGCCGGGGACGGCATCGAGCGCGGCGCGGACCTCGACCAGCAGCGCGCGCGCGGCCTGGCGCTTGGCCGCGAACAGGATGGCGAGCGGGCCGTTGCTCGCAAAGAGTGCGCTCCAGCCCGCGTCGTCGACCGCCACGCCGGCAGCCAGCGCGCCAGCGTGGGCGGAGTCGCGCGCGGCCACGCGGATCGCGGCCAGCCACTCCAGCACGCCCGCCGCCACTGCACGCGGATCGTGGCCCGCGGCCGCCATCAATGCGGTGACCGCTGGATTGAAGTCGAACAGCGCGCTCTTCAAATCGTAGGGTGGATATTCGGGCCAGTCGAGCCGGAAGCCGGCGACCGCCGGATAGCGCTCGGCCAATTCGGCCACCAGCGCCGCGGTATAGGCGACGACCTCGGTGGAAGCCAGCGACGCGTTGCGGTCCACGCGCGCCGGGTGCGGCAGGCCGTCGGGTCCCAGGCACTGGTCGGCGTCGACGGCGCTCGAGAACTGGACGCGGTAGCCCGGCGGGCTCGCGGCCATCACCTGCAGGTAGACCGTGATCCCGCGCGCCGTCGCCGCGGCGAGCACGTCGTCGATGAGCCGGGCGTGGCGCACGGTGAGCGGGGAGGGAGGCGAGGGCTGGTAGCGCAGTCCGGCGTAACGCGCGCGATCATGCTCAAACGACGGGGCGGTGCGCACCCACAATTCGGTGCGGCCGAAGAGTTCCCGGTCGAGAGGACGCACGCGGCCGGCGTCGCCATCGGGCGGGGGCTCGCGCGCGCCTTCGCCATCAGGTGCGACCTCGAGCACATAGGGGCTGGTGGCGATCGCGATGGCGCCCGCCGCCTGCACGCGATCGAGCACGGGCGCGATGCCCTCGCACTGGAACCATTCGGGCATGACGGTGATGCCGAGCGACGGGGAGACGGCCATGACGTGGGGGATGCGGCGCGAGCGGTGGATGAAGACCGTGGCGCCGGCCAGGATTGGCGTCACGGGAGGCTGCTAGTATACGGGCTCCCCAACGACGCCCCAAGACCGCCGCCATGCGCCACTCGCCACGCCCTCCGCGCCACCGCGCGCCCCGCTCCCTTCTGCACCTGCTGCTGCCCGCGGCAACGCTAGCCCTCGCGGTGTGGGCAGGAACGGGTGCCGCGCAGGATGTATTCCCGTCGCGCGCCATCCGGCTTATCGTTCCGGTTGCGGCCGGTGGCGGCATCGATACCGCGTTCCGCGCCATCGCCCCGGCGTGGTCCGAGCAGCTCGGCCAGCAGGTGGTCATCGACAACAAGCCCGGCGGCGGGCAGGTGCTGGGCAGCGATCTCGTCGCCAAGGCCAAGCCCGACGGCTACACGCTGCTCGCGCCCGGCGTGCCGATCGCGTTCAACACGGCGCTCGGGCGCAAGCTGCCCTACGACGTGCTCAAGGATTTCACGCCGCTCTCGCTGGTCGTGAGCCAGCCGCTGCTGATCGTCGCCAATCGCGCGGTGCCCGCGAAGAACATGGCCGAACTGCTGGCTTACGCGAAGGCGCAGCCCAAGCCGCTGCAGTACACGAGCGGGGGTATCGGCAGCTACGGCCATCTCTGGTGGGAGATGTTCCGCTCGCGCCAGCAGATCGCGGGCGAGCACGTGCCGTACAACGGGATCGCGCCGGCGTTGAAGGACGTCATCGGAGGTCAGGTGCCGCTGGTCATCGACGCGATCGTCCCTTCCGGCGCGCAGGTGGCGGCGGGCACGGTGCAGGGACTGGCCATCGTCGCCGCGCAGCGCGCGAAATCATTGCCCGGCGTCCCCACGCTCTCCGAGCAGGGCTACACCGGCTTCGACGCGGCGCCGTTCTATGGCGTGCTGGGACCGGCCGGCATGGACGCCGCGGTCACGCAAAAGCTCAGCGCGACGCTCACGCGCGCACTCGCCACGCCGGCGGTGCGCGACAAACTGCAGGAGATGGGCTTCGACGTGATCGGCAGCACGCCCGAAGCCTACGCCAAGCTGATCCGCGACGAGATCGAGCGCTGGTCGAAGGTCGTCAAGGACCAGAACATCAAGGTCGAGTGACCGCCACGCAGGTCCGCGCGGACCCGGTCGATTGCGCAGCCTACGGCCTCTGCACCCCGCGCGTGGCCAGCCGGATCCGGTACAGCGACGTCGACGCCGCGATGTAGAGCACGTCCCGCCCGGGCCCGCCGAACGTGACATTGCCGACCTTTTCCGGCACCGGGATCTTGCCCAGCAGCGTCCCGTCCGGGTGGTAGACCTGCACGCTGTCCAGCGAACTCGTGTAGAGCCAGCCCTGGTGGTCGAGGCGGAAGCCGTCCGGCAAGCCGGGCGCGACTTCGGCAAACACGCGGCCGTCGCGCAACGTCCGGCCGTCGTCCACGTCGAACACCCAGATGCAGTGATTGATGCCGTGCTCCGGCAAGGCGCCGGACGTGTCGGAGACGTAGAGCAGCCGCTCGTCGGGCGAGAAGGCCAGTCCGTTGGGATGAACGGGGAGGTCGGTCACCGGGTCGAGCGCGCCGCTTTTCGGGTCGAAGCGGAACACGTAGCAGTCGCCGATTTCCGACACCCCGCCGTGACCTTCCTCGGGAATGATCAGCCCGTAGGGTGGGTCGGTGAACCAGAGCGTGCCGTCGGACTTGACCACGATGTCGTTGGGCGCGTTGAACCGCTTGCCCTGCCAGCGCTCGACGACGATGCGCTGGTCGCTGCCGTCGGGCGCCGTGCGGAACACCGCGCGCAGGCCGTGCGAGCAGTGCAGCAGCGAGCCGTCGAGGTCGCGGGTGTGGCCGTTGGTGAACTCGACGCGCTCGCGCCAGACGCGCATCCCGTCCGCCGCCGACCAGCGCAGCATCCGGTCGTTCGGGATGTCGCTCCACAGCACGCTGTCGTCCTCGGCCATCCACACCGCGCCTTCGCTCCAGCGCGCGCCGGTGCACAACCGCTCCAGTTGCGGCGCGCCGGCGACTACCGGACGCAGGCGGTCGTCGAAGATCTCGATCGTTGTGGGGATTTGTTCGGGCATCGGGGGATTCTAGCAGTGACCGCCCCGGATGCCGCTCAGTAGTATGGCGCGCTGGTGCGCCGGAACGTGCGTTCGATCCACCTGGTCGCCGCGTTCAGCGCCTTGGCCCATGCGGAATGCCGGCCGTCGTTCGCCGCGGGTGCGGCGATGCGCAGCGTCGACGGCGCCTCGGCGTACACCAGCGTGCGGCCGTTGCGCTCGATGGTCCACGACTCGCCCGCGCCCAGCACGATGTCGCGCCGGTCGCCATCCATCGTGATCCACAGGCAGCCCTTGTCCAGCAGCGCGGTCGCGCCGGCGGCGTCGATCAGCTCGATCGTGTCCCGGCGGTTCAGGAGCAGCGCGGAGTTGTTGGCGACGAGTTGCATGTTCGGTTCCTTTCTGCATGCGTATAATGCATGCTATGTTCGTCGGTCCGGAAGGGGTTGCCCCGGTAGTACAGCAGCAGTATCGACGCGGCGCGGGGGGCCGGTCAAACGACAAATGGACACTTCCTGCATGAGGTTTTAGCATGCCAAATCCCCGTGAAATCCCGTCGCTCGACTTCCTGAAAGGCTTCGACGCCACCGCGCGCCACCTGAGCTTCACGCTGGCTGCGCAGGAAATGTTCCTCACGCAGTCGGCGCTCAGCCGGCAGATCAAGACGCTGGAGGAGCAGGTCGGCCATCCGCTGTTCGTGCGCGGGCATCGCGAGCTCCGGCTGACCGAGGCGGGCGCCGCGCTGCAGCCGGTGGTGCGCGCCGTGCTGGCGGATCTCGCGCGCGCCGTGACCGCGATTCGGAACCGGCATGGCGCGCGCCGCGTCAACCTGTCGACGACGATTCCCTTCGCGAGCCTGTGGCTGATACCCCGGCTGCCGCGATTCCGGCAGGCGCATCCGGACGTCGAGGTCTTCGTGTCGGCAGACACGCAGCTGGTCGACCTGGAGCGCGGTGAGATCGACGTCGCGGTGCGCTATGCGCCGGAGGACCGGGCGCCCGCCAACGCCACGCGGCTGTTCGGCGAACGCGTCGTGCCGGTGGTGAGCCCGGCCTTGTTGCGCGACCGGCGGCGGCCGCTGCGCAAGCTCGAGGATCTGGCCGGCCACGTGCTGCTGCATCTGGAAGACCCGCTGGGCCGCTGGCCGTGGATGGACTGGAGCACCTGGCTCACGTCGTCGGGCGTGCCGGACCTGAAGCCCGCGGGCAACCTCCGCTTCAGTCAGTACGACCTGCTGCTGCAAGCGGCGCTGAGCGGGCAGGGCGTCGCGCTGGGACGCAGCCCCCTGATCGACCATGCGGTGGCGCGCGGCGAACTGGTGATGCCGTTTCCGAAGCGCTACGACTCGCCGCGCGGCTACTTCGCGATGCGCGGCGCGCAGGCGGCGGGACGCACCGAGGTCCGGCAGTTCATCGCCTGGCTGTGCGCGGAGGCGGCGGCGGGAGGAGACGCGGGCCCCTCTGACCCTGACGGTGGCGCGGGAGCCAACCTGCGGCAGGAGGGGCAACGCAAGGGCAAGCCGCGACCGGCGCCACGGCGGAGCGCAGCGGCGCGGCGCAATGCGAAAAACAAGACCAGGATCAACATCAAGTCGAACATCGGTTGACCGCATCTGCCGGACTGCGCGATACTTTGTGAGGGCTTGCAAAGCCTCCGTTCTCATTGGTCCGGCAGTGCACTCTCAGGCCATCGCCCCTCAATCCTCGACACGCTTCCATGAAAATCCTCCTCGCCGCCGACGGCTCCGCGTTCACGCGGATCGCCGCACAACACCTGGTCAACCATATCGAATGGTTTGCGAAGGTGCCCGAAATCCATATCGTCCACGTGCATCCGCCGATGCCATATCCCGGCGCCGCGGCAAGAGCCGGCAAGGCCGCCGTGGCGAAATACCATCGCGAGGAAAGCGAAGGCGCGCTGGCGGTGGCCGAGAAGGTGCTGGTCAAGGCGGGCCTCGCTTACATCTCTTACTGGCTGGTAGGCGAAGTCGCCCGTGAACTCGCGACCTATGCCAGGGCGCGAGATATCGACCTCGTCGTCATGGGTTCGCACGGCCACGGCGCGCTGGCCAGTCTCGCGCTCGGCTCGGTCGCGACCAAGTGCATCGCAACGCTTGAGGTACCCATCATGATCGTGCGCAAGGCGCCGCGCCGGAAATCCCCCCCGAAGTCCGCTCTGTAGTTCGCACGGTCGCGCGCGCGGCAGCCGTGCGCGCCACGCCCAATTTCACGAAGGATCGCCATGACCGCCAGCACATTCCGCAACTACATCGCCGGCGAATGGGTCGCCGGCGCCACCGTCACCGTCAACAGGAATCCGTCCGATGTGAGCGACGTCATCGGCGAGTATGCGCAGGCCGACGCCGCGCAGGCGGGGGCCGCGATCGCCGCCGCGAAGCAGGCGTTTCCAGCGTGGGCGACCGGCTCGATCCAGGAACGCGCGAACATCCTTGATCGCGCGGGCAACGAAATCCTGGCGCGCAAGGACGAGCTGGGCCGCCTGTTGTCGCGCGAGGAAGGCAAGACGCTGCCCGAAGGCGTGGGCGAGGCGATGCGCGCCGGCAACATCTTCAAGTTCTTCGCCGGCGAAGTGCTGCGGACGGGCGGCGAGAAGATCCCGTCGGTGCGGCCCGGCGTGGATGTCGAGGTGACGCGCGAACCGCTCGGCGTCATCGGCCTGATCACGCCGTGGAACTTCCCCATCGCCATTCCCGCGTGGAAGCTCGCGCCCGCGCTGGCGTACGGCAACACCGTCGTGATGAAGCCCGCGGACCTGGTGCCCGGCTGCGCCTGGGCGCTGGCCGACATACTGGCCAGGGCCGGGCTGCCGGCCGGCGTGTTCAACCTGGTGATGGGGCGGGGCTCCGTCGTCGGCGAGGCGATGGTCGCGCATCCGGACGTCGCGGGACTCAGCTTCACCGGATCGGTGGCGACTGGCCGCGGCATCGCGGCGAAGGCGATCGCGCGGATGGCCAAGGTCCAGCTCGAGATGGGCGGCAAGAATCCGCTGGTCGTCCTCGACGACGCGGATCTGGCGACCGCGGTCAATTGCGCGGTGCAGGGCGCGTACTTCTCCACCGGCCAGCGCTGCACGGCGTCCTCGCGGCTGATCGTCACCGAGGGCATCCACGACCGCTTCGTCGCGGCGGTGAAGGACAAGCTCGCCGCCCTCAAGGTCGACGACGCGCTCGCACCCGGCACCGATCTCGGGCCCGTGGTCGATCAAAGTCAACTCGATACCGACCTCTCCTATATCGAGGTCGGCCGCGGCGAAGGCGCCAAGCTAGCGTTCGGCGGCGAGCGCCTGGGCAAAGCCAAGGAGGGTTACTACCTCGCGCCGGCATTGTTCACCGAGGCCACCAACGCGATGCGCATCGCGCGCGAGGAAATATTCGGCCCCGTTGCCGCCGTCATTCGCGCCAAAAACTACGATGAAGCGCTGGCGATCGCCAACGACACCCCGTTCGGGTTGTGCTCGGGCATAGTCACGAATTCGCTCAAGCACGCCGCGCACTTCAAGCGCCATGCCGAAGCGGGGATGGTGATGGTCAACCTGCCCACCGCCGGCGTCGACTATCACGTGCCGTTCGGCGGCCGCAAGGGTTCCAGCTACGGTCCGCGCGAGCAGGGCCGGTACGCGGCGGAGTTCTACACGGTGGTCAAGACGGCGTACATCGCGCCCTGAGCGTTCGACGCTAGGGCTCGGCTTGCGGCGCCGGCACGTCGGCGCGCGTCCGGTCGCGGCGCACCAGCACGTTGTTGACGACCAGCGCGCCGACGACCAGCAGCGCGCCCGTCACTTCGATCAGCGTAAAGCGCTGTCCTTCCAGGAAGCGGACCGCGAACGTGGCGACCGGCATCAGGTTGAGCAGCAGCGCCGCGTTGAGGCCGCCGATGCGCTGGTTGCCGGCGTTCCAGAGCAGCATCGCCACGACGATGCCGACCAGCCCCAGGTATGACACCTGCGGGGCGACCGACCACACGGCCGCCGCCGTCGGCGGCACGAGCAGGCCGCTCAGCCACCCCACCGCTGCGAGCGCGAAAATGAACACCGCGGCTGGCAGCATGGTCAGGTAGGTGAAGCGCATCGACGTCCAGTGCCGGTACCGCGCGGCCGACAGCGTATAGCTGACCCAGCAGCACGCAGCGGCAAATGCCAGCAGGTTGCCCAGCAGCTCGCGCGGACCGAGTGCCAACTGCGGCTCGCCCTTGGTCACGACCAGGACCACGCCGGTGAACGCCAGCGCGATGCAGATCTGCGTGGAGGCGGCGGGCCGGCGGCCGCGCATCCACCAGTCGGCCAGCGCGGCCAGCGTCGGCTGCAAGGCCAGGATGACGACCACGTTCTCCGGCAGCGTATAGGAGAGGCCCCAGAGCATGAGCAGCGCCGAGGCAGACATGCCGACGATGCCGACGATGGCCACGCGCCAGAACTGGCCTTCGTAGTCGAACGCGGCGCGTCCTTCGCGGAAGAGGAAGATCGGCGTCAGCACGACCAGGGCGATGCCGTAGCGCGCCACGTTTGCGGCGACCGAGTCCATCGCGGAGAACGCGGCTTTGGCGATCGGCAACTGGGCACCCCACAAGGTGACGGCGATCAGTCCGTACACGAGACCGCGGGTGAAGGAGATGCTCATGCGTGCGCGGGCAGTCGCAACCCGGCGTCCGCGCCGCGCGGCCGGGCGGACTTCATGGCGGGCCGCGGGTCAGAATTCGAGACTGACACTGACCGAGCCAAAGCCGTGGTGGCGCGCTTCGCCCTCGAATTCGCGCGTCCGCACGTAGTGCGCGTACGCCAGCTTGCCGCTCGGAAAGGCATCGAACCTGGGCCACGTGTACGCCATCCCGTACGCGATGTCGCCGACCAGCCGCCGCTTCTGCACGGCGTGGCTGGTCCGGATCGTGTTGCCGTCGAGAAAGATGTTGTTGGCCACCACGCGGCCGTCGAACGACGCGAAGAAGTGAAAGCTGTGCTGGTGGTAGACGCGCTCGAGCCGCGCGCCCGCGCGCGGCGCGGCGTTGTCGCCGCCGGGCCGGATCGACGACGTGCCGAAGTCGTCGGGCAGCCGCCACCCGGCGCGCAGTTCGCCGCCGACGTTGATGTAGCTCGCGACGTTGCCGACCGAGACGCCGAAGTGCGGGATGATCTGCGCCGCCAGACCTTCGGCGGAGCCGCCCGAGGCCCCCGCGTCGCCGGGCGTTCCGAAAGAGCCAATGGTCAGCGCCGACGGTCGCAGCTTGCGCTCCCACACCAGTTGCATCCCGAATTCGTCGCCGAGTTGGTTGTCCCAGCCATGAAAGCGGTCGATCCCCCGCAGCCGATGCACCAGATCCTGCGTCTGTTGTGCGTACGCATGGCGGCCCACGATCCCGATGTCGAGTTCTACGGTGTCCAGCGTCGGCGTGGCCGCTTTTCCAGGCGGATCGAAGCGCGCGTTGTAACCCAGTCCCAGGTAGGTCCAGCCGGCATAGGGCCGGTCCTTGAGATCGACGGTCGTGAGTTCCGGGTCCGCCGGCGTGTACATGGCCTGGCCGACAGTGACGATCATGTTGATCGACGTGGTCTTCTCGGGATGGAACCACTCGACCACGCGGCGGAGCCGGTCGTTCGAGCAGCGTATCCAGACCGGCAGCAGCGGGTCGTTGAAGTCGGTCAGGTTGGGCGAGGTCCAGGTGAACTTCACGCCGTTGGTGTACTGCGCATCGGTGCCGTCGAACAAGTCGTTCTCGACCTGGAACGAAAAGACACTCGAGCGCGTGGGGGCTCCGGGGCGCGCGGCGTCGCAATCGGCGGCCGCCGGCTGCGCGTGGGCGGTGGCGGCGAGAAGGATGAGCAGGCCGGCCGCGGCGGCATCGAGCAGGGTGGAAAAGGGCTTCATCGGCAGTCGTTGGGTCGGCAGCGTCCCGCGGCGGCGGGACTGGGGGAGGGGCGGAATAGCGATCGGGCAGTGCGCAGTTTAAACCATGCGCATGCGGCGGGTCGCTTCGGCGCGGCGCGGGACCGTGGGCCGCCGAAGCGGGGAGCGTGGGCGGCTCGACGTTTTGGAGCCAAGAGCGTACGCTGGCGCACGCAGCCGCCGTGCCTGCGCCGCGGCGCGTCCGACAAGACTCAGGGAAGGGAGTGGTCATGCACAAACGAATCATGCCGTTGATCGTCGCATCGTTTTCCGGCGCGTTCGCGCTGCTCGCGGGGCCGGCCGCGGCCGAGGACATGTGGGATGGATTCCTCTGCTGCAACTACCGCTACGAGAGCGACTGGATGAGCGATTCCAACTACACCGGCTATCCGCTGATGCCCGTGGGCACGCCGACGAAGATCACCGACTACGGCCGGTATCGCGTGTTCACCGAGATGGGCGGCCGGAAGATGCGCATCGGCAACGACTATAGCCGCAGCCTGTCGAACGTCGATTTCGCGAAACGAATCGTCGTCAAGGACGACCCGAAGCTCAAGATCGCGAAGTATCCGCTGCGCATCCAGCAGGCGATCGCCGCGGCGCGGCTGGTGCCGGGGATGACCAGGGAGCAAGTGATCATGTCGATCGGCTATCCGATTTTCGGCGAGAATCCGTCGCTCGATGCGCCGGTCTGGCGGTACTGGCTGACCAGCTTCGAGGAGTTCCAGGTGAACTGGGACGACAAGGGCGTGGTCGCCTCGGTCACCGGGATACCTACTGTGCTTTCGCGGGTGTATACGGCGCAATGATCGGATGACAACGGCGCTGGCCGCGTCGCGCCTACCTGATCATCAGCAGCGCCTTGATCCGGGCCCGGACCGCCAGCACGACAGCCTCGGGAACGGTTCCCTTTTTCCTTGCCCGGCGCACTTTCCAGTCCAGTGACTTCACCTGATCCGAAAGCACGACACACTCCTGACTGCCCACCTGTGCCTTGACCTCGAACGGATAGCCTTTGACCTTTGTCGACAGGGGGCAGCAGATCGACAAGCCAGCCTTCCCATTGTAGAGCGCGGGACTCAAGACCAGCGCCGGACGATGTCCGGCTTGCTCGTGACCCGCCTGGGAGTCGAACTGCAGCCAGACAACATCACCGGCATCAGGCACATAGGCCCGGCTCGCCATTACAGCGCTTCCCTGCCGACGGGCTCGCCAAAATTGACTTCATCGTGAATGTTCTCGCGGGTGATGCCGGCAACGAGATCTTCGAGTTTGAAGTCGAGCTTGTCGGCGGCCTCGATGAGGATGCGTCCTTTGGACGCTTTGAGCGTCACGCGCTGTTCGATTCCGAAAGACGCGGCCTTCATTGCCGCCGAACCGAGCCGCACTGCAGGGCTGTTGCCCCATTTCCTGATGATGGCCATGATCGTCTTCCCCGCACTTCGACGTGACTGTAGATACATGCTGTCCATGATCGTGTTTCACCGCGCTCCGCCGCCACTGCCCTGCCGCCGCCAGTACTTGGAAATAGCGTCACTGGCGTGCGCGTCAATCGAACTGCGCCTCCCGCAGCCGCCTGATCGGCGACGACGGCGCCCCTTGGCGCGCGCTGGCGCCCACCACTCCGCTCAGGCCTTCCGTGTGGACCGGCGCAGGTACGTTTCGATGCCCGCGAGCGCAAACGTGCCCTTCTCCAGATGCCCGATCATCCATTTGTGGATCGCCAACGGCTTTGCGACCAGCCGAATCCCGTTGATGCGGAGGAACACATCCACCGCGCCGAAGGCAACACGCTTGTTGCCGTCGACGAAGGGATGGTTCATGGCAAGGCTCTCGAAGAGCGCTGCCGCTTCGGCGATGTTATCCACGTAATGGCCGCTTTGAGGACGGAAAAGCGCGGATTCGAGAGCGCCCATGTCGCGAACCCCGTCGGCACCCCCGAAACGCTCGATCATCACGCGATGAATCAGCAAGACTTCGAGGGGAGTGAGGTACTTCGTCACTTGGCGAGTTCTTTGTACAAGACCTCGTATTCAGCAAGGCTTTCTCCCAGAGCCGTCAGGACTTCCGGCCTGGGCGCACCACGCTTTCGCTTCTCGATGAAATCCCGAAGCGCTTCGTCGACGATCGACTGGAACTGCCTGCCTTCCTTCACGGCAATGGCACGAACCTCCTCGAGCACGTCAGGATCGGCCTGGGTTGCAAACTTCTGGAGAGCGACCGCCATTTGGGCACCTCTGCCTGATTTCATGATAAATCATGATATCAATTGACAACGGTCTTGCCAACCTCCGGCTCTCCGATGCCGCTGGTCGCCGGATCGGCGTGCCCTGCATCGCAGATCCGATTGACATCTGACGCGCAACGCCTTACCACAGTAAGGAATAACACTTATGGAGTTGTCATGTCGGAAGCCCGGTTGAGTTCCAAGGGGCAAATCACGGTTCCGCGCGATATTCGCGAGCGCTTGAAGCTGAAGCTCGGGGACAAGATGAGGTTTCGGGTTGCCGACAACGGACAGATAGTCGTCGAGGCTGCCAAGTACCACATCGGCGAGTTGTACGGCCTGCTGCGCCGCAAGGACGGGAAACCCGTGTCGGTCGAGGCCATGGATGAAGGCTGTTCGACGGCGCTTCAAGGCCGGACAATGAACGGACTCGATACGAATGTGCTGATCCGTTTTCTGGTCGCAGATGACGAGGCGCAGGCCGTCAAGGCCAAACGCTATATTGAATCCGGACCCAGCTACGTGAATTGCATCGTGTTGAGCGAAGCCGTCTGGGTGCTGGAATCGGCCTACGGATACGACAAGGAGGCGATCGTTTCGATGCTGGAAAGGCTGCTCTCCACCCACGAAGTCGCGGTGGAGGATGCCGACCTGGCGCTTTCGGCCCTGCACGATTACCGGCGATCCAATGCCGGGTTCACGGATTGCCTCATCGGACATCGCAACGCCGCCCACGGTTGCGGCGAAACCGGAACTTTCGACAAGCGCACGAAAGGCATCGCCGGGTTCAAATTGCTGTGACCGGGCAAGAGCTTCAGTCCACGACGTGCGGTCCGCCCAAGCGTAGCTTGCAGGCGCGTTGCCGCGCCCTCAATGAAAATCCCGGCTCCCCACCTCCAGCCTGCCCAGCAGTTCCGTATCGTCGCGCAAGCGCCCCGCGATCACATGGACGACCTCGCCCTGCCGCTCCACATGGCCGTATACGGTCAGCAATTGCGCGCCCAGTAGTTCCTTCCGCTGGCGGTCGCCGACGTTGGACCAGACGACGATGTTGGCCATCCCGGTTTCGTCCTCGATGGTGACGAACACGACGCCCTTGGCGGTGTGCGGGCGCTGGCGGCAGGTGACGAGGCCGGTGACGCGGACGATCTGGCCGTGGCGGGCGGCGTTGATCTGCGACGCGTCGAGCGCGCGGCGCTTGGTCAGCGTCGCGCGGAGCAGCGCCAGCGGATGCCGGCGCAGGGTCAGCGACAGGTTGCGGTAGTCCTCGACGATGTTCTCGCCCTCGGAGGGCGGGAGCAGTTCCGGCTGCATCGATTCGGCCGGCGCTGATGCACCCAGCGCGATGGGTTCCATCACGCCCAGCGTGTGCCAGTACGCATTGCGGCGATGGCCGGCCAGCGCATTCAACGCATCGGCGCGCGCGAGCGCGTTCAGGTCGCCGCGGTCGAGCCGGGCGCGCGTGGCCATGTCGCCCACGTCGGCGAAGGGGCGCTCGCGGCGCGCCGCGGCGATGCGCTCGCCGGCTTCAGCGGCGAGGCCCTTGATCATGCGCAGGCCGAGGCGCAATGCGGGCGCATTCCCCACCCCGCGCTCCAGCGTGCAATCCCAGTCGCTCGCCGTCACGTCGGCCGGCCGCACATCGATGCGATGCCGTCGCGCGTCCTGCACCAGTTGCGAGGGCGCATAGAAACCCATCGGCTGGCTGTTCAGGAGACCGCAGGTGAACGCCGCCGGATGGTGGCGCTTCAGCCACGCCGACGAATACGCGAGCAGCGCGAAGCTGGCCGCGTGCGACTCGGGGAAAACCGTATTCGCCGAAACCCTTGATCTGGTTGTAGATCGCCTCCGCGTACTGCGGCGTGTAGCCGTTGGCCAGCATGCCGCCGACGAACTTGTCGTGAAACGGCTCCAGCCCGCCGCGCCGCTTCCATGCGGCCATCGCGCGGCGCAGCTGGTCGGCTTCGCCCGGGGTGAAGCCGGCGGCGACGACGGCGAGTTGCATCACCTGTTCCTGGAAGATCGACACGCCCAGCGTGCGCGAGAGCACCTTGGCCACGGCCGGCGACGGATACGTGACCTCCTCGATGCCTTCGCGCCGGCGCAGGTACGGATGCACCATGTCGCCCATGATGGGGCCGGGGCGGATCAGCGCGACCTCGATCACCAGGTCGTAGAAGTTCGCGGGCTTCAGGCGCGGCAGCATCGCCATCTGCGCCCGCGATTCGATCTGGAACACGCCCAGCGTGTCGGCGTGCTGGATCATTGCGTAGGTCCGCGGGTCCTCGGGCGGGATGTCGGCGAGGCCGATCGGCGTGCCGTGAAACTCGCCGATCAGCGCCAGCGTGCGCCGGATCGCGGTGAGCATGCCCAGCGCGAGCACGTCGACTTTCAGCAGGCCCATCGCGTCCAGGTCGTCCTTGTCCCACTGGATCACCGTGCGCTCGGGCATCGCCGCGTTCTCGACCGGCACCAGCCGCGTGAGTTTGTCGCGGGCGATGACGAAGCCGCCGGTGTGCTGCGACAGGTGGCGCGGGAAACCGATCAGGGCGCCGGTGACGGCCAGCACTTTTTTCAGCACGTCGTTGTCGGGATCGAACCCGGCTTCGACCAGGCGCTCCTTCAACACCGTCTCGCCGTCCCACCACGCGACGGTCTGCGACAGGCGATCGAGCTGGTCGAGGCCCAGCCCGAACGCGCGCCCCGCGTCGCGCAGCGCCGAGCGCGGCCGGTAGGTGATCAGCGCGGCGGCGAGCGCGGCGCGGTGGCGGCCGTACTTGTTGTAGATGTACTGCATGACGATTTCGCGCCGCTCGTGCTCGAAGTCGACGTCGATGTCGGGCGGCTCGTTCCGCTCCTTTGACATGAAGCGCTCGAACAGCAGCGAGGAGCGCGCCGGATCGACCTCGGTGATGCCCAGGCAGTAGCAGACCGCCGAATTCGCCGCCGACCCGCGGCCCTGGCAGAGGATGGCCTGCGAGCGGGCGAAGATCACGATGTCGTAGACGGTGAGGAAAAAGGCTTCGGCGCGCATGTCGCCGATCAGCCTGAGTTCGTGCTCGATGATGTCGCGCACGGCTCCGGCAGTCCCGCGGGATAGCGGACGGCGGCGCCGGCATAGGTCATCCGCCGCAGGTAGCCGATGGGCGTCTCGCCGGCGGGGACGAGTTCCTCCGGATACTCGTAGCGCAGCTCTTCGAGATTGAAGTCGCAGCGCGCGGCGACGTTGAGCGTCTCGGCCAGCAGCTCGGCCGGATACAGGTTGGCCAGGCGCCCGATCCCGCGCAGGTGCGGCTCGCTGTTGGGGCACACGTCGCCTGCGGCCTGCGCCAGCGGCACGCGCAGCCGGATCGCGGTGAGCACGTCGTGCAGGGCTTTCCTCGAACGTTCGTGAAACTGGACGCCACCCGCGGCGACCAGCGGCAGATTGGCTGCGGCGCCGACCGCGCGCAGATGCGCGAGCAGGCCGAGATCGTCGGGACCGCGCAGCAGCTCGACCGCCAGCCACGCGCGATCTTCGAAGGCGCCGCGCAGCCAGGCCGCGTCGTCCTCGCTGGTGTCGAGATCGCCGACCAGCAGCGCGAGGCAATCGGCGATGCCGGCGGCGAGATCGGCGGTGCGCAATTCGTACGCGCCCTTTTTCGCGCGCCCGCGCACCAGCGAAATCAGTTCGCACAGGTTGCCGTAGCCGTTGCGGTTCTGCGCCAGCAGCACCAGCTTGCGCTGCGGCGCGTCGGCCGGCACGAACTCCGCGCCGATGATCAGCTTGAACGCATGCTCGCGCGCGGCCAGGTGCGCGCGCACCGTCCCCGCGACCGAGCACTCATCCGTCAACGCCAGCGCGTGATACCCCAGCGCCTGCGCGCGCTTGACCAGTTCGTCCGGGTGCGACGCGCCGCGCAGGAACGAGAAGTTGGAGATGCAGTGCAGTTCGGCGTAGCTGGGTTGCATGGGGAGAAGGGAGCCTCATTATCCAAACACCCCATGCAAAAACCACTGCCGGGAGGCGTTCAATTCGCGATAGATCCAGCAGGTTTCCCCCAGCGTGTTGCGGGCGACGAAGTAGTCGCGGGCGACGGGCAGGTTGTCCCACCATCCGCTCTGGATGCGCTCCGGTCCCGCGAGCAGCGTGAGCGGGCCGTGGTGCAGCGGTTGCGCGTCGCGGGTGATCAGCGCGCGCGGCCGTTCGAGCAGCCACGCCGGGCGCGGGCGGGCATGCTGTGACTGAACCGGATAGGCTGCCTTGCTCCGCGTGGCAGGCGCCGGATTTCCCGCGGCTGCAATGAACGGGGTCTGATCCCTGTTAACCGCGCTGATAACCGCGCTAACCGCGCCCGCGCTGGTCCACGCATGCTCGGGCCGATGCTCGGCGCGGGGCGCCAGCGTGCACACCTTGTCGGGGCCCAGCCGCGCGGCGAGGCGGTCGAGCAGCCGCAGCCGGTCTTCGGTCTGCGCGCGCGGATCGGGCAGCCAGCCGCTGGGCGGCGGGACGTATTCGCACACCGTGTCGATCGCGAGTTCGATCGCGGTGGCCGCCGCCGGCAGCGGCGAGCGCTGCAGTTGCTCGCGCACCAGCAGCAGCCATTGCCGGGCGTCGCGCTGCGGCAGCGAACTGCCGATGTCGTGCCGGGTGGTGAGCTGGCGGCCGTGGCGCAGCGTGAGTTGCAGCGCATTGGTGGCGGCGCCGCGCGCGGCGAGAAAGCCCTGCGCTTCGGCCAGCAGGCGTTCGATCGCATGCAGGCAGATGCCGAGATCGTCGATCTCCGCCGCCAGGTCGAACGTGGTCCGGAATTGTTCGGGCGCCGTGTGCGGAGCGCGCGGATCGGGCAGCGCGCCGGTCATCCGCTCGAGGTCGCGCGCGCACTCGAAGCCGAAGCGCCGCAACAGGCCGTCGCGGGGCAGGTCGAACAACTGCGCCAGCGTGCGCAGGCCCAGCACGCCCAGCGTCTGCCGGGTCGCGTCATCCCAGGGCAGCAGCGCTGTCGGCAGCGCGCGCAGGCGCCCGGGCAGTTGCGCCGGATCCATGCAGGCGCGCGCGTCGATCCCGTGCGCGTTGGCCAGCGCGAACAACTCCGCGGCCAGCGGCGTGGGCGCGACGCCCAGCGTGGCGTGGTAGCCGAGTTCGCGCAGGTTCTGCCGCAACGCCCCGCACAGCTTGCCCAGGCCGCCGAAGAGCGAGAGGCTGGACTCGACATCGAGCACGATGCAATCGCGGACGATGGAGACGCCGGGCGTGAACTGCAGCGCGCAGAGCGCGATCTTCTCCAGCGCGTCGCGCTCCTTGTCGAGGTCGCGCGGCAGCAGCACCAGTTCGCCGCAGAAGGCGCGCGCCGCCGCCGCGGTGCTGCCGGCCTGGACGCCCGCCTGCTGCGCGACGGTATTCGCGGCATGGACCAGCGTCCGGTTGCCGCTGGTTGCGGTGATCGCCACGGGAACCTGCGGCAACAGCCCGCGCGTCGCGGCTTGCAGGGAGAGGTCGGGGAGGTGGAGGGTTATCCAGAGCATGGTGGTCGGTGCGCTTTCCCAAAAAGTTGACTGGTCATCGGTCCTGCCGCCGCACGATCCGTCCGGTGGCAGGTTCCAGGGACAATCCTCCGGCGGCGAGGGATTCGGCCAGGCCGCCGGTCGGTGGTTGTTTCCAGCGCAGCGCCGGATGCGCCGGGGCGGCTCCGCGCGTGCTGCGCGCGGTGACGTGCGGGACGCCCGGCGCCGGACGCGGCGTGCCGACGGGCAGCGGCCGCGCCGCCCACGCATGCCGCCACGGCTGCACGCGCACCCGCGGCGTTCCGGCCTGGCCGCGGCACTTGTGCAGCGTGAGTTCGAGCGCGCCCTGCTGCGCCGCGTAGACGATGCGCAGCGGCGCGGGCGAGGGCTGCTCGCGGGCGCGGCGCGGCCGGAACAGGAAGCCGGCGCACGCCCCGGTGTGCGCCGCCACCTGCAGGCGGCGCAGCAGCAGGTCGGGCAGCCGCCGCGCGGTTTCGTCGCTCCAGACGACGACGGCGCCGCAGGCCTTCGAGCGCAGCGCCTGCTCGGCCGCCCAATAGAGGCCTTCGGCATCGGCCTGGCGGATTACAATGAGATGCGCGAACGCAATCCCGGCCTGCGCCAGCGCCGGCGCGTAAGGGACGAACGGCGGATTGGCCAGCAGCACGCCGCGGCCTTCGGCGGAGATCTGGTGCAGCGCGGGGAGCAGCAGGCTGAATTCCCCCACGCCCTGTTCGTTGCCCAGCAGTTCGTTCAGGCCGTCGCCGAACCAGCCGCGCTGCGGCAGCGCGCGGTCGAGTTCGGCAAACCCGGTCGGCAGGCCTTGCGCCCGTTGCGGCGCGGGCAGCCCCTTGCCGTACCGCCAGACGAGGGCGTCGAGCGGAGAAGGGGAGTGCAGGGTGGGTTCCGCGGCCATGGGGCAGGCTGGTGGGGACGCCGGGGCGTCGGGTTGCGATGTGTATATTTATACAGTATCCAGCCGGGGCGGGCAATGCCCGACCGGTGGTGTCGCCGGGGGTGATCTGCACTACTGCTGGTGGTTGGTGGCGTTACGAACGGCGCGGCGCAAAGGCTTTCCCTCATCCCCAGCCCTTCTCCCCGAGGGAGAAGGGAGCAAGCCCAGTCCCGGGGGGTGCGCCTGGCGCGGACTTAACCAGGGTCAAACCGCCGGCGCGCGGGAAGGTCTACACTTGGACTTGAAAATAACAAGGAGCCGGTGATGTCCCAATTATCCAAAAAAGACCTCGATGCGTTCGCGCGGCGGCTGCAGGAACGGCGCCGCGCCCTGATCGCCGAAATCCGGCAGGAGATCGAGGACGGCGAGGACGAGCATTCGATGGCCTTGCGCGATCAGTTCGACGACCTGGATCCGCATGACGACCGGGCGGTCAGCGACTGGGTGCGCGAGGTCGGCATCGCGCAGGTGGTGCGCGACACGCGCGAACTCGACGACGTGGAAGCGGCGCTGCTGCGCGTGGCCGACAAGTCGTACGGGATGTGCGTGGATTGCGGCGAGGCGATCCCGCGCGCGCGGCTCGATGCCACCCCTTCCGCGGTGCGCTGCGTCCCGTGCCAGGAGAAGGCCGAAGCCAGGGCCGGGGGCGTCAAGACATCGTTGTGAGCGCGCGGCCGCGGGCCGCACCGACTCGCGCCTGGCGCTGGAACAGGAGCCGACCGGCCGGTCCCCGGCCGCCCCACACCCTTGCGCCTGCGGGCGCCGCATTCCGGACCCGCTGTTGCCCAATGTAGAATCGGCGCATGCCCGCGACCGAAGCCCAGCGTTCCAATCCGCATCAGGCGCTCGTGCCCGCGCCCTGGGTGGTGCGCTTCGCGCCGTTGATCAAGCCCGGCGGCCGGGTGCTCGACCTGGCCTGCGGCTACGGGCGCCACGCGCGCTTCCTGGCCGCCAGCGGGCATCCGGTGTTGGCGGTGGATCGCGACGCGGCCGCGCTGGCCACGCTGGCGGCGGTGACCGGCATCGAAACGCAGGTCGCCGACCTGGAGCAGGGAACCTGGCCGCTCGGCCGCCAGCGCTTCGACGCGATCGTCGTCACCCATTACCTGCACCGGCCGCTGTTCGCCGATCTGCTCGCGGCGCTGCAGCCCGATGGCGTGCTGATCTACGAGACGTTCGCGGACGGCAACGCCGCCTTCGGCCGGCCGGCCCGGCCGGAATTCCTGCTGCAGCCGGGACGAATTGCTGCAGCGTGTGCAGGGACTGCTGCGCGTGGTCGCTTTCGAGCAGGGGCAGGTGGAGGTCCCATTTCCGGCCGTGATCGAGCGCATCTGCGCCACCGGGGTCGCGCGGGCGTGGCCGACGGCGTTGCCGCCAGCGCCGTAGAAAGCCGCGCCGCCCCGGTCCCTGACCGGGCCGGGCCGGCGCGCGCGGCCCGGCGGCGGAGGGGGGCACCCGTCCGGGTCACCGGAATCGGTTAAACTAGCGCCTTTGTTTTCGGCCCGCTCCCCATGCTTACCGGCAGTCTCGTCGCCATAGTCACCCCGATGCATCCCGACGGCAGTCTCGACCTGCCCGCGCTGCACAAGCTGCTCGACTGGCACGTCGAATCGGGAACCGGAGGCATCGTCGTGGTCGGGACGACCGGCGAGTCCCCGACGGTCGATGTCGACGAGCATTGCACGTTGATCAAGACCACGGTCGATCACATCGCCGGCCGGGTCCAGGTGATTGCCGGCACCGGCGCCAATTCGACCGCCGAAGCCATCGATCTCACGCGTTTCGCCAGGGAAGTCGGCGCCAACGCCTGCCTCTCGGTCGCCCCGTACTACAACAAGCCCACGCAGGAAGGCCTGTACCGGCACTTCCGCGCGATCGCCGAAGCGGTCGAACTGCCGCTGATCCTGTACAACGTGCCGGGACGCACGGTGTCGGACATCGGCGCGGATACGGTGCTCCGCCTGGCGCAAGTGCCCGGGATCATCGGGTTGAAGGACGCGACGTCCGACCTGGTGCGCCACGTGGACATGCTGCGGCGGCTGCCGGCCGGCACGGACTTCTCCTTTCTTTCCGGCAACGACGACACCGCGCTGGCGTACATGCTGCTCGGCGGCCACGGCGTGATCTCGGTCACCGCCAACGTCGCGCCCGGACTCATGGCGAAGATGTGCAAGGCGGCGCTGGCCGGCAATCTGGCCGAAGCCCGCGCCCTCAACAGCCAGCTGATGCCGCTGCACACCAGGCTGTTTGTCGAATCCAATCCCATCGCGGTCAAGTGGGCGTTGCTGGAAATGGGGCGGATCCAGTCCGGCATCCGCCTCCCGCTGACGCCGCTGGATGCGAAATTTCACGAGACCGTACGCGCCGCGTTGCGCGAATCCGGTTGCTGACCAGGCCGCGCGCGGCCCCACAAGGAGTGTTATGGAAGTTTCGATGCAACGGATGTTGAGCGTTACGGCCGGTTTGGCCGTGCTGCTGCTGGCGGGGTGCGGATCCTTCAGTTTGCTCGACAGCAAGAAGGTCGACTACCGGACGATAGCCAGCACGCCTTCGCTGGAGATTCCCCCGGACCTGACCATGCCCGCGTTCGACGACCGCTACCGCGATCGTCCGGGCAGCGCGACGGCGTCAGGACTGGTGGCCGGTGCGCAGCCGGCGCGCTCGGGCGTGCTGCCCGTGCTCGATGCGGGGCGGCTCGAGCGTGCGGGTTCGCAGCGCTGGGTCGTGGTGCAGGGCACGCCCGAGGCGACCTGGAACACGGTGCGCGAATTCTGGCTGGCCAACGGATTCACAATGGCGCTGGAGCGGCCGGACCTGGGGATCATGGAAACCGACTGGGCCGAGAACAAGGCGCTGCTGCCGCAGAACTGGTTCCGGCGGCAGATGGGACGGATCATGGACTTCGCCTACGACACGGGCGAGCGCGATCGCTTCCGCACCCGGATCGAGCGCGGCACGCAGGCCGGAACCGTCGAGGTCTTCATCAGCCATCGCGGGATCATCGAGGTCCCGACCACGAAGGACGGGATGGATTACCAGTGGAAGATGAAGGAGCCCAGTCCTGAACTCGAGGCCGAGATGCTGCAGCGGCTGCTGGTGCGGATGGGCACGCCGGAACAGGTCGCGCAGACCGCCGTCGCCAAGCCCGCCGACGCGTCTCCCGGCCGGGTCGCCAAGCGCGCCGACGGCGTCCCGCTGCTGGCGTTCGACGATCCGTTCGACCGCGCCTGGCGCCGGGTCGGGCTGGCGCTGGACCGCGTGGGCTTCACCGTCGTCGATCGCGATCGCGCCAAGGGCGTGTATTTCGTCCGCTACGTCGATGCGGATGGCTCGCCGTCGTCGAAGAAGGACGAAAGCTGGCTGTCCAAGCTTGCGTTCTGGAGGGCAGAGGATACGAGCCGCCTGCAGGAGCAGTACCGGATCGTTGTAACCGAGGCGGCCGGCAAGTCGCAGGTGCTGGTGGAGGACAAGACCGGTGCCCCGGACAAGTCGTCGACTGCGGAGAAGATGCTGACGTTGCTGCAGAACCAACTGAAGTAGGCGCATGCGGTTTTGTTGCCTCGGCAGCGGCAGTGAAGGCAACGGCCTGGTGGTCGAGTCCGGTTCAACCCGGATCCTGATCGATTGCGGCTTCACCGTCGGCGAAACCGTCCTCCGCCTGGCCCGGCAGGGCATCGCCCCGGAGTCGCTGGCCGCGGTGCTCGTCACCCACGAGCACGGCGATCATCTGGGCGGCGTGCCGCGCTTCGCGGCGCGCTTCGGGCTGCCGGTGTGGCTCACGCACGGGACGCTCGCGGCCGCCAACGGGCGCCTGCGCACTGTAGCCTCGATCAATGCTTTCGATGGCCACGATCCGTTCGTCATCGGCGACATCGCCGTCGCCCCGATTCCCGTTCCGCACGACGCGCGCGAGCCCGTCCAGTTCGTTTTCGGCGACGGCGCGCGGCGGCTGGGGCTGCTGACCGACCTCGGCATGTCGACGCCGCACGTCGTCGAGTGCCTGTCCGGTTGCGACGCGCTGGTGCTCGAATGCAATCACGATCCGGACCTGCTGGCCGGGAGCGACTACCCGGCGATGCTCAAGGCCAGGATCTCCGGGCGCCACGGCCATCTGGCCAACGCTGCCGCCGCGGACCTGCTGCAGAGCCTCGACCGTTCGCACCTGCAGCACGTGATTGCCGCGCACCTGAGCCGGCAGAACAATCGCCCCGAATTCGCGCGCGCGGCCCTCGCCGGCGCGCTCGGCTGCACGCCCGACTGGGTCGGAATCGCGGAGCAGGACACCGGCTTTGATTGGCGGGACATCAACTAGGGAGTCATTGTGGAAAAGCGTCAGGAACTCTATCGCGGCAAGTCCAAGACGGTCCACGCGACCGACGATCCCGATCTCTTGTGGCTGACCTTCCTCAACGATGCGACGGCCTTCGACGGCGCCAAGAAGGCGCAGCTGGACCGCAAGGGCGAGGTCAACTGCAAGATCAACGCGTTCATCATGGGCAAGCTGGAAGCTGCCGGCGTGCGCACGCACTTCGTGCGCGTGTTGTCGGACACCGAGGCGCTGGTGCGCAAGCTGACGATGCTCCCGGTCGAGTGCGTGGTCCGCAACGTGGTGGCCGGTTCGATGAGCAAGCGCCTGGGCATCCCGGAAGGCACGGTGCTCCCCGCGCCGATCTTCGAGTTCTTCTACAAGAGCGACGCGCTGCACGACCCGCTGATCAACGATTCGCACATTGAAGTGCTGGGTTGGGCCACGCGTGACGAGATTGCGCGGATGAAGGCGCTCACCTTCCGCGTCAACGACGTGTTGAAGCCGCTGTTCGCCGCTGCCGGCATCACGCTGGTCGACTACAAGCTGGAATTCGGCAACTACCGCGGCGAGTTGCTGCTGGGCGACGAGTTGTCGCCCGACGGCTGCCGCCTCTGGGACAGCACGACCCAGGAGAAGATGGACAAGGACCGCTTCCGGCGCGACCTCGGCAACGTGATCGAGATGTACATCGAGGTCGCGAAACGGCTCGGCGTGCCGCTATAGCCGGCGAGGCAGAGTCCGAGGACCGGAAACGCCAACCGCGCGCTGCTGCAGCGTCGTGGTTTCCGAAGCGGCATCAGGCGCCCGCCGGCGAAGCCACGGCGCCGTTGACCCGTCAGCGACTGACTCCCTCGGGACGCCTGATCTGGTTATGCACGTTGTACGCGCCGGCCGGCTGCTGCATCGGAATCCGTTTTACTTCCTTGAGCGTTGCCGCATCGTAGACGATCAGCGCGCCGTCGATGTCGATCTGACTGACCAGTGCGTACTTGCCGTCCCTGGTGAACTCGACGTGGCCGATGGTCTTGCCCGCGACCGGGGTAAGCTTCGCGACGATCTCGAGCGTGTCCTTGTCGATCACCTGCATCGTGTCCTTGTGCGCCGGGCTCATCATGGCGTCCACCCAGGCGTAGCGACTGCTCTCGTGGCTGCCCATGAAGTAGCCCGGACCCAGCGCCTTGATCTGCTTGATGGGCCTCCAGTTGCTGACGTCGATGATGGTGACGATGCCTTCCGCCAGATTGGGCGCGGCCATGACGCGCCGCCCGCGGTGGGTCCATGTGACGCCGGCGCCGACATGCGGCGTTCCGGGGAAATCCACAGTGGCAATCCGGCGCCGGACATCGAGGTGAATCACCTGGCCCTGCTTGCCCTGGCGCGACACGCCCATTAGTTCGTTGTAGTCCGGCGTGAAGAAGAAGTCGTCGAGGTAATCGTCGAGGGTGCTGCGCTTCGGGTTGAGGAAGCCGGGGACGAAGGCGCCTTCCCGATACCTGAAGTCGTGGACCATGCCGACGGGAACCTCGGGCGCCCTGGGATCGTAACTCACCTCCCATAGTTCCTTGACGTCCTGCAGCGCAGCGACGAAGCTGTGCCGCGGCGCGGCACGATAGACGGCAGATACCCGCGAGCCGCGGCGGCCGTCCTTGTCGGCAACCGGCAGGATCTTCACCAACTGGAGGTCGGCGTCGAGAATCACGAGCGTATTCGGCAGGCCGTTCGCGACGGCGACGTATTTGCCATCGCCCGAGACGGCCGCGTTGCGCGTGTCGATGCCGGCCCGGATCTCGGCCACGGTCCGGAGATTCCAGATATCGAACTTGGCGATCCAGCCGTCACCGGAGGCGAAGAACACGTGGCGCCCGTCCGGCGTGAACTTCGGGCTGCCACGCAGCGCGAAGCGCGACTGGAAACGGTGAATCGGCACCAACCGTTCGCCGTCCAGGATGGTGACATGGTGATCTCCGCTTTCGACGACCACGAAGACACCCAGCGGATCCGCGGCGAACTGAATCTTGTCGGGCAGGGTTCCTGGCGCGTGGTGAACAATCCGCGAAGCGCGGATTTCCGCTTCCCCCCATGCCGGCGGTTCTGCCGTGAGGGCCGCGCTTGCGACCGCCCAGCCGACGAGCAGGGCGGCGCCCTGGGCGATAACGGAGAACCCGGAGATCTTCACGCCCGGGGGGCCGACAGGCCGTGCGAAGCCGCCGTTCAATGGCGTAGCGTCAGCTCGGCGAACCCGGTGAGCCCGGGCTGCTTCTGCAGCGAAGTATTGCGCGTTGAGCAGATTGTCCACGGCCACGCTCAATTGCACGCGCGGCGAGAACTGGTAGGCCAGCTTCGCGCTGGCCACCGTGTATGCGTCGTAGGACCCGTAGACGCCCTGCGCCGTGTTTACGTTGAGATCGTCGCCCGAGGCATATACGTGCCCGACGTGGCGGACGACCAGCGATCCCGACCACGCCCCGCGCTCGCCCTCGAGGCCGGCGCTATAGATCCGCTGCGGGACATCGGTCAGCACGCGGCCGACGGCGGCCGGGATCGCCGCGTTGCGCGTGATGTCGTAGCGGAACAGGTGGGTCGCGCTCGCGAATACGGTCAGCCGGCTGCCAAGCAGCGGCTGGCGCACCGACGCTTCCACGCCGTCGACCTGCGCCTCGCCGGCGTTGGCGGTCTGGTTCAGCACCGCGCTCACGCGGTTGCGGTAGATCAGGTCGGTCAGCGTCTGCGCGAACGCCGCGACCGAGATTTGCGTCCCCATGCCGAGGCGCGATTCGATCCCGATCTCCGCGGCGCGCACGCGCTCGGGCTTCAGGTCGGGCGCCGCGTCCGTGACGACGACGGTGCCGGCGACGCTGCCCGGAATCACCGTGCGCGAATACAGGTCGAGCAGCGTCGGCGGCCGGAAGCCGGTGCCCCATGAGGCGCGCAACGTGGTCGTCGGGTGCAGCGTGAACACCGCGGCCAGCTTGGGACTGAACTGCCGGTCGGTGCGCCGCGCGTAGGCCTGTTCGAACGCGGGCGCGGTGTACTGGATCACCGCGCCTTCGGTGTCCCACCAATCGACGCGGCCGCCCGCGTACAACGCGAACCAGTCAGTCGCAGCCAGTTCCGATTGCGCGAACAGCGCCCAGGTGCGGCTGCTGCCGCGCCCCTCGTACTTGACGGCGCCGCGCGTGGCGAATTCGCGCCAGTACGATGCGGCGTACGTGAGACGGTCGAGGCGGTTGCGATTGGCCGCGGCGCCGACGATGACGAACCAGGCATCGGCGACGGGGAAGCGCAGCTGCGCGTCGAGATCGAGGCGGTCGTTGGGCTGGTCAACGTACTCGCCGGCGCCGCCAGCGTAGCGCGACGTCGCGGCGACCGGCTGCGCGAAGCGGAACTGGTGGTCGAAATAGCCGAGTTGCGCGCGCAGCTTGATCTCTTTGCCGAAGTCGTGCTCGAGCCGGGCGAAGTAGCGGCTATCGCGCTCCGAAGAGGGCGTGGGCGTGATGAAATCGGCTTCGGCAATGGTGACTCGCAGTGCGGGGTTTGCGTCGACTGTCACGTTGCCGGTGAAGAGCGGCGCGCCGGCAGTGTCGCGCAGGAAACTCTCCGGCGGCGCGTAGCGCGAGTGGTAGAGGCTGTGTGCGGCCCCCACGGTGACGCGCGTCGCGGACGAGAACGCCTGGTCCAGGCGCAGCGCCGCGTTGCGCTGGTCCCACGGCCGCGCGCCCTTGAGGCCCACCCAGTAAGCAGGCTTGCCGTCGACGGTCGTCGTCGGGATTGCGCCGGCGGCCGGGACCGGATTGCCGCCCGCGGCCGGCGTCTTGACGACGTAGTCGCTGTCCCGCCAGCCGTTGCTCTCGCGATAGCCGGCTGCCAGCGACACGCCCAGGCCGCCGTCGAAGCGGTTGCGCCAGGAGAACGCGGCGCTCGAGGGCGCCATGTCGCCGAAGCCCGTGCCGATCCGTGCCTGCAACTCTTCCTTGTCCGGCCGCTTGGTGACCACGTTGATGACCCCGCCCATCGCATAGCCGCCATAGAGCGCCGAATAGGGGCCGCGGACGACTTCGATGCGGCGCACGTCCTCCATCTGCATGCCGGACAGATCGATGCCGCCGGAAAGCGCGGTGTTGACCGGCAGGCCATCGATCAGCACCAGCGTGCGCGTGGTGCGCGGAATCCCGCGCAGCGAAATGCTGGTCGCCCCGGACGCCGGAAAGCCCGTGCCGAACGCGCTGCCGCGCAGGTACAGGCCCGGAACTTCCACGAGCACGTCGCCCAGCCGGTAGGCGTTGCGGCGCTCGATCTGCGGCGCGGACACCACCGATATCGAGGCGGGAGATTCGCGCACGCCGATCTCGGTGCGGGTCGCGGTGACGACCACCGGCTCGATGTCGTAGACCGTGGAGCCGGCGACTTCATCGGCCGCGTGCGCGGCCGCGTGAACCAGAGCGAGCAGCGTGAGAGTCGTCACGACACCGTGGCGCCGCCGTGTTCCGTATCCGTCGTGCCCGCTCATCACTTGCCGTTCCAGAGAAATTTTTCGGACCGCCTGGGTCCCGCGCCATCGCCGCTTTGACCGGAGTCAACTCTACGGGGAGCGGGGCGGAAATTATTTGATACCAGTCAAAGTTTTGCGGGGGGCGCGGCGGGACACTCTCGCCACCGGTTCGATACGGTTTTCAACGAGGCAGTTCAGGAGAGGCAATCATGGGTGTGCGTGCAATCGGATGGGCGTCCATCGCCGTGGCGATGGGATGGGCGTTGGGCGTTACGGGGTGGGCGCAGGAACAGAAGCACCCGGCCACCGACGCGGAAATCAAGTACCAGGCGGGCGGTTCTCCGCTGGCAGGCGTGGACATGTACCAGGACATCAATCCCAAGGCGCCGCAGATGTCCAAGGCCGAATTCGACAAGGCGCGCCAGGTCTACTTCGAACGCTGCGCCGGCTGCCACGGCGTGCTGCGCAAGGGCGCGACCGGCAAGGCGCTGACCCCCGACCTGACCATCGGCAAGGGCACCGAGTACCTGAAGGTGTTCATCAAGTACGGCTCGCCGGCCGGCATGCCGAACTGGGGCACGTCGGGCGAACTGACCGACGCCGAAGTCGACCTGATGGCGCGCTACGTGCAGCAGACGCCGCCGCAGCCGCCCGAATTCGGCATGGCCGACATGAAGAAGACCTGGAAGGTCATCGTGCCGCCGGACAAGCGGCCGGCGAAGAAGATGAACAAGTACAACATCGACAACATCTTCTCGACGACGCTGCGCGACACGGGCGAAGTCGCGCTGATCGACGGCGACACCAAGAAGATCATCAACATCGTCAAGACCGGCTACGCGGTGCACATCTCGCGCATGTCGGCCTCGGGGCGCTACCTGTTCGTGATCGGGCGCGACGCCAAGATCAACATGATCGACCTGTGGATGGAGAAGCCCGACAACGTCGCCGAGATCCGCGTCGGCCTCGAGGCGCGCTCGGTCGACACGTCGAAATTCAAGGGCTACGAGGACAAGCTCGCGATCGCCGGCGCCTACTGGCCGCCGCAGTACGTGCTGATGAAGGGCGACACGCTCGAGCCGCTGAAGATGCAGTCCACGCGCGGCACCACGGTCGACACGCAGGAATACCACCCCGAGCCGCGCGTCGCGTCGATCGTCGCCACGCACGACAAGCCGCAGTTCATCATCAACGTCAAGGAAACCGGCAAGATCCTGATGGTCGACTACAAGGACATCAACAACCTGACGACGACGGAAATACCGGCCGCGCGCTTCCTGCACGACGGCGGCTGGGACTCGACCGGGCGCTACTTGATGGTGGCCGCCAACCAGTCGAACAAGATCGCGGTGGTCGACGCGAAGGAAGGCAAGCTCGCGGCGCTGGTCGACGTCGGCAAGATCCCGCACCCGGGGCGCGGCGCCAACTTCGTGCATCCGAAGTTCGGTCCGGTCTGGGCGACCGGCCACCTGGGCGACGAGACGATCTCGCTGATCGGCACCGATCCCAAGGGCCACAAGAAGGACGCGTGGAAAGTCTGCCAGACGCTGGAAGGCTCAGGGCGGCGGCAACCTGTTCATCAAGACCCATCCGAAGTCGACGAACCTGTGGGTCGACACGCCGCTGAACCCGGATCCGAAGATCAGCCAGTCGATCGCGGTCTTCGACGTCAAGAACCTCGACAAGCCTTTCGAGGTGCTGCCGATCGGCGAATGGGCCGGAATCAGCGACGGCGGCGCCAAGCGCATCACGCAGCCCGAGTACAACAAGGCGGGCGACGAGGTCTGGTTCGCCGTGTGGTCGGCCAAGGACAAGCAGTCGGCGCTGGTCGTCGTCGACGACAAGACGCTCAAGCTCAAGGCCGTGATCAAGGATCCGAAGATGATCACCCCGACCGGCCACTTCAACGTCTACAACACGCAGCACGACATCTACTGAGGAGCCGACGATGCGCAACATCCTGACATTTACCTGCATGGCTGGATTGCTGGTCGCGGCCGGCGCCGCGCAAGCCAGCCAGGCCCTCGCGGAAAAGCAGGGCTGCACGGCCTGCCACCAGGTCGACAAGAAGATCATCGGCCCGACGTACAACGACGTCGCGAAGAAGTACAAGGGCGACAAGGAAGCCGCCGCCAAACTCGCGGTGAAGGTCAAGAAAGGCGGCGCGGGTGTCTGGGGGCCGATCCCGATGCCGCCCAACGACAAGGTCAGCGAGGCTGACGCGAAAACGCTGGTCGACTGGGTGTTGTCGCTCGCGAAGTAGCGGGCAACAGGTATCCCGATTCCGGCGGTCCCCGTGGCCGCCGTCTTTTTTTGGGGGACGAGGGGCTGTCGAGCCAGCGGCAACGGCGCTGTTCAAGCGCAGTTGAAATGCGCGCCTGCCATGTTCAACCCTGCTGCGGTGGCCGCGCGCCAGGCGGCCGGGCATGGCCCATCTCGCGGAGCAGGGCTTGCGCGCGCGCGTGCGCCGAATCGGCCGCAAGGGCGTCGTACAGCGCAGCGCGGGCGCCCGCCTCGTCGCCGCGCCCCAGCAGCACCAGGGCGAGGTTGCAGAGCAGGTCGGGGTCGCCCGGACGGACCGCGACGGCCAGCACCTGGTGCGCCAGCGCGGCGGCGCCATCGCCCTGGCGGAGCGCCAGCATCGAGAGCAGATTGAGTGCGTGCGGATCGTTCTGGCTGATGGCCAGGACGCCGCGTGCGGCGGCCATCGCGGCATCGAGGCGGCCGGCCCCCGCGGCCGCGGCCGCCTCGCTCAATAGCGCGCCGCAGCGCTCGAAGTGCGCATCGCTGGCCGCGGCCCACTTGGCGTACACGTAGTCGCGCAGGCGCGCGAAATCGGCGCCGGCCACGTTGCCTCCGCCGCCGCCGCCCGACGTGCCCGCATCCGCGTGCCACCTGAAGGTCGCCTGCGGATAGTCGGCGAATGGCGTGTGCTGCGCGATCTGCAGCGCCAGGTCCCAGTCCTCGTGCAGATGCAGGTTGGGGTCGAAGGCGAGGCCATGCGCCAATAGCGAGCGGTGGAACAACAGCGTCGAGAGGTGGACGAAGTTGCGCGCATAGAGTTCCGACAGTGCGAAGCGCTGGCCCCAGACCTCCGTGCGGCCGTTGCGAAACGTGGCCAGCGCGCGGCCGGTGACGGCGCGCGCCGCCGGATTCGCCGCGGCGGCGGTCACCAGGCCCGCAATGTGGCCGGGCAGCAACTCATCATCGTCGTCGAGGAAGGTGATCCAGTCGCCGGTCGCGGCGTGGATGCCCGCGTCGGCCGCTTCGGCGCGGTGCAGGGGGCTCTGCGGCCGCACCTCGATAATCCGGCACGAGCCGATCGCGCCCGGCAGCGCGGGGTGGTCGCTCCCCGAAGCGGCGACGATCACGATCTCGATCGCGGGATGGTCCTGTGCCGCGATCGACGCGAGCGCGCGCTCGAGCGTCGGGCGCCCGATGCTGCGGACGACGATGCTGACTGATGGCGGCGGCGCAGTCATCGGATGCGGGATGAAGAAAGCCGGCGCCACCATCGTGGCGCCGGCTTTCTTGCTTGCTGCAGCGGGCCTGTTACTTCTTCGGCGCCATCGCATCCTTGGCGGCCGTCGTGGCTTTGCTGGCGGCGTCCTTGGCGGCGTCGGCTGCCTTGCCGGCGGCATCCTTGGCGGCGTCGGCTGCCTTGGTGGCGGCATCCTTGGCAGCATCGCCAGCGGCGGCAGCGGCGTCCTTGGCGGCATCGCCGACCTTCACGGCGGCATCCTTGGCGGCGTCGGCGGCTTTGACGGCGGCGTCCTTCGCGGCGTCAGCCGATGCGGCGGCGGCAGCAGCGGGCGCCGGTGCGGCAGCCGGTGCGACGGTGGGGGCCGGGGGAGCGGGCTTGTCGCCGCAAGCGGCGAGGCCGAGGGCCAGCAGAGCAACAGCGATCAGGGACTTGTTCATTTTTGAATTTCCTTAAGGAGTGTACACAGTAGGGGATGGAACCATCGGCTCCTGCACCAAAACCGACCGTTTCATGACGCTAACCGGAGGGCGAAAACATAGCCGACTTTGCATTCTCGCACATTTTCCGTTCCAATTCAACGCTCTTGTGCAGTGCGTCAACCGTTCCGGGCGGGCTCGCGCAAAGGGCAGGGCTGCGCTCGCGGGCATGGCAAGACAGCGAATCAAAGCGTCCCGACGAACTCCAGCACCGCTTCGGCGTGACCCGCGACCTTCACCCCGCGCCACTCCTTGACCAGCACGCCCTTGGCGTCGATGACGAAAGTGCTGCGCTCGATCCCGCGCACCTGCTTGCCGTACATGTTCTTCATCTTGATCACGCCGAACTGGGCACAGAGCTTTTCGTCGGGATCGGAAATGAGCTCGAACGGGAACTCGAACTTCGCCTTGAAATTCTCGTGCGACTTCAGGCTGTCGCGCGATATACCGGCGACGACGCAGCCGAGCCGCGCGAACTTCGGATGCAGGTCGCGAAACGCCTGGCTCTCGGTCGTGCAGCCCGGCGTGTTGTCCTTGGGGTAGAAGTACAGCACGACGGGGTGACCCTTGTGGGCCGCGAGATGGAACTCGCCGCCGGTCGCGGCGGCGGTGAAATCGGCAACTTTCTTTCCCAGCATGATGGTTCTCCTATTGCGCGGGTTCGAGGTAGGCGGCGTGGATGCGCTCGATTTCGGCGATGGCATCGGCGGGGAGCGTCGTCGCGGCCGAGGCGATGTTCTCCTTGAGTTGTTCCATCGTGGTCGCGCCGATGATGTTGCTGCCGACGAACCAGCGGTCGTTGACCCACGCCAGCGCCAGCGTCGCCGGCGACATGCCGAGCTGCGTGGCGAGGTCGAAGTACGGCTGCATCGCGGCGGCGAGGCCCGGGCGCCGGTAGCGCGTCCCGAAATTGTTGTCGAACAAGGCCAGCCGCGAGTTCGGCGCATAGCCGGCGCGATGCTTGCCCGTGAGCTGGCCGAACGCCAGCGGGCTGTAGGCCAGCAGCGCCACTTTTTCGTGGTGCGTGAATTCGGTCAGCGCCTGCTCGAACGTCCGGTTGATCAGGCTGTTCGCGTTCTGGATCGACACGACGCGGGGCAACTGGTGCCGGTCGGCGAGCTGGAGGAAGCGCATGACGCCGTACGGCGTTTCGTTGGACAGGCCGATGTAGCGGACCTTGCCGGACGTGACGATCCGGTCGAGCGCCTCGAGCTGTTCGAGTATAGGCGTCGCGTCCTGCCGGTCCTTGTCCGGATCGAACTGCCACTCGCCGAACAGCGGCGTGTAGCGCTCGGGCCAGTGGATCTGGTACAGGTCGAGGTAGTCGGTCTGCAGCCGCGCCAGGCTGGTGTCGATCGCCGCGGTGATCTGTTCCCCGGTGAGCTTGGGCCCGTTGCGGATCCACGTGACCTGCCGCGCCGGCCCCGCGACCTTCGAGGCGAGCACGATCTTGTCGCGCGGCTGGCGCTTCAGCCAGGTGCCGATGTACTCCTCGGTCTTGCCTTGCGTGTGCGCGCGCGTCGGCACCGGATACATCTCGGCCGCGTCGATGAAGTTCACGCCGTGGGCCAGCGCGTAGTCCAGCTGCGCATGCGCGTCGGCCTCGGTGTTCTGCTGGCCCCAGGTCATCGTGCCCAGGCAGATCTTCGAAACGTCGAGCTCGCTGGTTCCCAGCTTTCTGTGTTCCAATGCTTTCTCCTTAAAGATTCTTCAGGAACTCGATGCCTTGCAGCATCAGTGTTCCCGACCTGCCGGGCACCTCGCCATAGATCACTTCGTGCCGCGGCAGCTGGTCGACGACGATGGATTCGAAGATCGCCCGCGTCGTCGTCAGCGTGTAGCCTTGCTCGCGCCAGCCGGCCAGCAGCTGCTCGAACTGGGGCAGCAGCTTCATCCCTTCCAGTTCGGCATGCAGGGTGAAGATGTGCGCGTGGGCCGGCGCGGCGGCCGCGTCGAGTGCGCCAACCGGATCGGCTGCCACGCCGGCGGCCGCGGCCGGCGCCGCCGCCGCGGTGCGCGCGAGCACGCTCGCCGCGACGTTGTCCAGCGTCACGCCATCGACGCCGATCAGTTCATCGAGCGTCGGCAGCGTCGTCGGCAACTGCGGGCAGCGGATCAGCTCGGCATTGGTGACGGGCAGGAACGGGTGCGTGCCGCGGCCGTCGGAGCAGTACTCGAAGCCCAGCTGCTGGGTGAGCCGCAGTGCGTGCCGGTTCATCTGCCAGCCGGCCGCGCCGTGCGTGCGCGGACGCTCACCGAAGATCGACTCGAACCGGTTCACCGCGAGATTGACTTCGCGTTGCGTCCATTCCGCGTCGGCCGCGGCCACGCCATCCTGCCAGCGCACGTGGTCCCAGCAGTGGATGCCGACTTCGAAGCCGGCATCGCGCACGCGGCGCATGATGTCGGCGCACAGCCCCGAGGGCCGGCCGATGTCGGGGCCCGGCAGCAGCGTGCCGTTGAGCAGCGTGCGCAGCCCGTAATGCTCCAGCACCGACGTGCGCGAGACTTTTTTCAGGAAGCCACGCCGGAACACCCGCTTGATCGCGCGCCCGGTATGGTCCGGCCCCAGGCTGAACAGGAAAGTCGCCCGCGCGCCATGGCGGTGCAGCGCCTCGACCAGCCGCGGCACGCCTTCCCGGGTGCCGCGCCATGTGTCGACATCGATCTTGAGCCCGAGCAGCGGCATCAGTCGACCAGCTGCCGCGCTTCGAGCACCTGCCCGCGATACGCGTCGAAGATGTGCTTCAACGCGTCCTTCATCGTGACCGTCGGCTTCCACGCGAGGTCGCGCATCGTGTTGTCGATGTTGGGCACGCGGTTCTGCACGTCCTGGTAGCCGGCGCCATAGTAGGCGTCGGCGGTGGTGTCGACGATCCGCACCTGCTTCGCCGTCGGCGCGTACTCCGGATAGGTGAGCGCCAGGTCGAGCATCATCGTCGCCAGGTCGCGGACGGAGAAGTTGTTGGCCGGGTTGCCGATGTTGTAGATCTTGCCCGAGGCGATGTGTTCCGGATTGTCGATGATCTTCATCAACGCCGCGACGCCGTCGTCGATGTAGGTGAATGCGCGCTTCTGCGTGCCGCCGTCGACCAGCTTGATGGTCTCGCCGCGGACGATGTGGCCCAGGAACTGCGTGATCACGCGCGAGGAGCCTTCCTTCGCGGTGTTGATCGAATCCAGTCCCGAGCCTATCCAGTTGAACGGCCGGAACAGCGTGTAGTCGAGTCCCTGCTGCATCCCGTAGGCGTGGATCACGCGGTCCATCAATTGCTTGGCGCAGGCGTAGATCCAGCGCGGCTTGTTGATCGGGCCCAGCACCAGTTCCGAGCGCTCGGGGTCGAACTCGTCGTCGTGGCACATTCCGTAGACCTCGGAGGTGGACGGAAAGATAATCCGTTTCTTGTACTTGACGCAGGAGCGGACGATGGGCAGGTTGGCCTCGAAGTCGAGCTCGAACACGCGCAGCGGGTCGGTGACGTAGGTCGCCGGCGTGGCGATCGCCACCAGCGGCAGCACCGTGTCGCACTTCTTGATGTGGTACTCGATCCACTCGCGGTTGATCGTGATGTCGCCCTCGAAGAAGTGGAAGCGCGGCGCGTCCAGCAGGTCGCCGATGCGGTCGGCCTGCATGTCCATCCCGTAGACCTCCCAGTCGGTGGTCTTGATGATCCGCTGCGAGATGTGGTGGCCGATGAAGCCGTTGACGCCGAGGATGAGGATTTTTTCATGATGCGATCCGGTGAGGGTTGCGGTGTTCGCGGCAACGAAATCCGCTGGCCTGGGGCAAGCGCTATTTTCGCATGAGCGGCAACGGCACGGCGGCGCCGAACAGCCGCGCGAACTCCGCCGGCGGCAGCGGCGCGCCGTCCAGCGTGCAGGCCAGTACTTCCAGCGTGCCGGCGGCGCAGTCCGCGTAGAGGTGCCCGGCTGTGCTGCGTAGCTGCGGCGCTTCGGCGTGCACCGCCGCGGCGTCGACCAGCCGCGTGCGCTGGATCACCAGGCGGCGGCCATCCACGTCGGTGAACGCGCCCGGATACGGAGGCGCCACGGCGCGCACCAGGTTGTGGATGCATGCCGAGGGCTGCGACCAGTCGATGCGTCCATCTTCGGGCTTCCTGCCGCCGAAGTACGCGCCGCGGCCCAGATCCTGCCGGATCCGCGGCGCGGCGCCGGCCACCAGCGTGGGCAGCACGCCGTGCAGCGCGAGTTCGGCGGCCACCGTGACCTTGTCGAACACCTCGCCCGCCGTGTCGTCGGGCAGGATGGGCACCGCGGCCTGCGCGACGATGTCTCCGTTGTCCGGCTTTTCGGTCATGTAATGCAGCGTCGCGCCGGTCTCGGTCTCGCCATGGATGATCGCCCAGTTCACCGGCACCCGGCCGCGGTACTTCGGCAGCAGCGAGCCGTGCATGTTCAACGCCCCATGCCGCGGGATGGCCAGCAGCGGGGCCTTGAGCAGCAACCGGTAGTAGAACGAAAACAGGAAGTCCGGCTGCAGCGCCGCGATCCGCGCGACGATCTCCGGCGCGTTCGGATCCTCCGGTGTGATGCACGGGATGCCTTCCTCGGCGGCGACCTGCGCGACGCTGCGGAACCAGATGTTCTCGGCCGGGTTGTCCTGGTGCGTCACCACCAGCGGCACGCGCACGCCTTGCGCCAGCAGCACGCGCAGGCAGCGCACGCCCACGTTGTGATACGCGAAGACGACGGCGGTGGTCATGGCGCGCGGGGCGGGCGCCGCATCAGGGCTTGCCTGCCGGCGGTTCTTCTCCCGCGCGTTCGAGCACGGCCTGGATCACGTAGCGCGGCCGCTCGCGAACCTGCTGGTAGATGCGCCCGATGTACTCGCCCAGCAGCCCCAGGCCGAACAGCATCATGCCGATCAGGAAGAACGCGAGGATGTCGCGGTCCCAGATGGTCTGCAGGCCCTCGGACCAGCCGGCGCGCAGCACGCGCTGCGCGATCACGACAAAGTAGGTGATCAGCGAACCGACCGCGACCAGCATCCCGAACAGCGAGAAGATCTGCAGCGGCACCAGCGAAAAGCCGGTGATCAGGTCGAAATTCAGGCGTATGAGCTGGTAGAGCGAGTACTTGGACTCGCCGGCCGCGCGTTCCTCGTGCCCGACGTGCACCTCGGTCGGATTGTGCGAGAACGTGTACGCGAGCGCCGGGATGAAGGTGTTGACTTCGGTGCACGAGTTGACCGCGTTGACGACATCGCGGCTGTAGGCGCGCAGCATGCAGCCCTGGTCGGTCATCCTGATCCGGGTGATGCGCTCGCGCAGCCGGTTCATCGCGCGCGACGCCAGCCGGCGCCACCAGACATCCTCGCGCTTTTCGCGGATGCTGCCGACGTAGTCGTGGCCCGCATCCATCGCCGCGAGCAGCTTGGCGATGTCCTCGGGCGGGTTCTGCAGGTCGGCGTCCAGCGTCACCGTGCGCTGCCCGCGCACTTGCGCGAAGCCGGCCATGATCGCCATGTGCTGGCCGTAGTTGCCGTTGAACAGGACCACGCGGGTCACATCGGGCCGCCGGGCGAACTGGTCCTTCAGGATCGCCGCCGAGCGGTCGCGGCTGCCGTCGTTGATGAACACGATCTCGTACGTGACGTGCAGCGCGTCGAGCGCCGGATACAGGCGATCGAACAAGGCCTGCAGCCCCGCCTCCTCGTTGTAGACCGGGATCACGACGGAGACGTCGACGGTGCGTTCCCCGCTCATTTTGCGTGCGCCGCCAGGATCGCCGCGACCGCCGCGCAGACCCGCGCGACGTCGGCTTCGGTCATCGCCGCGAACAAGGGCAGGCTCACGGTTTCGCGCGCGATGCGTTCGGTGACGGGAAACTGGCCCGCGCGCCAGCCCTGGTTGCGATACAGCGTCGCCAGATGGCAGGCTTCGTACGAAATGCCGACGCCGATGCCCTGCGCCTGCATCAGGCCGACGAACTCCTGGCGCGTGATGGTCAGCCGCTCGAGCGGGAGCAGCACCGCGAACATGTTCCAGCTGTGGCCTTCGACGTCCGGCGGCAGCACGCAGGCGGGCTCGGCGCTCCACAGCCGCAGGTATTCGCGCGCCAGCATCCGCCGCCGGGCGACGAAGCCCTCCAGCTGCGCCATCTGCGCGACGCCGATCGCCGCGCTCACGTCCGACAGGTTGTACTTGCCGCCGGCGACGTCGACGTCGCGCGTGCCGTCGGGCAGGCGGTGGATGCCGTGGAAGCGCAGCGCCTCGACGCGCGCGGCTTCCCGCGCGTCGCCCACGACCAGCGCGCCGCCTTCGATGGTGGTGATGTTCTTGTTCGGGTGGAAGCTGAAGGCGACCAGGTCGCCGCGCGCGCCGACCGCGACGCCGTCCGGATAGCGCGAGCCGATCGCCAGCGCCGCGTCCTCGATCACGCGCAGCCCGTGCGCGGACGCCAGCGCGTAGAGCCGCGCATGGTCCAGCGGCGCCAGGAAGTGCGTGGGCAGGATCGCGCGCGTCGCCGGCGTGATTGCCGCCGCCGCCTGCTCCAGGTCGAGATTGCGCGTGACCGGGTCGCAGTCGACGAACACCGGCCTGGCGCCGACCTTGGTGATCATGTTGGCGCCGGCGAAGAACGTCTGCGCCGGCGTGATCACTTCGTCGCCCGGGCCGATGCCGCAGAGTTGCAGCGCGACTTCCATCGCCACGGTCGCCGACGTCAGCGAGCGCACCGGGCGCCCGCCGCAATAATCCGACAGTGCCTGCTCGAACGCCAGCACGTTGGGCCCGCTGGCGATCCAGTTGCTGCGGATAACGTCGGCGACGCGCGCGATCGTCGCCTCGTCGATCACCGGCCGGGCAAAGGGCAGGAACGCGGGCGCGCTCATGGCCGCGACACCAGCCAGACGCCGACGATGATGAAGCCGATACCCAGCCAGCGGGACACGCCCAGCGTCTCGCCGAACAGGAAGTACGCGGCGACCGCGCTCACCACGTAGCCGATCGAGAGCATCGGGTAGGCGATGCTGACCGGCACGCGGGATAAGGCCATGATCCACACGACCAGGCTGAACGCATAGCAGAACATGCCGCCGATGATGTGCGGGTTGGTCCCGACGCGCAGCGCCTGGCCGAACCAGTCGCCGGCGGAAAAGCTGACGACGCCCAGCGTGTTGGTCCCGGCCTTGAGGAAGATCTGCGCCGCCGCGTTGAGCAGCACGCCGGTCAGGATCAGGCCGAAACTGAGCCAGGTCATGGCTGCGCCAGTCATTGGCGGCTGACGATCACGCGCCGCGTGTCGCGGCCGAGTTCGCGCATCGGCAGGCCGGCGGCGCGGAGGTCATCGAAAACTCCCGGTTTCATCGTCGCGTACCCCTCGGCGAGCGCCTGCCAGACGGGGACGAATTCCTCGATGCGCGGAATCCCCTTTTCTGGCTCCAGCTCGAGGCCCAGATTGAGTTCGTCGTAAAAGTCGACCAGGGTCATCGTCCGCTTCAGGTAAAAAGGCAGGGTCTGTTCGTAGGTCTGGATGCTGAAGAACGGAACGTCCGGGGCGAGCGGGCCTTCCCTGGCCACGATCTCGCGCACCAGATGATACGACGAAGTCGCCGGGGAGAGGGCGTTGTGGGCATAGCCGACGCCCTGCCAGGCGATCAGGCTGCAAAGCGCAACGGCCAGGACCGGCCCCAGGGTGGCGGCCTGCCGGCGCCAGTACCACGCCAGCGCAGTCCCCACCGACAGGGCGGCCACGGTCACCGCCAGCCACGGCCGCATGTCTTCGAACAACTCTACGGGGATTTCATCGGTGCCGAAGCGCTCGATCGAGAGCACCGCCCCGACGAAGACCAGCCCGAACAGGCACGATGCGGCGAAGTTCCACGCGTGCGCCCGCGGACTGGTCTGCACGACCGAAGGCGCCATCAGCATCGCCAGCGCCGGGAACATCGGCAGTATGTACGAGGGCAGCTTCGATCCCGAAGCGCTGAAGAACAGGAATATGAAAACGGACCAGACCACGAGCAGCCGCTCGGGATGGAACGGCTTGGGTTTGCGCAGCAGCGCCCAGATATGCCGCAGCCGCGACACGAAGAGCAGCGTCCACGGCGCCATGCCGCCCAGCAGGATGGGGATGAAATACCACCAGGCGCCTTCGCGCCGGTGCAGGTGGGAGGTGAACCTTGCCAGGTGCTCGTGGAAAAAGAAGAACTCGCTGAACTCCGGATTGCGCGCCTGCACCCAGACGAACCACGGCGCGGTGATGGCGAAGAACAGCAGCAGCCCCGTCCCTATGTGCAGCCGGTCCCACAGCCGCAGGTCGCGCTGCCAGAGCGAATAGAAGACGAGCACGCCGCCCGGCAGCACGATGCCGATCAGACCTTTCGAGAGCACCGCCAGCGCCATGCCCGCCCACGCCGCATGCATGCCGGCCGCGCGCTCGGCCCGCGTGGCCCCGGTCCGTTCGGCGTACAGGAAGCCGGCCAGGGTCAGCGTCATCCAGCAGGTGAGGCCCATGTCCAGCGTGTTGATGTGGGCGATCGCGAAGTACCACAGCGACGAGGCGAGGATGGCCGTGGCGGCGAGCGCGGTCTCTTTCCCGTAAAGCCGGTAGCCGATGCCGAAGACGAACAGCAGGCCGAGCAGCCCGGTGACGGCGGGCCACGCGCGGGCGGTCCAGTTGTGCTGGCCGAACGCGTTGTACGCGAACGCCGATGCCCAGTATTGCAGCGGCGGCTTTTCGAAGTACTTGAGGCCGTTCAGGCGCGGCGTCACCCAGTCGCCCGTGACGGCCATCTCGCGCGGAATCTCGGAATAGCGGCCTTCGTCGGGACGGGTCAGCGCGCGGTCGTCGAGGCCGGCGAACCAGACCATCACGAACAGCAGAAGCAGCACAACGATACGGGAGCGGGTCACACGGAGAGGCGGCTACGCATTGGAGCAAAGCGTACAATTATAATCCAAAGGGTCGCCCTAACCTTGACCCTGCCGCGGTTTCCTCCATCCCCGACCATGACCCTCACTCTTTACGACAATTTCGAACGCCGCCTGCGCGAATTCAGGCCGCTCTCGGGCAACGAGGTCGGGTTGTACACCTGCGGCCCGACGGTCTACGACTTCCAGCACATCGGCAACCTGCGCACGTATCTGTTCGAGGATTGCCTGAAGCGCGTGCTGGCGTTCAACGGCTACCGGGTCCGGCATGTGATGAACATCACCGACGTCGGGCACCTGACCTCGGACGCCGACACCGGCGAGGACAAGATGGAAAAGGGCTCGCGCCGCACCGGCCGCTCGGCCTGGGACATTGCCGAGGAGTACACGCAGGTGTTCCGCGAGGACCTGGCGGCGATGAACATCGCGGAACCCGACGTGTGGTGCAAGGCGACCGACCACATCGCCGAGCAGATCGCCTTCATCGAGGACCTCGGGCGGAAGGGCTTCACCTACCGGACCAGCGACGGGGTCTACTTCGACACCAGCAGGCAGCCCGACTACGGCTATCTCGCGCGGCTGGACCGCGCCGGGCTCGAGGCCGGCAAGCGCGTGGAACTCGGCGAGAAGCGCTCGCTGACCGACTTCGCGCTGTGGAAATTCAGCGCGCCCGGCGAGCAGCGGCAGATGGAATGGGCGAGCCCGTGGGGCACCGGCTTTCCCGGCTGGCACATCGAGTGCTCGGCGATGGCGCAGAAGTACCTGGGCGACTACTTCGACATCCACTGCGGCGGCGAAGATCACATCCCGGTCCACCACACCAACGAGATCGCGCAGACCGAGGCGCGCGTCGGGACCCGGCTGGCCAATTTCTGGATGCACGGCTACTTCCTGACGCTCAACAACGCGAAGATGGCGAAGTCCGCGGGCGAGTTCCTGCGGATGAAGTCGCTGACCGATCGCGGCTACGATCCGCTGACGTATCGCTTCCTGTGCCTGACCGCGCACTACCGCACGCAGATGTCGTTCTCGTGGGACGCGATGGATGCGGCGCAGACCGGGCTGGAGCGGCTGCGGCGGCAGGTGTTCGAACTCGGACCGGCCGGCGCCGCCGATCCGGAATTTGTCGAGCGTTTCCGCGCCGAAGTGAACGACGATCTGCAGTTTCCAAAGGCGCTGGCGCTGCTGTGGGAAGCGCTCAAGTCGCCGCTGCCCGACCCGGCGAAGAAAGCGACGCTGCTGGCCTTCGATGCCTGCCTGGGACTGCGGCTCGCCGAGTGGCGGCCCACGGTGGACATCATCCCGCCGGAAGTCGAGGCGCTGGCGCGCGCGCGGCTGGCGGCGCGCCAGGCGAAGAACTGGGCCGAGTCCGACCGCCTGCGCGACGCCATCGCCGCGCTCGGCTTCGCCGTCGAAGACAGCGCCGGCACGTACAAGCTCGTGAAGAAGACATCCGCGTAACGGCGCGGGATGGGTGGACGTTTGGGTTGGCGTAGGATGGGTGGAGCGAAGCGATACCCATCATCGTGGAATCGCCCCGTGCCATGTTGGATGAACGTTCGTCGCACTTCCATGATCGCGACACGCGACCGGCGCGCTTCGAATGCGATGATGATGGGTATCGCTTCGCTCCACCCATCCTACGGTGGCCCGCGGTGTCCACCGGTTGCCGCGGGTCGTTAACTCCGCGCCGCGATGCCGTGCACCAGCCGTCCGGCCAGCCGGTCGCCCCCGTGATAATGCCCATGCCCCAGGCGCTCCGATAGCGCCGCGGTCGCCGCCTTGACGGCGCGGGCGATTCCGCCATCCGCCTTGGCGTCGAACGTGGCGGCGTAGCCCAGCGCCGCGATGACCAGCACTGCGCGGCCGCTGGCGTCGAACACCGGCGAGGCGATGGCATTGATGCCCGGGATCAGGTCGCCGGCGATGCCTGCCAGTCCCTGCCTGCGTACGGCGGCCAGCGCCTGGTCGAACTGCTTGCGTCGCGCCGCGCGCTCCCGGACGGGCACGTGCCGCAGTTCGGCGTCGACCAGCGTGTCCGTTTCGGCCGGCGGCAGGTAGGCGGCGAACGCGCGGCCGGTGGCCGACCGGGTCAGCGGCAATACCGCCCCGGTGCGCAATCCCGCAGTGACCGGATGGCTTGACTCGAGCCAGCGCACGATGGTCGCGCCGTGCGTCCCCCAGACCGAAAGCGCCACCGTCTGGTCGATCTGCGCCCGCAGCCGTTCGAGGGCGGGCAGCGCCACGCGCAGGGGATCGAGCCGGTTCAGCGCGGCCAATCCCAGCTGCAGCGCGCCCGTCCCCAGATCGTATTGAGACGTCAGCGGATCCTGTTCCACGAGGCCCATCCGGATCAGGCTCACCAGATAGCGGTGCGCCTTGGCCGCTGGCATCGCGGCGGCGCCGGAGAGATCCTTCAGCGACATCGCCTGGTTGGCGTGCGCCAGCGCCTGCAGCAGATGCATGCCCGTTTCCACGGACTGGATGCCTTGCCTGGGCGATCGGTTTGCGGACATTGCCGTGAGCCTGGGGACGAGGGAAAACCCGGCGCGCGATCCGGCGGCATCGCCGCCGCGCGCTTGACTTGATCGTATCGCCAAATTACGATTCGTGCAATGCGTTTACTCAAACGTAATCCAGTTCTAATTCAGTTGCGAGCCCGCCGCGGACGGCGCGCTCGCGGCGCTGAGGAGATGACGATGGGCGCGAACGATCCCGTGCAACAAACGCCGGCCAAGGCAGGCCAGTCCACGCTGCGCTGCCAGACCGGTTTCGGCAACGAGTTTGCCAGCGAAGCCCTGCCCGGCGCGCTGCCGGTGGGGCAGAACTCGCCGCAACGGGTGGAGCTCGGGCTGTACGCGGAACAATTGAGCGGCACGGCCTTCACCGCGCCGCGCGCGCAGAACCGGCGTTCCTGGTTGTACCGGATCCGCCCGTCGGCGCAGCATCCGCCGTTCTCGCGCATCGACAATGGCCTGTTGCGCACCGGCCCCTTCGACGAAGTCGATGCCCCGCCCAACCAGCTGCGCTGGGACCCGCCGGGCCTGCCCGCGGCGCCGACTGATTTCGTCCAGGGCCTGATGACGCTCGCCGGCAATGGCGACGCCGGCGCCGGCGCGGGCATCGCCATTCATCTGTACGCGGCCAACCGCGACATGACCGACCGATATTTTTTCAATTCCGATGGTGAGATGCTGCTCGTGCCGCAGCAGGGCACGCTGCGCCTGTGTACCGAGCTCGGCGTCCTCGAGGTCGCGCCGCGCGAAATCGCCGTCATCCCGCGCGGCTTGCGCTTCCGCGTGGAACTGCCACGAGGCCCGGCGCGTGGCTATGTCTGCGAAAACTACGGGGCGCACTTCCGCCTGCCCGAGCTGGGGCCGATCGGCGCCAACGGACTCGCCAACGCGCGCGACTTCGAGGTTCCGGTCGCGGCGTTCGAGGAGCGCGAGGTCACGCTCGAGCTGGTCACCAAGTTTGCCGGCAACCTGTGGGCATGCGCACTGGACCACTCGCCGCTGGACGTCGTCGCCTGGCACGGCAACCTGGTCCCGTACAAGTACGACCTGGCGCGCTTCAACACCATAGGGTCGATCAGCTACGACCACTGCGATCCGTCGATCTTCACGGTGCTCACCTCGCCCACCGACACCGCGGGCACGGCCAACTGCGACTTCGTGATCTTCCCGCCGCGCTGGATGGTGGCCGAGCGCACGTTCCGGCCGCCGTGGTATCACCGCAACCTGATGAGCGAATTCATGGGCCTGGTCGAAGGCGTGTACGACGCCAAGGAGGAGGGCTTCGTGCCCGGCGGCGCGTCGCTGCACAATTGCATGAGCGCGCACGGCCCCGACGCCGCCACGTTCGAGAAGGCGAGCGCCATGGACCTGCAGCCGCAGCGCTACGAAGCGACGCTGGCCTTCATGTTCGAGAGCCGGAACGTGCTCAAGCCCACGCGCTTCGCGCTCGAAGGGGGCCTGCTGCAGCAGGACTACCACGCGTGCTGGCAGGGGCTGCAGCGGCACTTCGGCAGGCCGGCATGAAGCTGGCGACGATCAAGGACGGCACGCGCGATGGCAGGCTGGCCGTCGTCTCGCGCGACCTGACCAGGGCTCTCGATGCGGCCGCGGTCGCGCGCACGCTGCAGGGCGCGATCGAGGACTGGGACCGCGCCGCGCCGCGCCTGGCGGACCTCTATGCGGAACTCAACGCCGGCGCCGCCCGGCATGCCGTGCCGTTCGCTCCGGCGCAGTGCCACGCGCCGCTGCCGCGCGCGTACCAATGGGTCGACGGCTCCGCGTACGTCAATCACGTCGAGCTGGTGCGGAAGGCGCGCGGGGCGGAGATGCCGCAGTCGTTCTGGACCGATCCCCTGATGTACCAGGGCGGGTCGGACTCCTTCATCGGCCCCTGCGACGATGCGCCATTCGCCGACGAGGCCTGGGGCATAGACTTCGAGGGCGAGGTCGCGGTGATCACCGGCGACGTGCCGCTGGGCACGACCGCGGACCAGGCCGGCGCGCACATCCGGCTGTTCATGCTGGTGAACGACTGGTCGCTGCGCCTGCTGATTCCGGGCGAGCTGGGCAAGGGCTTCGGCTTCGTCCAGAGCAAGCCGGCCACAAGTTTTTCGCCGGTCGCCGTCACCGCGGACGAACTGGGCGCTGCCTGGCGCGACGGCCGCGTGCACCTGCCGCTGGTGGCGCATTTGAACGGGGCGCTGTTCGGCAAGCCGGACGCGGGACTGGACATGACCTTCAACTTCGCGCAGCTGATCGCGCATGTCGCGAAGACGCGCGAGCTCGAAGCGGGCAGCATCGTCGGCTCCGGCACGGTCTCGAACAAGGAGAACGGCGGCCCCGGCCGGCCGGCGAGCGAGGGCGGCGCGGGCTACGCCTGCCTGGCCGAACAGCGGACCATCGAGACCATCCTCCAGGGCAAGCCGGTCACGCCCTTCATGCGTTTCGGCGACCGCGTGCGCATCGAGATGCTCGACGCGCGCGGCCAGTCCATCTTCGGCGCGATCGATCAGCAGGTGACGCGTACGGCGTGAATTCCGTAGGATGGGTGGAGCGCGGGGCCCCCCGGGCGGGCCGGGGCCGCCTTCCGCGGCGGGCCCCGGGCCGGGCGGGCCCGGGGGGGGCCGGCCGGGACGCAGGACCCGACGGCGCCGCCTCCGCAAACGTCACGGACACGCGCGTGCCCTGTCCATTCGGCCCGTCCTCGATGCGCAACTCCGCGCCGTGGCGGCTGGTGATTTCCCACGCGATGGCGAGGCCGAGGCCGGCGCCCTCGCCGGTCGACTGCGCGCGGCGATAGAAGCGCTCGAGCACCAGCGCGCGCTCGGCCTCGGGGATTCCCGGGCCGTCATCGTCCACCAGCAACACCGGCCGCGGCCCGGCGCGCAGCCCCAGCGTGATGCGCGCACCGCGCCCGCCATGGCGGATTGCGTTGTCGACCAGGTTGCCGACGAGTTCGCGCAACAGATGCGCCTCGCCGGTGACCACGACGCCGCTGGCGGGGCCCTCGTAGCCCAGATCGGCGCCGTTCGCGATCGCCGCGTCTGTCCACAGTTCGAGTTCGGCGCGGGCGAGTTCCGCGAGATCGACCGCTTGCGGCGCCACGGCCGGATTGGCCAGCGGATCGGCGCGCGCCAGCAACAGCAGCTGGTGCGACAGCTGGCGCAGCCGGGTCATTGTCTTGAGCACGCTCTCCAGCGCGGCGAGATGCTTGACGGGATCCGGCTCGCGCAGCGCGCGCTCGGCTTGCACCTGCAGCGCGGCGAGCGGCGTGCGCAGTTGATGCGAGGCGTTGGCGATGAAGCGCTGCTGGCTGGATTGCGCCGCGGCCAGCTTGCCGACCAGGTCGTGCAGCGCCACCAGCAGCGGGCGGACTTCGACCGGCGCCGCGTGCGCATCGGGCAGCGGGTCGGGACGGCCGGGCCGGTAGCGCGCGAGCCGCGCCGCGATGTCGTCGAGGCTGCTCATGCCCGTCGTCACGGTATGCCAGATGGCCAGCGCGGCGAGCAGCAACAGCACGGTCTGGGGCAGCAGCGTCGAGAGCAGTATCTGGGCGACCAGCGCGTCGCGCTTGTTGGTCGTCTCCGCGACCTGCACGGTGATCACATCCGCTTCCCCACCCGGGCCCTGCAGCCCGACCGCCACCACGCGCACGGCATGGCCCTGGACCGTTGCGTCGAAATACAGCGGAGCGGCGCCGGGCCGCAACGCGCCCACGTCCGGGAGCGTCGCATTCCCGGACAGGCGCTGCCCGTCGGCGGCCACCACGTCGTAGAACACGCGATCCTGCGCATCGAACTCGAACATCTCCACCGCGGTGAGCGGCAGGTCGAGATTCGCCCTGCCTGTCGCGGCCTTGACCTGCATGGTCAGGGTCGAGGCCGAGTCGAACAGCCATTGGTCGAACACGCCGTGGGCGAAATGGCGCGCCAGCGCAAACGTGGTCGCGGCGCCGAGCAGGAGCACCAGCGACACCAGCGCGCCGAGCCGCCAGAGCAGGTGCCGGCGGAGGCTCTCAGGTGGCCGCCGCGCCACCCTGCGCCTCCAGCCGGTAACCGAGTCCGCGGAACATCCGGATCGCCACGCCGGCCGGTTCGAGCTTCTTGCGCAAGCGGCTGACGTAGACTTCGACCGCGCTCAGGTTGGCGTCGCTGTCCCACGTGTACAGCGATTCGAACAATTGCTCCTTGCTGACCAGCGCGCGCGGCCGGCGCAGCAGCGCTTCGAGCACGGCCATCTCGCGCGCCGTCAGGTCGAGGTCGGCGCCGCCGACCTGCACGTGCCGGGTGCCGGCGTCGTAGGTGAGGTTGCCGAGCGCGATGCGCTGCGGCCCCGGTTCGTTGCCCCGGCGCAACAGCGCGCGCACCCGCGCCTCGAGTTCTCCCAGCGCAAACGGCTTGGCCAGGTAGTCGTCGCCACCCGCATCGAGCCCGGCGATCCGGTCATCGAGTTCGCTGCGCGCGCTCAGTATGAGCACAGGCGCCTGCATGTTCTGGGCGCGCAGTTCGCGCAGCAGCGCGAGACCGTCGCCGTCAGGCAGGCCCAGGTCGAGGATCAGCATTTCGTAGCGCGTCGCCGCGCAGGCGGTGCGCGCGGCGTGCGCGCTGCGCGCAGCATCGACCGAGTAGCCGGACTGCGCCAGAGATTGCTGCAGTCCGTCGCAGAGTTCGGGGTCGTCTTCGATCAACAGCAGGCGCATGGCGTGGCGTGGATTCTTCGTGTGGTCCAGTGCGCATTAGACCCGATTCGGCCGAATCTGACAGCAGTGAACCACCGAAAGGTTGGCGCAAGCAAGGGTTGCTATTGTGCAATCGTGGTTGCGAAGAATCTGTGTTTCCCGTCCCCTGGGCCGGGGACGGGCCAGGAATCGTGGCAGTCTCCTAGAGTGTAGTGCGTTCAAGCGAAGCGCGGCCGTTGGCTCCCCCCACCGGCGACGCTTCGCTACTTTTTTTGCGCGCGCGACGGACCATTGTCGCGGGACTCCGGGCGGCCGCCGCGCGGCGCGCCTACAGCGTCGCCACCATCGCCGCAACCGCCAGCGCCATCACCAGCGTCGCCAGCCATCCGAGCACCTGCAGGCGCCGGCCGATCACGTAGTGGCCCATGATCCGCCGCTCGGTGCCCAGCAGCATCATCACCACCATGATCGGCACTGCGATCACGCCGTTGATCACCGCGCTCCACAGCAGCGCCTTGATCGGATCGATCGGGGTGAAGTTGAGGATCACGCCGCCCAGGGTCGCGAGCGCGACGATGGCGTAGAAGCGCTTCGCTTCGTACACTTTCTTGTCCAGCCCGGTGCGCCACTCGAAGCTCTCGGTCACCGCATAGGCGGCGGACCCCGCCAGCACCGGCACGGCCAGCAGGCCGGTGCCGATGATGCCCAGGCCGAACAGCAGGAAGGCGAAGTGACCCGCCAGCGGCCGCAGGGCTTCGGCGGCCTGGGCCGAGGTCTGGATGTTCGTCACGCCTGCCTGGTGCAGCGTTGCCGCGGTGGAGAGGATGATGAAGAACGCCACCAGGTTCGAAAAGCCCATGCCGACCGCGCTGTCCCACCTGATCCGCCGCAAATGCCGGAGCGCCTCGCTTTGCGCATGCGGCAGCATCGCCTCGCCGCCATTCGCGCGGAGGTCTTCCATTTCCTGCGCCGCCTGCCAGAAGAACAGATAGGGGCTGATCGTGGTGCCGAGCACGGCGACGATGATGGTGATCGTGTCGTGGTCCAGCGCGAGCTGCGGCCACAGCGTCCCCTTCGCCACCTCCAGCCACGGCACGTTGATGGTGAACGCGACGGCCACGTACGCGAGCAGCGCCAGGGTCAGCCACTTCAGGTATCGCACATAGGTCTGGTACGACAGCAGGACCTGCAGCGCCAGGCACAGCAGGCCGAAGCCTATCGAGTAGTAATGGGCGGAGCCGCCCAGCAACAGATGCGCGGCTTCGCCCATCGCGGCGATGTCGGCGGCGATGTTGATCGTGTTGGCGACCAGCAGCAGGCTCACGATGCCGTAGAGGACGGATTTCGGAAACTCGGCCCTGATGTTGGCGGCCAGCCCGCGTCCGGTCAGGCACCCCAGCCGCGCGCTGATCATCTGGATGCTGGTCATCAGCGGGTAGGTGAGCAGCATCGTCCACAGCATGTTGTAGCCGAATTGCGCGCCGGCCTGCGAATAGGTGGCGATCCCGCTCGGGTCGTCGTCGGCCGCACCGGTGATGAGCCCGGGCCCGAGATGCCGGACGGCGGGGTGCTCCGCGACGCGCTTGATCTGCTGAATCATGACTGCTCCGCCTCGTTGCCCGGCAACCGCCGGGCAATGGACCGCCTGACCATCGGCGGTCGATGTCGAATGTGCGGCGGAAATCGGGTGGCTGGACAGCCGTGTTGCGTACGCGCCCGTGGTTTTCCGCTTCCCTTGACGCCTCGCGGGAAGCGATCACCACCGGGTGAGGGGCGGTTGAAGGCTTGCCGCTAGGGCGTGGAGTCCGTTTCCGGACGACTGCTGCTACTTCCCAAGGCAATGCCCTCGGTGACGAGATGGCTGGAAGTTACCTTGATTGCTGCGGCGCGTCAATGCTCGTCCAGCGTGTTTACCGTGCGTGCTTGTCGCGCATGCGGATTGCCATGATTGCGTCGTCGTGCCGCCAGATTGCGTCGCTACGCTGGCGGCTACGTGTCGACGAAGGCAGACCATGCTGAATCCCGTTTCGCGCAAGATCCTGACCATTCTCTTCCTCGGCGCGCTGCTGGCGGTTGCGCTGCAGTTGATACACGGCATCGTCGTCGAGCGGCAGGCGCGGCAGCAGGAAGTCGAAGCGGGCATCGCCGCGGGCGTCGGCGGCCGCCAGACCGTGGTGGGTCCGCTGCTGTTGGCACAGGTCCGCGATCCGCCGCCGGTCATTCCGGCGCAAGCCGGCAAGCCGGCGACCGTCGGTGCGTCCACGATCCGTTGGCTCCAGGTTCTTCCCGACACGCTGGATGTCACCGGCGAAGTGGAGGTCAGGCCGCGTTACCGCGGCATTTACCGTGCGCAGACGTTCCGGCTCGACGGCACGTGGCAGGGCAGGTTCAAGGTGCCGGCGCGATTCGGACTTGCCGCGGAGAGCCGGTCTTCGATCGAGCGTGTCTTCGTCGCCTTCGCGGTGGCGGACCCGCGCGGGCTGCGGGGACGTCCGGCGTTGCGGCTCGACGGGCGCGCGCAAACGCTGGCTGCGGGGACGTCGATCCCGGCCCTGAGTGAGGGGTTCAGGGTCGAACTCGACCCGATGGCCCTGGCCGACGGCGGGGATCTGGCCTTTGCCCTGCACCTGTCGCTCGAAGGGACCGGCAGCCTGGCGGTGGTGCCGAGCGGCGACGACACCCGGATCGCCTTGCGCTCGAACTGGCCGCATCCGTCGTTCGAGGGCGCATTCCTGCCCGGGGAAAAGACGATGGCGGCAGACGGCTTTTCAGCGAAATGGCAGACGACGCTGCTGGCCACCAATCTCGACAGCCGGCTCGCCGGTTGCCTCCAGCGCGGTTCCGGCCGCTGCGAACTGCCCGGCATTGCCGTGCGTTTCGTCGAGCCGGTGAATGTCTATCAACGTTCCGAGCGCGCGGTGAAATACGGGCTGCTGTTCATCGGGCTGACGTTCGGCGCGTTCTTTCTCTTCGAGACGCTGAAGCGCTGCCGGATGCATCCGCTGCAATACGCGTTCGTCGGCCTCGCGCTGGCGCTCTTCTTCCTGCTGGTGATCAGCCTGTCGGAGCACATCGCGTTCGCGCTCGCCTACGGGGCGGCAGGCGCCGCATGCGTCGCGCTGGTCACGGTATACCTGCGTTACGTGCTGGGGGGATGGCGGCGCGCGCTGGGCTTCGGCGCGCTGCTGGCGCTGCTCTACGGCGTGCTCTACGGGCTGCTGGTCTCGGAGGACAACTCGCTCGTGCTGGGTTCTCTGCTGCTGTTCGCGCTGCTGGCCGCCGCAATGTGGCTCACGCGCCGTGTCGACTGGTACACGGCGCATGACGCGCAACGCAAGGCGGACCCTGCTTAGAAGCGTTTCGAACTCAGGCGGGCTGCGTGCGCTTGCGCAACAGCGCGGGCACCGCGGCGTGGCTGCGGCCGCCATGGCGCTCGCCGGGCGCCGCGCCCGGCTGCCGCGGTGTGCCGGCCGGCGCGCGCGGCAGCGGCTGATCCGGATTCAGGTCGTAGTGGCTCTTGTCGTGCGTGCGGCCCGCCGCAGGGTCGCCCTCGGGACGCGGGGGCGCTGCGCGGCGCCCGGCGCTCTTCGGTTTGCGTGGCGCGCGGCGCGGGGCTGCGCGGCTCGCGCCGCGGGTCGCGTCCGCCTTCGCCCCGCGGTTCACGCCGGGGCTCGCGCTCGCGCCCGGATCCGGACGGGGCATGCGCGCCGCGCGGCGGACGGGCCGACGACGAACGCGATTCCGGCCGGGATTCGGAGGGCACGAAGTTCTCCGGCGTGAGCACGTCGATCTTGCGCTTGAGCAGCTTCTCGATCTCGACCAGGTGCTTGTCTTCGTCCGGGGACACCAGCGAAATCGCTTCGCCCGACGCCCCGGCGCGGCCGGTGCGGCCGATCCGGTGGATGTAGTCCTCGGCCACGTGCGGCAACTCGTAGTTGACCACCAGCGGCAGGTCCGTGATGTCGAGCCCGCGCGCCGCGACGTCGGTCGCGACCAGGATCTGCACCTTGTTGTCCTTGAAGCCGTCCAGCGCCTCGATGCGCTGGCTCTGGCTCTTGTCGCCATGGATCGCCGTCGCGTTCAGGCCGTCCTTCTCGAGCTGCCGCGCCAGGCGCGAGGCGCCATGCTTGGTGCGCATGAACACCAGCACCTGGTCGGCGCTGCGCGAGCGGACGATATGCGTGAGCAGCGAGCGCTTCTGGTCCTGCGACACCTTGTAGACCGCATGCGTGACCAGTTCGGCCGGCGCATTGCGGCGCGCGACCTCGATCAGTTCCGGCTTGTTGAGCAACTGGTCGGCGAGCTTCTTGATCTCGTCGGAGAACGTCGCCGAGAACAGCAGGTTCTGCCGCTTCTTGGGCAGCAGCGCCATGATGCGCTTGATGTCCGGGATGAAGCCCATGTCGAGCATCCGGTCCGCTTCGTCGAGGACGAAGATCTCGACCTGGCCCAGGTTGACCGTCTTCTGCTCGATGTGGTCCAGCAGCCGGCCTGGTGTCGCGATCAGGATTTCGATCCCGCCGCGGACGATCGCGATCTGGTTGTTGATGTTGACGCCGCCGAAGACGACGGTCGAACGCAGGCCCGCGAACTTGCCGTAGGCGGCGACCGACTCGGCCACCTGCATCGCGAGCTCGCGCGTCGGCGTCAGGATCAGCGCCCGCACCGGATGGCGCGCGGGGCTCGGGCTCGAACTGGCATGGTGCGCGAGAAGCTGCAGTATCGGGAGGGTGAAGCCGGCGGTCTTGCCGGTGCCGGTCTGGGCGCCGCCCATGATGTCCTTGCCGGCGAGGATCGCGGGGATCGCTTTGGCCTGGATCGGGGTGGGGTGGATGTAGCCCTTTTCGGCGACTGCGCGGAGGATTTCCTCGCGCAGCCCGAGATCGGAAAAAGCTACGGGTACGACAGCGACTTCAGTCATTGCATGCTCCAAACACGGCCTCCCATTTCAAGGGTCCGGTCCAGGCTGCGTAATGATGGGTTGTGGATTTGAAGAGCGCTGACGACGACCGGTTTGTCATCGGCGCGAAAATTATACGCCGGTTCGCAGGGGTACAGCACCTGCGGAGCGGCGAGAGGGTGAAGCGTTTCTTTGTAGCGGACTGCTGCAGGGTCGCGGCCGAAAGAGAGAGCGTGTTGAACAGCCTCCCTCACCCCGGCCCTCTCCCCAAGGGAGAGGGAGAAAACCATGGAGTTTGTATGGATCAACGGGCCTTATTCCTCGCGCGCCTTCTTGGCCAGCACGGTCACTTGCGGGACGCGCCGGACCGGGGGGGCCGCGCCGTCGTTGCGGCGATCGCTGGCCTGGGCATAGCCCTCGCGGTTGAACGGCTTGGGGCCGCTCTTGCGACTTGCCGCGGCGAACGGGCTGCGCTCGGCCTGCACGCGCAACTCGGCGCGAAAGCGGTCGCCTTGCCGGTCGTACGGATCGGCCTCGACGCGGCGCGCCGCCGGCGGCTGGTTCGACCATTCCTGCTTCTTGCCCCAGGGCTGGCGGCTGTCGGTGCGGGTGGTGTTGCCATTGGCGCCATGCTCGCGGCGCGCCGGCGGACGCGAGTCCGGACGGCTGCTGCTGCCGCGATTGCCGGCCGGGCGCGGGCCCGGCTTGCGCTGGGACGACGCCGGGTAGCGCGGTTCCATGCCGACCACGGTGTGCACGGGAATCGACTGCGCCGTGTAGCGCTCGATCTGCTTGACCTGGCCCGTGTCGCGGCCGCCGGCGAAACTGATCGCGATGCCCGAGCGCCCCGCGCGGCCGGTGCGGCCGATGCGGTGCACGTAGTCTTCCGCCTGGCGCGGCAGGTCGTAGTTGAACACGTGCGTGATGCCTTGCACGTCGAGGCCGCGGGCGGCCACGTCGGTGGCGACCAGCACGCGGATGCGGCCCTGGCGCATGCCGGTCAGCGTGCGGGTGCGCTCGCGCTGGTTCATGTCGCCATGCAGCGCGGCGGCTTCGAAGCCTTCGATGGCCAGCCGGTCGGCCAGGTCATCGGCGTTGGCCTTGGTCGAGGTGAAGACCAGCGCCTGGTTGACTTCGGTGTCGCGCAGCAGGTGATCGAGCAGTCGGTTCTTGTGGCCCATGTCGTCGGTGTAGAGCAGGCGCTGCTCGATGTTCTCGTGCTTGGTCTGCGCGTTATCGATGGCCACGCGCTGCGGGTCGCGCAGGATCGTCGCGGCCAGCTTGGTGATCGCGCCTTCGAAGGTCGCCGAGAACAGCAGCGTCTGGCGCGACTTGGGCAGCGACTTGCCGATCTCGGCCACGTCGTCGATGAAACCCATGTCGAGCATCCGGTCGGCTTCGTCGATGACCAGGATTTCCAGGCGCGAGAAGTCGATGCGGCCGCGGCCGATGTGGTCGAGCAGGCGGCCCGGCGTCGCGATCAGGATGTCGAGGGTCGAGGAGAGCATCTTGTTCTGCAGCGGGTAGGGCATGCCGCCCAGGATGCTGCCCATCTTGATCCGGGGCAGGTTCTTGCCGTATTTCTCGGCGGCGGTGGTGATCTGCAGCGCGAGTTCGCGCGTCGGGGTCAGCACCAGGATCCGCGGCCCGCGGCCGGCGACTGCCGACGGCGTGGCCAGCTTGTGCAGCGCGGGCAGCATGAACGCGGCGGTCTTGCCGCTGCCGGTCTGCGCCGAGACCATCAGGTCGTGGCCGGCGAGCACCAGCGGAACGGTCGCGGTTTGCACGGGAGTCGGATCGGTGTAGCCGCTCGTCTCCAGCGCTTGCAGGATCTTGGGGTCCAGCCCCAGGGAGTCAAAAGTCATCGTCAGTCTTTCAGGAATCTGCGAGGCGGCCGCGCAACAACACGGCACCCGCGCCTTGTGGGCACGAGCGGCCTCGATCGGAAAAAGCTGGCAGGCGTCACAGAGTCCGCGCGATTCCAAATGCGCAAAGGACTCCTGGTTCGGATTCGAGGCGTGGAGCCTCAACCGCGTAGGCGCGTAGAGCCAGGTTCGCCAAATGGCGACATCGACATGAACCCGGCACTAACGATGAATTCTTTGGGTGTTGCGGAGAATTCGCGAGAACGACTGGGAAGGGTCAGCGGCGATGCTCACATGGGGCGGCAAACTGCTTCAGGCCACCACAAGGATGCCGGACTATACACGGAATGTTGCTGCGGCGCAATAATGTTCTGGCGGTCATGGCAACCGCGCGTTTGCGGACTGCTGCCCTGGGAGATCGAAGGAAGACACGAGGTAGAACTGCCGTCCCGGACTTGACGGGTCGCCTGCAGCCTTGATTTCCTTCGTCCGCTACCTGCTGCAAAAAGCGGATCGTCGCTAGAAAATGTCGTGGCGTTACTTGCTGGAGGTGCGCATGCCGGATCCCGTTGACTCTTTGGTGCTGGACCTCCTCGAGCGGATAGGTCCTGGCGCCAGGCCATACCCGGAAGTGATCGATACCTGGCGCACTTCGTGTCCCCGGCTTCCCGTTTGGGAGGAAGCGAATGCCTGCGAGTACATCGATCACCGGCGCGCGGAGGGTGTCGGCGCCCTGGTCTCGGTATCGCCGTCGGGCCGCGCCGTCCTCACTGCGCAGCGCCCGACAAACTGGTCGATGCCAGGCGGCCCGGGCCCGGCCGGTGAAGGACTCGCTACATGTTCCGAAAAATCGGCATGAAGGTGAGGCTCACTGGCAGCGTCTCCGGCCGGTTCTTCAGCCTGATCGTGCCGCGGCCCGAGTCGTCCTTCGTGAGCGCGGCAATCGCCTTCATGTTGACGATCGTGGAACGGTGGATCTGCTTGAATGTCGCGGGATCGAGGACCGCGAGCAGTTCGCGCACGGGCTTGCGAATGAGCGCCTCGCCCTCCGCGGTCATCACGACGGTGTACTTGTTGTCCGCCTGGAAATAGGCGACGTCGTCGACGGCGATGAGCCGGGTCTCCTTGCCGACGCTCGCGGTGATCCACGTGAGCGCCGGCGTGCCCGGGACCGCCGGCAGCGTCGCGCGCAGTTGTTCGATGATCGCGGCAACGCTCGCGGGGTCCGGCACCTTGCCCCTCGCCTTGAGCCGCTCCACAGCAGCGGCGAGCCGCTTGGCCGTGACCGGTTTCAACAAGTAATCGACGGCGCCCCGCTCGAACGCATCGACCGCGTACTGGTTGTACGCCGTGACGAACACGATGTGCGTTGCCGGGCTTGCCTCCGCGGCCGCGGCCGCGACCTCGAGGCCGCCCAGGCCGGGCATGCGGATGTCGAGGAAGGCGACGTCCGGCCGATGCTCGGAGATAGCTTCCAGCGCAGAGCCGCCGTCCTCGCACACTGCCGCGATGTCGAGCTCGGGCCAGGCGCCGCGCAGGAGCGACACGAGTTCTTCGCGCAGGAGCGATTCGTCTTCGGCGACGATGGCGGTTGTCATGTGCTGTTGCCGGCTGGCATCCGGTCCGCGCGGCGATCTGTCACGCGGGGACGACGATCGTCGCCGCGACGCCCTTGGGGAAATTGGCGGCGATCGAGAACGACGCCGCGCCATCATAAACCAGCCGCAATCGCTCGCGGACATTCTTCAGGCCGATGCCGGTGCCCCCGCCATCCTCGCTGAAGCCGCGGCCGTCGTCGGCCACCGTGAGCGAAACGCGCCCCTGCGCTGCGCGCGCGAGGATCCAGATCGTGCCGCCTCCGGGCAGCGGCTCGAGGCCATGCTTGATCGCGTTCTCCACCAGGGTCTGCAGCATCATCGACGGGAGTGGCGTCGCCTGCAGCGGCTCGGGCACTTCGATCCGCACGTCGAGCCGGTCGCCCATCCGGATGCGCAGGATCTCGAGGTAGGCTTGCACGCGCTCGAGTTCCGCACCGAGGGTCGACATCGCGTTTCCGGTGCGCGGCATCGAACCGCGCAGGTATGTGATGAGGTTGCCGAGCATGCGGTCCGCCTTGGGCGGGTCGCTGCGCGTGAGGAGTTGCGCGCTCGCCAGCGTGTTGTAGAGGAAGTGCGGCTCGACCTGCGCGTGCAGCAGGCTGAGCTTCGCCACCGCCAGTTCCTTGTCGGTCGCGGTTTCGCGCGCCACCGCCTCCTCCCCCTTGCGCCGCTCCGCGATGCGCCTGGAGATCGCGCGCGTGATCGCCTCGGCATTCTCGAAATTCGTGCCGTCGTCCACGTGGAACCAGTCGACCCAGGCGCCGCCTTCGGGCTCGCAGATCAGCGTGAGGCTGCCGGTGCCGTTGCCCGGCGCGATCGTCGCGTGCACGAGGTTGCGCCGCGCGCCCGCGGGACCGAACGCCAGCCGCCGACCCTGCTTGCCGCTCAGGTAGGGATCGATCCGCTTCACTCGCGCATGGACCTGCAGGCTGTCGCGCACGCTCTCGACGGAATCGACGTACGGCAGCTCGCGGATCGCGGCGTCGACCATGTCGAATGTTTCGGCCGCGGGAAACGGCAGCTCGATCCGCCGGCGATGGCGGCTGCCGAAGGTTGCCGCGCCGGGATTGTCCGCGAGAAACCGCACGCGGCGCACGTGCGAGTACGCGCGGACGATCACGACGGCCAACGCGATCAGCGCAAAGGGCGCGACATACGTCGCCCGGCGCTCGCCGATCGCGCCGGCCACCAGCATCATCGCGAAGAGCAGCAGAAAGGCCCAGGCGAAGCCGATGCGGAGCGTGAAGAACAGGGATTTCATTGCGAGCAGGATAGCAGGGGGCGGCGCGGCCCGCCGCCGCGATCCGACGAAATGGGGGAGGGCCGGCGTAAAACCGGGGACCTGGAGAGCGGGGCACCGCCGGCCCCGGTTGCCGCCGCTGTCGGACCGGCGCTGGTTCCCTTGCGGGGGTCCATGCCGCACTGCGCTTCACCGGCGACTCTCCCGCGTGCTTGCTGCGCACTATCGTTCCGTGTAGGCTCGGTAAAACGCAGCCTCGCCGGCGCCGCGAGCCAGTCCATTCCAGACGCCATCGTCAACACCGGGACCGTGATGCCTGCTTCCACCAATACCGCCGACGACCCTTTCGACCTCGCGCGTTTTCTGGAGGCGCAGACGGATACGTATGCGCAGGCAGCGCATGAGCTGCGCTCCGGACACAAGCGATCACACTGGATGTGGTTCATCTTCCCGCAGATCGACGGCCTCGCCGCCAGCGCGACGGCGCACCATTATGCGATCAAGAGCTTGCCGGAAGCCCGTGCGTACCTGCGGCATCCGGTGCTCGGCGCGCGGATCGCCGAGTGCGCCCGTATCGTCAACGGCCTCGATGGCCGTTCGGCGCGACAGATATTCGGGACGCCCGACGACATGAAGTTCTGTTCCTCGATGACACTGTTCGAACTTGTCGCCGATCCCGGGTCGGAGTTTGCGGCCGCGCTGGACAAGTACTTCGCGGGCGCGCGCGACGCGAAAACCCTTGCGTTGTTGCGCACTGGCCCGGAGCCTCATGCCTGAGCTCGTCTTCGTCTACGGCACGCTGAAGGAGGGCTTTCCCAACTTTCATGCCAACAAGGGCGCGCGGATTCCCGGCGTTTTTTTCACGGTCGAGCGCTTTCCGCTCTACCTGGTCGGCGAGCGCTGCACGCCGTGGATGATCGACGATCCGGGACAGGGCGAGCGCATCGCGGGCGAACTGTTCGAAGTCGACGCTGGGGGGCTGGCGCGGATGGACGCGCTCGAAGGCACGACAGAGCCCGACGGCTACCGGCGCCGAAGGATCGCCGTCGCGCCCCTTGCCGGCGAGGGCGCCGCGGCGATTGACGCCTGGGGATACCTGAAGGAAACTCACCAGCTCGCGGGCGCCACGTTGCGCGCAGGACCATTGGCCGCGTACACGCCGGGTCACGCCGCCACGTACAGGCCGCGCGCCGCCCCCGGCGGCGCGGGTTAACCAATGTCGATCGGAGCACCGGAAATGAAGCCACTGCTTTTCACCAATGCCCGGGTGTTCGACGGCCACAGAGCGGACTGTCCCGGGGGCATGAACGTGCTGGTGGCCGACGGCCTGATCCGCGAGTGTTCGTCCGCGCCCATCGCCGCGCCCGGGGCGCGGGTGATCGACGTCGCCGGCCGCACGCTGATGCCGGGCCTGATCGACGCCCATGTCCACGCCTATGCCAGCGACGTGTCGATACAGAAGATCGAAGCCATGGGCGCGCCCTACCGCACCGCTCATGCGGTGCGCATGCTGGGCCACGCGCTGGACTGCGGTTTCACGACGGTGCGCGATGTCGGCGGCGGCGACTACTCGCTCTACAAGGCCATCGCGGACGGGCTGGTCCGCGCGCCGCGCTACTTCTATTCCGGCAAGATCCTGTCGATGACCGGCGGCCATGGCGACATGCGGCAGATCGAGGAGCGGCCGCATTACCACTCGATGTGCTCGTGCGGCATCTTCAACACCTTCGCCAAGGTCGCCGATGGCGTCGACGAATGCATCCGCGCCGCGCGCGAGGAATTGCGGCAGGGCGCGCACTGCATCAAGATCATGGGCTCGGGCGGCGTCGCCTCGCCCACCGATCCGATCTGGATGAACCAGTACCGCGAGGACGAGATCCGCGCCATCGTGCTGGAGACCGCGGAGCGGCGCAGCTATACCGCCGCGCACTGCCATCCGGCCAGCGCGATCCGCCGCTGCGCCGAGTTCGGCGTGCGCAGCATCGAGCACGGCACGCTGATCGACGACGAGACCGCGCGCTTCGTCGCCGCCAGCGGCTCCTACGTCGTCCCGACCCTGGTCGTCATCTTCGCGCTGGTGGAACTGGGCCGCGAGCTGGGCTTTCCGCCGCAGAGCCAGGAGAAGGCGGAGTACGCGTTCAAGGAAGCCTTGTCCGGTCTGGACAAGATGCGCGGCGCCGGCGTCAAGGTGGGTTTCGGCACCGATCTGCTGGGCAGCACGTACACGCGGCAATGCCGCGAGTTCACGATCCGCAGCGACGTGTTCACGCCGCTGGAAATCCTGCGCCAGGCCACGTCGGTCAACGCCGAGCTCATGCAGATGCAGGGCAAGCTGGGCTGCATCGCGCCCGGCGCGCACGCCGACCTGCTGGTGGTCGATGGCGATCCGCTCGCCGACATCGGCCTGCTCGCCGCCGACGGCGGGAAGCTGCGCGCCATCGTCCGCGCGGGCGAGCTGGTGAAGAACGAATTGTGAGCATGCCGGCCGACCCGCGCGCCACCGTAAATCGAAAGGAGCCGACATGAGCCGCTTCGTCATCGCCGCGTTCAAGCCGAAGCCCGGCATGCAGGATTCACTGCTCGCCGTCGTCGAAAAGCACTGGCGGGTGCTCCAGGCGCAAGGCCTGGTCACCGACCGCCCGCGCTACGCGATGCAGGCGGCCGACGGCACGATCGTCGAAGTCTTCGAGTGGCGCTCGGCCGACGCGGTCGAACAGGCGCACCGCAATCCCGCGGTCCTCGCGTTGTGGGCCGAATTCGAGGCCGCCTGCGAATACGTGCCCGTCTCGGCGCTGGCGGAGGCGCAGCACCCGTTCTCCGAGTTCCAGGCGCTGCCGTTCTGACGCGCGCCAGGCGTTCCGTGTGAGCGACATGCTGACCTGGCAGTTGCTCGCGGATGCGGTGCTCTCGTTGCACGTCGCCATCGTCGTCTTCGTCGTCGGCGGCCTGGTCGTCATCGTTGCCGGCAATCTCGCTGGCTGGCGCTGGATCAACGCGCTGTGGTTCCGCGTGGCGCATCTGGCCGCGATCGCCATCGTGGCCGCCGAGGCGTGGTTCGGCGCCGTCTGTCCGCTGACGACTCTCGAGATGTGGCTGCGCGGCAAGGCCCGCGCCACGACCTATTCCGGCAGCTTCATCGAACACTGGCTGCAGCGCCTCCTGTACTACGACGCGCCGCCGTGGGCCTTCACGCTGGCTTACTCGCTGTTCGGGCTTGCCGTTGTTGCCGCGTGGTGGCGGTTTCCGCCGCGATCCGGGCGGCGCATGCCCAGGACGGGTGCCTGATCCCGCGGACGAGGAGGCCCGCCGCGGCGGCCGGTGCGCCCCCGCGGGTATTCCGGCGGGCGCATTCGTGGCAAACTCCTGCTCCGTGTCCATCCTGGCGGGAGCAGCGACGATGTGCAGGAGCATCAAGACCTTGTTCAACTTCGATCCGCCCGCCACCGACGAAGAGATTCGCGCGGCATCGCTGCAATTCGTGCGCAAGCTGAGTGGCTTCAACAGTCCGTCGAAAGCCAATCAGCCGGCCTTCGACCAGGCCGTCCTTGACGTGGCGGCCATCGCCCGTACCCTGATCGCGGGATTGGTCACGACGGCCGAGCCGCGCAGCCGCGAAGTCGAGTTCGCGCGGGCGCGCGCCAGGTCGGCGGTCAGGTTTGGGATGCGCCGATGAGCCCCGCCTTCCAGCGCCCAGGCGCGCCGACGCTTTGCATGGAGAGGCACCAATGACTGATGCGACCCGCAGCCGCCTGGGCCACCTTCGCGAGGGACACTGGCCGGCGATGGGGCGGCGGGTGCGCATGGTGCCTGGCCGCGGCCGTGTCTGCGTCCTGGCGACCAGCGTCAGCGCGCAGGACGTCCGCGGCAGCGCGGACCATCCGCTCTTTCCTAACCGGATGCCCGGCTACACGATATCGGTCTACCAGCAGTTGGGATTCAGCTCGTACAGCTTCCGGACGCGGCCCGCGCGGGTTGTCGAGGGCAGGTACACGCGGCTTCACTACTACCTGAATGACCCGAAGCAGCACCCGGGCGGCCTGGCCATACGGCGCAACTACGAGAACGCGATCAAGTCCATCGGCGGCGAGGTCGTGCACTCCGACGACAACGTCTCCGTGATGAGGGCAACGCACGGCGGCGCCGAGGTGTGGGCGGAAGTGCAGGCCTCCACCAAGGTCACCGGCCGCATCTACTTCGTGCACATCGTCGAGCGCACGCCGATGGCGCAGATGATCACGGCCGATGCCATGGCGGCTGCCATCGACCGGGACGGGTTCGTCGCGCTCGACGTCCACTTCGCGACTGCCAAGGCGGACATCCTGCCGGAGTCGGCGCCCCTCATCGACGAAATCGTGAAAATGCTGGCAAAGCGCGGCAGCCTGCGCGTCGGCGTCGAAGGGCATACGGACAACTCCGGGACGCCTGCGGGCAACAAGACCCTGTCCGAGGCGCGCGCCCGTTCGGTCGTCGGCGCGATCGCCGCCGGCGGCATCCAGCGCAACGCGCAGGAAACCGCCGCTGCCGCCGCTTCAGCTCATCAATCGGACGTTGCTGACGACACTGGTCTTCCCGGCGTTGGTGCTGGTCCTGCTGGCAGTGGCATCGTGAACCGCGGCAGCGCGGGCAGAACTCGCCGTCGCGCGAGCCCGCGCCGGCGCCCGGAGCAAACCTGCCGAGCGGGGGCACGCGATGAGCAGAGCTTCCGCGATGCGTTCACTGCACGACGAACTGCTGGCGAGGACGGATCGTCGACGCCGGCCTGCAGGGCATCGGCGCGCGCCTGGTCAGGGAGTTCGAGCGGAATGCCGAAATCCGGGGGTGCCGGACCTTCTACCTGTATACGTTCAGCTTCCAGGCGCCCGGCCTGTACCGCGCCCTGGGCTACGTGAGCGCCTTCGAGCTGCGGGGTTTTCCGTCCGGCATCGTCAAGCATACGATGGTGCGCGAAGTCGCCTCATGCCCGGGAGACGGGGCGCCGCCGGGGGGTCGGCCCGCATCCACGCAGGGAGAGAGCACATGACTACCGACACCTTCACGCCGCTGGACGGCGGCTGTACTTGCGGCGCCGTGCGCTACCGGATGCACATGCGGCCGCTGTTCGTCCACTGCTGCCATTGCCGCTGGTGCCAGCGCGAGACCGGCGCCGCGTTCGCGCTCAACGCGATGATCGAGTCCGACCGCGTGAGCCTGCTCCAGGGCGAGCCCGAGGTGGTGCTCACGCCGTCCAACAGCGGCAAGGGGCAGAAGATCGCGCGCTGTCCGGTCTGCCGGATCGCGGTGTGGAGCAACTACGCGGGCGCCGGCGACGCCGTGCGCTTCGTCCGCGTCGGCACGCTCGACGACCCCGACCGCCTGCCGCCCGACATTCACATCTTCACGGCGTCGAAACAGCCGTGGGTCGTGCTGCCGCCGGGGACGCCCGCGATGCCGGAGTATTACGACGCCAAAGAGCACTGGCCGCCGGAAAGCCTGGAGCGGCGGCGCATTCTGCGCGCGGCGCTGGCCCCAGAGTGATACGACCCGTTCTTCGCGGCGCGGCTACGGTTGCAGCGGACGGCGCCAGTCTCCATCAGGGATCCAATCATGCTTGAACTCAGGCCCACCTGCGAACATTGCAACGCCCCGTTGCCGCCGGACTCGACCGCCGCGATGATCTGCTCGTTCGAATGCACATTCTGCCGCGACTGCGTGGCAACGGTCCTGGGCGACGTCTGCCCGAATTGCGGCGGCGGATTCTGTTCGCGCCCGGTCCGGCCGGCGCGCAATCACAAGGGCGACAATTATCTGGCCAAGTACCCGGCCGCCGCGACGGTCCGGCACCGGCCCGTGGACCCGGCCGTGCACGCGCGATTCGCCGCCGCCCTGCGCGACGTTGCTCCGGAACGGCGTTGAATACGACCTTTATCGCGCCGGTGGGTCCTGGCCGCGGACGCCCTACCGGTGCGACATTCGCCGCCGCGATCTTCGACATGGATGGGCTGTTGCTCGACTCCGAGCGGCCGATCCGCGACGCATGGCTGCGGGCGGCGCGCGAAGCCGGGACCGCGCTGAGCGAGACGGCGTATCTCACCGTCGTCGGCGCCAATGAGGCCGACTCGAAGACGGCGCTGTCGGCGCTATTGGGCGGAGAGGCGGCCTATCGGCGCGTACAGACGCGCGCCGACGCGCTGCTCCGGGCGCACGAAGCGCAGGCGGGCTATGCGGCGAAAGCCGGCGCCGGCGCGATCCTCGAACTGCTGGTCGCGCGCGGAGTCATCTGCGGCGTGGCGTCGTCGACCCGCCGGCCCGAAGTCCACCGGCGCCTTGACGCGGCCGGACTGCGTGGTTACTTCCGATCCATCAGCGGCGGCGACGAAGTCGCGCGCGGCAAGCCGCATCCGGACCTGTACCTGCTCGCCGCCGGCCGGCTGCAGGTGCCACCGGCGGCGTGCCTGGCGTTCGAAGACACCGAGCGCGGCGCGCACAGCGCGCTGGCGGCCGGGATGGCGGTGGTGATCGTCCCCGACCTGAAGCGCCCGGGCCCGGCCACGCAGGCGGCCTGCCTCGGTGTGCTGGATTCGCTGGCCGACGCGTTGCCGCATTGCGCGGGATGGTTCGGCGGCGAATGAAACCGTGCGCCGCCGTCTGCGCTGCGATGGACGCGAGCGCGTGATCGCCGATCCGGACGTCGGGCTCGCGCGGCCGGACGAGGCGCGCCGCATCGCGGAAATGTCGCGCGACTTCATCGAGCACGGCCTCGGCTGGAAGTGGACGCCGGCGCGCATCCTGCGCTGCGTTGCGGATCCGGCGACGAACGTGGCGGTGGCGCGCGAGCGCGGAGAGTTGATCGGCTTCGCGATCATGGAATACAAGGAGGACGAGGCGCACCTGGTGCTGTTCGCGGTGGGCGCCGCGCATCGCCGCAAGGGCGTGGGCTCCGCGTTGCTGGCCTGGCTCGAAAGATCGGCACTGACGGCCGGCATCGGGCTGATCTACCTTGAAGCGCGGGCCGGGAACGCCGCGGCGC
>JADKEV010000027.1 GCA_016717855.1 Betaproteobacteria bacterium
CGGATCGCCTCCCCCATCGTCCGTTGCAGCATGTCGGTCACCGCGCCGAGCATGGCCGGCAGCTCGATCGCGCTGGGTGCCAGCGATTGCTTGCGCGAAAAAGTCAGCAACTTCTGCGTCAGGTTGGCGCCGCGACGGGAGGCGCGTTGCGCCGATTCCACGAGCTTGACGAACCCGGTCCCGCCCTCCCGCACAAGCGCGTCGTGCAGCATCTGCAGGTTTCCCAGCACGACGGTCAGGATGTTGTTGAAGTCGTGCGCGATGCCGCCCGTCAGTTGGCCGATGGATTCGAGGCGCTGCGCATGAGCGAGCTGCGCCTCGGCTTCCCCGCGCATCAGCGCTTCGACAGTCACGTTGCCCACTGCCTGCAGGAAACGCAGCTCTTCCTCCCCGTAGCGATTGGCTTGCCGTGAATGGGCCGCGATGAGCCCGACCAGTCCGGACCTGCCGCGCAGCTGCACGCGCAGGCTGCTGGCGATTTCCGGCATTGCGCTCCGCGCGGCGGCACTCGTGCCTGGAGAGTCGGCGATGGCAGGTTCCAGGCTGGCCGCGAATTCCCTGCCGTCGGCGGCAATGGCGTCGGCCCATTCCGGCGTCTCGGCCAGTGCGGCGGGGACGCCGTGGATCACGCGCGGCTGCAGCCCGGTGCCGGACGCAGCCCAGTAGATGACGACGATATCGGCCCGCAGCGATTCGACGATGAACTTCGGCACCTCGTCCAGCAACTGGTCGATGCCGGTGGAGCGCAGCGCAAGCTCGCCCAGCCGCACCACCTGCGCGCTGTAGTGGGCGCTCTTGGCGGCATCCTTGAACCGCAGCGTGTCGGTCAGGTCGCGGATCGATGCCACGACCATCGGCGCCGCGCCCATCGTGAGCGGGTTGAGCGCGATCTCCAGCGGAAACTCCGATCCGTCGCGGCGCAGCCCGTACAGCGCGAGTTCGATGCCCATCGGTCGCGCCTTGGGCACGGCGCCATAGCGCTCCCGGTGCTGCTCGTGAGTGCCCGCAAGACGCGCCGGAAGCAGGCGCTCGACCTTGCTCCCGACGAACTCCGCGCGGCTCCAGCCGAACATCTCGCACGCCTTGTTGTTGGCAAGCCGCACGACGCCCTGCTGGTCGACCAGGATCGTGGCATCCGGAATGGCCTCGAACAGCGACGGGAACGGGGAATCGGCACCGTCCGGCGCGGCGCGCGCCTCAGCCATGCTGCGGCCCGTCGTCGTTCAGGCGCGTGACTTCCACCGCGAACTGGTAGCCCAGCCCGCGCACCGCCTTGATGATGCGCGGCTGTTGCACGTCGGTCTCGATCTTTTTGCGCAGCCTGCCGATCTGGACGTCGATGGTGCGGTCGAACGGTCCGGCGTCGCGGTTATAGATGAGCTCCATCAGCTGGTCGCGGGTCAGGACGCGCTGCGGCCGTTCGACCAGGGCCAGCAGCAGGTCGAATTCGCCGCGGGTCAGCGTCACTTCGGCGCCTCCGGCGCCGGACAGGCTGCGGGTGCCGGTGTCGAGCAGCCAGCCGTCGAATGCAAACCGGGCCGGAGGGGCATCCTGGGGTGGCGCCGCCGCAGCCGGCCGTTGCCCGGCCGCGACCCGCCGCATCACCGACTTCACGCGCGCGAGCAGTTCCCGCAGATCGAACGGCTTGGTCACGTAGTCGTCGGCGCCATTTCGAGGCCGACCACCCGGTCGACCGTCTCGCCGCGCCCGGACACGATGATGATCGGGCCGTTCCAGTGTTCGCGCAGGTACCGGGTCAGGTCGAGCCCGTCTTCGCCAGGCAGGCCGAGGTCCAGCAGCACCACATCGACCCCGCCCCGGGCAATCTCGGTGCGCATCGCGGCGCCGGATTCGACGCAGGTGACGTCGAATCCATACGTGCTGAAGTAGTTCGAGATGAGTTCGTTGACGTCGGGATCGTCATCGACGCAGAGCAATCGCGGCATGTCGTGGTCGGCGGCTGGTTGTTCGTACCGGGTTTGTCGTGCTTCGCTTACCGATCGTTTACCAACTGTTACCTTGCGGAGGGGTTGATTCGCAGACCAGTCATGGTCGAATCGTAGCATCGATGACGTATGACCATGCGCTTAATCTTGACAATTGGCCGTCGGCCCGGAGTCCGGGGACGGGGCAGGCTGTCCCGGTCGTGACGCCGCCGAACCCCGGCCTGGCAGCGCCGGCCTTTCCCGTCGAGGTCGCGGTGCAGCGCATCTGCGGGCACCACCGCAATCTGGCGCGCGTGTTCGCGGCGCAGCAGGGACATGCCGAGGCCATCGCGGCGGGCGCCTGTCCGCCCGACTTCCCGCTGATGGCCGCGATCCTGCGCTACATCGAACTGCACCTCCTGGGCAACCATCACCGCGTGGAGGAGAGCTGCCTTCTTGCCGCGATGCGCGAGCGCGGCGCATCCGGCCAGCTTGTCGACACGGCATTGGGCGCGCACAACCAGAGCGCGCGGAAGTTTGCCGCGCTGCAGTCCGCATTCGGCGCGTGGCGGCAGCAACCCGATCTGAGCAACCCGCCGTTCCTGGAACTGGCGGCGGACTACCGCGAGTGCGAACTCGGCCACATCGCGTTCGAGGAGGACGTGCTGCTGCCCTGCGCGGTCGAAACGCTCCCGGCCAGCGACTGGGTGGCCATCGCCAAGGCGTTTCGCGACGAGGACGATCCGTTGTTCGGATCCAGTCCTGACCCTCAACTCATCCCGCTGCATCACGTGCTGGGCGCCGGGACGGCGGCCAACTGACCGTCCCCTGGCGCCACGCCGGGACGAAGCGGGCGCCGCCAGGCCGACCCGCGTGTCCGTACCGCCGAACGGCAGGCATGGCGCAATTTGACACGGTCCCGCCCGTTTTCGCGCACCGTGCCACCGTAAAATGGAGGCATGAACAAGACAATGCACATCAGACTGTCCCCGCCCCCGGCGTCCGGTGCCGCCACATCCTCGACGCGCGCCGCATCTCGCCGCGGCGCGGGTAGGCTGCGCCCGGCGGCCATGCACGCGGCAGCGCTCGCGTGCGGCCTGCTCGGCGCGGCCGTCGCCGGATGGGGCGCGCCGATCGAGGACGCGCCGACCGCCCTGATCGAAAAGGCCGATCCGTGGGTGATGCGGAAGTTGGCGGGCGGCGGCCGTACGGAGTTCCTCGCCGTCCTCCACGAAAAGGCCGATCTGTCGGCCGCGACCGGACTGCGCGGCAAGAACGACAAGGGCCGGCTGGTAACGGAGAACCTGCGCGCGGTCGCCGGCCGTACGCAAGGCCCCCTGCTCGCGTGGCTGTCGGCGCGCGGCATCGAGCATCGCGCGTTCTGGATCGCCAACATGGTGCTGGTCCGCGCCGACGCCGCGGCCGCGCGCGAGTTGGCGGCGCGCGGCGACATCGCGCGGCTGGCCGCCAATCCCGCGGTGCGCCTGCCCGACCCGCAGCCGGTTGCCGCGGCGGACGCGCCGGGCACCGGCCCGAAGGCCGCCACAGCCACCGCCGCCGTCGAGTGGGGCGTCGCCAAAATCCGCGCGCCGGAGCTGTGGGCCGCCGGCTTCGTCGGCCAGGGCATCGTCATCGGCGGGGCCGATACCGGCGTGACCTGGACGCATCCCGCGCTGCGCAACAAGTATCGCGGCTGGAACGGGACTGCCGCCGATCACAACTACAACTGGCACGATGCGATCCATGCCCTGGGCAGCAGTTGCGGGGGCAACGCGCCGGCGCCGTGCGACGACGGCTCGCATGGCACGCACACGATGGGGACCATGGTCGGGGACGACGGCGGCGGGAATGCGATCGGCGTCGCCCCCGGGGCGCGCTGGATCGCCTGCCGCAACATGGACCAGGGCGTCGGCACGCCGGCGACCTACGCCGAGTGCTTCCAGTGGTTCCTGGCGCCGACCGACTTGACCGGGTCCAATCCAGACCCATCGCGGGCGCCGCATGTGATCAACAATTCCTGGAGCTGTCCGGCGTCCGAAGGCTGCACCGATCCGAACGTCCTGCGCACCGTAGTTGAGAACGTCGTGGCCGCGGGTATCGCCGTCGTGGTGAGTGCGGGCAATTACGGGGCCGGTTGCTCCTCGGTCAGCACGTCGGCGGCCATCTACGACAAGGTGATCACGGTCGGCGCCACCGATGCCGCCGACGACATCGCGGGATTTTCCGGGCGCGGCCCGGTCACCGTCGATGGCAGCAACCGGCTCAAGCCCGACGTTTCGGCGCCCGGCGTGAGCGTGCGCTCAGCCGTGTCGAGCGGCGGCTACGCGACGTCAAACGGGACCAGCATGGCGGGGCCGCACGTCGCCGGGGCGGCCGCTTTGCTCATGTCGGCGGTGCCGGCGCTTGCCGGCGAACCGGCCGCGCTCAAATCGAGGATGAGCCACAACGCGGTGCCGCGCACGACGGCGCAAGACTGTGGCGACGTGCCCGGCGCCGCGGTTCCGAACAACACGTTCGGCTGGGGCCGCCTGGACGCCAAAGCCGCTTACGACAACGGCGCCGCAATACCGCCGTCGGCCCTGGACGTCGACGCCAGCAACAATCCGACCCGGTACGACGCATTGACCGACGGCATCCTGGTGTTGCGCTACCTGTTCGGACTCACCGGCGCGCCGCTGGTCGACAACGCGCTGGGACCGACGGCGACACGCACCGACCCGGATGCACTCCGGCTGCACATCGCGGGCATCGGCGCCGCGCTGGACATCGACGGCGATGGGCAGATCGACGCGCTGACCGATGGCTTGTTGATCCTGCGCTACATGTTCGGGATGCGCGACACGGCTCTGGTCGCCGACGTGGTCACGCCGGGGGCGCCGCGCACGCCGACCGAAATCGAGGCCCACCTGCACGGCTTGATGCCCTGACCGGAGACCTCCGCCGCAGCGCGAAAGTTACGCTGCGGTGCAGCACAAAATAAATGCTGCACCGGCTTTGACCGCCACAAGTCTCTCGACTACACTCCCCGTTGATGCGCGCGCCAGGCAGCATCCAAGTCTTCATTCAAATCGGCGTGGCACACTTCTCTCTGGAGGCGACAACATGCACTTTCTTACCGCACCGCGGAGCCCGCGGCGACCCATCGCCGTGGCCCTGCTCGCAGCAGGGCTGGCCGCGTTCTCGACCTGCCACGCGGCATCCTTCGACTGGGGCAGCGGCGTTACGGGCAGCTTCGATTCGACGATTTCGCTGGGCGGACTCTGGCGCATGTCCGCGCGCGACGAGGGCCTGATCGGCATCGCCAACGGCGGCACGTCGCGCACCGTCAACGGTGACGACGGCAACCTGAACTACCGCAACGGCGAGCTGGTCTCGAGCCTGCTCAAGGGCACGCACGAGCTGGAGCTGAAGTACCGGAACTGGGGCCTGTTCACGCGCGGCAGCTGGTACTACGACCACGCAGGCGCCCGGAAGGACGAGCTGGGGCCGAAGGCGCATGACCGCATCCGGAGCGATGTCGTGCTGCTCGATGCGTACGTCTACGGGCGCTTCGACCTGGGCGGCATGAATTCCGCGGTGCGCGTGGGCAACCAGGTCGTGAGCTGGGGCGAGTCCACGTTCATCCCCAACAGCATCAACTCGATCAATCCGGTCGATGTCTCCAAGCTGCGCACGCCGGGCTCGGAGCTGAAGGAAGCATTCATCCCGACGCCGCTGCTCTGGGTTTCGCAGGAAGTCGGCAATGGGTTCTCGGTCGAGGCCTACGTGCAGGCGAACTGGCAGAAGACCCGGCTCGACCCGCGCGGCACCTACTTTTCGACCACCGACACGTTCTCCGACGACGGCGACCGCGCCGTCGTCACCTTCGGCCGGCGCAAGGACCAGCATTTCCCGCTGACCAATCCGTCGACCACCGCAGCGCTGTTCCCGGTGTATGGGCCGTTCGATCCGGCGGCGTCGGTGTGGGTGCCGCGCGGCGAAGACCGCACGCCGTCCAACTCCGGCCAGTATGGCGTATCGCTGCGCTACCTGGCCAGCGCGCTCAACAATACCGAGTTCGGCGCCTACTACCTGAACTACCACAGCCGGACGCCGATCGCCTCGGTCCGGAAATCCACATTCCCGGCGCTGGGCAGCGGCACGACCAACCTGTTGACGGGCTCACCCTACATACCCGCCGCGGCTAACTCCGCCAACGGCAGTGCGGTCGGCTTCGCCGAGTACCCGGAGAAGATCCACCTGATCGGCCTGTCGTTCAACACCGCCGGCCCGGCCGGGATCGCGTTGCAGGGCGAGTATTCGTACCGCCGGAACCAGCCGGTGCAACTGGGCGTGACCGACCTGGTGCTGGCGGCGCTGAACCTGCCCAGCCAGATGGCGCAGAACCCCGCCGACATTCCGCTGGGCGCCGAAATCACCGGCTACAAGCGGGTGAAGATGCACCAGGTGCAAGCCACGGCCACCAAGGCCGTGCCGCAAGTGCTCGGCGCGGAGCAGTTCGTGTTTGTCACCGAAGCCGGGTTCAACTATCTCGACCTGCCCGCCGGGCTGGAATTCGAGGGCTACGGCACGCTGCTGCCGGTGCTGCAATCGTCAGCCAACATCGCCTCGGGCGGGTCGGCGCAGCCGGGCGGCTGGGCGACCAAGAAGTCCTGGGGTTACCGGCTGGTCGCCCGCCTGGATTATCCGAACGCCATCATGGGCGTCAACGTCAGCCCGCGCATCGCCTTCTCGCATGACGTAGAGGGTGTCGGCCCCAACTTCAACGAGGGCGCGCAAGCCGCCACGTTCGGGATCGGCTTCAGCTACCAGCAGAACTGGCAGGCGGACCTCGCGTACACCGCGTTCTTCAGCGGCAGGACCTTCTGCGGCACCGACGTGGCCGCGCTCTCCGCGGCGACGCTGGCAGCGGGACAGTCGCTCAATTTCTGCTCCTCGAGCAACAGCCTCAAGGACCGCGACTTCCTCTCGTTCAACATCAGCTACTCGTTCTGATGTCCACGCCCATACCGACCCATAGGAACCTCCCCATGAATGCAATTCGCTCGAACACGCGCGGCGCCTGGATGCGGCAGACGGCGCTGGCGCTCGCCGTCACCTGCGGCCTCGCGGTGGCGGCCCACGCGCAGGATGCCAGCCAGCTGGGCAAGACGCTGACCCCCGTTGGCGCCGAGAAAGCGGGCAATGCCGCCGGGACCATACCCGCCTGGGATGGCGGCATGACCCGCGCCCCCGCCGGCCACAAGCCGGGCGGTCACTATGCCGATCCGTTCTCCGCCGATCAGCCGGTCATGACCATCACGGCCGCCAACGCGGACAGCCAGAAGGACAAGCTCACGCCGGGACAACTGGCGCTGTTCAAGGCCTATCCGACGTACAAGATGGTGGTGTATCCGACGCGCCGCAGCGCGGCGTTTCCCCAGGCGCATTACGACGAGACGATGGCGAATCCGGGCAAGGCCAGACTGGCGCCGGGCGGCAACGGCGTCGTCGGGACCAGCGGCGGCGCCGCGTTTCCGGTGCCGAAAGACGGCAACGAGGCGATCTGGAGCATGGCCACCCGCTATCGCGGCGATACCTATGCGTTCAGCTGGAGCCAGGCCGCCGTCGCGCGCAACGGCGAATACACGCCGGTGCGCTTCGAGTACGAATACGACTTCCACTACGGCGCCTTGAACAAGAAGCCCGCCGAGCGCGTGGACAACCTGAACCTGTTCTTCCTGCAGACCATTACGGCGCCCGCCCGGCTGGCCGGCCAGGTGCTGCTGGTGCACGAGACCATCGACCAGGTCCGCCAGCCGCGCTCCGCGTGGACCTACAATCCGGGTCAGCGCCGGGTGCGCCTGGCGCCGAACGTCGGCTACGACAATCCCGGCACCGCCGCCGATGGCCTGCGCACCAACGACGATTTCGCGATGTTCTCCGGCGCGACCGATCGCTACGAGTGGAAGCTGGTCGGCAAGAAGGAGCTCTACATTCCGTACAACTCGTACAAGATCAGCGGCAGCACCGTGAAGATGGCCGACGTGCTCAAGCCCAATCACGTCAACCAGGATCTTGGGCGCTACGAGCTCCACCGGGTGTGGGTGGTCGATGCCACGCTCAAGGCCGGAACCAGCCACATCTATTCGAGGCGCACGTTCTATCTCGACGAGGATAGCTGGACGCCGGTGCTGACGGACAAGTACGATGGGCGCGGCCAGCTCTGGCGGGTGGGCGAGATGCACTCGATCAACATGTACGACATCCCGATGCAGTACGGAACCCTCGAAGTCCATTACGACCTGCAGGCGGGCCGCTACCTCGCAATGGGATTGCGCAACGACGAGCCGATGTTCTACCAGAACGTCAAGCGCACGCCAGGCGACTTCACGCCGCAGAACCTGCGCGGCCTCGGCACGCGCTGAGCAGTGACGTGACGCGGAATCGCGGCAGCGGAGAGCGGCCTGCCGCCCACTGTCGCGTCAGGCCGGCGTGAGCCGCGCCAGCGCGGCCATGCCCGGCTCCGCGCAGCCAGTCCCGCGCGCCGGCTGGCGCTTGTGGCTGGGCATTGCCGCATTCGCCCTGGGGCAGTTCGCGCCGCTCGGGCAGGTCCTGGGGCAAGCTTCGCCAGGCGCCCCCTCCTCCAACGCAACGAACCAGGTCACGCCGCGCACGCTGTCGCGGCTGCTGCTGGTGGCCGCCGCGCATGCGGGCAACCGCGTCGTTGCCGTCGGCGAGCACGGATACGTGGTCTATTCCGACGATCAGGGCCAGACGTGGCGGCGCGGTCCGACGCCGCGCCGCGCGATGCTCACCGCGCTCATGTTCGTCGACGACAAGTTCGGCTGGGCCGTCGGTCATGACGGCCAGATCCTCGCCAGCCAGGACGGCGGCGCGAGCTGGCTGGAGCAACGCTACAAGCCCGAGGACAAGCAACCGCTCTTTGCCGTCCATTTCAACGACCGCGAGCGGGGTTTCGCGGTGGGCGCCTACGGCCTGTTCCTGAACACCACGGACGGCGGCAAGACCTGGACGCCGGCCACCATTACAGAGGAAGACAAGCACTTCTACGCGGTTGCCGGCGATGGCGCCGGGCGGCTCGCGATCGCCGCCGAGGCCGGCACGCTGCTGACATCCTCCGACCAGGGCCGCACGTGGGAGCCGGCCACGTCACCGTACAAGGGCTCGTTCTTCGGCCTGCTCACGACGGCGGACGGTGGCCTGCTGGCGTACGGCCTGCGCGGCAACATCTTCAAGTCCGGCGACTTCGGCAAGACCTGGACGCCGCCGGCCGTGACCGAGGGCACCGCGACCCTGCAGGGGGGCGCGCGCCTGCCCAGCGGCGAAATCGTGCTGGCCGGCAGCGCCGGCGCGGTGTTGAGCAGCCGCGACAATGGCGCGAGCTTCCAGCGCGTCGCCGGATTGCGCGCGATGACGTATTCGGCGGTGCTGCCCACCGCCGCCGGCGCGCTGCTGTTCGGAGAGGCTGGCGTCGTCCCGTATGTGCCGGCGGCCGGTGCCGGGTCGGTGTCGCCATCAACGGCCGCCGCCGCTGCTGCACCGGGTGCGGCCGCGCCTGCGAACGCACCCACCGGCGCACCGGCCAGCAAGCCATGAGCGTGCAGAGCCTGGTCGGGGGCCTTTCCGCCCTGTTGTTCGGGAACCGCCGGGTCATGCTGGCCGTGTTCGCCGCGATCACCGTTGCCCTCGCGCTGAGCGCGACGCAACTGCGTGTCGACGCGGGATTCAAGAAGATGATCCCGCTCACCCATCCGTACATGAAGACGTTCGTCGACTACGAGAGCACGTTCGGCGGCGCCAACCGGGTGGTGGTCGCGCTGCTGCACAAGAACGGCACCATCTTCGATGCCGCGTACATGAAGAAGCTCAAGGCCGCGACCGACGACGTGTTCTTCGTGCCGGGCGTCGACCGCGCCACCGTGCAATCGCTGTTCACCCCGAACACGCGCTTCATCGAAGTGGTCGAGGAAGGCTTCGCCGGCGGCAACGTGATCCCGGCGACGTTCCAGGGCAGCGCCGAAGATCTCGCCACCGTCGCGGTCAACGTGCAGAAGGCCGGCCTCGTCGGCCGCCTGGTCAGCAACGATCTGAAGGGCGCGCTGATCCGCGCCGACCTGCTCGACGTCGATCCGCAGACCGGCAAGCGGCTGGCCTACGCATCGGTGGCGCAAAAGCTCGAAGACCTCCGCGCCAAGTACCAGAGCGCCGACACCGATGTCGCGATCATCGGCTTCGCCAAGGCGGTGGGCGACATCACCGACGGCGCGCGCGGGGTGCTGCTGTTCTTCCTGATCGCTTTCGTGATCACCGCCGTGCTGCTGCGCTGGTACTCGCATTCCACGGTGCTGACCGCGGTCGCGCTGGTCTGCGCGATGCTGCCCGTGCTCTGGCTGCTGGGCGCCCTGCCGCTGGTCGGCTTCGGCATCGATCCGCTGTCGGTGCTGGTGCCGTTCCTGATCTTTTCCATCGGCTGCTCGCACGCGGTACAGATGACCAACACATGGCGGCTCGAAGTGCAGGCGGGGGCGGGTGCGCTCGACGCCGCCCGGAACGCGTTCGCCAAGCTGTTCGTGCCGGGCGCGCTGGCGCTGCTCACCAATGCGCTGGGCTTCCTGGCCATCATGTTCATCAAGATCGACATCGTCCGCGAGCTGGGGCTGACGGCGACGCTGGGCGTGACGCTGATGATCATCACCAACAAGATGGTGCTGCCGATCCTGCTGTCGTACCTGCCCACCGCGAAGATCGCCGCCGCGGCCACCGGCGAGGCGGCGGCCGGCGTCGAGGGCCGGCACAAGATCTGGCATGCGCTGTCGCACTGTGCCGACCGGCGCGTCGGTATCTGGATCATCCTGGCCAGCGTCGCGCTGGCCGGTTTCGGCGCCTGGAAGGCGCGGGACCTCACGGTCGGCGACCTGGGCCAGGGTGTGCCCGAGCTGCGCGACGACTCCCGCTACAACCGCGACAGCGCCGCGATCACCCGCAACTTCGCCATCGGCGTCGACGTGCTCGCAATCGTCGCGCAAAGCCGCGACGTCCAGGGCGCGTGCACGAATTTCGACATCGTCGATGCGATCGACGAGTTCGAGTGGGCGATGAAGAACGTCGAGGGCGTGCATTCGACCATCTCCCTCCCCGGCCTGGCCAAGGTCGTCAACGCCGGCTGGAACGAGGGCGTGGTGAAGTGGCGCGTCCTCGCGCGCGCGCCCGAGGTGCTGGCGCAATCGGTGACGCCGATCGACACCAGCACCGGGCTGCTCAATTCCGATTGCTCGGCGATGCAGATCCTGCTGTTCATGAGCGACCATCAGGGAGCGACGCTGGCGCGAGTGGTGCAGGCGGTGAAGGACTACAACGCCGAATTCGCCAGGCGGCCGGTCGCCAAACAGCTCGAGTTCAAGCTGGCCAGCGGCAACGCGGGCGTGATGGCGGCGACCAACGAAGCGGTCGCCGCCGCGAAGATCGAGGAGCTCGTGGCGCTGTTCTCCGCGCTGGTGCTGATGTGCCTGCTGACCTTCCGCTCGCTGGCGGCGACGCTGTGCATCATCCTGCCGCTGGCGCTGGTGTCGCTGCTCAACAACGCGCTGATGGCCATGCTGGGGATCGGCATCAAGGTCTCCACGCTGCCGGTGATCGCGCTGGGCGTCGGCGTCGGCGTCGACTACGGCATCTACCTGTACGACCGGATCGAGGTCCACCTGCACGGGGGCCAGTCGTTGCGCGATGCCTACTACCGCGCGCTGGTCGAGCGCGGCGCCGCCGCCGCGTTCACTGCCGTCACCATGTCGATCGGCGTTGGCAGCTGGGTGTTCTCCGCCCTCAAGTTCCAGGCCGACATGGGCCTGCTGCTGTCGTTCATGTTTTTCGTGAACATGCTGGGCGCGGTGTTCCTGCTGCCCGCGCTGCTGGCGTTCTTCATGCGCAAGGGTAAGGTCGCGGGGACAGTTCCCGCTGCTGCCGGCTGATGCCACGTGGCTGATTCCGTAGGATGGGTGGAGCGAAGCGATACCCATCGGGCGTTTCGAAGCGCGGCGGGCGGGTGTCGCCCCATACCGGTTTCGTGGCTTTCGACGCACGGCAACACTTGTCGGAACGCGATGGGTATCGCTACGCTCCACCCATCCTGCGGCCCCACGCCACCGCTGCCCCAGCGCCGGATTGACGGCCAGCCCGTTTCTGCACGGCGACGGCCATTGATCCCAGGCAATCCGGCCGAGCACTTCGTGACTGCCCGGCGGCAGCGGCCGGATGACGGCCGCTTCGCCTTCGCTCAGGTATGGCAGGTCGGGATGCAGCGCGCGAAACGGATTGCCGTGACTGGAGATCACGTCGTTGGTCCCGGGCTTCGGCGGTGGTGGCGGTTGTGCAGCACGCCGGCGCCGCGTGCAGGCGGCATTGCCCTTTGGAGGCCCGCCGGATGAATGCGTTCCATGTCAAGATCCTCGCGATCGCCTCGATGGTGGCCAGCCACACGGGGATCTTCCTGCTGCCCCAGTATCCGATCCTGATCCTCCTCGGCAACGTCGCCTTTCCGCTGTTCGCCTGGCTGATCGCCAACGGCGCCCGCCACAGCAGGGACCTGCGCCACTACGTGCTGCGGCTGTTCGCCTTCGCGTGCATTTCGCAAGGGCCGTTCTGGCTGGCCAACACGCTGATCGGCTCGACGCCGCTGTACCTGAACGTCTTTTTCACGCTCACTCTCGGGTTGCTGGCCATCATGGCGATCCGCGGGACGCCCAATCGGTTCCTGCATGTTTTGGCGGTCGCCGGGTGCGCAGTCGCGGCCCAGGCTGCCAATGCCGACTACGGCGCCGCCGGCGTCTTCTCCATCGTGGCCTCGTACCTGCTGTTCGACCGGATCGTTCATCTGGCGCTGGCGCTGGCGATCATCCTGGTCGCGCTCCCGCTGGCGCTGCCGTATGCCCAGCGCTACGCGCCGGGCGCGAACCTCTACTTCGACCACTCCGTCGATCCCTTCGCGCTCGCCGCGGCGCTGGGCGCCATCGCGCTGTACAACGGGAACGAGGGACCGAAGCTCAAGTACCTTTTCTATGCCTTCTATCCGGTACACTATCTTGCGATTTACCTGATCCGGATTGCGTTCCCGGAACTCTTTCGATAGGCCATCGGCAGCCCTGGGAGGCGGCCATGCCGAGCAACGGACAAAGCACATTTAACGCCATGACGACATCCAGCACGCCCAACACCCAACCGCCCGCCCCCGACTGCGACGTGCTCGTCGTCGGTGGCGGCCCCGCCGGTTCCACGATCTCCGCGCTCCTCGCGGAAAAAGGCTGGAAGGTCACGCTGCTGGAGAAGGAACACCATCCCCGCTTTCACATCGGCGAGTCGTTGCTGCCGCTCAACCTTCCCATCCTGCAACGCCTGGGTGTGCTCGATCAGGTCGCGGCGATCGGCATGAAAAAGCCCGGCGCCGACTTCAGCTCGAACCTGGAAGTCTCGGGCCACCACCGTTTCGACTTTTCGTTCGCGCTGGACAAAAACCATCCCTACGCGTACGAAGTTCGCCGCTCGGAATTCGACAACCTGCTGCTGCGCAACAGCGCCGCCAAGGGCACGCAGGTGCTGGAAGGAGTCCGGGTCACGGGTGTCGAGTTTCCCCAGGACGCGCACCCGGTCGCGCACGCGGTCGACGAGCAGGGCAATACGCGGAGCTGGACCTGCCGCTACTTCATCGACGCCTCCGGTCGCGACACGCTGCTGGCCAGGCACTTCAACCTCAAGCAGAAGAACCGGCACCACGCCAGCGCGGCGATCTTCGGGCACTTCCTGAACGTCGAGCGGCGCGAAGGCGAGTACGCCGGCAACATCAGCGTCTACTGGTTCGAGCACGGCTGGTTCTGGATGATCCCGCTCAAGGACGGCAGCATGAGCGTCGGCGCCGTCTGCCGTCCCGAATACCTGAAGCTGCGCCGGAACAGTCCCGCCGAATACCTGCTGCAGACCATCGCCATCGGCCACCCCGAGATGCAGCACCGGATGCGCAATGCGCAACTGGTCAACAGCGAGGCGCGCGCCACCGGCAACTACTCGTACACCTCCAGCCGGATGCGCGGCGACCGCCACATCATGGTCGGCGACGCCTACGCGTTCGTCGATCCGGTGTTTTCCAGCGGCGTGATGATGGGGATGAGCAGCGGCGTGTTCGGCGCCGATGCGGTCGACGCGTGGCTGCGCGGCGCGCCGGACACCGAAGCGAAGTTCGCGCACTTCGAGAAAATGGCCGATCGCGGCGTCAAGACCTTCTCCTGGTTCATCTGGCGCTTCAACTCCCCCGGCATGCGCAGCCTGATGCTGCATCCGGGCAACCCGTTCCGCGTCCAGGAGGCGGTCATCTCGATGCTCGCCGGCGACGTCTTCCGCGACATCGGCGCCCGCTCCCGCTTCTGGCTGTTCAAGTTCTTCTATTACATGTTCAGCCTGCAGCACCTCAAGTCCTCGTACGTGCTGTGGCGCAAGCGCGTCCGGAACACGCGGGTCGCCTTCACCGGCGGGACGCAGCCGGTGGATGCTGCGCAGGAGGGGCAGGCGTAGGGGCGGCGGGCGACGAACGCGCTAGGGAAGAACGCGCGTGACCCCAGGTGGGTTGCGCTGCCCCGGAATGACGATCCGCTTGACCTTGGGCGCCGGCGCCGGAACTTCCGGCTCCGGCTTGTATGTCGCATAGAACCGCTGCACCAGCTTCACGTACATCTGTGTCTCCGGATACGGCGGGATGGTCCGGGCGTAGCGCGCGACCGCGCCCTCGCCGGCGTTGTAGGCGGCGAGCACCAGGTCGAGATTGTCGGTGAACATTTCCAGCAGTGCGCGCAGGTGCCGGGTGCCGATCCGCAGATTGGTCGCCGGATCGAGCAGCTTCTGCACGGCGCTGCGCTTGCGGTCGCCGACGATGCCGTAGCGCGCGCCTGTGTCGGGGATGATCTGCATCAGGCCGAGCGCGCCCTTGGGCGAGACCGCATCCGGCCGGAACGCGGACTCGACCGCGATGACCGCCTTGACCAGCGCCGGATCGAGCCGGTACTGCTTCGCGTACTGCTGGATCAGCGGCTCGAAGCGCGCGGCGTTCGGGTGATTGCTCATTCGCTGGAACAGCGGCGTGCTCCGGAATTCCCCGCGGGTCCTGGCACCGAGCGCGGCCGCCACCTCGTTCGGGTCCGGCGGATCGACGCGGATGCCGCCCTTGAAAAACAGCTGGTAGCGGTCGTCGAGCTTCTCGGTCGCGATATGAGACCGGCCGTCTTCGTCGACGTAGCCCCAGATGTCGGCGAGCGCGGCGGGGCTGACGCAGCACGCGCCGGCAAGGACGATACGCGCGGCGACCATCCGCACCATCGTGCGCGCCCGCGCGCGTTGCGGCCATCGCGACTGGCCAGGCCGCGACTGGATCGGCGAGTCATGCATGTGGTTGACGTCCCCTCGCCCGCCGGATACCGGCATGGGTGAAAGGTCGGGAATTATGCTTGAGCGCGCCCGGATTTGTCAGTTGCCCACCGCACCAACCGTTTGCCGGGTGGCTGCAACCGCCGCGCCGCCAATCGCTAGTAGTCGAGGTCCTCGACCGGCGCCGCCAGGGCCGCGCCGGGCGGCCGTCCCAGTATGCGGTTGATGCTGCGTTCGATCACGACCTTGTTGTTGTCGAACGAGCCGTGCGAGGGCGCGATCGATGCCTTGCCGGTGCTCACCCAGTCGTCGTCGAAGATTTCGCACGCGGACTTGCCGTCGCTCTGCGCCGGCAGGCCGTTGACCCAGGTACGCCAAGCCTGCACGTCGCCCCAGAACTCGCTCGCCCAGAGGTCGTCGTCGTCCTCGACGGCGTTGACATCCAGGCAGCGCTGCAGTCCCGCGAGCGGCGTCTTGCGCGTTTCCTCGAAGCCGCGGCAAACCAGATACAGCAGCGACTTGCCGTACGGTCCCGTGGTGTCGTCGGTCTCGCGGCGATCGGAGAGCAGGTGCAGCCACACGTTGGTGGCCGGCAGGTTGCCGGACTGCACCGCATTCCGGAATTTCGCCAGCGCGAACGCCAGCGGGCAGGCTGGCGCATACAACGTCAGCGATGCGGGCTTGAGCGCCTTCGCGGCCAGCAGGTCGAGCAGATGTCCAAGCACGAACGCGCCGGCCGAATGGCCGACCAGGTGCAGCTCGATCCCGTTGCCTTCCGCCGCGAGCCGCTGCAGGCTGCCGGCGATCAGGGTCAGCGCGCCGGCCGGCGTCGCGGCGCCCGCTGGCGTCGTGGCCCCCTCCACGTTCTCCTTCATCTCGTTCCAGATCCACTTCATGCCATGCGCGGCGGCTTCCAGCAGCAGGTCGGTCGCCTCGCCGACGAAGCCGGTCGCCCGCGCCTCCCCGGGCTTGATGCCCAGTTTGTCCTCGAGCCGGGAACCGATGGTCTCCCAGATGCCCGAGCGCCAGCTGTAGAAGATGGGATAGATCCCGTTCGCCAGGAAGTACGGCGCCAGCACGCGGATGCGCAGGATGGATTCCTCCTCCGAATTCAGGCCGCCATGGGCGTAGAGCATCACCTTGCGCGAGGTCTTGCCGGCGCCTTGCAGCCACGCCTTCACGTTCTGGCGGACGACGAGGTCGACCAGGTCGGCGGGGTCGCCGATGTGCGGCAGCCCGATGCGCACGAGGCCGTTGTTCCCGGCGACGACGGTGTGCAGGTACGCCTGCTCGTTGCCCCACGGCTGCACCGCGGGATTGTCCGGATCGGCGTCGAGCCTGGCATCGCGCGCGAGCGACAGACCGCTGGCCTGCCGCGCGCGCGCCCCGCGCGGACCCGCGGTCGCCAGCGGATGCACGCGCTGGGGCACGCCCAGCGAGCACACCCACGCGTCGGTGCCGTGCGCGACCCAGTCGGCGTAGGCCATGATCGCGAAGCCATGGGCGCCCCAGGTCGGTCCCCAGGAGTTCTGCACGACAAAGCCGTCTTCGTTGTACCCGACCAGCGCGAACGCATGCGCGCCGTCGGGCTTGGTCGTCGCCTCGAAATCGATCACCGGCAGGTCGGCATGACTGGCGACCTTCGGCGGCCTGGTCACGGTCGGGATATCCCATCCCGCATGCACGGCGGCCGACACGTAGATGGCGCCCATTTCGTTGATGGCGGCCTGCATGTCGGTGACCGAGCGGTGGTCCACGCGGTAATAGACGCCGACCGGCCGGGCGGCGGCGTCGGTGGCCCACGTCGGGTCGGGCTTGTAGTGGCGCTTCAGCTTGCGGTGCACGCTCTTGCGCCAGAGGCCTTGCGCGCAGGCGCCATGCTTGTGCCAGCCCTTCATCGCGCCGCGGCAGCTCGACCCTTCGTAGTCCTCGCCCGGCCATTCGTCGTAGAACCGCGCCAGGTCGTAGAACATGTGCGGGCTCACGGGCTGGAAGCCTTGCGCCGCGTTTCTCTCCAGCGCCCGCGTCCAGAGCATGTAATTGACCACGGCGGCGAGGCCGTAGCCGGTGCACGCGCCTTCCCTGCCCTGGTCGAGTATCAGCCCGGCGGAGAGATAGCCCGCGAGGAAGCGCGCCAGCTTGTCCGCGGTCGGAAACAGCGGCGGCAGCGAACGCGTCGGCGGCGCGTAGGGCCGGTCGCGCAAATCCAGGCGGTCCGGGCGCGCATCGAGAACATAGGACTTCGCGTCGAAGGAAAAGGTGCGGCGTGGCATGGCGTCTCCCTGGGCTCGCCGGGCACGCTGCTGGCTTCGCGCCCATGCGTCATGTGGGCAGTTTCGTTCCGGGGCCGGTGCGCGTCAACGGGAATATTGCCGAACGGTTGCGCCGCGGCGACCGGCGCTGCACGCGGCGGCGCGCGGCTGCGCGTGGAGTGGACCCGCGTTCGCGTGTGGTACGATTTCGCCCCTGTCAGCGCACGACTACGGGTCCTTTCGGACCGGGGGAAAATACCATCAAGATTGGAATGATCACCGACAGCCTGGGCCACGCCAGCTTCGAGGCGATGCTCGCGACCGCGGCCCGCCTGGACATGGACCGGCTCGAATTCGCCTGCGGCAACTGGTCGAAGGCCCCGCATGTCCAGTTGGACCGGATGCTCGAGAGCGCGCCGGCGCGGCAGGAGTTCCTGGCGCGCCTGGCCGATCACGACATCGGAATCAGCGCGATGAACTGTTCCGGCAATCCGCTGCATCCCGGCGAACATGGGCGGCGGCATGCCGAGGTGACGAAGAAGACCATTCGCCTGGCCGGTTTGCTTGGCGTCGACCGCGTCGTGATGATGTCGGGTTGTCCCGGCGCGCCGGGCGACAGCCACGCGAACTGGATCACCACCGAGTGGCCGGCGGAAGTGCGCGACATCCTGCGCTGGCAATGGGACGAGGTGCTGATTCCGTACTGGCAGGACCTGGTCGCGTATGCCGCCCAACATGGCGTCACCCGGCTGTGCCTCGAATTGCACGGCTACCAGAACGTGTACAACGTGAGGACGCTGCTGCGCCTGCGCGACGCCGTGGGCGAGACCGTCGGCGCCAACCTCGACCCCAGCCACCTGATGTGGATGGGCGCCGACCCGATCGCCGCGGCCGCGGCGCTGGGCGAGGCGATCTACTACGTGCACGCGAAAGACACGCGGATCGATCCCGTCATCGCCGGCATCAACGGCATCATCGACACCACGCCTGGCAGCGACTTCCGCCATCGCGCCTGGAGCTACATCACGCTGGGGCGCGGCCGCGCCGAGCCGTGGTGGCGCGACTTCATCGCCGCGCTGCGGACAGCCGGCTACGACGACGTGCTCAGCATCGAGCACGAAGACCCGGCGCAGAGTCCGGAGGAAGGCGTCGAGGAGTCGGTGCTGCTGCTGCGCCGGGTGCTGGGTGCGGCGGCGGTGCCTGCGTAACCCTGTTCGCCTGGTCTTCGTAGGATGGGTGGAGCGCAGCGATACCCATCTCGCATCGGAGAAATGCGGCAATTCCGCATCGAACCCGCGCCCGCGCGATACCATTGCTGCGCTTTGAATTACGCGATGGGTATCGCTGCGCTCCACCCATCCTGCGGCGATTCACGGTTGTTGTTCGACGAACCGCCCGTTCAATCAAACAGACGCAGATTCGGTTCGAGCTGTGCCTCGCCCGCGGCTTCGAGGGATGACGCGCGGACGCCGAGCAGGCGGATCTTGCGGTCGAGGTTGACGCTTTTCAGGCATTCGCCGGCGGCGCGGCGGATCACGCGCATGTCCTGCGTGGGGGCGTCGAGCGTGCGATCGCGGGTGACGGTGCGGAAGTCGTCGTAGCGCAGTTTCAGGCCGATGGTCTTGCCGGCGTAGCCCTTGCGGCGCAGGTCGTCGGTCAGGCCCAGGCACAAGTCCGTGAATATCCTGCTCAGCGCCTGGCGATCGCGGACCGGGTGCAGGTCGCGCTCGAACGTGGTTTCGCGGCTGATCGATTTCGGCTCGCTCCAGGTGACGACCGCCCGCTCGTCGCGGCCGTGCGCCGCCTCGTGCAGCCACGCGCCGTAGCTCTTGCCGAACTGCGCGACCAGGTAGTGCGGCTCGGCCTGGGCCAGCGTGCCGATGGTGGCGATGCCCAGCCCCGTGAGCTTCGCTGTCGCCTTGGGGCCGATGCCGTTGATCTTGCGCGGCGACAGCGGCCAGATGCGCGCGGGGATGTCCTCCGGGGTCAGTATGGTCAGGCCGTCCGGCTTGTCCAGGTCCGACGCGATCTTGGAGAGCAGCTTGTTCGGCGACACGCCGATCGAGCAGTTGAGGCCGGTGGCTGCGCGCACCGCGCGCTTGATCTCCGCCGCCACATCGCGGGCGCGCGCCCACGGCTCGGCCACCGGGCCGACGACATCCGTGAGATCGGCATATATTTCGTCGATGCCGCGATCCTCGACCAGCGGCGCGATCGCGCGCACGGCGGCCTTGAACAGCCGCGAGTACTTCCGGTACTGCTCGAAGTCCACCGGCAGCAGGACCGCGTCGGGCGCGAGCTGCGCGGCTTTCATCATCCCCATCGCCGAATGCAGCCCCAGCGCCCGCGCTTCGTAGGTGGCCGTGGTGATCACGCCGCGGCCGGCGTAGCCGCGCAACGTCGAGAAGCGCCGCGTCGGCTCGCCGGTGACCGGGTCCGTCACCACGACCGGCTGGTGCCGGGAGCCGCCGCCGATGACCACCGGCATCCCGCGCAATTCCGGATAGCGCAGCAATTCGACCGACGCATAGAACGCGTCCATGTCGACATGCGCGATGAGGCGTTGCGTGGTCACGGCGGTGCGGTGTCCTTTGGAAAACTCGTATGGCGCGATTATCCGTCCCCGGCCCGCCCCGCGCGCGTCCGCCCGGCGCTATGCCTCTACGCCGCTACGCCACTACGCTACGTCAGTGTCGGCCGCCACCAGCAACCCATCCGGCGGTGGCGCCAGCAGCGCCTGCCCGTCGCCGCGGGCCGGATCCAGCCACGCGTCGAACTGCGCGGGTTCGAGGAACACCGGCATCCGGTTGTGGTACGGCGCGATGTCGGCATTGGGCGCCGCGGTGATGATGGTGTACGAGACGATGCCTTCCGCGTCCGGCTGGTCGCGCGCCTTCCAGTATTCCCACAGCCCGGCCAGCGCGAGCATGGCGCCGTCGCGGCGCGCGATGCGCAGCTTGCGCTTCCTGCCATCCAGCGTCGGCCACTCGAAGAAGGCCGACGCCGGGACGATGCAGCGGCGGCGCTGCCAGGCGTTGCGAAACGACGGCAGCGTGGCGACGGTCTCGGCGCGGGCGTTGAAGCAGCGGTTGCCGGCCTTGGTGTCCTTCGCCCAGCTCGGTATCAGCCCCCAGCGCATCAGTTCGCACTGCCGGGCGCCGCCGCGGTCGAGCCGAATCACCGGCGCGCGGTTGGTGGGGCGGAGGTCGTAATTGGGAGCGAAGTCGGGCACGTCGAGCACGCCGAAGCCGGCGGCGATCTGCCGGGGTGTCGCGTTCAGTTCGTAGCGGCCGCACATCGCAGGCGTGATGCGCGGTTCAGCGCGGTGCGGCGGGACTAGGCGTCCGGCGCTTCGTCGAGCGTGACGTCGACCATCAGCTCGTTGGCCAGCGCCTCGAGCACCTTGCTCAATTCCGCGGTCGGAACCCCTGCCGGAACCTGCAGCAGCGCCGTAGCGTTGAACAAGTGCTCGCCCGACATCGCCGCGCTGGACAGTTCGGTGGTCAGTTCCCGGATGCTGATGCCGAGTTCGGCGAGCACGCGCGAGATGTCACGGACAATCCCGGGCCGGTCCTGCCCCACGAGTTCGAGTCTGAGCAGGCGGCCGGCTGCCGGCGGCGCCCCGGCGTCGGCCGCGACGACGACATGCAAGCCCGTCGCGTCGAGCCGCCGCAGCGCGCCGGTGAGCGCCGCAGCCTGCCCCGGCGGGACCCGGAAGTGGACGATGCCGGCAAACTGTCCGCCCAGGCTGGCCATCCGGCTCTCTTCCCAACTGGCGCCATGCGCCTTGCCGCAGTCGGAGAGCAGGCTGACGAGTCCGGGCCGGTCCGCGCCGACGACGGTGACGACAAGGGAATCCATGGCGATTGCAGGCCCGCTGCGGCGCCGCGGTCAGCGCATCATGCGCGCGACGTAGAGGACGATCATCGCCCCGACGATGGACATGATGATTCCGGCCGGGCCGAAGGACGAGCCGTCCGCCGGCTTCGAGAAGACGCGGCTGATCAGGCCGCCGACGAAGGAGCCGGCGATCCCGAGCCCCGTGGTCAGCCAGAAGCCCATCGCATCGACGCCCGGCATGATCCAGCGCGCGATGGCGCCCGCGATGAAGCCAACGATGATCATCCAGAGGATGCTGAGCATGACGATTCTCCTTTGTGTTGGCGCCGGACGGTGACGCGGCGGATGGCCAGCTTCGGCTGGCCGGTGCCGCGGCGGCATGACTGGCATGACCGTCCCGCTTGGCTGCGATTGTAGCAGGCCCCTCGCCGCCCTGGCGCCGCGGCGCGCCGCTCGAGCCTGCCCGCGGTTTCACGATACCATTGACCGATGACACGACGACATCCAGGCATGTGGGCGGCAGTCTGGCTCTCGCTGGGTCCGGCCGTATCGAACGGCTTCGCGCGTTTCGCCTACGCGCTGATCCTCCCGGCGATGCGCGCGGACCTCGACTGGAGCTACACGCAGGCCGGTTCGATGAATTCGGTCAATGCGCTGGGCTATCTCGCCGGCTCGCTGGTGGCTTTCTATACGATCGCCGCCGTAGGCGCGCGACGGCTGTTCATCGGCGGCATGTACGTGACAGCGGCCGCGCTGGCGCTCTCGGCGCTGGTGACGGGGTTCGATGCGCTGGCCGTGCTGCGCTTCGCCGCCGGTGTCTCGGGCGCGATCGTGTTCATCGCCGGCGGTGCGCTGGCGGCGGCGCTGTTTCCCGACGAGCCGCGGCGGGCGGCGGCCGCGATCGGGATCTACTTCGCGGGCGGCGGTATCGGCATCGTGCTGCCCGGGATCACGCTGCCCTGGCTGTTTGCCTACGCCGGCAGCCAGGCGTGGCCCACCGCGTGGCTCGCGATGGGCGCGGCGGCGCTGCTCATCAGCATCGTCTGCACGCTGCTGGTCGGGCCCGCCGCCGGCGCCAGCGCGCCGATCGCGCGCGCGCCGTTGCGGGTCCGCGCCTTCGCTCCTATCCTCACCGGCTACTTCCTGTTCGGCGTCGGCTACATCGCGTACATGACCTTCATCATCGCGTGGATGCGCGATCACGGCTCGGGACCCGGCGCCGTCGCCGCGACCTGGGGCGCGCTGGGGCTGGCGAGCGTGCTCAGCCAGCGCGTCTGGCGCCATCCCCTCGCGGCATGGCGGGGCGGGCGCGCGACCGCGGCCACCATCCTGACGCTGACCGCGGGCGCCACCCTGCCGCTGCTGAGCACCGCGCTGCCGGTGATGATCGCCTCGGCGATCCTGTTCGGCGGTGCACTGTTCATCGTTCCCGCGTCGGTCACAGCGTACTCGAAGAAATGGCTGCCGGTCGAATTGTGGGGCAAGGCGGTGGCCGGCTTCACGATCGCGTTTTCGGCGGGCCAGATCCTGGGGCCGGTGCTCACCGGCGCCCTCTCCGACGCGACGGGCAGCCTGTTCTCTGGCTTGATGCTTTCCGCCGGCGTGCTGCTGATCGGCGCCATCACCACGCTGTGGCAGGTCGACCCCGCGCACGGCCCGGCGGGGGCGGCCGGGGCAGGACGCGGTTGAAGGCGCGCAGCGCCATTCCCGGCTACGCCTACTCGCCCGGACGCGGCCAGTCGTGTCGAGTCCTGCAACTCTCCCCGGGATCGCTACCCGGCGTGCATCCCGAATTGCAGCGCCGCCAGCTTCGCATAGAGCCCCTCCCCGGCCACCAGCGCGTCGTGGGTGCCGGTCGCGACCACGCGCCCTTCGTCCATCACGACAATGCGCGTCGCCTTGCGCACCGTGGCCAGCCGGTGGGCGATCACCAGCGTGGTGCGATCCTGCATCAGGTATTCGAGCGCGGCCTGCACCTGACGCTCGCTTTCCGCATCGAGCGCGCTGGTGGCCTCGTCGAGCAGCAGGATAGGCGGGTTCTTCAGGATCGCGCGCGCGATCGCGATGCGCTGCCGCTGTCCGCCGGAGAGGCGGACGCCGCGCTCGCCCAGGAAGGTCCGGTAGCCCTCGGGCAGGCGTTCGATGAACTCGTCGGCAATCGCCGCGCGTGCCGCGGCCTTGACCTCCTCGTCGGTGGCGCCGGCGCGGCCATAGCGGATGTTCTCCATCGCATCCGCGGAGAAGATCACCGTGTCCTGCGGAACGATGCCGATGCGCGCGCGCACCGCTTCCGGATCCGCGTCCGCGATGTCGACGCCGTCGACCAGCACTCGTCCCTGCTGCGGATCGTAGAACCGCAGCAGCAGCTGGAACAGCGTGCTCTTGCCGGCGCCGGAAGGGCCGACGACGGCGACCGTCTCGCCGGAATGCACTTCGATCGTCACGCCGGCCAGCGACGGATGGTCCGGCCGCGACGGGTAGCGGAACGTGACGCCCTCGATGGCGATCTCGCCGCGCGGCGCGGGCAGCGGCACCGGATTTGCCGGCGCGACGATATCGGGCTTCGCCGCCAGCAATTCCATCAGCCGCTCGGTGGCCCCGGCCGCCCGCTGCACGTCGCCCCAGACCTCCGATAGGGCGCCAATCCCGCTGGCCACCATCACCGCGTAGAGCACGAACTGGCTCAGTTCGCCGGCCGTCATCGTGCCGTCGAGCACGGCGCGCGCGCCCAGCCAGAGCACCAGCACGATGGCGCCGAACACCATCACGATCATGATCGCGGTCAGCGCCGCGCGGGCGCGGATGCGGCGCAGCGCGGTGGCGAACGACGCTTCGACCGAGTCGCCGAAGCGCGCGGCTTCGTTGCGGGTCTGGGTGAACGCCTGCACCGTCGACACCGCATTAAGCTTCTCGCCAGCCAGCGCGCTGGAATCCGCGACCCGGTCCTGCGTGGCGCGCGAGAGTTTCCGCACCTTGCGGCCGAACGCGATGATGGGCAGCACGACAACCAGCAGCAGCCCTATGGTGTAACCAGTCAGCCGCGGGCTGGTGACGGCCAGCATGACCAGCCCGCCCGAGAGCAGCAGGATGTTGCGCAGCGCCATCGACATGCTGGTGCCGACGACGACCTGGATCAGCGTCGTGTCGGTGGTCAGCCGCGAGAGCACTTCGCCGGTGCGGGTGACTTCGAAGAACGCCGGGCTCATCCCGATCACGTGCTTGTACACGGCGCTGCGGATGTCGGCGACCACGCGCTCGCCCAGCCACGACACCAGGTAAAACCGCGCCGCGGTGAACAGGCCCAGCACCGCAGCGACCGCAAAAAGCAGCAGGAAATAGCGGTCGATATGCTCGGTGTTCGAGCGCGAAAAGCCCAGGTCGATCATCTGCCGCACCGCGACCGGCAAGGCCAGCGCCGCGGCGGCGGCGATCACCAGCACGACCAGCGCGAGCGCCAGCGTGCGTCGGTGCGGGCTGACGAACTGCCAGAGCCGGCTGAGGGGGCCGATCACGGCCTTGGGCGGTGCGGGGTTCGCTGCGGACATCGGGTGCGCTTCGCTCGGTGCGTGGGAGTCGCCCGGAGTGTATCAACTTCACCCCAGCAACCGCGCCCGCTGCGGGTCGTACGCGCAGCCATCGATCCGCACTGCGGGCGTGGTTTCGCCGAACGCTTCGATCTCGAATGCCGTGGCTTGCGCATCGGCGGCCGGAACGTAGCCGAAGACGATGCTCTTCTCCACCGTGAAGCCGTAGTTGCCGCTAGACGTGCTGCCGAGCACGCGGCCGTCGCGCAGGATGGTCTCGCCGCCATAGACCGGCAGCGGGCGTTCCAGCAGGAAGCAGCAGAGCTTCTGCCGCACGCCTTCCGCCTTGATTCGCCGCAGCGCCTCGCGGCCCTGGAAGTCGCCCTTGTTCAGCGCCACCGCGAAGCCCAGCCCCGCCTCGAACGGGTTGTAGTCGGGCGTGATGTCGGCGCTCCAGTACAGGTAGCGCTTTTCCATCCGCAGGCTGTCGATGGCGCGATAGCCGGCGTGGCCGATGCCGAACTCGGCACCCGCCTCCAGCAGCGTGTCGAACACGTACGCCGCGTATTCGGTCGGGATGTGCAGTTCCCAGCCGAGTTCGCCGACGTACGAGATGCGCACCGCGAGCGCAGGCGCCAGGCCGATCCGGATGTGCTTCGCGCTCATGTACGGAATGCCGGCGTTGCTCACGTCGTCGCGCGTGACCTTCTCCAGTACCCGGCGCGCCAGCGGGCCGCAGAGGTTGAGCACCGCGCGCGCGGACGTGACGTCGGAGAACTGCACGCTGCCGTCGGCCGGCATGTGGGCACGGATCCAGCCGCCGTCGCGCGTGCCGAAACCGCTGCCGGTGACCAGGTAGAAGCGGTCGTCGGCCAGGCGCACGATGGTGAGATCGGCTTCGATGCCCCCGCGCGCGTTGCAAAGCTGCGTGTACACCGCGGCGCCGGGCGGCTTGTCCAGGTTCGCCGCGGCCAGCCAGTTCAGGTACTCGAACGCGCCCGGCCCGCCGACCTCGAACTTGGTGAACGAGCTCATGTCGATCAGCGCGACGCCTTCGCGCACCAGCCGGTGCTCGGCGCCGACGGTGTCCCGCCAGACCTGCCGGTCGAATGTTTCGTGCGTGGGCTCGGGCACGCCGCCGCGGCGGAACCAGTTGGGCCGCTCCCAGCCGTTCTTCGAGCCATGGACCGCGCCCGCCGCCAGCAGCTTGTCGTGGAAGGGGCTGCGCCGGGCGCCGCGCGCGGCGACGCGCTCTTCGTTCGGCCAGCCCATCTTGTAATACGCCGCGTAGGTTTCGATCCCGACGTCGTGCAGGTACGCGGGACTCGCGTGATGCTGCGAAAACCGGCGCACGTCGAACGCCCACAAGTCCATCCCCGGGTCGCCGTCGACGATCCAGCGCGCGAGCACCTGACCGGCGCCGCCCGAGCCGGCGATGCCGGCGGTGAAGCCGCAGGCGAGAAAGTAGTTGTCGAGGTCCGGATGCAGGCCGATGATGGGCTCGCCATCGGCGGAGACCGGGATCGGGCCGTTGATCACGGTGCGGATGCCGAGTTCGTTGAGCAGCGGCAACCGGGTCGCCGCCGGCACGACGAAGCGCTCCAGCCGTTCCATGTTCTGCGGAAACAACTGCTGCGCGAAATCCGGCGGCAACCGGCCATCGCCGTACGGGGCGACGGTGCCCTCCTCCCAGCCGCCGATCGCGAACGCGCCTGGCTCCGGCTTCAGGTAGAAGTTGTTGTCGGGGTCGCGCAGGCTGGGCAGGCCGGGCGGGATCCGGTCGGTCTTCTCCGTCACCAGATATTGATGCTCGACCACGGTGACCGGCAACTCGAGGCCGGCCAGCTCGCCGAACTGCCGGGCCCAGAGGCCGGCGGCGTTCACCAGGATTTCGCACCGGACGTCGCCGTGCGCCGTGCGCACGGCCGTAATGCGCTTGCCCATCCTCTCCACGGCGGTGACCGTCACGCCCTCGACGATGCGCACGCCGCCGGCGCGCGCGCCCTTCGCATACGCCTGCGTCAGGCCGTACGGGTCGACGTAGCCGTCCGAGGGAACGAACGCGGCGCCGTGCACGCCTTCGAGGTCGATCAGCGGGAACTTGTCGTACGCCTCGCGCGGCGAGAGCAGGTGCATGTCGAAGCCGATGCTGCGGGCGATCGTCGCCGAGCGCTTCAACTCCAGCCAGCGGTTGGCCGACGACGCGAGCCGCAGGCTGCCCGTCCCGTGCCAGCCGACGTCCTGCCCGACCTCCTCGCCGATCGCGGCGTAGAGGCGCGCGCTCATCTGCATCATCCGCGTCAGGTTCGTCTTGCCGCGCAGCTGGCCGACCAGCCCCGCGGCGTGCCAGGTGCAGCCGGAGGTCAGCGTGCTGCGCTCGAGCAGCAGCACGTCTTTGGCGCCCAGCCTGGCCAGGTGATAGGCGATGCTGCAGCCGACGGCGCCGCCGCCGACGATGACGATGCGCGCCTGCGCGGGTAACTGGGGAGCGTTCATGGGCGATTCCTCATGCGGCCGCGCGCAGCGTGTTGACGTACCACTGCAGGAACGCGTCCAGGTTGTATTCCTTGTACTGCGACAGCGGGCCCGGCACGTACGCAGAACTCTCGACGCCCTTCTGCTGCCGCTCGCAGATCTGCCAGTCCTGCTCGCCGGTGAGCTGCCAGAAGGGCAGCAGCCGCTCGAGCCGGTAGTCGCGGCCCTCGACCGCCTTGTCGTCGACCAGCCAGATCATCCGCGCCTCGGTCAGGCGCGGGCCCCGGGGCGTCAGCCGCGTGGTCACGCCGTGATCGCAGCTCGAATGGTTCCAGAAATTGGGCAGGGTCCGCGCCCGCACCGTGCCCACGTCCTCGTCCGGGTAGTCGCCCATCAGCACGTCGCAGACGCGGCGGCCGTCCATCGACTCGGTGACCCAGCCGTCGATCAGGATCGTCCGGTTGGCCGAGTACCAGATGCCGTGTTCGGCATCGGGGAACGGTGTCATCCCCGCCTCGGTATGCGTGGCGGCGAGGCCTTTGTCCGCCCACTTCTGCTTCGTTGCGCCGGGTCTGTTCGGCGATCTTCGCGGCGACGGCCGGTGTCGTGTCGTCGACGTTGTAATGATCGAAATTGGCCTTGATGTACTGCGGGTGGTTGATGTTGCAGTGGAAGCATTCGCGGTTGTTTTCCCAGACCAGCTTCCAGTTCGCGGGAATCTGGTAGTCCGCGATCTTCGCGATCTTCGCGCGGCCGAGTCCCTGTGGCTTCAATACCGGCGACATCAGCGCCCGCGCAGCGGCGAAGTCGGGAGGATCGGCCGCAAAGCTGATGAAGATCAGTCCGTCCATCTCCTCGACGCGCACCGGGTGCAGTCCGTACGCGCCCTTGTCGAAGTCCTGCATGCCGCGGCAATGGCGCAGCTTGCCATCGAGGCCGTACGTCCACTGATGGTAGGGGCAGACGAAGTTGCGCGTCTTGCCGCAGGCTTCGGTGGCGATCACCGACCCGCGATGCCGGCACACGTTGTGATGCGCGGCCAGCGTCCCGTTGTCCTGCCGGACGATGATCGCCGCATTGGTCCCGACCTCGTAGACGAAGTACTCGCCGGGCTCCTTCGCCTGGCAACTGTGCCCGGCGAACAGCCAGCCGCGCTGCCAGTAGAGTTCGAGCTCCAGTTCGTAGAGCGCGGTGGTGGTGTAGAACGCGCGCGGCAGGCCGAAGCCGGGCCGGTGCGCGGCCGCCAGTTCGCGGGCCAGCGCCAGTTGCGGGGTGCTCAATGTGGGCATGATGGGCTCCGGTGCTGTGAGTCAAGGGGTTGCGGCGGAGGGCGGCGCGCCTGGCGGGCCGAAGATCGCGCGCGCGGCCGGGGTGTCGGGCAGCGGCAGGATGCCCTGCCGGTCCAGCCAGTCGAGGATCACCAGGCTCGCGTCGGGGGTGATCTTGCCGCCCTCGCGCAGCAGATCGATCACCGCGTCGATGGGCAGCAGCTGGAACTCGCTGACCTCGCCGTCGGTGTTGCGCGGCACGACCGCGGACGGCAGCTCCAGGTCGTGGACGAGGATGACTTCGGATTGCAGGCCTTCGGGCACCGCGCGGCGGATGCGCAGTTGCCGCCCGGCGCGGGCCGCAGCCGCCTGCGCGGCCGTCAGGCCGGCTTCTTCCCAGGCTTCCTTGACCAGCGTCTCGCGCATCGACAAGCCCGCCGGCACGCCGCCGCCGATCATGTTGTCCAGCATCCCCGGGTCGATGGCCTTGGACAGGCTGCGCCTGGCTATCCACATCGCGGGTCCGGCGGCTGTCCCCGAGACGCCATTGACGTGCACCGCGCGCGAGGTGATGCCGAACGCGCGCGCCGCGGCGCGCTCGATGGTGAGCAATGGCGCCTGGCCCGGCTGCGCCTCGTCGCGCACTTCGTAGATCTCGTCGCGCCAGCCGGTGATGACGCCGCTCGTCGCGAGTTCGCGCGTGACGGCGGCCAGCGCGTGGCTGCGCGCGTCTGGATCACGCAGTCTCGCGTCCAGATGAACCGCGCCGCTCGCGTCATGGTTGAACGCATCGGGAAACCGGCGCAGCGCCTGCGCGAACGCGGGCCGCACCCAGCCGACGGTTGCGGCGCCCACCCGGAATGGCAGGAAGCCCGGCGCCGCCGCGTCATACGCGGACTCCAGCAGGCGCGCGATGCCGTCCATGGCCGCCTACGCCCTCGCCCGCGTGCCAGCGGGATCCACCGGCGCGCGCAGATGGGCCCGGGCCGGCAGCAGCGTGCCCGCCAGATCGATCTCGTAGCGGCCGGCGGCGATGTAGTCCGCATCGATCGTCGCTTCGGCACGCACTATCATGCCCAGCGCCACTGGCCGGCCCAGCGTATGGCCGTACGCCGCCGAGGTGACGAAGCCCGCGAGGTTACCGTCGCGCAGGATCGCTTCGCCGCCCCAGAGCATCGCCTCCGGCGCGTCGACGGTGAGGACCACGATGCGCCGCTTGACGCCTTCTTCCCGGACGCGCAGCAGCGCGTCGCGGCCGCGAAAGGGCAGGTCCCGGCCCAGCTTGCAGGCGAACGCGAGGCCGGCCTCGAACGGATTGACATCAGGCGTGAGTTCCCTGCCCCATGCCCGATAGCCCTTTTCGATGCGCAGGCTGTCGATCGCGTAGTAGCCTGCGTCGGCCAGGCCGAACGCCGCACCGGCGCCGCGCAGCGTTTCGTAGACGCCCACCGCGAATTCAACCGGCACGTAGAGTTCCCAGCCCAGTTCGCCGACGTACGTCAGCCGGGTCGCGCGCACCGTCGCATGGCCGATATCGACCTCGCGGCTGGCGCCGAACGCGAACGCGGCAGTGCTCCAGTCGGCCTTCGACACCGACTGCAGCAGTTCGCGCGAGCGCGGCCCCATCACCGCGAGCACCGCGTGCATGCCGGTCACGTCAACGATCGCGCAATGCTTGTCCGCGGGGATCCGGCGCTCGATGAAGTCGAAGTCGCGCGTGGTCTGCGCCGAGCCGGTCACCACAAGGTACTGGTCGGGGGCCAGGCGCGTGAGCGTGAAGTCCGACTCGTAGGTGCCGCGTTCGTTGAGCATCCCGGTGTAGACGGTCCGCCCGACCGGCACGGCAACGTCGTTGGCGACCATGAACTGGAGCACCCCCTCCGCATCGCGGCCCTTGACCAGAAATTTGGAAAACGACGACATGTCGAAAATCGCCACGCCGTCGCGGCAGGCGCGATGCTCGGCGCCGCTCCAGGCCAGCCACGCGGGCTGCCCGAACGTATAGTCGAGCTTCGCCTCTGCTTTTGAAGGGGCGAAGAAGTTGGGCCGCTCCCAGCCCATCTTCGAGCCGAAGCACGCGCCGTTCGCCTCCAGCAGCGCATAGAGCGGCGAGCGGCGGAACGGCCGGGCGGATTCGAGCTCGCGATTCGGCCACGGCATCTTGTAGTGCAGGCCCAGCGTCTCGCGGACGCGGTCGTGCAGCCACGCATCGTTGCCGTTGAAGCGCGCGAAGCGGCGGATGTCGACCGGCCACAAGTCCATCGTCGGCGCGCCGTTGACGATCCATTCGGCCAATGCCATCCCGGCGCCGCCGGCGGAGGCGATGCCCATCGAGTTGAAGCCGGCGCCGACGTAGAAGTTGCGCAGTTCGGGCGCTTCGCCCAGGATGAAATTGTTGTCCGGGGTGAACGACTCGGGGCCGTTGAGGAACTGCTTGACCTCGCTGGTGGCCAGCGCCGGGACGCGGACCAGCGCGTTCTCCATCAGGATCTCGAAGGCCTCCCAGTTGTCCGGCAGCAGCTGGAATTCGAAGGGTTCGGGGATGCCGTCCATCCCCCACGGCGTGGCGTCGGGCTCGAAGCCGCCCATCACCAGCCCGCCCACCTCTTCCTTGAAGTAGATGTAGCCATCGGGATCGCGCAGCGTCGGCAGGTCGCGCGCGACGCCGGGAATCGCGCCGGTCACGATGTAGTAGTGCTCGGCGGAGTGCAGCGGCACGGTGATGCCGCACAGCCGCCCCACCGCCTTCGCCCACTGCCCCGCGCAGTTGACGACGACTTCCGCGGCGATGGTCCCGTCGGCGCCGTCCTTCGCCTGCCAGGCAACGCCGGCCGCCGCGCCATCCTTGGCGAGAATCGCGGTGACCTTGACGCCCTCGTGGATTTTGGCGCCGCGATTGCGCGCGCCCCTGGCCAGCGCCTGCGTCAGGTCGGCGGGATTGGCCTTGCCGTCGCCCGGCAGCCAGACGCCGCCATGGAGGTCGGCCGTCTGCATCGGCGGCCAGAGGCGGCCGGCCTCGGCGGGCGTGATCACCTCGCACGCGACGCCATAGGCGCGGGCCACGGCGGCGGTGCGCCGCAACTGCGTCATCCGCTCCGCGGTGCGCGCAACCGACAACGAGCCGCAGTTGTTCCAGCCGGTCGCCAGCCCGGTCTCGGCCTCGAGTTCGCCGTAGAGCTTCGTGCTGTAGCGGATCAGCCGCGTCATCGACTCCTGCGCGCGCAGCTGGCCGACCAGCCCCGCGGCGTGCCACGTCGTCCCGCAGGAGAGGCGGCCCTGCTCCAGCAGCACGACATCGCTCCAGCCGGCGCGCGCCAGGTGATAGGCGAGGCTGCAGCCGACGATACCGCCGCCGATGATGACGACGCGGGCTTGCGAGGGGGGCGCGGGCATCTCGGTCTCCGCTTTTTCACAATTCCACAGATTGCCACATTATGCCACAAGGCTCGGCATAAGCCGTGCAGTGGCCCAATCACAACTCGCGGTGTTGCGCTCCCCGGTCTCCTCACCGCGCGACAATGACCTCGATCCCGCGGGCGGCGAGGCGGCGGCGGATGGGGGCGGCGGGGGCGGCGTCGGTGACGAGGCGCCGCGGCTTGTCGGGATTGGCGACGGTCACCGGCTTGACCTGGCCGATCTTGGTGCGGTCGGCGAGCAGCACGGGAATTGCCGCGGCGGCCAGCATCCGGCTGCGCAATTCGGCGCCGGCCCGCTCGTAATCGGTCAAGGTGCCGTCGCCGCCGATGCCGCTGACGCCGACGAAGGCGAAATCGACGTGATACTGCGCGACCTGCGTCACCGTCTCCCAGCCGGCGGTCGCGTCCTCGTGCTCGAGCAGCTGGCCGCCCAGCAGGTTGACCACGTTGCCGTTGCGCCGCGACAACAGGCGCGCGACGTTCAGGTCGTTGGTGTAGACGGTCAGGCGCCGGTGCTGCAGCAGCGCGCGCGCCAGCGCCTGGGTCGTGCTGCCGCAATCGATGATCAGCGAAGCGCCGTCGGGAACCATTCTGGCCGCGGCGGCCGCGATGCGGCGCTTGCCCGCCGCGTTGACCTCCATCCGCGCCGTCAGGCTGGGCTCGACGGCCTGGCTGGCCAGCGCGCCGCCGTGCGTCTTGGTCAGCAGTTGCCGGCCCGACAACGCATTCAGGTCGCGCCGGACCGTCTCGCGCGAAACGCCCAGCGCCTGCGCCAGCGCCGCGATACCTGCCGCGCCATCGCGGGCCAGCCGGTCCAGGATCAACTGCTGGCGCTTCTCGATCAGCATGGCGGACGCGCGCGGTGCCGCGTCATTCCTTGCGCGCCAGCCCCAGCCGGTCGAGCGTCGCGCGCTCGGATTCGTAGGTGTCCATCGCCCACTTGGTGTAATCGGCGCTGTTCTTGTACCAGAGCACCTGGTCGAGCTTGTCCAGCGTCTTCTGGTGCTCCGGATCGTCGAGCGCCTTCTTGAACGCGTCATGCAGGATCTGCACGACCTTCGGATCCATGCCCTTGGGGCCTGCGAGCCCGTACGGCGAAGGGTAGACGATGTCCAGGCCCTGCTCCTTCGCCGTCGGCGCCGTGGGCCAGCGCTTGGTGCGCTGCTCGGTGAACGTCGCGAGCAGCCGCGCCTTGCCGGCGTCGACGTGCGTGCCCCAGCCCGAGGCGTCCGACATGGCGTCGATGTGGCCGCCCAGGAACGCGTTCATCCCCTCGGCATTGCCCTTGAACGGGATATGCTGGAACTGCGCGCCGGTCTTGAGCTGCAGGTCCTCCATCAGCAGGTGCGGCGACGTGCCGCTGCCGGTGGAGCCGAAGCTGATCGCGCCCGGCTTGGCCTTGCCGGCGGCGACGAACTCCGGCAGCGTCTTCCACGGGGTGTCGGGCCGCACCACCAGGCCGAACGTGTAGCCGGACAGGCCGATGATGTAGGTGAAGTCCTTGCGCGGATCGAACTGCGTCTTCTGCATGTGCGGAAAACGCAGCACGCCCAGCGGGATCTGCGTGATCGTGTAGCCGTCGGGCTTGGCGGTGGTCGCCAGCGCCACCGCGCCGAGCGTGCCGCCGGCGCCGGGCTTGTTCTCGACGACGACGGGCTGGCCCAGATGCTTGCTGGCCAGCTGCGCGACCATCCGCAAATGCTGGTCGGTGGAGCCGCCGGCCGGCCAGGGCACGATCAGCGTGACCGCCTTGGTCGGGAAATCCTGCGCTGCGGCCGGCGCGCAAATGGCGCCGGTCAGTGCTGCCGCTGCCAACAATCGGAACAGTTTCATTGCCTTGCCTCCAAGGTGTGCGGATTTGCGATCGACGCTACGTGTTCTCCGGTCCGGGGACCGCGAATGCGCGATCATTCCATTTAAGGGACCGGCTGTCGAGCGGTTCGCGCGCCGTTCGGAACCGGCATGCGACCGGGGTTGCCGCCGCGGGTGGTCAGACCTCGATCCGCCGGCCGGTCGCCGGGTCGAACACGTGCAGGTTTTCCGGCTCGAAACGCAGCGGCAGCGCGCCGTCGTGCGCCCGCGTCGACGTCGCGTGCAGCCGGGCGGCCAGGCGCACACCCCGCTTGTCCGCGCCCAGATAACCGTAGACCAGCGAGTCGGAGCCCAGCAGCTCGACGAAATTGATGTCGGGGGTCAGCAACGCCGCAGCGGGGTCGCAGGTTTCGAGATGCTCCGGGCGCACCCCCAGCAGCACTTCGCGGCCGCCGAGCGCGGGGACGGCCAACGGCAGGCGCACCGTCTCGCCGCCGGCGGTGACCAGCGCCCCGCCCCCGGCGTCGATGCGCCCGGGAATCAGGTTCATCGGCGGCGAGCCGATGAACCCGGCCACGAACGTGGTCGCCGGCCTGGTGTAGACCTCCAGCGGCGCGCCAATCTGCTCGGTGCGGCCCTGGTTCATCACCAGCATGCGTTCCGCCAGCGTCATCGCTTCCACCTGGTCGTGCGTGACGTACAGGGTCGTGGTCTCGAGGCGGCGGTGCAGCGCCTGCAACTCGGCGCGCATCTGCACCCGCAGCTTCGCGTCCAGGTTGGACAGCGGCTCGTCGAACAGGAACACCGCGGGCTGGCGCACGATGGCGCGGCCCATGGCCACGCGCTGCCGCTGCCCGCCGGAGAGCTCGCGCGGGGAGCGCTTGAGGAGTTCGGTCAACTCCAGCGTCGCCGCGGCGCGCTGCACCAGGGTCTCGATCTCCGCCTTGGGCAGGCCGCGGATCCGCAGGCCGTAGGCCATGTTCTCGTACACGCTCTTGTGCGGATACAGCGCGTAGTTCTGGAACACCATCGCGATGTCCCGGTCCTTGGGCTCGACATTGTTCACCACCCGCCCGCCGATCGCGATCTCGCCGGAAGTGATGCTCTCCAGCCCGGCGACCATGCGCAGCAGCGTCGACTTGCCGCAGCCCGAGGGCCCCACCAGAACCACGAACTCGCCGTTGGCCACGTCCATCGAGATGCCCTGGATGACCTTGACGGCGCCGAACGACTTGAAGACATTGCGGATCGAGACTTCAGACATTCATTTCTCCTGCTCGACAAGGCCCTTGACGAACCATTTCTGCATCACGATCACGACCAGCGCCGGCGGCAGCATCGCGAGCATCGCCGCCGCCATGACCAGGTTCCAGTCCACCGAAGCGTCGCCGCCGGGGATCATCCGCTTGATGCCGATCACCGCCGTGTACATCGACTCGTCGGTCGTGATGAGCAGCGGCCAGAGGTACTGGTTCCAGCCGTAGATGAACAGGATCACGAACAGCGCGGCCATGTTCGTGCGCGAGAGCGGAACCACGACGTCCCAGAAGAAGCGCAGCGCGCTGGCGCCGTCCATCCGCGCGGCTTCCATCATCTCGTCCGGGATGGTCAGGAAGAACTGGCGGAACAGGAAGGTCGCGGTGGCCGAGGCGATCAGCGGCAGCGTGAGCCCGGCGTAGGTGTTGATCATGTGCAGGTCGGACATCACCTTGTAGGTCGGGAAGATCCGGACCTCCACCGGCAGCATCAGCGTGATGAAGATCATCCAGAAGAACAGCATGCGCAGCGGGAAGCGGAAGTACACGATGGCGAACGCCGAAAGCAGCGAGATGATGATCTTGCCCAGGGCGACCGACAGCGCCATCACCAGGCTGTTGAACATCATCCGCGCGACCGGGGCCGTGCTCGCGCCGGCCACGCCCTCGACGAGGACCGTGCGGTAGTTCTCGAGCAGCTCGGTGCCGGGCCACAGCGGGAGCGGAACCTCGATCATCCGCGCCGCCGTATGCGTCGAGGCCACGAACGCGATCCACACGGGGAACGCGACCGTCAGCACGGCGAGCAGCACCATCGCGTGGCAGAAGAATTTCAGGCCGGGCCGGTTCTCGATCATCAGTACTTGACCTTGCGTTCGATGTAACGGAACTGCACCACCGTGAGCCCCATCACGATCACCATCAGCACCACCGACTGCGCGGCCGAGCCGCCCAGGTCGCCGCCCATGAAGCCGTCCTTGAACACCTTGTAGACCAGCACCTGCGTGGCCTGCCCCGGCCCGCCCTGGGTCGTGGCGTCGATGACGCCGAAGGTGTCGAAGAACGCGTACACGATGTTCACGACCAGCAGGAAGAACGTGGTTGGCGAGATCAGCGGCAGCACCACGGTCATGAAGCGCCGGAACGGCCCGGCGCCGTCGATCGCCGCCGCCTCGATCAGAGATTTCGGAATCGCCTGCATCCCCGCCAGGAAGAACAGGAAGTTGTACGAGATCTGCTTCCACCCCGCGGCGATGATGATCAGGGTGAGCGCCTGGTTGCCGTTGAGCATGTGGTTCCACGTGACGCCGAACCAGGTGTGCAGCGCGTAGGTGAGGATGCCCAGCGTCGGGTTGAAGATGAACGACCACAGCACCGCGGCCACCACCGGCGCCACCGCATAGGGCCAGATCAGCAGCGTCTGGTACACCTGCACCCCGCGGATCAGGTAGTCGCAGCAGGCGGCCAGGACGAGCGCGACACCCAGCGCCGCGACCGTCATCGTCACGCTGAAGATCGCCGTCACCTTGAAGGAATTGATGTAATAGGGGTCGGCGAACAACTCGCGGAAGTTGAGCAGGCCGACGAACTCGACGTTCAGTCCGAATGCGTCCTGGATCAGCAGCGACTGCCAGATCGCCTGCGAGGCGGGCCACATGAAGAACACCAGCGTGATCGCCAGCTGCGGCGCCACCAGCGCATACGGCAGCCAGCCGACCGGGAAGTACGCGCGTTTTTCGGCAGCCATCAATGCGCTCCGAACCGGTTGTTGGCGGAACCCGCGACGCCTGGGCGCGGCGCGCGCCGGTCGCCGGCCAGCGCGCGACGGCATGGATCGCCAGCGGCCTGCGGGTACACTTGTTTTCGGTTCTTCATCGCGATGCGGCGGACCATCACCCTTTGCGCACACTATGATCCGCTGCGCCCGCGCCGCATTGACGCGGCTCAAGATCGCGTCAGATGCCGGTGGCCTCGCGCATCAGCGCGCGCCAGCGCCGGTAGCGATCCTGCACCGCCGCATCGACCTGCACCCCGAAGATCTCCTCATGGCTGGCGGTGTTCCATCCCGCGGGGCGTCCCGCCGCCAGGTACGCGATGCCGCGCGCGCTGGCTTCCGGATCGTCCCGGCGATGCACGGGCAAGCCACTCACCGCGGCGAGGCGCCGGCACAACCCATCCTGTTGCGAGATGCCGCCGCTGACGCGGATGCGCCGCGCGGCCGGCAGGTACCTGTCCATCTGCTCGATGTTCGCCTGCAGCAGGAACGCGATGCTCTCGACCACCGCCACGGCCTTCTGCCACGCTTCGCCCTCCCCCGCGAAGCGCGAGGGAAACTCCGCCTGCCAGAACGGGCCGCCCAGGCCCGCGATGCCGTTGAGGAACAGCGGCGGCTCGCCCGGCCGGGTGAGCCACTCCGCCAGCCGCTGCGTCAGGTCCGGAATCCCGAGTTCGCCGGCCGCCCACGCCAGCGCCGTGCCGGCGCCGTTGACGTTGCCCTCGACCATGTACATGCGCACCACGCCGTCGTCGAGGATGATGCCGGTGAGCAGCCGCGGCACGTGGCCGGGGAAGCCGGTCAGCGCGCGCTGGACGAAGGCGCTGGTGCCGATGTTGATGTAGGCGGAGTCGCCTTCCGGCCAGCCGAACGCGAACACCGCCGCGGACTGGTCGCCGTTGACCGCCGTCAGCGGAATACCGCCGTCCGCGATGTCCAACGTGCCCCACTTGCAGCAGGTCGGCACGCTGCGCGGCAGGAAGCCGGCGGGCAGTCCGAACAGCGCGAGCAGCTCCGGGTCCCAGTCGAATGTGTGCAGGTTCCATAGCTGCGTGCGCGCGGCGCACTGCGGGTCGGCCAGGAAGGGCCGCTCGCGGCACAGCCGGAAGACCAGGAAACTCGCCATCGGCCCCCAGCACAGCGTGCCTGCCGCGAGCGCCGCCTGCACCGGACCGAGGTGGTCCAGCGCCCAGCGCAGCTTGGTCGCGCCGTAGTGCGGCGACAGGAACAGGCCGGTCTTCCGGTGCACCGCGTCGCCATGCGGGGCCAGTTCGTCGATCCAGGCGTGGGCGCGCCGGTCCTGCCAGCTGAAAATGGGCGACAGCGGGCGGCCGGAGACGCGGTCCCAGCAGATGACGCTGGAGCGCTGACTGGACAGGCCGGCCGCCACCACATCCTGCCGCCGCGCGCCGAGTCCCGCCAGCGCCTGCGCGGCCGCGGCGTGCACCGACGCGACGATCTCCTCGCCGTCCTGTTCCACCCAGTCGGGCTGCGGGGTGGTGATGGCGACCGGCGCCGTGCCGCTGGCCAGCACGCGGCCCGCGCCATCGAACACCAGCGCCCGACTGGCATGCGTGCCCTGGTCGATCGCCAGGACCAGCGGATCCGTCACGGCGGCTTGCGGGCCAGTCATGAGCACCTTCTCCGGCGCCAGCCGTGAGCCGTCAGGCCCGCGTGCCGAGCTTCGCCCGCAGATACGCGACGAAGTCGTCCAGCGTGACCAGCCGGCCGTAATCCGCTTCCGGTATGTCGACCTGCAGTTGCTCGTGGACGCCCAGCAGCACGTTGAGCCAGTCCATCGAGTCGAGATCGACCTGGCGGCGCAAGGGCTGGTCGGCGCGCAGCGCGTCCGCTTCGACTTCCGGCGCGATCGACTGGATGATGGCAATCACCCGGGATTTGATATCGGTATCGTTCACAGGTCCTCCGGTTGTTGCAGGCGTTCGCGCAATTCGGTCAGGAAGCGGGCGCCGCTGTGCCCGTCGCTGGCGCGATGGTCGGCGGCGAGGCTGGCGGTGACCAGCGGCGACGCGCATGGCTGGCCGTCCTCGATCCATGGGCGGACAACCATCCGGCCGAAGCCCACCAGCGCCACCTGCGGCGGGTAGATGACGCCGTACACCGCTTCGGAGCCCTGCTCGCCCAGATTGGTCACCGTGATGGTCGGGTCGGACATCTCCGAGCTGCGCAGCGAGCCGGCGCGCGCGCGCCGGACCAGGTCGGTGAGTTCGCGCATCAGCTGGTCGAGGTCCTTGTTCGCGACGTCGAGCAGCGCCGGCGCGATCAGCCCGCCCTGCCGCAGCGCGATCGCCACGCCGATGTGGACGCCCTTGCCCGGCTGGAATCCGCCGTCGCGCCAGAAGCCGTTGAGTTGCGGCACCTGACCCAGCGCGTGCGCGACGGCCTTCAGCTGCAGCACGCCCATCAGCAGGCGGGCGGTGACCGGCCGCTCCTCGTTCGCGCGCGCCAGCCATGCGGCCGCGCGCGCCATCGGGATGGTTTCGGACAGGTAGTAGTGCGGGATCTCGCGTTTGGAGCGGCTCATTGCCGCGCCGATCGCCTTGCGCATCTCCAGCGCGCGGTCGGCGGGCGCCATCGCGGGTGCCGGCGCCGCCGTGGGCGCAGCCGGCGTGGACGCGGACACCACGGCCGGTGCGGGCGTCGAAGGGGGGGGGGGGGTGGGGGATCCGCGACCGGCGCCGCGGTCCGCACAGCGGCGGCGAGCACCACGTCAGCGAGCGTCACGGCGCCGTGCGGTCCGGTGCCCGCGACGCCGTCGATATCGAGGCCCAGTTCCTGCGCGCGCGCCCGCGCCGCCGGCGAGACCGGCCGGCGTTGGCCCGGTGGTGGCGCGGCGATTGGCGCTCCGGTTGGCGTGACGGTTGGCGCGACTGGTGGCGCGACGGCTGGGCCGATCGCCGGCGCCATGCCGGCAGCGACAGCCGGGGCCGGAGCCTGCCCGCCCGGCAGCGGCATCGCGGCACGCCGCGGCGCGGTTGCCGCGGACTCGCCGGGCTCGAGCAGCGTCGCCAGCACCGTGCCCACCGGCACCGTGGCGCCGATGGGCACGAGCTGCTCGAACATCGTCCCGTCCTGCCAGATCTCCACGTCGACCGCCGCCTTGGCCGTGTCGACGACGGCGACGGCCTGGCCGCGCTTGACCAGATCGCCCGGCTTCACCATCCATTCGAGGAGCTTGCCCTCGTCCATGTCGGCCCCCAGCGAGGGCAGCTTGAATTCGATCATCGTCTCACCTGCCCAGCACGGCGTTGACCGCCGCCACGATGCCGGCCGGCTGCGGCAACGCGGCGTCTTCCAGATGCCTGGCGTACGGGATCGGCACCTCGGCGCTGCACACGCGGGCCAGCGGCGCGTCGAGGTCGTAGAACGCCTGCTCGACGATGCGCGCCATGATCTCCGCGGCGAGGCTGCCGGTGCGCCAGCCCTCGTCGACGACCACCGCGCGGCGGCATTTGCGCACGGACGCGAGGATGGTCGCTGTGTCGAGGGGCCGCAATACGCGCAGGTCGAGCACTTCCGCGTCGACGCCGTCGGCAGCCAGCTGGTCCGCCGCGGCGAGCGCCTTGGGGAGCGAGCCGCCGTAGGTGACTACGCTGACCATGGTCCCGGGCCTGCGCACCGCGGCCGTGCGGATGTCGGCCTGGCGTTCGGCCGTCACTTCGCCTTCCGTGTTGTACAACTGCGCGTGCTCGAAAATGATCACCGGATCGGGGTCCGCCAGCGCGGGCGCCAGCATGTCACGCGCGTCCTGGGCCGTCGCCGGCGCCAGCACCTTGATGCCGGGGATTGACGCGTACCAGTTCTCGAAGCTGTGCGAATGCTGCGCGGCGATCTGCCGGCCGGCGCCGGTCGCCATCCGGATCACCAGCGGCACCGAGAATTGGCCGCCCGACATGTGACGATAGAGCGCCGCGGTGTTGACGATCTGGTCGAGCGCGAGCAGGCTGAAGTTCACCGTCATCACCTCGACGATGGGCCGCATCCCGCCCAGTGCCGCGCCGATGCCCGCGCCGACGAAACCAAGCTCGGAGAGCGGCGTGTCGCGCACGCGCTCCGGCCCGAACTCCTCGAGCAGGCCCTTGGTCACCGCGTACGTGCCGCCGTAGCGGCCGACGTCCTCGCCCATCAGGAACACGCGCGGATCGCCCGCCAGCGCCTCGCGCAGCGCGGTGCGCATCGCCTCGCGGTAGCTCATCGTGGTCATGGCCGGCCCTCCGGAGAATGCACATCGAGCAGCAGATCCTCGACCGGCTCCCAGCTGCCGGCCTCGGCGAACGCGACCGCGCGCTCAACCTCGGCATTGGCTTCATGGTCGAGGGCCAGGAATGCCTCCTCCGTCAGCTTGCCCTCGGCCTTCAGCCGCGCCGAAAAGGTGTGCAGCGGGCCGCGCTTTTTCCATTCCTCGACCTCGCTCTTGGCGCGATAGAGCTCGGCGTCGAACATCGAGTGCGCGCGGAAGCGATACGTCTGGAACTCGACGAAGAACGGCCCGCCGCCGGCGCGCACCGCGCGCGCGGCCTCCTGCGCGGCCTCGTGCACCGCGACCACGTCCTGGCCGTCGACCTTGAGGGTCTGGACGCCGTACGACGCGGCCTTCACGCAAAGGTCGGTCTGCGATTCCGACCGGTCCAGCGCCGTGCCCATCGCATACAGGTTGTTCTCGCAGCAGAACAGCACCGGGAGGCGCCACAGCGCCGCCAGGTTGATCGACTCGTGGAACGCCCCCTCGGCCATCGCGCCTTCGCCGAAGAAGCACGCGGTGACGCGCGCCTCGTCCTGCATCCTCGCGGCCAGCGCGAGCCCGACGGCGACCGGGAGCCCGCCGCCGACGATGGCGTTGCCGCCATACAGCCGCACGCCGGCGTCGAACAGGTGCATCGAGCCGCCGCGGCCGCGCGAGCAGCCCTCGCGCTTGCCGTACATCTCGGCCATGATCGAATTCATGGTCACGCCGCGCACCAGCGCGTGGCCGTGCTCGCGGTAGGTGGCGACGATGTTGTCCTCGGGCTTGAGCGCGCGCACGGCGCCCGCGGCGACCGCTTCCTCGCCGATGTAGAGATGCAGGAAGCCGCGGATCTTGCCTTCGCCATAGGCCTGCGCGCACTTTTCCTCCATCCGGCGGATGCGCAGCATGTCGGCCAGGAGCGCCAGCGCGTAGTCTTTCTCGTAGGGGACCGGTCCGGCCGGCGGCGGGGCGATCACATCGCCTCCAGCGTCGAGGTGTCGCCTTCGGGCAGGCCGAGCTCGCGCGCCTTGAGCAGCCGGCGCATGATCTTGCCGCTGCGCGTGCGCGGCAGCGACTCGGCGAACGCGATTTCCTTCGGGGCGATCGCCGCGCCCAGGCGCTTGCGCGCATGCCCCAGCAGTTCCAGGCGCAGTGCCTCGGTCGGCGCATAGTCCTTTTTCAACGCGACGAAGGCCTTGATCATTTCCCCCAGCACCGGATCGGGCTTGCCGATCACGCCCGCCTCGGCGACCGCGGGGTGCTCCATCAGCGCGCTCTCGACTTCGAACGGGCCGACCAGGTGCCCCGCCGACTTGATCACGTCGTCGGCGCGACCGATGAACCAGAAGTAGCCATCGGCGTCGCGGCGCGCCAGGTCGCCGCTCAGGTAGAGGTCGCCCGCGAAGCACTTCCGATAGCGCTCGTCCTGGTTCAGGTAGGCGCGGAACATGCTCGGCCAGCCCGCGCGCAGCGCGAGCTCGCCATCCGTATCGGGCGTGTCGACGATCCGCACGCCGCCCCCTTCGACCCGGCTGACGATGCAGGCCTCGACGCCGGGCAGGGGCTTGCCCATGGAGCCCGGCTTGATATCCATCCCTATGGTGTTGGCGATCATGATGCCGCCGGTCTCGGTCTGCCACCAGTTGTCGTGGATGGGCAGGCCCAGGTTGTCCTGGCCCCACCACACGGCCTCCGGGTTCAGCGGCTCGCCGACGCTGGCGATGAAGCGCAGCCGCGGAAAGCGGTATTTGCGGGCGAGCTCCGGGCCCGCCTTCATCAGCATCCGGATCGCGGTCGGCGCGGTGTACCACACGCTCACGCCCTGCTCCTGCAGGATCCGGTACCAGCGCTCGGCGTCGAAGTCGGCATCGTCGACGATGCTGGTGACGCCGTGCAATAGCGGGGTGACGATGCCGTACGAGGTGCCGGTCACCCAACCAGGGTCCGCGGTGCACCAGAAAATATCGTCGGGGTGCAGGTCGAGGGCGAAGCGGCCGGTCGCGTAATGCATCAGCGCCGCGCCGTGGACGTGCAGCGCGCCCTTTGGCGTGCCGGTGGTGCCGCTGGTGAAGTGCAGGAAAGACGGATCGTCGGGGCCGGTCGGGACGACGGCGAACTCGTCCGAGGCTTGCGCCATCAGCGCGTCCAGGTCGAGCGTGCCGGGAACGCCGGTTTCGCCATCAGGCTCCGCGGCCAGCAGCACGTGGCGCAGGTCCGGCAGCGATGCGGCACTCTTCTGCAACTTGCGCCGGTAGAGGCTGGCCGTGGTCAGCACCACGTTGCCCCGGCCGAGTTCCAGCCGCATGCGCACCGGATCCGGCCCGAAGGCCGAGAACAGCGGACACACGATCACCCCCGCCTTGAGCGCACCCAGCACGCCGATATAGAGTTCCGGACTGCGCCCGCACAGCACGAACAGCCGATCGCCGCGGACGATGCCCAGCGTCGTGAGCACGTTGGCGAAGCGGTTCGTCTGGCGCTTCAATTCCGCGTAGGTCAGCGACTTCCCGCCCCCGGCTCGATCGGGCCAGGTGAGCGCGACGTGATCGGCCCGCGGTCCGGCGGCGTGACGGTCGACCGCCTCGTGCGCGATGTTCAGCGCCCCACCCGGCAGCCCGGACAGTTCCCGGGCGATCGCGTCCCAGGAGAACGGCGGACCCGGCGGTGGCGCCGGTGGCGCCGCGTTCTTCACGATGATGGACGGTCTCACGTCGACTCCTTTCTTGACTGTTCGGCAGCGGGCAGGTTGTTCATGGTCAGGCCAGCTTCATCACGACCATCCCGAACACGTTCGACGCCGAGTCGGCGCGGTCCGACATGTTCGAGATGTGGCGGTACACTTCGCGCCGGTAAAAGAGCGCCGGCAGCGCCTGCACGTCGGTGGCGCCGGCGAAGAGTTCCTTGATCGCGTTCCGGTACACGCGCTCGACCGCGATTTCGCGCTCGTGCACCTCGCGCGCATGGTCGCCGGCCACGCGCGGGTTGTTCGCCAGCCGGACGATGGCCAGCTCGAGCTGCTGCGCCTCCTCGCCCACCAGCGCGACCATCTGCCGGATGTGCGGGTCCGCGTCTACGCCGAGGATGTGCATCTCCTCCATCGTGGTCAGGGCGTAGGTCACCATGTCGTCGTAGCAATGCGAGAGGTGGAAGATGTCCTCCCGGTCCAGCGGCGTGATGAATGTCCGATGCAGTTCGTCGATCAGCACCCGGCGCAGCTCGCCCGATTCGGCGGCCAGCGCGCGCAGCTTCGTGATCGCGGCTTCATCGACGCGCTCGATCACGCTATCCAGATAGTGGACGCCCTCGGCCGTCTTCGCCGCCTGCGCGTTGAGCATCGCGACGAACTTGTTGCCGTCCTTGAAGCCGGTTTCGAAAAATCCCACGCTCAGCCTCCTGTCCCGATGATCGCCCTGGCCAGCAGAAACAGCGGCATCGCCAGCAGCGCGGCGGCCGGCACCGTCAGCACCCAGGCGCCCGCCAGTTCGCCCAGCACGGCCCAGCGCACCTTGGCCGGGCGTTCCGCGGCACCCGCGCCGGCAATGGTCATGCTGACGACCTGCGTCGAACTCACCGGGCCGCCGGCCAGCGAGGCGCCCAGGATCACGATGGCCGAAGAGAATTGCGCGGCGAAGCCGTGGATCGGGCGGATGTGATAGAAGCGCGCCCCCAGCGTGCGCACGATGCGCCCGCCGCCCAGCGCGGTGCCCAGCGCGATCGCCGCAGCGGAGAGCGCGATCGACCACCATGGCACAGTGAACGTCTGCGTGTAGCCGAGCACCAGCAGGCCGATCGCGATCATGCCGATCGTCTTCTGCGCGTCGTTGGCGCCGTGGCCGAGCGCCAGCGCCGTGGCCGTCACGATCTGCAGGCGCGAGAGCGCGATGCCCGCCCTCGGCGTGGCGTCGCGCAGCAGCCGGCGCGTCGCCGCCATCACCGCGACCGCCGCGACGAAGGCCAGCACCGGCGAGAGCAGCAGCGCGATGACGATCTTGACGATGCCGGCAACCTGGATCGACGAACCGCCCGCTTCGAGGAACGCCGCGCCAACCAGGCCGCCGACCAGCGCATGCGACGAACTCACCGGGATGCCCAGGTACCAGGTGACCAGATTCCACAAGCTGGCAGCCGCCAGCGCGGCGAGCACCACGGAGATGGTCATCGCCGCGGGCAGGATCACTTCGGCGCCGACCGTGTGGGCCACCGCGACCCCAAGCAGGAATGGCCCGGCAAGATTGGCCAGCGCGGCCAGCAGCAGCGCCCCGCGCGCGCTCATCGCCTGCGACGCGATCATCGTGGCCACGATGTTGGCGCTGTCGTGGAAGCCGTTCAGGAAGTCGAACAGCAGCGCCAGTATCAGCAGCGCCGCGAGCAGGACCAGGGGCGTCGTCGCGTGAGCCGCCATGGTCCGCTCCGGCCTAGCCGAACAGGCCGCCGACCCGGGTGCCGGCGACGCGGTTGACCGCATAGAGACAGAGCGCGCAGAGCACGATCAGGATCACCCCGAGCGCCGCCGCCTGGCTTTGCGAGCCGGCGATGTAGAAGGTGAAGATGCCGAACGGGATCATCTCCCAGCCGCCCAGGGTGAGGAAGATCGTCGCGGACGCTTCCTGCAGGGAGGTGATGAACGAGAAGAGGGCGCCGACGAAGATGCCTTTCCAGATCAGCGGCACTGTGATGTCCCAGAACGTCCGCAGCCGGGTCGCGCCGACGTTGGCGGCGGCTTCCTCCATCGACTGATGGACCAGCTGCAGCGACGAGAGGCTGGCGCGCACCGTGTAAGGCAGGCGGCGGACCACCAGCACCAGCGGCAGGATGATCCACATCCCGGTCAGCGGGATGTCGATGAAGGGCAGCGGAAAGTTGAACGCCCGCACGTAGGCGATGCCTAGCGCCGTGCCGGGAATGGCCAGGATCAGCGTGGTCAGCGCGTCCATGGTGTCGCGGCCGGGCGCGCGCGTGCGTCCCATCACCCACGCCATCGGCACGCCGATGACCAGGCACATCAGCAGCGCCAGGCCGCAGAAGAGCAGCGAGTTGATGATGAACTTCGGGGTCTCGATGCTCACCGCCCGGAAGAACTCCAGCGTGTAGTGCTCGGGGAACGGCGTGAGCGCCCAGCCCCGCCCGACCGACGCCAGCAGCACGCCCACCTGCGGAATGAAGCAGATGAGCATCAGCAGCCCGAGGAAGCCGACCGCCAGCCAGCGCTTGACCGGCCCGAGCTGGATGCGCTCCACCTTCGAATACGCGAGCGAGCTGTAGTCCTTGATCGCGACGTACTGGCGCGCGGCGATCACGAAGACGATCGCGAGTATCACCAGCAGCGCGGAAATGACGATGCCCATCCGGAAGATGCGGCGGTCGACGAACTGGACGATGTTCAGGTACGCCTGCGGCGCGAGCAGATCCTGGACGCCCAGCACCAGCGGCGTGAGGAAGTCGGCGAAGGTCCAGATGAACACCAGCAGCGCGCCCGATACGTAGCCGGGGGTGGTCAGCGGCAGCGTGATGTCCCGGAAGCGGCGAAATCCCTTCGCCCCGACCCCTTGCGCCGCTTCTTCCAGCGACGGGTCCACCTTGGCCAGCGCGTCGAGGATGCTCATCGTCATCAGCGGGAACAGGTGCACGGTCTCCACCAGCAGCACGCCCTGCATCCCGTACATGAAGTTGACCGGATGCTCCAGGCCGAACCAGTCCATCAGCAGCACGTTGAGCGTGCCGGCGCGGCCGAGGATGAACACGAAGCCCAGCACGCCGACCAGCGGCGGCAGGATCATCGGCAGCATCGTCAGGTACGAAAACAGGTTCCGGTACGGAAAGTCGTAGCGGACAATCAGGAAAGCGACGGCGATCCCGATCACCGAGGTGGTGAAGACCGTGACCACGCCCAGCACCATCGACTTCCAGAATGAGCGCAGGTAGAACGAGTCGGTGAAGAACTCGAGGAAGTTGGCCAGCGTGAAGCCGCCCGCCTCGTTGGTGAACGCATCGTAGAAGATGCGCGTCAGCGGGAACAGGACGAAGACGATCAGGAACGTCCAGATCAGCCCGTAGCCGAACGCGGCCGGGGTCAGCGACAGGCGCAGGCGATTCATCGATCACCCGCGATGGCGACGGTGCTGCTGGCCGGGAAGCTCACGCTGACCGCGGTCCCCACCGGGAATTCCTCGTGGTGCCATGGATCGCGAATGTCCGCCTTGAAGATCTGGCCGTGCTCGAGTTCGACGTCGTAGCGCAGCGAATTGCCGAGATAGGCCGCGAACGCGATGCGGCCCTTGATGCGGTTCTGCCCGTCCACGGGCGCATTGATCGCGGCGTTCTCCGGCCGCACGCACAGCACGCAGGTGTCGCCCGGATGCAGGCGCTCGTCCCACAATGCCGCGAGTTCGCCGGCGGCAGTGGTAACGGTGAGCGTCTTCCGGGCCGGATCCGCGGCCTGCACCGTGCCGTCGATCAGGTTGTTGATGCCGATGAAGTCGGCGACGAAACGGCTCTGCGGCCGCTCGTACAGTTCCCTGGGCGGGCCGATCTGCAGCACCCGGCCCTGGTTGAACACGGCGATCCGGTCGGAGAGCGTCAGCGCCTCTTCCTGGTCGTGGGTGACGTAGACCGTGGTGATGCCGAGCTCCTTCTGCAGCTTGCGGATTTCGGCGCGCACCGAGATGCGGATCTTGGCATCCAGGTTCGACAGCGGCTCGTCGAGCAGCAGGATCTTCGGGTTGAGCACCAGCGCCCGGGCGAGCGCCACGCGCTGCTGCTGGCCGCCGGAAAGCTGGCCCGGATAGCGGTCGCCCAGGCTCCCCAGCTTGACCTTCTCCAGCACGCTCCCGACGCGCTCGGCGATCGTCGCGGACGCGATCTTCTGCAGCTTCAGCCCGTAGGCGATGTTGTCGAACACCGTCATGTGCGGCCACAGCGCGTAGTTCTGGAACACCATGCCGATGCCGCGCTCGTGCGGCGGCACTTCGTTGACGCGGCGGTCGTCGAAGCGGACTTCGCCCTCGTCCGGCACATAGAAGCCGGCGATCAGGCGCAGCAGCGTGGTCTTGCCGCAGCCCGACGGTCCGAGGAGGGTGAACACTCACCCTCCTGGATCGCGAAGCTGATCCGGCTGACGACCTCGTTCTTGCCGAAGCGCTTGGTCAGGTCCTGGACCGTGATGCGCATGAGCGTCCCCTCCCGCGGCTCAGTACTTCTTCTTGAGATCCTCGATGACCGACTCGACTTCCTTGCGGAACTTCTCGTTGACTTCCGCATAGCGTTTCTGCGCCTTGTCGTCTTCGTAGATGTTGGTCACCTCGCGGTCGAAGTACGAGCGCATCCCGCCGGTGAACTCGACGGCCATTTCGGCGGTGGATCCCGGCGCGCCCTGGACGCGATACTTGGGCGTGATCGGGAATACGCCGCGTTCCATCGCGACGCGCTGGCCGCGCTCGGACAGCAGGTACTCGATGAACATCATCGCCGCCTTCGGATGCCTGGCGCCCGCCAGCACGGCGATCGGTTCCGGCGTGATCCACGCGGTCTTCGGCGCGACGAACTTGATGTCGAACCCGGCCAGGCGGTCTTCGAAGGCCATGTAGCTGGGCACCGCGAAGCCGGCCGCGAATTCGCCCTTCGCCACCACCGACGGCACGTCGCGGCTGCGCGCGGTGAACAGGCCGGTGTTGCCGCCGAGATGCCTGATCCACTCCCAGCCCTTGTCGTCGCCATCGCGCTGCAGGATGACTTCGTACGTCGCGTGGCTGCTCGACGAGCGGGTCGGCGCGCACTGCGCGATGTGGCCCTTGAGCTTCGGGTTGAGCAGGTCGTCCCAGTCCTTCGGCTCCGGCACGCCCAGGCGCGCGAGCACCTTCGGGTGATAGACCAGCCCATAGGGTTCCAGCACGGTGCCGGTCCAGAAGCCCTTGGGGTCCTTGAGCGGGATGGGCATGGGCTTGCCGATGGACACCGGCACGGCGTCGATGACGTCCTTGGGCAACGTCAGCTTCGCCAGCAGGTTCTGCTCGGCCAGCTTGTCGAACAGCGCGCTCTCGCCGCCCCAGAAGATGTCGACCTGCGGCCGGCCCTTCCACTCGACGATCTGGCCGTACGCGACGGGCGTCCCGGCGGCCAGCGCGCTGGTCTTCACGGTGATGTTCCACTTCTCCTTCGCATACTTGGCGAAGTCGGCCAGCGTCGGGTCGGTCAGGGTCTTGGCCACCGGCGTGATCAGGTTCAGTTCCTCTTCGATCGGCGCCTGCGCCACGCCGGGACCGGCTGCCTGCAGCAAGAACAGCGCGGCGGCCAGGATCGTGAATTTCCGGTACATGATGCCCTCCTTAAGGGATGACAGTTGGGACCTTCATCGTAAGATCGTTTTGGAGCGGCGCTTTGCTTTGCGTCAAGATCGGCGCGGCGGCGTGTTACAGCCCGAGGGACTTTGCGGGCAGGCCCATGGCCTGTCCGAGGAGCTGCGTGTAGAGCAGGGTGCGCAGCGACGGATCGGGCGCGCCCGACTGAACGGCGTCGAAGCGCAGGTGGCAGTGGGGGCAGGCCGTGCATAGCACTTCGGCGCCGGAGGCGAGCGCGTCGGCGATCTTGGCCCGCGTCATGTGCTCGGCGAGTGGCGGATTCCCCTCGTGCAGCGGATCGCCGCAGCAGTCGAGCCGCCGGGGCCAGTCGACTGGCGTCGCCCCGGTCGCGCGGATCAGCGTCTCGAAGATCGTCGGCGCCATTGGGTTGTCGAAACGGGCCACGTTGGCGGGGCGCAGCGCGTGGCAGCCGTATTGGGCGGCGACGCGCAGGCCCGTGCGCGGGACGCTGACCGCGGCGGCCGGCACGGTGGCACCCTTGTTGGTGCCGATCAGCCGGGCCAGCAGCGGCAACACGTGCTCGACCGCGGCCTTTCCCGACCAGGCGAGGCCATCGGCGGCCAGCGCCTGCGCGACGCGCGAGCGCAGCGGCGCGTCTTCGTCCAGGAGAACTTGCGCGTGGCGCAGGGTGCCGAGACAGCACGTGCACGGCGTCAGCACGTCGAGGCCGGCACGCTCGGCGAGGGCCAGATTGCGGGCGGCAGACACCACGAAGCCATCGCGACTCACGTTGCGCGCGGGATAGCCGCAGCAGGTGAACTCCAGGTCGACCAGCGTGACGCCCAGATGCGCCAGCACGGCGCGCGTCGACGCTTCGTAGGCGGGCAGCCGCGACGGAATCTTGCAGCCAAGGAACAGCGCGTACTTCATGACGGGGCCTTCCAGTTGCGGACCGCGCCCAGCCGGTGCACGGCCAGCGCGCGCAACTCGACCATGATGTCGGCCACGCGTATGCCCTCCGGACAGTTCTCCTGGCACTGGTAACAGGTGGCGCAATCCCAGACCATGCGCGAGCCCAGCGTGAAATCGCGCATGCCCAGCCGCAGCAGGTTCATCACCTTCTGCGGGGTCAGATCGACGCCGCAGCCGGGGTCCGTGCTGTGCGCGACGACCGGGCAGACGTTGGTGCAGGTCTGGCACTGGACGCAGCGCGAGAAACTGTTGCGGTCGGCGGAAAGCGGCGCGAGCGCGGCGTCCGGATCGGATAGAACGTGGGCAGACTGCCCCTGTCGCAGCAACTCAGCCCAGGCCGAGGCAGTACGCGCCCGGACCCACTGCGCGGGCGCCGGCAGGTTGGCGGCGGCCAGGTCGCCCCGCCCGGCCTCCCACAGGTCCTCCAGGTCCAGCCCCACCGGGCAGGCGCTGGTGCACCGTCCGCAGTCGGTGCAGAGGAAGGCGCCTTCGGCGGCCCGCAGGGCGTCGTCTTCATGTCCCGACGCGAGCAGGCTGCCGCCGGCCAGCGCGCCGGTGGCGATGAGCTTGTGCGAGGGCAGCAGAGTCGGATTGCCCAGGTGCCGCGCCAGCGGGGCCACCGAGCAGTCCGTATCGCAGAGGCCGCAGCGCACGCAGGCGTCCAGCGCCAGCGCCCGCCGCGACGCGCGCGCCGCGGCGGAGAATTCGCGCTTCGGCGCCGCAGCATCGACCAGCAGGCTGACCGGAGCGGCCACCGCGTGGTAGAAGCGCGTGAACGGCAGCGTCGCCAGGCCGACGAAACAGGCGAACACGTGCAGGTAGAGCAGCCAAACGTCTGCGCGTGCGGCGTCGAGCGCGCCCGCCACCGACGCCAGCGCGCGGGCAATCGGGTAGGAAACGAAGGCGGACTGGGGTCTGGCATGGCAGGACTCGCAGCCTTCCGCATGCACTGCGCGCCCCTTCTCCAGCAGCTCCGGCGTCAGCGGCTGGCGCAGGTCGCTGAACGCCACCCCGTACTCGGCAGCCCAGAGGGCCCGCAACGGCTCGAGTTCCGCCGGATCGGTGACGCCGTTCTCCTGCGCCATCCGGTGGAACGCCTGCGGCGAGGCGATCTTGTCCGCTTCGAGCAGGAATCCCGTCATCAGGACAAAACCCAGCAGGGCGATGAAGGCCGCGGCCATCGGCCCGCGCACCGGCGCGAAACGCGTTCGCCGGCGCCACACCCCGTAGAGGAACAGCGCGATGCCGATCAGGACCATGGCCCCGCACAGGTTGCGCAGGAACAGCCAGGGGGCCAGCGTGGATTCGTAGCCCGGGAACAGCGGCACGGTCACGACCGGCGCAAGCGCATGCAGCAAGAGCAGCAGCATGAATCCGAAGAACATCAGCAGGTGTCCCAGCCAACGCAGCTTGTCGTTCGCGTACAGACGCCGCTGCAGCAGCACGTCGAGGAACAAGGCGGCGACGACATGCAACAAGCGGCGGCTGAAGAGTGCCGATGCGGCGCCCCGGAACAGCGCGCCCACCCGCTCCGCAGGCGTCACCGCACGCGCGTCGGGGCCGATGCGCACCCTGAACCACGCCGCCATGCGCCAGAGCAGGCCCAGCGCGCCCAGCGCCAGCGCCGCGTAGAGGGCCATGTGGAAGAGCGTGCGCGACATGACGTGGCTACCCCGCCCCGGCGCCGCCGAGATGATCGGCGACCTGCTCCATCGCCGCCCACGCGGTGGCGATCGCCAGCCCCGAGCCGCACTTCGCGCGCATCCAGTCCTGGCCGGCGAGGATGGAACCGACGGCGTACAGACGCGGCATGGCCGGTTGCCCGCTCGCATCCAGCGGCCGCCACGCAGCGTCGATCCGCAATCCGGCGCGGTTGATCGCATGGCCGGACGGATCCAGGAAGTCGCGCTGGTGCCACGCTTCGCGCGAGGCCGGCTGCTGCACGGGCAAGCCGAGCAGACTCTCGCGCACGCCCCCCCGGTCGGCCGTCAGCCCGCGGCCGGAGAAGCGCCCGGTGGCCAGCACGACCGCGCGCGCACTCAGGCGCTCGCCGCCCGGAACGCCGTCGAGCTCGAGCGTCATCGTCCCCGGATTGCCGTTGCGGGCCAGCGCGCGCACGCTGGACAGATGGCGCCGGCGGACGCCGCGGGCCGCCATTACTCGTTCCAGCGCCCCCAGCAGTCGCAGCCCCGGCACCGATGTCGGCATGGTCGGGATCTCGAACACGGGCAGTCCCAGGCCCGCCTCGAATGCGGCGTGCACGGCGCGGGAGTGCCCGAGTCCCAGGACCGCCGGGAGTCCGACGGCGTGCGCATCGCCCAGTAGCGGCTGGATCAGGGCAATCGTCCGCTCGCGCGTCTCGCCGGATTCCAGCGCGCGCGCGAGATGGGCAGCGTACAGCTCCGGCACGGCCTCGAATCCCGGGAAGTCGATCCGCTGGCAGCGCAGTCCCGGCCAACGATCCCCGAGCGTCGCAGCGATCTGCCGCGCGCTGAATTCGCGCAAGCCGCGGAAGTCCACGAGCAGGCACGGTTGCCGCCCGCCTGGCGCCTCCAGCAAGTTCGCACCAGCGACCATCGACAGCGGCACCCCGAACGTGGTCTTGAGCGTCCCGAGCGCGGTGAGCACGCTCCGGTTCCGCCCGCGCAGCGGGGCGTAGGCCAGGCCGGCCTCGCCCAGGGCCGCGACGAAGCTCTCGAACGCCGTGCGGATTGCGCCGGGATCGACCCGTGCCAGCGGGTGGCCGGGCTGCTCCCGCGCGAGCGCCGCGAGTGCGGCATAAGGCGAGCGCCACAGTCGACCTTCGGCCACGGGGTGGACGCCGAGCAGGTCGAGCAGGCCGCTCGCGAACAGGATGCCGCCGCCGCTGCCGACCTGGATGCACGAGAGGCCGCGTTCTGCGGCGAACAGCGCCGCCGCCATGCCCGCCATCCCGGCGCCGATCACGGCGACGTCGCAACTGTTTCCCCGTCCGCTCGTCATGGCGCTGCCTCGCCGGCCGGATCGGCGTTCGCGGCGCCGTGCGGTGCGGCGGGCGCGCTGACATCGATCAGCGCTGCGCCGCGCAACTCCTCGCCGAACAGCCCGCAGTGCAGCGCCTCCGTCAACTCCGCCTGGGCGAGTTGTTCGCCCCACAGCACCGCGCGCTGTCCGCGCCAGCGTTCGCCGAAAAAGTCGAGGATCTCGGCCAGCCCGCGCCGCGCTTCGAAGTCGCCCTGCTGGTAAAGGTGCGCCACCGTGCGCACGGCGCAGAACCCGCCCTGGCAGGCGCCCTTGCCGACGCGGCTGCGCAAGCCGATGTCGGTCAGCGTGGGCGTGTCGCCGGCCGCGCGCAGCCCTGCGACTATGGCATCGACGGCGCTGCCCGGCACCATTTCGCATTCGCACAGCAGCGCATCGTCCGCGTGATGCGAATGCATCCAGTCGCGCGCCGAGAAGCCGGCCCCGGTCCACACGGATGCCGCATCCACGGGCAGGAGCGTCGTGGCGGTCAGGCAGGGGCGCGTCACGCCGAGACGGCGGCACACGAGGTCGGCAGCGCGTTCGGCCATCAGCCGGCAGGTGGTGAGCTTGCCGCCGGTGATCGTCGCCAGGTTGTCCAGGCCATCCTCTTCGTGGTCGAACAGCGCGAAGCCGCGGGAGACGGCGCGGCTGTCCGCGGCGCCCGATGAGCCCAGCAGCGGACGCACGCCGGCGTAGGCCCGGACGTAGCGCATCGTCGCCAGCGCCGGCAGCATCCGCGCGCCCTCCTCGACGAGCAGATCGGCCTCGGCCGCCGTCGCTTGAATGTCGTCCAGCGTGTCCACGCGCGTCGATGTCGTGCCGAGGATGGAGACCGTGCCGCCCGGCATCAGGATGTCGCCGTTGCCGGGCCGGCGCAGGCGGTTCACCGCGCGGCCCGCCAGGCGCGTGTGCGTGACCAGCAGCGTGCCCTTTGAGTAAGTCATCGCGATCGGCACGCCGGCCTGCTGCGCCACTTCCCGCGCCCAGGCGCCGGCCGCGTTCACGACCTGTGAAGCGACTATCCGCACTTCGTTCCCGCCGTTTCCGCGCTGCACTCGCACCGCGCGGATGCGCCGGCCTTCGCGCTCGAAGCCCGTGACGCGGGTGCGCCGCATGACCCGCGCCCCCAGGCTCCGGGCCTGCGCGAGACTTTCCAGCGAGAGTCGAAACGGATCGATGGACGCGTCGGGTACTTCGAACACCGCGATCGTGGCTTCAGAGAGCGCCGGTTCCAGGGCGCGCGCCCCCGCGACGTCCACGGCACGGGCGGCGATCCCCGACCGGGCACAGTGCGCCGGGAAGTCGGCGATGTAGCGCTCGTCGTCCCCCTGCACCGCGACGAAGAATCCACCCGTGTCCTGGATGGCCTGCGCGGCCACGCGCTTCAAGATGTCGCTCTCGGCGCGGCACTCCATCGCCGCGTCGCGATCGCCGGCCACGTACCGGGCGCCGCTGTGCAGCAGGCCATGATTGCGCCCCGAGGCGCCGGCGTTGATGTCGTCCCTTTCCACCAAGATGCAGTCGACACCGCGCAGCGCGAGGTCGCGCGCCAGCGCCGTGCCCGTGACGCCCCCGCCGATGATCAGGACCTGGGTCTCGATGAAGGATGGGAGATGCAAGCCTGCCTCTGTGCGAAGGCCTGGCCGATGGAAGACGGGAATTGCAGCCTCGCCCAGGCGCGGTTGATCGTGGTCATGTACAGGGTAGTCGGGAACGGTCGAATGATATTGATGGGCGTCAAACGCGCGCGCGTTGCCGCGCGCTGCGAATGCGCTGCAGTCGTCGTCAGGAAGAGCCGGCGGCGAGGCCAGTCTTCGCCCGGCCGGCCGCGCGAGGGATAGCCCCTGGCTAGTCGTCGTCCAGTGACACCAATCCGCGTCCGGGACTATACGTGTAGTGCATGTCGGTGCCGCGTTCCTTGCCGTCGTCCACGACCCAGTGGAATTGCAGCGAATGCGGCACGCCGTCGTATTCAAAGTCGATCTTCTCGATGGTGACCTTGATCTTCCGCCGCAGCGCGCCGTTGTTGCAGGACACGTCGAACACGCGCGTCTCATCGGTCTTCCACAAGCCAAGCGGGAACTTCACTTCATCGATGCAATCGCGGCCGTAGCGCGAGTCGAAGACGCGTCCCAGCCCGTCGCGGCGCGAGGATAGAGCGAACAACTGCTTCTTGCCCCTGTTGTTCCGTTCGTAGACCTGGATCGCCTCGCCGGTGCCCGGTCTCGTCCACGCCGCCGGGCCGCTGATCCGTTTCTCGCCGCGCTTGCCGAACGAAAGATCCGCCGCGGGCAGGCGCAACTCGCGGTTTCCGTCCCAATCACCGCCAGTCCAGAGCTCGACCGGGATGAACCGGGCCATCGTGGCCGGATCGTAGCTCGCCGCCCATTTCGACAAGTCGGCGGCATGTGTCGTGACGGCAACCAGCGGCGCCGCCAGCAATGCGCAAAGTGACAGTCGTTTCATCATCGGCTCCTTGGTCGCGTCCGCACAGAGAAGAGATTAGCCCCCCGGCAGGAACTTGACCAGTTGCAGGCAGGGATTGCGCGGGGACCACAGCTCCGGAAAAACCTGCAGCGGGCGGAAACCGAGCCGAGCGTAGAACTCGCGGGTTTCCGCGTATTCCTTCTGCCGAAGGTTGCCGCGACGGTCTTCACCTGGAGCAGCCTCATGCCCTGCCCAAACCCATAGGCAACAATCAGGGCAAGGGCTATCAGGCTCATGATGGTCTTAATTGGCGCCGCAGGGCGATGTTCAGCGATTCAGTTGCCGTTCCGCGGATGAGCAGCGGCTCCGCGCAGTGTCGTCACGAGTGCGCCACGGTGCAAGAGCTGTACGTCGCCGTTCTTGCGGGTGCGAAAGCTGAAACCCAGATCACCGTTGGTGGATGAAGACACTTGCGCTCCTATTTGCGATTGAGGTCACGCAACCTCCCTGGGAGCTAACTGCCAAGCTTCCCGGAGTGCTCACTCCGACCCCGTTTGTAGAACGAAAAGCTGTTCGTTGACTTCCTTGCCCCACTGCGCGCCGCGCTGGGTGCGCGTGAGCTGGAAGCCGTGCTTCTCGTACAGGTGCCGGGCGGCGGCTAGTTCGTCGAAGGTCCAGAGAAATACCTGGCGATAAGATCGCGCGGCGCAAAAGGGCAGCGCAGAGCGCAGCAGCAGCGTTCCGATGCCGGAGCCTCTGGCCCGGTCGGAGGTGATGAACCAACGCAGGTGCGCGCCCTGATCGGCGAGGTGCGATCCATCGATGACGATGGAGCCTTCGATCGATTGGCCATCCACGGCAAGCCACAGGCCGTCCCGTCCTTCGCGGTAGCCGCGGCAGAACTCCGCGAGCTCGGTTGCGACCTTGGCTTCGAACTCGACGCCGAAACCGGTGGCCGCGGAGTAGTAGTCGGCATGCATCTGCGCAACGCGGCCGATGCAGCCGGGGAGGTAGCCGAAGTGGATGTTCATGGCGACGCAGCCCCCCCGGAGTGCTTGCTCTGACCCCCAATTAGCCTGCTCACACAAAGTTCAGCTGCTTGAAGCGGAGATACAGCTCGCGGCACGCCCAGGCATCGGTCGCAGCGTAGGTGATCTGCTGCGGCGTCAGGCGGCGCGCGGCCCAGTTCGTCGTCTTCGCGCCCTTGGGGATGCGCGTGCCGAGAAAAATCCCCGCGAGATTGCGCACGCCCGACTGCTTCAGGCCATGACGCTTCGCAACCTTGCCGAGGTCGACCACGGCGCTTTCCTGGAACTCGAACATCTTCTTCAGGTTGCGCAGGTCGTCGGCCGTCGATACGCCCGCCTTGGTGATCTTGTCGGACGAGAGTATCTCCTGCATCACGGCGGAGAAGTCCTGCAACTGCACCTGCAGCAGATACACCGCTTCTGCCGTGGCGAACTGGACAAGGGAGGGGGGATAGCTCTCTCCACGCGTGAAAGCGGGACGTGTCTCGATGTCGAAGCCGACCACGCTTTCCTGGCGGATATCCTGCATCGCGCGCTCGAGGTCCACGGGCGCGGAGACGAGGCACACCGCGCCTTCGTAGCGCAGGATGGGCAGCACGCCCATGTCCTCCCGGGAAATCTGTTGCGCGTTCTTTCGCGGCGGCGAGGCAGCGGGGTCTCGATTCATGCGCTGCATTGTAAGTCGGAAGCCCGGCGCTGTCGCGCAGTTGGTCAGGTGGCAATGCGCGCCCACTCCTCGGCGGTGATGCGGTACAGGCAATGCCGGCGCAGAACGTGACCCTCCGGCACACCCGGATGTTCGAAGTCCTGATTCGCGTCGCGCCCCCGGCTCAGCGCGAAGAACTCCATCACCGCGGGCCGTGGTTGGCGACGGCTGACGCCACTGGCGCGGAAGCGGTGTCCAGTTCGATGATTCCCTCAGGGCTCCGCTTTGTGGCAGACCACCTCGACATTGTGTCCGTCCGGGCCGATGACGAATGCGCCATAGTAATCGGCATGATAGTGCGGACGCAGCCCGGGTGGTCCATTGTCCTTTCCTCCTGCCGCAAGAGCTGCTTTGTAGAAGGCGTCGACTTCGCTTCTTTTCTCGGCCGAAAAAGCAATGTGCAGCGGTGCGGGCCTTGAACTCGCTTCATGGATCCACAACGATGGCTTGCCCTTCTTGCCCATACCGACCCCGTACGGGCCTTCCATTACCACCGCTACTCCAATGGGTTCAAGTGCCTTGAGATAGAAGGCCCTGCTTTCTGCGACGTTGGTGACACCGAATCCGACATGGTCAAACATATGGCACCTCGATGGTGGATTTGGAGAGGTCCGGAAGCCTGGCGTTCGGGCCCGGCGGATCCGTGGAGGTGTCAGGCACCACTCACGGGCTTCGGCGGTAGTGGTTGCCGTTCAATTCGATCGAGGGTTGGGTCCAGGCATGCCCATTTCGGGGCGCTGGCACTCCAGATGTTTGCCACTGGCCTGATCGATGACGGTTCGTCCAACGTGCCGACGCGCACAACGGTAAGGCCCGCTCGTCCGGTCGAGTCCGCAAAGAGGTGGCATCCGCAGTTCGGACAGAAGCGGCGCCGTACTGTGTTGCCGCTGTCTCCCTGGCTGCTGTACTCGGCGACCGTTCCGGAGATCTCGATGTTCGGAGTCGGGAAGATCGCATTGGCTGTGCCGTTTCCCGCGATATGCTGACAATCGCGGCACCAGCATAGTCGGGCGACTACAGGTTCGGCGGTGAGCCGATACCGAACTTGACCGCACAGGCAACCTCCGGTTCGTTCGCGCATTCTGATCGACCTCTCTCAATGTCAACGAAGTCCTGAGCCCAGCCGGTGTACGGCCGATGGACCGAGGGATCAGGCGTCGGTGCTCCCGGGCGGATGTTGAATGAACCACTCAGCTATGCCTGGCATATGTGGTTCGAAGGCGCCCGGTATCAACAGCGTTGGCTGGAGGCCGTCCGTTGCAATGCCTGCTTGGACTGTCATGGAATGTGAATCTCCGCGTACTGGCCCTCGACTGCGGCCCCGACAAGCGACACTCCGCGCACACTATCCGTGGCACTGGGGAACCACGCGCGTCACCATGTCGTCGTCAGAAAACACAACCACCGCATCCAGAAGGTCCTTCTTTAGTTTCGACCAACCGCGCCGAGGGGTGCACCTCGTGTTGAGCGATGCAACCGCAGTGGTACCGGTACCCCCTGATCGAACAGGACGCGCACTTATGCTGGCGTTAGTGCGCTGCGCGCTGCGTGTTCGAGGACACTGCGAACTTGCTCCAGGGTGACGCCTGGAAACCACTCGACGAATTGCCCAACTGGCGCGCCATCTTCGAGATTCTCAAATAGGGCAACGATAGGCACTCTGGTTCCACGAAAAACCCAAGCGCCGCTGGAGCGCTCCGGGTCACGCTCGACCGCTTCACAAGAGGACCAGTCAATCATGCTGGAGATGATAGCACTCCTCGCAAGTCAGGCGGCTAGCGGGCTGGGCTAACCGACGCCGAGCGGACAGGGCGCACCGCTGCCGGCGCGGCGTTCGTGCCAAGCACGGGATCAGACCTCACGCCTGGCCAGCGCCAGGTAGGCGCCCAGCCCCAGCATGGTGACGCCTGAAACCCGGGTGAGCAGTCGAGCGCGGGCTGCGCGGGCGACTTCTGACTTGAGCAAGCGATCAGCCGCGAACACAGCCAGTACGTCGACGAGCGTGTTAAGCGCGACGCAGATGCTTCCGAGCAGCACCAGTTGTGGAACCAGGGATTCGCCTGGTGAAACGAACTGAGGCAGAAATGCCAGGAAGAAGAGCGCGGTCTTGACGTTCAGGGCCTCGACCACGACGCCCTCGAACAGAGCCCTGCGCACGCCCTGCGCGACAACAGGTTTGACCGCAAGATCCTGGTCCCGGCCCAGCAGCAGGCGAATGCCCAGATAGATCAGGTAAGCGGCACCGAGGTACTTGACAAGGTTGAAGGCCACGGCGGACTGGGCAATTATCAGCGACAGACCGAGCGCCGCCGCGAGAACATGGAGCATTCCGCCAGCGCCGGTGCCGAGGCAGGAGGCCAAGCCTTCCGAGCGACCGCCAGCGGCTGTGCGAGCGACGACGTACGCTATGCCGGGACCCGGGGTGACAGCGAGAACGACAGCGGCAAGAAGGAAGGCCAGAAACGACATAGTGATGGTGTCCTTGGGTGGCGGGGTATCAGCGGATCGCCGGCTACGAGCATATCAATTGGAGATTGTTACGCGTTCGGCGGTCGCTCGGATGCCTCGAATTCGACGGGCTTCTGCGCATTCGTGTTCACCCGCAACTGAAATATGTCGGGTCTTGCGTAGTGCCCGACGACATCGAGGCTCCGCCGCGCAATGCCGACCCGCTCAAGATCGATTTCTGCGTACAGAATTCCCAATTCACGCCGCATGGGCCCGGCCACGATCTTTCCGCCCGGCTCGATCACCACGGAGTCTCCCGGGTTGATCCACTCGTCGGCCTTCGGATACAACTCCGACTTGCCCGGAACGGTGTCCGGAATATCACCGGCCCGCAAGGCCACGCCGCTTCCCACCACCCAGCATCCGCCCTCGCGTGCGATGTGCTGGAGCGTGCCGATCCACTTGTCGCCGGCATCATAGGTCGGGGCGATGTAGATCTCGACGCCGAGCGCGTAGAGCGCGCATCGCGCCAGCGGCATATAGCTTTCCCAGCAGATGAGCGTGCCGATGCGGCCGCAAGGCGTTTCGAGCACCTTCAGTCCCGACGCGTCGCCGAATCCCCACACCATGCGCTCCGGATTCGTCGGCATGAGTTTTCGATGGCGGTTCAACAGGTCTCCGCCCGGCCCGATCACGACGACGGTGTTGTAGAGTGTCCCGCGGCTGAATTCGGCGTCCCGCTCCTCTATGCCGCAGACGACCGTCACCTGGTGTTCTTTCGCCGCCGCGCGCAGCGGCGCGAGATCGTCGCCATCGAGGCTCACGGCGTTCGCGAGAAGTTGCGCGTGGAGCTTTTCCGCGAGCGCCATGTCCGCACCCGGCCGCAGCCGCCAGATCCACGCCGGATATCCCGGGATGTGCGCCTCCGGAAATATCACCAGGCGGGCCTCATTCGCCGCGGCCTCCCGTATCGCGGCGACGGCATCCGCTATCGTCCTGGAACGGTTCAACAGCACCGGCGGTCTTTGAACAACGGCTATTCGCAATTCTTTTCTCCAGTGGTGCTTGCCGGGTCAGGCCATGGCTTGAAATGCCCGATGGAACTGGACATTACCGTGAGCGGAGGAAGTGCCAAGGGATGTAGTCATGGCGTATGAGGCTGACGGGTCAGGCTAACTTGCGGGTACCGACTGAGCGGCAGCTCAGCCATCACTCGTAGTGTGTCCACATCCGGAGTATGCGAACCACGCGCTCCTTGCGGAAGACTTCGTAGACCAGACGGTTGTGAATATTGATGCGGCGGGAGTAGGCACCGTCAAGATCGCCGACCAGCTTCTCAAAGGCCGGCGGAGTCTTGAAGGGATCTTGTTCCAGGACAACTAACAGCTCTTCGATCTTCGGCCTCAGGCCTGCAGCTTTGGCCTTCTTCGCATCCTTGAGCGCCTGCTTCGAGTAGGCAAGTTCCCACTTCACCACTTCAGCTCGCGAGCGCTCTTCGACAGCGGTTCAGCCATGGCCTTGCGGATCGACTCGCGCATATCGGGCACGGAAAGAAGGTGCATCGTTTCCTGGATCGCAGCCCAGTCCTCCGCCGAGACCAGGACGGCCGAGGCGTTTTTTCCGGCAATGACGATCGGTTGATGAGACTCTGTCGCCTGGTCTATCAAACGGTAGAGGTTGGCGCGCGCTGCGGATGCGGTAAGTACTGTCATGTTCATCTCCAGAAGACCCCAAAGCGTACGCGTTTACGCACGTCAAGTCAATCTGCGGCCTATGGCGCCGACGGGCCACTTGACCGGGCCAGATGTCGACACTTGGCTCTCCGGCACGGCGCTCACTGCCCCGCAGGTGCCTGCCAAAGCTCGACCTTGTTTCCCTCGGGATCCATGACCCAACCGAACTTTCCGTACTCGGAGTCGTCCGTTTTTTCCAGGACGTTGCATCCTTCGTCCCGAAGCGCCTGAAGCAAGGCGGCCAGATCTTCGACCCGATAGTTGACCATGAAGGTCGACTTGCTTGGTGCGAAGTGCTTGCCATCGGCGGCGCCGATGGACCAAATGGTCGTTCCCGTTGTCGGATTTCCCGCTCCATCGGTCCAGGTGAACGCCGTGCCTCCCCATTCCTGGACGTCAATGCCCAGGTGCTGCCTGTACCAGGCGCGCAGTGCGACAGGGTCGTTCGCGCTGAAAAAGATCCCTCCAATACCTGTAACTCTCTTCATTTGAGCCTCCTGAGTCAGTCCACGCCGGCTGCGCCACGCAGCCTCACGCCTTCACCCGCAAGTTCCCCGGATCGTAAAGCGGTCCCATGTGCACGCGGCACCCCACGCGCTCGGTCGCCACTTCCAACTCATACTCTCCGCTCGCGAGCATCGCGTCGGTGACACCACCGGCATCGCGGACGTAACCGTAGCCGATGTTGGCGTTGACCGTATACCCCCACCCTGCCGACGTGAGCCAGCCCACCTGCTTGCCGTCGCGGAAGATCGTTTCCCGCCCGAGCAGGATCGTGCCGGGATCGTCGACGACGAAGCAGGCGAGCCGCTTCTTCAGCGGCGTGGCGCGTTGCGCTTCGAGCGCCGGGCGGCCGATGAAGTCGATGCCGGACTTGAACTTGACCGCCCAGCCGAGCCCGGCTTCCAGCGGCGTGTGGTCGGGCCCGATGTCGCTGCCCCAGGCGCGGTAGCCTTTTTCGAGGCGCAGCGATTCGATCGCGCGATACCCGGCCAGCCGCAGTCCGTGCGGCTTTCCGGCCGCGACGATCGCCTGGAACAAGCCGGCGGCGAACTCGACCGGTACATGCAGTTCCCACCCCAGTTCGCCGACGTAGGTCACGCGCTGGGCGCGGACCGGCGCGCCGGCGATGGTCACGTTCTTCCAGCGCATGAACGGCAGCGCGGCATTGCCGAGGACGCCCTCCCGGCCCGCATCGCCGCCGTTGACCGCGCCGCTACCACTACCGCCACCGCCGTGCAACGCGGTCTCGCACAGCGGCTCCAGCACCGCGCGCGCCATTGGTCCCATCAGCGTCAGCACCGCGTACGCCGAGGTGACGTCGGTCAGTGCCGCGTCGCAGTCGGTGGGGATGTTCCTTCGAATCCAGTCGAAGTCATGCGTGGCGAAACCAGTGCCGGTGACGATAGCGAACTCGTTCTCGGCGAGCCGCGCCACGGTCAGGTCGCATTCGATGCCACCGCGTCCGTTGAGCATTTGCGTGTACGTCAGCGTCCCGGGCGCGCGGGTCACGTGATTCGCGCAGATCCGGTCGAGCGCGCGCGCGGCGCCAGGCCCGGCCAGCAGGAATTTGGCGAACGACGACTGGTCGAACAGCGCCGCCGTCTCGCGGCAGGCCTGGTGCTCCGCGCCGACGTGGGGAAACCAGTTCTGCCGGCCGTAGGTGTAGATGTCCTTCGCCTCGACCCCGGCGGGCGCGAACCAGTTGGCGCGTTCCCAGCCGAGCTTTTCGCCGAAGCACGCACCGGCCACTTTCAGTTGCTCGTACAGGGGCGAGACGCGCGCCGGCCGTGCGCTCCGGTATTCCTCGGACGGGAAGGCCAGCGTGTAGTGCTTGGCGTAGGCTTCCATCGTCCGCGCGCGCACCCAGCCGGTCGAGCGGTGCGGGGCGCCGAAGCGCCGGATGTCGACCGGCCACAAGTCCATCGGCGGCTCGCCGCCGGCGATCCATTCGGCCAGCGCCCGCCCGGCGCCGCCGGCGGAAGCGATGCCGAACGCATTGAAGCCGGCGCCAACGTAGAAGTTCCGCACCTCCGGCGCCTCGCCTATCATCCAGTTGCCGTCCGGCGTGAACGATTCGGGGCCGTTGATCAGTTGCTTGATCCCGGCCGACTGCAATGCCGGCACGCGCGCGATCGCCTGCTCCAGCAGCGGCTCGAAGTGTTCCCAGTTGTCGTCGAGCAATTGAAAGGCGAAGCTGTCGGGCACGCCGCGCTCCGCCCACGCAATCGGATCGGGCTCGTAGCCGCCCATCACCAGGCCGCCAACCTCCTCCTTGAAGTAGATCAGACGATCCGGGTCGCGCAACGTGGGCAGCGAGCGCGGCACGCCGGCAATGGGTTCGGTGATCAGGTACTGGTGCTGGACCGAGACCAGCGGCACGTTGACGCCGGCCAGCGCCCCGATCTGCCGCGCCCATTGGCCGCAGCAGTTCACCACGATGTCGGCGGTGATGGTGCCATGCGCCGTGACGACGCCGGTCACGCGCCCGCGCTCCGTGGTGATCGCGGTGACCGGGCAATCCTCGATGATCTTCACGCCACGCTGCCGGGCGCCCTTGGCCAGGGCCAGCGCCAGGTCCGACGGATTCACCTGCCCGTCGGTGGGCAGGAAGGCGGCGCCGACGACATCGCTCACGTCCATCACCGGCCACAGGTCCCGCGCCTCGCTCGCCGAGAGCAGATGCATGTCGAGGCCGAAGCTGTGCGCGGTCGTGGCCTGGCGCCGGATCTCGGTCAGCCGCTCGGCGTTGCACGCCAGGCGCAGGCCGCCGTTCATCTTCCATCCCGTTGCCTGGCCGGTCTCCGCTTCCAGCGCGCCGTAGAGTTCGACGCTGTACTTGAGCAGCTGGGTGATGTTGGCGGAGGTGCGCAACTGGCCGACCAGGCCCGCCGCGTGCCAGGTCGAGCCGCTGGTCAGCTTGTTGCGCTCGAGCAGGACGACGTCCTTCCGGCCCAGCTTCGCCAGGTGATAGGCGGTGCTGCAGCCGACGATGCCGCCGCCGATGACCACGATCTCCGCATGCGTTGGGATTGCCGTCATCGCCGTGGTTTCCTAGTTCGCCTGGGGGGTGGCCACCGTGGCCACCGCCGGGGGTTGCCCGGCCTGTGCGGCGGACGGGTGGATATGCAACACCGTCCAGCCGCGGGCCAGCGCGTGCGCGGCGAGCTCCGGATCGGGATCGACCACGACCGGATGCGTGACGCGCGAGAGCAGCGGCAAATCGTTGCGCGAATCGCTGTAGAACCAGGTCTCCGCGAAATCTTTCAGCCGCTGCCCGCGCGCGGCCAGCCACGCTTCCAGGCGCGTGACCTTGTGCGCGCGCATGTTGGGCAGCCCGACGCAGCCGCCGGTAAACATCCCGTCGGCGCCCTCCTCCGGATCGGTCGCGATCAGGTGGGCGAAGCCGAGATGGCGGGCGATCGGCGCGGCAAGAAACGCATTCGTCGCAGTGCTCATCACCAGCAGGTCCGCGCGCGGCCGCTCCGTGCGCAGCAAGTCCAGCGCCGCGAGCGGCAGGTGTGGAATGATGATTTCGCGCATGAACTCGGCATGCAGACGGTCGAGGTCCGCGCGGGCGCGGGCGCTGAGCAGGCTCAGATAGAAGAAGCAGAACTCTTCCGCCGAGGCGAGGCCTTGCACATAGCGGGCCTGGATGTCCTGGTTGCGCTGTTCGATCTCGCCGTGATCGACCAGCCCGCGGTCGATCAGGAAACGCAGCCAGTACTCGTCGGTGTCCCCGGTCAGCAGCGTGCCGTCGAGGTCGAAAACAACGAGGCGCATCAGGCTTTGCGCAAGTGCCACGCCTTCGGCCGCGTGAACGTCTCGATCCCGTAGGTCGACAGCGTCAGCCCTATGCCGGAATCGCCGACGCCGGACCACGGCAGGCGCGGGCTCACGCGATCGCAGCAGTTCCAGTACACGGTCCCGGCGCGCGCTTGCCCGAGCATGCGTTCCGCCCGCTTGCGGTCCTTGGTGAAGACCCCGGCGGTGAGGCCGTACGACGTGTCGTTCATCAGCACCATCGCCTCGGCGTCGTCCTGCACCGACTGGATGCCGATGATGGGGCCGAAACTCTCGTCGCGCATCACGGTCATCGAATGGTCGACGTCGAGCAGCACGGTGGGCTGGAAGTAATTGCCCTTGCCCAGGCCGCGGGTCCGGATCCGCTTGCCGCCGATGGCGAGCCTGGCCCCTTTTTTCGTCGCGTCGGCGATCTGGGCTTCGAGCACCTTGATCTGCGGGGCGCGGGTGAGCGGGCCGATGTAGGTGCCCTCGGCCAGCGGGTCGCCGATCTTGAAGCCCTTCACTTCCTTGATGAACGCGTCGACGAACGGCTGGTAGATGTTTTCGTGGACGTAGATGCGCTCGACGGCGCAGCACGACTGCCCGGCGTTGTACATTGCGCCGTCGGCCAGGCCCGCGGCCGCGGCCACCGGATCGACGTCGTCGCAGACGTAGACCGGATCCTTGCCGCCCAGCTCGAGCTGCAGCTTGATCATGCGCCCCGCCACCGCCTTCGCGATCGCCTTGCCGGTCGCCGCCGACCCGGTGAAGAACACGCCGTCGACCGGCTGCTTCAACAGCGCCGCGCCCACCGTGCCCGTGCCGATCACCGTCGTGAACACCGTCTGCGGGACCCCCGCCTCATAGAGCATTTCCGCGATCTCGAGGCCGGTGCGGGTGGCGAACTCCGACGGTTTGTACAGCACCGCGTTGCCGGTGAGCAAGGCGGGGACGAACACGTTGGCGCCGACGAAATACGGATAGTTCCACGCGGAGATGTTGGCGATCACGCCCAGTGGCTCGTGGCTGATCACTTCCGTCATCCCGTCCTGGTCGTGCACCTTGCGCGGCCGCAGCGTCTTCCGCGCGTGGTCCAGGAAGAACTCGATCCGGGGCAGCAGGCCGTTCAGCTCGCTCATCGCCTGCTGCAGCGGCTTGCCGGTCTCGCTCACCAGGATGCGCGCGAGCTCGTCCTTGCGCGCGGCGACCTGGGCGCGGAACGCCCGGATCACCTTGGTGCGGTGGCCCAGCGACTTCGCAGCCCAGGCCGGCTGGGCGTCGCGGGCCAGCATGTACTTGCGCTTGATGCTGGCGGCGTTGTCTTCGAGGACTTCGGCGACGATCTTGCCGGTGGCGGGGTTGGTGATCTTGAGCATGGCGATTCCGGATCGGATACGGGTGGTGGAGGCGCCCGGCGCATTGCCGCCCGGGCGCTGATGCGAGTCAGATCGCGTCGGCGAATATCCGCGCGAAGTCCTCGCGGGTGCAGGGGCGCGGGTTGGTCTGGTGACAGATGTCGTCGATCGCCACCGCGACCAGCGCGTCGATGTGCCCGGGGTTGACGCCGGAGGCGGCCAGCTTCGCCGGGATTCCCAGCTGCGCTTTCAACTGGACGATCCATCCGATGAACGCGGCGGCCGCATCGGCTTCGTTCATCGTGCCGGCGCCCGGGACCTGCGCCACGCGCGCCATCTCGGCCATCTTCCCGGCCGCGGCGGGCAGGTTGAAGCGCATCACGTGGTCGAGCATGATCCCGTTGGCCAGGCCATGATGCAGGTCGGCCACGGTCGAGAGCGCATGCGCGCACGAGTGCACGGCGCCGAGGTCCTTCTGGAAGGCGATCGCGCCCATCATCGAGGCCATCATCATGTCGCCGCGGGCGGCCAGGTTCGACGGCTCGCGCACGGCGACCGGCAGCGCGCGCGCGGCGATGCGCACCCCTTCGAGCGCGATGCCGTCGCACAGCGGATGGTAGGCGGGCGACAGGTACGACTCGATGTTGTGCGTGAGCGCATCCATGCCGGTGGCCGCGGTGATCTGCGGCGGGAGGTCCAGCGTCAGCGCCGGGTCGGCGAACACGACCTTGGCCAGCAGCCTCTGCGAGAAGACGATTTTCTTGACGTGGGTCTTGTCGTCGGAGACGACGGACGAGCGCCCCACTTCGCTGCCCGTGCCCGACGTGGTCGGCAATGCGACGAAGTACGGCAGCGGATTGGCGATAGTCCGCACCTGCGGGTGATCCCACGCGTACTCGAGCACGTCGTCGCCGGCGTTAGTCGCCATCAGCGCGACCAGCTTGGCCACGTCCAGCGCCGCGCCGCCGCCGAAGCCGACGACCGCGTCGGCGCCGTGCGCCCGGTACGCTGCGACGCCGGTGCCCACCATGCTGGCCATCGGGTTGCCCCAGATGCCGGAAAAGGTCGCGACGGCCAGCCCGCCGTCGGCCAGCGCCTGCGCGAATTTGCGCGCGACGGGCAGCGGGGCGAGGCCCTTGTCGGTGACGATCAGCGGGCGCTTGACGCCCTTGGACTTCAGGTGGTCGGCGACGAGCGCGGAGGCGCCGGCGCCGAAATGGATGGTCGTGGGAAAGGCAAATCTGGAAATGGTCATCGTCGCTGTGCTCGTGAGGAAAACGTCATCGTAAGGTGGCGTGCGGCGGGCCAAAGCCGCGTTCGATCAAATGATCTCGAAATAGCGCTTCAATTCCCAATCGGTGACGCCGTCGAGCCACTGCCGCCATTCCCAGTCGCGGGTGGCGGCGAAGTGATCGACGAACTCGTCGCCGAACCAGTCGCGGGCGATCGCCGACTGCTCGAAGATCCGGGTGGTCTCGATCAAGGTGCGCGGGGCGCGCGGAATGTTCTCGCCGCCCTGGTTGGTGCCGTGGATGGGCTTGGCCGTGAGCTTGAGCTTCTTTTCCACCCCATGCAGGCCGGCGGCGATCACCGCCGCCATTGCCAGGTACGGGTTCACGTCGGCGCCCGGGCAACGCGTCTCCAGCCGCGTCGCCTTGGGCGAACCGGCGATGACGCGAAAGCTGGCGGTGCGGTTGTCGACACCCCACGTCGGCTTGACCGGCGCCCAGAAGCCGTCGACCAGGCGTTTGTAGCTGTTGATGGTCGGCCAGATCATCGGCGCCATTTCCATCATGCAGGCGACCTGGCCCGCGAGATAGCTTTCGAACAACTTGCTCATTCCGCTGTGCGAGCCCTTGGGGTCGTAGAACAGGTTCCTCTTGCCGTCGGAGAGCGACTGGTGGACGTGGCCGCTGCACCCCGGATAGTGCTGGTTCCACTTGGCCATGAAGCTGGGCATGATCCCGAAACGGGAGCCGATCTCCTTCGCGCCGGTCTTGAACAGGATGGAGCGGTCCGCCTGCTCCAGCGCCTCGGAGAACAGGATCGCCGCCTCGTAGACGCCGGGCCCTGTCTCGGTGTGCAGGCCCTCGATCGGCACGTGGAAGGCCGCCATCTCCTCCATCAGCGCCTTGAAGAACTCGCGGTTCTCGTTCATCCGCAGCAGCGAATAGCCGAACATGCCCGGCGTGATCGGCTCCGGCGCCTGGCCCTTTTTCTCGGCCCAGCTATGCGGCGACTCGGCGAAGTTGAACCACTCGAACTCCATCCCGGTCATCACGGTGAAGCCCAGCGTTTCGGCGCGTTGCAGCACCTTCTTCAGCACCTGCCGCGGGCAGATCGGCAGCGGTTCTTCCTTGCTATCGACGGTGCGGATGAAGTTGCCCAGGAAGAACGGCACGTGATCGTCCCAGGGCACGGTGCGGAAGGTCGACAGGTCGATCCGCGCGACTGCATCGGGAAAGCCCTTGTGCCAGCCGGTGATTTTCGTGTTGTCGTAGCAGACGTCCGACGAATCCCAGCCGAACACGACGTCGCAGAAGCCAAAGCCGCTCTCCGCCGCCGAGTAGAACTTTTCCTTGTGGATGTACTTGCCGCGCAGGATGCCGTCGATGTCCGACACCGCCACCTTGACCCGGTTGCCCGGCGATGCCCGCACCGCCTGGATGATCTGGGCGTCGTTCAGGGATTTGTTGGTCGCCATGGCCGTGCTCCTTCGGAAGGGGCCCACGATACCGGAGCCCCGGGTACAAATCAACAAAACACCACAAAAGCGGTCAGCCCGATTCGCGCCAACGAACTCCGGAGGATGGTGAGGCAGCGACCATCTCGTGACGCACCGCACGCACGCGCGCCGCTATTGATGGGTATCGCTGCGCTCCACCATCTAGGACGGCGCTCCACCCATCCTACTTCAGGGTTCGCAAATACGCGGCAAACCCCTCCCCTACTTCCGGGTGTTTCAACCCGAACGCCACGGTTGCTTCCAGGTACCCGAGCTTGTCGCCGCAGTCGTAGCGCTTGCCTTCGAACTCGTAGGCATAGACCGGCACGTCGTCCAGCATGCTGGCGATCGCGTCGGTGAGTTGCAGTTCGCCGCCCGAGCCGGGCTTGAGGTTGCGCAGGTGGTTGAAGATGCTGCCCGAGAGCAGATAGCGCCCGACCACCCCCAGCGTCGACGGCGCAACCTCAGGCTTGGGTTTTTCGACAATCCTGGTGATCCGCCCCAGCCGCGGGCCGACCGGGTCGGTCGCGACGATGCCGTACGAGCCCGTATTCGCGCGCGGGATGTTCTCGACGCCGATCAGCGAATGGCCCTGCTCCTCGTAGAGCGCGATCATCTGCCGCATCACCGATACCTTGCTGTCGATCAGATCGTCGGCCAGGATGATCGCGAACGGCTCGTCGCCGACCACCGGCTGCGCGCACAGCACCGCATGGCCCAGGCCCAGCGCTTCGGTCTGCCGGATGTAGATGCAGTTGATGCCCTTCGGCGCGGCGCTCTGCACGACTTCGAGCAACGCCATCTTGTTCTTTGCGGTCAGCTCCGTCTCGAGCTCGTACGCCTTGTCGAAGTGATCCTCGATCGCGCGCTTGTTGCGCCCGGTGATGAAGATCATGTCGGTGATCCCCGCCTCGGCCGCCTCCTCCACCGCGTACTGGATCAGCGGCTTGTCGACGACCGGCAGCATCTCCTTCGGGCTCGCCTTGGTCGCGGGCAGGAACCGGCTGCCCAGCCCGGCGACGGGGAACACGACTTTGGTGACTTTTTTCATATATCTCGTTCTATCGGTCATTCGTAGGATGGGTGGAGCGCAGCGATACCCATCGTCGGGTTCGGAGAGAACCGGGCGGAAATTGCCGCAACCCGATTGCGGGCCGGAAAATCGATGCCGGCGACGTCAACGAGATGGGTATCGCTGCGCTCCACCCACCATCGATGGGTATCGCTGCGCTCCACCCATCCTACGGCATCGGTTTCCACTTTGCTCATTCGATCATCGCCAGCAACTGCGCTTCGTCGATCACCGGCACGCCCAGTTCTTCTGCCTTGTCCAGCTTGCTGCCGGCTTCGACGCCGGCGACGACGTACGAGGTCTTTTTCGAGACGCTGCCGGTCACTTTGCCGCCGTGCTGTTCGATCAGTTCCTTCGCGCTGTCGCGGCTCAACGCCGGCAACGTGCCGGTCAGCACGAAGGTCATCCCGGTCAGCCGTCCGGCCGACTTCGCGGCCTGCTCGGTCTCGGGCCAGGTGACCCCCGCGGCCCGCAGTTCGTCGATCACCTGCCGATTGTGTTTCTCGAGGCAGAACTGGCGGATCGACGCGGCCAGCACCGGGCCGACGTCGCGCACTTCGAGCAGACCGGCCTCGTCAGCCGCCAACAGCGCGTCGAGCTTGCCGAAATGCTGCGCCAGGTCCTTCGCCGTGGTCTCGCCGACGTGGCGGATGCCCAGCGCGTAGATGAAACGGGTCAGCGTCGTCCGCTTGCTCTTCTCGATGCCCGCATGCAGGTTGGCCGCCGACTTCTCCGCCATCCGCTCCAGCGCGGCGAGCGCCGCCACGCCCAGCTTGTACAGGTCTGCCGGCGTGCGTACCAGGTTGCCCTCGACGAGCTGGTCGACCATCTTCTCGCCCAGGCCTTCGATATCCATCGCGCGGCGCGAAGCAAAGTGGAGCAGCGCCTGCTTCCGCTGCGCGCCGCAAACCAGGCCGCCGGTGCAGCGCGTCGCCGCCTCGTCCTCGGGCCGCTCGACGTGCGAGCCGCACACGGGGCACTGCGACGGCATCGCGAACTCGCGCTCGGCCCCGCTGCGCTTTTCCACGAGCACCCGCACGACTTCCGGTATCACGTCCCCCGCGCGACGCACCACCACGGTGTCGCCGATGCGCACGTCCTTGCGCCGGATCTCGTCCTCGTTGTGCAGCGTCGCGTTGGTGACGGTGACGCCGCCGACGAAAACGGGTTTCAGGCGCGCGACCGGCGTCAGCGCGCCGGTGCGCCCGACCTGGACGTCGATGTCCAGAACTTCGGTGAGCATTTCCTCGGCCGGGAACTTGTGCGCGATGGCGTAGCGCGGCGCCCGCGACACGAAGCCCAGGCTCGCCTGCTGCGCCAGGTCGTTGACCTTGTAGACGACGCCGTCGATCTCGAAGGGCAGCGCCGTGCGTTGCGCGCCGATGCGCCGGTAGTAGTCGAGCAATCCCGCCAGGCCTTGCACCACATCGCGCTCGGCCGCCACCGGAAAGCGCCAGTCCGCCAGTCTCTGCATCAGCGCGTCGTGCGTCGCCGGCGGGGCGGCCGCGCCCCACTCCACCGCGCCGATGCCGTAGGCGAAAAAGTGCAGCCGCCGCGACGCGGTGATCTTCGGGTCGAGCTGGCGCAGCGCGCCGGCGGCGCCGTTACGCGGGTTCACGAAGGTCTTCTCGCCAGCCGCCGCATGGGCCGCGTTCAGCGCCTCGAAGTCGCGCTTCAACATCAGCACCTCGCCGCGCACCTCGATGAACGGGGGTAAGCGATCCGCGCGCCCGTGCAGGCGCAGCGGGATCGCGGCAATGGTGCGCAGGTTCGCCGTCACGTCCTCGCCGGTGTAGCCGTCGCCGCGCGTCGCGCCGCGGACCAGCGCGCCGCCCTCGTAGGTCATGCTGATCGCCAGGCCGTCGAACTTCGGTTCGACCGCGTACGCGACGCTTTCGTGGTCGAGGCCTTCGCGCACGCGGCGGTCGAAGTTCTCGACATCGGCATCGGCAAAGGCATTGTTCAGGGACAGCATCGGGGCACGATGCGTCACCGGGGCGAACGCATTCGACGGCGTCGCCCCTACGCGCTGGGTCGGCGAGTCCGGGGTCAGCAGTTGCGGATATTCCTGCTCCAGCGCCTGAAGCTCGCGGAACAGCCCGTCGTACTCGGCGTCGCTGACGCTGGGCGCGTCGAGCACGTAGTAGCGGTAGTTGTGGGTCTCGAGCGCCTCGCGCAGAACCTGCGCGCGGTCACGAACGGCGGCGGGAATGCCGGCGGCGGCTGGAGGCGAGGTCATCGCGCGGGCCGCCGCGCGTCAGGTGAACAGCCGCAGCGCCCGCGCGCCGCCGGGTTCGATGCCCTTGGCGCGCATCGTCGCCTGGACGGTCTGCAATTGCGAACGGATCGTCCCCAGCCCGGCGTCGGTCAGCGGCCTGGCCTTGTCGTCGACGAGTTCGGCGTCCAGCGTCGTCGCCAGCCGCTTGGCCAGCGTGCGCATCTGGTCGTACACCTTGACCGCGTCCGGCACGCGCGGCACGTCGAGCAGCAGCGTAATGCCGCCGGTCGCGAGCAGCCTCATCGATTCGGCCAGCAGCGGCTGGTCCTCGCGGTTCTGCAGGCGGAACAGCAGCACGCCGCTCTCCTCGCTCACGTAGTCGAACGCGCCGCTGCCGTTGAGGCGGAAACCGGAGGCCTCAGCGACGCCGCGCAGACGCGTGCCCGTCCACCGCCCGCCATCGCGGCGTTGCAGGTTGAGGCCGATCTGGATGTCGACGTCGGCGCAGAACGCATCGAGCTCGGCGGCGCGCTCGAGTTCGTCGGCGCGCTCGGCGATGATGGTCGCCGCTGGTATTGCCTGGCCCAACTCTTCGATCACCCCCCGGAAGACCGTGTAGCCCTGTTCGGTCAGTGCCCCAGAGCGGTCCGCCAGCACCAGGCAGGCCGCCACTTCGGTGTACGACTCGGTATCGCGGATCGGCGACCACACGCCGGAGACCTGCCGGCCGACCCAGCGGCACGGCTTGGCGTAGGCGAACTCGACCGCATCCATCAGCAATCCGCCCGGGATCGGCTGGACGGCCTGCAGCCGCGCCACGCATTCGATGTCCGGATCGGGCAATTCGCCGCCGACCGGCTCGCCGGCCAGCGGCGGCGAGCCGCGCTCGAGCGGCGGCTCGGGTTCCGCGACCGGGAGGAGCGCGTCTTGTTCCCGCGGCGGCATGGGCGGCGCGACGGCCTCGACCGAACCGGCGGCCGGATTGAATGGCGGCGCGCCGTCCCCGCCGCCGGCCGCCGCCGCCATGCTTGGCTCGATGCGCTCGCGCGCCTCGGGTTTTTCTTCGGGCGCCGGATCGAGCAGCGGATCGGCAGTGGTCTTGAACGCCTCGTCCATCCGGCGCCGGATCCGCCGCTCCTGGAGCTTGTTGTACCCGTACACGGCGATGACCAGCACGGCGCCGATGATCAGTAGTCCGATTTGCAGGGTGCTCATAGTCGCCGGTATCCGCCTGGAGTCATGCCGCAATGGGTTCCGCCATGCCCACCGCTTCGGCGATGTCCACGGCGACGACCCGCGAAACGCCGGCTTCGGGCATCGTGATGCCGACCAGCTGGCTTGCCATTTCCATCGAGATCTTGTTGTGGCTGATGTAGAGGAACTGCGTGCTGGTCGACATCGCCTGCACCAGGCGCGCGAAGCGCTCGGTGTTGGCGTCGTCCAGCGGCGCGTCGACCTCGTCGAGCAGGCAGAACGGCGCCGGGTTGAGCTGGAAGATCGCGAACACCAGCGAGATCGCGGTCAATGCTTTCTCGCCGCCCGAGAGCAGGTGGATCGACGTGTTGCGCTTGCCCGGGGGTTGCGCGAGCACCTGGACGCCGGCGTCGAGGATTTCCTCGCCCGTCATCATCAGCTTCGCCTGCCCGCCGCCGAACAGCGTCGGGAACAGCTTGCCGAAATGCAGGTTGACCGAGTCAAAGGTCTCCTGCAGCAGCGCGCGCGTCTCGCGGTCAATGCGGCGGATGGCGTTCATCAAGGTGTCCGACGCTTCGGTCAGGTCGGCCGCCTGCTTGTCGAGATAGTCCTTGCGCTCGCGGCAGGCATTGAGCTCCTCGAGCGCCGCCAGGTTCACCGCGCCCAGCGCCGCGATGCCCTTTTGCAGCCGGTCGATTTCGGCGAGCGACGAGCGCGCTCCGCCCAGGATCAGTTCGGCGACCTTGGCCAGGTCCGCGCCGACCGCCTGCAACTGCTCGGCGTACTGCTGCTCCTGCAGCAGCGCGGCCTGTTCCTTCAGCCGCACTTCCTCGATCCGCGCGCGCGCCGGCTGCATGTCCTGTTCGATGCGCATCCGCTCCTCTTCGAGCGCGCGCAGCGTGCCCTCGATGCCTTCGAGCTGGTCGCGCGCGGCGGCGAGCGCGGCTTCCTTGACCTGCCGCACCTGCAATTGCGCCTGCAGCGCCGCATCGATGGGCGTCAGGTCGACGATCCCGGCGTCGCCTTCGAGCTTGCCCGCCTGGGCGGCGAGCCTGGCGTGCTGTTCCGCCTGCGCGGCGATCCGCCGTTGCAGGTCGGCCAGCCGGTCGCGGCCCGCGCGTTCGGCAAAGCGCGCTTCCTGCGTCGCGCGCTCGGCCGCGCGCAACGCCTCGCGGCCTTTGGTCAGCTTCACCTCGGCCTCGTTGCGCTCGCCGCGGCGCGCTTCGCGCTGATCGAGCAGCCGGCGGCGTTTCTCCTGCAGTTCGGCCTTGGCCGACTCCAGCGCCGACTGGGACGCCTTTTCCTGCGCGTGGGATTGCGCGATTTCGCCCAACTCGCGCTCGATCTGCTGCAGGCGCTTCTGCGCGGTCTCCGCCGCCGCGCGCAATTGCATCAATTCGAGTTCGAGATCGTGGGCGCGCCGCTGCTGGCTGCCGATTGCTGCGGTAAGAAGGTGGTACTCGTCCTGGGCGCGCTTGACCGAGGACTCGGCTTCGGCGAGCGCCGCTTCCAGCCTGGCGGTGGCGGCCTTCTGCTGTGCATGACCTGCGGTCAGCTCGTCAATTTCGCGCTGCCGCGCGAGCACGCCGTGCAATTCGCTATCCGGGGCGAAGTAGGTCACGCTGTACGGCGTCACCAGATGGCCTTGCGGGGTGACCAGCGTCTGCCCCACATCGAGGGTGCCGCGTTGCGCCAGCGCCACCGCCAGCGACTCGGCACAGCGCACGCCGTGCAGCCAGTGGCGGACCAGGCCCGCCACGCGCCGGTCGCGGTACTCGACCATCGCCAGCAGCGAGCCGCTGTCGGCGTCGGCTCCTGCGCTATCGCTATCGCTGCGGCCGGCCTGCGCGTAGACCGACAACTGCTTGGGCGTGTCGGCCCAGTCGCCGGTGACCTCGAGGTCGGCTATGCCCAGCGCGTTCAGGCGCTCGCGCAGCACGGCTTCGAGGGCGTTCTCCCAGCCGGTGGCGACCTGGATGGCCTGCCACAGATGCCGGGCGCCGGTGAGGCCCTGCGCCTTCAGCCACGACTCCCGCTCCGGGCTGTTTTCGAGCTTGGCCTGCAAGCCGGCGAGCGCGCCCAGGCGCGCCTCGAGTTCGGTGAGCGCGGTCCGCGCCTGCTGCGCCTGCTGCGCGGCGGCGGTGCGCTGCTGGCGCGCGCGCTCGACGCGCTCGTTCTGCTCGGCAATTTCGGCTTCCTGCTCCGCCAGCGTCGCCTGCTCCTGCTCCATCTGCTCCTGGACGGCCTCGATCTGGCTGGTCACCGGCGCGGCCACCTGCCGCTGCTCCGCTTCCAGCCGCTCGCGCCGCGCGACCCATTGCGCCAGCGCCTTGCCGGCGTTCGCGTGATTCGCGTCGTTGACGCGCAGGCCCTGCTCGGCCTCGCCCAGCGCGCGATCGACCTCGCCCTGCGCCTGGGTCGCGGTGCGTACCGCCTGCTCCAGCGCGGGCAGCGCCTGGGTCGCGGCCTGCTCGACCTGCCCCGTCTGCTCGTGGCCGCCGATCGCCGTCTCGAGCGCGGCTTCCGCGGCCTGTAATTCCCCGGCCGCCTGCGCCTGCTGCGCCTCCAGCGCCACCAGTTGCGCGCGGATATCGGCCATCTGCTCGGCCAGCCGCTGCTGGCTGTCGCGGGCGTACTGCAGCTGCTGCTCGTGACGCGAGACTTCCGCGTTGGCGGCGTAGAACTCGGCCTGCGCCGCATGCAGCGCGTGGCCGGCCTGATAGTGGGAGGACTTTTGCACCTCGATCTGCGCGTCCTTTTCGTGCAACCGCGCCTGCAGTCCTTCGAGGTCCGCCGTCAGCTGCGCGATGTCCGCCGTCAGCTTTTCGCGGGTGCGGCCCGCCTCCTGCATCCGCGTCGACCACACGACCTGCTGCGCGATGTGCAGACGCGCTTCGAAGTCGCGGTACTCGGCGGCGACCTTGGCCTGCGCTTCCAGCTTTTCGAGCTGGCTGCCGAGTTCGCGCCGGATGTCGTCGATCCGGGCCAGGTTGTCCTTGGCGTCGGACAGCCTGGCTTCGGTCTCGCGGCGGCGCTCGCGGTACTTGGAGACGCCGGCGGCTTCCTCGAGGAACACCCGCATTTCCTCGGGCTTGGCCTCGATGATCCGGGAAATCATTCCCTGTTCGATGATGGCGTAGGCGCGCGGCCCCAGGCCGGTGCCCATGAACAGGTCGGTGATGTCGCGGCGGCGCACGATCTGGCTGTTGATGTAATAGGTCGAGTCGCCTTCGCGCGTGAGCACGCGCTTGATCGACAACTCGGCGAACTGGCCCCACTGGCCGCCGACGCGGCCCAGGCTGTTGTCGAACACGAGCTCGACGCTGGCGCGGCCGACCCGCTTGCGGTCCCCGGCGCCGTTGAAAATGACGTCCTGCATCGACTCACCGCGCAGGGCGGAAGCCTTGGACTCGCCCAGCACCCAGCGCACCGCGTCGATGACGTTGGACTTGCCGCAGCCGTTGGGGCCGACGATGGCGACCAGCTGGCCGGGCGTGGGGATGTGCGTGGGATCGACGAAGGACTTGAAACCCGACAGTTTTATGGAGCTTAGGCGCACTTGTGATTTTTTCGGCTGGCCGAACCGCTGCACCCGTGACACGCAGGGGCCGCAGCAGAGCACGGCGGTGGATGTCGGTGAAAGCGTACAATTATAGCCGAACCCAACTCCCCCACCCCGTGCGATTTGCCCGGGACACCCCCATGTCATCGACCCCGAGCAAGACCCTGGAGACGTTTCCCAATCCCCGGCCCGGCCGCGATTTCCAGATCCACATGGAAGTCCCCGAGTTCACCTGCCTGTGCCCGCTCACCGGGCAGCCGGATTTCGCGACCGTCGTCATCGACTACATCCCCGACGCCACCTGCGTCGAGCTGAAGAGCCTGAAGCTCTACATGTGGAGTTACCGGAACGAAGGCGCCTTCCACGAGGCGGTCACCAACCGCATCCTCGACGACCTGGTCGAAGCCACCGCCCCGCGCTTCATGCGCATCACCGCCAAGTGGTACGTGCGGGGGGGGATTTTCACCAATGTCGTCGCGGAACACCGAAAGACCGGCTGGGTGCCCGCTGCCAGGGTGGATCTGCTGGAGTTCGATCCGGGGCAGGCCACCCGCGGTTAGTTGGGTTCTGACCAAATTTGGTGAGGAACGCCGAAACGAATCCTACGGCGTCGCATACTACGGCATCGTATCCTTCGGCATCTAATCGGGGTCTGACCCCACTTGAGTCAGATCCGCCGCTCTTCTATCGCGTGGCACGCGACTTCGCCGCCCGCGGGGGCTTGCTTGAGGAGCGGGATTTCGGTCTTGCAGCGCTCGTTGGCGTGGGGGCAGCGCGGGTGGAAGGTGCAGCCTGAGGGGGGATTCAGGGGATTCGGCACTTCCCCCGCCACCGGCGTGCGCGACTTGCCGGTCATGTTCAGGTCGGGCACCGCGTCGAGCAGCATCCGCGTGTAGGGGTGCTGCGGGGCGCCGAAGATCGTGCGCTTGTCCGCGAGCTCGACGATGCGCCCGAGGTACATCACGCCGACGCGGTCGGCGATGTGGTGAACGACGGCGAGATTATGCGAAATGAACAGGTAGGTCAGCTTCAGTTCGCGCTGCAGGTCCTTCATCAGGTTCAGCACCTGCGCCTGCACCGAGACGTCCAGCGCCGAGGTCGGCTCGTCGCAGACCAGGAACTCGGGATTGCTGGCCAGCGCGCGCGCGATCGAGATGCGCTGGCGCTGACCGCCCGAGAACTGGTGCGGATACTTCTCCCGGTCGGCCGCGGCCAGGCCCACGTGGCTGAGCAGTTCGCCGGCGCGATCGAGCACCGCAGCCTTGTCCTGGATCAATTCGTGCGCGCGGATCGGCTCGGCGACGATGTCGCCCACGGTCCAGCGCGGATTCAGGCTGGCGTACGGGTCCTGGAAGATCATCTGCAGCCGTCGGCGCAGCGTGCGCCCCGCCGCCGCGCGCAGGATCGAGGTGTCCTGCCCGTCGAAGCGGATCATGCCCCGCGTCGGCGCGTAGAGGCCGACGATCAGCCGGGCGATGGTCGACTTCCCGCAGCCCGACTCCCCGACCAGCGCCAGCGTCTCGCCCGCGTGGATCTGGAAGGTCACGCCGTCGACCGCGTGCAGCAGACGTCGGCCCTGGCGCTCGAGGACGCGATTCAGCCATGGCGCCGAGACGTCGAAGTACTTGGCGACGTCGGTGAGATCCACCAGCGGTGCGGGTGCGCGCCCGTCTGCCGCGGCCGGACCTGACGCAGGCGCGGCAGAAGGGGAAAGTCCGGCCGGCAGCGCGCTCATCGGGCGTGCAGCCAGCAGGCCGCCTGTGTCGTGTTCACCGGAATGAGGTTCGGCCGCTCGCTGCGGCAGCGCTCGAACACCCGCGTGCAGCGCGGATTGAACGCGCACCCGGCGGGGATCGCGTTCAGCCGCGGCATCGCGCCGTCGATCTGCGCGAGGCGCTCGGTCTCGGTCACCAGCGACGGGATCGAGCCCATCAGCCCGACAGTGTACGGATGCTCGGGCCGGTGGATCACGTCGGCGACCGGCCCTATCTCGACGATGCGCCCCGCGTACATCACCGCCACACGGTCGGCAGTCTCGGCGATCACCCCCATGTCGTGCGTGACCAGCATCACCGCCGTGCGGTGCTCGCGGCACAGTTTCTTCAGCAGCGCGATGATCTGCGCCTGGATCGACACGTCGAGCGCCGTCGTCGGCTCGTCGGCGATGATCAGCTTTGGCTCCGCGGCCAGCGCGAGCGCGATGACCACGCGCTGGCGCATCCCGCCCGAGAACTGGTGCGGGTAATGCTCGATCCGCTGTTGGGCCGCCTGGATGCCGGTCGATTGCAGCAATTCGATCGCGCGTTGCTTCGCGGCGCCGGCGCTGATGTCCAGGTGCGTCTGCATCGTCTCGATCAGTTGGCGGCCCACCGAGTACAGCGGATTGAGCGAGGTCAGCGGATCCTGGAAGATCGCACCGATCTTGCGGCCGCGGATCTTCCGCATTGCCTCCGGCGGCAGGTTGTCGATGCGCGCGCCTTCGAGCAGGACCTGGCCGGCGGCGATGCGCCCCGGCGGCTCGAGCAGGCCGATGATCGCGGCGCCGGTCAGCGACTTGCCCGCGCCCGATTCGCCGACCACGCCCAGCACTTCGCCGGGCGCGATCGCGAACGACACGTCGTCGACGGCGACCAGCGTGCCGCGGCGGGTCGGGAATTCGACCTTCAGGTTGCGGACTTCGAGCAGCGGCGCGCCGCCTGGTGTGGTCTGGGCCATGGTCAGCGCAGCTTCGGATTCAATGCGTCGCGCAGCCAGTCGCCCAGCAGGTTGACCGACAACACCATGACCACCAGCGCGGATCCGGGAAACACGGTCACCCACCACTCGCCGGAAAACATGAAGTCGTTGCCCACGCGGATCAGCGTGCCCAGCGACGGCTCGGTCGGCGGCACGCCCACGCCCAGGAACGACAGCGTCGCCTCGGTGATGATCGCGGTGGCGATGTTGATCGTGGCCAGCACCAGCACCGGCCCCAGCGCGTTGGGCAGCACATGCTTGAACATGATGGCGACCGGATGGATGCCGATCACCCGCGCCGCCTGCACGTACTCCTTGTTCTTCTCGACCAGCGTCGAGCCGCGCACGGTCCGCGCGTACTGGACCCAGTTGGCCAGCGAGATCGCGATGACCAGCACCACGATGGCAAGCTGGTCCTGCGCTTCGCCCGGGAACGCGGCGCGCGCCACGCCGCTGATCAGGAGCGCGATCAGGATCGCCGGAAACGACAGCTGCACGTCGGCCACGCGCATGATGAACGCCTCGGTCTTGCCCCCGGCGTAGCCGGCCAGCAGGCCCAGCGAGACGCCGATCAGCATCGCGAAGAACACCGACACCAGCCCCACGACCAGCGACACGCGCGAGCCGAACATGATGGCCGAGAGCAGGTCGCGCCCCTGGTCGTCGGTGCCCAGCGGAAACATCGCCTTGCCGCCCTGGATCCACGCCGGCGGCGTGAGCGCGTCGAGCAGGTTCAGCGTCTTCAGGTCGAACGGATTGTGCGGCGCCAGCCACGGGGCGAACCCCGCGGCGATCAGGCAGATCGCCAGCGCGATCGCCGCGACGATGGTGATCGGCGAGTTGCGGAAGCTGTGGGCGACGTCGCTGTCCCACGCGTCCTGGAAGCGCCCCAGGATGCGAACGCTAGCCAAGCGGCAAGGCCCGCTCTGCCAGCGCCGCCAGCAAGCCGGCGCCCAGCGGAATGACCTCGTCGTTGAAGTCGTACGTCGTGTTGTGGAGGAAGCAGCCGGACTCCATCCCGCCCTGCCCCAGCCGCAGGTAGCAGCCCGGCTTCTTCTGCAGCATGAACGAAAAGTCCTCGGAGCCCATGCTCGGGTCCAGGTTCCAGACCACGTTCTCCTCGCCGACCAGCGCGATGGCGACGTCGCGCGCGAACTCCGATTCGCGCTGCGTGTTCACCGTCGCCGGATAGACGCGCTCGAAGTGCAGCGTCGCCCGGGCGCCGAAGGCGGTGGCGATCGACGACACGAGCTGCGCCAGCCGCTGCTCGATGAAGTCCTGCGTCTCCGGCTTGAACGTGCGCACCGTGCCGACGATCCGCGCCTCGCGCGGGATCACGCTCATCGCATCCTGATGGCCGGCGTTGATGTGGCACAGGCTGATCACCGCGGTGTCGATCGGGTTGATGCCGCGGCTGACGATGCTCTGCGCGGCGACGATGATGTGGGCGGCGACGACGACCGGGTCGATCGCCGCATGCGGATGCGCGCCGTGGCCGCCGCGGCCCTCGATGTGGATGGTCACCCGGTCGGCGGCGGCCATCGTCGGTCCCGGGCGCAGCCCGATCTTGCCGGCCGGCAGTCCGGGCCAGTTGTGCAGCGCATAGATCTCGTCGGCGGGAAAGCGCTCGAACAGGCCGTCTTCCATCATCGCCCGGGCTCCCGCATAACCCTCTTCGCCCGGCTGGAAGATCAGGTACACGGTGCCGTTGAATTTCTTCGTCGCGCTCAGGTAGCGCGCCGCGCCGAGCAACATCGTCGTGTGGCCGTCGTGCCCGCAGCCATGCATCTTGCCGGGGATCGTCGACTTGTGCGCGAAGGCGTTTTCCTCGTGCATGGGCAGCGCGTCCATGTCGGCGCGCAGGCCGATCGAGCGGCCGCTGTCGCTGCGCTGGCCGTGGATGACGCCGACGATGCCGGTCTTGCCCAGGCCGCGGTGGTGCTCGATGCCCAGCCGGGTCAGCTCGCGGGCGACGACTTCGGCCGTGTAATGTTCCTCGAAGCCCAGCTCCGGATGCCGGTGCAGGTCCTGGCGTATCGTGGTCAGCTCATCGTGAAACTCGCGCACGCGGTTGACGGCATCGAGGGGCAAATCGACGGGCTTGTTCATGCATGCACTCCCTGCGGGGCTTGAGGTGGAATCCGGTGCGAATACGGCAAGGCTTCAGTGCCCGGTGGTCGCGCGGTCGATGCGCAGCCGCGGATCGACCGCATAATAGAGCAAATCGACGATCAGATTGATGATCACGAAGATCAGCGCGATCAGGCACAGGTAGGCGGCCATCACCGGGATGTCGGCGAATTGGACGGCCTGGATGAACAGCAGGCCCATGCCCGGCCACTGGAAGACGGTCTCGGTGATGATGGCGAAGGCGATGATGCCGCCCAGCTGCAGGCCGACGATGGTGATCACCGGCACCAGCGTGTTCATCAGCGCGTGGCCGAAGTGCACCGAGCGGTCGGTCAGGCCGCGGGCGCGCGCGAACTTGATGTAATCGGTGCGCAGCACTTCCAGCATTTCGGAGCGGACCAGGCGCATCACCAGCGTCATCACGAAGAGAGAGAGCGTGATTGAGGGCAGGATGATGGCTTTCAGCCCCGATTGCGTCAGGTAGCCAGTCGTCCACCAGCCCAGCGCGGTCACGTCACCGCGCCCGAACGAAGGCAGCCAGCCCAGCAGCACCGCGAAGATCAGGATCAGGTAGATGCCGATCAGGAAGGTCGGCAGCGACACCCCGACCAGCGATATGGTCAGCAATACCTGCGAGAACCAGGAATTTCGTCGCAACGCCGTATAGACCCCCATCGGGATGCCCAGCACCAGCGCCAGGATGGCCGCGGTGAATGACAACTCCAGCGTGGCCGGCATCCGCTCCTTGAGCAGCGTCGACACCTTGCGGCCCTGCCGCAGCGACAGACCGAATTCCCCCTTGACCGCGTTGCCGACGAAGCTGGCGAACTGCTTGTAGAACGGATCGTCCAGGCCCAGGTCGGCGCGCAGCCGCGCCCGGTCGTCCGGCGTCGCGTCCTGGCCCAGCATCGAGGCCACCGGGTCGCCGACGAAGTTGAACAGGCCGAAGGCGACGAACGCGACGGTCAGCATGACGGCGGCCGACTGCATCACGCGGCGGATGATGAATGCGAGCATCGGCGGATCATGCCTAAAGGCTCAGGGGGCGTCAACGTGAATCGGGCTATTCCAGCTCTTCGGCGCGATGGCAGGCTACTTGTTGCGCGCCGAAGGTTCGCAAGAGCGGGACTTCGGCGGCGCACCTGGGAAGCGAGTGCAGGCAGCGCTTGTGGAACGCGCAGCCGGGGGGCGGGTTGATCGGGGACGAGGGTTCGCCCCTGAGGACGATTTTTCGTGCGGCGCTGCGCGGGGTCGAGCGACGGCGTGCTGGCGAGCAGCGCGCGGGTGTACGGGTGGCGGGGCGTGGCGAACAGCGCCTCCTTGGTGCCGGACTCGACCACCTTGCCCAGGTACATCACCAGCACATCGTGCGCGATGTGCTCGACGACGGCGAGGTTGTGCGAAATGAACAGGTAGGCCACGCCCAGTTCGTCCTGCAGGTCCATCAGCAGGTTGAGCACCTGCGCCTGGATCGACACGTCGAGCGCCGAGACGGGCTCGTCGGCGACGACGATCTTGGGATTGAGCATCAGCGCCCGGGCCACCGCCACGCGCTGGCGCTGCCCTCCGGAGAACATGTGCGGAAAGCGCCGGTAATGCTCGGGCCGCAGGCCCACCCTTGCCATCATCGCCCGCGCCTGGTCCTCGCGCTCGCCCGCGGTCAGCGGCGTGTTGATCAACAGCGGCTCTTCGAGCATGGTGCCGATGCGCTTGCGCGGATTGAGCGAGGCGAACGGATTCTGGAACACCATCTGCACCAGCGGCCGCGCCATCTTGCGCTGCAGCTTGTCGGCGCGGGTCATCTCGATGCCGTCGAGCCAGAACTCGCCCGCGGTCGGCGTCTCGATCATCGTGATCTGGCGCGCCAGCGTCGACTTGCCGCAGCCCGACTCGCCGACCACAGCCAGCGTGCGCCCGGCGGGCAACTCGAACGACACGCCATCGAGCGCGCGCACGACCACCTTGGGCTTGAACAGCCCGCCCGACACCGTGTAGTGGCGGGTCAGGTTGGTGGCGGTCAGCAGCGGCATGAGCGTCATGTCAGGCTCGCCGGAAAGTACTCGGTGGTCGGCCCCGTCGCCGCCAGGCTGTTGAGCGGAAAGTGGCAGCGCACCTGCCCCTGGCCGACTCGCGTCATCCCGGGCGCCTCGGCGCGGCAGCGGTCCTGCGCGTACTTGCAGCGCGGCGCGAGCAGGCAGCCGGTGGGGCGATCGTACTGGCCGGGCACCACGCCTGGAAAGGTGGCCAGCCGCGCGCGGCCCGCGTTGTGCTCAGGCAGCGACGCCAGCAGCGCCTCGGTGTACGGATGGTGCGGCCGCTCGAAGACCTCCGGCAGCGCGCCGGTCTCGACCTGCCGGCCGGCGTACATCACGATCACGCGGTGCGCCATTTCCGAGACGACCGCGAGGTCGTGGGTGATCAGCAGCAGCGCCATGTTGCGCTCGCGCTGCAGGCTGCGCAGCAAGTCGAGGATCTGCGCCTGCACCGTCACGTCCAGCGCCGTCGTCGGCTCGTCGGCAATCAGCAGCTTCGGATTGCACGCGAGCGCCATCGCGATCATCACCCGCTGCGACATCCCGCCGGAGAGCTGGTGCGGGAACGCCTCCAGCCGCGACTTCGGATCCGGGATGTCGACCTGCATAAGCAGGTCCAGCGCCCGCGCCCGGCGCGCCGCGCGACTGCCGCCCTCGTGGACCGCCAGCGTCTCCATCAACTGGAAGCCCGCCGTATAACAGGGATTGAGACTCGTCATCGGGTCCTGGAAGATCATCGCGATGTCGCGGCCGACGATCTTCTGCCGCGCCGAATCCGACAGGCCCAGCAGATCGTGGCCCAGGAAGTTCAGCGCGTCGGCGCTGACCCGTCCCGGAAAATCGACCAGCCCCATCAGCGCCAGCGCGGTGACGCTCTTGCCCGAGCCCGATTCGCCGACGATGCCGACGATCTCGCCTTCGTTGACCGCGAGGTCCACGCTGTCGACCGCGCGAAACGGCGCGGCGACGGTGCCGAATTCGACCGTGAGGTTGCGGATGTCGAGCAGCGCGGCCATGGTCAGCGCTTGAGCTTCGGGTCGAGCGCGTCGCGCAGCCCGTCGCCCATCAGGTTGAACGCCAGCACCGTGATCAGGATCGCCAGGCCCGGCCACGTCACCACCCACGACGCGCGCTGGATGAACTCCAGCGCGTCGGCCAGCATCGAGCCCCACTCCGGTGTCGGCGGCTGCGCGCCCAGGCCGAGGAAACCCAGCGCCGCCGCATCGAGAATGGCGGTCGAGAAGCCCAGCGTCGCCTGCACGATCAAGGGCGCCGTGCAGTTGGGCAGCACGGTGTTGAACATCAGCCGCAGCGGGCCCGCCCCGGCGATGCGCGCGGCGGCCACGTATTCCTTGCCGGTCTCGCCGATCACCGCGGCCCGCGCCAGGCGCACGTAATGCGGCAGCAGCACGATCGCGATCGCGTACATCGCGTTGATCAGCCCCGGCCCCAGGATCGCGACGACGGCGATCGCCAGCAGCAGGCTGGGCAGCGCCAGCATCACGTCCATCAGCCGCATGATGAAGATCTCGGTGATGCCGCGCAGGAAGCCGGCGAGCAGCCCCAGCACGACGCCCAGCGCCAGCGAGAGCGTGACCGAGATGAAGCCGATGAACAGCGACAGCCGCGAGCCGTGGATCAGCCGCGAGAGGATGTCGCGGCCCAGCGCATCGGTGCCCAGCAGGAACTTCGTGGTGCCGCCCTCGTGCCACGAAGGCGGCGTCAGCGTGGCTTCGCGGAACTGCTCGATCGGCGAGTGCGGCGCGATCCAGTCGGCGAAGATCGCCACGAGCACCAGCGCGATCACCATCGCCAGCCCGGCGACGGCGCCGCGGTTCTGCGAAAAGTCGCCCCAGAATTCGCGCAGCGACGAGGGCGCGGCCAGCGCTGGGTCCAGTTCCGGCGCGATGTCGGCCAGCGCCCTGGGCATGACGGGATCGGATTCGGGCGGCGCTTCCGGGGCCGCTGTGCGCTCAACCATGACGGATCCGCGGATTGACCACGCCGTAGAGCAAATCGACGATCAGGTTCACCGTGATCACGATCGCGGCGATCATCAGGATGCCGCCCTGGACCACGGGATAGTCGCGCGCGAGCACGCCGTGAATCAGCCAGTTGCCGACACCCGGCCAGGAAAAGATGGTCTCGGTCAGGATCGCGCCGGAGAGCAGCAGCCCCACCTGGAGGCCGATCACCGTGATCACCGGGATCAGCGCATTGCGCAGCGCATGGACCACGATCACCCGCAACCGCGACACGCCCTTGGCGCGCGCGGTGCGCACGTAATCCTCGCGCAGGACTTCGAGCATCGACGAGCGCGTCATCCGCGCGATCACGGCCAGCGGTATCGTGCCCAGCGCGACCGAGGGCAGGATCAGGTGCGAGAGCGCCGAGCGCAGCGCGCCCGGCTCGCCCGAGCGCCACGCGTCGATCAGCAGGAAGCCGGTCACCGCGGGCACGTCGAACTGCACCGAGATGCGGCCCGACACCGGCGTCCAGCCCAGTTGCACGGAAAAGAACAGGATCAGCAGCAGCGCCCACCAGAAGATCGGCATCGAGTAGCCGGTCAGCGATACGCCCATCACCGCGTAGTCGGCGACGGTGTTGCGCTTGACCGCCGCCAGCACGCCCGCCGGCAGGCCGATCGCGATCGAGAGGACCATCGCGAAAAGCGCCAGCTCGACGGTCGCCGGGAACAGCGTGACGAACTCCTTCAACACCGGCTCGTGCGTGGTCAGCGACGTGCCCAGGTCCCCGCGCAGCACGTTCCACACGTAGTCGAAATACTGGACGTAGAGCGGGCGGTCGAGCCCGAACTCGTGCAGCAGCCGCTGGTAGCGCTCCGGCTCCATCCCCCGCTCGCCCGACATCGTCTCCACCGGATCGCCGGGGATCAGATGGATCAGCGAGAACGCCAGCAGCGTCACCCCGAAAAAGGTCGGGATGACGAGGGCGACGCGGCGGAGGAGGGAAACCGAGCAAAGCGGCGGTGCGGTTACACCCCTGGCCGGGGGAGAGGGACCCCGCCCCGGGGGGCGGGGGGGTTAAGGAGGGGGGGGGACCAGTCCCCCGACGCGGCAGGCCCCTGCCCCCGGGGGGGGAGGGGGGGCGGCCCCCACGGTCCCCGGGGGGGGGGGGACTTCGCTATCGTCGCGTCCTTGAAGTAATGATGCGCGGTCGCGTCCATCTTGAAGCCCTTGAGCTCTTTGCGGATCGGCGTGAAGCGGATCGAGTGGGCGACGGTGATCCAGGGCGCTTCTTCCTTGACGATCAGCTGCGCCTGTTCGTAGAGCTTGGCGCGGTCGGCCTGCTTGGGCGTCTGCGCGGCTTTCTGGACCAGGTCGTTGAATTCCTTGTTGCACCAGCGCGCGACGTTGCCGCCGCCCTTGACCGCCTCGCACCCCAGCAGCGGGACGAAGAAGTTGTCGGGGTCGCCGTTGTCGCCGGACCAGCCCAGCATCATCACGGCCTGCTCGCCGGTCTTGCTGCGCTTCCGGTACTCGGCCCACTCGTAGGTATTTCCGCCATCCGCTTGCCGTCGGGGTTGTACGGCCGCGTCACCGGCAGGTACCACAGGTCGACTTCGAAGCCATTCGGATAGCCCGCCTTGGCCAGCAAGTCCTTCGCCTTGGCCACGTCGAACGCGTAGTCCTTGACGTTGTTGTTGTACGACCAGAGGATGGGCGGGATCGGGTTCTTGGCGACCTGGCCATTGCCCTGGTAGACGGCCTTCAGGATCTCGTCCTTGTTGGTCGCCATGCTCAGCGCCTGGCGCACCAGCTTGTTGTCGAACGGCTTCTTCTCGACATTGAACGCGACATAGCCGACGTTCAGCCCTTCCTTCTGCAGCACTTCCAGCTGGGGATCCTTGCGCATCGCCTCCAGGTCGGCCGGCTTGGGGAACGCCATGATGTGGCACTCGCCCGTCTTCAGCTTGGCGTAGCGCGCCGTCGCGTCGCGGGTGATCGAATACACCAGGTTGTCCGCCTTCGGGCGTCCCTTCCAGTGCTTGTCGAACGCCTTGTAGCGGATCGTCGCGTCCTTCTGGTAGCCGGAAAACTGCCAGGCGCCGGTGCCGATGGGCTGCGCGTCGGCCGCGTTGGGCGTGCCCTTTTTCAGCATCGACTCGAAATACTCGGCCGACAGGATCGAGGCGAAGTCCATCGCCATGTCCGCCAGGAACGGCGCTTCGGCGCGCTTCAGCACGAAGCGGACCTTGTACGGGTCGATCTTCTCGACGCGATCGACGATGTCCTTCATCGCCATGTCCTCGAAGTACGAATAGGTCTGGCCGGCGGTGATCTTGTGGAACGGATGATTGACGTCGGCCATCCGGTTCCAGGAAAACAGCACGTCGTCGGCGTTGAAGTCGCGCGTCGGCGTGAACACCGCGTTGCTGTGGAACTTCACGCCCTTGCGCAGATGGAAGGTGTACGACTTGCCGTCCGCGCCCACTTCCCACTTCTCGGCCAGGCCCGGCACCACGTTGGTCGTGCCCAGTTCGAACTCGACCAGCCTGTTGAACATCGGCACCGACACCGCGTCGAACGTCGTGCCGGTGGTGAAGAACTGCGGCTGGAAGCCTTCGGGACTGCCTTCGGAACAATAGACGACGGTGCCGGCGGCCTGCGCCGACGTCGTGAATGTTGCGGCTACGGAGAAGAGCGCGGCAAGAGCGATGCCTAGCGCGGAACGCGATTTGCTGGTGACGAACATGATGACCCTCGTGGTGGAAGTGATTTATGTAATGGGCGCCGGGTTCACTCCCTTCCCGGCGCCAGGCTGGACTGCTGATGCTAGCTGCTCCCTCCGGACTGCGCAAGCGATGCCTGCACCCGCCGCTGCCGGGTGGCGAACAGGCACACCCCCGCCGCGACCGAGACATTGAGGCTGGCGACCATGCCCGAAAGCGGAATGCCGACGATCCGGTCGCACGACTCGCGGGTCAGCCGCCGCAGCCCCGACCCTTCCGCGCCCAGCACCCAGGCCAGCGGCCCGGACAGGTCGGCGGTGAACAGGCTCTCCGGCGCGTCCGCATCGGCGCCGACCAGCCAGATGCCCCGCGTCTTCAGCTCGCGCATCGTCCGCGCCAGGTTGGTCACCGCGATCACCGGCACTGTGTCCGCCGCACCCGAGGCGACCTTGGCCACCGTCGCATTGACGCCGACCGCCCGGTCCTTCGGCACGATGATCGCGTGGACGCCGAACGCGTCGGCGCTGCGCAGGCAGGCGCCCAGGTTGTGCGGATCGGTGACGCCGTCGAGGATCAGCAGGAACGCGGGCTCGTTCAGCGTATCGAGGACGTCCTCGATCGCCACCGCGTGCTTCGGCGGCGCCGCCATCGCCGCTACGCCTTGATGGCGGTGATGGCCGACCAGCTCGTCGAGTTTGGCGTTGTCGACGGGCTCTATGCTGATTCCGGCTAGCTTGGCCTGGTCCAGCAGCGCCTGGGCGCGGGCGTCGGTGCGGTCGTGGCGCAGGTACAGGCGGGAAATCGATGCCGGGTCCTGCCGCAGCCGGGACGTGACGGCGTGGAAACCGAAGAGCAGGCGGGGTTCGGGCATCTGGAGATCGGCGTGGTGGGAAGGTCGCGGCGTGACGGCCGTGCGCGGAGTTGCGGTGGGCGGGAGGCCAGCGCGAATGATAGCAGCCGGGCATGCCGTGTTGCCGCTTGGCGACGCCCTATCGGGCCTGTCAAGCCCCTTGCGTCAAGCAATGCGTGGCGAGGCCGGGAGTCTTTGCTATAATCGCGGCCTGCAGTAACGCCCAACCGGTTCCCGGCCCCGGGCGGATCGTCAGGCAGTAGCGAAGCGGTCCAGGATGCTGTTGTAGCTCAGTTGGTAGAGCAACTGATTCGTAATCAGTAGGTCGCCAGTTCGATTCCGAC
>JADKEV010000028.1 GCA_016717855.1 Betaproteobacteria bacterium
GGGCCCGTCGCGGTGTTGGTGGCGGTCACCAACCAGATGTCGCGGCCTTCATGGCTCTTGCCGATGCTCGCGACTTGCATCAGCTGCGGATGATCGGCGGCAAACTGATGCAGGATCGCGGTGAGGTCGGCATAGCGATGGAAGCGGTCGAACGAGAGTTGGGGCATGTGCGCGGCCGGGGCGAGCGATGGCGAAGGCGCAATGATACCCCTGCCCGAAATGACGCCCGAAGCCTGGCTTGCATGCGGCGGAAATGCGCCGATCCCTGCGCTAGGTCATGAAATCCGTGGAACCGGAGTGATAGCATTTCACGATCGGTTCATCGCTCCCCAGGAGCCCATCATGCCCCTCGTTTCAATGCGCCAGCTGCTCGACCACGCCGCCGAACATGAATACGGCTTGCCAGCCTTCAACGTCAACAATCTCGAACAAGTGCAAGCCATCATGGCGGCTGCCTCCGAGACCAATTCGCCGGTGATCATGCAGGCCTCGGTCGGCGCGCGGAAATACGCGGGCGAGGTCTTCCTGCGGCACCTGATCGAAGCCGCCGTCGAGTCGTATCCCGACATCCCGGTCGTCATGCACCAGGACCACGGCCAGTCGCCGGCGGTGTGCCTCGGCGATGAGGCTGGGCTTTTCGTCGGTGATGATGGACGGCTCGCTGGAGGAGGACGGCAAGTCGATCGCCAGCTACGACTACAACCTCGAGGTCACGAAGAGAGTCGTCGGCATGGCCCACTCGATCGGCGTCACCGTCGAGGGCGAGCTGGGCTGCCTCGGCTCGCTCGAGACGATGAAGGGCGACAAGGAGGACGGCCACGGCGCCGAGGGCACGATGACGCGCGAAATGCTGCTGACCGATCCCGACCAGGCCGCGGACTTCGTCAAGCAGACGCAGCTCGATGCGCTGGCGATCGCGATCGGCACTTCGCACGGCGCCTACAAGTTCTCGCGCAAGCCCACCGGCGACATCCTCGCCATCGACCGCATCAAGGCGATTCACGTGCGCATTCCCAACACGCATCTGGTGATGCACGGGTCGTCATCGGTGCCGCAGGACCTGCTGGCGATCATCCGCGAAAACGGCGGCGAAATGAAGGAGACGTATGGCGTGCCGGTCGAGGAAATCCAGGAAGGGATCCGGCACGGCGTGCGCAAGGTGAACATCGACACCGATATCCGTCTGGCCATGACCGCGGCGGTCCGCAAGTTCCTGAACGAGCACAAAGGCGCGTTCGATCCGCGCGACTTCCTGAAACCCGCGCGCGAGGCGGCCAAACAACTCTGCAAGCAACGCTACGAGCAGTTCGGCTGCGCTGGCATGGCCTCGAAGATCAAGCCCATCGCGCTGGACCGGATTGCCGATCGCTACAAGAAGGGCGAGCTCCGGCAGATCGTCAACTGAACCGGCGTCCCGCCTTTCGCCCGAAGGCGGGAATCACCCGCCGTTGCCCGAGGGGCCGGCGGCCGGCGTCGGACCGACGTGATCCTGGTAGGCGTCAGGCCTTGGCCGGTACTTTCGCTTCCTGGAATCGGCGCTGCGCCTCACGATCAATCTGCTTGTCCCACAGCAGCGCGCGACCGATCTGCTGTCCTTCTTCCATCCGCGGGTTTTTCTTCATCAACTCGCTGATGAACTTCGTGTGTTCGGATACGTAGCCGGCCATTACCGCCCCCTGTCAGGTGATACGGGCATTTTACTGCCATCGGGCGCTTCCCCGGCAGCTGATTGCTTCCGGTTTGATCCAGCCACCAGCCGATACTCGACCAGCCGGCATTCCAGCGCGCCGTTGAACAGCGGGATCTTGCGCGACGGCGCCAGGCGGATGGCCTTCATCAGCCCCATTTCGCCGCACAGCACCCAGGCCCGCCAGCCGGCAAAGTTGCGTTTCATCGTATCGGCAAACGCCGCGTACAACGCCGGCAGGTCGTCGTCCGCGCCCAGCCGGACGCCGTAGGGCGGGTTGGTGACGATCAGGCCTTCCGCGGCGGGTGCCGCCAGGGTCAAGGCATCGGCCAACCGCAACCCGATCACGCCACCCAGTCCCAGCCCCGTGGCGTTGGCGCGGGCGGCGGAGATGGCGGCGGGCGCGATGTCCGAGCCGTGCAGTTGCAGATGTGCGCCGGCGCGGCCCGCCGTGGCTCGTTGTGTCGCATCCTCCCGCGCCGCCTGCCACGCCGCGCCGTCGAACCACGACAGCCGCCGGAAGCCGAACACGCGGCTGAACCCCGGGGCCATGTCGCAAGCCATCATCGCCGCCTCGATCAGGATCGTGCCGCTGCCGCAGAAAGGATCGACCAGCGGCTGCGCGGCGGTCCAGCCGGCAAGCTTCAGCATTCCCGCGGCGAGGTTTTCGCGCAGCGGCGCTTCCAGCGCATCCTTGCGATAGCCGCGCTTGAAAAGCGCGTCGCCGGATGTGTCCAGGTAAAACGTGCATGTGTCGGCGGTAAGAAACGCGTGGATGCGCACGTCGGGCGCCGCCGTGTCGACGCTCGGCCGCTCGCCGGTCGCGCTACGAAAGCGGTCGCACACGGCGTCCTTGATCTTGAGGGTGATGAAGTCCAGGCTGGTCAGCGGCGAACGGATCGCGGTCACGTTGACGCGGATGGTGTTGGCGAGGGCGAACCAGCGCGGCCAGTCCAGGCGCAGCGCCGCGTCGTAGATATCCTGCTGGTTCCGGTAACGGCCGGACCCCACCTGCCAGAGCACCCGGCTGGCGAGCCGGCTCCACAGATTGACCGTGTAGACGAGATCGAGCTTGCCCGCGAAGGCGACGCCGCCGTCCGTGGCGCGCGCCCCCTTCGCGCCCAGGGTTTCGAGTTCGGCGGCCAGCGCCGCTTCCAGCCCCCGTGGACAGGTGGCAAAGAACAGCTCTTCGTCGCCGGCGGCGCGCTGCGGCGCATCGCGCTCGGGTTGCGGCCGGGGTTTGGGCGCGGTGCGCGGCGGCGCGTGCGCGGGACGCCTAGAACGGTTTGACGACGACAAGGATCACCACCAGGAAGAGTATCGGAGCCGCCGGAATTTCATTGATCCAGCGGTAGAACACGTGGCCGTGGCGATTCCGGCCGTCGCGCAAGTCGCGCATCAGCTTGCCCAGCCAGAAATGGTGGGCGATCAGCACGGCGACCAGCGCCAGCTTCGCCATCATCCAGCCGCCGGTGATCCCGTATCCCAGCCACAGCCAGAATCCGAAGACGGCGGTGAGGACCATGCCGGGCGTCATGATCCCGAAGTACAGTTTCCTCTCCATCACCTTGAAACGATCGATCGAGATCCGGTCTTCCGCGAGCACGTGGTAGACGAACAGCCGCGGCAGGTAGAAGAGGCCGGCGAACCACGTGACCATGAATATGATGTGCAATGCCTTGACCCAGAGCATCGCGAACCCCTACTTGAGCAGCCGCCGGCGCGTGAGCACCAGCGCCACGTAGTACGCCACGACCGCATACGCGGCCAGGACCGCGATGTGCAGGAACAGCGCGTCGGGAATCCGGCCCATCAGCAAGGGCCGCGCGATGTCGATCGCGTGTTTCAGCGGCAGCGCGCTGGCGACGGCCTGCAGCGCGGCGGGCATCTGCTCGACCGGAAAGAACACCCCCGAGAGCAGCAGCATCGGGGTCAGCATCAGCGTGAAGAAGTAGGTGAAGAAGTCATAACCCGGCGCGAGCGCGTTCATGATCAGGGCGAAGGCGCCGAAACACAGCCCCACGAGGAAACCGAGCGGCAGGATCCAGATCGCCAGGCCCGAATGCCCGTAACCGAGCGCGAGGATGACCAACAGGATCGCGGTGACCGAGATCACGCTCTTGGTCGCGGTCCAGATCCACTCGGCGAACAGCACGTCGTCCAGCGATATCGGCGTGTTGATGATCGCGTCCCAGGTCCGCTGCATGAACATCCGCGAAAACGCCGAGTACATGCCCTCGAACGACGCGGTGAACATCGCGCTCTGGCACACCATCCCGGTGCCGATGAAGGCGATGTACTTCATCCCGTTCATCTCCGGTATGAACGAGCCGATGCCGTAGCCGATCGCGAGCATGTACAGCAGCGGATCGGCGATGTTGCCCAGCACCGAGGCGATGGCGAGCTTGCGCCAGACCAGCAGGTTGCGCCGCCAGACGGGCGTCCAGCGGAGCGAGAATTCGGGCATGCGGTAGATGTTGGTCATGGTCGTGCCGTCAATCGCGCAACTCGCGCCCGGTCAGCTTGATGAACAGGTCTTCCAGATTGGCCGGCCGGTGCAGGTAGCGCACGCCGCTCTGGCCGAGCAGCGTCTTCAGCAGCGGCTGCGGGTCGCGCGCGTAGCAGAACGCGGTCTCGCCGGTGATCTCGATCCGGTCGGCCAGGCCCCGGCCGTGCGTTTCGCCCCAGGCCCGCGCTTCGTCGCCGTAGACTTCGACGACTTCCGGCTCGACGTGCTGTGCGATCAGCGCGCGCGGTTCGTCGCTGGCGATCAGCTTGCCGTGATCGATCACCGCCAGCCGCGTGGCGAGGCGCTCGGCTTCATCCATGAAGTGCGTCGTCAGGAGGATGGTCTTGCCCTGGTTGAGCAGCTGCCGCAATCCGTCCCAGATCAGGTGTCGCGCCTGCGGATCGAGCCCGGTCGTCGGCTCGTCGAGGATCAGCAGTTCGGGATCGTTGATCAGCGCCCGCGCCAGCGTCAGGCGCCGCTTCATCCCGCCCGAGAGCGTGCGTATGCTCGCGTGCTCCTTGCTTTGCAGCCCGGCGAAGTCGAGCAGCTTCGGAATCCGGCGGTCAAGCTCGGCCTTCGCGATACCGAAGTACCGTCCGTAGATGATCAGGTTCTCGCGGGCCGTGAAATCCGGGTCCAGGTTGTCCATCTGCGGTACAACGCCGACGCGGATGCGCGCCTGCCGCGCCGCCAGCGGAACCGGCAGGCCGACCATCTCGATTGTCCCGCCGTCGGGGTCGATCAGGCCCAGGCAGCAGCGCAGCGTCGTCGTCTTGCCCGCGCCGTTGGGGCCCAGCAGGCCGAAACACTCGCCGCGTTCGATCGCGAACGACAAGCCGTCGACCACCGGGGTGCCGCCGTACCGCTTGACCAGCCCGTCGACCTTGAGGACCGCGTCGCTCACGGCCGCCACATGCCGGTGAGGACACGCTGCAACTGGGTCAGGCGACCGTGAAAGAAGTGCCCGCAACCGGGAAACACCACGATGGGCAGGTGCTGCGGGCGCGCCCAGTTCAGCACATCCGCGAGCGGGACGACGTCGTCCTCTTCGCCGTGGACGACGATGGTGTCGTCCGGGACAGCGTCCAGCGGAAAGCGATTCACCGCGGGGCCGGTCAGGACCAGGCGCTCGACCGGGCGCGCGTCCCGGATGCGCTGCCAGAGCCGGGTCTGCACGAAGGTCCCGAACGAAAACCCGGCCAGCACGAGGCGCCCTCCCGGATAGAGGCGCGCCGCGTAGTCCAGCGCCGCCTGCGCATCGTCGGTTTCGCCCAGCCCCTCGTCGAACACGCCCTCGCTCCGGCCGGCCCCGCGGAAGTTGAAGCGCATCGCGGCATAGCCCAGGTGATGGAAGGTCTTGGCCAGCGTCACCGCCACCTTGTTGTCCATCGTACCGCCCATCTTCGGGTGCGGATGCGCGACCAGCGCGACGCCGCGCGGCGCGGAGTCCGCGGGTGCAGGCTGATGCGCGACCTCCAGAGCACCCGCCGGACCGTCGATCAGTTCGGTGACCGTGTGATTCGCTTTCAATTCAGATGCGCAAGCGCTCGACCGGCTTGCCCCCGCGGATATGGCTGTCGATTATTTCGTCGACGTCCGCCTCGTTCGCGTATGTGTACCAGACCTCCTCCGGGTACACGACCATGACGGGACCCTCGTCGCAGCGGTCCAGGCAGCCGGCCTTGTTGATCCGGACCAGGCCGCGGCCATTGAGCTTGAGTTCCTTGATCCGCTTCTTGGCGTACGCCTGCAATTCGGTCGCGCCATGGTTGTTGCAGCAGTTTTCGCCGCCCTCGCGCTGATTGAGGCAAAAAAAGACGTGCTGGCGGTAATAGCTCATGGGTCGGTACCGGGTTGGGGACTGCGGGCGTGCCGGGGGTTGCGGGCGAGCCGGAATTATACGCTCCTGCCCCGGGACCCGAGCGACGGCGCGCCGCGCCGCGCCCTTTACCGGCGGCCGAACAGCACCAGCAGGTGCAGCGCCGCGAACACGGGCCAGACCAGCAGCACGGTGCGGGTGAGGCCGTTGAAGTTGAGCAAGTGGCCGTAGTTCCAGTCGAAGCGCGCCAGCGACGCCTGCGCGAACAGCAGATCGGGCATCAGCACGGCGGCGAACAGCGAGGAGAGCAGCGCCACGGCGCAGACAATCATCCGCGCCCGCTGCGGCAACCAGACCGCAACCAGCAGCGCCAGCGCACCCGCCGCGATGCCGATGCCCGCGCCCGGGCGCAGCCAGTGGTCCCAGGGCGCCGACTTGAGCAGCAGCGCCGCGGCGCCCGCCTTGAGCGTCAGCGCCGCGACAATGAACAGCACCGCGGTCACGCCGAAATACTCGCGCCGCCGCAGGAGCAGCGCGACGAACAACAGGACGCCGAGAAAATTGAGGCCGGTCTGCGCCGCTTCGAGCATCACGGTCGCATGGTCCGTGGCGACGGCCACATCCGGCTGGAAGGTCGCCGCGAACAGCGCGATTGCGGGATTGACCTGCATCACCCACCAAACCACCAGCAGGGTCAGCCCGAAGTCGCCCAGCCGCCCACCCAGGAAGGCTGCCTCGCGCCACTGCCGCAGCCGGCGGCGCCAATGCGGGTGGCTCATGATCGCGGCGGCGATGCCCGCGCCCAGCACGGCGCCAAAGACGTTCGCCAGCGAGTCGATGGCGCTGGCGCGGCGCAACGGCAGGTACATCTGCGCCCATTCCATCGCCAGGCTGAGCAACGCGCACCAGGCGATCGCACGAAGCGCGGCGCGGCCGACCGACGTGTCGCGGCCGCCCGTCCAGGTCGCCGCGATACCAAGCGGCGCATAGGCGACGATGTTGATCAGGACATCGGGAAGATTGAAGCGCGGCCAGGGCGCCCACAGGAAGAACGGCGTCCCGGGCGCCGGCGGAAGCCAGCCGGAAAAGGGCTGGAGGCTGGCATGGACCACCAGCAGCGTGCAGAGCCCGGCGAGGAAGTGCGGCAGTGCAGACCGCGGTGGCATCAGGGCGGCGTCAGCGTCTTGCGCACGACCGTCATGTCTGCGTCGTCCCGGATTATGCCGAATCCGGCCTCGATGAACAGCGGGAGCGGGCCATGGTAATGGCGGGGCGTCCTCGCCCGAGGAACCCGGCCGCGGCCGCGGGCCAGCGCCGGCGGGGGCCGCGGGGGGGGGGGGGAAGGGGGGGCGGGGGGGGGGGGGGGGGGGGGAGAAAGGGGAGGGGGGGAGGAGGGGGGGGGGGGGGGGGGGGGGGGGGGGGGGGGGGGGGGGGGGGGGGGGGGGGGGGGGGGGGGGGGGGGCGGCAGCTTGTTCCGGGCGCGCGTTCAGCCAGCCGACCACTTCCGACCTTGCCCCGGTAGGCGGAAGCCTTCCCCCGCCGAGCGCGCCCAACCGACGCCTTCGGCGTGATAGAACTGCAGCACCTGGCCCTTCGGGGTGGGGGGCGGGCCCGCGTTCGTGGTCAAAAAACGCCAGAAAGTCGCCGGCCAGCAGCGGCGTCAGCGGCCTGACGGCGATCAGGCCGGGGTCCCCCGCGCTTGTGCCGGCCAAGGCCGCGCCAGCGCGCTCAGCGCGCCGCCTTGATTTCGGTCCAGAGCTTGTTGCGCAGCCGCCGCTGCTTGACGTTCAGATCCTGCAGCTGTTCGAGCTTGGCCTGCGCCGCCTGGTCCGGGAACACCGCCTTGTTCTGCGCGATATCGCGCTTGATGTACTGCATCGCATCGGCGTTCGGGTTGCCGGAGCCGATCAGGTTGGTGAGTTCCGCCGCGTTCTTGCCCTCGAGCATGAAGTTCATGAACTTGAGCGCCAGATCGGGGCGCGGCGCGCTCTTGTGGATGACCATGTTGTCGAGCGCGAGCACGGCGCCTTCCTTCGGCAGCGAGTGCAGGACCTTGAACTTTCTTCCCGCCGCCTGCGCGTCGAGATTCGCCTGGAAGATGTCGTTCGAATACCCGTGCACCAGCCAGATGTTGCCGACCGTCAGTTCCTTGATGTACGACGAGGCGTTGAACGCGGCCCAGTACGGCTTGGCCTTCTTGATCACATCCGCCGCCTGCTTCCAGTGCGCCTCGTCGACGTCATTGGCCGAGTAACCCAGGTACTTCAGCGCGGCGGCAAACAGCTCGTTCGAGCTGTCGAGCACCGTGACCCGCTTTTTCAGCTTTTCGAGGATCTTCGGATCGAATATCGTGGCCCACGAATCCACCGGAACGCCCAACTCCTTGATCTTCTCGTCGTTGTACCCGATCAGCGTGATCGACATCGCGTACGGCACCGAGTACTGGTTGCCTGGATCGAACTGGGTGTTCATGTAGGCCGGACCGATGTTCTTCAGGTTCGGCAGCTGCGCCTTGTCGATGGCTTTCAGCGCACCCTGCTTGATCAACGTCTGCATCGCGTTGCCCGTCGGGACCAGGAGGTCGTAGCCCTTGGCGCCGGCGGCCAGCTTGGCCAGCAGTTCCTCGTTATCCGAGTAATAGGTCTGCACCACCTGGCATTTGCACGACTCCTCGAAGCGCTTCACCGTTTCGGGCGCGATGTAGTTGTTCCAGTTGTACAAGTGGAGCTTGTCCGCGGCCGCGGCCGATATGAGGGGAAGACCCGCGAGCAAAAGCGTGATCAGCAGTCGTTTCATGACGATGTCTCCTTGCTGGGTTCGAGGATTTCGGGGGACAGTCTGGATGCCGCGACGATCATCGCCAGCGTCAGCAGCATCAGCAGTGTGGACACGGCGTTGACCTCCGGGGTGACGGCTATCTTGATCATCGAGTAAATCTGCAGCGGGAGTGTAGACGTGCTGGCTCCCGCAGTAAAGAAGGTGATCACGAAATCGTCGATGGACAGCGTAAAAGCCATCAGCGCACCAGCGAACACCCCCGGCATGATCAGGGGCAGCGTCACGTGGCGAAACGCCTGCGCCGGGGTGGCGCCGCAATCGCGCGCCGCCTCGGTCAGGCTCTCGTCCATTCCGGCCAGGCGCGAGCGGACGACGATGGCGACGAAGCCGATGCAGAACGCGATATGGGCAAGCGTCACCGAGACCAGCCCGAGCGTGAAGTTGAGCAGCACGAAGAATATGAGCAGGCTCACGCCCATCAGGATTTCCGGGATGGCGATGGGCGTGAGCACCAGCACCGACAGCACCCGCAACCGCTGTCGGTGAAGGGCCAGTCCGGCCATCGTGCCGAGAACCGTCGACACCACGCTGGTCATGACGGCGATGATCAGCGAGTTGCCCGCCGCGGCCAGCATTTCGTCGTTCTCGAACAGCTTTTTGTACCAGTCGAACGTGAAGCCGACCCACTCTGCATTCAGGCGCGAATCGTTGAAGGAATAGACAATGACGATCGCCAGCGGCAGGTACAGGAACGCATACCCGGACAGGGCGGCCGCCCAGAGCCACTTCGAAGGTTTACGCACGCCGCGCAGCCTCTCCGCTGCCACCACCGGCGCGGCCGACCCATGCGGCGAGGCCCGCGAGCCCGAGCGCCGCGACGGTCAGCACGATCGAGAGCACGCTGCCGAAGGGCCAGTCCCGGGTCTCCAGGAATTGCTGCTTGATCAGGTTTCCGATCAGGCTGTCGTTCGGGCCCCCGAGTATGTCGGGAATCGCGAATATGCCCAGCGCCGGTATGAACACCAGCGCGGCGCCGGCATAAACGCCCGGCAATGACAACGGAAAGGTGACCCGCCAGAACCGCTGCCAGCCGTTGGCGCCCAGGTCCTGCGCCGCGTCCAGCAGCGCCTGGTCGTGCTTTTCCAGATTGGCATACAGGGGAAGGACCATGAACGGCAGGTGCACGTAGACCAGGCAGACCAGGACCGCGAAGGGACTGAACAGCAGCGAGACCGGCTCGGCGCCGGCCAGCGCGAGCAGCCAGTTGACGCCGCGGGCCAGCGCCGCTTGCGGCCCCAGGATGATCATCCAGGCGTAGACGCGGATGAGGAAGTTGCTCCAGAACGGCAGGATGACCAGCAGGAGCAGCAGGTCGCGGCGGCGCTTCGCGCTGCGCGCGATGACCAGAGCCAGCGGATAGGCCAATAACAGGCAGATCAGCGTGGTCACGAGCGCGATGACCACGGACTTGAGAAAGATCTCGGCATACACCGATTCGGCGAAAAACCGGGCATAGCTTTCCAGATTCAGGTCCAGCACGCCGTCTTCGCCAACCAATGGCGTCAGCCCGCCGAATTCGCCTGGCGAGCGGAACGACGCCAGCACCATGATCAGCGTGGGCAGCGCGAAAAAGAAGATCAGGTAGAGCAGCGGCGGGCCGCTGACCAGCCATCTCGACTTCCTGTCGCCGGCCTGCTGCGCCATCACCTAGCTTTCGAGGAAGTGCCCGGCGTCGGCCGCCCAGCCGACTTCGACGCGGTCGCCGATCTCGAAGAAACGCGTACGTCCGGAACCCGAATTCGCCAGCAGCGTTTCGATCTTCCCGCCCGCGTCGGTGTGAACCATGTAGACGGTCACGTCGCCCATGTAGAGCATGCCCTGCACGCTGCCGCCGAAATGATTGTCCAGCCCGTCGGGGGTGTCGGGCTTCCTGATCCTGATTTTTTCCGGACGCAGCGCGATCGTCGCCTGATCGCCGCTCCTGCAGCCCGAGGCGGTGGTCACCTTGACGGGGCCGAGGCCTTCCATGTCGATGCCGACAATGCCCTCGCGGTTATCGAGGACCCTGCCCGAGAGCACGTTGCAGTGCCCGATGAAGTCCGCGACGAAACGCGAGCGCGGAAAGCCGTAGATCCGCGACGGCTCATCGATCTGCTCGACGCTCCCCTTGTTCATCACTGCGATCCGGTGCGACAGCGCCAGCGCCTCTGTCTGGTCGTGTGTCACGTACACGAAAGTGATGCCGACCTCCTTTTGCAGCGTGATCAGTTCGATCTGCATCTCCTCGCGCAGCTTGGCGTCGAGCGCCGCGAGCGGTTCATCGAGCAGCAGCAGCGGCGGGTGCGTCACCAGCGCCCGGGCGATCGCCACGCGCTGCTTCTGCCCGCCGGACAACTCGTTCGGCAGCCGCTTCCCGAATCCGCTCAGCCGGACATCTTCGAGCGCCGCCGCGACCTTGCCGGGGATTTCGGACGCGGGCACATGCGCCATCTTGAGCGGAAAGGCGACGTTGCCTTCGACCGTCATGTGCGGGAACAACGCATAACTCTGGAATACCGTCCGGACCGGGCGCTGTTCCGGCGGCTTCCCGGCAAGGTCTTCCCCGTTGAGAAGGATCCGGCCCTCGTCGGGCAGATCGAAGCCGGCGATCATGCGCAGCAGCGTGGTCTTGCCGCAGCCCGATGGCCCCAGCAGCGTGAAGAACTCGCCGGCGTTGATGTCGATGCTGACATGATCGACGGCGACGAAGTCCCCGAAGCGACGAACGACATCCCTGATTTCAAGCAGCGCCATTGATTGTCAGGACCGGGTCCGGGTTGAGATTCTGGTCGGGCAGGAACGCGCCGATTGTAGCAAAGTCCATCTGGCCCACTCGGCGCGAACGCCGCGCGCGGGCGGGCGACTCACCGCCAGTAGAGCAACGCCGCGACTGTCGCAAGCCCCGCGGCCAGCAGCAGCACGTTGAGCGTCACCAGCAGCCGGTCGCGGCTGTTGGCCTGCGCCTGGCGGGTGGTGTGCGCCGCCGACTGGTCCTCCAGCACCTGCAGGAGCAGCCGGGGAAGCTGCGGCAGCACATCGATCCAGTAAGGCGCCTCCTGCTCCATGCGCCGGAAGAACGATTCGGGACCCAGCTGCATTTCCATCCATCGCTCCAGAAACGGCTTGGCCGTCTGCCACAGGTCGAGTTCCGGATAGAGCTGCCGCCCCAGGCCCTCGACGTTGAGCAGCGTTTTCTGGAGCAGGACGAGCTGCGGCTGCACGTCGACATTGAAGCGGCGCGATGCCCGGAACAGCTGCAGGAGCACGACGCCCAGGGAGATGTCCTTCAACGGCTTGCCGAACACCGGCTCGCACACGGCGCGGATCGCCGCTTCCAGCTCGTCGACGCGCGTTCCCCTCGGCACCCAACCCGATTCGATGTGCGCCGTCGCCACCCGCCGGTAGTCGCGCCGGAAGAACGCGATGAAGTTGATGGCCAGGTATTGCTTGTCGGAGTCCGACAGCGTGCCCATGATCCCGAAGTCGAGCGCTATGTAGCGGCCCTTGTGCGCGGGCGCGATCGATACCTGCACGTTGCCCGGGTGCATGTCCGCATGAAAAAAGCCGTCCCGGAAGACCTGAGTGAAGAAAATCTCGACCCCCGCCCTGGCGAGCAGGGGGATGTCGATGCCGGCTTCGCGCAGGCGCTCGACCTGGCTCACCGGCACGCCGTCCATCCGCTCCATCACCATCACCTCGGTGCGACACCAGTCCCAATGCACTTCCGGCACCAGCAGCAGTGCCGACCCGGCGAAGTTCCGCCGGAGTTGCGAGCAGTTCGCCGCTTCGCGCATCAAGTCGAGCTCGTCCTCGAGGTGGCGCTCGAATTCCGCGACGACTTCCAGCGGGCGCAGGCGCTTGCCGTCGGCGAACAGCCGCTCGACGAGGCCCGCCGCGGCGCGCAGCAGGCCGACGTCGTGCGCGATGACGCTGGAGATGCCGGGACGGAGGATCTTGACGGCAACCGGAACGCGGCTGCCGTCCGCCTGCGGCAACTCGGCGAAGTGCACCTGCGCCACCGACGCGCTGGCCGCCGCATCGAACTCGAAATTGTGAAACACCGCTTCGACCGGCTTGCCGAAGGCGCGGATCAGCGTCGCCTCGACTTCCCCGGCGCCGAACGGCGGCACCTGGTCTTGCAGCCGGGCGAGTTCGTCCGCGATATCCGCCGGAATCAGGTCGCGGCGCGTGGACAGCATCTGCCCGAACTTGACGAAAATCGGGCCTAGCGCCTCCAGTGCGAGCCGCAGCCGCTCGCCGCGAGGCGCGGACAGGTCGCGCCAGAACAGCAGCGCGGCGAGCAGGCCGCGGAGTGCGGGCAGGCGCTCCAGCGCAAGCTGGTCAAAGCCATAGCGCAACGCAACGCGGCTGATCTTGAACAGACGGAGGAAATGACGCACGCGGCCATTTTACGGGAAAGGGTACTGCCGGGGATGGACTTCGCGCGGCGGATTCCGCGCGGCGCCGCGGCTCGTTATGCCGCGGAGCCGGAGTCTCCAGCCGGGCCGTCGATGCGCGCGGCGAGCGCCGAGACGTCGTGGCCGAACTCCTCGAAAGTCCTGCGCTTGAGCAGCGCGGGCCTCTCTTCGGTCAGGTACGCGGCAAGCCCCGCTCCGATCCGTTCGGCCGCGTGCGCGGGCCACGCAGCGAGCGCGCGCATAACGGACGAGGCGCCGTGCGCCGCGAGGGGGCCGACCAGCGCCGCGAGCCGTTCCTCGAGCGCCAGCGGGAGCACGTCAGAAAGATCCCGCAGCGTCCGCACCAGCGCGGGTTCGCCGTCAAGATCGAGTGCCATGCCCGACTTGTCCGGTGCGGCGGCCCAGCGCGGAATCATGGCCGGGGTCAAGCGCAGCGTTGCGTCAGCCTCGTCGACGCCGGCGGCATCGTCCCAGTCCCCATCGGGCGTGATCCGCAGCGTGAATCCCGCGAAGGCCAGCGGCCAGACTTCCACGCGCAAGGACTTTCCCGCGTGCGGCGCGAGCCGCGTGCGCGCCCAATCGACATCGCGCCACGTGGCGTTGGCGGCGAGGCGCGCGAAACGGCCGAGAGGGGTTGCCGACATGGGCGAATGGCGTGTGCGCGCGACGCGCCCCCTGGTTCCGTGAACGGGACCGGGTGGCGGCGCCTCGCCGTGCGGTTACTGCTGTTGCTGGATACCGGCCAGCAGCCAGCCGGTGTCGCCGGAAACCGGCTTTTTCAGGTTCCACACTTCGTCGAACGGCTGCGCGGTCTCGGCGCCGTCTTCACGTAGCAGGCCGGTGAAGCGCACGCTGGCCCAATGGGAGTCGTTTTCAGTCGTGACTTCGACGATCTCCGCGGCGAGGGTGACGATTTCAGTCGGCTGATGCGTGGCGCGCGCGGCGAGATCGTTGCCGACTTCCGCAAACATCTCGGGGGTCATCACGTCGCGCAAGGTCGAACTGTCGGCCTTGTCGTAGGCGGCCTGCAGCTCGGCGAAATTCAGCTTGGCCTGCCGCAGGAAGGGTTCCGGCTCGAATCCCGGCGGATACTTGGCCGCAATTTCCGGCTGCGCCGCGCCGCGGCTGCCACCGCCGAACATCGGGGTTGACGTGCCGGAGCCGGCAGGCAACTGCCCGCCGCCCGCGCCCGCGCCCGCGCCTGCGCCTGCGTACTGCATTCCCCGGCTTTCGGCCTTGGGAGCCGGGCGGCGGAAGAACAGGCGGAACAACACGACCGCCGCGACGACCAGCAGTGCGATCAACAGGAAATTGCCGAAGGCTTCGGACAACCCCAGGTGCGACATCAGCGCAGCGATGCCCAATCCGGCGGCGATGCCCGCAATCGGCCCCATCCACCGCTTCCACGCGGGCTGGGGCGCGGCAGCGGCCACGCCTGGCGCCTTGGCCGCCGCCGCGGCACTGGCCGGCGCGGCAGCCTGGGCCGGCGCCGCGCTGGCCGGCGGGGTAGCCTGGCGCTGCGTCACTGCATCGCGCGGGGCGCCAAAGCTGCGGCCGCCTCCGAGGCGCCTGGCCTCGGCCTCGGGAATCATCAGGAGCGCGGCGGAACACACCGCGGCCAACATCAGGATAGTGCGTTTCATCGTCGGTCTCCTAGCACAACGGCAGCCGTCAGAATTTGTATCCCCGGTGGGCGGCCACCAGGCCACCGGCGAGATTGAAGTATTCCACCCGCTCCAGACCCGCTGTTTCCATCAAAGTTCGCAGCGTTTCCTGGTCGGGATGCATCCTGATCGATTCGGCAAGGTAGCGATAGCTCGCCTCGTCCCCGGCCACCAGCTTGCCCATCCGGGGCAGCACGTTGAAACTGTACCAATCGTACGCCGGCTTGAGCGGCGCCGCGATGCGCGAAAACTCCAGGACCACGGCCCGGCCCCCGGGCTTGAGCACGCGCCGCATTTCGGCCAGCGCATTCTCCTTGCGGGTGACGTTGCGCAGGCCAAAGGCGATGCAGGTCACGTCGAAGTAGCCGGAAGGAAACGGCAGGCGTTCGGCGTCGCACTGCAGGGCCGGACCCGCGCGCCCTTCGTCGAGCATCCGGTCCCGCCCCACTGCGAGCATCGCCCCGTTGATGTCCGTCAGCCATACTTCGCCAGTTGGGCCCGCCTTGTCGGAAAACAAGCGGGTCATGTCGGCGGTTCCGCCGGCGATGTCGAGCACCCTGGCGCCGGGGCGCACCCCGGCCAGTTCCACGGCGAAGCGCTTCCACAGGCGGTGCATGCCCACCGACATGAGATCGTTCATCACGTCGTACCTGGCCGCAACCGACTCGAACACGCCGCGCACGCGCTGCGTCTTCTCGGCCGGGCTGACCTGTTCGAATCCGAAGTCGGTGGTTTCCGCCATGGTCTGGCTCACTCCCGGCTCGCGCCGGCCTTTTCCATGTTTTCGAGGTACTGCTGCCACAACTCGTCCTTGCGCTCGCCCAGCATGAACAGGTAGTCCCACGAGTAGATGCCGGAATCATGACCGTCTGTAAAGGTCGGGCGCACGGCGTAACGGCCCACGGCTTCGATCTCGCCTATGCCCACGTTCTTCTTGCCCTTCTGCAGCACTTCCTGGCCCGTGCCGTGCCCGCGCACTTCCGCGGATGGCGAATACACGCGCAGGTACTCGTAGGACAACTCGAATCGGCGCCCGTTATCGAACGCGATTTCCATCACCCGCGATTGCTGGTGCAGCTTGATGTCGGTGGGTACGGGGGTGTTGGCGTCGAGGCCAGCCATGGTTCTATCGCCAGAATTGGGAATCGGGAATCCTGCCTGCGATTGATGTTACCACGGGTGCCGGGCAGCCCGCCCCGGCGCGGGTCGCGGCCGGTTACTGGACGATCCCCAGATGCTCGATGCCGGACATCACGTTGCGGTCCTTGGCCTCCTGCCCGTGCAGCTTGATCTGCAGCCGCAGGTCGTTGAGGGAGTCGGCGTTGCGCAGCGCATCCTCGTAGCTGATGGTTCCCGCCTCGTACAGGTCGAAGAGCGCCTGGTCGAAAGTCTGCATGCCGAGTTCGCGCGAGCGCTTCATGATCTCCTTGATCCCGTTCACCTCGCCCTTGAAGATGAGGTCCGATACCAGCGGCGAGTTCAGCATGATCTCGACCGCCGGGACGCGGCCCTGGCCGTCGCGCCGCGGCAGCAGCCGCTGCGAGATGAACGCGCGCACGTTGAGCGACAGGTCCATCAGCAATTGCTGGCGCCGCTCGCTGGGGAAGAAATTGATGATCCGGTCCAGCGCCTGGTTGGCGTTGTTCGCGTGCAGCGTCGCCAGGCACAATTGCCCGGTTTCCGCGAAGGCGATCGCGTGATCCATGGTGTCGGGCGAGCGGACCTCGCCGATCAGGATCACGTCGGGCGCCTGGCGCAGCGAGTTCTTGAGCGCGATTTCCCAGCCCTCGGTGTCCACGCCGATCTCGCGCTGGGTGATGATGCAGCCCTGGTGCTCGTGCACGAACTCGATGGGATCCTCGATGGTGATGATGTGCCCGTGGCTGTTCAGGTTCCGGTACCCGAGCAGCGCGGCCATCGACGTCGACTTGCCGCAGCCGGTGGCGCCGATGAAGATCACGAGGCCGCGCTTGCTCATGATCACGTCCTTGAGCACCGGCGGCAGGCTGAGTTCGTCGAACAGCGGAATCGTCGTGTTGATCCGGCGCATGACCATGCCGACGCGCCCCTGCTGCAGGAAGGCGTTGACCCGGAAGCGCCCGATGCCCGGCGGACTGACCGCGAAATTGACTTCCTTGTTGTGCTCGAACTCCGTCGCCTGCTTGTCGTTCATGATCGAGCGCGCCAGTTCGATCGTGTGCGTGGGGCTCAGCACCGTCTTCGAGACCGGCATGATGCGCCCGTCGACCTTGATCGCGGGCGGGAAACCCGCGGTGATGAACAGATCGGAGGCTTTCTGCTTCACCACCATGTTCAGCAGGTCATGGACGAATTGCGTTGCCTGTTCGCGTTCCATTTGGCGGTCCTTGTGGGTTGTGCGGCGGCGGTCAGCCGAGGAACGATTCCTTGCTCACCGCGACGCTGCGCGCTTCGCCGACGGAAATCAGGTTACGCTTGACCAGTTCCTGCAGATGCTGGTCCAGTGTGTGCATGCCGTGGCTCTGCCCGGCCTGGATCATCGAGTACATCTGCGCGACCTTGGCTTCGCGGATCAGGTTGCGGATGGCGGCGGTGCCCATCATCAGCTCGTACGCGCAAACGCGTCCGTCGCCGCTCTTGTTCTTGAGCAGCGTCTGCGAAATGACAGCGCGCAGAGACTCCGACAGCATCGAGCGCACCATGTCCTTTTCGGCCGCGGGGAAGACGTCGATCACGCGGTCGATGGTCTTGGCCGCGGAACTCGTGTGCACTGTCGCAAAGACCAGGTGGCCCGTCTCGGCCGCGGTCAGCGCCAGGCGGACGGTTTCCAGGTCGCGCATCTCGCCCACCAGGATGATGTCCGGGTCCTCCCGCAGCGCGGCGCGCAGCGCGTTCGCGAACGACAGCGTGTGCGCGCCGACCTCGCGCTGGTTGATCAGGCACTTCTTCGAATCGTGGACGAACTCGATCGGGTCCTCGATGGTCAGGATGTGGCCATAGAGGTTCGCGTTGATGTAGTCGATCATCGCCGCGAGCGTGGTGGTCTTCCCGGACCCCGTCGGTCCGGTGACCAGCACGATGCCGCGGGGCACGGTGCAGATTTCCTGGAACTGCCGGGGGAAGCCCAGGTCCTCCAGCGAGAGCACCTTGTTGGGAATCGTGCGGAACACCACGCCGGCGCCCCGGTCCTGGACGAAGGCGTTGACGCGGAAACGCGCCAGGTTCGGGATCGCGAAGGAAAAGTCGATCTCCAGCGTCTCTTCGTACATCTTCCGCTGCGCGTCGGACATGATGTCGTACACCATCCCGTGCACATCCTTGTGTTCCAGCGGCGGCAGGTTGATGCGGCGCACATCGCCATGCACTCGTATCATCGGCGGCATCCCCGCGGAGAGGTGCAGGTCGGATGCCTTGTTCTTGACCGAAAACGCTAGGAGCTCGGCGATATCCACTATAATTCCTTCGAAGGTTGCGGGAGTCCCGGCCTGATTTCATCCGCGCACGAACGCCGCGCGATCTCTCAAGTCCGCCAAACGATTATGAGCCACATTGCCGAACGCATGCAAGCCGTGCGCGAACGTATTGCCCGGGCCGCCGCGAACGCGGGCCGGCGACCCGACGAAATCAGGCTGCTGACCGTCAGCAAGACCTTTACTGCCGGCGACATCGCCGAAGCTGCCGCCGCGGGGCAGCTTGCATTCGGGGAGAACTACGTGCAGGAGGCGGTGGCGAAGATTGCCGCGTTGCGTCATCTGCCCGGGCTCGAGTGGCACATGATCGGACCGCTGCAGGCCAACAAGACCGCGCTCGCGGCGGTGAATTTCTCCTGGGTGCAGAGCATTGACCGCGAGAAGATCGCCGCCCGGCTTTCCAGTGCGCGGCCGGCAGGCCTGCCGCCGCTGTCGGTGTGCGTGCAGGTCAACATCAGCGGCGAAGCCACCAAGAGCGGCATCGCGCCCGCCGGCGCGGTCGCCCTTGCCGCGACGGTCGCGGCGATGCCCGGGTTGCGCCTGCGCGGCCTCATGGGCATCGCCGAACCGAGCGCCACGGCCGCCATTCCCCGGCTGCAGTTCCGCCTTTTGCGCGAACTGCGCGACGAACTGCGCGGGCGGGGCCTGGCGCTGGACACGCTGTCGATGGGCATGAGCGCCGATATGGAGGCGGCGATCGCCGAAGGCTCGACCATGGTCCGCATCGGCAGCGCGATTTTCGGCGAAAGACACGCGGAGGCCGCATGAACGTGCTTTTCATTGGCGGCGGCAACATGGGCCGCGCTCTCGTCGGCGGACTGCTTGCACAAGGCAGCGCCCGCGACGGGCTCGTCGTCGTGGAGCCCGATGCCGCGGCTCGCGCCCGGCTGGAGACAGACTTCGGAATCCGCACCGTCCCGGCGGCCGCCGGCGACTTGGTGGCGCGCGCGGACCTCATCTTGTTCGCGGTCAAGCCGCAACACCTGCGCCTGGCGGCTTGCGCGCTCGCGCCGCACCTGGCCGGCCAGCTCGTGCTGTCCATTGCCGCCGGCATCCGGCTGGCGGACCTGTCGCGCTGGCTGGGCGGCCACCAGCGGCTGGTGCGGGCGATGCCGAACACGCCGGCGCTGATCCGGCGCGGCATCAGCGGGTTGTTCGCGCATCCAAGCGTCGATGATGCCGGGCGCAAGAGCGCCGAGGACATCCTGGGCGCGGTCGGCGAGACGATGTGGTGCGCGCGGGAGGAACAGCTCGACGCCATCACCGCGATGTCCGGCAGCGGGCCCGCGTACGTCTTCTACTTCCTGGAGGCGATGATCGAGGCGGGCCAGGAACTCGGCTTCAGCCCCGCTCAGGCGCGCCGGCTCGCCTACGCCACGGCCGGCGGCGCAGCGGCGCTGGCCGCGCAAGCGGCCGAGTCTCCCGCCGTGCTCCGGGCGCAAGTGACCTCGAAGGGGGGCACCACCGCGGCGGCGATCGCACTGCTCGAGGAGCGCGCCGTCAAGGCGGCGTTCGTTGCGGCGATTCGCGCGGCCGCCGCGCGCGCCGCGCAACTGGGCGACGAACTGGGCAAGGACGGCTGAGCGCCATCGCCGATGAAGAACGCGCTGCTCTTCCTGTGCGACACGGCTTTCGCCCTGCTGGTCTATCCGCTGTTGCTGCGCTTCTGGATGCAGGTGCTGCGCGCGCCGTTCCGCAATCCGCTGGGAGAGGCTTTGCTGGCGCTGACCAACTGGCTGGTCAAGCCGCTGCGCAGGATCGTTCCGGGATGGTTCGGGATCGATTTCGCGACCCTGCTGCCCGCGTTGTTCCTGCGCTGGTTGTGGCTGGTAGCCGAGCTGGCCATCGGCGGCCTCGCGCTCGATGGCGCGGTGCCGGGAGTGCTGGTAGCGGCCGCGTTCGTCGCCCTGGTCAAGGCATCGATCTATCTGTTGATGGTGGCGGTGATCGTGCAGGCGCTGCTGTCGTGGGTGGCGCCGCATGGCCCGGTGGCGGGGGTGCTCAATGCGATCACCTTCCGCTTCCTGCGCCCCATTCGCAACGTCGTGCCCCTGGTCGGCGGGCAACTCGACTTGTCGCCGCTGATCCTGATCGTGCTGTGCCAGCTCGTGCTGCTGCTGCCAGTGGCGTGGCTGGAGCAGGCACTGTTGCATGGCGGCGCCTGATCCCGCTTGGGCACGCTACGACGGCGCGGCCGATGTGCTGACGCTGCGCGTCCATGTGCAACCAGGCGCCAGCCGCACCGGACCTGCCGGCATTCACGGTGACCGCCTCAAGATCAGGCTCGCGGCGCCACCGGTCGAGGGCAAGGCCAACGCCGCGCTGCGGTTGTTCATCGCCGACGCGTTCGCGGTCCCGCAGCGCAGCGTCGAACTGACGGCGGGCGAGCTCAGCCGGCAGAAAACGCTGCGCGTGTCCGCGCCGAAACTGCGGCCCGACCGCGAGTGGGCTCAGGATTCCGCGAAGGCGCCCTGAGCGAGAGCGACCGCGTTCGCGATCGCGGCGAAGGCGGCGACCGGCAGCGTCTCGGCGCGCACGCCGGGATCGACGCCCAGCCGCAGCAGCGCGTCCGCGCCGATGTGCTTCTGTAGCGCGTTGCGCAGCGTCTTCCTGCGCTGGCCGAACCCGGCGGCGACAATGGCCTCGAACACCCGCTGATCGCGGATGTACGGCCGCGCCGCGCCCAGGGGCGTCAGCCTGACCACCGCCGACTCCACTGCCGGCACCGGCTGGAACGCGCCGGCGGGTACCCGGAACAACTTCTCGACCGCGAACGCCGACTGCAGGGTGACCGACAACCGCCCGTACTCGGGCGTGTCCGGCGCCGCGGCCATCCGGTCGACGACTTCGGCCTGCAGCATGAAGTGCAGGTCGGCGACATGGGCGATGTACCGCGCGCAATGAAAGAGCAGCGGCGACGAAATGTGATAGGGGAGATTGCCGACGATGCGAAGATCGGAGGCGCCCGCATGAATCGCTCCCAGGTCGACCGTGAGCGCGTCAGCGACGATGACGGTCAGCCGCTCCGGCGGATGCGCCGTGCGCAGGTCCGCGGCAAGGTCGCGGTCGATCTCGATCACCGTCATGTGGGCCACCCTTTCCAGCAGCGGGCGCGTCAGCGCGCCGCGGCCGGGGCCGATCTCGACCAGGCGATCGCCGCGCGCGGGGCCGATCGCGGCAACGATGCGCTCGATGTAGTGGCGGTCGACCAGGAAGTTCTGGCTGAAGCGTTTGCGGGGGCGGTTCTGCGGCAGACTTGACATGGGTGATGGCGGCAATCTGGTCGGGCGGTGCGACTCTCTGCTAAAATTGCGACTCCCTGCCGCGCCACATCGGCCATTATCCAGCAAAAAGCATGCGCCCCCGAACCCTCACCATCCTGGTTGTCTCGCTGTTGTTCGCGGCAACCGCCGGCGCACAGAAGGGCCGGCCGGAATTGCAGCCGTTGCCCGAGCCACCGCCGCCCCCGGGCGTCGCCGATCCTGAGCAGGAACCGCAGGTCACGATCAGGAAGAAGGACGGCGACACGGTCGAGGAGTACCGGGTCGGGGGCAGGCTGGTGATGATCAAGGTCATCCCGGCGCACGGAGTCCCCTACATCCTGACCGATTCCAGGGGCGACGGCTCGTTCACCAACCGGCGCGATTCGCTGGAGGTGGCGCCAGGCGTGCCCATGTGGGTGCTCTTCACATTCTAGTGGACTGTAACAACCACCAACACCTGGTACGTCGGCCGGGTCTACCGCAGGTACTTCCGGTTCCCAAATGTCCGTCTACACGAAAGTAAGCTTCGATGAATTGGCGGCATGGCTGCTTCGATATGCGCTCAGCCCGCTGGTCGAGCTGGCGCCCATCGTGTCCGGCATCGAAAACACGAACTACTTCGTCACCACGGAAAACGAACGGCTGGTCCTGACGCTCTACGAGCGCCTGCCTGCCGAGGATCTCCCGTTCTATCTCAACCTGATGGCGCATCTGGCGCAACATGGCGTGCCGGCGCCGGCGCCGGTGGCCGATCGCAGCGGCACGTACTTTGGCGTGCTCAACAGCAAGCCCGCAAGCCTGGTCATGCGGCTGGACGGCGCGCCGCAGTTGTCTCCCACCCCGGCGCATTGCGCACAGATAGGCCACGTACTCGCGCAATTGCACGTGGCCACCGGCACGTTCCGCGGTCGGCACGCGAACCCGCGGGGCGCGACCTGGCGCACCCAGGCGGCGCGCGCCGTGAAGCGGTTTCTGCAGCCGGCGCAGCTCGACCTTGTGAACGCCGAGATGGACGTGCAGCGGAAGATCGCGCGCCGCCGGCTGCCGCAAAGCGCGATTCATGGCGACCTGTTCCGCGACAACGCGCTGTTCGTCTGCGACAAGCTGTCGGGGATCATCGACTTCGGCTTCGCCGCCACCGACGCGCTGGCCTACGACCTGGCGATCACGGTCAACGACTGGTGCATCGATGCCGAGTGCGAACTCGAGCCGGAGCGCACCGCGGCCCTGCTGGCGGCGTACCAGGCGGTGCGCCCGCTCACCGACGACGAACGCGACGCGTGGCCGCTGCTGCTGCGCCTGGGCGCGCTGCGCTTCTGGCTCTCGCGTCTGTACGACATGAACCTGCCGCGCCCGGGCGAACTCACCCACGCGCACGATCCCGAGCACTTCGAACGCGTGTTGCGCGCGCGCGTCGCGCACCCTGGCCGGCTGCCATCCCCATGAGCGCGCCGCCCGATTTTGCCGCCGTGCGCGCGGTCCGCGGCTGGGACTGGCTGGTCCAGTCGCATGCACTATTTGCCCGGGCCAGGTTGTACTGGCTGATGCTGATCCTGGGCTACTGGATGATCACCATCATGCTGACCGTTGTGCCGATCATCGGCGTGGCCGCGGCGACGCTCCTGAAGCCGGTGTTCGCGGTGGGCTTCCTGGCCGCGGCGTGGGCGCAGGAAAAAGGCGAGGCGCCGCACATGCAGCGGCTGTTCGCCGGATTCCGTTCCAACATCCGCGCGCTGCTGCCGCTCGGCGTGGTGTACGCGGCGGGTATCGCCGCCGCGCTCGCGATCAGCGCGGTGATGGACGGCGGGGCGCTGATGCGCCTGGTCCTGTTCGGAGAGGCGCCGGACGGCAACGTGATGGAGATTCCTGGCATCCAGTCGGCGATGGTGGTCGCCGCGCTGTGCGCCGTGCCGACGCTGCTCGCGCTGTGGTTCGCGCCGGCGTTGATCGTGTTCCAGGATCAGCCGACCTTGACGGCACTGGCGCTGAGCCTGCGCGCCGCATTGTCCAACTTTGCTGCGGTCGTGATCTACGGCCTGTCGGTGTTCCTGTTCTGGGTGGTGATCCCGGGGATCATCATCAGCCTGTCGGCCGTGCTGTTCGGCGAGAGGGGCGCCCTGTTCGGCGTCGCGCTGGCGACGCCGATCACGCTTTCGGTGGTGGCGGTGATCCATGTCGCCGACTACATCGTCTATCGCGACCTGTTTCATCACGGTGAGGCGGTCGCAGACGCCAGCGATGCGCCGCCGGCCGCCTGAGGCGGGCGCACACTGTCAGGCGGCCTCGAGCCTGGCGAACTCCAGGGCCAGCCACTTCAGGCCCTCGTTGCGAAAGTTCACCTGCACGCGCGCGTCGGCCCCGCGCCCCTCGGCGTTGACGATCACACCGGTGCCGAACTTCGCATGCACGACATTCTGGCCGATCCGGAACCCGGTGTCCGACGGCGGCGTCCGGCCGCTTCGCTCCTTCGCCGGCGCATCGGGATCCCATGCGGGCGGCGGCTCGGCGCTCAAGTTGGCGGGTGCGGCCGACAGCCAATGCAGCAGCGCGGGCGGAATCTCGTCCAGAAAGCGCGACACAACGTTGTAGCGAAACTGCCCGTGAAGGCTGCGGCTTTGGGCAAATGTCAGGTACAGGCGTCGGCGCGCGCGGGTCAGCGCGACGTACATCAGGCGCCGCTCCTCTTCGGGACCATCGAGTTCATTCAGGCTGTTGTCGTGCGGGAACAGCCCCTCTTCCAGGCCGGTGACGAACACGGTGTGGAACTCGAGCCCCTTGGCCGAATGGACCGTCATCAGTTGCAGCGCGTCGCGCCCCACGGCCGCCTGCGTGTCGCCGGCCTCGAGCGCCGCATGTGCCAGAAACGCGGTCAGCGCATCCGGCGGCGCGCCGGTCTCGTCGATCGACGGCGCGCCAGACTGCGCCTCGCGCGCGAACGAGTCCGCCGCGGCCACCAGTTCGCGCAGGTTATCGACGCGCTCCTGGCCGTCGCGCTCGGCGCCGTAGTGCGCCTGCAAGCCGCTGGCGGCGATCACATGCTCGACAGCCTCCGGCAGCGGCAGGCCCGTTGTCGCCGCGCGCAGGGTCTCGATCAGGCGCGCGAATGTGGCCACGCTGCTGCCTGCCTTGCCGGCGGGCGCATTGGCGCGCGCCACGTGCCACAGGCTGGCGCCGCCGGCTTGCGCCTGCGCCTGCAGGCCCTCGAGCGTCCGGGCGCCGATCCCGCGCGGGGGAAAGTTGATGATCCGCAGCAGCGCGCCGTCGTCGTCCGGATTGGCCAGCAGTCGCAGGTAGGCGAGCGCGTGCTTGACTTCGGCGCGCTCGAAAAACCGCATGCCGCCATAGACGCGATATGGCATCGCGGCGTTGAACAGAGCATGCTCGAGCACCCGCGATTGCGCGTTGGAGCGGTACAGCAGCGCGATTTGCGTGGGGTTCACCCCCGATTCGACCAGCTCCTTGACAGTGTCGACGATGAAGGCCGCTTCATCGACATCGGTCGGCGCCGCGTACACGCGCAACGGCTCGCCCTGATGCTCGCGGGTCCAGAGGTTCTTCCCCAGCCGCGTCAGGTTGTGCTTGATCAGCGCGTTCGCCGCGTCGAGGATGTTGCCGTGGGACCGGTAGTTCTGCTCGAGCTTGATCAACTCGATCGGGCCGAAGTCCTGCTGGAAGCGCTGCATGTTGCCCACGTCGGCGCCGCGAAACGCATAGATCGACTGGTCGTCGTCGCCCACGGCGAAGACCGACGTCTCCTTTCCCGCCAGCAGCTGCAGCCACTTGTACTGCAGCACGTTCGTGTCCTGGAACTCGTCGATCAGAATGTACTTGAACCGGTTCCGGTAGTGCTCCCGCAGGCCCTGGTTGCGCGCAAGTACTTCGTAGCTGCGCAGCAGCAGTTCGGCGAAATCCACGGCGCCTTCGCGCTGGCAGACGTCTTCGTACGCGGCATAGAGTTCGACCTGCCGCCGGGAGTGTTCGTCGAACGCTTCGACCTGGTTCGGGCGCAGTCCCTGTTCCTTGGCGCCGGCGATGAAGTACTGCAGGGCGCGGGCGGGATAGCGCTCGTCGTCGACCTTGAGGGCCTTGTACATGCGCTTGATCAGGCCCAGCTGGTCCTGCGTATCGAGGATCTGGAACACTTGCGGCAGGCCGGCGTCGCGGAAGTGCGCGCGCAGGAACCGGTTGCACAGTCCATGAAACGTCCCGATCCACATGCCGCGAGTGTTGACCGTGAGCATCGCCGACAGCCGCACCTGCATTTCGCGGGCGGCCTTGTTGGTGAACGTCACCGCCAGGATGCCCATCGGGCTTGCCTGGCCGGTCGAGATCAGCCAGGCGATGCGAGTGGTCAGCACGCGCGTCTTGCCGCTCCCCGCCCCGGCGAGGATCAGGGCGGAGGTGCGGGGCAGCGTCACCGCGGCAAGTTGTTCGGGATTGAGTTGTTCGAGCAGGTCGGGCATGTTCAGATTATATGCGAGCGGCCCAACCGGGGACCTGGTGCACTTATAATCGCCGGATGAACGACTTCGTCACCTGGTTTCGCGCCGCGGCGCCCTACATCCACGCGTTTCGCGGCAGGACGTTCGTGGTCGCATTCGGCGGCGAGGTCGTCGACGACGAGCACTTCGTCGAACTCGTGCACGACATCAACGTGCTGCACAGCCTCGGCATCCGGCTGGTGCTGGTGCATGGCGCGCGGCCGCAGATCGAGGCCGCGCTCGCGGCGCGCGGGATAGTCAGCCGCTACCATCGCGGTCTGCGCATCACGGACCGGGCGACGCTGGACTGCGTGCTCGAGTCCCAGGGCAAGGTCCGGGCCGAAATCGAGGCCAAGCTCTCGATGAGCCTGCCGAACTCCCCGATGGCCGGTGCGCGCATCGACGTGACCGGCGGCAATTTCGTCGTCGCGCGGCCGGCGGGCGTGATTGATGGCGTCGCGATGCTGCATACGGGCGAGGTCCGGGCGATCGACTCGGCGGCGATCAAGCAGCGTCTGGACGATGGCGCGATCGTGCTCGTGTCTTCGGTCGGCTACTCGCCGACCGGCGAGATTTTCAACCTGACGCTCGAGGACGTCGCGACGCACACAGCGGTGGCTCTGACCTCCCAGAAGCTGGTATTCCTGATGGACACCGAGGGCGTGGTTGACAGCGAAGGCAAGCTGATCACCGAATTGACGACGACCGAAGCACAGGCGCTGCTGGACAGCGGCAGTCCGATTTCCGACGACACCCGGTTCTATCTGCCCAAGGCGGTGAGCGCCTGCAAGGGGGGCGTCGCGCGCGCACACCTGATCAGCCGCCACGGGAACGGCGCGCTGCTGATGGAGCTCTTCACTCGCGATGGCGTCGGCACGATGGTCGCACAGCAGGGACTGGACAGCCTGCGCCCGGCTTCGATCGCGGACATCGGCGGCCTGCTCGCACTGATCGAGCCGCTTGAGGCGCAGGGCGTGCTGGTGCGTCGGCCGCGGGAGCTGCTGGAGCGCGAGGTCGAGCGCTTTGTCGTCGCCGAACACGACGGCGCGATCATTGGCTGCGCCGCGCTGTATCCATTCCCCAATGCCGCCTCCGGCGAGTTGGCTTGCCTGGCGGTGCACCCGGACTTCCGGCGCGACGGCTACGGCGAGGCGATCGCGGTGGAGATTGAGCAGCGCGCCAAGGCCGCAGGCCTCCGGCGGCTGTTCGTGCTCACGACCAAGTCCGCGCACTGGTTCGTCGAGCGCGGCTTCGTCAAAGCCAGCGTCGACGACTTGCCCGAGGAGAAGCAGGCGCTCTACAACTACCAGCGCAAGAGCGAGGTGCTGGTCAAGCAACTCGGGTGAGCAGCCTGCCGCGCGGCTCCCCCTGCCCGTGAATCGGCTGAGGCTGGTCAGTGCTGCAACGCGAGTGATTGTCGTGCCGTCAACGCGGATGTCGTCGCAAGACAACCGCACCCTGACCATGAGCGCGTAAACTCAGTGGAATCCAGTCAACTGTTGGCCAAATTACCCCACGTGAAGATCCAGGCCAAGGCGGTTCTGAGAACGCTGCTGGCAGCGTTCCTGATGATTGCGGCGCATGCCGGCAGCGTACGTGGCGGACCCATCGAGGATGGGGAAGCGATGCTTGGCGCCGGCGATTATGCGAACGCGTTCAGCCTCTTTATGGAACTTGCCGGCAGCAGGGACCCCAGGGCCCTGTTCTACGTCGGTCTGATGTACCAAAGGGGCGAAGGCGTCGCGCGAGACGTCAATGTCGCCGCAAAGTGGTTTCGCCGGTCCGCAGATCAGGGTGATGACGTTGCTCAGTTCAGCCTGGCACGTATGTACCAGTCCGGCGTGGGTGTGCCGCATGCCTACACCGAGGCACTCAAGTGGTATGGGGCGAGCGCCGGACAGGGCAACGCCGATGCCGCGTACAACATTGGACTCATGTACGAGCGCGGGGAAGGCGTGATCCAGGACCACGTTGCCGCGAGGTGGTGGATTCAAAAAGCCGCCGACCTGCGTTCGGCCGACGCCATGGCCGCGCTCGCTGTCCTGGACGGCAAGACCCCTGGCACGCTGCCGGACTATACGTCGACGCCACTGAGGTATGGCGCGCCCAGGATCCCGCCCGCCGAGGAGACCGCCAGCCTTCCTTCAACGGCGCCGGAAGTCAAACCGCCGCCGATCCAGTGGGACATCGGACCTGCCGGGGCCACGCTTCGGGCGGGGCAGGGCAATGCGCCAGCCGGGCCGCCGGCCGTCAGGGAGATGGACACATCGCGCGCGGCGTTGCTTGTCGCCGTGCCACTACCTGGCGATGTGGTGGATTCCATCGCGAAGGCCGCGTGGGAGAGCAACCCTACGGTGATGGCCTGGCGCGCGCTGCAACTGGCACTTGTGAATCGGGGAGAAAAGCTGAACGCTGATGCTCTCGATGCGATGATCGGCGCATCGGGCTTGCAAGGCTTTTATCTGAGGGCTGGCAAGTACTCAAGGGAAGCAGTGGCGATGCTGATCGAACATGAGCGTCAAGAGCGGCTAGCCGCCGCACTTGACGCGCGCACGGGATACAGTTGGTCAGGCACTCCCGTTCGGGCGTTGACTCGTGTGGCCGTGAAACTGGGCGATCCACTGCATCTGGCGGTCGTGCTGTTGCTGTTCCGCCTTCTGCGGCGGTCCCGTAAAGTGCGAACCAGTGGCGCGTCATGAGGCCGGGCAAGAAGAGGAAGGCCTGGACCGCAGACCAACCTGGGGCTGCATGCACAGGGAGAACTTCTTGAAGAGTGGCTGCACATCGCCGGCCGAAGGGTACCTTGGCGCCGGACACCTCCGCGGCTTCGATTCCGATCTCCGGCTCGGCGGCGTCGCCGCGTTGCGCTATCATGCGGACCTGACAATCGAGGTGATCGACATGGCAAGGATGGTTCATTGCATCAAGCTGGGCCGCGAGGCCGAGGGACTCGACTTTCCCCCGTACCCCGGCGAACTGGGAAAAAAGCTCTACGAGTCCGTCTCCAAGGAAGCGTGGGCGCAGTGGCAACGCCATCAGACCATGCTGATCAACGAGAATCGATTGAATCTCGCGGACAGCAAGGCGCGCAAGTACCTCGCCGAGCAGATGGACAAACACTTCTTCGGTGACGGCGCGGATGCGGCGTCGGGCTACGTTCCCCCGGACAAGTAGGATTTTTCACGGCGGCCCGGCGTCCTGCCCGGCTCATCGTTGTGCCTTGCGCGGTCTCCAGGATCGACCGCGCGAACGATTTCTCCGACCGCCCGCACGCCTTGAGGCGCGGCCGCGGCTCACTGCGTTACCCTGGATTCCAGTTCGGGAATGAAAAAAGGCGCGCCGAGCCGGGTCACCCGGCTGGCGCGCCTTGAAGGCTGTTGATCGCCGCGCTTAGCTGCGAGTCCGGCGCAGATGCACCGCCGTGCCGAGTCCGACCAGCAACATCAACGCGATCAGCGCGTTGAGGCCCAGCGTCGGTATGGCGCCGATCTGCGGAACGACGACCGCGGTCGCCACTGCCTGCGCGACACCCGGCACTCCGGCCGGCGGGCTCACGATGACCGTGTTGACCAGCTGACCGCTGACCAGCGTCGAGATGCCGTCGATCCGCAGCGTGATCGAGGCGCCTGCCGGGTACGTCGCAACCGTCATCCCCGAACCCTGCATCGCCCCCACGGTCAGCGGTGTTGGGCAGGTGGCGCCACCGGTCGTTCCCAGGCAGCTGACCGCGTTCGCCGTGTAGAACGGGATCGCCGGATCGGTGATGATCGCGCCATCCGCGGCGCCGGGGCCATTGTTGGTCACCACGACAGTGAACGACAGTGGAGCACCCGGAGTCACCGTGCCCACGCTCGGCGTCTTGGTGATGCTGAAGGAGAACGTCAGCGGCGGCGGCGCATCACCGCAGCCCGGATCGCTCGAGGTCACACCTCCCGCCGCCGTCAGCGTCGCACCGTTGTTCAACCCGGTCGTCGTGAACGAGCCCGCCGCCGGACACGTCCGGCTTTGCGTCGTGCTGGTGATGCTGTCGACGGCGAACGGTATCGCCACGGTGTAGCTGTCCACCACCGGCACCGCAACGGCCGCCGCGATCGCCGTGCCCGGATCGGCCAGCGCCCACGGTCCCGTGGTCGTCATGCACGTCGGCGTCGTATCGCCCACGCCCGGGAGCACGCTGGTGTTGGTGCACACCGGGCGGCGCCGTCACCGTGATGCCGGCGCCGAACAGCGGCGAGTCCGACAGCGCATACGTGCCCGCACCACCGCTGTTGGTCACCGTGATCGTGTACGTCGCCGTTGTCCCCACCACACTCGGGTCGCTCTTCACCACCACCAGCGCCGGCGGCGTCGGCGTACACACGTTACTCGTCGTCGTGGTACCCGTCACCGTCAAGCTCGCTGTATTGTTCAGCCCCGTGTTGGTCGTCGGCGGCGGCGGCGTCGCATTGCAAGTCGCGCCATTGGTCGCCACCGTCACACTGCCCGGCACCACGGTGAACGTCACCACCAGCGCATACCGATGCGTCGTCGCCACGTCGATCGTCGTCCCCGCGGTCGCGAGGTTGAACGGCGTGCCGTTCACCAGCACGATCGGCGCCGGTGCCGCTGTACACGGCGTGAGGTCCGGCGTGCCAGTGCCCGCGGCCAGGCTGCTCGCACAGGTCGCGCTGTTGATGACCACCCCCGCCCCAAAGTGCGGTGTCTCATCCAGTTGATACCCGCCCGGCACTCCGCCCGAGTTCGTCACATCGATCTGGTAGCTGATCGTGTACTGGTTCGGACCCACCAGCACCGGACCGGCCGTGATCGTCTTCACGTGCGTCACCAAGGCCGGCGGCGGCGCGTTGGCGCAGCCCGGATCGCTCGAGGTCGTACCCGCCACCGTCAACGTCGCACCGTTGTTCAACCCGGTCGCCGTGAACGAACCCACCGCCGGACACGTCCGGCTCGCCGGCGTGCTCGTGTTGTCCACCGTGAACGGCACCGCCACCGTGTAGCTGTCCACCACCGGCACCGCAACGGCCGCCGCGATCGCCGTGCCCGGATCGGCCAGCGCCCACGGTCCCGTCGTCGTCGTGCACGTCGGCGTCGTGTCGCCCACGCCCGGGAGCACGCTGGTGTTGGTGCACACCGGCGGCGCCGTCACCGTGACGCCGGCACCGAACAGCGGCGAGTCCGTCAACTCATACGTCGCGGCCGTGCCGCCCGTGTTGGTCACCGTGACCGTGTACGTCGCCGTCGTGCCGACCACCACCGGGTCGCTCTTCACCACCACCAGCGCCGGCGGCGTCGGCGCACACACGTTGCTCGGCGTCGGCGGCCCGCCTGTCATCGTCACCGTCGCCGTGTTGTTCAGGCCAGTGTCGGTCGTCGGCGGCGGCGGCGTCACATTGCAGCCCGCGCCATTGGTCGCCACCGTCACACTGCCCGGCACCACGGTGAACGTCACCACCAGCGCATACCGATGCGTCGTCGCACCCCCGCCCCGAAGTGCGGCGTCTCATCCAGTTGATACCCACCTGACGCTCCGCCCGAGTTCGTCACATCGATCTGGTAGCTGATCGTGTACTGGTTCGGACCCACCAGCACCGGACCGGCCGTGATCGTCTTCACGTGCGTCACCAGGGCCGGCGGCGGCGCGCTGCCGCAGCCGGTGTCGGTTGTCGTTACTCCGGATGCCGTCAAATCTGCACGGTTGTTCAACCCGCCGGTCGCGAACGGGCTCACCGCCGGACAGAGGAGGTTCGCCGGCGGTGTGCCGGGGGCCACCGTGAACGGCACCGCCACCGTGTAGCTGTCCACCACCGGCACCGCAACGGCCGCCGCGATCGCCGTGCCCGGATCGGCCAGCGCCCACGGTCCCGTCGTCGTCGTGCACGTCGGCGTCGTGTCGCCCACGCCCGGGAGCACGCTGGTGTTGGTGCACACCGGCGGCGCCGTCACCGTGATGCCGGCGCCGAACAGCGGCGAGTCCGTCAACTCATACGTCGCGGCCGTGCCGCCCGTGTTGGTCACCGTGACCGTGTACGTCGCCGTCGTGCCGAGCACCACCGGGTCGCTCTTCACCACCACCAGCGCCGGCGGCGTCGGCGCACACACGTTGCTCGGCGTCGGCGTCCCGCCTGTCACCGTCAGCGTCGCCGTGTTGTTCAGGCCGGTGTCGGTCGTCGGCGGCGGCGGCGTCACGTTGCAGCCCGCGCCATTGGTCGCCACCGTCACACTGCCCGGCACCACGGTGAATGTCACCACCAGCGCATACCGATGCGTCGTCGCCACGTTGATCGTCGTCCCCGCAGTCGCGAGGTTGAACGGCGTGCCGTTCACCAGCACGATCGGCGCCGGTGCCGCTGTACACGGCGTAATGTCCGGCGTGCCAGTGCCCGCAGCCAGGCTGCTCGCACAAGTCGCGCTGTTGATGACCACCCCCGCCCCGAAGTGCGGTGTCTCATCCAGTTGATACCCGCCCGGCACTCCGCCCGAGTTCGTCAGATCGATCTGGTAGCTGATCGTGTACTGGTTCGGACCCACCAGCACCGGACCGGCCGTGATCGTCTTCGCGTGCGTCACCAAGGCCGGCGGCGGCGCGTTGGCGCAGCCCGGATCGCTCGAGGTCGTACCCGCCACCGTCAACGTCGCACCGTTGTTCAACCCGGTCGCCGTGAACGAACCCACCGCCGGACACGTCCGGCTCGCCGGCGTGCTCGTGTTGTCCACCGTGAACGGCACCGCCACCGTGTAGCTGTCCACCACCGGCACCGCAACGGCCGCCGCGATCGCCGTGCCCGGATCGGCCAGCGCCCACGGTCCCGTCGTCGTCGTGCACGTCGGCGTCGTGTCGCCCACGCCCGGGAGCACGCTGGTGTTGGTGCACACCGGCGGCGCCGTCACCGTGACGCCGACACCGAACAGCGGCGAGTCCGTCAACTCATACGTCGCGGCCGTGCCGCCCGTGTTGGTCACCGTGACCGTGTACGTCGCCGTCGTGCCGAGTACCACCGGGTCGCTCTTCACCACCACCAGCGCCGGCGGCGTCGGCGCACACGTTGCTCGGCGTCGGCGTCCCGCCTGTCACCGTCAGCGTCGCCGTGTTGTTCAGGCCAGTGTCGGTCGTCGGCGGCGGCGGCGTCACGTTGCAGCCCGCGCCATTGGTCGCCACCGTCACACTGCCCGGCACCACGGTGAATGTCACCACCAGCGCATACCGATGCGTCGTCGCCACGTTGATCGTCGTCCCCGCAGTCGCAAGGTTGAACGGCGTGCCGTTCACCAGCACGATCGGCGCCGGTGCCGCCGTACACGGCGTGAGGTCCGGCGTGCCAGTGCCCGCGGCCAGGCTGCTCGCACAGGTCGCGCCGTTGATGACCACCCCCGCCCCGAAGTGCGGTGTCTCATCCAGTTGATACCCACCCGGCACTCCGCCCGAGTTCGTCACATCGATCTGGTAGCTGATCGTGTACTGGTTCGGACCCACCAGCACCGGACCGGCCGTGATCGTCTTCGCGTGCGTCACCAGGGCCGGCGGCGGCGCGTTGGCGCAGCCCGGATCGCTCGAGGTCGTACCCGCCACCGTCAACGTCGCACCGTTGTTCAACCCCCGGTCGCCGTGAACGAACCCACCGCCGGACACGTCCGGCTCGCCGGCGTGCTCGTGTTGTCCACCGTGAACGGCACCGCCACCGTGTAGCTGTCCACCACCGGCACCGCAACGGCCGCCGCGATCGCCGTGCCCGGATCGGCCAGCGCCCACGGTCCCGTCGTCGTCGTGCACGTCGGCGTCGTGTCGCCCACGCCCGGGAGCACGCTGGTGTTGGTGCACACCGGCGGCGCCGTCACCGTGACGCCGACACCGAACAGCGGCGAGTCCGTCAACTCATACGTCGCGGCCGTGCCGCCCGTGTTGGTCACCGTGACCGTGTACGTCGCCGTCGTGCCGAGCACCACCGGGTCGCTCTTCACCACCACCAGCGCCGGCGGTGTCGGCGCACACACGTTGCTCGGCGTCGGCGTCCCGCCGGTCACCGTCAGCGTCGCCGTGTTGTTCAGGCCAGTGTCGGTCGTCGGCGGCGGCGGCGTCACGTTGCAGCCCGCGCCATTGGTCGCCACCGTCACACTGCCCGGCACCACGGTGAATGTCACCACCAGCGCATACCGATGCGTCGTCGCCACGTTGATCGTCGTCCCCGCAGTCGCGAGGTTGAACGGCGTGCCGTTCACCAGCACGATCGGCGCCGGTGCCGCCGTACACGGCGTGAGGTCCGGCGTGCCAGTGCCCGCGGCCAGGCTGCTCGCACAGGTCGCGCCGTTGATGACCACCCCCGCCCCGAAGTGCGGCGTCTCATCCAGTTGATACCCACCTGACGCTCCGCCCGAGTTCGTCACATCGATCTGGTAGCTGATCGTGTACTGGTTCGGACCAATCGGCGTCGGCCCGGCCGTGATCGTCTTCACGTGCGTCACCAGGGCCGGCGGCGGCGCGCTGCCGCAGCCGGTATCGGTCGTGGTCGCTCCCGCTGCCGTCAGATCCGCGCGGTTGTTCAACCCGCCGGTCGCGAGCGGGCTCACCGCCGGACAGAGGAGGTTCGCCGGCGGTGTGCCGGGGGCCACCGTGAATGGCACCGCCACCGTGTAGCTGTCCACCACCGGCACCGCAACGGCCGCCGCGATCGCCGTGCCCGGATCGGCCAGCGCCCACGGCCCCGTCGTCGTCGTGCACGTCGGTGTCGTGTCGCCCACGCCCGGGAGCACGCTGGTGTTGGTGCACACCGGCGGCGCCGTCACCGTGATGCCGGTGCCGAACAGCGGCGAGTCCGTCAACTCATACGTGCCCGCACCGCCGGTGTTGGTCACCGTGACCGTATAGGTCGCCGTCGTGCCGAGCACCACCGGGTCGCTCTTCACCACCACCAGTGCCGGCGGCGTCGGCGCACACGCATTGGTCGCCAACGGCGTCCCGCCTGTCATCGTCACCGTCGCCGTGTTGTTCAGCCCGGTGTCAGTCGTCGGCGACGGCGGCGTCACGTCGCAGCCCGCGCCATTGGTCGCCACCGTCACACTACCCGGCACCACGGTGAACGTCACCACCAGCGCATACCGATGTACAGCCCCCGCGTCGATCAACCACCCCGGAGCCACGAGGGTGAACGGCGTGCCGTTCACCAGCACGATCGGCGCCGGCGCCGCCGCGCACGGCGAACTGTCCGCCGTCCCGGTGCCCACCGGCACACTGCTCGCACAGGTCGCGCTGTCGATGACCACCCCCGCCCCGAAGTGCGGCGTCTCATCCAATTCATACGAATCCAGCCCTGTCAGGTTGTTATTGATCACATCGATCTGGTAGCTGATCGTGTACTGGTTCGGACCGACCAGCGTCGGACCGGCCGTGATCGTCTTCAAGGCCACAACCTCATCCTGAACCGCTTTGAGGGTGCCGCGCCCCGACCTGTACTGGCCGTTTGCGCTAACGGGAAGGTCGGCCGGGTCGACGGACATCCGGATGTTCTTGGTGCCCAGGTCGTCGGCAAACGCGATCTGGGCCGGCGCCAGCAACGCTGCGAAGGTGCAGCAGAGCGCGAGGCGCCAGAGCGAACCGGTCTGTCGGGAAGGTCTTGCCGGATGGACGCCTTCGGCGGCGCGGCGGTCATTGTTGGTTATTGCCGGCGAACGGCCAGTCAGGCCAACAGCACAATTCTTGTTTCCCATACATCCTCCGAGGTCAATCCGGGCGAAATCAGCGCGGTTTGACGTATAAGTGCAGAAAGTCCCGACACCGCACCGCTGCCGTCCGTGGTTTTCCGGATGGCGCACTGCGTAGTCTTCGGATTTAACTACCCGACCGCAAATCTGTCAAGGAATCTGTCCTAAGCAATGTCACATGATTCAATGCCCTTGGCATGTAGACCCGCATGAACCTTGACCGGGTTCGCTGGGACCCGTCTCTCCAGCTGACGCGATGATTCCGCCAGCGGCCGTCACTCCCGCACCATAGCCCGCTCTTGCGCTGCAACGATGAATGGTCGAAAGTACTCGGCGCGGAGCGCTTTCCGGAAAGTCTGCCGATTCAGCCTGGTCAATCTTCGGCAACGCACCGGGGAATGCTAGAGTGCGGGCAAATCGAAACGATTACAAAGTCGCCGGGACTTGCGCCCCGCGGCGCAATGCCAGCGGGACCGACAAGCCCGTCGTGGGATTACTCCAAGCAGAATGGCCCGACCATAAACGCGACAAACATGACACTGGCAACCGGCCAACCTCCATCGCGGACCGAGACGTGATCCCGCTGCCCGAGGACTTGCTGCAGCGCCTCGCCGCCGCCGCGCGTCTGGCGAGCGCGCATGCGTACGCCCCGTACAGCAGGTTTCGCGTCGGCGCGGCCTGCGTTGCCGGCAGCGGCAGAGTCTATTCCGGCGCCAATGTGGAAAACGCGTCGTACGGGCTGACCATCTGCGCCGAACGCAATGCGCTCTTTCAGGCGGTCGCCGCGGGGGAGCGCGACATCAGCGCGATAGTCGTCTACACGCCCACTCCCGCGCCGACCACGCCATGCGGCGCCTGCCGCCAGGTCCTGTGCGAATTCGGCGCCGCCATCCGTGTCGTCTGTTGCTGCGATGGCGACGAAGTCCGGGAATTCGCATCCGGCGAACTCCTGCCGGACCGCTTCCAGTTGTAATCCCCCTCAACTTTCGAAATGGAGAAACGCATGTCCAAGCGCATCGGTTTTGTCGGCGTCGGCATGATGGGCCATGGGATGGCGAAAAACCTCTTGCTGAAGGGTTATGCCGTCACGATCAGGGGCCACAGGAACCGCGCACCCGTCGACGATCTCGTCCGGCAGGGCGCCAGCGAGGCGGCGACCAATGCCGCCGTCGCGCAGGCGTCGGACATCGTGTTCCTGTGCGTGACCGGTTCGCCGCAGGTCGAGGAAGTGGTGTTCGGCGCCGCCGGGCTCGCCGAGGGCGCCCGGTCCGGATTGATCATCGTCGATACGTCCACCGCCGAGCCCGCTTCGACCAACGCCATCCGCGAACGGCTCGCGCCGCTGGGCGTCACGTTCGTCGACGCCCCGCTGGGGCGCACGCCGAAGGAAGCGGAGGAGGGGCGCCTGAACACCATGGTCGGCGCGGAGCCGCAGGTGTTCGAGGCGCTGAAGCCCGTGCTCCACGCATTTTGCGAGAATGTCGTCCATGTCGGTCCGCCGGGCGCCGGGCACGTCGTCAAGCTCGCCAACAATTTCATCGCGATGACCATAGCCTGCGCAACGGCGGAGGCCGGCGCCGCCGTCAAGCGCATGGGCGTCGATCCGCAGAAGCTCGTCGACGTCGTGTCCCTGGGTGCGATCAACAACGGGATCTTCCAGGCCGTTCTCGCACAAACCCTGCAGGGCAACTTCGCCGCGGTCAAGTTCGCGCTTGACAACGCGCGCAAGGACATCCGCTACTACACCCACATGACCGAGGGATTGCCGATGACCTCGATCATGGGGGAAGCCACGCACCAGAGCCTGGTCACCGCCTGCATGCTCGGGTTCGGGGGCGAATTCGTGCCCAGCCTGGTCAAGGCGCAGGAGAAGTTGAACGGCATCCGCGTTGCGGGCTAGCGAGGAGAAGGCCATGCCGCGCCGAGGCGGGCCGTGCCCTACAGAGTAGGACCGGCCTCCTTGACCGTGATGCGCCAGAGCGTCCGGGCATCCGAAAAATCGGTGAGCGGCGCGGCGTGCAACAGCTGGACATTGTCCCAGACGATCACGTCGCCGATCCCGTAGTTGTAGGTGTGGCAGTACGCCGGCTGCGTCGAGTGCGCCTTGAGCTCGTCGAGCAGGGCACGGCCCTCCGCCGCAGGCATTCCTTCGATCTCGAACGAACTGCCCGACACCGCGTAGAGGCATGGAACTCCGGTGTGCGGATGCCGGCGCACCAGCGGGTGGCGCACCCACGTCACTTTCTGCTTCTCGGTTTCGGTCAACACGGAGGCGACCGTGCGCGACGCTTCATCGAGATCTTCGCGGTTGCCGTAGTGATGGCGGACGACGAGCCTTTCGATCCTGTCCCGCGTCGCGGCAGGCAGGTCGGCGTATGCCTGGCGCTGATTCGCGAACGTCGTGCCGCTCCCGGTGCGCGGCATCTGTATCGAATGCAGGATCGTGCAGCGGGCCGGCACGTCGAGGTACGAATAGTCGGAGTGGAAATAAGTGCCCGCGTCGACCAGGCCTATCGGCTGGCCGTCGCGGTGCACATTGGACAGGATCAGGATGTTCGGGTCGGCGGGGTGGTGAAAACGGTCGATCACGTGCGGCTCGGGCCGGCCGAGCCGGCGGGAAAACTCGACAAACTGCTCCGCGGACAGCGTCTGGCCCGGCAGCACCGCGAAGCCGTGTGCGTGCAGCGCATCCTCGATCATTGCGAACGCGTCGTCTCCCAGCGGGAGCGACAGGTCGATGCCCTCGATCCGGGCGCCGAGGATGGCGGAAATTCTCGCGATCGATGGCATTTGAGCATTGTCCTTTCTGCGGCTTGCAAGTCCGGCAATTGCGCGTGTTGGGCGAACAGCGCGCGACCGCCGGGGCGCGCCGGTGATGCCTACAGACCCGCCGCCAGGTAACCGCCGTCCACGCGCAGCGTCTCACCGGTGACGAAACGAGCTCCCGGTGACGCGAGGAAAATCGCGGCGCCGACCAGTTCGTCGAGTTCCCCCCAGCGGCCCATCGGCGTCCGGTCCAGCGCGCGCTGGCGGCGCACCGGATCCATCGCCGACTGCGCCAGCTCGGTCATGAAGAACCCCGGCGCGATGGCATTCACGCGGACGCCCCGCGGTGCCCATTCGGTCGCCAGCGTCTCCGTCATCGACACGATCGCGGTCTTGGTCATCGCATACAGCGCGCTCTTCGGCCACCCGCGGAATGACGACAGCGAGGCGATGTTGATGATGCTCCCCCGCCCGCGGCCGAGCATGTGGCGCCCGACTTCGGTGCTCGCGAAGAACACGCTGCGCAGGTTGATGTCCATGATGCTCGACCAGTCTTCCGGCGTGAAGTCCTCGGCCGGCTTCAGCCGCGTGATGCCCTGGCAGTTCACCAGCAGGTCGAGATGACCGTGGTGCGCGAGCGTGATCCCGATCAGCGCATGCAGCTGGTCGAGATCGCGGACGTCGGCGCGGTATCCGAAGACGGCCCCATGCGACTGCCCAGTTCTGCCAGCGCCTGGTCGAGCTTTGCCTGGTTGCTCCCGGCGATGACGACGCGCGCCCCGGCCTGGAGAAATCCCCTGGCCAGTTCGCGCCCGATGCCGCTGGTGCCGCCGATGACCAGCGCGTACTGTCCTCCGAGACTGAAGCGGTCGGGTCCGGCCATGGCGTTCCTACTTGACCAGTTCCGGCGCGACCAGCGTGGGCAGGAAAAGCGACACGTTAGGCCACAAGATAAGGCCCACCAGCACCACCAGCATCGGGATGAGCATGATCATCGTGTCCTTGAGCGCGAAGCGCAGCCGCACCTTGGCCACCGCGCAGGCCACCATCAGGCACATTCCATACGGCGGCGTCACCAGCCCGAAGGCGAGCGAGACGATGCCGATGATCGCAAACTGGATCGGATGCATGTGCACCGAATGCGCCAGCGGCTCCAGTGTGGTGCCGACGATGATGATGGCCGGAATCGCGTCGAGGAAACAGCCCACGACCAGAAACGCGAAGGCGATGAAGAAGCCGACCCCGGTGATGTCCAGCCCCCACGCGGTGACGCTTGCCAGCAGCGCCTTGGGAATCTGGTAGTAGGCAAGCAGCCAGCCGAAGGCCGAGGCCGTGCCGACGCAGAACAGCGCGATCGCGGAGAGCTTGCCGGTCTCCGACAGCGCGGTGATCACGTGGTTGCGATCCATCTCGCGATAGATGAAGATCGACAGCACGGCTGCGTAGATCACCGCCACGGCGGCCGATTCGGTCGGCGTGAACCAGCCGAGCAGGATACCGCCGACGATGATGACCGGCGTCATCAGCGCCGGCAGCGACTCCACCGCCGAACGGAAGAATTCCTTGAGCGTTGCCCGCGGATACACAGGGTACTTGCGCCGCGTGGCATAGACGTGCACCGTGACCATTTGCGCGATCGCGATCAGGACTCCCGGAATGATGCCGGCCAGGTAAAGCGCCCCGATCGAAGTAGAGATCACGCCACCCCAGACGACCATCAGGATGGACGGCGGAATGACCACGGCCAGCACCGCCGACACCGCGGTGATGGCGATGGAAAACGACAGGTCGTAGCCTTCCTTGGTCTGCGCATCGATGAACAGCTTGCTCTGGCTCGCCGCGTCCGCGGTCGCCGAGCCCGATATCCCCGCGAAGAACACCGAGAGCACGACATTGATCTGCGCCAGCGAACCGGGCATGCTGCCGACCATCGTGCGCGACAGGCGTATCAGCCGGTCGCTGATGCCGCCTATGTTCATCAGGTTGGCCGTCAGAAGAAAGAACGGCACCGCCAGCAGGATGAACGAGTTGTAAGCCTTGAAGGTCTCGTTGAACAGCACCATCGGGGACAGCCGCGGCTCGAAGATCAGCGAGGGCAGGCAGGCCAGGCCCAGGGCGAAGGCAACCGGCACGCGCAGGCCCAGCAGCAGGAAGAACGTTCCGAACAGAAGGATGGCGGCCATCGTGGGCGTCAGGGCGGCCTGGGTCATCGCGGATTCCCGGAAGCGAGGATGCGGAAGTTGGCGACGAAGCGCTCGCCCAGGAACAGGACCCACGTCAACCCGGCCAGCGGCCAGGCGATGAAAATGAAGGTCATCGGCAACTCGGCGAGTTCGGATTGCTGGTCCCATCCGAATTGCACGAACTTGACTCCCCAGTAGACGAAGACGCACGCGAACACCAGCACGAACAGGCTCGCCACGACTTGCGTGGCCGCCTCCGCCTTCGGGCTCAGGTCCGGCCACAGGTCGACGTCGAGGTGAGTGCCTTCGCGCACCGCGATCATCGCGCCCAGCATGATCATCCAGATGAACAGGAACCGCGACAGTTCCTCGGTCCAGATGTACGAGGGTATCAGCGCGGTGTAGCGCGAAATGATCTGCATCGTCACCGGCACAAGCAGGATCGCGATCGTGCCGACTAGCAACCAGTTGAGCAGCCTGAAATACGAATCGATCAGTTTTTTCATCGGTTGGCCGGGCGAACAACTGCGCTCCCCGGGAAGTCCCGGGGAGGCGAAACTGCCGCAGGAGATTACTTGATTGCGAGAATCTTGTTGTGAATATCTTCCGCGCCGATTTCCTTGGCATAGGCCGCCATCACCGGATCGACGAGTTTCTGCATCTGCGCGCGGTCCGCGAACGGGATCCGCTTGAGCCTGCCGGCCTTTTCCAGCGCATCGAGCTTGGCGTTGTCTTCGCTGGACTCGATCTGCCTGCCGTAGGCGCCCGCCTCTTTCCCGGCCTTCATGATCGCGTCCTGCAGATCCTTGGGCAGCTTGGCGAAGGTCTTGCCCGAGAAGCAAAGCGGCCGGATGGTGATCGCGTGCTGCGTCACGTTGAGGTTGGGGCCGACTTCGTAGAATTTCATCGCCTCGACCCCCGCCGCTTCATTCTCGCCGGCGGCGATCACGCCGTTCTGGATGGCGTTGTAGACCTCGTTGTACGCGATCACCGTGGGCGCCATGCCGGCGGCGGCAAAGGTCTTGCTCCATATCGGCGCGCCCTGGACGCGGACTTTCAGGCCCTTCATTTCAGCGAGATTGCGCACGGGCTTGTTGGCGAAGATGTTGCGGGTGCCGCCGCCGGCGTAGCCGATCAGCATCACCTGCGCCTTTTGCGCGACCTCGTCGGCGACCGGCTTGAGCACGTCTGCGTCGAGCACCTTGTTCCAGTGATCCAGGTCGCGGAACAGGAACGGCGCGTCGATGAACGGCGCCGCCTTGGAAAAGGTCGACATGTGCGCCGGCGACACGATCGCGTAGTCGACCGAAATGCCCTGGTTCATGTACGCGAAATAGTCCTTCTCCAGCCCGAGTTCGCTGTTGCGATGCAGAACGAAATTGATCGGCTTGCCGTAGTACTTCTTGACGAGTTCCTCGAACTTCAGCATCGCCTTGTTGAAGGCGTGATCGTCGTTGAACTGGACCGCGCCGTGAAGCGTGATGGTCTGGGCCGACGCGCCCATCGAAAACAGCGCCGCCAGGGCGAGCGCGCAGAACTTGATTACCACCGAAGCACGAAGCAGGGACATCACATACCTCCTGTGAAAAGACTGGAAACGCGCGAGTGATTCCGGAAACCGTGTTATCCGCCCGCGGCCATGGCGCCGATGACTTTCCCTCCTCCGCGCGCCATGAACAGCCGCAGGAAGTGGTCAGGCCACTTGACCAACAGGATTTCACACGGAGCGCGCACTGTCAACTGCGGCGCGCGCAAAACGGCGCGTCCGCCGGGCCCTCAGGCCTCGAACACGACTTGACCGTTGACCAGCGTGTAGCGGACCTTCCCCGGCACTTCCAGCCCGAGAAACGGCGTGTTCTTGCCCTGGCTCCTGAGCGCGCCGCGCTCGACGCGCCAGAACGCCGACGGGTCGAACACGCAGACATCGGCCGCGTGTCCTGCGCTGAGATGCCCGGCGTCGATGGCCATGATCCGCGCCGGACCGACGGTCAGCCAGCCGATCATGTCCGCCATCTTCTGTTTGTCCTCCTGCGCCAGCTTGAGAGCCAGCGGGAGCAGCAGCTCGACGCCGGTCGCCCCCGGCTCCGCCTCGCCGAACGGCAACTGCTTGGCGTCGTCGTCCACCGGCGCGTGGTCGGAACACACCGCATCGATGGTGCCGTCGACCACGCCGCCGCGCAGGGCGTCGCGGTCGCGCGTGCTCCGCAGCGGCGGAACCAGGCGGCAATTGGCGTCGAAGTAGCCGATGTCGATCTCGCACAGGTGCAGGTGGTGGATGGACACGTCGCAAGTGATCGGCAACCGCACCTTTTTCGCCGCGCGCACCTGCGCCACCGCAGTCCGCGTCGACAACCGGCACAGGTGCACGCGCGCGCCGGTTTCCTCCATCAGTTGCGTGATGGTGGCCAGCGCGATGGTCTCGGCACAAGCCGGAATCGCCGGCAAACCCAGCCGGGTCGCCACCTCGCCATCGTGCGCGACGCCGTCGCGGGCCAGGAACGCGTCCTGCGGCCGCAGCCACACCGTGTAGCCGAAAGTGGCCGCGTACTGCATGGTTCGATACAGCACCAGCGTATCGGGCAGCGGCGCGTCGGCGTGCGAAAACCCGATGCACCCGGCATCGGCCAGTTCGCCCATCTCGGCCAGTTCCTGGCCCTGCAGGCCGCGGGTCAGCGCGCCCAGCGGATAGACGCGCGAGGCGTTGAGCGAGCGCGCGCGATGCTTGAGCATCTCGACCAGGCCGGGCTCGTCGAGCACTGGATCCGTGTCGGGAGGACACGCGAAACTGGTGACGCCACCCGCCACCGCCGCCAGCATCTCGGATTCGAGCGTCGCCTTGTATTCGAAGCCTGGCTCGCGCAGGCGCACCGACAGGTCGACCAGCCCCGGGGCCACGACCAGGCCGGCGGCATCGATCACGCGGTTGGCATGCCACCCATCGGGCGCCGCTCCGGTCGAAACCACGCGGCCGGCGGCAATGAACAGTGAATGCTTGCCATCGATGGCGTTCTTCGGATCGATCAGCCGGCCGTTTCTGATCTCTATCTTCATCTTTGGCTCAGCTTCCCGCCAGTATGCCCATGACCGCCATTCGCACGGCGATCCCGAACGTCACCTGCGGCAGGATGACCGAGTGCTTGCCGTCCGCCACCGGCGAATCGATTTCCACGCCGCGATTCATCGGGCCGGGGTGCATCACGATGGCATCGGATTTTGCCAGCGCCAGCTTTTCCTCGGTCAGGCCGTAGTGTTTGAAGAACTCGCCCGCCGAGGGCAGCAGCGCGCCGCGCATCCGCTCGTTCTGGAGCCGCAGCATGACGACCACGTCGCAGTTGCGGACACCCTCCTGCATATCGTTGAACACCCGCACGCCCAGGTTCGCAGCAGCCGCAGGAATCAGCGTGTTGGGGCCGACGACGCGCACCTCCGGGGTGCCCAGCGTCGTCAGCCCGTGGATCAGCGAGCGCGCGACCCGCGAGTGCAGGACGTCACCGACGATCGCCACGGTCAGCTGCGAAAACTCCTTCTTGTAGTGCCGGATCGTGAACAGGTCCAGCAGCCCCTGGGTCGGGTGCGCATGGCGGCCGTCGCCGGCGTTGATCACATGGATGTAAGGCCGGGCCGTGGCATTCAGGTGCGCCGCGATCATGTGCGCCGCGCCGGATTGCGCGTGGCGGACGACGAACATGTCGGCCAGCATCGCCGACAGGTTGTCGATGGTGTCGAGCACCGTCTCGCCCTTGCTGGTGCTGGACGCGCCGATGTTCAGGTTGATCACATCCGCGGACAGGCGCTTGGCCGCGATTTCGAACGTGGTCCGGGTGCGGGTGGAATTCTCGAAGAACAGGTTGAATATCGACTTGCCGCGCAGAAGCGGCACTTTCTTGACTTCGCGCTCAGCGATGCTGACGAATGACTCCGCCGTATCGAGAATGTGCTCGATGTTGGCGCGCGGCAGGCCTTCCAGCGTCAGCAGGTGCTGCAGCTCGCCGTTGCGATTGAGCTGTGGATTGCCGTTCATCGTGGAATCAGGGCTGCCCCGCCGGTTCGAGGCCCAGTGAAAGACGGCCGTCGCCGGCCCGGTGCAGGACGACGTTGCGGTCGTCCGCCACGGTCACGCGCTCACCGCAATAGGTGGGCTCGATCGGCAGTTCCCTGCCGCCGCGGTCGACCAGCACCGCCAGTTCGACTGAAGCCGGGCGGCCATAGTCGAACAGTTCGTTCAGCGCTGCGCGCACCGAACGCCCGGTGTAGAGCACGTCGTCGATCAGCACCAGCCGCGCGCCCTCGACGTCGAACGGCAGTTGCGTGCGCCTGACCTTGGGTTTGAGGCCCACCGTGTTGTAGTCGTCCCGGTAGAAGGAGACGTCCATGGTTCCGAACGGGTGATCTCCTTCGAGCATGGCCGACAGCCGCTCGGCCAGCCACGCGCCACCCGAATGAATGCCTACGAGCCGCGCGTCGAAAGCGATCGCGCCCTGCATCTGGACCGCCAGCGCGGCGAGCAGGTCCTCGGCCTTCGGCAGGTTGTCAGTGCCGCGCATGTTGCTCGAAATAGTCCTGCAGTATGGTCTGCGCGGCTACCTGGTCGCGCACCGGTTTCTGCCTCTTCGCGGCGACTCCCGCCGCGCGCAGCATGGACTCCGCTTCGCGACTGGACAGCCGCTCGTCAACCAGCTCCACCGGGAGGTTGAAGCGCCCCTCCAGTTGCCGCGCGAAGCGCCGCGCGCGCGCGGTGAAAGCGTGCTCAGTGTCATCCATGTGCACCGGCAGGCCGACCACCAGCAGACAGGGCCGCCATTCGGCAATGATCCGGCCAATGGCCTCGAAGCGGACGTCAGTCTGTTCGGCCGCGATCGTCGTCAAGGGATGTGCCAGCGCAAGCTGTGTTTCGCCGATCGCGATGCCGATACGCTTCTCGCCGAAATCGAACGCAAGAACGGTGCCGTCGGGACGCTGTGGAACCGGCGGCGCGGAAACGGGGCTGGGTGAAGGCGGGCGACCGCCTTTCCGGATTCCTGTTTCCTCCTCGACGTCAGGCATGCCCTACATCTTCGGACAACATGCTGAAGTCGATTCCAAGCAGCCGCATCGCGGCGGGCAGCCGGTCGGCGGCAGGAAGGTCGAAGATCACGCCGGGCTCGGCCTTGACCGTGAGCCACGCGTTCTGTCCGAGTTCCTGCTCGAGCTGCCCGGCGGTCCAGCCCGCATAACCCAGGGTCACCAGCACCTGGTCGGGTCCGTCGCCGCGGCCGACGGCCTCGAGCACGTCTTTCGACGTGGTCAGCCCGAGCTCCTCGTTGATCGCGAGCGTCGAGTGCCATGATCCGACCGGGCGGTGCAGCACGAACCCGCGGTCGATCTGCACCGGGCCGCCGTAGTGCACGGCCGCTTCGCGCAGGCCCGCGTCGGCGAGCGGGATGTTGATCTGCTCGAACAACTTGGACAGGGTCATGTCGATCGGCTTGTTGACGACGATGCCCAGCGCGCCCTGATCGGTGTGTTCGCAGACGTACGTGAGGGACTTGGCAAAGTGCGGATCGGCCATGTTCGGCATTGCGATCAGGAAGTGATGCGTCAAATCAACGCTGCTTTTGCCCATGCCGGGATTGTAATCGCAACGGGCGGCCGGCACAATCCGCGCGCGCCGCTGCGCGGCCGGCACCGTCTGGTACAGTGCGCGGCAGCGTATCCCCGCTCATCAACATGCCATCCCACTTGAGAACATCGCCGCAAGCCCCCAGCGCCTTGTGCTGGTTCCGCCGCGATCTGCGCGACCACGACCACGCCGCCCTGACGCGCGCGCTTGACCATGGCGGGCGCGTGCATTGTTTGTTCGTGTTCGACCGCGCCATCCTGGACCGGCTCGAACAAAGGGCAGATCGCCGCGTCGAGTTCATCCTGGAGTCGGTGCGAGAACTGGACGCGGCGCTTCGCGCAAGGGGCGGCGGCCTGATCGTCCGGCACGGTGACGCTGCCACGGTCGTTCCGGCCCTGGCGCGCGGGCTGCGCGTGGATGCCGTCTTTGTCAATCGCGACTATGAGCCCGACGCCAGGCGCCGTGACGCGGCGGTGCGAGGCGCGCTCGCAGAGTGCGGGATCGGTTTTCACGAATCCAAGGATCAGGTGATCTTCGAACGGGACGAAATCCTGACTCAGGCGGGCCGGCCCTACTCGGTCTACACGCCCTACAGGAACGCCTGGCTCAACGCACTCGCGCCGGCCGACCTGGCGCCGCACGTGTCCGGCGGGGGCGGTGGCGCGCTCGCGCCGCCTCCCCCGCGGCAGGAAACGCTGCCCACACTCGAACATCTCGGATTCCGGTCGACCAACTTGACGCGGATCCCCGTGCGGACCGGCATGAGCGGCGCCGCCGACCTGTTCGCGCAGTTCCTGGAGCGGATCGACCGCTACCACCAGACGCGGGATTTCCCGGCGACCGCGGGATCGTCGAACCTGTCGGTCCACTTGCGCTTCGGTACGGTCTCGGTGCGCACGCTCGCCGCGCACGCGCACGCGCTGATGCTCCAGGGCAGCACGGGGGCCGCGACCTGGCTGTCCGAACTGATCTGGCGCGATTTCTATTTCATGATTCTCGATCGGCATCCGCGGGTCGCCGGCCATGCATTCAAGCCCGAATTTGATGCGCTGCCCTTTCCCAACGACCCGGAGCGCTTTGCCGCATGGTGCGAGGGCCGGACCGGGTACCCGCTGGTCGACGCCGCGTTGCGGCAGCTCAACGCGACGGGGCAGATGCACAACCGGCTGCGAATGGTGACCGCGAGTTTCCTGGTCAAGGATCTGCACGTGGACTGGCGCTGGGGCGAGCGCTACTTCGCGGCGCACCTCAACGACTACGACCTGGCGGCAAACAACGGCGGCTGGCAGTGGGCGGCATCGACCGGCTGCGACGCACAACCCTACTTCCGCATCTTCAACCCGGTGACGCAGTCGGAGCGCTTCGACCCGGACGGTGCGTACATTCGCCGCCATGTGCCGGAGCTGGCCGCGCTGCCGGCGAAGCACATCCACGCCCCGTGGACGCTGGCGCCCGTCCTGCAGCACGACCTGGGCGTCGTCATCGGCCGCGACTACCCGTACCCGGTCGTCGACCATGCTGCCGCGCGCAAGTTCGCTCTGGCCCTGTACGGCGTCACTGCGCCGACGGGAACGCCCTGACCTCGTCGATCCTGGCTTCCGCATCGCGGCGGCCAAGCGCGATGAGTTCGCGGCAGAAGTCCCGGTCGAACAACAGGTAGGACGCCAGCCCGGCAGTGCCGCAGGCTGCCGCCCCGCTGCCGGCCAGGGTGCGACGCAGGGCCCGCGGCAGCGGCGTCGAGGGCGGCAATGCATTAGCGATCGCGCGCAACACGCCGGCTTGATAGGCGGCGCGGGCGCCGCCTCCGGATAGAGCCAGGGCGACCGGCGGAGCCAATATGGAAAGCCGGTCAGGCGGCGGGGACGGCCGCGGCCCGGGCTGCGACGATCTGCCGGATGTTCCGGAGCAGTTCTTCTTCCTGGAACGGCTTGCCCATGTAGACTTCGACGCCCAGTTCGGTCGCGCGCGCCCGATGCTTCTCGGCGGTCCGCGAGGTGATCATGATGATCGGGACGGCCCTGAGCCTCGGGTCGCTCCTCACGGTCTTGGCGAACTCGAACCCGTCCATCCGCGGCATCTCGATGTCCAGCAGGATCACGTCCGGCGTCTGGTCGGCCAGTATCTGCAGCGCGTCGACCCCGTCGCGCGCCGTGCCGACTTCGAAGCCCTCCCGCGACAACAGGCGGCTGGTGATCTTGCGCACAGTGAGCGAGTCGTCCACGACCAGTACGAAGGGCGCGCGCGGCGACAGCACGGGCTGCGGCAAAGTCGCCTCCAATCCCGCCGCGGTCCCTGGCGCCCCCGCCGCGACCACACCGGCTGCGCGCTGGGAGACGCGCAGTTGCCGCGCCACGAGCTGCACGGGGTTGAGGATGAGGACGATCTCGCCCGTTCCCAGCACGGTCGCGCCGGCGAGACCCGGCAGCCGCGCCAACTGGGCGCCGATGTTCTTGATCACGATTTCCTGGTTGCCCAGCATTTCGTCGACATGGATGGCGACGAACTGGTTGGCGCTCTTGAGAAACAGCACCGGGTTGTAGCGCTGGGGTTCCGGCGCGTGGTGCGTGTCGCCCAGGAGTCGCGGCAGGTAGTAGAACGGGTAGAGCCTGGTCTGCCAGCGCACTTCGCGCGCTGCATACAGACTGACCAGGCTTTCCGGCTTGACCTGCTGGACCTGCTCGACCAGCGCGGCGGGAAGCGCATGGATGCGCCCGCCTGCCCGGACCAGGACCGCCTGCGTCACCGCCAGCGTCAGCGGCAGGTAAAGCGTAAATACCGTGCCCTTGCCCGGCGTGGTCGCCACCTCGACGCGCCCGCCCAGGCCGGTGATGCCGTTCTTCACCACGTCCATGCCGATGCCGCGCCCGGAGATTTGCGTGATCGACTGTGCGGTCGTGAAACCAGGCGCGAATATGGCTTCGATCAACTGCGCTTCGCTGGGCTCGGTTCCGGCCGCGAACAGGCCCGTAGTCACGGCCCTCGACTTGATCTCTTCTAGCGGCAGGCCGCGGCCGTCGTCGGCCAGGGTCAACGCGATTTCATTGCCTTCCTGGCGCACCGTGATGGCGACTTCGCCGATCTCCGGCTTGCCAGCCGCCAACCTGGTCTCCCGGTCTTCGATGCCATGATCCATTGCATTGCGCAACAGGTGTTCCAGCGCCGCGACGAGCTTTTCGAGCACGCCGCGATCGAGCTCGGTCTGGCCGCCGCGGATCTCGAGGTTGGCTTTCTTGTTGAGCTCCTTCGCCGTCTGGCGCAACACCCGGTACAGGCGCTCGGTCAGGCTGGCGAAAGGCACCGTGCGCACTGCCAGCAGCTGCTGTTGCACGTCACGCGAGAGCCGCGCCTGCGCCATCAATGCCGCATCCGCGTCGTCCAGGTTCTTGAGCAGTGCCTGCTGCACCGTGGCCACATCGTTGACGCCTTCGGCCAGGCTGCGTGTGAGCTCCTGGAACCGGGTATAGCGATCGAATTCCAGCGGATCGAAGGCTTCGACCTCCTGCACTTGCGACATCCGCGACTGGATCTGCGTTTCAGCCTGGATCTCGATCTCGCGCACCTGACCGCGCAACCGGATTACGCTGTTGGTCAACTCCAGCAGGTTGCCCTTCAGCGAACGCAGTTCGCCCTCGATACGGGCCCGTGCTATGGAGACTTCGCCGGTTTCGTTCACCAGCCGGTCGATCACGTCGGAGCGCACGCGCACCATCATCCGTTGCAGGACGTCGGTTTCGCCTACGGGCTCGTCCGCAGCGCCGACCACCGCCGTGGGCGGTGGCAGCAGCGGCAGCGCCGGCGGGGGCCGCCGGCTCTGTCTCCGCCGGTGACGGGAGATGCTCGACGGCGGGGATCGGCGCGGTCGCGGCAGCCCCGGACTGCAACTGGTCGAGCAGGCCCGCCTGCTGGTCCAGATCGCTGTCGAGCGCGTCGAAGAGTTCGGGCGAAGGGTCAACTTCCCGCTGACCCGCCATCAGCCTGCTTTCCATCAAATGCGTCAACTCGCCCAGCCGCATCGCGCCGGCCATCCGCGCGCTACCCTTGAGCGTGTGCAAGGTGCGCCGCAGGTCCTGCGCATACTCGCGTTGCTGCGGCGCGCGGCGCCAGTCGCGCAACAATGCGCCAGCGTGCGGGAACAGTTCCTGCGCCTCTTCAAGGAAGATCGGCAACAGCTGCGCGTCGAGATCGTCCCGGACCGCTGCCAGCACTGCGGCGCGCGCGCGCAGCGGCTCGGCGATCACCAGATCGGCCTCGGCGGCTTCGGGCTCGAGCGCGGGCGGGGATTCAGGCTTCGCTCCGGCACCGGCATCCAGCAGCCCCGCGCGCGGCGGCGGCGGTACCACCGCGGCCGGGACCTTCCACACTTCCGGAGGGGCGAGCGGAGTTTCCGGCAACACGAGCGCCGCCGGCATGTCCAGCGTCTCTTGCACCGCCGGAATTTCCGGCACAACCGGAATTTCCGGCGCCGCTGAAATCGCCCGCAACATAAACGCTTCCGGCTCCAACGACACTTCAGTCACTTCCGGCGCTTCCTCCGACACCGGCAACTCCGGAACCACCGGCACTTCCGCAACCGCGGCCATTTCCGGCATGCCCGGAAATGTTGTCGGCGCCAGCATTTCGGGTAAAGGCATGGCGGCGATTTCATCCGCCAGCGCCGCCCGCACCGCAAGCGTCTCGCTATCCGCCGCCACGTCGTCGCCGGCTGCGCGCAATTCGGCGAGCTTCGCCCGCGCCTGTTCGGCCCGGTCCAGCGCGGCAGCGTCGAACGGCTGGCGCATCCCGACCGAATCGACCAGTTCCGCCACCGCGGCGGCGCCATCCGCGAGGGCGTGCACCGCCCAATCCGGACGCGCGGCATGATGCTGCAGGGACAGCAGCGCGCTTTCCAGCGCATGCGCCGTGTCCGCGACCGGCTGGAATCCGGCGGTGCGATGAATTCCGGTCAGCGTGTGCGCGGCGCGAACCATCGCATCGGTCGGATTGGCCTGCGGATCAAACTGGAGCGCCTCGAGTTCATGGTCCAGCGTGGCGAGATGTTGCGCGGTTTCTTCTAGCAGGATCCGGTACAGGGACGATGAAATCCGCACGCCGCCGACCATCATGTCGGATTCCGTCGCCGGCGCTGCTTCGGCCTCTGCGCGCTCCGCTCCGGGCGCCGCAACCCCGGTCTGCGGCGCCAGCGGCGCTTCGACCATCCCGGCTTCGGGAATCGCCTCCAGCTCTATCGATTCCTCGGTCGGGAGCTCCACGATGGCATGTGGGGCGGCCGGAACGACAGCGCCGGGTGCGGCCCTGGCGTCGACCTCGGCGTCGGCGGCCTCGACCTGCGGCGCGGGCGGCGCGGCCAGCTGCGTGTGCAGCGGCGGAAACGCCGCTTCGACGCCCGCGATCTTCGCCATCAGCTCCCGATCATCGACCTGCACGGCGCCCAGGCTCTGCAGTTCGCCCACCCAACGCTTGAATTCATGCTCCGCGTCCCCGAGCATGGCGATGAGTTCGGGCGCCGCCGGCCGCTCTTCGTCCAGCCAGCGATTCAGGACCTTCTCCACCGAGTAGGCGACTTCGCCGAGTTCGAGCAGGCCGACCATGCGCCCGCTGCCTTTCAGCGTATGGAAGCCGCGCCGGATTGCCTGCAACGCTTCGCGGTCCTGCGGATCGCTTGCGCAACGCTGCAGGTTTTCGCCCACGGTCGCCAGCACTTCGCCGGCCTCCGTCAGGAAGATCTCGCCCAGTTCGGCATCGAGCTTGGCTTCGCCGACGCCCAGCAGACGCATCGTCTCCGCCGACGGACCGGGGGCGACCGTCGCCGGCTCGGGCGCGAGTTCGTCGAGCCTGGCCAGCAACACCGCAGTGGGCGCGTGCTCATCCTTCAACGCGGCCAAGGCGCTGGCAGCCTGCCCGGCGAACGCCGTGTCCGCGACCAGGTCCGCGTCCTGCTTGAGCGCCTGCAAGTGCGCATCGAGTTCCGCGCGCAGCGCAGGATCCTGCGGCGCGGCGCGGAAGCGCGCGAGCGAGGCCGGCAACGCCTGCCGGTGCGCCTCGAGATCGGATTCGATGGAGTGCGCGGTGCCCTCGGGCAAGGGCTCGATGCCCAGTCCAAGGCGCCGCCGCAGCAGCGGATCGAGCAGCCGTCCCGCATCGGGACGCTGCTGCTCGACCGCCTCAATATAGAACCCCAGCCCGGATAGCGACTCGGCCAGCAGTTCGAGATCCTCGGTGCCGGCCGGCGCGCCCGCGGCGTAATCGTCGATCTGCTTCTGGCACATCGCCAGGAGCTCATCGGCCTGCGCCAGGCCCAGTATTCGCAACGCACCCTGGATCTGCCTGGTGTAGGCGCCCAGCCCAGCCAGTTCGCCGCGTTCGTCCGCATCCCGGAAGAAAGCGTCGAGCACTTTCTCCATGTGGCGCAGATTCCCCTGGATTTCCCGCGCGACCTGCGCCAGGAGCATCCGCTCCTGCGCTCGCCGGGCCATGTTGTCGAGCAAGTCTTCTTCTGCCGAGGGCAGTGGCGCCAAGCCATGCTGCGCCTGATCCAGGCGGCGGCGCATGGCCTCGACCTGCCTGGGAAAATCGTCGGAGAGCCGGGCGAAATGGCCGATCGCGTCTTCGGCCAGCAGCAGTCCGGTGGCGAATTCCATCGCCAGCGCGTCCGGCACGCTGCCGGCGCGCGAGGCTCCGGACGCGACGTCTTCGAGCGCGCCGACAAGGCTGTCCAGCGCCGGTTCCTGCAGCAGCGCGGCCTGCGCCTTGAGTTCCCGAAAGCTCTGCGCCATCGGCGCCAACGCCTCGGCCCGGCCGGAAGTGAACCTGAGCCAATGGTCCTTGATGCCGGCAATCAGGTCCTGCGCATGCTTCAGGACCGGCTGGAAGCGGTCCAGTTCGACCTGCCGCGCCTCGGTCCTCTGCGGCAGCATCCCCGGCAGCCCGTAGAGGGCCTGCACTTCCTGGACCCGCCGGGAGACGGGCGCGCTGATCGCGACGTGATAAAGCACTTCGCGCCGCAGGCGGTCGGCAACCTTGGTCGAGCCCTCGACGAATCGCCGGATCTGCAAGTCGACCCGCGCGCAAAGCTGCTTGACCGTGAAGCTCGGAAGGATGCCCTGTTCGGCGGCGCTGGCCAGGAAGGCGCTTACGGTCCACCAGAACGTGCCCGTAGGCGTTCCCGCATGCGCTTCTTCGATGGCCTGGACGGCGCGCTGCATGGCCGCCAGCCCCTGCGTATCGCCGCGGAGCCAGCCGAGCAAACCCTGCTGGTACGAGCGGCGCTGGCTGCGCAACAGGGCCGGGGCCCTTTCGGCGACCGCCGCCCGTGCCGTGCCGGCGGCCAAGTGCGGCGGCCGGCGCGTCAGGTCGGGATAGAACAGGTCGGTCGGCGACGCGCTGTCGTTGCCGCGCAACCGGGTCAGCGTCTCGTATTCCGGATAGAGCTTGAGGGTGATCGGCGGTTCGCCTTCGGTCAGTTCCTGGAGATAGCGTGAAAGCCGCCGGCACGCGGCGCCGATCGCGTCGGCGTGCGCCGCCGCCGAATCCGGCGGCTGGTCTTCGAGCCACGTCAGGTGGCGCTCGATTTCTTCGATCAGCGTGATCGCGCCATCCAGCCCGACAATCTGCACTGCGCCGGCGGCCTGGTGGATGTGGGTCTGCGCGTGCTTGAGCGGTGTCTTGTCCTCGGGATGCGCCGCGAAATCCGCGAGCGCCGCAAGGCCCTTGGCCAGCGCCTGATCGATCTCGCCCTTGACCCAGGTCAGCGGACCCAGGTCGAAGTCGGCGTCGGTAGCGGCTGCCACGAAATCTTCCCGGTGCGGCCCGGATCAGACCTTGAATCCCGCAACCGACGCGCGCAGGTCCTGCGCGAGCTTGGCCAGCTGCGAAATCGACACATTGGTCTGCTTGGTGCCCTCGGTCGTCTCCTCGGTGATCTTCAGGATGCCCTGCATGCCCCGCGTCACGTCGGAGACCGATGACGACTGCTTTTGCGTCTGCGCCGAAATGCCCTGGATCAGCTCAGCCAATTCGCGCGAGATCCGCTCGATTTCCTGCAGCGCCTGGCCCGCCGAGTCGGATAGCTTCGCCCCGTCGACCACGCCCTGCGTGCTCTTGTCCATGGCCGCGACGGCATCCTGCGTATCGGCCTGAATGGTCTTCACGATGGCTTCGATCTGCTTGGTCGCCTCGCCGGAGCGTTCGGCCAGCCGCTGCACTTCTTCCGCGACGACCGTGAACCCGCGGCCGGCCTCGCCCGCCGATGCCGCCTGGATCGCCGCGTTCAGGGCCAGCACGTTGGTCTGCTCCGTGATGTCCGAAATCAGCTCGACGATCTCGCCGATCTCCAGCGACGACTCGCCCAGCCGCTTGATGCGCTTCGACGTCTCCTGGATCTGGCCGCGGATGTCGTTCATCCCGGAAATCTGGTTCTGCACCGCTACGGCGCCCTTTTCGGCCGCGGCCAGTGATTGCTGCGCCACGCGCGCCGACTGCGCCGCCGACAGCGACACTTCGTTGATCGACTGCGCCATCTGCAGCACCGACGCGGACGCCTGCTGGATCTCGCGTGACTGCCGCTGCGACGCTTCGAACAGCCGGTTGGAGATCGCCTGCGTTTCCGCGGTGGCCTTCGAAACCTGCTCGGTCGAGGAATTGATCCCGACCACGACGTTGCGCAATTCCTCCACCGTGAAGTTGATGGAATCCGCGATGGCGCCCGTCACGTCCTCGGTCACCGACGCCTTGACCGTCAGGTCGCCGTCGGCCAGCGTGCCCATTTCGTTGAGCAGACGCAGAATCGCTTCCTGGTTGCGGCGGTTTTCGTGCTCGCTGTCGAAGGCGCGGGAGCGCGCGTCGTCCAGGAAGACCTTGCCCAGGACGGCCAGGCAGGCCAGCGCCAGCAAGGCGAAAACGACGGCCAGCGCCGAGGCGATGTTCTGGCCACGCCCCGCGCCGGAATAGGCGTCGGCCAGCGCCCGGGTCTTCTCCAGCAACGGCTCCGACTCCACATTCACGCTCCGCGCCGCCTGCTTGGCGGCGACCAGCTTCTGCATGTTCTGCAGGATGGCATTGACCCGGGCTTCATAGTCGGCGAAACGCTGCTTGATCTGCTGATAGGTCTGGCGCGCGTCGCCCTCGCGCTGCGCGCTGATCCGCAACGCCTCACTTCCCGACAGGAAGCCGTTGACGATGTCGCGGAACGTGCCCACGTCCTTGCCCAGCAGGAACGAGACTTCCGGATCGATTTCGTCGCCTGCGGTGAGCGTGTTGGCGTTCTTCGCGATACGCTGCGTCAACATCACCAATTGATTCGCATAGCCCAGATCCCGCGTCGACGCACCGGCCTGCTGCAGCAGCGTCGCCCCCTGCTCGGTCAGTTCGAGCAGGACCGGATTGCCCTGGTTGATTGCCTCGACGCCCGCCGACAGTGCGGTGATGCTGCTTTCGTTCGCGAGCAGGGTCCCGGAGTTCTGCTCGATCTTGTCCCAGCGCTGCGCGATATCCCCCAGGATCTCCTGCACGGCGGCGTCCGAGGACGCCGAAACATCCACGCCCCGCACGGCGCCGCCCTTGATCAGCGCATCGATGTTGCTCCGGAACGCCTCGCGCGCTTCCTTGACCTGCTTGAAGCCCTCCTTGTTGCCGATGCTGGTCAGCGCGCTGCCCCGCGCCAGTCGCTGCGAAAGCATCTGCATTTCGGTAGCGGCCCCGGTCGCCGCTGCATTCTGGGCGCCCAGCCGTCCCGACACCAGCGCCATCAGCGCAGCCAGGACGAAGAAGGCGACCAGTCCTATCGCCAGCACCTGGAACTGCTTCGCGATGGGCATGTCGCCAATCACGGGAAGCCTGGTCGATTGCCCCCCACCGCGCGGCGCGCGCCGCAGGTCTTCCATGATCGTCGCGCCGGCGAGCGATGCGCGGCCGGTCTCCGACGTGCCGGCGTCGCCGGTCTCCGGCGCGACCGGGTCGGCGCCCGCCTTGCCCGACAGCCAGCCTGGAAGTTTCAGTTCGATTGCCATGGTGTCTCCGTCCGCATTGCTCGTACCCCCATTACCGCTGTCGATGCGCCGGCGCGCCAGGCCGGCGGTGCAAGTGCCTGTCGCCATGATGCGTGCCGCACGCCGCAATGCCCGCCCGCAATGGCGGTCCCCGCTGACGTCCCGCACCGCGCCCGATCCCCAACTCCCACCCGGAATCCGGCCCTATGCTTCGATCTGCAAAAACTCCTCGTCCTGCGCCAGCCGCGCGAGATCGAGTTCCCGCCATTCGGCGCCATTCTTGTCGTGCCAGGTCCGCGCCGCCCAGGGACGAACGCCGCCGGCTTCGGCGGGCGCGAAATCGGCGAGGTTTCTCAGTCCCAGGACCTTGTTCACCATCAGCCCCGAACGCACTTCCGAGAACCGCGTGCCCAGCAGCACGAGCCGCGCGCCGGCAGCGCGCGCGGTCGCCTTCCCGGTCAGGAAGGCGCCAAAATCGACCATCCCGAACAAGCCGCCCCTGATGTTCGCGACGCCGAGGAACCACGGCTTGGTCAGCGGCACGGGCACGGGCTCGGGCATGGGTAGGACTTCGCCGGTATCGCCCAGGCGGACCAGCCACGACACGTCTCCGCACTCCAGCGCCAGGCGCAGGCTGTCGACCTGCGCCGCGGTCTTGTTTTTCAAGCGCTCGGACAGCTCTTGCTGAAATGCCCGGAGATTGATCTTGTTCGGCTTGGCCATCGCACTCTCAGCGGCTGCCCATGGATTCGATCTTCTTCAGCAGCGCTTCGGACTGGACGGGCTTGACCATGTAGTCCCGCGCGCCCTGGCGCAGGCCCCAGATGCGGTCAGTTTCCTGCGCCTTGGTCGTGCAGATCAGCACCGGTATGTTCCTGGTCGCCTCGTCGCGGGTGATCGCGCGGGTGGCCTGGAAACCGTTCATCCCTGGCATCACCACATCCATCAGAATCAGGTCCGGCAGCAGCGCCTTCGCCTTGATCAGCGCATCTTCGCCGCTGTCGCTGGTGACGACCTCGAAGCCGCCCTTGACCAGGATCTCGCTCAAATAGTGCCGCTCGGTCGGTGAATCGTCGACGATCAGGATTTTCTTGATGGTCATGGGGAACTCTCTGTGTGCTCTGTCCGGCGGAAGGCGTCAGGTCCTCTTGACATGCGCGCCGACCGCCTTGAGCAGGCTGTCCTTGGTGAACGGCTTGGTCAGATACTGGTCGGAACCGACCATGCGGCCGCGTGCGCGGTCGAAGAGCCCGTCTTTCGATGACAACATCACCACCGGGGTGGACCGGAATTTCTGGTTCTTCTTGATCAGTGCGCACGTCTGGTAGCCATCGAGGCGCGGCATCATGATGTCGACAAAAATGAGTTCGGGTTGGTGATCGGCGATCTTGGCCAGCGCGTCGAACCCGTCCTCGGCCAGGATCACGGTGCATCCCGCCTGCAGCAGGAAGATCTCGGCGCTGCGGCGTATCGTGTTGCTGTCGTCGATGACCATGACCTTGACTCCAGCCAGGGATTTTTCGGCGCTCAATTCGTTCCCCAATGTTTCCCGGCAAGGCCGGAACTCCGGGACCATTCCACAAAGTCCGGGTTTATGACAGATACATTACCTTGGCAGTGTGCCACGCATGGCCAAGGTTGCCTAGAGCAAACGATGAAAGTCCGGGGAAGATCGGGGATTTGTTGCATGTTTTCGCCTTTCCCCAACTTTTCGGCGCGTCCCGCGGGGCCGGGACCCTGTCAGCGCCCAAGGAACATCCGGTACGCCACGTTGCCCGTTTCGTCGACATAGTCGTAACCGAGGCCTTCAAGAAACGCCCGAAACGCCGCCTTGTCCGCAGCGGGGACCTGCATTCCCACCAGCACGCGCCCGTAGTCGGCACCGTGATTCCGGTAGTGGAACAGGCTGATGTTCCAGCCTCCGCTCATGCTGTCGAGGAACTTCAGCAGCGCGCCCGGCCGTTCGGGGAATTCGAACCGGTAGAGAATCTCGTCCCGGATCTCGGGCGCGTGGCCACCAACCAGATGGCGGACATGCAGCTTGGCCATCTCGTTCGCCGACAGGTCGTAGGCCTCCACGCCGCGCCGGTGCAAGTCCCGGAGGATCTCGGCGGTGTCCTTCGGTCCCGCCACCTCGATGCCCACGAAGATGTGCGCCTGCCCCTTGTCGGCGAAGCGGTAGATGAATTCGGTGATGCTGCGGTGCCCGATACGCGACATGAAACTGCGGAAGCTGCCCGGACGCTCGGGGATCGTCACGGCAAACACCGCTTCGCGCTGCTCGCCGAGTTCGGCACGCTCCGCGACAAACCGCAAGCGGTCAAAGTTCATGTTCGCGCCGCTGGCGATCGCGACCAGGTTCCTGTCCTTCCATCCGTGGCGCAGCGCGTAGGCCTTCAGGCCGGCAACGGCCAGGGCGCCCGCCGGCTCCAGGATCGACCGGGTGTCCTCGTAGACGTCCTTGATCGCCGCGCAGATGGCGTCCGTGTCGACGGTCATCATCTCGTCGACGAACTCGCGAGCCAGGCGGAATGTCTCCTTGCCGACCTGTTTGACCGCGACCCCGTCGGCAAACAGGCCCACATGTGCGAGCTTGACGCGGCGCCCGGCGGCGATCGAGCGGGTCATCGCGTCGGAATCCGCGGGTTCGACGCCGACGATCCGGATTTCCGGCCGCACCCGCTTGACGTACGCGGCGATGCCCGAGATGAGGCCGCCGCCGCCGACCGGAATGAAGATCGCCGCCAGCGGCCCCGGATGCTGGCGCAGGATTTCCATGCCTATGGTTCCCTGCCCCGCGATGACCTCCGGATCGTCGTACGGATGGACCAGCGTCAGGCTGCCGCCGGCGGCTAGCGCAAGCGCATGCTCATAGGCATCGGAATACGAGTCCCCATGCAGCACGACGCTGGCGCCGCGCGCCCGGACGGCATCGACCTTGATCAGCGGGGTCGTGACCGGCATGACGATGGTCGCCGCGCAGCCCAGCCGCTGCGCTGCCAGTGCGACGCCCTGCGCATGATTGCCCGCGGACGCGGCGATCACCCCGGCCCGCAGCTGCCGCGCGCCGAGCTGCGCCATCATGTTGTAGGCGCCGCGGTTCTTGAACGAAAAGACCGGCTGTTGATCCTCGCGCTTGAGCAGCGCGCGGTTGCCGATCCGCGCCGACAGCGTGGCCGCCAGGTCGAGGGGGCTTTCAATCGCCACGTCGTAGACGCGGGCGGTCAGTATTTTCTGCAGGTAGTCGATGGGCATGCCGCGCTCGCCTCAGGCGTCCCCGCCGGCCGCGGAGCCGCCGGCAGGCGGGCCGGCAAGGATCCGGTTCCAGATCGCCTTGCCTTTGCTGTCGCGATCGAGGAATTCAAGATACGCGGCGTGCGCGGCGAGCTCGGCATCAGTGGCGCTGGCGATGGCGAGCGGTGGGCGCTCGCCGGCCGCGCGGCGCACCGCGCGGGCGCCGGCGCCCGCGCTCTCGAGGCTGATGGCCAGCGATTCCTGGCCTCGCGTCATGGCCAGATACACGTCGGCCAGCAGCTCGGCATCGAGCAAGGCGCCGTGCAGGCTGCGGCCGCTGTTGTCCACCTGGTAGCGTTCGCAAAGCACGTTGAGGTTGTTGCGCTTGCCCGGGTGCAGTTCCTTCGCCAGCCGCAGCGTGTCGAGCACGCCGGAACAGTAGGTCTGCAGCGGCTGCAATCCGGCGAGCGTCAGCTCGGCATCGAGAAACCCGACATCGAATGGCGCGTTGTGGATCACCAGCTCGGCGCCGCGCACGAACTCGATGAGCTGCGCGGCGCGATCGGCGAAGCGCGGCCTCGTCTTGAGATCGTCCCAGGTCATACCGTGCACATTAGTCGCCCCGGCGTCGATTTCCCGCTCCGGATTGAGGAATTCGTGGAAGTGGCGCTGCGTCAGGCGCCGGTTGATCATTTCGACTCCGCCGATCTCGATGATCCGGTGGCCGAGCTTGGGGTCGAGGCCGGTGGTCTCGGTGTCCAGGATGATTTGTCGCATGATGCGAAAGTATAACCGGGGGCTGGCGCGCCGCCGCGCGCGGCAGCGCCGGCGCCCGTCACTTTCCGCCGTAGCGCTTGATCGTGGACTGGATTTCGTCGATCGCGCGCTCGATCTCGTCGTCGGTCAGGTCGCGGTTGTTGACCTTGGGATCCGTGAGCGTGAGTGCCTGGTCCATCTGCGTGGAGAACTCGCCGTCCGACAGCGTGTCGGAGCGCCGCGAGGGCGCGGCGTCGTCGCGCGCGTCGTCGGCGCCCCAGCGCATGGTGATCAGGCTCAGGTTGTCGGACTCCGCCTGCGCGCGGCGCTCGGCCTCGTCGAGCAGCAGCGGCGCGGCGGAGAGCAGCGGCATGTAGGTCAGGCCGCGCGCGAGTTCGGTTGCGTTGAACTCGCACCACAGGCCGTCGGTGCATAGCAGCAGGATGTCGCCGATCCTGATCGGCGTGCGCTTGGAAACGTCGATGGCCGGATCGGCGAAGCCGCCCAGGCAGCTGAAGATCTTGTTCCGGTCGGGATGCTTGGCCGCCTGCTCCGGCTGGATCGCGCCCTGGTCGAGCAGGTACTGCACCTTGGAGTGGTCCTTGGTCTGCGCGATCACCTGCGCGCGGCGGAACATGTAGAGACGCGAATCGCCGACGTGCGCCCAATGCACCCTGTCCTCCTGCACCACGCAGGCCACGCACGTCGTGCGCGGCGTCTCGATCAGGCTGAACTGTTCAGCGTAATGCCCCAGCGCCGCGTGGGCGCGCATCATCGTGTCGTGCAGGAACAGCAGCGGGTTCTTGATGATCGGCTTGGCTTCGTTCTGGAACCGCTCGATCAGGATCCGGACCGTGATCTGCGCCGCGATCTCGCCGCCCGCGTGGCCGCCCATCCCGTCGGCGGCGACCATGATCAGGCTGTCGCGGCTGTACGAGTGGGCTACCCGGTCCTGGTTCATCCTGCGCGAACCCTTCCGGCTTTCCTGAAAGATGGTGAAGAGCATGCGGTCAGCGAACCTTGATGGGGGTGAACAGGGCCTTGCGGAGGTTGCCCAGGAACGTCAGCTTGCCGGCGCCGCCGGGCAGGTCGCGGATGATCTTTTGCAGCGCGAAGACGCTTTGCGGCCTCTGATTCGGGTCGAGCTTCAGACACCAGTCGATCACGTCGAGCAGTTCGTCCGAGTACTGTCCAGCCCAGATCTTCCTGGCCGGCGCGAGGTGGTCCTCCTCGACCCTGGAATCGGCGGACTGGGGCGCGAACGCGGCCAGGCAGGCGAATATGCTCGCGCCCACGCCGTAAATGTCGGTCCACGGGCCCAGCCGGTCCGGATCGCGGTATTGCTCCGGCGCGGCGAAGCCGGGGGTGTACATGGGCGCCAGTTTGGTCTTCAGGTGGGTCAGCGTCTGGCGCGCCGCGCCGAAGTCCAGCAACACCGCCGTGCCGTCGGCGCGCAGGTAGATGTTGGCCGGCTTGATGTCCAGGTGGAGCAGTTTGTGGGTGTGGACTTCGCGCAGGCCGTTCAACAGGTGGGTGAACACCCGGCGCAGGAAACGCTCGCTGATGTGGTCCTGCTTGGCCTGTATCTGCTGCTGCAACGTCCGGCCGCGCTCGTAGCGCATCACCATGTAGACGGTTTCGTTGGCGCGGAAGAAATTGAGCACGCGCACGACGTTGGGATGATTGATTTTCGCCAGCGCCCGCCCTTCCTCGAAGAAGCACTTCATCCCGTAGCGGAACGACGTCACGTTCTCCACCGAGCTCGCGCGGACGATGTCGCCTTCCGAGCGCAGCACCAGCGCCGCGGGCAGGTACTCCTTGATGGCGACCACATTGCCCTGCTCATCGTTGGCGCGATAGACGATGGAGAACCCGCCTCGACTGATCTGCTTGTCGATCCGGTAGTTCAACAACTGATAGCCGGGAGGAAGGGCCTGATTGGTCATGCCGGTGATTTCAAGAGTGTCTGCTTGCGGAAGTGCGCGTTTACGCATACATTCGCCGCAGGCTGCCTTGGCCTAATCATATCAAAACCCCATGACGACGGCATCGACTGACCTGCACAGTATGACCGGTTTTGCCTCCGCCAGCCGCGATCTTGGCTCGCTGCACCTGAATCTCGAGCTGCGGGCGGTGAACCACCGGTACCTGGACCTGCAGTTCAAGCTGCCGGAAGAATTGCGCCACAACGAACCCGCGCTGCGCGAGCAGCTGGTGGGCAGGGTGTGGCGCGGCAAGGTGGAATGCCGCGTTCAGGTCTCGCGCAACGAGGCCGCCGCCGTGGCGGGCGCGATCAGCGACGCGGTGCTGGCGCGGTTGCTTTCAGCCCAGGCTGCGGTCCAGCGGCTGGAACCCGAGGCCCGCGCGCTCAGCGTTCACGAAATGCTGCGCTGGCCCGGCGTCATCGCCGAGTCCCTGATCGAGCCGGAAGAACTCTCGCGCCAGCTCCTCGAACTGATGCGGAAGGCCGCCGGCGAGTTCACGGCCAGCCGCGAGCGCGAAGGCGCCAAGCTCGGGGCGATGATACGGGAACGGTGCCAGGGCATCCGCGGCTTCTGCGCCGCGATCGAGCCGCGCGTGCCGGAGCTGCAGGCCGCGTTCAGCCGGAGACTCGCCGAGCGGATGCGCGAAGCGGGCGTCGCGGGCGATTCCGAGCGCCTGGCGCAGGAACTGGCGCTGTTCGCATCGAAGATCGACGTCGCGGAGGAGCTCTCGCGCCTGGTCACGCATGTGGCCGAAGTCGAGCGCGTGCTCGCGGCCGGCGGCGCCTGCGGCAAGCGGCTCGATTTCCTGATGCAGGAACTCAACCGCGAGGCCAACACCTTCGGCTCGAAGTCCGTCGACAGTGAACTCACCCGGGTCGCGGTCGAGCTCAAGGTGCTCATCGAGCAGATGCGCGAACAAGTCCAGAACATCGAATGAGGCCTGCCATTCACCATGTCCGGTAGCTTGTTCATCGTTTGCGCCCCGTCGGGCGGCGGCAAGACCAGCATCGTCAATGCGGTACTCGAGCGTGACCCGGCGCTGAAACTCTCCGTGTCGTTCACGACGCGCGCGCCGCGCCCCGGCGAACGAGAGGGCGTGCACTACCACTTCGTCGACGAAACGAAGTTCGGGCAGCTCGACGACTCGGGCACGTTCCTGGAATCGGCGCTGGTGCACGGCCATCACTACGCCACCTCGAGGCTGTGGCTCGAAGATGAGATGATGCGGGGCCATGACGTGTTGCTCGAGATCGACGTGCAAGGCGCCGAGCAGGTGCGCAAGCTCATCCCGTCCGCGGTCGGCATCTTCATCCTCCCGCCTTCGTGGGAACGGTTGCGCGAACGCCTGGTCGGCCGGGGCCAGGATGCCCTGCCGGTGATCACCCGCCGGCTCGCCGCGGCCAGGCTTGAAATGCAGCGCTTGGACGAGTTCGATTATGTTATAATAAACAACGACTTCGCAACAGCCGTCGAAGACTTTTCGGCGATCGTTCGCGCCAGCCGGTTGCGCAGCGCAATCCAACGCGCCCGCCACCCCGAACTTTTACGTACCTTGTTGGAACTGGACTGATCATGGCCCGCATTACTATCGACGACTGTCTGCTCAAGATTCCCAATCGCTTCGACCTCACGCTGGCGGCGACGTATCGCGCCCGCCAACTCGCGTCCGGCTCGGTATCGCTGCTGCCGGACCAGCGCGACAAACCGACGGTCATCGCCCTGCGCGAAGTCGCCGCGGGCCGGATAGGCGTGGAGATGCTCGACAAGATGCCGAGCTGAAGCAAGGGACGGACAGCAGACGGGGTCCCACCATGTCCGCGGTTTCCGAAATCTCGGAGTTCACGCGTCACCTCGGCCTGTACCTGCCAGCGCAAGACGTCGCACTGGTCGAATCGGCATATGCATTTTCCGATTCGGCGCATCGCGGCCAGTTTCGCAACTCGGGCGACCCCTACATCTCCCATCCGCTGGCGGTCGCCAGCATCCTATCGCAATGGCGCTTCGACGCCGAGGGCCTGTCTGCCGCGCTCCTCCATGATGTGATGGAGGACACGCCGGTCACCAAGTCGGAGATCGAGGACCGGTTCGGCGCCGCGGTCGCCAACCTCGTCGACGGCGTGTCCAAGCTGGACCAGCTCGAATTCGCCTCGCGCGAAACGGCGCAGGCAGAGAATTTCCGCAAGATGCTGCTCGCGATGGCGCAGGACCTGCGCGTCATCCTGATCAAGCTCGCCGACCGTCTGCACAACATGCGCACGCTGGACGCGGTCTCCGGCGACAGGAAGAAGCGCATCGCGACCGAGACTGTCGAGATCTACGCGCCGATCGCCAACCGCCTCGGGCTCAACAACGTCTACCAGGAATTGCAGGATCTGGCGTTCCGCTTTCTGCACCCGATGCGCTACCGGACACTCGGCAAGGCGGTCAAGGCAGCGCGCGGCAACAGGCGCGAAGTCGTCGGCAAGATGCTCGATACCATACGCACCAGCCTGCGCGCCGCGGGCATCACCGCCACGGTCAGCGGCCGCGAGAAGTCCCTGTTCAGCATTTACCGCAAGATGACCGAGAAACACCTGAGCTTCGCCCAGGTGCTCGACATCTACGGGTTTCGCATCCTGGTCGACGATGTCGATGGCTGCTATCGCGCGCTGGGCGTCCTGCATCGTCTGTACAAGCCGATCCCGGGGAAGTTCAAGGACTACATCGCGATCCCGAAAGCCAACGGCTACCAGTCGCTCCATACCAAGCTGATCGGCCCCTACGGCACGCCGCTGGAGGTGCAGATCCGGACCCAGGCCATGCACCGTACCGCGGAGGCCGGCGTCGCCTCGCACTGGTTGTACAAGGATGCGAATCATCACGGCATCGCCCAGGCGCAGCGCGAGACGCAGGGCTGGCTGCAAAGCCTGCTGGAAATCCAGACGGAGTCCGGCGACTCGGCCGAGTTTCTCGAACACATCAAGGGTGATCTGTTTCCCGACGAGGTGTACGTGTTCACCCCGAAGGGCAAGATCATGTCGCTGCCGCGGACGGCGACGCCGATCGATTTCGCCTACGCGGTGCACACCGATGTGGGCCACCATTGCGTCGCGGCCAAAATCAACCACGAGCTGGCGCCGTTGCGCACGCCGCTCAACAACGGCGACCTGGTCGAGATCGTCACCGCGCCCGGCGCCCGCCCGAACCCCGCCTGGCTGAAGTTCGTCGCCACGGGCAAGGCGCGCTCGCGCATCCGCCACTACCTGAAGAACCTGCAGCAGAAGGAATCAGCCGCGCTGGGAGAGAAGATGCTGGCTCAGGCCGCTGCCGCGCTGAAGATCGCAATCGAAGACCTGACCGCCCCGCAGTGGTCCGCGCTGGTGAAGCAGTGCGGGGCGAAATCGAAGTCAGACCTGCTTGCCGACATCGGCCAGGGCCGCCGCCTGGCCTTCGCGGTGGCGCAGGCGCTGACTGCCGAGGGCAAGGGCGCGTCGAGGGGCAAGACCGGGCCGCTCTCTCTGCGCGGCATCGAAGGCGTCGCCGTGCAGTATGCGAAGTGCTGCCACCCAATCCCCGGCGACCGCATCGTCGGCGTGCTCCGCCGCGGACAATCGCTGCAGGTCCATATCGCGGACTGTCCGGTCGCCCGCAAGGCAACCGGCGAGCATGAACAGATCCTGGACGTCGAATGGTCGCGCGACGTGACGGGCGACTTCCCGGTGAACGTGCGCGCCTTCGTCAGCGATCAGCGCGGCGCGCTGGCGCATGTCGCGCTGGAAATTGCCGAAGCCGGCGCGAACATCGCGAACGTTTCGCTGGAGCGTGCCGAAGGCGAGCGGGCGGTGAACATGGTCTTCACGCTTGAAGTGCAGGAGCGCGACCATCTGGCCCGGGTCATGCGCGCCTTGCGCCGCGTTCCCGAAGTGCTGCGGATCCAGCGCGTCCGGCCCTGACGCAAGCCGCCCCCCGCGAAACGCGGGGCGCCGCCCTCTCCGTCCGCGTCACCAGCCCGATTCGCGTTCCGGCGTCGCGCTGATCTTGTGAAAGGTCAGGTCGGTTCCGTTGAACTCTTCCTCCTGCGTCAGGCGCAAGCCCACGGTCGCCTTGAGCACGCCGTAGATGGCGAAGCCGCCCGCGAGCGCGATGGCAATGCCCAGAAGCGTGCCCGCGACCTGGGCGCCGAACGCGACGCCACCAATGCCGCCCAGTGCGCGCGTTCCGAAAATCCCGGCGGCGATGCCGCCCCAGGCGCCGCAGAGACCGTGCAGCGGCCATACGCCGAGCACGTCGTCGATGCGCCACTTGTTCTGGGTCAGCGTGAACATCCGCGTGAACAGCACGCCGGCGACGGCGCCCGTCGCCAGGGCGCCCAGCGGATGCATCACGTCGGAACCGGCGCAGACGGCAACCAGGCCGGCCAGCGGCCCGTTGTGCACGAATCCGGGATCGTTGCGCCCCGCGACCAGCGCCGCGAGGATGCCGCCCGACATCGCCATCAGCGAATTGACCGCGACCAGGCCGCTGATCTTGTCAAGGGTCTGCGCGCTCATCACATTGAAGCCGAACCAGCCGACCGACAGCACCCACGCCCCCAGCGCGAGAAACGGAATGTTCGACGGCGGATGCGCTGCCGCGATCCGTCCGTCCTTGTGATAGCGACCCTGCCGCGCGCCCAGCAGCAGCACCGCGGCCAGCCCGATCCAGCCGCCCACCGCATGCACGACCACGGAACCGGCGAAATCGTGGAACTCCTCGCCAAACGTCGCTTTCAGCCACGCCTGGATTCCGAACGCACCATTCCACGCGATGCCTTCGAACAGCGGGTAGACGAGCGCCACGAGCAGGAACGTGGCCACGAGCTGGGGCTGGAACTTCGCCCGCTCCGCGATCCCGCCGGAGACGATGGCGGGAATGGCCGCGGCAAAAGTGAGCAGGAAGAAGAACCGCGTCAGCTCGTAGCCGCTCTTCGCCGCCAGCAAATCCGCGCCGCGGAAAAAGCTGATGCCATACGCGACGGCGAAACCGATGAAGAAATAGGCGATGGTCGACATGGCAAAGTCGACCAGGATCTTCATCAGCGCATTGACCTGGTTCTTCTTGCGGACCGTCCCGAGTTCGAGGAACGCAAATCCCGCGTGCATCGCCAGGACCATTATGGCACCCAGCAAGATGAACAGTACGTCGCTGCTTTGCTTTAGTGCTTCCATGGAACCCCCCGAGGACGATGCACCAAACAAGCACAACATGTGCCAAGTTCGACCCGTTTTGGTTCAAGCCCTTAGCGAGGGCATGGACATGGGCTCGGAATTATTCTGGTGCACTAGCGCCAATATCGGCACCAATCACGTGCGGCGCCGCTACCAGAGACTTTAAGGCGCGGGATCCGGGAACCGCGGTTGCCTCAACCCAGCGGGTCCGCACCCGGCAATCCGGCTATGCTTTTGCGGTCTCGAGCATTTTCTGAAGTTCGCCGGATTGGTACATTTCGCGCATGATGTCCGCGCCGCCGACGAACTCGCCGTTCACATAAAGCTGCGGTATCGTCGGCCAGTTCGAATACTCCTTGATGCCTTGCCGGATCTCCGGGTCCGCCAGCACATCGACCGACTGAAAGCGGTCGACGCCGCAGGCCTTGAGCATCTGCACCGCCGCGCCGGAAAACCCGCACTGCGGAAAGGCCGGCGACCCCTTCATGTACAACACAACCGGATTGGAAGTGACCTGCTCGCGAATTCTGTCGTTGGCGCTCATGGCGGGCTCGCTGAAGTGGTGGAAACAGCATTCTACATGGGGCCGGCGGCGCCGTTGGCAATCCCCCGGGGAAGGGCTCCGGGCCGCAGCGCGCAATACGCTCCCTGGTCAGGCTGCCAGGCGCGCGCCGCTCTTTGCGTCGAACAGATGCGCCTTCGACAGATCCGGCATCAGCGCGATCCGTTCGCCAGGCCGGCTCGCGACCCGGTCACGGAACATGGCCATGACTTCCTGGCCGGCGATCCGGCAGAACACCTGCGTATCCGCGCCGGTTGGTTCGACCACGACGATATCGCCGGCCATGCCGCCGGTGTCGGTCAGCGCAAAGTGCTCCGGCCGGATTCCGTAGAGTACCTGCTGTCCATCCTTGCCCCCGGCATTCGCCGGCGCCGGAACGCGGATTCCGCCTCGGAACTCGACGATACGGCCGCCGTCGCTCTTGAACGTACCCGGGAGAAAATTCATCGCCGGCGAACCGATGAATCCGGCGACGAAAGTATTGGCGGGGCTGTCATACAGTTCCAGCGGCGTGCCGATCTGCTCGACGATGCCGTCCTTGAGGACGACGATCTTGTCGGCCATGGTCATCGCCTCTATCTGGTCGTGGGTGACGTAGATCGACGTGGTGCGCAGGCGCTGGTGCAGTTCCTTGATCTCGGTGCGCATCTGCACGCGCAGCTTGGCATCGAGATTGGACAGCGGCTCGTCGAACAGGAACACCTGCGGATTGCGCACGATCGCGCGCCCCATCGCCACGCGCTGCCGCTGCCCGCCGGAAAGCTGGCGCGGATAGCGGTCGAGGTACGGCTGCAGGCCGAGTATGTCGCCCGCCTTCCTGACCCGCTCCTCGATCTCGGACTTCGGGCGCTTGGCCAGCATCAGCGAGAAGGCCATGTTGTCGCGCACCGTCATGTGCGGATACAGCGCGTAGTTCTGGAACACCATCGCGATGTCGCGCTCCTTGGGTGGTATGTTGTTCACCACCCGTCCGCCGATGTCGATTTCGCCTTCGCCGATTTCCTCGAGTCCCGCGATCATCCGCAGCAGCGTCGACTTGCCGCAGCCGGACGGCCCGACCAGCACGCAGAATTCGCCGTCCGCGATGTCGACGGATACGCCGCGGATCACGTGTGTCGTGCCGAAATACTTCTCGACTTTCCTGATCGTGACTGATGCCATTTGTTTTCTCCTGTTGCCGCATCCTAGTGGCGCGCTCACGCGCTGTCAAACCCGATTCCTGCCCGGCCCGCCCACGTGGTGGAGACCGCGCGCAGCGTGTCCACCGGTTTTAGCAGCAGCACGCGGGCAACGTGGCGCACCTGCTCGCGGTCCGCATCGCCGGTGATGTATTCGACCGGAGATCTGCCATCAACGCGCCCCAGCAGGAGACCCGGAAGCAGGTGCGCGGCACGCATTTCCAATCCGGCGCGCGACTCCCAGTCGACACCCTCGAGATAGGCGTCGCGCAGCGCGGCGTAGCACTCCAGGTAGCGCACGGACCATTGCGGGCGCCAGACGCACTTGAGCAGCAGGTGGTTGAGGACGAACGCGAGATCGAAGGCCGGGTCGCCGTACCAGGCGCATTCGGCGTCGAGGAACACCGGTCCGCGCTCGCCCATCAATATGTTCTTCGGACTGATGTCGCCATGCACCAGCGCGATGCGGGTGCGCATTGTCGCGTCCGACAAGTCCCGCAGCCGGGACGCCAGGTCGGGATGCGCGGCGCCGGTTGCGATGAGGTAGGGCTCCGGCCGTATGGGGTAGAAGATGTGGTCGGTCGCGAAACGGCGAGCCATGTCCGCCCTGCCCGCGGTCGCCGCATGAATGCGCGCGAGCTGGCGGCCCACCATTGCCGCCGCCGCGACCACGATCAGGCCATCGCGCAGTTGCTCCTTCCAGATGGGATAGCTCGCCGGCGGCAGATACTCCATGACAAACAGTCCTGCCGACCGATCCTCGTAGAGCACCCGCGGCACCGCCTCGGGGACAATGTCGCCCGCCACGCGCAGCCACTCCGCCTCGCTGTGATTGCGCTCGACCGGCGCGCGCCATTCGGCCTGGACCTTGAGCCGCGGCAACGCCTGCTTCACGCAGTACCGGACCCCGTCGAGTTCGACCAGCCGAATGTCCGACGACACACCGCCGGGCAACGGCTGGCCCGCGCCCGCCGCCGTCAGATCGGCAACGCCGCGCGCGAAGTCGGGTTCGCCAAGCTCGCTCATGATCCCCGGCGGCGGCGCTCGGGCTTGCAACCCGGGCGCCTCAGTTTCGCTGCAGCGGAAAGCATGCGGGACGAGCCGGCAACGCAGGAGTCTCGAACGACTTGTACGTAAGTATGAATTCCTGATGCCCCATTGCCTCGGACTTGGTCAGCCCGCCCTTCACACAATCAAGCACCGGGCCGAGCACTTCGCTGCGCACTTCGTCCAGCGTGCCACGCCCCTCCATCCGGCCCGCATCGATATCCATGTCGTCCTCCAGCCGGCGAAAGATCTCCGGATTCGCGCAGACCTTGATCACCGGCGAAATCGCCGAGCCAACCACGGGCGTCGCCGCGCGCCGCTGCATGTGGAATTCGCAGCCGATCAGTTCGCCGGTCCCCTCGAAAATGCAGGCCGCGCCCGCGACGACCAGCTGGTCGAAGGCGAGCCCCATCGCCGGGTTCGCGGTGATCCCGCTGGTTCCGTCCGACCCGCCGCAGACCGTGCCCACGAACAACTCTTCGACGCGCATCGGCACGGGTGCGACGCTCGCCAGTTGTTCCTGTGCCCACGCCACCCAGTCGCGGCCCTGCGCAATCGTCTTCCTGGTGCCGCCCGCGTCGCTGGCCAGGTTGTGGGTGTGAATATGCGCGCCCGGCGGGATCGCCGCCATCGCGTGCCCGATGTTCGCGCCGTATTTAATCACCTTTTCTCCCGGGGCCAGCGCGCGGCGCGCGAGTTTGTGGCCGATGGTCATCGCACCCGCCACCGCGAATCCTGCACCGTCGATTTCGACCACGTCGCCGGGCGCCAGCGCGCACGCGGCCACCACACAATTGTCCTCGGGAGCGAGCAAGACCAGCCGGCGATCCGTGGCGGCTAGAACTTGCGGTACTTCGGGTAGGCGTCGACCGGGTCCATGCCGCCGCGCACGTCGTGGATCGCGCCCGAATAGCACCGGCCCAGGCGTTCGACCAGAGTCGGCGCCGGCATAGGTAAGTTCGTGACGACACAGGAGGTCAGCCCCGACACCGTTTGCAACGCCATGAACGCTTTCCCGTTGCGGCCTGACATAGGGTCATCTGGCTGATTTGGTTGTTTGACCGCGGTGCCAAAAATGATACCTCAGATCCCCGGCGGGCGTTTGCTTCCGCGGACCACGACATAGTCGGGACGACCGGTCCTTGCCCAGGTCGCGATGTTCTGCGCGGACTTGCGCCGCAGGTCGCGCTCGGCCTCTACCGAATAGAAGGCGGCATGCGGGGTGAGGATGACGCGCGGATGCAGCGCCAGCGGATGGTCGGCGGCCACGGGCTCCTCGGGCATCACGTCGATGCCGACGCCATCGAGACGTCCGCCATACACCGCGGCGACGAGGTCCGCGACGTTGACCACCGCGCCGCGCGAGGTGTTCACCAGGTAACCGCCGGGACGCATCAAGCCCAGCAGGCGCGCATCGATCATCCCGCGCGTCTCGCTGTTGAGCAGCGTGTGCAGGCTGACGACGTCGCCCCGCTCGAAGATCTGGTCCAGTGTCGCGCGCTCGACAAAGGCCGGAAAATCGCCGTCGATGATGTAGGGGTCGCAGGCGATGACGCGCTTGAACAGGTTCCGCGAAACGTGCGCCATGCGCTTGCCGATCCTCCCCAGGCCGACAATGCCCAGCGTCATGTCGGAACACCGGCGCACCTTCCCCGCCGATTCGAAATGCCAGTTCCCGGCCTTGACGTCGCGGTCGTAGAAGGGCAGATGCCGGATGAGCGAAAGCGCCATCGCCAACGCATGGGTCGCCACTTCGCCCACGCCGTAGTCCGGTGAGTTCGCGACCCATACCCCGCGTGCGGCGCACGCATCGGTGTCGACCGTGTCGTAGCCCGCGCCGATCCGCGCCACCAGACCCACTTCGGGCAGCGCATCCAGCACGCGCCCGGTGATCGGCGCGTACTGCAGCAGGATCGCCGAGCAGCCGCGTCCCGCTTCGATCACTGCGTCTTCCGTCAAGGCGCCGTCGGCCATGACCATCTCGATGCCGGCGGTGTCGAACACGGCTTTTTCCAGACTCAGATCGGTGTAGTCCTGATCGCTGACGAGTACTTTCATGGTATCCACAAGGGTTGTCCCCCCTTCGACCGGCTCAGAGTGGACGGATTGGCGTCTGTTTGGCGCGCCGAGCGTGTCGAGGCGCGCCAGGGCGGCATTGTCGCCCAACCGGGCGCCGCAGTGCTAACTCCGGTTCGCGAGCGCCCGCAAGGCCAGGTGGCGATGGCACGCGGCTTCGTGATCGTTGACCATCCCGACTGCCTGCATGAACGCATACATGATCGTCGAGCCGACGAACTTGCAGCCGCGCGCCAGCAGCGCCTTCGACATCGCATCCGATTCCGCCGTCCGCGCAGGAACGTCGCGGAGCGAAGGCCACGCGTTCTGGCGGGGCCGGCCGCCGGCAAGCTGCCACACGAACTTGTCCAGCGAGCCGAACTCGTCCTGGATGCGCAGCACCGCCTGCGCATTGACGATGGCGGCGCCGATCTTCAGGCGGTTGCGGACGATGCCGGAATTGGCGAGCAGCGTCGCGACCCGCGCGGGCGTGTACCGCGCGACGCGCTGCACGTCGAAATTGTCGAACGCATCGCGATAGTTCTGCCGCTTGCGCAGGATGGTGATCCATGACAATCCGGCCTGCGCGCCTTCCAGGATCAACATCTCGAACAAGTGCCGGTCGTCGTGCGAGGGCACGCCCCATTCCTCGTCGTGATAGGCGACGTAGAGCGGATCGTCGGAGCACCAGCCGCAACGCCGCGCTGCCGCGCTCTCAATCATGCACCAACCTGCACCCCGCTTTCCGCGAGCATCGGCTTGACGCTGGCGGCGAGGCGGGTGATGCCCTCCCAATCGCCGCGCGCCTGCATGTCCTGCGGCGCCACCCATGACCCGCCGCAACACAGCACCGACGGCAAGGCGAGGTAGCCGGCGACGTCGTCGCGTCCTATCTTGCCCGTGGGGCACCATCCGACCTGCGGAAAGATACTGGAAAAGTCGACCAGCACGTCGACCCCGCCGGCCGCTCTGGCGGGATAGAACTTGAGTTCACGGAAGCCGTAGCCGGCTGCGCGCATCACTTCGGCGGCAGTCTGCACGCCGGGGAGGAACGGCAAGGGACTCTGTATCGCATCCTGCGCGAGTTCATCGGTCAGCCCGGGCGAGACCGCGAACTGGGCCCCCGCATCCTCCGCCCGCGCGAAGTCGCCGCGCTTGAGCAGCGTCCCGGCGCCGATAAGCACGCCCGGTACCTCGTCGCGGATGGCCCGGATAGCGGTCACGGCGACGGCGGTGCGCAATGTGATCTCCATCACAGTCATGCCGCCTGCCGCCAGCGCCTGCGCGGTCCGTACCGCCTGGCTCACGTCGCGGACGGTCAGGATGGGCATCACGCGCGCGGCGCGCAGGACGGTCGGGAAGTTTGTCTTGGAAAGTGTGGTCATGGTGAATGCAAGTAAGCAAGGGCCTGTTGCACGAGGTCTGCCAGCGCAACCAGGCCGGTGTTGCGCAGCAGCAGGCAATCGTCGCCGGGCGGGCCGAATCGCGCAGCAGCCGAAAATTGCTGCCAATGCGCGAGCTTCCAGTCGTCCCGCGGGTCGCCGCGCGCAGCCATCCGGCCGCGCGCGGTGTCCGCATCCGTCTCGACCCAGATCGTGCGCGTGCGCCCGTCCAGCGCGGCAACGGACTGCCCGAGCCACCGCACCCACTCGGCGTCACGCAATTCCGCCCCGAAGGGCGCGACCGCGATCGCCGTCTTGCCGAGCGCAAGGTTGTCCAGCGCCGTTCCCAGCAGCGCACTGTACTCCAGGGGACGCACGATGTCCCAGTACACTTTGCTGTCGCGGTCGATCCTGCCGGCATTCAGGCGGTCGAGCATCGCGTCCACCCAGGGCGCGCCGAGCACGTCCTTGTCGAGCAGGATCGCCGACGGGACCAGGCGGGCCAGTTCGCGGCCGAGCGTGGTCTTCCCCGCGCCCGGACCGCCGGCGATGAGGAGCAGCGTTGGCTTCATCGTCATGTCGGTTCGGGAAAGGGTAGAAGGGCGCGGCGGGACGCGAATGCTCCACATTCTAATGCAGCCCGGCCCGGGGCCGCCGCTCGTTGATCCGCGGCCATAAGTCCAGCGCGCGCGACAGCGTGGGCTGTCCTTGACAGTGCACTGCGATCAATCTAAGGTGGCGCGCACCTCGGCAGCACACCGAGAAAATCAACCTGTCGCCGCCTGCGCCACGATCGGCGGCGGCGCCTTCGCAAAGCCCACGACCATGGCCAATCCGCCACGCTATTCAGCAGCCGCCCTCGTCGCCTTCGCGCACGCCCTGCTGGCCCGCGCGGGCATGGACGAACGCCTGGCCGCCGACGTGGCTTCCATCCTCGTCGACGGCGACCTGTTGGGCCACACGACGCATGGCCTGCAACTGCTGTCGCCTTATCTGCGCGAAGTCGACGCGGGCACCATGCGCAGCGACGGATCACCTAGCGTGATCGCGCGGCACACGGCTTCCGAACTCTGGGACGGCAACCGGTTGCCGGGTCCATGGCTCGTCCTGCGGGCGCTGGATGCGGCGGCAGCAATGGCCAGATCGCACGGCACCGGATCGGTCTCGATCCGCCGCTCTCACCACATCGCCTGCCTGGCGGCCTACCTGAAGCGCGCGACCGACCGGGGGCTGATGATGATCCTGACCTGTTCGGATCCCGCCGTGAGCAGCGTCGCGCCGTTTGGCGCCGTGACCCCGGTGTTCACGCCCAACCCGATCGCCGCCGGCATCCCGACCTCCGGCGACCCCATCCTCCTCGACATCTCGGCCAGCCTGACCACCAATGGACTGACCAACCGGCTCTATCAGGAAGGCCGGCGGCTGCCCCACGCCTGGGTCCAGGATCATATGGGCAACGCGACCGACGATCCCGCAGTGCTGTTCGGCGACCCCAAGGGGACGCTGCTGCCGACCGGTGGTCTCGATGCGGGGCACAAGGGGTTTGCACTCGCGTTGTTGATTGAGGCGTTGACCGCCGGCTTGTCCGGCCACGGGCGCGCCGACCCGGCGGAAGGCTGGGGTGCAACCGTCTACCTGCAGGTCATTGATCCGGAAGCGTTTGGCGGGCTTGCGCAGTTCGCGCGGCAGACCGACTGGCTCGCCGCCGCCTGCCACGCGGCGACACCCCGGCCCGGCGTCGAAAGGGTGCGCCTGCCCGGCGAACGGGGACTTGCGCAGTTTCACCGGCAACAGCGGGCCGGGGTCGAACTCTATCCCGGGATCATGGACGGTTTACGCACCTGGACCGAGCGCCTTGGCGTCCCGCTCCCGCCGACGTTGTAGCGCGTACTCTAGCCAGCGGACGGAATGCTTCAATCGGCAGGAACGAGTGGTTTCCGGCCCTCGCAAACCCGCTCGATGCCGGCGAGATCGCGCAGCGTGGCAATTTCGGCAAACCCCGCCCTTCCCATCAGGTCGCGGCATCGCTCGGCCTGATCGTACCCGTGCTCGAACAGCAGCCATCCGCCGGGCGCGAGCCTGGCCGCTGCTCCATGCACGATTTCGCGGATTGCCTCCAGACCGTCGCTGCCAGGCGTCAGCGCGATCCTGGGCTCGAAGCGCAGGTCGCCTTGCGTCAGGTGCGGGTCGCTTGCCGCAATGTACGGCGGATTGCTGACGATGACCTCGTAGTGCGCCACACGACACGCGGCATACCAGTCGGACCGATGGAATTGAACGTTGGCAACGGCGAGCGTCCGTGCGTTCGTGGTTGCCAGTTCGACTGCGCCCGGCTGCACGTCGACCGCTTCGACCCGCGCGTAGGGCCGCTGCGCGGCGATCGCGATCGCGACCGCGCCTGATCCTGTTCCCAGGTCGAGCACTCGCACCGTCGATGATTCGGCAAGCCGTCGCAGCGCGGCGTCAACCAGGAGTTCGGTTTCGGGGCGCGGAATCAACACCTCCGGCGTCACCCGCAGCCGCATCCCATAAAACTCGCGCATGCCGACCAGGTACGCGATGGGCTCGCCACGCAGCCTGCGGCCTGCCAATTCCGCAAATGCTTCCGCACCATTTGCAGACAAGAGTGTCTCAGGGTGAGCGAGCACTGACTCTCTCGTTGTTTGAAGCAGATGCGCGAGCAACAGCGAGCATTCCAGCCGCGGCAGAGCGTTGCCCCGCAGCAACGCTCCAACCGTGGGCATGGCGCCCGCGGCCGGGTTTGAATTGACTGAGGATTGGTTCATGCTTATATTGGTATCCGGTTCCCTGCGACGAATTCAAGGCTGTTCCATGCGCCTCGGCGGCTTCTGCGTTTCTGTTTTTCTTGCCGCCATTTTGCTGGCCCCGTTTGGACATTCAGGCAATGCCCAGGCCGGCGTGGTCGCCAATTGGGACAAGAGTAGCCGCTCGTGGAACAACTCCCACATGACCAGGATCAAGGCGGCGATGCAGGAAGCCGGGCATCGCGTCGAGGGCGACGGCGCCATCAGTACCGCCGCGCTGAAGATCTCCAGCGTATACCTGATCGGCGAGCCTGTCGCAACGCCGTCCGCGGGAGAATTGACGTTGCTTGCCGAGTTCGTCAAGAGCGGCGGAATGATCTTCGTGTTCGGCGACACCGGCATCGATCTTCCGACCTACAACAGCCTGCTGGCGGGCATCGGGTCGACGATTGCGTTCACGACCACGACGGTCGGGACGAGCTCGGCGCTGCCCGAGGGACGGTTTACCGAGGGTCCGTCGAAAATTTCCGGGAGCACGCTCAGCGTGACCTCCGGGAACGGCACGACCGGCGGCTTCCTCGTCGACAACAACTATGTGCGGTACGAGCAGATCGGCGCCGGCTACGTTGTCGCGTTCGGCGACCGCATCGACCACAATGACGTGATTTCCGACACCAATGCCAAGCTGTTGCTGAACCTCGTCAGTTTTGCGGTGGGACCCAACGTGCCGATTCCGGCCGTATCGCCGCTCGGAATTGTGCTCGCCGCGCTGCTGCTGGCGGGATTGGCCGCGGTCGGTATCGCACGCCGCCGCTAGAGGACGCTCTCGCCCAGAGCCGCCAGTTGTTCCGCCTGATGCTCGGACATCAGCGCTGCGCTCAGTTCTTCCAGGTCCCCATCCATGATCTGATCGATCTTGTACAGGGTCAGGTTGATCCGGTGATCGGTGACCCGGCCCTGGGGAAAATTGTAGGTCCTGATCCGTTCGGAGCGATCGCCGCTTCCCACCAGCGACTTGCGCTCCGCCGCCTCCTTCGCATGCTGCGAGCGCCGCTGCTGGTCCAGCAGGCGCGAGGCGAGCACCGACATCGCGCGGTCCCGGTTCCGGTGCTGGGAGCGGTCGTCCTGGCATTCGACCACAAGCCCGGTGGGCAGGTGCGTGATGCGGACCGCCGAGTCGGTCTTGTTCACGTGCTGCCCGCCGGCGCCGCTGGCGCGAAAGGTGTCGATGCGCAGGTCCGCCGGATTGATTTCGACGTCGCGGATCGGGTCGGCCTCCGGCAGCACCGCGACGGTGCAGGCCGAGGTGTGGATGCGGCCCTGCGCCTCGGTTTCCGGCACGCGCTGAACCCGGTGCGCGCCTGACTCGAACTTGAGACTGGAATAGGCGCCGGCGCCGATGATGCGCAGGATGACTTCGCGAAAGCCGCCGAGGTCGCCCGGCGATTCCGACACCAGCTCCACCTGCCAGCCGTGGCGTTCGGCGTAGCGGGAATACATCCGGAACAGGTCGCCGGCGAACAATCCCGACTCGTCGCCGCCGGTGCCGGCCCGGATCTCGAGGAAGAGGTTGCGCTCGTCGTTCGGATCCCGGGGCAGCAGCGCCTTCTGTAGTTGCACTTCAAGGACCGTCATGCGCTCGCGCGCCGACTCGGTCTCGCTTTGCGCGAAGTCGCGCATGTCCGGATCCGCGAGCATTTCCTGCGCGGCCGCCAAATCGCGCTCCGCGGCCTGGTACTCGCCGTACAGTTTGACGACCGGCCCGATCTCCGCATGCTCCCGCGAGAGGCGGCGAAATTCGTCCATGTTCGCAGTGGCGTTTTCTGCGCCCAGCAATTGATCGAGATCAGCCAGCCGGCGCGAGAGTTGCGCCAGCTTGGCCGCGAGCGACGCCTTCATTCCGGATCGGGAAAGTTGTAGATGCGCTGGTAGAGCGCGAGCATTTCCGCGCGGTCCGCGGCGGTGGCCTCGTTGAGCGCCTGCGAGGGCGCATGCAGGAATTTGTTGGTCAGCGCGCGGCTCATCTGCTCGAGAACGGCCGCGGCGTCGGACCCGTTGGACAGGAGGCGCTTCGCCCGTTCGAGCTCGGCACTGCGGATCGCCTCCCCCTGCTCCCGCATCGCCTTGAGGGTCGGAACCACGGTTCGCGACTCCAACCACTGCACGAACGACGTCGACTGCGCGACGATGATGGCTTCGGCGTCTTCCACTGCGCCCTGCCGGAGCTTCAGATTGTCGCGCACCAGGGCGCTGAGGTCGTCCACGCTGTACAGAAAGACGTCGTCGAGCTCGCGCGCCTCGGGCTCGACATCGCGCGGCACGGCGAGATCGACAATGAAGATGGGCCGGTGCTTGCGGGCCCTGGCAGCCCGCTCCAGCATGCCCTTGCCCAGTATCGGGAGCGAACTGGCGGTGGACGTGACGATGATGTCGAAGCGGGCCAGATGCTCGGGCAGTTCCGACAGCGTAATCGCGCTGGCGCCGAACCGGGCCGCCAGCTCCTCGCCGCGCGACAGCGTCCGGTTCGCGACCGTGATGCTGCGCGGCGTCGCCGCCGCGAAATGCGTGGCGGCCAGCTCGATCATCTCTCCGGCGCCGATCAGCAGCAGGTGTGTCTCCTCCAGCGTCGGGAAGATCCTCCGCGCCAACTTGACACTGGCTGCCGCCATCGATATCGACGCGCCGCCGATATCGGTATGGGTGCGCACTTCCTTGGCGACCGAGTAGGACTTCTGGAAGAGCTTGTTGAGCACCAGGCCCACCGTCCCGGCGGCTTCCGCCGTGCGCACCGCCTGCTTGAGCTGGCCCAGGATCTGTGGCTCGCCCAGCACCATCGAATCGAGTCCGCTGGCGACACGGAAAGCATGGGTCACGGCCCGTTCGCCGGGGTGGAAGTAGAGGTGGGGCGCCACATGATCGATTGCCAGCCGGTGATAGTCGGCCAGCCACTTCGCCACTGCATCGGGCTCCTGCGCATGGCAATAGATTTCGGTGCGGTTGCAGGTCGACAGGATCGCCGCTTCCTTGGCGATGCGCTTGCCGAACAGGTCCCGGAGCGCTTCCGCCAGGGCATCAACGCCGAACGACACCTGCTCGCGCACGGCGAGCGGAGCGGTCTGGTGATTGAGGCCTATGGCGTAGAGCGACATGAATTCCCTCTGGAAGAGGCCCGATTTTACTCGATTTCAGGCAATCCCCCGTGCGGTGGTCGCACAACACTCATCAAGCTGGCCGGGGACCCGAATCGGCGGCGACGCGCGGCCGGCAGCAGGATTCCGGAGTGGATCAGGGCAGCAATGTGCGGATGTACGACTCGACCTGCAGCGCCGTTGTCCGCGTGGCGCCGGCGCCAATGGCGCCCTGGATCAGCGACGTTCCGCGCAGGCCGAACAGGTAGCGCACCACCATCAGGCCGTCGGTCAGCGAGTCGGCCCGCCCGTCGCCATCGACGTCGAGTTTCGGTGCGATGTTGTCGAGAAAGGCCTTCAAGGCGGTCGGATCCGCGCGTGACGCGCCGGCGCCGATCGCGCCATTGGCCAGGGCGGGACCGCTCATTCCATACAGATAGCGGAGAATCACCATGCCGTCGGTCAGCGCATCGTATTGGCCGTTGAGGTCCACATCGATCCTGGCGGGCAGCGAGCCGGACGGAGCAAAGGTCGCACTGACTGTCTTCGCGACGTCGATGCTGACCGTACAGGCGCCGACGCCGGTGCAACCGCCGCCCAGCCAGCCGGTGAAGACCCTGCCGCTGCCGGGGGAGGCAGCCAGCGCCATCGAAGATCCGGACGGCGGCGTCGCGGAGCAAGCGCCCGGGCAGTTGATCCCGGTGCCGGTGACCGTACCGCCCCCGTTGATCACGACGGTGAGCGTCAGCGCTTGCGCATTCGAATTGACGAGGCTGAACGCAAATGGGGCGGCGACTCTGCCACTCGTGGCTGTGGCCAGGACGGCATAGGATCCGGCGGACCCGTTGGCCGTCGCGTAGACCTGCGCCACGCCGTTGACATCCGTCACTACGCTGGCCGCGCTCAGTGTCGCCGAGGCGCCCGCGGCCGGGCTCGAAAAGTCGACCGTGACCCCCGGGACCACCTGGCCGGTGGCGTCCCTGAGCGTGACTTTCAGCGGTTGCACGAAAGGTGTGTTGATTCCAGCCGTCTGCACGGATCCCGTCGGGACGCCGACGAAGGGCACCTTGGCCGTCCGCCAGCCCGCGACGCCCGTCCGGGTGTTGTTCAGCGTCAGCGCGACGTCGTCGATCGCGGTTCCGCAGGCGAGGCCGGTGGGACAGGTGAGCAGCCCCGGATTGGAGAATTTGAGTTCGCTGACCTTTGCCAGGTAACTCATGATCGTGCCGAAGCACGACGCCCCGCTGCCCGGGTTGCACACGTTCTGACCCTGCGCCGCGTTCCATGTCGCATTGCGCACGTTGCCATAGGAGAAAGGGTAGGCGCCCACGCCGAGCGCCACGGTTCCGCCCTGCGTGACGGTCTGGCGGTCGTGCATGGCGCCCATGTTGTGTCCCAGCTCATGCGGAAACGTCGCGGCCTGGCAATAGAAGCCGGTGCCGTTCACGTCGTTCCCATCGGAGACGACCGCAAACCCGTTATGGCCCTGGCTGCCGATCGCCGCGCCGTTGCCACCGTAGCCGCCGACCCAGGCGATCCCGCAGCCGACCTGCCCCGGATAGTTGAAGGGCCGCACCAGGACCACGATGTCCGCACCATAACGCTCACGCAGCGTTCCTTGGACCGGCGCCATCACGCCTATCCCGTTGGTCAGGTTGCCGAGTGCTGTGCCGTTGTCATCGGCTTCAACGTACGCCACCTCGAGCGCATGCACCAGCCGCACCGTAATGGCGACTTCGCTCGCGACGTATGCCTGATTGGCGATGGCGATCAATTGATCCAGCCGCAACAGAGCTGCGGCGGTCGAACCTGCGCGCGTGACCATGCCGTGCGTATAGACCAGCAGCACATCGATGGTGGTTTCTGGCGTCGGCGCCGACTTGAGCATGACCGGCCGGTTGTCCGCCATCGCGGGTCCGGCAACGGGCGCCGGCGGCGGCTGCACCATCGCGTCCGACTCGACCATCTCCAGCAGGCGCCACCCGGCGGCGGCGGTGTCGATCAACACGACCTGCGAGTCTTCCGTGGTCACCAGTACGGGGCCATCCGGCGTTTGCACTTCACCGGCCATGCCGGCGGAGCCGTAGGTCAGCACCGCGACGTAGGTCTTGCCCGCGACGTCGAACTTGCCGATCCAGGTGCGGTTGCCGCTTGAATGTTCTTCGACCCGATCGGCCTGGATCTGATACAGCCGCCCGCCAGGAAGCGCCAAATCGCCTGATTCGCCGACGACCCAATCTGTCAGGGCCTGGGGCTCGAAGGTGATGGGATGCACGCCTGGGTTCCTGGACGCCGCCTTGACCGATTCTGTTGCCGCATCGAGACGCCAGAGCGCGTGCGGCGCAGCGGCAGTTGCACCCAGTGACAGCAGCGCCAGCAGGGACGCGGACAGCAGTCTCATCATGCGAAGACCACGTGCGGGGGCAAGTTTGCGGTATGCGTTCACGACATTGGGCTCAAAAAAAGGGCGGGTGCCACCTTGCGCAGTCAGGCTTGACCGGCAGGTATCCAGTGTCGAAGGTTGGCGTGGGCTCATACTTAGTACTTTCGCATCGCCACCGCGGACCGTGAATCCGGTCTTTTACCTAGTGCGCCGCCCGTTGCGGCGCCGGATCAGAGGTCCTTGGATGTCACCAGCCGTACGCCCGATCGCGCCGGCCCCCGGAGCGGAATCGGTGCCAACCTCTTGCTTTTCTTGTTCTCCGGCACTATTATTAGCACTCGCCGGCGTTGAGTGCTAACATCCTGACCCTTTCGGGGCTGTTTCCTCTCCGCCGCGTTGTTTTTCACCGGCTGCCACACTGCTTGCGGCCGTTCCGATCAAATCAAGGAGTCACACAATGAAGATTCGTCCTCTGAACGATCGCGTGATCGTCAAACGCCTCGAAGATGAACGCAAGACCGCCGGCGGGATCGTCATCCCCGACACGGCGGCCGAGAAACCCTCGCAAGGCGAGGTTGTCGCGGTAGGTCCAGGCAAGCTAGACGACGCCGGCAAGGTCATCGCCATGGGCGTGAAGGTCGGCGACAAGATCCTGTTCGGCAAGTACTCGGGCACCGAATTCAAGCTCGACGGCAACGACTACTTGCACATGCGGGAAGACGACATCATCGGCGTCGTCGCCTGAACCCCGGCGCATTCGCCTCAATCTGAATCCAGGAGATACACATGGCAGCTAAAGACGTACGTTTCGGCGAATCGGCGCGCAGCCGGATGGTGGCAGGTGTCAACATTCTCGCCAATGCAGTCAAGATTACCCTCGGCCCCAAGGGCCGCAACGTGGTGCTCGAGCGCTCCTTCGGCGCCCCGACCATCACCAAAGACGGCGTATCGGTCGCCAAGGAAATCGAACTGAAGGACAAGTTCGAGAACATGGGTGCGCAGATGGTCAAGGAAGTCGCGTCCAAGACCTCGGACGTGGCCGGCGACGGCACGACGACCGCGACGGTGCTCGCCCAATCCATCCTGCAGGAAGGCATGAAGTACGTTGCCGCCGGCATGAACCCGATGGACCTGAAGCGCGGCATCGACAAGGCGGTTACCGCGATTACCGAAGAACTGAAGAAGATCAGCAAGCCCTGCACGACGACCAAGGAAATCTCCCAGGTCGGCGCCATCTCGGCCAATGCCGACGAGGCGATCGGCAAGATCATCTCCGACGCGATGGAAAAAGTCGGCAAGGAAGGCGTCATCACGGTTGAAGACGGCAAGGGGCTGGAAAGCGAGCTCGACGTCGTCGAAGGCATGCAATTCGACCGCGGCTACGTCTCGCCCTACTTCATCAACACCCCGGACAAGCAGATCGCTATCCTCGAAGATCCGTTCATCCTGCTGCACGACAAGAAGATCAGCAACATCCGCGAGATGCTGCCGGTCCTCGAAGCCGTCGCCAAGGCCGGACGTCCGCTCCTGATCATCGCCGAAGACATCGACGGCGAAGCGCTGGCGACTCTGGTCGTGAACAACCTGCGCGGCATCCTGAAGACCTGCGCCGTCAAGGCCCCGGGCTTCGGCGACCGCCGCAAGGCCATGCTGGAAGACATCGCCATCCTGACGGGCGGCACCGTGATCGCCGAAGAAGTCGGCCTCAAGCTCGAGAACGCCACCCTGAATGATCTCGGCCGCGCCAAGCGCGTCGAAATCGCGAAGGAAAACACGACGCTGATCGACGGCGCGGGCAAGGCCGACACGATCGAAGCGCGGGTCAAGAACATCCGCACCCAGATCGACGAAGCGACGTCCGACTACGACAAGGAAAAGCTGCAGGAACGCGTGGCCAAGCTGGCCGGCGGCGTTGCGCTGATCAAGGTCGGCGCCGCGACCGAAGTCGAAATGAAGGAACGCAAGGCCCGGGTCGAAGACGCGCTGCACGCCACGCGCGCCGCCGTCGAGGAAGGCATCGTTGCGGGCGGCGGCGTTGCGCTGCTGCGCGCGCGCGCCAATGCCGGCAAGATCAAGGGCGACAACACCGATCAGGAAGCCGGGATCAAGATCGTGCTGCGCGCCGTCGAAGAGCCGCTGCGCATGATCGCCGCCAATGCGGGTGACGAGCCCAGCGTCGTGGTCAACAAGGTCGCCGAAGGCAAGGGCAACTATGGCTACAACGCTGCCAACCACACCTATGGCGACCTGGTCGAAATGGGCGTTCTGGACCCGACCAAGGTGACCCGCACCGCGCTGCAAAACGCGGCGTCGATCGCCTCCCTGATGCTGACCACCGACTGCATGGTGGCCGAGCTGCCGAAGGAAGATTCCCCGATGCCCGGCGGTGGCGGCATGGGTGGAATGGGCGGCATGGGCGGCATGGACATGTAATGCAGCAACCCGGCCGCAAGGCCACGGGAAAGCCCCGCCTCGGCGGGGCTTTCTTGTTTCCGGAACGCGGCGCGTACTCGCGCAAGCATGCCGCGGCTTGCCGCATCGCGGCCCGCGGACGTATCCCTGCCCAACCTGGATTCCCTGTCCAGTTCAATACCCTCCGCCTCCATTCAGCACCCGCATGCTCTGGATTGCGCACCAGTATCCATGGCGATCGTCCCCGCGAGGTGAGCGGTGCCGGCCATCGGTATCCACTACAATCCGGGTATTCAATCGAAAGTGAATGACATGTCCGCACTCGCCCCCCTGCATTCCGCCTGGTCCCCGCGGTTGCCGAGTATGCGAACTGCGCCGCGGACTCGGTGAAGCCCATGCCGACCGCAATGCCCTTGTTCATCGAAGCCCTTGCGTTCGCCGCGGACAAGCATCGTGACCATCGCCGCAAGAATGCCGCGGCTTCTCCCTACATCAACCACCCGATCGCGCTCGCGCACGTCCTGATCGGCGAAGGAGGCATCGCCGAAACGCCGGTGCTGTGCGCAGCGATACTGCACGACACCGTCGAGGACACCCAGACGACGTTTGCCGAGCTGGAGGAGCGTTTCGGGGCCGAGATCGCTGGCATTGTCCGCGAAGTCACCGACGACAAGGAGTTGCCGAAGTCGCGGCGCAAGGAACTGCAGGTGGAACATGCGCCGCACCTCTCGCGCGGCGCCAGGTTGGTGAAGCTGGCCGACAAGATCTGCAATCTGCGCGACGTCGCCGACGACCCGCCAGCGAGCTGGTCGCGGGAAAGGCGTGTCGAATACTTCGAATGGGCCCGGCGCGTCATCGATGGGCTGCGCGGCACGCATCCGGCGCTGGAAGCGACCTTCGACGCCGTCTACAGGCGCGGACTGTCGCTCGCGGAAACGAGCGCCGCGCCCGTCAAGACCTACCACTGAGCCCGAGCGGCTGTGCGCTGCGCGCACCGGCCGGACGGGCGGTACCTGTCACGAACCGGAAAGGAACGGGAGGAGTTCCGCCAGCAGCAGATCCGGCACTTCCTCCGGAATATAGTGCCCCGAGGGCAGCGTCTTGCCGCGGACGTCGGTCGCGACCGCGCTCCAGTCGGCGAGCGGCTTGAACAGCCGGTGCACGACGCCCCGCTCCCCCCACAGCGCCAGCAGCGGACACGTTATCTTGTCAGCCAGGTCGGCGCGATCATGCTCGAGATCGATGCCCGCCGCCGCACGATAGTCCTCACAGGTCGCATGGATGGCGGCCGGGTCGGCATAGCACCGTTCGTACTCCGCATACGCGGCGGGCGCGAATTGGGTGTGGCCCATGCTGCCCCAGCCGCCGGTTTTCCAGCGCAGGTAGAACCTCGGGTCGAGTCCGATCAGCGTCTCAGGCTGCGGCGCGGGCTGGATCAGGAAGAACCAGTGATAATAGGCCTGCGCGAACGCCATGTCGGTCTGCTCGTACATCGTGAGGGTCGGGGAGATGTCCAGCACGCAAAGCCTGCTGACGCGCTCCCTGTGATCGCGCGCCATCCGGTGCGCGACCCGCCCGCCGCGATCGTGGCCCACCACGGCGAAGCGCGTGAAGCCGAGCGCTTCCATCAGGCGCACCTGGTCCAGCGCCATCACGCGCTTCGAATAGTTGGCGTGGTCGGGCGACCCGGCGGGCTTGCTCGAGTCGCCGTAACCGCGCAGGTCGGCGCAAACGACGGTATGGCGCTCCGCAAGTTGCTGCGCGACTTTGTGCCATATCGCATGCGTCTGCGGATAGCCATGGAGCAGCAGCACGGGCGGGCCGGAACCGCCATGCGCGCAATGAACGACGATATCCTCGCCGGCGTCACCGACCGGCACCGTGCTGTGCGCAAAGCCCGGAAACAACTCGATCTGCGCCGTATTCACTCCCATGGCCAACACCCCCGGTTGCGCAAGCCCGCGCTTTGCTGATTGTCGCGCCGATGATGGCCGAGTTGCCTCGATGCGTCAACGATGGCTGGTATGCGATGGCTGGTATGCATGGCATACGGGTCCGCCGCGCCGGACGCGACTGAATGCGGCGCGTCAACCCGGCCGCCGTTCCCGGCCGCATTTCCAGCAGGCCGTGAACTGTCCAGCGTGGACTTCGCCACATTGCTCGCAACGCCAGGGGGCAGCCTTGCCCACGGTGGGGCGCTCATACTCGGCAATCAGTGACCTGGCATTCGGGCCCTGGGCGGGGTCGCCGATCCAGACACTCGGCATGGTCTCGACGGTGATCGGCAGTTCGCCGTACCCACCGGCCAGGTACTGCCCCCGGACCTCCGCCTTGATACCCGCGGCATTGAGCATGCCGCTGACGATATGCGCTTCGGTGACGTTGCGGGCGACGAAAATTCTTTGCACTGGCGTCCTCCTCGCATGAACACGGTGCGCGGGGTTGTCATCCCCGCAGTCAGTCGCTCCCCGCGCGAGGTTTTCCGCTCCGGTCAGAACCGGTCGGTGACGGCCCCGTAACTCGCGGTCGACGTCAACCTGGCGAACTTCGCGAGCACGCCGCGGGTGTATCGCGGCGGCGGCTGTTTCCAGGCGGCGCGCCGCGCGGCGATTTCGGCGTCGCTCACATTGAGCTGGACCAGGCGCTGATGCGCGTCGATGGTGACCGAATCGCCCTCGACGACCAGGCCGATGGTGCCGCCCACATAGGCTTCGGGCGCGACGTGCCCCACCACCATGCCCCACGTGCCGCCCGAAAAACGCCCATCGGTGATCATCCCCACCGATTCGCCCAGGCCCTGGCCCACCAGCGCGCTGGTGGGCGCCAGCATCTCGCGCATGCCGGGACCGCCCTTTGGCCCCTCGTAACGGATGATCATCACGTCGCCCGGCTTGATCTGTTGCCCCATGATCGCCGCCATCGCCGCATCCTCGGAGTCGAACACCCGCGCCGGACCGGTCATCACCGGGTTCTTCAGGCCCGTGATCTTGGCCACGCAGCCCTCTTCGGCGAGGTTGCCTTTCAGGATCGCCAGGTGGCCTTGCGCATAGAGTGCATCGTGAATCGTCTTGATCACCGGCTGGTCGGCGCGCGGCTGATCGGGAATCCCCGCGAGTTCTTCGGCCAGCGTCCTGCCGGTGATGGTCAGGCAGTCGCCGTGCAACAGACCGGCATTGAGCAGTATTTTCAGGACCTGCGGAATGCCGCCGGCCCGATGCAAGTCGGTGGCGACATACTGACCCGACGGCTTCAGGTCGCACAGGACCGGCACGCGCTGCCTGACGCGCTCGAAATCGTCGATGGTCCATTCGACTTCCGCCGAATGCGCGATCGCCAGGTAGTGCAGGACCGCATTGGTCGAGCCGCCGATGGCCATGATGCACGCGACGGCGTTCTCGATCGACTTGCGGTTGATGATGTCGCGGGACTTGATGCCCTTCTTCACCGCTTCGACCAGCACCCGGGCGGACTGCGCGGCAGAGGCGGTCTTTTCCTCGTCGGGATTGGCCATCGTCGAGGACCCGAGCAGCGACATCCCCAGCGCTTCGAACGACGAACTCATGGTGTTTGCCGTGTACATGCCGCCGCACGAGCCGGAGCCGGGCACCGCGCACTGCTCGACCGCGTCGAAGTCCTCGGTGTTCATCTGTCCGGTGGTGAACTGGCCGACGGCCTCGAACACGCTGACGATGGTCAGGTCCTTGCCCTTGTAGTGGCCGGGCTTGATCGTGCCGCCATAGACGTAGATGCCGGGGACGTTCATCCGCGCCAGCGCCATCATGCCCCCGGGCATGTTCTTGTCGCAGCCGCCGATGACCAGCATCCCGTCCATCCACTGGCCGTTGCCCGCCGTTTCGATGCAGTCGGCGATCACCTCGCGCGAGATCAGCGAGTACTTCATGCCTTCGGTGCCCATCGACATGCCGTCCGAGATCGTCGGCGTCCCGAAGGTCTGGGGATTGCCACCGGCCCCCCGGACGGCGTCGACCGCCGCGTCGGCCAGCTTCTGCAAACCGGAATTGCAGGGCGTGATCGTCGAGTGCCCGTTGGCGATGCCTATCATCGGCTTGTCGAAATCGGATTTCTTGTACCCCATCGCGTAGTACATGGAGCGATTGGGCGCGCGTGCGACGCCTTGGGTGATGGCCTTGGAGCGTTCGTTGTAGGGCATGACAGGTTCCTCGGAGTCGGCAGTGTGCGGAAGGTATAATCAGCCGGTCATTTTAACCCACTGGCGACACCGCCCGATGCTGGTTCATCCGCAGTTCGATCCCGTGGCGCTGAGTCTGGGCCCGCTGGCGATACGCTGGTACGGTCTGATGTACCTGGCGGCGTTCCTGCAGGTGTGGCTGTTGGGAAAGTACCGGGCGCGCCAGGGCATCGTGCCGGGCTGGAGGCCGCGCGACGTGGAGGATCTCCTCTTTTTTGGTGTGCTGGGCGTGATCGTCGGCGGCCGCCTGGGCGAAGTCCTCCTGTACCACCCCGACTACTATCTATCCCATCCGCTGGAGATCTTCGCCGTCTGGAAGGGCGGCATGGCGTTTCACGGCGGATTTCTCGGCGTCCTGGTTGCCGTGTGGTGGTGGGGACGAAAAAACGGCCGGGCGTTTTTCGCGGTGACCGACTTCATCGCGCCGCTGGTGCCGCTGGGCTACGCATTCGGGCGCATCGGCAACTTCATCAACGCGGAACTGGTGGGCCGGCCGACAGACGTGCCGTGGGCGATGGTCTTTCCGAACGTGGACAATCTGCCGCGGCACCCTTCGCAGCTCTATCACGCGGGACTCGACGGCCTGGCGCTGTTCCTGATTCTCTGGCTGTACACCGCGCGGCCCCGGCGGGTTGGCGCCGCTTCCGCGCTGTTTCTGATCGGCTATGGCACGGCGCGCAGCTTCGTCGAACTGTTCCGGACGCCGGACTTCGAAGTGAATTGGTTCGGAATCGCGCTGACCTCGGGGCAACTCTACAGCCTGCCCATGGTCGCGGTCGGTCTCTGGTTCTGGTTTCGCGCGCACCGAGCGCCCGCGCCGGCCGCCCCAGGCGGCTGACGTACCCGGCGGCCCGCTAGTCGAGGCGGCGATACTCACCGTCCAGGACCTTGCCCCCGCCGCCTGCCTGGGCTTGCAGGCGGCCGGTCAGGTTGATGGGCAATGCCAGCAGCGCGAGCGCGGCAACGTCGGTCACGATACCGGGCAGGATGAACAGCACTCCGGCCAGCACCTTGCGTCCGCTGTCGAGCAGGCTGCTGAGCAGCGGCGCGTGGCCGGAGAACGCCGCGTGGGACTTGGCGCGGAATGCGACTTGCTCGTTCCTGAGCAACAGCCAGCCGCCCACCAACCCGGCACCAAGCCAGAACCAGACCGGCACGCCGGTCCATGCCGCGAACTGGATCGTGACGTAAATGTCCAGAGCCGGAAAGCCGAGTAAAATGAGCAACAGAACTATTCGCATGTAATCCTTCTTTCCCTATGACTCCCCAACCGCTGCTTGTACTGACGACACTGCCGGATGCCGCTACCGCGGAAGCGATCGCCCGACGGCTGATCGACGACGGTTGCGCCGCATGCGTGGCCGTCGGTTCGCCCGTACGCTCACTCTATCATTGGCGCGGCAAAACCGAAACCGCCACGGAAACCCCGCTTTCCATCAAGACGACGGCGCGGGCGTATCAGGCCGTCGAAACGCTGTTGCGCGCATTGCACCCGTATGAACTGCCGGAGATCATCGCGATTCCCATAACCGGCGGCCTGGCTCCGTACCTGGATTGGATCGCGGCGGAGTCCGATCGTTCGACTGCGCATGCGCTTGTTTCCTAGACTGCTTCTCTGGTCCCTGGCACTGCTGCTGGCCCCCTTGCCGGGCGTCGCCCAGGACTTGCTGGACCCGGATGAGGCCTTCCGCGCCACTGCCCGACTCGTCCGGGCCGACCTGATCGAAGTGCGCTACCAGACCGCCCCTGGGTATTACCTGTATCGCGACCGGCTCGCGTTTGCGCTGGAACCCGCGGAGGCGATGCTGGGCAAGCCCAAGCTGCCGGCGGGCAAGACCAAGCATGACGAGTTTTTCGGGAAACAGGTGATCTACCGGCATCGCACTGTCGTGACGGTTCCGGTCACTGCCGGGTCGGGCATCCCTCTAACGCTGACCGCGGACCTGCAGGGTTGCGCCGACATCGGTGTTTGCTATCCACCGGTGCGGCGCAAGTTCACGCTGTTGCCCAGTCCGGCCCCGTGATCCAGGTCCGGACTGCGGCAGTCTTGCTGGCGGCGGGCGCCCTCGCTCTGTCCGTTGGATTCGCGACCAACTATCTGCTGCGCGGCAGCCCGGTAACGACCGGCGTTTCGGACGAAGCAGACGTCGAGGGACTGTTTGCCGCGCCGATGCCGGATCTGTCAGGCAATCCGGTTACGCTTGCTCGCTGGCGCGGCAAAGTGCTGGTTGTCAATTTCTGGGCAACCTGGTGCGTGCCCTGCCGCGAAGAAATCCCGGACTTTGTTCGCCTGCAGAAGGAATTCGGCGACCGTGGAGTTCAATTTGTCGGGATCGCCGCGGATCAGGCTGACAAAGTTAGCGCATTTGCCAGCGAGCTTCAGATCAACTATCCGCTGCTGATAGGCGACTTCGCGGCATTGGAACTGGCGAAGCGTGTGGGGAACAAGATCTCGGCGTTGCCCTTTACCGTTGTTCTGGACCGCAAAGGCCGGCTGGTCCATCGCCAGCTGGGCATACTCAAGATCGATAAATTACGGTCTATTTTCGGCGAACTGCTGCAAAAATAAGGATATTCCGCGCACCGAATTGATGAAGTCGCAATTCAACCTGCCCATTCCGGCAGCAAGCTCCGTGGGCCATTGCCGACAGTCCGATAGAAATTCATCTGACAAGTTACGCGCAGTTCCCTGAATCTAGTGGACATCTGGGCCCAACTTACGGCAAACTGCGCCTCCCGGCACCAGATCGCGCCAGCGAAAGGCAAGCATGGGGAGTTTCAATATCAAGGCAACGGGATCCGGAAGCAGCAAGCTGGCAGATGTAGTGTCAGGCTTGGACATCGATCTTCCGGCAGTGACAGGATTGGGGATATTCGGCAACGCTTCAGCTGCCGGCCGCATCTTGCGATGCTCCGGAGCCGTCGCGCTCGCCGGCAAATGTGCAGTGGCCGGCCAGGAGGAGGAATAACCTATGGACTTGCGCAAGCTGAAGAAACTGATCGACCTGGTCCAGGAGTCCGGCATTGCCGAACTGGAGGTCAAGGAAGGCGAGGAATCGGTTCGCATCACCCGCGCCGTGGGCACCCAGCAAACGGTGTACCTGCCCCAAGGCGGCTTGGGCAGCATGCAGACGTCCCCCGCCGAGTCCGGTCCGGTGGGCAGGCTACTGGAAAACGGCGTCGCCACCGAGGCAGCCCCGGCACCCGTCGATGGCCACACGGTGAAGTCGCCAATGGTCGGGACGTTCTATCGGTCGGCTACGCCGGGCGGAAAGTCGTTCGTCGACATCGGCCAGTCGGTCACCGAAGGCGAGACGCTGTGCATCATCGAAGCCATGAAGCTGATGAACGAGATCGAGGCCGATGCCACGGGCGTGATCACGCAGATCCTGGTCGAGAATGGACAGGCAGTCGAATATGGACAGCCGCTCTTTGTGATTGGATAGGGCACACCGGCGACTCGGCTCGATGAGAGCCGCCGCGCGGGCGACCGAGAAACCATGTTCGAGAAGATCCTGATCGCCAACCGCGGGGAAATCGCCCTGCGCATCCAGCGTGCCTGCCGCGAAATGGGCATCAAGACGGTCGTCGTGCATTCAGAAGCCGACGCCGAAGCGAAGTACGTGCGCCTCGCGGACGAATCGGTCTGCATCGGGCCGCCGCCATCGCAGCAAAGCTATCTGAACGTCCCGGCCATCATCAGCGCCGCCGAGGTGACGGACGCCGAGGCGATCCATCCCGGCTACGGGTTCCTGTCCGAAAATGCCGACTTTGCCGACAAGGTCGAAAAGAGCGGATTCGTCTTCATCGGACCGCGCGGCGACACGATTCGCCTGATGGGCGACAAGGTGTCGGCCAAGATCGCGATGAAAAAGGCCGGCGTTCCTGTGGTTCCGGGTTCGGACGGCGCCGCGCCGGATGACCCCAAGGAAATCATCAAGATCGCCCGCGCGATCGGCTATCCGGTCATCATCAAGGCCTCGGGCGGCGGCGGCGGGCGCGGCATGCGCATCGTGCACACCGAAGCCGCGCTGCTCAATGCGGTGAACCTGACCCGCGCCGAGGCGCAGGCGGCGTTCAGCAATCCCACGGTCTACATCGAGAGGTTCCTCGAGAATCCCCGCCACATTGAAATCCAGGTGATGGCGGACGGGTTCCGGAACGCCGTCTACCTGTTCGAGCGCGACTGCTCGATGCAGCGCCGCCACCAGAAGATCATCGAGGAAGCGCCGGCGCCCGGCATCCCCGAGAAGCTCCTCGCCCGGATCGGCGAACGCTGCGCCGAGGCCTGCCGCAAGATCGGCTATCGCGGCGCCGGCACGTTCGAGTTCCTGTACGAGAACAAGGAGTTCTTTTTCATCGAAATGAACACCCGGGTCCAGGTCGAACATCCGGTGACCGAGGTCATCACGGGCATCGACATCGTGCAGATGCAGATCCGCGTGGCCGCGGGCGAGAGGCTTCCGTTCAAGCAGAAGGACCTGAGCCATCGCGGACATGCGATCGAATGCCGGATCAATGCCGAGGATCCGTACACGTTCGTGCCCTCCCCCGGCCGCATCACCAGCTACCACGCGCCCGGCGGGCCCGGCATCAGGGTCGACTCCCACGTCTATCACAACTACTTCGTTCCCCCCAACTACGATTCGATGATAGGCAAGGTCATCGCCTATGGTGACACCAGGGACCAGGCCATCGCGCGGATGCGCGTCGCACTCTCCGAAATGGTCGTCGAAGGCATCAAGACCAACATTCCGCTCCACCAGGACTTGATGAACGACGCCGAGTTCAAGCGCGGCGGCACCACGATTCACTACCTCGAACAGAAGCTCGCGAAGAAGTAGCCGTGGCGTGGACGGCGCTCGAATTCACGGTCGCCGGGGACAGCGCGGAAGCGTGGGCGGACGCGCTCCTTGAAGCCGGTGCGGTGGCGGTCGACGTCACCGACGCTGCCGCCGGGACCGCGGCCGAAGTCCCCCAGTTCGGAGAGCCCAGCGAGTTCGTGCCGGGCGTCTGGGCGCAGAATGTCCTCACCGCCTTGTTCGACGAGCAAGCCGACGCCGCCGCCATCCTCGCCGCGCTCGCCGCCGAACGGGACTGGCGCGCGCCGGTGGTGTTCACGCTGTCGCGGGTCGAAGAGCAGGATTGGGTACGGTTGACGCAGTCCCAGTTCGATCCGATCCGGATCAGCGCGCGGCTGTGGATACTGCCGAGCTGGCATGTCGCGCCGGATCCGGACGCGATCAACCTGGTCGTGGACCCCGGACTGGCGTTCGGGACCGGCAGTCATCCGACAACGCGGCTGTGCCTGCAATGGCTGGAAGCGCATCTCGCGGGCGGCGAGGCGGTGCTCGACTACGGCTGCGGCTCCGGCATTCTCGCCATCGCCGCGAAGCGCCTCGGCGCCGGCACCGTCACCGGGACCGACCTCGACCCGCAGGCATTGATCGCCTCGTGCGCCAACGCGGAGATCAATCGCGTCGCGTGCACTTTCGCGCCACCGGACGCGCTGGCAGCGGGCGCGTTCGATTGCGTCGTGGCCAACATCCTGACCAATCCGCTGAAGGTCCTTGCCCCGGCGCTCGCGGGACGCGTGCGCCCGGGCGGGCGTATCGTCCTCTCGGGAATCCTCGTGGACCAGGCCGCAGCCGTCATTGCCGCCTATCAGCCGTGGTTTAATATCGACGTATGGCAGACCGACGAAGGCTGGGCGGCGTTGAGCGGGATCCGGCGGCAGGCCGCGCGCCCGGAAGCCTAGTCCCAGGCATCAGTCCCGCCCTGTCCCCGGCGCGGGCCGCCAGCAAGCACACGGAACTTCGATGACCCCGGACGAACTGTTTACGCGCTGCCCCACGTGCAAGACCGTCTACAGGACGCACGAGGAGCAGCTGTCGGTGCAGGCGGGGAAGGTGCGTTGCGGCCAGTGCCGGATGGTGTTCGACGGGCGCGCGCACCTGGTCGACCTGTCGCCGCGACGGGAGTTGCCGCCCGACGAAAGTGTGGTGGGGCCGCCAACCGAGACCTTGCGGAGCGCGGCGGAACTGTCTTCGGCAGAAGATGGGCTGGCACCTGCCGCAAGCGCCACCCATGCCGTGCCGGCAGGCGCGCCTCCCGCCAAGTCCGTGGATCCCGCAGGCAACGTGCCCGGCGACGATACGCCATCCACCACCGCGGACATCGTCGTGGGGCCACCGGGCGAAAATGCTCCCACGGCCGCGGACACTGCCTGCGTTGCCACACCTGGCGCGGCGGCGGCAGCGGCCACGGACATTGCCGGTATTGCACCGCTGAACGACCCTGCGACCGCGCCTGCGGACGCTGCAAGCGATGCGGCGGCAGCGGGCGTGCAAGAAGACGCCATCGTTCCCGCCAGTCTTGCGCCGGCCGTAGAGGCCGCGAAGCCGCCCATACCCGAACCGGAAGTGGAAGTCGTCATGCCGGGCTGGGAAGAGTCCGCCGCGCCGCCGCGGCGCGGCATGCGCTGGGTCTACGGGGCGTTCGCCGTCCTGCTGCTGGCAGCGCTGCTGGCGCAGGCTGTCTTCCACTTCCGCCACATCCTCGCCGCCCGATATCCGCCGCTGCGCCCGCATCTGGCCGCGGCCTGCGCGGCGATCGGCTGCACGGTGGAGCCGTTGCGCAACCGGGACGAGATCACCATCGAGTCGCACGATTTGCAGGCGGATCCCGCCCATCAGGGCCTGTTGATACTGCAGACGACGTTGCGCAACCAGTCCGGGCATCCGCTGGCGTTTCCCCATCTGGAACTCGAACTCAAGGACCTGGGCGGTCAACCCATTGTGCGGCGCGTGTTCGCGCCGGTCGAATACGCGGGCGGAGCGGCGGATTTCGCCAAGGGCATCCCTGCGAACGCCGAATGGAACGTGAAGATCTTCCTCGACGCGAGCAGCGTCAGCGCGGGCGGCTACAACCTCTATCTGTTCTATCCCTGATTGCCCGCGGTTCGCCGCGCCGATGGAACCGCGCCACGACTCCGCGGTGCGCGGCGCTCCCGATTCGGCTCAACCGGTCCACGAGCGCAGAACCTGGAACAGATTGTGGTAATCGTCGGTCCACATCCGCCACTCCGGCTTCTCGACCGGCTCCTTGCCCCACTGCTGGATCGGCGCGAGCGTCTCCGGCTTCTCGGCCAGCAGCACCCATGTGCTTGGCGACTTGATCGGATTCTCGTCCCCGATGCCCTTGTAGTCGTCGATGTGGAGCGCGGTCATCTTTACAGCCTTGGCGATGGTCCCGAGCACGGGCGCCAGATCGAGGTAGCGATTCGACACGTGGTAGGCAAGAATGCCGCCCTCGGCGAGGTGCCGCCGGAACAGTTGCACCGCCTCCCGGGTGATCAAGTGCGCGGGAATCGCGTCGCCCGAAAACGCATCGACGGCAAGCACGTCGTATGACTGCGGCTGCTCGCGCTCGATTGACAGCCGGGCGTCGCCGAGCACGATGTCGATCACGGCTTCGCTGTCCTTCAGGTAGCTGAAATACTCCATCGCCACCAGCGGAACCTGCGGGTCGATTTCGTAGAAGCGGAAGACGTCGTTCTTGCGTCCATAGGTCGCGATCGTGCCGACGCCGAGACCGATCATGCCCACCCGGATCGACGGCGATTCCTTCTCCTTGATGTCAATGGCGCGGCCGATCCCAGATGTACCGGTGTAGTAACTAGTCGCGAAGTGTTTCGCCCAAGGCGCCTGATACTGCTCGCCATGCAGGATCGCCCCGTGGACCAGCCGGCGGTGGTAGTTGTCGCTATCCGGCGCCTCGTAGGAGCGCACCTTCAGCGACCCGTAGAAGTTGCGCCCCATCCAGAGCGAATCCAGCCGGTCATTGGCCACGTTCAGGTAGGCGATCCCGACCGATCCCAGGATCCCGGCCAGGCCAATCACCAGCGCCCGGCGCGACCACAGGTGTCCGGCCACCGCGAGCAGCACCGCCACGGCGACGAGGATCAACGCGACCTCGTAATACGAAGGCAGCACCACCGGCGCGACGAATGCGACCAGCGCCGAGCCCAGCGCGCCGCCCAGCGAGACGATCGCGTAGAACCGGCCGAGGTGGCGCGGATCCGGCTTGGCCGCGACGAGTTCGCCGTGGCAGAACATGCAGACCAGGAACAGGCCGGCACCGAATACCACCGACTGCGTAAGCAGATCGAATTGGTGGGTCTTGTCAACGAGCAGCCAGCCCATCGCGCCGACGGCGATGAGCACCGGCCCGAAATAGGTCTCCCGGGAATACCAGCGCTGCCCGTCGAAACACAGGATGAAAGTGAGCAGATAGATGGTGAGTGGCATCAGCCAGAGGAGCGGCACGCTGGCGATGTTCTCGGTGACGTGATTGGTGACGCCGAGCAGCAGTGCCGACGCGGTGGCGGCAAGCACCAGCCACCATAACTGGGTGCGTCCCGTCCGCAGCGCCGGCGCCGCGACACCCTGGAACCCTGTCGCCGCATCGGGCTCCGCGGGCAGCGCATCCGGGCGGCGCGAGACCCGCACCGCCAGGGCGACCATCAGCATGACGAACACCGCATACAGGATCGACCAGCCCCATGCCTGATCGCGCAGGACGAGCCTCGGTTCGACCAGGAAGGGATAGCAAAGCAGCGCGACCAGCGAGGCGGTATTCGAGAGCGCGAACAGCCGATAGGGATCGCGCAATGGATGGGTGCGGGAAAACCAGATCTGCACCAGCGGGCTGGTCGCCGACAACACGACGTAGGGAAGGCCGATTGTCGCCGCGAGCAGGGCCAGTATCTGAGGGATGGGTGCGGCGCCATCCGCGGGCTTCCAGAACGCCGAGACCGTGATCGGCAGCGCGATCAGCGACAGCGTGACCAGAACCGCATGTATCTTCGCGTGTTTCGCGACACCGAACCGGCGGGGCGCCCAGTCGGCGTACGCGTAGCCCGCGAGCAGCGCAGTCTGGAAAAAAACCATGCAGGTCGTCCAGACCGCGGCGGAACCGCCAAACCAGGGCAGAATCTGCTTGGCAATCAGGGGTTGCACCAGGAAAATCAGAAACGCCGAGAGCGTGATGACGACGGCAAAGTGCATGGCGAAGGAATCCCCTTGAAGGTACGGCGCCGGACGCCGGCAGCGGCGATTACGGATGTCCGCGCTGCGGAAGAATTGGTCTTGTGTCGGACGGCCCGACGCAGACAATAGCGAACGAGGTCGAAAATGGCAAGCGGGACCAGGCTTGACACGAAGATCGCTGCGCACGGCGGCCGCCGCGTGCCATCCGGCGCTCGCCGCGGCGCGCGGTGTTTCGCGCTCGCCCTGTGCCTCTGCCTCGCGTGGCCGGCGGCGCAGGCGAGCGCCGCGAATCGGGCGCCGGAAGAGGCCGCCGCCGAAGCGCGACTCGCGCGCGTAATCCGCGACGTTGCGCAGCCACTGACCGGCGCTCCCACCGACTACGACCGCCTGCTGCGGAGGATCGGCGAGGCACGGATCGTAATGCTGGGTGAGGATACGCATGGCACGCACGAGTTCTATGTCGAGCGCGCCAGGATCACCCGCCGGCTGATCGCCGAGCAGGGATTCTCCGGCGTGGTCATCGAAGCGGACTGGTCCGAAGCCGCGGGCCTGCGCGCGTTCCTTGCCGGGGCGGAGCATCCGGCGACGGCCGACGCCGCGCTGCGCACGTTCGAGCGCTTTCCCCGCTGGATGTGGGGCAACTCCGACTTCCGGGACCTGGTCGCGTGGCTGCGCGAATTCAATCGCCGCGGCGGCGGGGCGCCCGTGTCGGTTCACGGCATGGACTTGTATGAAATCGCGCCCGCCGCCACGGCCGTGATCGGCTACCTCGAGCGGATCAATCCGGCGGCGGCCGGGAAGGCGCGGCAGCGCTACATGTGCCTCGACTCCGGCGGCGACAAGCAGCAGGACGGCGCCGTCGCGCCCCCGCGCTGGCCCGACATCGACTGTGCCGGGCCCGTCCAGGACCAGCTGACGGAGCTGACCACCGGCGCGTTCCGGCCGGATGCCGGCGCCCTCGACCTTGCGGACGCCGGGTATGTGCATGCGCTGCAAAGCGCGCGGGTCGTCCGCAACGCCGAAGAGTACTTTCGCGCCATGCGCCGGCAGCCCGACAATTCGTGGGACCTGCGCGACACGCACATGGCTTCGAGCGTGGACCTGCTGCTCGCGCATCTCGATGCCCGCACGGGGCGCCGTTCCCGGCTGGTGATCTGGGCGCATAACGCGCACATCGGCGACGCCCGGGCGACCGCACGCGGCGAGTCGGGGGGCCTGACCCTCGGGCAATTGCTGCGCGAGCGCTATCCGGACGACGCGATCCTCGTCGGCTTCATGACGGCGACCGGCAGCGTTCGCGCCGCCACCGACTGGGGTGGGCCCGACCGGCGCCGGCGCCTGCGGCCACCGATACCGGGGAGCCACGCGGCGTTGATGCATGCAACGGGACTGCGGCGCTTTCTGCTGTTCCCGGATACCCCATCGCCGCTCAGGGCGGCGCTCGACCTGCCGCGCCCGCAACGGGGTGTCGGCGTGCGCTACCTCCCGGAACTCGAACTTGCCGGCCATTACTACATGGCGCGCCTGTCGGGGCAGTTCGACGCGCTGATCCACATCGACAGGACGACTGCGCTGCGGCCGCTGCGCCGGAAGTGACCCGTGGACTCGCCGTACGCGGACCGGAACCTGGCCGGCGCCTGATTTCTCGGAACAAGTCGCAGCGGGTATAATTCGCGCTCGGACGAAGAAGAACCCCGGGAACGGCACCGTACCGGTGCACGCAGCGGCCGCTCCGCCTTATCCTGGTGCCGATTCGGCCGCGACTTGTGCCAGGGACGCGCCAAATCAAGGCTTTCCGGTGGCATGTTTTCTGCTAAAGCCTTATCGATTGGATCCTCTGTCCGATTTGTTTGCGTTAACTTGAAATAATCCCAGAACCAGGAGAATTCTATGGCCACCGGCGCCGATGTACTGAAGATGATCAAGGACAACGAGGTCAAATTCGTCGACCTGCGTTTCACCGATACCCGCGGCAAGGAACAGCACGTCTCCGTGCCGCAGCACCAGTTTGGCGCGGACAAGTTCGAGTCCGGCCATGCGTTCGACGGCTCGTCGATCGCCGGCTGGAAGGGGATCGAGGCGTCGGACATGCTGTTGATGCCTGACCCGAACACCGCGCGCATGGACCCGTTCATGGACCATCCGACGCTCGATATCACCTGCGACGTGCTGGAGCCCTCGACGGGCAATGGCTACGACCGTGACCCGCGCTCGCTGGCCAAGCGCGCCGAAGCCTACCTGAAGGCCTCCGGACTGGGCGACGTCGCGTACTTCGGGCCGGAGCCCGAATTCTTCATCTTCGACCAGGTCAAGTGGAGCGTCGACATGTCCGGCAGCTCCTGCAAGGTCTATTCGTCCGAGGCGGCATGGTCCACCGGCGACGATTTCGAGGGCGGCAACAACGGCCACCGGCCCTCGGTCAAGGGCGGCTACTTTCCCGTGCCCCCGGTCGACTCGCTGCAGGACATCCGCTCGGAAATGTGCGAAATGATGGCGGCGCAAGGCGTCGACGTCGAAGTGCATCACCACGAAGTCGCGAATGCCGGCCAGTGCGAGATCGGCACCAAGTTCGAGACGCTGGTCAAGCGCGCCGACTGGCTGCAGATCATGAAGTACACGATCTGGAACGTCGCGGATGCGTATGGCAAGACCGCCACCTTCATGCCCAAGCCCATCGTGGGCGACAACGGCTCGGGCATGCACGTCCACCAGTCGGTGTGGCGCGACGGCAAGAACCTGTTCGCCGGCGACGGCTATTCGGGCCTCTCGGACTTCGCGCTGTATTACATCGGCGGGATCATCAAGCACGCGCGGGCGCTGAATGCCATCACCAATCCTGGCACCAATTCGTACAAGCGCCTGGTGCCGGGCTTCGAGGCGCCGGTCATGCTCGCCTACTCGGCGCGCAATCGCTCGGCATCGATCCGGATTCCCTACGTCAGCAATCCCAAGGGCCGCCGGATCGAGGTCCGCTTCCCGGACCCGACGGCCAACCCGTACCTGGCGTTCTCCGCGATGCTGATGGCCGGGCTCGACGGCGTCCAGAACAAGATTCATCCGGGCGATCCAGCGGACAAGAATCTGTATGACCTGCCGCCGGAAGAGTCCGCGAAGATCCCGACCGTGTGCTCGTCGCTGGACCAGGCGCTCGGGTACCTGGACAAGGACCGCGAGTTCCTGACCCGCGGCGGCGTGTTCAGCAACGACTTGATCGACGCTTACATGACGCTCAAGATGGAAGAGGTGACCCGCTTCCGGATGACCACGCATCCGGTCGAATACGACATGTACTATTCGCTGTAAGCGGTGGCGCCCGCACGGGCGTTCAGTTTGCAGGCCAGAAGGGCGGGTCTCCGGACCCGCCCTTCTGCTTTATTTCGTTTATAGTATCCGGGCTATCCTTCGGTACACTGCTGCAATGCGCTCCATCCTATTTTGTCTGGCTGTCCTGTGCGGCGGACTTGCCGCTCCCGCGATCGGCCAGAGCCTTGCCCAGCTTGCCAAGCAGCAGGGCTGCACCACGCCGCCGGTCGTGGTCGATGGCACCGAACTCTACAAGTGCCAGACCCAGTCGGCGATGAGCTACTTCAGCGGCCCACCCGCCACCACAGCAGGCGCCACCAACGGACAGCCACCCAGAAAAATTCTTCCAGGCAGCAGCAAGGCGCCCACGCCGGCGAATTTCCCGCGCGTGGAGGGCGCCGTGCAGCGCGAACGCGACGACGTGCGCAAGCGGGTGCTCACCGAGGAACTCGCGACCGAAGTCAGGCTGATGGTTGAATCTGAAATGGGCCTGAAGTCCGGACAGACGCCGCTGCCCGACGAAACCCTGACCAGCCCGAAGTACCGGGACCGGATAGCCAAGCTCAAGCAGACCGTCGACAACCACACCAAGAACATCCAGGCCCTGAACCGGGAACTGGAACGCCTCAAGTAGGCACACCGGCGGCTCGCCGCCAGTTGCCGGCCGTCGTGCGCGGCAACGCTTGGCCCGCTCCTTGCTAGACTCACCAGGATGATCGTTCCATTCCCCATGGCCGAGGATGCCCGCTACGCGGGACTGGACTTGCTCGCGACGGCCGTCCTGCTGCTCGACGGCACGCTGCGGATCCGCTATGCCAATGCCGCCGCCGAAAACCTGTTCGCGCTGTCGCGCAAGCAGATGCTGGGGCGCACGCCAGCGCTGTTGTTCAACGACTCGGAACGGCTGGAACATGCGTTCGAGCAGGCGATCCGACAGCATGGCACCTACACGGAGCAGGAGATCGAGCTGTCGATCAACGGGCGCCTTCGCCTGCACCTGAGCTGCACGGTGACGCCGCTGGACCATGAGGACGACCTGCTGCTCGAGTTCCGCCAGATCGACCAGCAGATCAAGATCGCCCGCGAAGAGCGCCAGCTGGAACAGGCGCAGGCCAACCGCGAGTTGATCCGCAACCTCGCGCACGAAATCAAGAATCCGCTGGGCGGGATCCGGGGCGCCGCACAATTGCTCGAGAGCGAACTGTCGTCGCCGCAGCAAACCGAATACACCCAGGTAATCATCGGCGAGGCGGACCGGCTGCAGTCGCTGGTCAACCGGCTGCTGACGCCGCATCGCCTGCCCGCGTATGCGCGGGTCAACATCCACGAGATCCTCGCCCGCGTCAAGAGCCTGGTCGACGCGGAGTTTCGCGACCATGCCGAAGTGCATTGCGACTTCGACATCAGCCTGCCCGAACTGGAATGCGATCCGGAACAAATCCTGCAAGCCGTGCTCAACATCGCCCGCAACGCGGGCGAAGCGCTGCGCGAGAGCCCCAGCGGCACCGGCGACATCTGGATCCGGACGCGAATCGCGCGTGGCGTCACCCTGGCGCGGCGGCGCTACCGGCTGGCGCTGGCGATTTCCGTCGTCGACAACGGCCCCGGCATCCCGCCCGCGCTACTGGAGAGAATCTTCTTCCCGCTGGTCACCGGCCGCGAAGGCGGCAGCGGGCTCGGGCTCACGATCGCGCAGACGTTCGTGGCGCAGCACCACGGCGCCATTGAATGCGAAAGCGAGCCCGGACGCACCAGTTTCACCATCCTGTTGCCATTGGACCCCGCCTCGGCGCGCAACGGTCCCTCCGCCTTGTGAAAGATCTGCCATGAATGCCGTATGGATAGTTGACGACGACCGCTCGATCCGCTGGGTGCTGGAAAAAGCGCTCGCGCGCGAAGGCATCCCCTATCGCTCGTTCTCCGGCGTGCCGGAGACGATGGCCGCGCTCGCGCAGTCCGAGCCGCTGGTGGTCGTGAGCGACATCCGGATGCCGGGGGGCTCGGGGATCGACCTGCTCACCGAGATCAAGGCGCACCATCCGCAGATTCCCGTGATCATCATGACCGCGTACTCTGACCTGGACAGTGCGGTATCCGCATTCCAGGGCGGCGCCTTCGAATACCTGCCCAAGCCGTTCGACGTCGACCAGGCGCTGGCGCTGATCCGCAGGGCCAGCCAGGCGGCGAGCGCCTCGACCTTGTCCGACGCGGCCGGCGGCGGTTCGTCGAACACCGAAATGCTGGGCCAGGCGGCGGCGATGCAGGACGTGTTCCGCGCGATCGGGCGGCTCTCGCAGACCAGCGCCACGGTGCTGATCACCGGCGAATCCGGCACCGGCAAGGAACTGGTCGCGCGCGCGCTGCACCTGCACAGCCCGCGGACCGGCAAGCCGTTCATCGCGATCAATACCGCGGCGATTCCCAAGGACCTGCTGGAGTCCGAACTCTTCGGCCACGAGCGCGGCGCCTTCACCGGCGCCCAGGCGCAGCGCCGGGGGCGCTTCGAGCAGGCCGAAGGCGGCGCGCTGTTCCTCGACGAGATCGGCGACATGCCCGCTGACCTGCAGGTGCGCCTGTTGCGGGTGCTCCAGGACGGCGAATACTACCGGGTCGGCGGCCACGCGCCGCTCAAGTCCAATGTCCGGATCATCGCCGCCACGCACCAGGATCTGGAGGAGCGCGTCCGCCAGGGTTTGTTCCGCGAGGACCTGCTGCACCGGCTCAACGTTGTCCGCCTGCGCTTGCCGGCGCTGCGCGAGCGCGCCGAGGACATCCTCCCCCTCGCCCGCCATTTCCTGCAGAAGAGCGCGCTGGAACTCAAGGTCGAACCGAAGATCCTCTCCGATGCGGCGCTGGCAGTGTTGATGCGCTTTGCGTTTCCGGGCAATGTGCGCCAGCTCGAGAACATCTGCCACTGGCTGACGGTAATGGCGCCGGGACAGACCGTCGAAGTCGGCGATCTCCCGCCCGAAGTCCAGGTCGCCTCGGGCGCCCGTGCGGTAGCGGCCGGCGCCGACTGGCACCAGGCGCTCGACCATGCGCTGGCCGAGGCGCTCGCCGGCGGCGAGCGCGGGGCCTGCAACCGGCTGGAAAAGGAATTCGAGCGCGTGCTGATCAAGCGCGCGCTGCTGCACACCACGGGGCGGCGGATCGAGGCGGCGACCTGGCTGGGATGGGGCCGCAACACGCTCACGCGGAAGATCCAGGAACAGGGGCTCGACGACGAGGTGTGACCGGCATTCCGCTACGGAAACCGCGGAATCCGCAGGATGGGTGGAGCGCAGCGATACCGATCAGAGTTGCCGGGTCAGGGCAAACGCAATTCCGCCACCACCGGCGCGTGGTCCGAAGGCTGCGCCTTCTTGCGTTCCGCGCGATCGATCCATACACGCTCGCAACTCTTTGCCAGCGCGGGCGAGAGCAGGATGTGATCGATGCGCAGGCCGTGGTTTTTCTGGAAACCCAGCATCCGGTAGTCCCACCAGCTGAATGTCCGCTCGGGCTGCTCGAACAGCCGGAAGCTGTCGACCAGCCCCAGATCCACCCAGCCGCGGAACGCCGCGCGTTCGGCATCGGTGCATAACACCTGGCCGCGCCAGAGCTCCGGGTCGTGCACGTCGCGATCCTCCGGCGCGATATTGAAGTCGCCCGTCACCGCGATGCGCTCGTGGCCGACTACTTCGCCACGCAGCCAGTCCGTTGCGCGGCCCAGCCACTGCAGCTTGTACTGATACTTGTCCGAGTCCACGCTCTGGCCGTTCGGCACGTAGAAGCAAACCACGCGAATGCCGTCGACGGTGGCGGCGATCACACGGCGCAGCGGGTCGTCGTAACCCGGTATCGAGATCTGGACGTCGCTTGCCGCGGAGCGCGAGAGGATGGCCACCCCGTTGTAGGTCTTCTGTCCGGAAAAAACCGCGCAGTAGCCGGCCGCCGCGATCGCATCGACGGGAAAGTGCGGGTCGTCGAGCTTGAGTTCCTGCAGGCAAAGCACGTCGGGTTGGTGTTCGGCCAGCCAGGCAAGCACATGCGGCAGCCGGATCTTGAGGGAATTGATATTCCAGGTGGCGATCTTCATGCGACGCGGACGTTCTTCACGGCTGATCATCAGGCCGCGGGGCGGGCCGGCACTTCATTTCCTGACTTCGGGTGCGGCGGCCTCCGGCCTTGCCTCACCCTTGGCGGCCTCCTTGTCGTCGCCCCTGGTGGAAACCTTGGGAGCGGCCTTGCCGGCGATCTTGTCAGCCGCCGCCTTGTCGGCTTCCCGCTTGAGTGCGGTGATACGGGCCGCCGGAGTCTTCGGATAGGCGGCCTGGTCGAGCGCGGCCTGCCAGCCGCCCTCCTCGAATCCCCGGAGCAGCGTCGCGCTGCCGATCGCCAACACCGGCACCTGCTGGTCGCCCGTCAACTGCCTGAACTTGGGCATTTCGCCGGGTTGCGACACGTCGATTTCGGTAAAGGGAACGCCCCGCCGGTTGAGCAGCGCGCGGGCTTGCTCGCAGATTGGTCCGCAGGGACCGGCATACAGCGTCACCGGGTTGCGCTGCTGCGCGTACTGCAGCGCGTACGGCGCCTCGCTGGTCTCGATGAAATTGCCGCCCAGCTTTTTCTGCTGCACGGATCTCGCGTCGGCGGGCGGCGCCGTGTCGGTGTAGACGACGCGGCCATCGCGATCGATGTACCGGAACAGCTGTTGCTGCGCGGCGGCCAACGCCGGCAGCAGGCAACATACGATCGCAATCCAGATTGTGGGCATTGCCTCTCTCCTTCGTCCGGAACTCTACACCGAATCCGTACGGGCCGGAACCGGACCGGGCGGACGCGGCCACCGCGACGGGCCGCGGTCCTACATGCCGTTGTGCCGGAACAAGGCGTCGATCCGCGGTGGCCGGCCGCGGAACGCGACGAACGACTCTGCGGCGGCGCGGCTCGATCCCGTGCCCAGGATTTCGGACCGGAAACGCCGCCCCGCTTCGGCGGACATCACGCCCATTTCCTCGAACAGGCTGAAGGCATCCGCCGAGAGCACCTCGGCCCACAGGTAGCTGTAGTAGCCGGCCGCGTAGGCGCTCGCGAAGATGTGGGAAAACTGCAGGGGAAAGCGGTTGTACGCGGGGACGGCGAACACCGCAACCTGATCGCGGACGCGCTGCAGCAGGGCGAACGCGGCCGGAAGATCCAGCGGCCCCGACATGTGCAGTTGCAGGTCGAACAGCGCGAGCTGCAATTGCCGGATGTAATGCATGCCGGAGTGGAAGTTCTTCGCCGCCAGCATGCGCTGGAACAGTTCCCGCGGCAGCGGCTCACCGGTGTCGACGTGCCCGCTCATATGCCGGACCACTTCCCACTCCCAGCAGAAGTTCTCCATGAACTGGCTGGGGAGCTCGATCGCGTCCCACTCCACGTTGTCCATTCCCACGCCCAGGTGCTCGACGTTGGTCAGGAGCAGGTGCAGCCCGTGGCCGAATTCATGAAACAGCGTCGTCACTTCGTTGTGGGTGAATAGCGCAGGCTTGCCCGCGACCGGATGGGAGAAGTTGCAGGTCAGCGTGGCCACCGGCGTCTGCACCACGCCACTCGCCTGCTTGCGGTCGATCGCGACGTCCATCCACGCGCCGCCGCGCTTGTGGGGCCGCGCGTAAAGATCGAGATAGAAGCGGCCGACCAGCGCGCCGCCGCTTTCGCGGATTTCGAAAAGCCGCACGTCCTTGTGCCAGGCCGCGGCCGGGCTCTCGCGTATGTGCAGGCCGAAGATCGTCTCGACGACCTTGAACATCCCGGCGAGTACGCGATCCTCGGGGAAGTACTGCTTGATCTCGTTGCTGGAAAACGCGAAGCGCGACTCGCGCAACTTCTCGCTGGCGTAGTCGATATCCCACGCCTGCAGGTCCGGCAAGTCCAGTTCGGCGCGGGCGAACTCGCGCAACGCCGCCACGTCGCGCTCGGCGTGCGGCTTGGCGCGCGTGATCACCTCTTGCAGGAAGTCGAGCGCCGCCTCCGGCGACTTCGCCATCTTGGGCGTCAGCGACACCTCGGCGAAATTGGCGAAACCGAGCAGCCGCGCCTGCTCGTCGCGCAGTCGCAGCAGGCGCTCGACCAGCGGGCCGTTGTTCCATGCCGGATTGCCCAGGTCGCTGGCCCGCGTGCAATGCGCGCGATAGAGTTCTTCGCGCAGGCCGCGCTCGCGCGCGTACTGCAGGACCGGCTGATACGAAGGGCTGTGCAGCGTGAGCTTCCAGCCGGCGCGCCCGTCGGCCGCCGCTTCTTCGCGCGCCGCCGCCATCACGTCGGGTGGCAGGCCGGCAAGCCTGGCCGCGTCCTCGACGTAGAGCGCGTAGTCGTTCGTCGCGTCGAGCACGTTCTCCTCGAACTTCGCCATCAGCGCCGACTGCTCCTCGCTGATGGCCAGGAAGCGCGCCTTGTCGCCGGCCGCCAGTTCCGCGCCGCCCAGGCGAAAGTCGCGCAGCTCGTTGTCGATCAGCCGCTGTTGCGCGGCCCCGAGTCGGGCGAATGCCGGCGCCGCGCGCAGCGCGCGATAGCGCGCATGCAGCCGCGAGTCCTGGCTCAATTGCGCATGCAGCTCCGTCACCTTCTGCAAGTTGACGTTGTAGGCTTCACGCAGCGCCGGACTGTTGACCACCGCATTCAGGTGCGAAACGACGCCCCAGGCGCGATCCAGCCGCTCCATCGCCGCGAACTGCGGCGCAACGACCGACTCCCAGTCGGGAGGCGCGGCGCTCGCGGCGCTCGCGTCGATCGCATCGACGGTCTCACGGACACCGGCGAGCAGCGCGTCGATCGCCGGACTGATGTGCTCGACGCGCACGTCGGCAAAGCGGGGCAAACCGGAAAAGTCCAGCAACGGATTCATCAACGTGCTCCTTCGGGCTTATGGCCCTGGGCTATCTGGGTACCGCGGCCAGGGTGACCGGCGCGACGGCGGATTCAGGAAATGGGCGGCTGGGCGCCGCGTAACTTGACATCGAGTTCCCGCAATTGTTCCGGCGTGCCGACGTTGTCCCACACGCCGGCATAGACTTCACCGCTGGCCAGACCGCGGCCTATCCATTGCGCAAAGTACGGCAGGAGCGGGATTTTCTTGCCAAACGGGATCTCGCGCAAGAGGTTTGTGTGAAAAAGCCCGATTCCCGCCCAGGTCCACCGGGGCGCGCCTTCGAGTCCCACCCGTCCGGGGATTCCGGCGGCGGACAGCGCGTAATCACCCAGCGGGCGAAAAGGCGGGTTGGGCACCAGCACCAGATGCATCAGCGTGCCGGCCGCGGCCGCAATCGCCGCGCGCGGCGCCGCCAGGCCCGCGTAGTTGAACTCGCTGTACACGTCGGCCGCGACGACCAGCACCGGGCCCTCGCCCAGCAAAGGCAGCGCCCAGGCCAGGCCGCCACCGGACTCCAGCGGCTCAGCCTCCGGCGAGTAGACGATCCGCGCGCCGAACCGCGCGCCGTCGCCCAGCGCGTCCATGATCTGCGCGGCGCGATAGGAGACGTTGATGACGAGTTCGTCGTAGCCGGCGCGCACGAGCCGCTCGACCTGCCAGACGATGAGCGGCTTGCCCCCGGCCGGCAGCAGCGGCTTGGGGCACGCATCGGTGAGCGGCCGCATCCGCTCGCCCCGTCCCGCCGCCAGCACCATCGCGCGCATGGTCACGTGTGCTTTCGGCGCTGGGCCGCGAAATACGGCCGCTCCGCGACCAGGAACAGCGCCCCGGCGAGGATCAGCGAGGCGACCAGCGCGAGCGCGGCGGCGGCCAGGGCCGCGGCAAGCCCCTTCGAGGTGACCCAGGCCGGGCCCAGCACGTAGACCACGTAGAACACCGGGATGGTGTGCACCAGGAACAGCGAATACGACACGTTGCCGACGCGCCGCAGCGGCCGCCAGCTGAACAGCCGGTTGAGCCAGCCCGTCCCGTAGCAGGCCTGGACCACCAGCAGCGTGCCGGCGATCGCATACAGCCAGATCGCAACGTGATCGCTGACCACGCGGTACGCGATCGCCGTCGTCACGGCCATGTACGGCGCGACGACGGCGATGTCAGGCAGGCGCCGCGCGAACGCGGCCAGCCGCGCGTCGTCGAAGCGCGCCGCCGTCGCGCCCGCGAAGAACAGCAGGTACAACGCCTGTCCCCAGCCCAGCGCGAACGGGATGTAGACCAGCACCATGCCGGCGGCCGCGATGCCCCATGGCGTCCGCCATACGCCCAGTGGGCGCAGCAACAGCAGCACCGGAAACACCAGGTAGAAGACGACCTCGTTGAACAGCGACCAGCTCTGGTGCAGGAACGGCACGACACCCAGTTCGCGGATGCCATTGAGCAGCAGCACGTTGGCCGCGAGCCCGCGCCAGGAAAACGGCGCCCAGCCGGCGTACAGCGAGAACACCGCGACGCCGAGCGCCAGCGCCAGCAGGAACGCCGGGTAAATGCGGCAAAGGCGGCGCCACAGGAAGCGCGGATACGAGAAGTGCGCGGCGTTGCCGACCAGCCGGCAGATCAGGAATCCGCTGAGGATGAAGAACAGGTAGACCCCGTATGGCGACAGCTGCAGCCATGCCAGCACGCGGTCGGTGTTGCGCGCCAGCGCGGCAGGATGAACCGCGCCGGTGTCGATGCCGCGGAACTGCAGCATCCACGCGCCGAAAAAGTGGACACAGAAAGTCAGCAGCACGGCGTAGGCGCGCAGCCCCTCCATCGCCGGAATGCGCCCGCCGGATGTTTCGAGATCGAAGCGGCTGAACAAGTCGGCGCGCGCCGGCGCCGCGACAGCGCTCAAAACGTGTACCCGGTCACCGGCGCGGGGGTCTCTTCCGCGCGCTCCAGCAGCGCGCGCAGCGGCCGCAGTTCCGCATACCGGTCGCACGCGGCGCGCAGGCCGCCGGCGACGCGCGGCATATCGGCCAGGTACGCCGGCTTGCCATCGCGGTGATACAGCCGGGCAAAGATGCCCAGCACCTTCAGTTGCCGCTGCACGCCCATCCATTCGAAGCCGCGGTAGAACGCAGCGAAGTCCGCGTCGACCGGCAGCCCCGCGCGCCGCGCCGCGTCCCAGTACCGGGCGACCTGGTCCAGCACGAACGCCTCGTCCCACTGGATGTAGGCGTCCTTGAGCAACGACACGAGGTCATAGGTGAGCGGGCCCGCGCACCGCATCCTGGAAGTCGAGCACGCCGGGATTGTCGGTGCAGACCATCAGGTTGCGCGAATGGTAGTCGCGATGAACGAACACGGCCGGCTGCGCCAGGTTGTTCGCGAGCAGCGCCGCGCAGCCGCGCAGCCAGTCCGCACGCTCGGCGTCCGACCACACCACGCCCAGATGCCGCGCCACGTACCAGTCCGGAAACAGGTCGAGCTCGCGCTGCAGCAACGCGCGATCGTAAGGCGGCAGCGCGCCGGTGGGCGCCGACGTCTGCATCCGCACCAACGCCGAGAGCGCATCGCGGTACAGGCCCGGCGCGGACTCCTGGTCCAGCGCGGCGAGATAAGTGGTTTGCCCGAGGTCGGACAGCAACAGGAAGCCGCGCTCGAGGTCCGCGTCCAGCACTTCGGGCGCGTTGACGCCGGCTGCGCGCAGCAGCCGCGCGACCATGACGAACGGGCGGCAATCTTCCTGCGGCGGCGGCGCGTCCATCGCGATCAGCGTCCGCCCCGCCAGCGTGAGGCGAAAGTAGCGGCGAAAGCTCGCATCGGCGGACGCCGGCGCGAGTTCGAACGCCGCGCCGGGCAAGCACGTGGCGAGCCATTCCGCGAGGAGCGACAATCGGCGATCGGGTTCTGCCACGGATGAAAAGGCGGCGACGGCGCTGGATGCGGAAGGCCGCCGCTCGGATTGGTTTAGAATCCCCCTATCTTATCATCGCCCCTTCCCCCTTCATGGCGTCACCCCGCGCGTTCGCATTTGCGCTGTACTCGACAGGACTCGCGCTCGGTGTCGGTTCCCTGATGATCCAGGCAGCGGCCGCGCAATCGGGCGCCGCCGCGGCGGGCCCTGCCCGGGTCGATCGCACGCTGCACCCGCCCGACCCCGACGCCCGGACGCCGCTTTTCTATCGCGCGCAGAACATCGATGGCGTCAGCGAAAAAGTGATCGAAGCCTGGGGCGCGGTGGAACTGCGCGACCGCACCCACCGCTTCACCGCGGACTGGGCGCGCTATGACGCCGAAAAGGACGAGATCTGGGCCCGGGGCAACGTCAGCGTCAAGCGGCTCTCCGACACCATCAGCGGCCCCGAGCTGCGCCTGAACCGGGCCACCACCACGGGTTTCGTCAAGGATGCCACGTACGAACTAGGCCCGTCGCCGAGCCGCCCGGAACAGTTCTTCGCGCGCGGCCACGCCGACGAACTGATCTTGGCCGGACCCGACCGGTACGAAGCGTCCAACGCGACGTACACGACCTGCCGGGCGAGCGACGAGTGGCTGCTGCACATGAAGGAGCTCGACATCGACCAGACGCGGCAGGTGGGCACCGCGCGCAACGTCGTCCTGTACTTCAAGGACGTGCCCATCATGTACACGCCGTGGTTCGATTTTCCGCTGAGCCGCGACCGCAAGTCGGGGTTCCTCGCGCCGTCGTTCGGCAGCACGGGCCGCCGCGGCCTGGAAATGACGCTGCCGTACTACTTCAACATCGCGCCCAATTACGACGCGACGCTCTCCCCGCGGGTGATGTCCAAGCGCGGCGTCGAACTCAACACCCAGTTCCGCTACCTGTTTCCCACCCAGCGCGGCCAGCTGGACGCGTCGTTCCTGCCGCACGACAACCAGACCGCCACCAACCGCTACGGCTTTGCATGGAAGCACGACCACAACCTGGCGGCGTTGCTGCCGGGACTGTCGGCGTCGGCCAACATCAACAAGGTCTCCGACGACTTCTATTTCACCGACCTCTCCGATCACATCAGATCCACGTCGCAGACCAACCTGCCGCGCGAAGTCGCGCTGACCTACAACCTCCCGTACGTCGGGATGGCGGCGCGGATCCAGCGCTTCCAGACCCTGCAGGACCCGGAGGCGCCCATCGTGCCGCCTTACAACCGCACGCCGCAGCTGTTGCTCAACGCGCAGCGCCTGGACTACCGGGGCATCGACCTGAACCTGGGCGGCGAGTACGTGCACTTCGACCACCCGACGCTGCTCTCGGGCGACCGCGCCATCCTGTATCCGAGCATCTCCTACCCGATCAAGTGGGGCGGCTTCTCGATCACGCCCAAGTACGGCTTTCACATGTCACGCTATTTTGTCGACGACCCCAGCCGCGAAGAGCAATGGATCAACCGGAGTGTGCCCATCGCCAGCCTGGACGCCAGCGTGGTCTTCGAGCGCGACCTCAGCCTGTTCGGCCGCGACTACGTGCAGACGCTGGAGCCGCGCGCCTACTATCTGAACATCCCCGCCCGCAAGCAGACCACGATCCCCAACTTCGACAGCGCGATCGCCGACCTGAGCTTCGCGCAATTGTTCTCGGAGAACCGCTACACCGGCAGCGACCGGATCAACGACGCCAACCAGGTGACGCTGGCGCTGACCTCGCGGCTGATCGATCCGGGCACCGGCAACGAGCGGCTGCGCGTGGCAGTTGGCGAACGCATCTACTTCACCGACCAGGAAGTCACGCTCTTCGAGACACCGCGGGCCAACCGGATCTCGGACGTGGTGGCGACGGCGACCGGGCGCTTTTCCGACTCCTGGCTGCTCGACAGCGGCGTCCAGTACAGCACCGACAGGCAGCAACTCGAACGACTGAATTTCAGCGTCCGCTACCAGCCCGAGCCGGGCAAGGTGCTGAACCTGAGCTACCGCTTCGCCCGCGAACTGCTCACCACCGAGTCGGCGACGACCCAGATCAAGCAGATCGACATTTCCGGACAATGGCCGATCACCTCGAACATCTACGCGCTGGCCCGCTACAATTACTCGCTGTACGACCACAAACTCGTGGAGGGACTGCTCGGGCTTGAGTACAATGAGGGGTGCTGGACCTTCCGGCTGGTCGGCCAGCAGTTGGCAACCACCACCGCAAACCGGACCAATGCCGTGTTTTTTCAGCTGGAGCTGAACGGGCTGTCCCGGATCGGCACCAATCCGCTCGACACGCTGCGGCGGAACATTCCGGGCTACAGCAAGACTAACGATGCGGTTCCCGCGGCCGGCCGGTCCGACGACTGGTACCGGCCCTGACAAGATTCGAGGTAGATGATGCACTGCAAATTCATTCGTGCCGCCGCCGTGATGGCGCTGGCGAGCGCGCTCAACGGCCCCGCCGCGCTGGCGCAGGTGCGACCGCAGGCGCCCGCGGGCAAGGTCGAGACGCTGGATCGCATCGTCGCGGTCGTCAACGACGAAGTGATCACGAAGCATGAAATGGAAAGCCAGAAGCAGCTGGTTATCGCGCAGCTCAGGCGCGCGGGAACCGAACTGCCGGCGCCCGACGTGCTGGAAAAGCAGCTGCTGGAGCGCCTGATCAACGAGCGCGCGCAACTGCAGTGGGCCAAGGACACCGGCATCCGCATCGAAGACGCGCAGATCGAGCGCACGATCTCGCGCATCGCCGAAGACAACAAGCTGACCACGCCGCAGTTCCTTGCCCTGCTCAAGCAGGACAACATACCGTACGCCAAATTCCGCGAGGACCTGCGCGGCGAAATGATGCTGGCGCGCGTGCGCGAGCGCGAGATCGAGAACAAGATCGTGATCAGCGAAGCCGAGATCGACAACCACCTCGCCACGCAGGCCACGCAGTCCGGCAACCAGCAGGAGTACCGGATCGCCCACATCCTGGTGCTGCTGCCCGAACAGGCGAACGCCGAGCAGATCAATGCGCGGCGCGCGCGCGCCGAAGACGCGCTCAAGCAGTTGAACGAAGGCAGGGACTTCGCGCAGGTCGCCGCCGGCTACTCGGACGCCTCCGACGCGCTACAGGGCGGCAGCCTCGGCTGGCGGGTCCACGGCCGCCTGCCCACCGTGTTTGCCGACGCGGTCCCGAACCTGAAGCCCGGCGAGAGCAGCGGCATACTCAAGAGCCCGAACGGCTTTCACATCGTCAAGGTCCTCGAAACGCGCGCGCTCGGCGGCAAGACCGTGGTCGACCAGACGCACGCGCGGCACATCCTGATCAAGGTCAACGAGATCGTATCGGAAGCCGACGCCCGTGCGCGGATCGACCGCATCAAGGATCGCATCGACCGCGGCACCGCCCGCTTCGAGGACCTCGCCAAGCTCAACTCCGAGGACCTGAGCGCGGCGAAGGGCGGCGACCTCGGCTGGCTGGGGCCGGGCGCGACGGTGCCGGAGTTCGAGCTCGCGATGGGCAGGCTCGAGATCAACAGTGTCTCCGAGCCCGTGCGCACGCCCTTTGGCTGGCACCTGATCCAGGTCCTCGAGCGCCGCAAGGAAGACGTCACGCTGGAAAAATCGCGCGAGGCGGCGCGCTCCGCCATCCGCGCGCGCAAGAGCGAAGAGACCTACCAGGATTGGCTGCGGCAACTGCGCGACCGCGCCTACGTCGAGTACCGGCTGGAAGACCGCTGAGAGCGGCGGCAACGACGCCATGCCGGCCATCGCGATCACCGTAGGCGAGCCCGCGGGGGTCGGCCCCGAGTTGTGCCTGCGGCTGGCGGAACGCGAGTGGGCCGCGCCGCTGGTGCTGATCGGCGACAAGACCGCGCTCGACGTGCGCGCCGCGGCGCTGGGCCTGACCGTGCTTCCCGAATTCCTCGCCGGAGAAGAGTCGCCCGCGCATCCGGTGAGCATCTGGAACCACCCGCTGCCCGAGTTCGTGATCCCCGGAACGCTCAACCCGCAGAACTCACGCGAAGTGCTGTACACGCTGGACACGGCGATCCACGGCTGCGTGACCGGCTATTTCGCGGCGATGGTCACCGCGCCGGTGCACAAGGGCGCGATCAACGACGCAGGCATCGCATTCACCGGGCCACACCGAGTACCTGGCCGAAGCGACCAACACGCAGCACGTGGTGATGATGCTGGTCGGCGGTGGCCTGCGCGTGGCGCTGGCGACCACGCACCTGCCGCTGAAGGACGTTCCCGCCGCGATCACGGCTGAAGCGCTGGAACGAACGCTGCGCATCGTCGAGCACGACCTGCGCACCAGGTTCGGCATCGCCGTGCCGAAGATCGCCGTGTGCGGGCTCAATCCGCACGCGGGCGAGAGCGGTTACCTCGGGCACGAGGAGCAGGACATCATCGAACCGCTGATCGACTCGTTGCTGGCCGGCGGCATGCAGGTCTACGGTCCCTACCCCGCCGACACGATTTTCGTCCCCCGCCACGCGGACAAGTACGACGCGATCCTGGCGATGTACCACGACCAGGGCCTGCCCGTCCTCAAGCACGCGAGCTTCGGAACAGGTGTCAATGTCACGCTCGGTTTGCCGCTGATCCGCACGTCGGTCGATCACGGCACGGCGCTCGATCTCGCCGGCACCGGGCGCGCCGATCCGGGAAGCCTGTTCGCGGCGGTGGAACTGGCGATCGATCTGGCGGGGCGGGCGGGATAAACCCTCGACTTCGCGCGCTCCGTAGGATGGGTGGAGGCGCTTGCGCCGATACCCATCATTCGTTGCTGATCCACGGTTGATGGGTATCGCTTCGCTCCACCCATCCTACGGCGAATGCGGTGACGTGCGCGACACCGCTCACGCGCGGATAAACTCCTCGCGCCCGCCCAGCCACCGGTCCAGGTGCGCCTCGACCACGGCCGGTGCGTCGCGCAGCAGGTCGTCGGCGACTCCACGCGCGGTTTCCAGCAACGCCGCGTCCTTTTCCAGATCCGCGAAGCGCAACAGCGGCACGCCCGACTGCTTGGCTCCCAGCAGCTCGCCCGGTCCGCGGATATGCAAGTCCTGCCGCGCGATCTCGAACCCGTCCGTCGTCTCGAAGATCACCTTCAGCCGCGCCTTGGCCACGGGATTCAGATCCTCGCCGAAGAGCAGCACGCACATGCTCTCGTCCGCGCCGCGCCCCACCCGGCCGCGCAACTGGTGCAGCTGCGCCAGCCCGAAGCGCTCCGCGTGCTCGATCACCATCAGGCAGGCGTTCGGCACGTCGACGCCGACTTCGATCACCGTCGTGGCGACCAGCACCTTGATCTCGCCCGCCACCAGTGCGGCCATGGTGCGCGCCTTTTCGTCGGCCTTCATCCGTCCATGCAACAGGCCGATCGTGAACTCGGGCAGCGCCGCCGAGAGCAGCGCGTGGGTCTCGATCGCGGTCTTGAGCTGCAGCTTCTCCGACTCCTCGATCAGCGGGCACACCCAGTACGCCTGGCTGCCCGTGGCGCAGGCGGCGCGCACGCGCTCGATCACTTCGTCGCGGCGCCGCTGCGCGATCAGCTTGGTGATCACCGGCGTGCGCCCGGGCGGCAACTCGTCGATCACCGACACGTCGAGGTCGGCGAAGTAGCTCATCGCCAGCGTGCGCGGGATCGGCGTCGCCGAGAGCATCAGCTGGTGCGGTTCGGCAATGCCGCCCGGCGCGCGGCCGTCGGCGGCGCCCTTGCCCCGCAGCGCGAGGCGCTGCGCGACGCCGAAGCGATGCTGCTCGTCGACGATCGCCAGCCCCAGCCGCGCGAGGATCACAGTCTCCTGGAACAGCGCATGGGTGCCGACCGCAATCTGCGCCTCGCCGCTCGCACACGCCGCGAGCGCGGTCCGGCGCTGCACGGCGTTCTGCCCGCCCGCCAGCCACGCGATGCGCACGCCCAGCGCCGCGCACCAGGCCGAGAGCTTCCGATAGTGCTGCTCGGCCAGGATCTCGGTGGGCGCCATGAACACCGCCTGGTAGCCCGCCTCGACCGCGGTCAGCGCGGCCAGCGCCGCGACGACGGTCTTGCCGCTGCCCACGTCGCCCTGCAGCAGCCGGTGCATCGGAATCCGCCGTCCCAGGTCGCCCTTGATCTCGTGCCAGGTCCGGTTCTGCGCTCCGGTGAGCTTGAAGCCCACCGCCTCCAGCAAGGCCAGCACGAGCTTGCCGTCGCCGCGCAGCGCCGGCGCGGTGCGCGCCTGGCGGGCGCGGCGATGGCGCTTGAGCGAGAGCTGCTGGGCGAGCAGCTCGTCGAACTTCAGCCGCATCCAGGCCGGATGCGTGCGCTCCTCCAGCGCGGTCGCCGAGACGTCCGGCCCGGGCTGGTGCAGCAGCTTCACCGCGCTCCCATAGTCGGGCAGGCGCAGCCGCGCGACCAGCGCCGGCGGCAGCGAGTCCTGCAACAGCGCCGGATTGCGCTCGATCTGCCGCGCGACCAGCTTGCGCAATGCGGATTGCGCCAGGCCCGCGGTCGTCGGATAGACCGGCGTCAGCGCATCGGGCAGCGCCTCGTCGTCCGCCACCACGCTGAAGGCCGGATGGATCATCTCGACGCCGAAGAACCCGACCCTGGGCTCGCCGAACGCGCGCACCCGCTTGCCCGGCGCGAGGAGCTTCTGCTGGTTGGGATAGAAGTGCAGGAAGCGCAGCACGACCTGCCCGCCGTTGGCGCTCAAGGTCGTCACCAGTTGCCGCCGCGGCCGGTAGTGAATCTCGGTGGCGATCACCGTGCCTTCGACCTGGCAGGCGACGCCCGGCGCCACATCGGCCAGCGGCGTGAGCCTGGTGTGGTCCTCGTAGCGCAGCGGCAGGTGCGTGACCAGGTCGGCCGGACGAAAGATGCCCAGCTTGGCCAGCTTTTGTTTGAGTCCGGGATAGGCGGCCAGCCAGGTGTCCGCCGCAGGCGCGGGAGCAGGAGCGGGCGCCGTCGGCTCCGGCTCCGAGGCAGTCAACCTGGCGTTCTTGCCCCGTCGCTTCGCGGGAATGCCGCCGGCCGCCGTGGGACGCGCAACGGCTACCTTGGGGCGGCTGGCGGCCACGCGCGATAGTCTGCTGAGTTCGTTACGGGAAAACGACCACCGCTTCGACTTCGAATCCCGCGCCCTTGGGCAGCGCCGAAACCTGGACCGTCGCGCGCGCCGGGAACGGCTGCGTGAAGTAGCGCGCCATCGTCTCGTTGACCTTGGCGAAGTTGGCCAGGTCCGTCAGGTACAGCGTGAGCTTCACCGCGTCGTCCAGCGTCGCACCGCCCGCCTCCGCGACCGCGCGCAGGTTCAGGAACGCCTGGTCGATCTGCGCGTCGATGTCCTCGCGCAGGTTGCCGGTCACGGGATCGAGGCCCAACTGCCCCGACAGGTAGATGGTCTGGCCGGCCCGGATACCCTGCGAGTACGTGCCCAGCGCGGCAGGGGCCGCGGACGTGTGGATCGCTTGCTTGGCCATGCTTGGCTCTCCGCTATGGAAAATGGCGAATCGGGAATGGTACACGATGCGCTGCGGAGATCCGTGCGGCTTGCTGGCGGAACCGGACCTGGTTTGTCGACGGCGCGACGATTCCGCTATAATGCACGGGTTCCATGGGGAAGTAGCTCAGCTGGGAGAGCGCTGCGTTCGCAATGCAGAGGTCGGGAGTTCGATCCTCCTCTTCTCCACCATTATCCAAGGGCAACCGGTCTCGGTTGCCCTTTCCTATTTCGGACTTACGCCGCGCCACGTGGGGTTCCGGGCAGATCTGCCAGGGCCACGTCGTTTTCGCGCCCGCAAATATCTGCGCCGTTTCCGCCACAGTTTGATCCTCCTTTGCTCTTTGCTCTCAAAGAATAGTGGAGAACTGCCTTGGTCGGTGTTCACGATCTCGGGTGCTCCATATCGCCTGAACGCCTGCTCCAGCACTTCGACGGCATGGCAGGCTTCGAGCGTAATGGCAACGCGCCGGGCAAGCGCCCGGCGGCTCGCAATGTCAACAACCGCTGAAGGACCAGCGCGCGCTGAAGACGGCAAAGGCCTCTTCGACAGGCTGACTTCGGGCCCACAGAGAGGACAATCGTACTGGCAACGTATATACTTCGTTTGTACATCGACCGTTGGAGGCCACCCATGTCCAAGGAAGCCGTCTTCACCATGAAGCTGGAGCCCGAGCTTCGTGCCGAGTTCATGGCTGAGGCAGAGGCCAGCCATCGGCCTGCCTCGCAGATCCTGCGTGAATTGATGCGCGAGTTCGTGCAGCGCCAGCGTCAGGAGCGCGAGTACAACGAATTCCTGCGTGGCAAGGTCTCGGATGCGCGGGAGCAGGTCCGTGCCGGCGATTACGCCAGCGCTGACGAGGTTGAAGCCCGGTTCGCCGCCCGGCGCGCGCGGTTGCTGGCCAAGGCAGGCAGTGCTGGCGCGTGAGAGACTTCTGGGTCTCGGCCGCAGAGAAAGACCGGGCCGACATCATCGACGTCATCGGCCAGGACAACCCGCTCGCAGCCATCCGGATGGATGAGCTCTTTGCCGAAGCCGCTGGGCGCTTGGCCGACCACCCTCACGTTGGAAAGGCAGGTCAGATCCCGGGTACGCGTGAGCTGATCCCGCACGAAAGCTACCGGCTGGTGTACGAGGTGCAGGACGACTCCGTGTGGATTCTGGCGCTGGTGCACACGGCGAGGATGTGGCCGCCGAGGCGATCATGAAATTCGCGCTCGAATGCCCCCCGGTGCCGAAGAGCGCGGCCGGATTGATTTCGCCATGATCACGAGCCAGAAGCACCGAACCGAAACACCCGCCAACGCAGTGCTCGCCACGCTCGACAACGGCGTGCGCGTGGTCGTGCTCCCGCTTCCCCATCTTGCTACAGCCAACGTGAGCGTCTTCGTGCGCAGCGGCAGCCAGCACGAAAGCCCGCGTCTGAACGGCATCAGCCATGTCATGGAGCACATGGCGTTCAAGGGCACGCGCACCCGCGACTGCCAGCAGATCAACCTCGATGCCGAGCGGCTCGGGGCGGAAGTCAACGCGCACACGGACAAGGACCACACCGCGTTCCACATGCGCGGCCACGCGCGCGATGCCGCAACATTCATCGCCATGCTGGGCGACATCGTGCAGCACAGCATTTTCCCCGAAGACGAACTCGTGCGCGAGCGGCAGGTCCTGCTGCAGGAATACGCGGGGGACGAGGATGACCCCATGGCGACCGCCTTCAAGCTGTTCGACAGGGCCTGCTACGGCGAGCATTCGGCAGCCCAGCCGGTGATTGGAAGCCGGGCCAACATCCGGCGCTTCACGCGCGATGATCTCCTGGCCTTCGTTGCCGGCCAGTACACCGGCCTGAACACCATCGTCGGCATTGCCGGTTGCGTCGAGCCGGACCTGACCGTCGCCGCTGCCCAGGCCGCGTTCGGCAACATGCCGCGCGGGGAGGCCAATCGGATCGCCGCGCCGTCGTATGTGGGCGGCGTCCGGTCGCGCCGCGTGCCGGGCGGAGACCAGGTCCACATCGTGCTCGGATTTCCGGTGCCTGCGCTGGCCGACGAGCATGACGCCTTCCGCGTTGCGGCGGCCCTGTTCGGCGAAGGCATGAGCTCACCTCTTCTCGACCGCGTGCGCGAACGGCGCGGGCTGGTCTATCACGCGGATTGCTACACCGACGTGCGCGACGTGTTCGGGCAGTTCATCGTCGAGGCATCGACCATGCCGGAACATCTCGACGAGTTCTGCGTCGAGCTCACCCGGCTGCTGCACCAGCAGGCAGAGGTCATCGCTCCCGTCGACCTGGAGCGCGCGCGCAATCAGGTGACGGTGCGCACGCTGTTTGGCCAGGAAGCGCCGGAGGAACGGCTGGAACGCGTTGCGGCGGATCTGTTCGCGCTGGGGCGCATGCGCACGCAGGAAGAACTCCTGGCGGGTATCGCGGCGGTCAGCGGCGATCAGGTGCGCGAGGCGTTCGCGCAGATGCTGGACGCAGGCGTGGCAGTGGGACTGGCCGGCAAGATTGCCAAGGGCGCGGAACAACGCGTGGCCCGGATCGCCGGCTCCGCCCAGGCCTACACTGCGACTTGATCACTGGCCAGGAAGTCATCCGACCATGACCGCACGCAAGCCCACACGCCAGTCACCGCCCATGACATACACGACCCGCCCCGAAATCCGCGGCACCTTCGGCGATGTGGCCAGCACGCACTGGCTGGCGTCCCGGACGGAGATGGGCATCCTCAAGCGCGGTGGCAATGCGTTCGACATGGCTGCGCATGGCGAATTCGTATGTCGAAGAAGTGCATCGCCAGACGGATTAACGACCATCAAGCAAAGCAGCCAGCTCGGGCTCCTCCATCGCCTCGCCTTGCTGCTTCCAGCGCTCGATGTCGGCCGGTGCGATCCCTGCGGCAGCAAACCGGGCCGGCAACGCCTGATCCCAATCCGGACCGAGCGGCGGCAACCACACTTGGGTTCGCCGTACGAAGGCCTGCGACGCACCCGCCAATCGGGCGGCGTCGGCAAATTTCCCATCGTCGGCCACCATGACGGCGAACGCATCGAGGTTGTACATGAGGAATCCCGCGTTCCGCCAGAGTGACAGGTAGCGGAGGGTCGTCTGTCGCGCCGCTTCGGTTCGGCGCAACATGATCTCGGCATTCACCTTGTGGAGCGTGACGAATTCCAATCCGATCCCCTTCGGACTGCCGCGCTCGATCAACGCATCGGCCAGCGTCACCGCCTCCTCGAAGCGGCCGAGCTCGTTGAGCGTCGTACAGATGTCGGCGTCGGCGAACCGAAGGGTAACTTCGTCTGCGGAACGGGCGGCGAGCAAGTCACGCCGCTCGATGTACAGTCGCAGTGCTTCATCGGGCCGCTGGTGCTGTTTGGCCAGCTGCGCCTGGATGTTCAACCGCGAAAAAGCGTAGTACACGGAGTCACCCGCCTGCTCCAGGGCAAGTACTTCGCTCAGCACGGCGTCGCAGGCGTCGACCATCCCGACCTCGGACATCGCCTTGCCCTGCAGGAGAAGCGCATTGAGCAAGGGCAAGCGTGATCCGAGTGCCCGGTGCACCTGCACTGACCGAGCGGCAGCGTCGAGCAGGACGTCGCGCGGGAGCCGGCCCGAGATGCCGAGCCTGACCAGGCCCAGATAGAACAGTGCCGCCTGGCGTGGCGGGGCGTGGGCGTCGACCAGCGTCCGCAGCGGAAGCATCCGGTCGAGCCCTTCTTTCGTCAGACCCGCCATGATGAATTGCGACGCCCCGGCTCCAGCCAGCGCGATCGTGGAGCGGACGTCGGCATCCGTGCTCGCGGCCCAGTCGAGGGCGGCACGCAGGTTGTCGATCTCGGAATGCAGCCGCATCTCGGACGCGCGGCCCATCCTGAGCTCCGACGCAGCGACCCACGCCTCCTCGCTCGGCACGAACAGATCGCGCACCGCCTGCATGTGCCGGTCCCGGTAGGTCCTGTCTTCTCCTGCGGCTGCCAGTTGCTTTAGCGCGTACGCACGGGTGGATTCGAGGAGCCTGTACCGTGGCGTCTCGCCTTGATCGGCAATGACGAGCGACTTGTCGACGAGTGCGGCGAGCGCGTCGAGCACGGCCCATTCGTCGATGCTCTCGTCACCCGCGACTTTCTGGGCGAGCTCCAACGAAAAGCCGCCGACGAACACGCTCAGGCGGCGAAGCACTGCCTGCTCTGCTGCCGACAGCAACGCATGGCTCCACTCGAGCGCGGCGAGCAGTGTCTGGTGCCGCGGCGCCGACGTGCGCGAACCGCCCGTGAGCAGGCGAAAGCGCTCATCGAGCCGCTCGCGCACGCCCTGCACACCGATCGAACGGACGCGCGCCGCAGCCAGTTCGATCGCCAGGGGCATGCCATCCAGCCGCCGGCAGATATCGGCGACCGCGCCGGCGTTGGCGGCGCTCAAGGCGAAATGCGTGTCGGCCGCGCGGGCGCGCTCGACGAACAATGCAATCGCACCGTGTTCGTCCTCGCTTGGTGGCTCGCCAGCCCCGGGCAAGGACAAGGCATCGAGTCTGAACAACTGCTCACCGGAGACATTGAGCAAGGCCTGGCTGGTGGCCAGCAGCCGCACACCCGGGGCTTGCGTGGTCAATGCCTTGGCCAACGCCGCCACGGCGTCGAGGAGATGTTCGCAGTTGTCCAGCACGATGAGCATCGAGCGCTGGGCCAAGAGATCGGTCAGTTGCCGCAGCGCCGGGCCTGCGCCCGGGAGGGGCAGTCGCAGCGCCTGTGCAACGAACTGCGCCAGGTCGGTTTGTCCGGTGGCATTTGCCAGCTCGACGAACCATGCGCCGTCCGGAAACGACTGGCGCAGGCGATCCGCCGCCGCGAGCGCCAGCGTCGTCTTGCCGATGCCTCCCGCGCCGAGGAGGCTCACCAGTGGATGGGCTTCGACGCGCTGCAGCAGCGCATCGAGTTCATCGTCGCGCCCGAGCAGCGACGGCGGCCGGGGCGGGATATTGCCGGGATGAACCGGATCGACCCGGGTAGCGGGCGAGGCGGGCGGCGCAGGCGCAGCAGGCGCCCCGTCGGCTGCGGGCGGCGCATCGCCCCCGGCGGTGAAACGGTAGCCGCGGCCCGGAATCGTCGCGATTGTCTGCGGCCCGAGCAGCTTGCGCAGTGTGCTGACGTGAACCTGGAGATTGTTTTCCTCGACGATCAGGTTTGGCCAGACCACGTCGAGCAACTCCGACTTGGGCACGATCCGGTTGCGCCGCTCGGCGAGCGCCACGAGGACATCGAACGCGCGAGCGCCCAATGCGACCGCTTGACCGTCCACCTGAAGCTGACGCTCGGCCGTGCGGATCTCGAAGCGGCCGAAGCGATAGTCGGCCGTCCCCGGCGTGCGCTCGTTCATTGCTTCACGTCCACGCTACTCCTGCGTCGATCCAGCGGTCTGAACAAACAGCGATCCTGACAATGCACCGAATGCACAAGGATAGCGATTTCAAGCGCCCTTCGCCAAGTATCGGGCGACCAGTGGCGAAGAGGCGAAAGAGAGGCAATTACCCCAAAGTAAGGGTAAGAGAGAGGGTAACAGGAGGTTGGTCTGTCTATGCTTGGATCCGGGCGGTCGCAAGATGGTAAGCTAAACCCGAGATGGCGGCCCACGGTTCAGGCAGTTCCGCCACGCGCACCCCAGGCCGGCCGCAAACGCCGAGCGACCGCCCCGGGATCGAGTCCCACAACAGAAGCAATAGCGATGTCCAGCCCGTCAGCCACTCTCGCCCCGTCCTCCGACCGCCCGAAAGCCGCCTTCCGCGTGCTCGGGGCGATCAGCGCTTCGCACATGATCAACGACATGATGCAGTCGCTGATCCTGGCGATCTATCCGATCCTGAAGGGCGACTTCCATCTGAGCTTCGTGCAGATCGGCCTGATCACGCTGACCTTCCAGGTCACCGCATCGCTGTTCCAGCCGCTGATCGGCCTCTACACCGACCGGCGCCCGACGCCGTACTCGCTGCCCATCGGCATGACCTCCACGTTGTGCGGGCTGTTGCTGCTGGCGTTCGCGCCCAATTACGCAACCGTGTTGCTGGCGGCGGCCTTTGTCGGGATGGGGTCGGCGATCTTCCATCCCGAGTCGTCGCGCATCGCCAGGATGGCGTCCGGCGGCCGGCACGGCCTCGCGCAATCGCTGTTTCAGGTCGGCGGCAATACCGGCAGCGCGATCGGACCGTTGGTGGCCGCGGCGGTGATCGTCCCGTTCGGGCAGAAGAGCGTCGCCTGGTTCGGCGCGGCCGCGCTGCTGGGCATCGTGCTCTTGTTGCAGGTGAGCCGCTGGTATTCGGGCCAGCATGCGGCGGCGACGGCACGCGGCACGCGGCCGCCGGTGGCATCGCCTTACTCGCGCCGGCAGGTGGCTGGCGCGATCGCCGTCCTGCTGGTGCTGATCTTCTCGAAGTACTTCTACGGCGCAGGTATCGGCAGCTTCTACACGTTCTATCTCATCGACAGGTTCGGCCTGTCGGTCCAGAGCGCGCAACTCCATCTGTTCGTCTTCCTGCTGGCGTCGGCGCTGGGCACGCTTGTCGGCGGCCCGCTCGGCGACCGCATCGGGAGGAAGCCCGTGATCTGGTTCTCGATTCTCGGCGTCGCGCCATTTGCACTGCTCCTGCCGCACGCGAACCTGTTCTGGACGACGGCGCTGACGATCGTGATCGGCCTCGTCTTTTCGTCAGCGTTCTCGGCGATCCTCGTCTACGCGCAGGAACTCATGCCCGGCAGGATCGGCCTGGTATCCGGCCTGTTCTTCGGCTTCGCGTTCGGAATGGGCGGCCTCGGCGCCGCCGCGCTGGGCCTCCTGGCCGACCATACGAGCATCGAATTCGTCTACAAGGCGATCGCGTTCCTGCCGCTGCTCGGCATCGTCGCGGCGTTGCTGCCGAAAGGTCGCGGCCGGTAGGGAAGCGCGCAACCTCGCCTCGCCGACGATAGCTGCTTTCGATGATTACACGCGGCGAATTACTCCTTGGCTCCTGGGACCGACCATTGACTTGCGCCTGTGGAATGCCGCTGCCGGCCAGAACCTGCCGCTGGAACTGGTACTCCACAACGGTCATTCAGGATCCGGTGCCAAGTCGGGGGCATTGAAATGTACCGATCGCCAGGAGGACGAGTAGCGATTCGTGCAGGAACAGGAACTATCCCTCCTCTTCGGCGCCGCACCCGGCCCCGCATATCAAAGGAGGAATCTCAACGCCGAATCGTTCGCCCCCGGCACTCGGCTGGCGTTTGCACGATCGTGTTCTCCAGGTCGGGAGACGAACCTGAGCTTCTGCTGACGGCCGCGAGGCGATGAGCGCCAGACCGGCGCTGGCCGGCAGTTCTCTGCCGGACTTGTCCTCTGCGGGTTGGCCCGGGTGGCTCGGGACATCAGGCGCTTGGGCGCGACGGCGACTAATGTGCTTTACCGCACAGACGGCCGAAATACCCATGCGGAAACTGAGGCTATCATAATCCTCTCAATTTCCGGGATTTTGTTTCCGTCAGCCCCGCATTGCAGCCTCTGCAATGAAAAATCTTCCCTCATCCGAATGCCCGCCCCGCAATGACATCTGCTGCCGACGCGCTCGGTGATCCCGTGCGCGAAGCGCTGCGGGTATCCGAAAGCCGCTATCGTCGACTGTTTGAAACGGCTCAGGACGGGATTCTGCTTCTTAACGCCGATACGGCGCAGATCGAAGACGTCAACCCCTACCTGATCACGATGCTCGGCTATTCGCATGCTGAGTTCCTGGGAAAGAAGCTATGGGAAGTGGGCTCGCTCGCGGACATTGCGCAGAGCAAGGAAATGTTCGCGGAGCTGCAAACGACGGGGTATGTCCGATATGACGATCTTCCGCTCAAGACCAAGGCAGGAGCAGGAATTGCGGTTGAATTCGTAAGCAATACATACGACTGCGAAGGCACGAAGGTAATTCAGTGCAACATCCGGGACATTACCGAACGTCATGCGGATCGCGCGAAAATCCGGCGGCACGCCCAGCTCTATGCAGCGCTGAGCCAGTGCAACAAGGCCATCGTGCACTGCGCCGGCGAGCAAGAGTTATTCCTGCAATCTGTCGCGCCGCGGTGCAGTTCGGCGGCATGAAGATGGCTTGGGTCGGCCTAATCGACACCGGGACCCGCATGGTGCGGCCGGCCGCCAGTTTCGGCGACGATACCGGGTACCTGAAGGATATCGACGTCTCGGCGGATGCCGATAACCCATTCGGGGGCGGCCCCACCGGCATTGCGATCCGCGAGGACCGGCCGTTCTGGTGTCAGGACTTCCCGAATGCCGCGGTAACCGCCCCCTGGCACGAGCGTGCCGCCCGCGCCGGCCTGGCCGCGTGCGCCTCGCTGCCGCTGCACGAAAAAGGCAATGTCGTCGGCTGCTTCACCCTGTATTCCAGCGAGACCAACGCTTTCGACGAATCCGCACGCGACCTGCTGGTTGAAATGGCGGCGGATATCGGTTTTGCGCTGGATAACTTCGCCGGCGAAGCGCAGCGCAAGCGGGTGGAGGAAGAAATACAGTTCAAGAGCACGATCCTCCAGACTCAGCAGGAAACTTCGCTCGATGGCATCCTGGTGGGGTCGGCGAAAACGGACAAGTCATCTCCTACAATCAACGATTCATTGACCTGTGGCGGCTCTCGCCGCAGCTCGTGAGCGCGCGTTTGAATGCGCCCATGATCCAGGCAGCGGCTGACCAGGTCGAGAATTCTGAAGCATTTGTCGCCCGGGTTCAATATCTGAACGACCACCGCGACGACAAGAGTCACGAGGAATTACACCTAAAGGATGGAAGGATTGTCGATCAGTATTCCGCTCCGGCCACTGGAGCAGACCACAAGCATTACGGACGTGTCTGGTATTTTCGCGATATCACCGCGCGCAAACAGGCCGTGCGGGATTTGCGCGAAAGCGAGCGTCGCTTCAGCGAGATGCTCGGCAACGTCAAACTGGTGTCCCTCATGCTCGACCGCAACGCGCGAATCACGTACTGCAACGAATACCTGCTGTGCCTGACCGGCTGGCGCTACGAGGAAGTCATCGGACGGGACTGGTTCGAGCTTTTCATAGCACCCGAAATTCACCATTTGAAAGTCTCCTTCTTCCCGAAGATCCTCGCAGGCCTACCCGAAGCAATGCATGACGAAAGCGAGATCCTCACACGTTCGGGTGCGCGTCGGCTCATTCGCTGGAACAGTTCGGTGCTGCGCTCGGCAGCCGGCGATGTAATCGGAATAGCAAGCATCGGCGAAGACATCACCGAACGCAAGGTAGCGCAGGACAGGATCGCCTACCTCAACCGCGTCTATGCGGTGCTGAGTGGCATCAATGCGCTGATCGTGCGCGTGCCCGATCGCGACGAACTGTTCCGGGAAGCGTGCCGGATCGCGGTCGACGAAGGCGGGTTCCGCATGGCCCTGATCGGCCTCGTCGATCGGACAGGGATGCAGATTGTCCCGGTCGCCTCGGCGGGCAAGGACGTGAGTTCCTGGCCGGGCTCGAAGACGGCTTTTCAGATCGACGGCGTGGCGGCTCCAGAATCCCCGACAGCGGGCGGTCAGGGAAAGAGCGCCCGTCGTCATCAATGATCTGCAAAGCAACCCGGAGGTTGTGTTCCGCAAGGAATACGCCGAATCCGGTGTCCACTCGGTGGCCGTATTGCCTCTCATAGTCGCGGAAAAGGCGGTCGGCATCCTCGTTCTGTACGCCGGCGAGAAAGAATTCTTCCACGAAGAAGAGTTGAAGCTGTTGACGGGACTGGTCGACGACGTCGCATTCGCGATCGACCACATCGACAAGCGGGAGCGGCTCGATTACCTTTCCTACCACGATGCGCTGACCGGGCTCGCGAACCGCAAACTGTTTCTCGATCGCGTGACGCAGTACATGCGCAGCGCCGTCAGCGGCGGGCACAAGCTTGCCATGTTCCTGGTCGACCTGGAGCGGTTCAAGAACATCAACGACAGCCTGGGCCGGCCGGCCGGGGACGCCCTGCTGCGGCAAGTGGCCGAATGGCTGACGCTGAACACTGGGGACGCCAACGTGGTGGCACGGATAGGTGCGGATCACTTCGCCACGGTGCTGCCGGAAATTAAGCAGGGCGGCGACGGGGCACGCCTCCTCGAGAAGATGATCAGGGATTTCATGGACCATCCGTTCCGCCTGAACGACGCCGTGTTCCGGATCGCCGTCAAGGTCGGCGTGGCGGTATTCCCGGAGGACGGCGCGGACGCCGACGCCCTGTTCAGGAACGCCGAAGCTGCGCTCAAGAAGGCCAAGGCCAGCGGCGAGCGCTACCTGTTCTACACCCAGAAGATGACCGAAGCGGTGGCCGGCAAGCTCACGCTGGAAAATCAGTTGCGCCAGGCGCTGGACAACCATGAATTCGTCCTGCACTACCAGCCCAAGGTGAACCTGGCCAGCGGCAGGCTCACCGGCGCCGAGGCGCTGATCCGCTGGAACGATCCGCGCACGGGCCTGGTGCCGCCGGGCCGGTTCATCCCGATCCTGGAGGAAACCGGATTGATCCACGAAGTGGGGCGCTGGGCGCTGCACCAGGCCATCGCCGATTACCTGCGCTGGCACGCGGCGGGCCTGCCGGCGGTACGCATCGCGGTGAATGTGTCGCCGCTGCAACTGCGCCATCGCGGTTTCATCGACGAGATCGGTCGAGTCATCGCCATTGATGAACATGCGGCGGCCGGGCTGGAACTGGAGATCACCGAGAGCCTGATCATGGAGGACGTCAAGCACAACATCGCCAGCCTGCAGGCGATCCGCGCCATGGGCATCACCATCGCCATCGACGACTTCGGCACCGGCTTCTCCTCGCTCAGCTACCTCGCCAAACTGCCGGTGGATACGCTGAAGATCGACCGCTCCTTCGTGATCGACATGACCGCCGGGCCGCAGGGGCTGGCGCTGGTATCCACCATCATCAAGCTGGCGCACTCGCTGAAGCTCAATGTGGTGGCGGAGGGCGTTGAAACCGAGGAGCAACGGCGCCTGCTGCATTTGCTCGACTGCGACGAAATGCAGGGCTTCCTGTTCAGCAAACCGCTGCCAGGGGAGATCTTTGAAGCCGAATTTCTAGTTCCGCCCATGCCGAGGATTCAGAAAGGGAGTGATGGATGAAAACGTTTTCAGCAGCAGGCTCTGTTCTGCTCTTGTCTTTTCCTTTGTTGGGTGGGCCTGCTCTTGCAGGCGGGCTGTCCACTCCGGGCCAGGGCGCACGAGCCTTGGGTGTGGCGGGCGCCTTTACTGCAGTGGCGGACGACGGATCGGCTGTCTATTACAATCCGGCTGGAATCAGTCAGATCGACGGAACCTCGATTGAGACAGGGCTCGCCTTGATCTCTCCGCAGCTGGGTTATCAACGCCCGGAGATGCATCAGAAACAAGCACAAAGAGGGCTTTCGCCCCGGCGTTCTTCATTACGCATCGCCTTAGTGACAAACTCAGTACCGGTCTCGGGCTGTACGCGCCGTATGCGAGGGATGCGGAATTTCCGGATGACCTCGCCAACGGGTTTCCTTCCCAGCGGTCGAAAATGGTGAGAACGGACCTCAGCGCGGTCCTTTCCTACAAGGCGAGCGATAATCTTTCCATCGGGGGAGGACTGGTAATCGGTTATAGCCAGGTCGATCGATCCATGCCGGCAGGGCCTGCCCTGAGGATAAACGACAAAATGGATGCCATGGGTTTTGGGGGCATCGTAGGGGTATTGTGGAAAGTGAACGACTACCTCAAAGCAGGTGCCACGTACAGAACCGGAATGTCCATCGACCACCAAGGCGAACGAATCATGACAGCCGGGGGCTTCGCGACAAAAACCAATGCACGGTCGGAAGCACGCTATCCGGCATCGCTGGGTTTCGGCATAACGCTCACCCCTTCGGAAAACCTGACCCTTGCCGTGGATGCGGACTGGTATGGGTGGAGCTCGATGGATCAGGTGACGATAAGGACGGATGCATGGCCCGATTCCACAACCCCGCTGAATGCGAGAGACAGCCGGGATATCAGGATCGGCGGCGAATACAGGCTGCCGGCGGGCTGGAGCGTGCGGGCCGGATACGCCTATGCCCAGGCGCTTTCCCCAATTCCCACATCATTCCTGCCCAGCCGGATGCGGACGGTCATGAAATCGGCCTCGGGTTGGGCCGGAAAATGGGGAACTGGAGGATCGATCTCGCCTACCAGTATGCATTCACCCGTGAACAAAAGGCAACGGCCAACATCTATGGCTATAACGGAAAATTCAACATCAGCGAGCGTTTGGTCGCGCTGACCGTTGCGTACGGATTCTGACGGGGAAGGTGCGCGGAAATGGAAAGCGAACAGACCAGCAGGGTCGCCAGATTATGGCTGGGGGATGACGGCATCGTCCGCATCATCCACGTCACCGGCGCGGAAGTGACGCTGGAGGATGCCATGGAGACCATGGCGGCCTATCTGAAGCTGAACAAGGGTAAGAGACGGCCTCTTTTCGTCGATACAAAAACGATGAAGTCGCTTGCCAGGGAAGCCCGCAAGTATTATGCAGGAGAAGAGGCCGCGAAGGTCGCCAGCGCTGCCGCCCTCATCGTCGAAACGCCCGTCAGCAGGGTATTGGGGAACTTTTACCTCGGCCTCAGCAATCCTCGCCTTCCGAGCCGGCTTTTTTCTTCGGAAGACGAGGCTTTGGAATGGCTGAAGGGATCCTCGAGTGACGCAGGCGCACAATGAAAGGGAAGACCCGAAGCTTGTGGAGATGCTCGATGTCATCTACAAGTTTGCGTCGGGCGACTTGGAGGCGAGAGGAACCGTTGCCGACGGTGACAGCGCTCTGGATGGCGTGATGGCCGGCATCAACATTCTCGGGGAAGAACTGGAGGCCTATGTTGCCGAGCACAAGCGAGCGGAAGAACGACTGCGCTCGGCGTTGTTGTATGCGCGCAGCCTGATCGAGGTGAGCCTGGACCCGTTGGTGACCATCAGCGTGGAGGGCAAGATCATGGATGTGAACGAGGCGGCGGTACAGGTGACGGGAGTGCCGCGCGATCTGCTGATAGGCAGCGATTTTTCGGGATACTTCACCGAGCCCGACAAAGCGCATGCGGGTTATCGGGAAGCGTTCGCGAACGGAATTATCAGGAACTATCCGCTGACCATAAGGCATGTGTCAGGGAAGCTGTCGGAGGTGCTCTACAACGCCAGCGTGTACCGCGACGAGAAGGGCGAGGTAGCGGGATTGTGTGCCGAGGCGCGCGACATCACCGACCGTAAGCGGGCGGAACAGGCGGAGGAACTGGCGAGCCGCGACGGCCTCACGGGGCTGTATAACCACCGCACGTTCTATTCATTTCTGAAAGACGAAATTGTCCGTGCACAGCGTTACGACCATCCGCTCTCGTTGCTGATGCTTGACATCGATCACTTCAAACGCGTCAACGATACCCACGGACACCAAGCCGGCGACGCCATCCTCAGGGGCATAAGCGACTTGCTGGTGAAACAGGCGCGCACCACCGACCGCGTGTGTCGCTACGGCGGCGAGGAAATCACGGTGATCTTGCCCGAAACGGACGCGACCGTGGCCATGCAGATTGCCGAACGCCTGCGCGCGACGGTGGAGCGCCATCCCTTCGACATCGGCGGCGGGAAGACTGCCGGCATCGCCGTGAGCATTGGCGTGGCGACGAATTCCCGGCAAGTGAACTCGCCGAAGGGGCTCGTCAAAGCCGCGGACGTCGCGCTCTATACCGCCAAGCAGGGCGGGCGCAACCGAATATGCCCGTACGAGACCGAGACGGCGGAAGGAACACACTCGCCTGAGTGCGTTGGCGATCTTGATTCCCGCCTTCGCGCTCCTCGATGGCGCCGCTTACTTCCTTCCGTACAACTGAAACTGAGTCTGGAAAGCACCCGGGCAAGCGTACTGGAGACGTTCGCCGTATGGATCTTCATCCGCCTGCGCCTGCACTGCCTGACCGAACTGGTACATCAGGGTGTCCACGTTGTAGTGGGATTGCGTCGTGATGTTGATCGGCACGTTGGTGAACTGCATCGTCAGTCCCCCGGACGCCGACACCGAATAGGTACTCGGATTCATCTGCGGGAGCATGATGTTGATGGTCTGCGTGGTGTGGGACTCAAAGGGCACCGATACCGCCGCAAGCGGGACGCCATTTTCCAACTGTTCTATTACCGCATCCTTCTGCCAGGGCTGGAGCGGTCCATTGATGCTTTCCAGGACGTGCCAGTCGACCTGCGCCGCCAAGTGGATGATCTCGGGGTCATAGACAAATTCGGTGCGCCCCTCGTCCCGCCCAATCCCGTCGCATCGATCCGATTGACCGGGTCACTCGCGGCATAGGCGTACAGATTGGCCTGGCCGCTGCCAGAACGAATGGGATCCCGCGCCGTCCAGCGCCCGACATCCGGATCGTAATCGCAGGCGCCGAAGCGGACTAATCCTGTAGGGGTCGTAGAGACCGCCGGCGAATCCGAACGGCTGGAACCCGGGATTGCTGTCCTGGAGCAACCGCCCGAACTCGTCGTTATCGATCCGTTGCGCGATCGTCGGCGTGGCACCCTGGGTCGTGACCACGAGGCGCGGGCTGCCCAGCTGAGCGGAGAGAATGCGGTAGGGCACTCCGCCCTTGACCATGTAATCGGGGACGTTCCCGCCGTTGCCGTAGACGAAGCGGCTGACCACGCTGTTCGATCCATCCAGCTCGGCTACAACCCTGTACGGGCCCTGATAAAGGAATCCCTTGGTCAGGACGCCGTTCAGCTTCTTGCCGATCCTCCGGTTCTCCCCGTCGATCACATAGTCGATCTTGCGGTCCGGCAGGATCACCTGCCTGAGGGTTCCCCGCGCATCGTATTGATAGTTAGTTGGATAGACCGCCAAACACAAGTCGATGGTGGTGGCATCGAAGGCGTAAACCGTAGCATCGAGATCAATGGCCTACGGCTCTCCGGCATACAGCGGTCGGGCGATGCCAATCAGGTGCTGTGAAAAATCGGCATACATCTGCCACGGACGCGTGGCGTTCGCGTTGGCCAACGTATTGCGAGAAATCGTCGGGCACCGAAAGCCCATGTGGTACAGCCGCGCCGACTGTGCGCGCAAGTTGACTTCGATGTCGCGCAACGATTCGCGTCCGGTCAACTGAGCAAAGGCTATAGCGAAAAACTGATCGAGACAGGTGAATCCCTGCACCTTGTGATCACCACGATGCGCGACCACGCATCGGCGAAACGTGGACAGCGGCATGCGGGCCATCACCTGCGCAAAGACGAGCATAGCCTGATGCAAAGGAGCCCCTGGCGGAAGTCCAAGAAAGGCTAAAGTCTGCGCTTCGACGTTCAAATCGAGACGAGAACCGTCTATGCGTTTCACCCAATCAATCATTTACTTACTGCGTTCCTTCGTGAAAACGTTGGGACACGACTGCTGCGGAAGCTGATCTGAACGTAGTGCCGCCGCCGGGCGGTTCCCGTCTCCACCCCGCAATATGTGGGGGTTGCCAAGGCTCAAGTCCCCACATCTAGCATTTTTCCAACACTTGAGGACGGAGAATTGACCAAAGTCATGCGCATCAACACTCCGGGGGAAACAGCGCACGTTTTCGTGTCATCATGGCCCGACACTTTTCAGGTGTCCAACCTCCGACTGCCGGACTCCATCGATGAAACGCGACGATCCCAAATCCCTCCATCCCACCGTGCAGGCCACGCTGCCGCCACAGTCCATTTCCACCGAGGTGTTGCTGGAGAAGTACGCCAAGGGCAACGAGCAAAGCATCGAGGCGGTGCGCCGGAGCGTGGCGCGGGCGCTGGCGGCGGTCGAGGCGCCGGCGGACCGGGACCGGTGGGAAACCGCGTTCTTCGAAGCGCAGCAGAGCGGCTTCATCCTGGGCGGCCG
>JADKEV010000029.1 GCA_016717855.1 Betaproteobacteria bacterium
GTCGCGCACGGTTAGGCCAGCACATTGCCCAACCATGCAGCGGGCAAGATGTAAGCAACAGATCCACAGCGCTGAACCAAACAGGTGCAGGAAGCATGACCACATTGGCGATGCCGGCCAGGTGGAATAGCCCGCCGACAACGTATGCGGAATCGCCGACCCGCCTGGAGCAAGCAAGCGTCGCGACGACAGCGCCAACCAGCGTGCCGGGAGTGCATGTGCCAGGAATGGAAAGACGAAGCGCTTCGCCTCGAAGAGATGTAGCGAAGCTTTCAGCCCTTCCATGGTCGTCACATCTGCGCCGGCCGGAGGTGGAATGACCTTTGCCGCTGACCATGATGAGGTTCATGTTCACGACGCTGTTGACGACCGTGCCGGAGTACCACGGCCAGAAGTACACGAAAGAACTGGCCCATGCAGGCCTCTGATTTGCGGTGCCTGACGATCAACTGGCACGGGCCCGCGCCGGTTGCCCGGTGAATGAACAAACGCACCCTGCGGGCGTGGGTCCGCCTGAAGTCAGGCTAGAATTAGTGCGCTTTTGCTGGGCACTACCCTTGATGATCGTGACGACAAGGTTCCTAAATATGCCCGAATAGAGAAGCCGGTGATCAAACATACCGTTCCAGCACGTAAAACAGAAAGTAGTAGAACCGGGCAGATGCCGTGACGAGAGCCGCCAATAGTAACGCGACTTTTAGTTTCGGCAACTGTTCGAGAATCATGAATACGGCACAGCACGCCAGCGCCAAGAATGCTATGCCCTTCGCGACGATCAGCTTGGATGAACGGAGGTTATCCAAGAGCGGCTCCTAAATTATCCACTGATTCGCAAAGCGTGTGCGCCGGTTCCAGGCGTTTGACCTGTTTCTGCAAACTTCCCGCGGGCGGCAACGCTGCGACTTGTTCGGCGAAGATTTGCATCGGGAATCCGCCGCGATAACCACAGAAGACACGAACCGACAACAGCATCGACCACAAACAGAAGTGGGATACCAGTCGAGAACGCCGGTGGTTATGATGAACTGATTATGCACCAGGTCAGCCCGTGCAGCGGCCAAAACAACCCGACCACCACTGCCGACTGGCGGACGCCGACAAACGCGAAGAAGAGACGGCAACAACGAACGGAACACCGTAGAGCATTTCCTTGACGCCCACGGCCTGCTCGCCTGCTTGTAGAGCGAAAGACGCGTAGAGGCTGGGCAGAGTAAGCAGGCCCAATGCATACAACCAGCGTTCCTCGTAATCGAATCGCAATCACAATCGTAAGAACACCAACCGTTGCGCCAATGAGGGCCTCAATCACAACTCTCTCCTCCCTGAGGACGCATAATACCCAGCATCAGCAGCGGCGCGCAGCGCCGTCCGCTGCATGCTGTTGTGATGCGGCGGCAGGGCCGGCACCGGGCGGCGTCTTGGACCGGGCGCTACGCTCATCGCACCGAGTCGTACGCTTTCTCAAGGGCCGCCACGTCGAGCTTCACCATTTTCATCATGGCGTCCATGACGGCCTTCACTTTCGCGGGGTTCTTGTCGCGGATGAGTTCGATGAATCGCTTCGGGACAATCTGCCACGATAGACCGAACTGGTCCTTGATCCAGCCACATTGCATTTCGGTGGCTCCGGCCTTGACGAGCTTGTTCCAGTACTCGTCCACTTCCTCCTGGTCCTCGCACTCCACGAACAGCGAGAAGCCTTCGGAGAATGTGAAGTACGGACCGCCGTTGTAGCCCATGAAGGACTGACCGCCGATGACGAATTCGGCCGAGTTGATGGGGCCATCTTTGCCAGCGCGGGCGACTTTCGTGACCCTAGAGTCCGGGAAAGTGGAAGTGTAGAACTCGATGGCGGACTCAAGCTGGTCGTTGAACATCAGGAATGGGGTTACCTTGCTCATCTGTGATGTCTCCTTTCGTGGTCCGCATAACGTTGAGTTCACCCGCGTGCGTAAGCGGGCGAAGCCTGCTGTAGCGCGTCGGTGTGGAAGGATGGGTTAGCGAAGTAATCGGCCCGCTGCCGCAAAGCGCGCCGAAGAAACTTGGGGCATTGTGGCAGAGTGGAATGCGGCACCGCGGAAGACCGATTTGGCAATGGTGCGCAATGCCCGCGGGTTAGCGTGGTCATGGGTGACGTCAGCGACATTGGTGAATCGGTCCGGCGGTGTGCCGCCGCTGAATCGATATCCCGTTTGAGAGAGTGAGCATGACGACGTGCCGATGCGGTGCCACATTCCACAACGCATATTGGAGCAAATCGTGGCCCAACGCAAACGTCGTCCCAGTCTCAAGCCGGGTTCGTCCCGTGCCGCTCTTACTATCACCCATCCCAACGCCGCCGGCATCGATATCGGCAGCGCCTCGCACTTCGTGGCCGTGCCCCCTGATCGCGATGACGAACCGGTGCGTGAGTTCCTCAGCTTCACCGCCGACCTCAATGCGCTCGCCGACTGGCTCAAGGCGTGCGGTGTCGACACGGTTGCCATGGAATCCACCGGTGTGTACTGGATCCCCTTGTTCGAACTGCTGGAATCGCGGGGCTTTGCCGTGCTGCTGGTCAATGCCCGCCACGTCAAGAACGTTTCCGGGCGCAAGTCCGATGTGCTCGACTGTCAGTGGTTGCAGCAGCTGCTGACCTACGGCCTGCTTAGCGGGGCCTTCCGCCCAGCCGAGCAGGTCTGCGTATTACGCGCCCTGTGGCGCCAGCGCAGCATGCTCCTGCGCAGCCAGGGCCGGCACGTGCAGCACATGCAAAAGGCGCTCACGCAGATGAACCTGCAGTTGGCCAACGTCATCTCCGACATCGTCGGCGCCTCAGGGCAGCGGATCCTGCGCGCCATCGTCGCCGGCGAACGCGATGGCCGAGTCCTCGGCGCGATGAAGGACGTGCGCATCCAGGCCAGCGTCGAGGACATTGCCAAGGGCCTGCAAGGCAATTGGCGGACCGAACACCTGTTCACGCTCAAGCAGGCGCTGGCCGCCTTCGATTTCGGCGCCACCCTGATCACCGAGTGCGATCTGGCGATCGAACAACAGTTGCAGTTGCTGGCGGTGCACGATGGCGAGCCCGCCAAGAGCAAGAAGCGCAGTCGCGCCCGCAATGCTCCGGAAGTTCGATCTGCGCACGCAATTGTTTAAAATGTGCGGCGTCGACCCTACGCGCATCGACGGCATCGATGTCACCACTGCGCTGGCCGTCGTCCCGAGACCGGCGCCGACCTGTCGCGCTTTTCCTCCGTCAAGCACTTCACCTCCTGGCTCGGACTCTGCCCGGGCACCAAGATCACCGGCGGCAAAGTCATGAGCGGCAAAACCAAGCGCTGTGCCAATCGCGCCGCTCAAGCCCTGCGCCTGGCCGCCGCCAGCCTGCGCACCAGCCAGTCGGCGCTCGGTGCGCTCTTCCGCCGCATGTGCTCGCGCATGGACAAACCCAAGGCCGTTGCCGCCGTCGCACACAAGCTCGCGCGCCTGATCTACACCATGCTCACCAAAGGCGAGGAGTACACCGATCAGGGACAAGAATATTATGAAGAACGCTATCGCCAGCGCGTGTTGCATTCCCTGGCACAATGCGCCGCGAAGATGGGACTGCGGATCGTACCCATCGAACACCCCGCGTGAAAACCCACTTCCCGATCAGTTACTTGGAGGGAGTTTCTTGAGAGCCGGCAGCCTTCCCCGCCCGGGCACCGAGATCACTATGAGGACGTTGATCATCGGACCAGGAAAATATCTGCGACGTCGGCGGGCCGAGCGGCTGCTGGTCCGGATTTATGCCGGTCAGGTGCTCGACGCGCTTCTTGAACCAACTGTCGAACTCTGCGGATGACTTTGCGTAACGTGGGGCGGCTTCCGCCACGTCGTCAATCGCAGCAACAGCAATGACCCACGGTCCGTTCGGAGTTTCCTGGAGATGCCAGGACTCGTGCGAGACACCAAACTGCCGGTAGAAGGCCGCGGTATCGGCCTTACGTTCGGTGCTCAGAGCGGCAACGAATGCCTCCAGGTCCTTGATGGAACCGCGCAGTGGGAAGGCACGAACGATCAATGACATAGCTTCTCCTTGGCTGTGCGGCAGTAGCCGCGATCAGCACTCTACTACTCGCCCGGCTCTTCCGCCACATCGCGCAGAGATACCAGCCCGCGCTTCCTCGCGGTTGCGAACTCAGCTCAGAAACTCCATTCCATACTTCGCCGCAATAGCTCTGAAGTCTGTTGCGACACCGGGCTTCGACGGGCTTACGCTATCGACCATCGACGTGGCCACCTCGGCGATGAATGCATCGAAGATGCCGCCCGGAGAACCGATGATCAGTTGGCGCCCGACTTCCGGGCCGACACAGAGGAAGCTGTGAGGAGTGCCTCTTGGAACAAACACCGCATCGCCCGGACCCAACTTGAGCGGCAAGGTCGCCGAGCTCAATGCTTCCGGCCGCGTTCGAAGATGTGTTCATGAACGACCTCCGTGGTAGCTCACTACAAGAGCTTTGGATTGTTTTGCCACACCGACCAGGTAAGCGCTGACGCGAGGCAGACCCATGCGAGATACGGCAGCATGAGAACGCCGGCCGTACGGCGAATGCGCCAGAACGCTGCAATCGTGGCCGCTATCAGAGCCAGAAGAACGAGTACCCCTGCGAACGCGAATGCGCCGTGGCGCCAGGCGAAGAACAACCAGGACCAAAGTGCGTTGGCGCATAGCTGGGTAATGAAGAGCGTGAGCGCTACGCCAACGCGCGGAGCGCCCCGCTCGCGCCACACCAGCCAGGCAGCGACGCCCATGAGCAAATAAAGTGCAGACCAAACCGGACCAAAGGCGGACGCGGGCGGCGCCCACGCCGGACGAACCAACTGCGCATAGAAAGTGCTTGCATCGGCGGATGCGACCGCGCCGATGGCAGCGGCGGCGAAAGTGACGCCGAGCCAACCGGCCAGGCCGATTACTTGCGAGAGAGCGGTGCGCTTCGACATGGTGTTGGGACTCACCCCATTCAAATCCTGGACAGGAACTTCGCGAGCCGCGCCACGCCGTCCTCCAGCCGCTCGGTGCTGCTGGCGAAGCACCAGCGGATGAAGCCTTCGCCCTCGGGGCCGAAGGCGCTGCCGGGGGCGAGGCCGAGGCCTTCGGCGGCGACCAGCCGCTTGCAGAAGTCGAGGCTGTCGGGCATGCCGTCGACGCGAAAGAATGCGTACATCGCCCCGGGCGCCGGTGCGGCTTCGATGCGCGGCAGCCGGTTCAATGCGCCGACCAGAAAGCGCTGCGCTTCGGCGTAGCGTTGCCGCGTCCGCGCGATAATCGGGTCGCCCTCCGTGATCGCGGCGATGCCCGCGCGCTGGACGAAGCCCGGCGCGCACGAGGTGTTGTACTCGACCAGTTTGCCCATGTCGTGCAGTAGCGCCCTGGGCGCGACGAGCCAGCCCAGCCGCCAGCCGGTCATCAGCCATGACTTCGAGAACGTGTTGGTGCTGATGATGCGTTCCTCCGGATCGGCCAGGTCGAGGAACGACGGCGCCGCGGGCGCATCGCGATAGTAGAGGCGCTCGTAGGCGTCGTCGGCGACGATCCAGATGCCCAGCCGCCGGCAGTGCTCCAACAATGCCTGCTGCTGCTCCGCCGTCAGCGTCCAGCCGGTCGGGTTGTTGGGCGAATTCACGATCAGCATCCGCGTCGCGGGCGTCAGCGCGGCGAGCAGGCGGCCGAGGTCGAGCTGCCAGCCACCGGGCGTGAAATCCAGCGCCACGGTGACGACATCGGCGCCGAGGATCTTCGGGCCTTCGACGAGGTTTGGCCACAGCGGCGTGACCACGACCACGCGGTCGCCCGGTGCGATCAGCGCCTGCTCGACCAGCGCCAACGCGGCCATCCCGGAACTGGTGACCACGATGTTGTCCGCGGCCACCGGCCGGTGCAGGTGCGACACGTAGTCCGCGATCGCCGCGCGCAGCCGCGGCAGGCCGAGGTTCTGGACGTAGAACGTGTCGCCCGCGGCCAGCGCGGCGACAGCGGCGTCGCGGATGAAGGTGGGCGTCACTTCGTCGGGTTCGCCGAACCAGAAGGCGAGCAGGCCGCTCTTGCCCATCCCCGCGTTGGCGACTTCGCGGATCGAGGACGCGCGCAGGTTCTGGATCGCGGCGCGCGCCGCGGCGGGATGGTCGTGCATGGAAGTGGCGAATCGTGCTGGATGCGATCGCGCAGTGTAACGGCTGGACCGCGGCGGGGCAAACGCACGCAGCCGTCCAGTCGCCGGAAACGCCTAGCTCGCGAACCGCACGTGTATGTTCTTCTCCTGCGTGAACGCCAATAGTTCTTCGAGGCACTCCTCGCGCCCCAGCCCCGATTGCTTGATCCCGCCGAACGGCGCACCGAGGAAATGGCGGCTGACTTCGTTGACCCAGACGTAACCCGCTTCGGCGGCATGCGCGGTGCGCAGCGCCGCATTGAGGTCGTTGGTCCAGATCGAGCACGTCAGGCCGACTTCGACCGCGTTGACGTCGCGGAGCATTGCCGCCTCGTCGTCCCACTTGAACACCGCCAGCACGGGGCCGAAGATCTCCTCGCGTGCAATCTTCATGTCCGGGGTGACGCCCGCGAACACCGTCGGCTCGATGTAGAGCCCGCCCGCGAGACCCGGCGCGGCGGGCACGCCGCCGCCGCAGACCAGCGCAGCGCCTTCGCTCTTCGCCGATTCGATGTAGGACACGATCCGCTCGTGTTGCGTGCGGTTGATGATCGCGCCCATCGTCGTTTCCCAGTCGTCGGGACGGCCCGGCCGGAACGCGCCTATCCTGGACCTGACTTCGTCGAGCACGCGATCGTGGATCGCCGCATGCAGGAACGCGCGGCTGCACGACCCGCACGACTGGCCGCACCACGCGAAATTCATCCCGGCGATCATCGCCTCGGCGACGGCGGCCGGATCGGCATCGGCAAACGCGATCAGCGCGTTCTTGCCGCCGAGTTCGAGCAGCACCGGCTTGATCGTGTCGGCTGCGCTGCGCAACACCGCGCGCCCCGCGGCGACGCTGCCGATCAGCGCGACCTTGGCGATCGCCGGATGCGCGACCAGCGCGACGCCGGTGTCGCGCCCGCCGCCGGTGACGACGTTGAACACGCCCGGCGGAAAGAGGCCGTCGACCAGTTCGGCCAGACGCAATGCCGACAGCGGCGCCTGCTCCGGCGGCTTGAGCACGATGGTGTTGCCGGCGGCGAGCGGCGCCGCGGACTTGCCGGCGGCGAACATGAACGGGTGATTGAACGGGATGATCCGCGCGACGACGCCCAGGGGCTCGCGGATCGTCACGTTCATCCGTCCCGGCCCCATCGGAATCGAGTCGCCCTTCATCTCGGTCACCAGGCCGGCGAAGAAGTCGATCTGCGCCGCGGCGATCTCGGCGTCGCCGACCATCGCGCGGACCGGGTTGCCGCAGTCGAGCGCATCGAGCATCGCCAGGTCGCGGGCGTTCTCGCGGACGATCGCGGCGAACCGGCGCAGCGCCTTCGCGCGTTCCAGCGGCGCGGTGTCGCGCCAACCGGGGAAGGCTTTGCGGGCGCTGGCGACTGCGGCATCGACGTCGGCCACCGAGCCGTCGGCCGCACGGCCCAGCGACTCGCCGCTGCCGGGGCTGGTCAGCTCGAAGTACCCGCCCGCCAGCGGCCGCTGCCAGCCGCCGGCGTAGTAGTGATCGCGGTGCGTGGGCAGGACCGACCTGCTGTCGATCGGCGCTGCGCCCGATGCGCCGCCGGTGCCCGGTTCGGACTTCGCGTGTTGTTCCATGTCGGCCTCCAGCGTCAATTATTTGTGTCGAACGGCGGATCGAGCAGCAGCTTCATCGCTGCGATCGCCGCCAGCCAGCCAGCCGCGCCGGCAACCTCAGATTTTGAAACTCTCCTGCGTGCCGGGATGGAACAGCTCGTCGACGGCAACGAGGCGCGACGACACGCCCTGCGCGTGATGATGCTTGACGAATTGCTCCAGCACATGCCGGTTCGCCGGCAGGCCATAGGGCCAGAAATCCTCGCCCATGAACGAGTGCGCGCGGCGCAACTGCTCTTCGACGAACGGCAGCGTCACCTTGGTCGCCGACGTGTCGGCCAGCTTCTCTAGCGCCAGCCGCTTCGAGCGCTCGAACGCCTTCAGCAGCGCCATCGGCAGCCACGGATGCTGCTCGGCAATCGAGCGCCGGAGACCGACGATGTGCATGATCGGAAAAATCCGCGTCCGCTCGTAGTACTCCATCGCGGCGCGGGTCGGGTCCTCGAACACCCAGCCCAGCGCCTTGTTCGACGGCACGAACGACGTCGGCGCGCGCGGCCCGATGAAGGCGTCGATCTCGCCCGCCTGCAGCATCGCGTTCAGGGTCTGGTCCGGGCCGATGTCCTCGACGACGACGCCCGGCGGCAGCGCAATTTCCACTTTTTCCTTGCGGCCCGGCTCCTCGAGCCCGCCCCGCACCCAGCGAATGTCGGACGGTTTCACGCCGTAATCCTCTTCCAGCAGCGCGCGCGCCCAGACGTTCGCCGTCAGTTGCCACTCGGGCGTGCCGACGCGCCGGCCCTTCAGGTCCTGCGGCGTATTGATGCCGCGATCGGTGCGCACGATGATCGAGGTGTGGCGAAAGGCGCGCGAGACGAACGCCGGGATGCCGACATATGGACAGTCGCCGCGCGCGGTGCGCAGGACGAAGCTGGAGAGCGAGAGTTCGCAGACGTCGAACGCCTCGTGCCGCATCGCCCGGAAGAAGATTTCCTCCGGCGAGAGCGTCATCACCACCGGATCGACGCCTTCGATCTGCACCGCGCCGTCGATCAGCGGCCGGTTGCGGTCGTAGTCGCCGATGGCGACGGAGAGTTGCAGCTTGCTCATGACTTGTTGCTCTCGTGGTTGAGCGCGGCGACCATGGCCGGCGTGTAGCCGGGTTCGGTGATCACGTCGACGACGGCGACGCCGCCGGCATCCACGTGCGCGACCGCCGCGCGGAAAGCGGCGACCAGCTCGTCGGCGCTCTTGACCGCGCCGATGCCCAGCGCGCCCTGCGCACGCGCGATACCGGCGATGTCGACCGCGGGATCGTCGATCCGCTGCCCGATCCACTTGTTCTCGACCGGCCGGCCGCGCATCCGCGCGACGCGTTCCTGGTGCACTTCGTCGTTGAAGAACGACTGGTTGTTGGCGACGATCACCAGCAGCGGTATCCGGTAGTGGACCGCGGTCCAGATTGCTGTGGCGCCCATCAGGAAGTCGCCGTCGCCGCCGATGCAGACAGGCAGGCGTCCGCTGCCCTTCAACGCGAGAGCCGCGCCGACCGAAATGCCGGGACCGCCGCCGACGCCACCGCCGCCGTCGGAGCCGAGGAAGTCGAGCGGATGGCGGAAGTCCCAGAGCTTCCCGTCCCACCCCAGCGGCAGGTGGACGAACGAAATGTCGCGCGTCCCGACGACAGCATGGAGCCCGGCGGCGAGGTGCGCCATCGATATCGGCCCGCGCACGAGCGGCGGCCGCGCGGGCGCCGGTTTCGTCGAATACACCTGGGTGTCGGCGTCGAGCGAGGGTCCGGCCAGCGCGTCGGCCAACGCCGGCACGACCTGGTCGGGATCCGCCGCCAGCAGCAGATCGACCGCCGGCAATCCCTGGTGGTCCATGCTCCAACCGTTGTGCAGCGTGTGGTCCTGCGAAATCTGGATGATGGTCGCGCCGGGATCGCCGGTGCCGAACGCCGCCTGCAGCGTGCCGGCCAGGTCGACCCAGTCGAGGCTGACGATGACGTCCGCTTTCGCGATCGCATCGCGCGCCTCGGGGACCGCGTAGATGCCGGGCGCGCCGACATGCAGCGGGTGATCGGTCGGGAATCCGGCGCCCACCTTGAGGTCGGTGACCACGCGCGCCCCCAACGTCTCGGCCAGGCGGATCCGCGCTGCCCACGCTGCGGTGCCGCGCGAGACGCGGCCGACCAGCAGCAACGGCCGTTCGGCGCGCGCCAGGATGCCGGCGACTTCGGCGATCTGCGCGGCCGACGCGGACGCGGCGACGGCCGGCATGGTGCGGCGCGGGTCGCAGGGCGGCAGCGGCGCCGGCAGCGGCGCTTCCTGCAGGCCGACGTCGAGATTGATGTAGACCGGCCCTTTCGGCGCGGTCTGCGCGAGCCAGCCCGCGCGCAGGATCGCTTCGCGCGCGGCAGCCGGCGAGGCCGGCTGGTCGTCCCATTTGGTGTAGTCGCGCACCAGCGCGCCCTGGTCGCGCGCGGTGTGGATCCACTCGATCCACGGCCGCCGCTGCGACGCGTCGAGCGGTCCGGTGGCGCCGATCAGGAGCAGTGGCATACGGTCGCACCACGCGTTGAACACCGCCATCGTCGCGTGCATCAGCCCGACATTCGAGTGCGCGGCGGCGGCCATCGCGCGTCCCGTCACCTTGGCGTAGCCGTGGGCGATGGCGACCGCGTGTTCTTCGTGCAGGCACAGCAGCAGTTGCGGCCGGACGTTGCCCAGGTAATTGACCAGGCTGTCGTGCAGCCCGCGGAAGCTCGCGCCGGGATTAAGCGCGATGTACGGGATGTCCAGTGCGCGCAGCGCGTCGGCGACCGCATCGCTGCCGAACAGCGCAGTCGCGGCGGCCGCGACCGGTCTCTCGATCGGCGGGTCGGCCGGCTCGCCGGCGCCGGAGTGGGGGTCAGCGGTCTTGTGCGAATCGTTCATTCGGCAGGTGTTCCGTGAAATTGTGGCTGACAGGGCAGGAGCGAAGCGGGTCTCGTTCAATCCACAGGGGCGTCGGGCTTGCGCCGGAGTCCGGACGATACCACCAGTAAGACTGGTGCCCCGATGCTGACACGGCTCAAGAGTGAAAGCAAAGACCGTCTTCCGTGGTCTGTCCAAACGAAATCATCTGGCAGCGGCGAGGCCAACCAGGCAGGGGCGGGGGCGCCGCGCAGGAATCCCGCAGACCGGCGACAATGCGGGATGGACAATCAATCACCCCCGCCTTATGCCGCGCTCACGCCCGACTGCGTGCTCGACGCGCTGGACAGCGTGGGACTGCCGTGCGACGGCCGGCTGCTGGCGCTCAACAGCTACGAAAACCGCGTCTACCAGGTCTATCGGGAGGACGCGCCGCCGCTGGTCGCCAAGTTCTACCGGCCAGGCCGCTGGAGCGACGAGGCGATCCGGGAGGAGCACGCGTTCGTCGCGGTGCTGGCCGAGCGCGAGATTCCGGTGGTCCCGGCGCTGCGCTGTGGAGACGGCGACAGCCTGCACGAATTCGGCGGCTACCGGTTCGCCGTGTATCCCCGCTGTCCCGGCCGTGCCCCGGAACTCGAAGATCCGGAGAGCCTGCGCTGGATCGGCCGCTTCATCGGGCGCATCCACGCGGTCGGCGCCATCGCGCCGTTCGCCGCCCGGCCGCGGCTCGACGTGGCCACGTTCGGCGAGGAGCCGCGCGACTATCTGCTGGCCAACGGCTTCATTCCGCCCGACCTGGCCGATGCGTACGGCGCGGTGATCGCGATGGCGCTGGCCGGCGCGCGCCAGGCATTCGCGCGCGCGGGCGGCGTGGCGACGCTGCGGCTGCATGGCGACTGCCACGCCGGCAACGTGCTGTGGGATGCCGAGGGTCCGCATTTCGTCGATTTCGACGACAGCCGCATGGGGCCGGCGGTGCAGGACCTGTGGATGCTGCTGTCCGGCGAGCGCGCCGCGATGCAGATCCAGCTGGGCCACGTGCTGGCCGGCTATGAGGACTTCCACGAGTTCGACGACCGCGAGCTGCACCTGCTCGAAGCGCTGCGCACGCTGCGGCTGATCCACTATTCGGCGTGGCTGGCCCGGCGCTGGAACGACCCGGCCTTTCCGGCGGCGTTTCCGTGGTTCAACACGCAGCGCTACTGGCAGGACCGGATTCTCGAGTTGAAGGAACAGGTCGCGCTGATGGACGAGCCGCCGCTCGTTCCGGCGTAAGATCCACGCCCTCCCGCGCGACCAAACCAGGAACCGGACAATCGGGACAATCGGCGGGGCGCCACGGTCGGCGCCCCGCGCATCGAGGAGAACGCAATGCTGCGACGCAATTTTCTGAATGCGCTGGCCGCACTGCCGCTGGCCCTGGTCGGCGGGCGTGGCGCGCAGGCGCAGGCCGGCAGGGGCCAGGTTCCCGACGTGGCGGCGCTGCAGGCCGACTGGAAGTCGCTGCTCGCCCCCAACGCCGACGTGGCGAAGAGCGCCGAGCCGCTGACGCTGACCAACGCCGAATGGAAGAAGCGGCTGAGCGCGGACGCCTACGACGTGCTGCGCCACGAGGGCACGGAACCGCCGGGCACGAGCCCGCTGAATCGCGAAAAGCGCCCCGGCGTGTTCGTGTGCGCCGGCTGCGCGCTGCCGCTGTTCACCTCGGCGATGAAGTACGAGAGCGGGACCGGCTGGCCGAGCTTTTTCACCACGATACCGGGTGCGCTGGCGACCAAGACCGACTACAAGCTGATACTGCCGCGCACCGAGTATCACTGCGTGCGCTGCGGCGGGCATCATGGCCACCTGTTCGACGACGGCCCGCCGCCGACCCGCCAGCGCTACTGCAACAACGGCGTCGCGCTGCGCTTCATTCCCCGGACGGCGTAAGGATTCGCAAGTGTCCCGGCGTGCGGCGCGCCAGCGCCGCCGCCCTTCGCTCCGCTGACGGCCCGACCGGGCCACGATAGCGTTCCCGTACAATCGCCGCCTTGCGGACAGCGGGTCAGGGGCAGGGCGGTGGAATTCGACGTGATCGTCATCGGCGCGGGCGCGGCAGGGATGATGTGCGCGGCGCAGGCGGGGCAGCGCGGCCGCCGCGTTCTGCTGATCGATCACGCGCACGCGCTGGGCGAGAAGATCCGCATCTCCGGCGGCGGGCGCTGCAACTTCACCAACGCGCATTGCACTCCGGCCAACTTTCTCTCGAACAACCCCGACTTCTGCCGCTCCGCGCTCGCCCGCTACACGCCGCGACACTTCGTGGCGCTGGTCGAGAGCCACGGCATTGCCTGGCACGAGAAGAAGCTGGGACAGTTGTTCTGCGACGGACCCTCGCAGCAGATCATCGCCATGCTCAAGAGCGAGTGCGACCGCGGCCGGGTCGAGTGGCGGATGCCTTGCCGGGTCGAAGCGGTCACCCGCGACGCGGGCGCCACCGGTGACGGCAAGCGGCGCTTCACCGTCGGCACCGACTTGGGCGAGTTCGGCGCGCACTCGCTGGTGATCGCCACCGGTGGCCTGTCGGTGCCGAAGATAGGCGCGACGCCGTTCGGCTATCGGATCGCCGAGCAGTTCGGCCTGCCCGTCGTGGCGCCGCGGCCGGGACTGGTGCCACTCTCCTTCAACCCGGAAACGCTGGCGCAGTTCGGCGACCTCTCCGGGGTGTCCATCGATGCCGAAGTCTCGTGCAACGGCGGGCGCTTTCGCGAGCACCTGCTGTTCACCCATCGCGGCCTGTCCGGTCCGACGATCCTGCAGATTTCCTCATATTGGCGCGGCGGCGACTGGCTGGACATCGACCTGCTGCCGGGGCGCGACGCCGAAGCCTGGCTCGCCGCGGCGAAAGGCGCGCGAGTGCTGCCGGCGACGCTGCTGGCGGAAGTACTGCCGCGGCGGCTGGCGCAGCGCTGGTGCGATGTCCACGGCCTGCTGCGGCCGCTGGACCAGTTGTCGGCCAGGGCGCTGCGCGAGATCGCGCAGGGGCTCACGCGCTGGCGCGTGCAACCGTCGGGGACGCTGGGCTACAACAAGGCTGAAGTCACGCTGGGCGGTGTCGATACGGCGGCGTTGTCGTCGAAGTCGATGGCGGCCGTCGCGGTTCCCGGCCTCTACTTCATCGGCGAGGTCGTCGACGTGACGGGACACCTGGGAGGCTTCAACTTCCAGTGGGCGTGGGCCAGCGGTCATGCGGCGGGGCAGGCGGCCTGAGCAGCCGTTCGGCGGCCGGCCGTGTCCGTGTTCCAACCGGTGTACTACACTGAAAGCTTGCTAGCGGTTGAGGGACTGCGATGCACATCCGGGTCAAGAACTCTGTCGATCAGCGCGGGCTGCTGCGGGTTGTCTGGCCCTTTGCCGCGCTCACCTGCTGCCTGGTGCTGCTGGCGGCGTTCAGCATGGAACTGCTCTCCGCAACACGCGCGTACGTGGGCGGCGAAGGCTTGTGGTCGAAAGGCCAGAAGCAGGCGGCGTATGCGTTGCAGCGGTATGCCGACTCGCGCGCGCCCGCCGACTTCGACAATTACCTGGCGTCGATCGCGATCCCGCTGGGCGACCGCAAGGCGCGGCTGGAACTCGAAAAGGCCGAGCCCGACCTGGGCGTGGTGCGCGCCGGGTTCCTGGAGGGCCGCAACGAGGTCGACGACATACCGGGGATGATCCGGCTGTACCGCTGGTTCCGAAACGTCAGTTTCATGGCCAGGGCGATCGCTATCTGGACGGAGGCGGACGTGCTGATCGTCGAACTGACCGGGATCGCCGGACAACTGCACCAGGAAATCTCCGCGCCCACGCCCGATCCGGCGCGCATCACCGTCCTGCTCGCTGGTGTGGATCGGCTGAACCGCCAACTCACCCCGCTCGAGGACGACTTCTCGCGGACCCTGGGCGAGGCTTCGCGTTTGACGCGCGACTTGTTGGTCCTCGTCGTCGCGCTGGCCTCCGCGCTGCTGCTGGCGATCGCCGTGCTGCTGACGCGGCGCCTGCTGCGGCAGAACGCTGAGTCCGCGCAAGCGCTCGCCGACAGCGAAGAGCGCTATGCGCTGGCGCAGAAGGGTAGCCATGACGGCCTTTGGGACTGGGACGTCGCCGCCAACGAGGTCTACTACTCGCCGCGATTCTCGCAGATGCTCGGCTATGCCCAGGGCGAAATCGAAATCGGCCCGGAGGCTTACGTGGCGCTGGTGCATCCGGACGACGTCGGTTCCGCATTGCATGCGCTCGAGCAGCACCGGCAGAAGGGGGCGCCCTACGACATCGACTACCGCTTGCGGACCAGGAGCGGCGGGTACCGCTGGTTTCGCGCGCGTGGGGAATCGGTGCGCGGAGCGGACGGCTTGCCCACGCGAATGGCCGGTTCGATCACCGACATCACCGAGCGCAAGCAGGCCGAGGAGGCGTTGCGCCAGGGCGAGGCGCAACTGCGCAACATCCTGCAGGCGGTGCCGTTTCCGATTCTCATCACCCGCTCGGCCGGCAACGCCATCGTCTACGCCAACGACTATGCGCTGCGGCAGTTCAAGCTGCCGCGCGGCGAAGACCCGCGCGCGCAATCGCTGAAGGACTTTGTCGCGGCCAGGGATCAGGATTCCGTTCTGGGTTCGCTGGGCCGCGAGGGCACGATCAGGATGCACGAAGTCCGGATGCGCGACAGCGCGGGCCAGCCATTCTGGGCGCTGGTATCGGCGCAGTCGGTCACCTACCAGGGCGAGGAGTGCGTGCTTATCGGTCTGTACGACATCACAGAACGGAAGCGGCGCGACGACGACATCCGCCGGATCGCCTTTCGCGACACGCTCACGCGGTTGCCCAACCGCGCTTCGTTCGACCGGAACCTCGCCCGTGCCCTGATGCGGGCCGCGGTGTCGGGCAAGCGCATGGCCCTGCTTTTCGTGGACCTCGATCAATTCAAGTACATCAACGACACCTACGGACACAAGGGGGGCGACCGCCTGCTCCAGGCGATTGCAATCCGGCTGGCCAACAGCGTGCGCAAGACCGATTTCGTCGCCCGCCTGGGGGGCGACGAGTTTGTCGTGCTGCTCCCGGAATTCGACGACCTGGAGGCGGTCGCCGGATTGGCCCGGAAGCTGCTCGGCCGGATATCGAAGCCGCTGCTGATCGAAGGCCAGCCCTGCCGGGTGACGGCCAGCATCGGGATCAGTTGCCTTCCCGACGACGGCGCCGACGCGAACACGCTGCTCAAGCACGCCGACGTCGCGATGTACCGGGCCAAGGCGGAAGGCAAGAACCGGTTCCACTTCCATTCCGTTCGTGGACAGTTCGACGCGCCGCCGGATCAACCCGGTGGTTCGCCAGCAGGCAGGCGCGAAGTGACATAGGCGTTTCCGGCGCGACTGCACCCGGCGCGCCACCGCGCGCATGCCAATGGCGGTTCCGCGTCCGTATCCGCGAGCGGGCGCTACAATATCGGTCGACCTTCAATGGAGGCACCCATGATCGATCTCTACACCGCCAACACATCAAACGGCCAGCGTGCAGCCATCATTCTCGAGGAGTGCGCGCTAACCTACCGTCTGCACAAGCTCGACGTGATGAAGGGCGAGCAGCGCCAGCCGGAGTTCCTGGCGATCAATCCGGTGGGCGCGATTCCCTTCATTGTCGATTCCGACGGCCCCGGGGGAATGCCGATCACACTCGCGCAGTCCTGCGCGATCATCCTCTATGCATCCGAGAAAACCGGCAAGTTCATGCCCCGCAACTTTGCGGGCCGGGCGCTGGCCTGGCAATGGCTGATGCAGGCCGCCACCGACGTCGCGCCGGCGTCTTCCAACGTCTTCTACAACATGGTGCTCATGCCCGAGAAGTCGGAAGCCAACGGCAAGTTCTTCCTCGATCGCGTGGTCCGCTATTTCGGCGACTGCGACCGGCAGCTGGCCAGCCACGACTATCTCGCCGGCGAACTGTCGGTGGCGGACTTCGCGCTCTATCCGGTCTATGCGGTGCGCAAGAAGATCCTCGACGAAGCCGCGGCGCTGCCCAACCTCGCGCGCTGGGGCGCGCAGATGGCGGCCCGGCCCGGCGTCCAGAAAGCCCTGCAGGCGCTCGCATGAAAAAAGGGACGGGCCTGGGCCCGTCCCTTCCTGTCTCAGCTCAGCGGCGGCTCAGTCGATCTTGATCCACTTGGCTTCCTGCCGGTCGTCGGCGCGGTGCACGGTGGTCACGTTCTTCTTCATCGCCCACGGCCGGATCTGGTGGTGGATGGGGAGGTATGCGACATCCTCGTGGAGGATCTTGTAGACGTCGCGGATCATCGCATCGCGCTTGCCCACATCGGTTTCCACCTTGATGCCATCGATCAGCGCATCGACCTGCGGATTGCTGTACTTGCCCAGGTTGTAGCTGCCGTCCGCGCCGCCCTTGGGGTCGACGCTGCGCTGCAGCGCCTGCAATGAATACAGCGCATCGAACGTCGACACGCCCCAGCCCAGCATGTAGATCGACGTATCGTACTTCAGGATCTTCGGGATGTAGGTGGCGAACGGCATCGCGTTGAGCTTGGCCTTGACGCCGATCTTGGCCCACATCGAGGCCACCGCCTGGCAGATTTCCTCGTCGTTCACGTACCGGTTGTTCGGGCAGTCCAGCGTGACCTCGAAGCCGTTCGGATACCCGGCGTCGGCCAGCAGCTTCTTCGCGCCATCGACGTCCACCGGGGGACGCTTGTCCATCTCGGCCGTCCAGCCGTGCACCTGCGGGGCGATCATCATCCCGGCGGGAATCGACAGGCCGCGCATGAAGGTTCGCTTGATCGCCTCGGCATCGATCGACTGATGCAGCGCCAGCCTCACGCGGCGATCCTTGAGCGGGTTCTTGCCCTTGACGCTGGAGTACAGCAGTTCGTCGCGGGACTGGTCCATGCCGAAGAAAATGGTCCGGTTCTCGCCGCCGTCGAGCACTTTCAGCGCCGGCGTCTGGCGCAGCCGGGCGATGTCCTGCGGCGGCGGGTCGGTGATGATGTCAACGTCCCCGGAGAGCAGCGCCGAGACGCGCGTGCCGTCGGACTTGACGGGCGTGAAGATCACCTCGTCGACGTTGCCTTCCATCTTGTCCCACCAGTTCTTGTTCGCCGTCAATTCGATCTTGACGTCGGCCTGCCAGGTCTTGAGCATATAGGGACCGGTGCCGTTGGCGTTGCGCGCGGCGAAGGTCTCTTCCTTGGCCTTGAAGTCCTGCGACTTCTCGGACTTGTTCTTCTCCGCCCACGCCTTGCTCATGATCCGCGCCTCGATGATCTGGCGCAGCAGCACGGGGTTGGGCCCGGCGAGGATCAGGTCGACGGTGAAGTCGTCGATCTTCTTGACTTCCTTGATGCCGGTGACCGCGGAGGTCAGGTTCGATGGCGCCACCGCCGCGCGGTTGTAGCTGAACACCACGTCGTCGGCGGTGAACGGCGTGCCGTCGTGGAACTTGACGCCTTTGCGCAGGTTGAAGCGCCATTGCGTCGGCGAGACCTGCTGCCAGGACGTCGCCAGCGCGCCTTCGACCTTGTAGTCTTTGGTGTACCGGGTCAGCGCCTCGTAGACGTGCATCTGGAAATTGAGCGTGGTCTGGTGATTCTGCGCATGCGGATCGAAGGTCAGCAAGTCGTTCTGCGCTGCCCAGCGCAGGGTCTTGGCGTGGACGGGGACCTGCGCCGCCACGGCCAGACCGGCGGCGATTGTCGCCGCGACGATCCAATTGGTGCGTTTCATGGTTTTCTCCTGGGTTCGATGGTGCTCCGCGCCGTCGCCGGCATCCGCGGCGCGCGGGAGTCGGGCGTATGGTAAGCCCCGCGCCCCCTTCTTGCAAACAGAGGCGGCTGCACGAGAGGCGCCACGGCCGCACCGTCGTCGACCAGGGCGGATCGCGTAGAATGCGCGTACCCGACTTGCCGGCATCTTCCGGGAGATCGGGCCCTCCGCGTGAACCTCGTCCTCATCATTGCATCGTCGGTCCTGTGCCATGCCGCCTTCACCGGCGTGCGGGTCGCCGTGTCGCTGCAGGCCCTCACGGAGGGCGGGTCGCCATTCGTGATCGGCGTCCTGATGGCGCTGATGGCCGTCCTGCCCATGATGCTGGGTGTCGCCTCCGGCCGCTGGACCGACCGCGTCGGCGCCAGGCGGCCGCTGCTGGTGGGTGGGTCGCTGGTCTTCCTCGGGGCCCTGCTGCCCGCGGTGTTTCCCGTGCTGCCCGTGCTGTTCCTGACCGCGGCGTTGATCGGCACCGGGATGATGGCGGCCCAGGTCGCGCTGCAGAACGCCGTCGGCGAACTGAGCGCCCCGGCCGAGCGCGCGCAGAACTTCAGCCAGATGGCGATCGGCATGTCGCTGTCGAGCTTTGCCGGCCCGTTGATCGCCGGGTTCGCCATCGATCACTTCGGGTATCGCGCCGCATTCGCGATGCTGGCCGTGCTCCCGCTGGTCGCCGTGGCGACGCTGCGGCTGGGCCGCCTGCAGCTGCCGCCGCCTTCTCCGCACGCGGAGCTGCACGTCGATCGCAACATCCTCGACCTGCTGCGCACCCGCGAACTGCGGCGGGTGCTGCTCGCGAGCTCCCTGCTGGCGATCGGCTGGGACCTGCACACGTTCTTCGTCCCGATCTTCGGCACGCAGATCGGATTGTCGGCCTCGCAGATCGGCACTATCCTCGCCGCCTTCGCGCTCGCGACTCTGCTCATCCGGTTGGCCATGCGGTGGATCGCGAAGCGCTATACGGAGTGGCAGGTGCTCACCCGCGCGATCTTCGTGGTGGCGGGGATGTACATCCTGTTTCCGTTCGCGATCAACGCCTGGCAACTGATGCTGCTGTCGTTCACGCTCGGGCTCGGGCTCGGCGCCGCGCAGCCCATGGTCATGGCGCTGGTGCATCGGATCGTGCCCGAAGGCCGCGCCGGCGAAGCGCTTGGCCTGCGCACCATGCTGATGAACTCCAGCCAGGTCGCGCTACCGCTCGTCTTCGGCGCGGTCAGCGCGACGCTGGGCATGACCCCTGTGTTCTGGTCGGTCGCGATGTGCCTGGGCGCCGGGGGGTATTACACGCGCAAGCGGTAGTTCGACACGATGGGTGTCGCTGCGCTCGACCCATCTGGGTGTTCCCGCCCCCTCGGGAGGGGGGAGGGGCTCGAAGGTGGTCGCTTCGCTCACCACCCACGGGTTTCCGCGCGCAATCAAAAAGGCGGGCACCCGGCCCGCCTTCTGGATTCCATGCGCGGCGCTGCCGCGGCCGAATCACTTCAGATGTTTCGACACCAGCTTGGTCATTTCGAACATCGAGACCGAAGGCTTGCCGCCGAACACGGCCTTGAGCTTTTCATCGGCGTTGATCATGCGCTTGTTGATGGCGTCTTGCAGCTTGTTCTTCTTGATGTAATCCCAGATCTTCTTGGTGACTTCAGTGCGCGGCGCGGGCATCATCCCGATCACCGCACCCAGCATGGACGACGGCGTCATCGGCTTCATGAACGCGGCGTTGGGCTTGCGGGGCTTCTTTGGCGCGGCGGCTTTCTTGGGGGCGGCTTTCTTTGCCGCTTTCTTGGCCGGCGCCTTCTTCGCGGCTACTTTCTTGGCCGCGGGTTTTTTTGCTGCTGGTTTCTTCGCTGCAGGTTTCTTGGCCGCGGGTTTTTTGGCGGCTTTTTTCTTTGCTGTAGCCATATGAGATCTCCAAACAGTTGAGTTAAAAATGATGCCGCGCAGAGTGAAAACTAAGCACGGCGTCGGAAGCGATCATGCGCCTCTCCATGGGCGCTTGCAAGTAATTTTTGCCGATTTTTCTCTCTGTGCGCGCTATGAGGTGATCGGAATGCGACACTCGCTGAACGCCGGTTTGCACGGCTTGTTGACCGGCACTTGCGACGCCGGCGGCGTTGGCCCGCCGGACGTTCCGCGGCGGCGGGCCGGACCGGGCACGAAGCGGGGAACGACGGGCCGGCGGCCGGCGGCACGGACGCTCGCCGCGCTCGCGCGCCCGCCTGACGCGGATCATGGCAGCGCGCGGACAAAGATGGTAACTTCGGCGCGATCGAACGTCCGCACAGGAATGCCATGAGCCTCGCCGAACTGCGCCAGGAATACGCGCTGAAGACCCTCAACGAAAAGGACGTGCTGCCCGATCCGCTCGCCCAGTTCGCGCTGTGGATGCAGGAAGCCATCGACGGGCAGGTTCCCGAGCCGACGGCGATGACGCTTGCGACCGTCGGCGCGGACGGCCGCCCGTCCGCGCGGATCGTGCTGCTCAAGGCCTGCGAGCCTGGCGGCTTCGTGTTCTACACCAACTACGAGAGCAAGAAGGGCAAGGACCTCGCCGCCAACGGGCTGGCCTGCCTGAACTTCTTCTGGAAGGAAGTCGAGCGCCAGGTGCGCATCGACGGCCGCGTCGAGCGGGTGTCGGCCGCGGAGTCCGACGCGTACTTCGCCATCCGGCCTCTCGGGTCGCGGCACGGCGCCTGGGCTTCGCCGCAAAGCGCCGAGATTCCCGGCCGCGACTGGCTCGAGGCGCGCTGGCGCGAAGCCGAGGCGCGCCACGGCGAGAATCCGCCGCGCCCGCCGCATTGGGGCGGCTATCGCGTGATCCCCGAGACGATCGAGTTCTGGCAGGGGCGCCGGAGCCGGCTGCACGACCGGTTGGTCTATCGCCGCGCGGCTGACGGCGGCTGGCGCATCGTCCGCGTCGCACCCTGAATGACGCCGGGTTTCGCGCTATCGGTGCTCGACCAGTCGCCGGTGATCAGCGGGGGCTCTCCGGCCGCCGCGATCCACGCCACGATCGAACTGGCGATCGCCGCCGAACGGCTGGGTTACAAGCGCTACTGGCTGGCCGAACATCACGGGCTGGCGGGCCTGGCCGATCCCTGCCCGGAGATTCTGCTCACGCGCGTGGCGGCAGCGACGCGCACGCTGCGCGTCGGCACGGGCGGGATCATGCTGCCCTACTACAGCGCGTTCAAAGTTGCCGAAGTCTTCCGGATGCTGGAGACGCTCTTCCCCGGGCGCATCGACCTGGGCGTGGGCCGCGCGCCCGGCGGCGACTTGCGCACCGCGCAGGCGATGACCAGCGGCGAGTATCGGGGCGCGCCGGAATTTCCCGGGCAGATCCAGGATGTGATCGGCTACCTGAGCGGCGCCTTGCCCGACGGGCATCCGTACCAGGACGTGCTGGTGCAGCCCGCGGGGGCGGCCGCGCCCGAGTTCTGGGTGCTCGGGTCCTCCGACTACGGCGGCGCGCTGGCCGCCGCGCTGGGGCTGCGCTTCACGTTCGCGCATTTCATCACCGCGCAGGGCGGCGACGCGGTGACCCGCGCCTACCGGCAGCAGTTCCGGCCGTCGGCGGCGCTGCGCGCGCCGCAGGCGATGGCGGCGGTGTTCGTGCTCTGCGCCGAGACCGACGCCGAGGCCGAGCGCCTCGCCGCGGCCATCGACCTGCGCCGGCTGCAGATGGATCAGGGCATCAACGGGCCCATCCCGACGCTCGCGGAAGCCGCCGCCTGGCGGTACACCGAAGCGGACCGGCTGCGCATCCGGCAGCACCGGCAGCGCGCGGTGATCGGATCGCCCGCGCGGGTACGCGAGCAACTGCTCGTCCTGCGCGAGCGCTACGCGGCGGATGAACTGGTCGTGGTGACCATCACCGGCGACTATGCGAGCCGGCTGCGTTCGTACGAATTGCTGGCCGAAGCGTTCGGCCTGGCCGGGCCGGCCGCGTAATCACGCAGGCGACAGGAGGACAGCCGTGAAAGATGACGCAAGTCAAGGCGCTGCGACGCCCGGCGCCGTCGGCATTGTCGGGGTCGGGGCAATGGGCGGTGCGATGGCGCGCTGCTTGCTGCGCAAGGGGTATCGCGTGATCGTGCGCGACATCGTCGCCGCCCGCGTCGACGCGCTGGCCGCGCTGGGCGCCGTGGCCGCTGCGAGCGCCGCCGACGTCGCGCGGCAGGCGGACCTCGTCCTCACTGTAGTGGTGGATTCGGAACAGACCGACGACGTATTGTTCGGCCCGGCGGGCATCGCGGCCGGCGCCGCACGCGGGGCGCTCGTGGCGATGTGCAGCACCGTCGCGCCCGACTACGCGGCGGGCCTGCCCGCACGCCTGGCGCCGCACGACATTGGCGTGATCGATGCGCCGATCTCCGGCGGACCGCGGCGCGCGGAAGAGGGCACGCTCTCGATGATGGCGGCGGGCACGCCGGCCGCGCTGGCGCGCGCGCTGCCGGTGCTCGAAGCGGTGGCCTCGCGCCTGTTTCGCGCCGGCGCGCGGGCGGGCGACGGGTCGGCGATGAAGATCGTCAACAACATGCTGGCCGGCATCAACCTGGCGGCCGCGGCGGAGGCGATGGCGCTCGCCGAGCGGATGGGCATGGACCTGCAGCTGGTCCACGATGTGATCTGCGCGAGTTCGGGCGGATCGTGGATCTTCGCCGACCGGATGCCGCGCGCCATCGCCGGCGACTACGCGCCACTGGCGGCGGCGAAGATCCTGACCAAGGACGTGGGACTGGCGCTCGCGGCGGCTGCGGCGGCCGGCGTGCCCGCGGCGTTGGCGCAGGCTGCCCACCGGGTGTTTGCCGGAACGGTGGCGCTGGGCCACGGCGAGGCTGACGACGCGGCGGTGATCGAATACTATCGGGCGCTGATCCGGGCCGGGTCGGCGGCGGCATGATCCGGGCTGAATACGGGAGAGAGCGATGCGCAAGATGCTGTGGTGGTTGGCCGGAATGATGGCAATGCAGGCGGTGCTGGCGCAGACGCCGCCGCCGCCGTGCAGCAGCGCGGAAGCGAAGCAGTTCGAATTCTGGGTCGGCAATTGGGACCTGACCTGGAAGAATCCCGACGGCACTTCCGGACGCGGCAGCAATCGCGTCGAGTCGATCCTGGGCGGCTGCGCGATCCACGAGAACTTCGAGGACACGGCGGTCCCGCCCTTCGTCGGCAAGAGCTACTCGGTGTACACGCCGCGGCTCAAGAAGTGGCAGCAGACCTGGGTCGACAGCACCGGCAGCTACCTCGATTTCACCGGCGAGTTCGCCGACGGAAAGATGATCCTCGCGCGGGAGGCGACGCTGGCCAACGGCAAGCCCGGCCGGCAGCGGATGACGTTCTACAACATCGCCAGGGAGGAGCTCGACTGGGACTGGGAGACTTCGGAGGACCTGGGCAAGACCTGGACGCTGCGGTGGCGTATTCACTACAAGCGCAAGTAAGCGCCGGTCCCCGCGGTCCGCGCGGCGCGCTCTCGTTGGCGGCCGTGGCCGTAGCCGCGCTGCTCGCCGGCGGCTGCGCGGCGCGTGAGTTCGACCTGCAGGGCCATCGCGGCGCGCGGGGGCTGGCGCCGGAGAACACGCTGCCCGCGTTCGCCGCCGCATTGTCGCTGGGCGTGACCACGCTGGAACTCGACGCGGCCATCACGCGCGACGGGGCGATCGTCGTGAGCCACGACCCGGCACTGAACCCGGCCATCACGCGCGGGCCCGACGGCGCCTTCCTCAAGGCGAAGGGGCCGGCCATCCATGCGCTCGGCATTGCGGAACTGCAACGCCACGACGTCGGGCGCATCAACCCGGACTCGTCCTATGCGCGGCAGCAGCCGGAGCAAAAGGCGGTCGACGGCACGCGCATCCCGCGACTGGGCGAAGTCTTCGCGCTGGCCCGCCGCGCGGGCAACCATGACGTCCGCTTCAACATCGAAACCAAGGTTTCGCCGCTGGCGCCGGACGAAACGCTGCCGCCCGCGGCATTCGCCGACCGCCTGCTGGCGGTGATCTACGCCAACGGGATGAGCGAGCGCGTCAGCATCCAGTCGTTCGACTGGCGGACGCTGCAGCGCACGCAGCAGGCCGCGCCGGAGATTCCCACCGTCTATCTCTCGGCCCAACAGTCAGGGCTGGACAACATCGGCGCGGGCAGGCCGGAAGGCTCGGCGTGGACCGCGGGCTTCCAGGCGCGTGACCATGGCGGTTCGGTGGCGCGGATGGTCAAGGCCGCCGGCGGCAGCGTCTGGTCGCCGTACTTCGGCGACGTCGACCAGGCGAAGATTGCCGAGGCGCACGGGCTTGGCTTGCGGGTCGTCGTGTGGACCGTGAACGCGCCGGCGGACATCGAGCGCATGCTCGACCTGAACGTGGACGGCATCATCAGCGACCGCCCCGACCGCGTCCGCGCCGCAATGGCCGCGCGGCACATGCCGCTGCCGAAGGCGACACCCGTAACTCCGCGGGTTCGTAGGGGGCGAGCGCGCGACACCTCTCCCGGGGCGGGCGGGGCGGGGGGGTGCCGAGGGTGTCGCCGCGCTCGCCCCCTCTCTTCCACCTTCCCGATTTTCTTCACGACGACGGCGAGCCGCTTCGCGTCGTTGTCCCAGAACTTCTGGAACTCGGGCGCGTCGAGGTAGGAGATGGGCGTCTCGATCGTCGCCATCGCGGCCTTGAACTGCGGGTCCTTGACGGTTTCCTGCGCCGCGTGGCGCAGCGCGGCGAGCACCGGCTGTGGCGTGCCGGCCGGGGCGAACAGTCCGGACCAGATGAAGAACTCCGCGTCGTAGCCCAGTTCCTTGAGCGTCGGCAGGTCGGGCAGCGCTTCGATGCGCTTGTCGCCCCAGCCGGCCAGCGCGCGCAGCTTGCCCGCCTTGATGTGCTGGATCACGGTGCCCGGGCCGGTGGCCAGCGCGTCGACATGGCCACCCAGCAATGCGGTGATCGCGGGTCCGGCGCCGGTGTAGGGCACGTGGTGCAGGCTCACACCCGCGGCGTCGCCCAGCATCGCCATCGCCACGTGCAGCGTCCCGTAGATGCCGGACGAACTGTACGAGATCGCGCCCGGGCGCTTCTTCGCGTCGTCGACGAACTCCTTCACCGACTTCCACGGACTCTCGGCGCGCACGACCAGGATCGTCGGATCGGCGGAGATCAGCGCGATCGGCGCCAGCTGGTCCAGCGTGTACATCGGCGCGCGGCCGAGCAGCTTGTCGGCTTCCGGGATCACCGAGATGCTCGATAACGCCATCAGTACCGTGTAGCCGTCGGGCTTTGCCTTGGCGACCTGCGCCATCCCGATGCCGCCGCCGGCGCCGGCCTTGTTCTCGACCACGATCTTCTGCTTCAGGAACTTTTCCATCCCCGCGGTCACCGGACGCCCGGTCAGGTCCGCGACGCCGCCCGGCGGAAACGGCACGATCATCGTGATCGGCTTGCTCGGGTAGGGTTCCTGCGCCGCGCAGACGGCGGCGAAGGCGAGCGCGGCGGCGGCCCATGCCGCGCGGCCGGGCAGTGAGTTCGTGATGGACATGATGTCTCCTGTGCTGGTGGCATTGACCAAAGACTGGCGCCGATTTGCGTCGCGCCGCCGGTGCGGAAGCGGGCTGGGACTCGACCCGCGCCGGCGGCAATCCGCAATCGACGGATCGAATGGCGTGCATTATGCTCTTCCCGCGATGACCTCCACCAGACCTGTGACACTCGCCCGGTTGCGCGGCTACGCGATCGCGCGCTCTCTGTTCACCCCGACCACGCTGCCGGCCGCGTTCCGCCGGATGGGCTACGTCCAGGCCGACCCGATCAGGGCGCCGTCCCGGGCGCAGGACCTGATCCTGCGCCACCGGGTCAAGGGGTACCATGACGGCGACCTCGAGCGGCGCTATCCGCGCCTGCGGATCGAGGAGGACGCGCTGCACAACTACGGCTTCCTGGACCGGGAACTGCAGGCGCTGCTGCATCCGCGCGCGTTTTCGCAGCCGTTGCGCATCGAGCGCGCGCATCCGCAGTTGATCCAACCGGTGCTTGATTTCGTCCGCGCCAACGGGCCGACGCATCCGCGCGATCTCGATCCGCAGCATGGCGGGAAATCGGTCACCAACTACTGGGGCGGCAGCTCCAGCGCCGCCACGCAGGCGCTCGACATCCTGCATTATCGCGGTGCGTTGCGCGTCACGCGCCGCGTCAACGGCGTGCGCGTCTATGCGGAGGCGACGCACCACGCGCCGGACGCGGCGGGGCTGGCGGGCGAGGAAAGGGTGCAGCGCCTGATCGCGCGCCTGGTCGACCTGTACGCGCCGGTGCCGGAAGCCAGCCTGCGCCAGCTCACGATGTTGCTGCGCTATGGCGCGCCGCACCTCGAAACGGCGTTGCGCGACCGCGCGATGGTCAACGCCGCGATCGACGCCGGCATGCTGCGCGAGTGCCGCGTCGACGGCGTGAACTGGATCTTGCCTGCCGCGGAAACGGTGCGCGGCGCGGCGCCGGACGCGGTGCGCCTGCTCGCGCCGTTCGATCCCGTTGTCTGGGACCGGCGACGATTCGAACTGTTCTGGGGCTGGCGCTATCGCTTCGAAGCGTACACGCCGCCGGCGAAGCGCCGGCTCGGCTACTACGCGCTGCCGCTCTTGTGGCGCGACCAGGTCGCGGGCTGGGCCAACGTCAAGAGCGACGACGCGCGCCTGGTGGCCGAGATCGGCTTCGCGCAGGCCCGCCCGCGCGAGGCGGCATTCAAGCGCGAGCTCGACGCCGAGCTCGAGCGCATGCGCGACTTTCTCGGCGCGACCCGGATCGGCAGGATCGCGTACTGCCGCTGACCGGGTCGCGATGGCGAGTGCACGTTGTCGGGCAGGCGCGACAGCAAAAAGAACATGCAATCAACGGTGTCGCCGGCGAACGCCATCCGGCGTCGGGGAGAGACGACGCTTTTGCCTATTCCAGCGTGCCTTTCGCCGCAAACAGGCGACCGCGGCGCGCCGCCTGAGCGAACGAAGCCCTCCAGATCATGCACTTACGCATTTGTCATAAAAAGGGTACGCATCTTGCTATGACGAAGGGGCTGTCCCCACAACTGAGGAGGAAGTGCAATGAGCAATGGCATATTCGGCAAGGACAACAGGCAGGACGACAAGAACAGACAGAACGTGGTGCCCGGCGTGATGGCGCAGCGGCCCGCCAGCGCAGTGCCGCCCGCCGCTGCGGCGCAGGCGCCGGCCGCCGCGCCGCAGCAGCAGGCGGCACCGCCACAGGCGCTGACGCCGACCGGCAGCACGCTGACCGTCGGGCCCAACATCAAGCTCAAGAGCGCGGAGATCAGCGACTGCGACACGCTGGTCGTCGAGGGTCACGTCGATGGCACCGTGTCCAGCCAGGCGATCGTGATCGCGCAGACCGGCACGCTCAACGGCACCGCGACCATCGACAACGCCGAGATCCGCGGCGAGTTCAAGGGCGAATTGACGGTGAGGAAGCGGCTGATGATCTGCGCCACGGGCAAGGTCTCCGGCAAGATCGCCTATGGCAAGCTGGTGATCGAAGAAGGGGGCGAGCTGATCGGCGAGATCCAGGCCATGCATGGCGCGGTCCCCGTGCTCGGCGAGCACACCGAAATGCCCGTGCTGCGGACGGCGTCCGCGCCACCGATGGCGATGGGGGTGCCCGCGCGGCACTGATACGCTGTTACCGCGATCGGCGCGGGCGCACGGCACGCGCACACCCGGGTATGCGCCCCGATCGCGCAGTCGCGCAACGATTGCCAGCGCAACGCCGGGGCCGTACCATGCGCGGATGATTTCGACCCGGAACATGGCTCCAGCGCGGTTAGTCCCCTGAGCGCCGAATCCGCGTTGCCGTGGCGGCTGGTTTGGTCGCTGTCGGCCACGCAGATCGTGTCGTGGGGCACCGTCTATTACGCGTTCGGCGTCCTGCTGGTGCCGATGCAGGCCGAGTTCGGCTGGGCGCAAAGCGTGCTCACCGGCGCCTATTCGATGGCGCTGGGCATCGCGGCGCTGGTGCTGGTGCCGGTCGGCGTCTGGATCGACCGCCGGGGCGGGCGCGCCGCGATGACCGCAGGATCGCTGCTGGCGGTGGTGCTGTTCGTGCTGCTCGCCGTCAACCACTCGCTGATCGGCTTCTACCTGATCTGGGCCGGGCTCGGGCTGGTGATGGCGACGACGCTGTACGAGGCCGCGTTCGCGGTCATCGAAATCGGCTTCGGCCCGGCGTATCGCAAGGGCATCACCGTGCTCACGTTCGCCGGCGGGCTCGCGAGCACGGTGTTCATTCCGATCACCCAGTGGCTGGTCGAAGTCTCCGGTTGGCGCGGGGCGGCGTTCGGCCTTGCGGTGGCGAATCTGCTGGTGTGCGTGCCGCTGCATGCGCTGCTCCCCGGCCGGCGCGCCGTCGCCGGGAGGGACTCCCAACATGGTGGTGAGGCCGGCGCGGGCAGCGCGGCGGAGAACGCCGCGGCGGCCAAGGCCAGCGCGGCCATGGCCATCCGCCGCGCGCTGGCGTCGCTGCAGTTCTGGACGCTGGCGATCGCCTATACCGGCTACGCGCTGGTCGTCGGCACGCTGGGCGTGCACCTGATCCCGCTGCTGGGCGCCAAGGGCTTCTCGACCGGCGAAGTCGTGCTGATCGCCTCGATGGTCGGCCCGATGCAGGTCGCGGGCCGCCTCGCGCAGTACGGGCTTGGCGACGCGGTGGAAATCCGCCGTCTGTCGCGCATCGTGTTCGCGATGATACCGGTGGCGATGGCAATACTGCTGCTGTCGCCGGCGCAGTCGCTGTTCATCGGCTTCTTCGTCGTGTTCTACGGCGTGGGCATGGGCATCTCGACCATCCTGCGCGGGATCGCGATGCCCGAGCTGTTCGGGCGCGAGAACTACGCGACGCTCTCCAACCTGCTCTCCGCGCCCAGCGTTGCCGCGCGCGCGGTGGCGCCGTTCCTCGCCTCGCTGATCGTCGCCGCGTTCGACACCTACGAGGCGCTGATCTGGGCCAACCTGGTCATCGCGCTCGCCGCGCTGGGCGCGATGTGGATCGCCACGCGGCGCAAGGCCGACCGATCGTAGGATGGGTGTCGCCCACCCTACCGCACCACGTCCAGGTACATCCACGGATGCTCGACGAAGGCATGCGGCTTGAAGCCCTTGACCCACGGCTGGACCAGCGCGTTCCTGTATGTGTAATGCCCGGGATGCCACGGTGCATAGACCTGGACGATTTCGGTCATCTTCCGGTACAGGGCGGTGCGCTCCGGACCGTCGGGCAACCGCTTCGAGGCTTCATAGAGACGGTCGAATTCGGGCAATGAGAACCGCGCGTCGTTGAGGTTGCCGCGGTTCTTGCTGTAGAGCAGGCCCAGGAAAGAATCGCCATCGCGCACGCCGCTCTGCCAGCCGATGTTCCACATCATCAGCTGGCCCGCCATGCTCATCTTCAGCAGATCCGGCCACTTCTGCTTGACGAACTCGAGCCGGATGCCGATGTCCTCCATGTTCTTCGCCCACAGCTCGTCCTGGAGCCGGTGCAGCGCATCGGGCGTCGAGCCCATCCGGATCACCAGCGGCCTGCCGTCCGGCATCTCGCGGCGGCCGTCGCCGTTGCGGTCCTTGTAGCCGAACTTGTCGAGCAGGGCGCGCGCGGCCACCGGGTTGTACCGGTTCGCGGGCTTCAGCTTCGGGTCGTGTCCGGTGAGCATCGGCGGCACCGGCTGCGACGCGGGCAGCGCCTGCCCGTTGCGGATCACGCGGATCTCCTCGTCGCCGTGGTAGCCCATCACGATCGCCCGGCGCAGCGCGATCTTGTCCGGCGTGTAGCCGCCGACCAGCGGATCTTCCATGTTGAAGTACGTGTACTGCAGCGACGGCTCCAGCTCGCGCGACCACTGGATCCCGGCCCGCGCGTAGTCATCGCGGAGCTTGCCGTTCGCGATCACCTGGTTCACCAGGTCCGCCGGGATGTAGACGTAGTCGAGCTCCTTCGACTTGAAGGCCAGCAGGCGCGGATTCGATTCCTCGATGATGGACACCTCGATGCGGCCGACCAGCGGCAGCTTGCGCCCCTTGTACGCCCTGATCAGCGCGGCGTCGCCTGGCTCGCCCTTGTCGGGGAAGACGACATCGCGAAAGCCGGGGTTGGCCTCGAACACCAGCTTGCTGCCGCGCTTCCATTCCTTGAGCAGGTACGGGCCGGTGCCGACCGGATGCTCGTGCGTCCACGTGTTGCCCGCCGCGCCATGCGCCTGGATCACCTCGCGCGCGACCGCGGCAAGCTGCGTCGTGGTCATGTAGTCGACGATCCCGTAGTCGGGATTCTTCAGCTTGATCTGCAGCGTGTGCGAGTCCAGCGCCTGCAAGCCTTCGAGCTTCGCGTCGTAGTCGAACTTCCCGGACTTCTTCGCCGCGGCGATCAGTTCGTCGGCGCCGACCAGCTTGTCCTCGAAAATGAACAGGTTCGGGGACGTGACCGCGGGATCGATGATGCGCTTCCAGCTGAAGACATAATCGGCGGCGACCAGCTCGCGCGGCTTGCCCTTGAACGCCGGGTCGGGCGTGAAGTAGATGCCGCGCTTGAGGCGGACGATGATGGTGCGCCCGCCGTCCCTGATCTGGGGCAGCGCGGCGGCCGTGCCGGGCACGAGCTGATAGGGCCGCGCCAGGTGATCGTAGACGAACAAGGTGTCGAAAATCGAGCGTTCGACGTAGCCCGAATAGAGGTCCTGCGTGACCTGCGGATCGAAGCCGGTGATGTCGACCGGGAACGCGACGCGGAGCGTCTTGTTCATGTCGGCGGCGGACAGCGTTCCGGCGCCGGCCGCCAGCAGCAGGCCGGCGAACAAGTGCGAGAGTCGCCGCATGGGCATGTTCATCCTTGAGGGGAGGAAAGCGTTGCAGGATCGTCCGCCGCCCGTCCACGTGCCGGCAGATCGGGAAGGAACAGCGGGCCGTCGAGCGTCAGGTTCGGATTGTAGGCGGGATCGTCGTCGATGTAGCGTGCCCGGCGCGCCAGCCAGGCGCGCCCGCGTTCGCTGTCCAGGGTGGGGAGAGGCAGAAGTTCATGCGCGGCGACGACCACCTCGGCGAACGGTGTCCAGACGTTGCGCAGTCCTTGCTCCACCAGCCGCAGACACAGGTCGGCGAGCTCCCAGCCGGGCGGCGCGCCCGCGGCGCAGCCGCCCGCGGCCGCAAGGCGGGCGCGCGTGACGGCCAGGCAGCGCGCGCCGGCGATGCTAAGGTCCTGGACCAGCCGCGCCCGCGCCTGCATCCCGGCGTGGCCGCGCTGCAGGCCGGCGTACAAGGGGACGAAACCGCGGGCGCCCGCGCCGATCCAGCCACCCTCGACGATGCCGCCGCCTTCATCGAGCACCATGGGACCCGCGGCGCCGACACCGGGCCGCAGCGCCTGCGCGACCAACTCTTCCAGCCATCCGGCGCCGGCACCGCGCAGCCCCGCCGGCACGAAGCAAAGGACGTCGCCGCGCGCTGCGGCGACCGCGGCATCGAGGCTGCCGACCCGGCGCACAGTCTCGCCGGCGGGCGGCGGCGCGCCACGGGCATCCGCCCCGGGAGGGCCGGCGGCGACGATGACCTCGGTCGTTCCGTAATTGTGCGAAGCGTTCAAGCGCGCGATTCCCGCGCCCGGGTCTGCCCCTACGGCGTCCGCGCACACGATGAACGAGACCAGGGGGCGCGGCGCGGGCAGCGGGAACTGCACCCGCCAGAACGAATTATTGACGGCCGGCACGACCTGCGCCTGGGTCCCCTGGCGCGCCAGGTGTTCCTCCACGGCGCGCTGCTGCGCGCGCCCGGCATAGCTCTTCTGCGCACTGCCGGCCGCGGCGGAGCCGGCGATCGTGCGCCAGTGGTAGAGCACGCGCGGGATGTGGCGTATGCACGCGGCGGCCACGCCTTCGCTCACGCGCAGGGCCAGGTCCCAGTCCTGCGCCCCTTCCAGGCCCAGCCGGAATCCGCCCAGCGAGCGGACGCGCGCGGTGCGGTACACGCCCAGGTGGCTGACGCAGTTCTGCCCGCACAGCAGGTCCGGGTTCCAGTCGGACTTGAAGTACGGGTCGAAGCGCATGCCGTTTTCGTCGATCTTGTCCTCGTCCGAATAGATCAGTTCGGCGCCGGGATGGAGGACGATCTCGCGCGCGACCCAGTGCAGCGCATCGGGCGGCAGTTCGTCGTCATGGTCGAGCAGGACAATGAACTCGCCCGCGGCCATCGCCAGCGCGGTATTGGTGGCCGCCGAGATGTGCCCGTTCTGCGGCCGGAATTCGAGCCGGATGCGCGGATCGCGCCGGGCATACTCCTCCAGCACGGCGCGGACTTTCGGCTGCGGCGAGGCATCGTCGGCGATGCAGCATTCCCAGTCCCCGTAGGTCTGCTCGCGCACCGAGTCGAGCGCGCGGCGCAGCCAGCGCGCGGGCGAATTGTAGGTGGCGATCAGAACGGACAGCAGCGGCCGCCGCGGCCACGCGCGCTCCGCTTCGGCCTGCGCCGCGCGCTGCGCCGGCGTCGCGCGCGTCGCCAGCACCCAGTCGGAATACGCGAGCGCGCGGCGGCCGGCGAGCGCGGCGGGGAGCGCGCCGGCGTGCGCCGACTGGCGTAGCGCGGCGAGCAGCCGGGGCCCGCCGTCGGGATGCGAGCGCAGCGGATGGGTGTCGATGTCCGCGAAGAAACGGCCGAACGCAGCCTCGATCTCGAACAGGCTGCGCAGCGTGCTGCGGCTGAACGTGTTCGCGTCGTGCAGCCGGTAGCGGTACAGCCGCTCGGGCACGAACGCGATCCGTCCGGCATTGCTCGCCGCCAGCAGAAAGTCCCAGTCGTGGACCGCGTCCAGCGCCCGGAAGCCGCCGATGCGCTCGACCAGCGCGCGCCGGAACACGAAGTTGCCGCTGGAGATCGCGCTGTTCACGAGGATGATGCCCAGCTCCGGATACGGCTGCGTCGCCAGCCGCGCGAGCTGCCCGCGCAAGCCCTGCACGTACGGCATCTGCTCGTTGACGGGACCGCCGTCGCGGTCGATGAACGTGACGTCGCTGAATGCGAGCAGCGCGCCGGTTTCCTCCAGCCGCCGCACCAGCCGCGCCAGCCGGGCGGGTTCGAACGCGTCGTCGGAATTCAGGATCGCGATGAACTCGCCGCGGGCGGCCGCGATGCCGCGATTGATCGCGGCGGGCGCGCCCGCGTTGGCCTGCGCGATGACGGTGGTGGCGCATGGCGCCGCCGTCGCGAACGCGCGCGCCAGCGCCAGCGTCCCGTCGGTGGACCCGTCGTCGACAACGATGATCTCGAAGTCGCCAAGAGTCTGCGCCCGCACCGATGCCAGCGCGGCCTCGATGTAGCGTTCGTGGTTGTACGCGGGTACGACGACGCTGACCCGCGGGGCGGGCGTCGCGTCCCGCGCGGGCGCGCCGGCGTCCCACGCGATGCGCACCACGGGCGGGGCGCTCCGCGCCGCGCCCTGCGCCCGCGGGATCGCCTGCAGGAACTGCGCGCCGTACCGCGTATCGGGTTCCAGATAGCTGCCGTGCAGCCAGTCGTTCCATGCGCGCAGGAACACGATGCGCTGCGCCGGCGGCAGGCGCAGCCGCGCGCGCTCGATCGCTTCGCGCAGCCAGTATTCGAATGCCTCCGGCGTGGCGTGCACCAGAACCTGCCCTGCCTCTGCCAGCGCCGGCGTGTCGTCCCACCGCGCCAGCACCGTGGGCAGCAGCGCATACGGCGGACGAGTGCGCAGCACCGTGTCGACAACCAGCCGCCGGTAGTCGTTGATCGCGGCCACCGCGCCGGCGGGCGCGCCCAGCACGCCGTTGAGCGGCTCGAGCATCACGCCTGCGGGTGGCCACGAGACTGCGGCGTCGAAGCCGTGCCGGGACGGGTCGCCCTGCCAGTTCGCCTGCGCGGCGACCAGGAAGAGTTCCACCCCCAGTGCCGCGCGCGCCCGCGTCCGCCATTCCGCCATTGCCGCGGCCGGCGCGGCAAGGCAATCCAGCCGCTCGACCAGCACCAGCGGCGCGCCGCCGACCCGCGCGTACGCCGGATGCGCGGCCAGCGCGAGCAGATGGTTGAGGAACAGCGCGCCCCCGGGGTCCGGTGCGTGCGCTGCGGCATCCCCGCCGCTCGTCGCCCCGATGGCCGGGGCGTTGCACCACATCAGGCAGAAGGGCAACGGGTCGCGTGCCTGTTCCAGCCAAGCGGCGATCACGGCCACGGCCGCGCCGGCGGTGTCGGCGGCGTCGATCTGAAAGCAGAAACCCGCGATGCCATGGGCGCGCGCCAGCGCCGCGTGCGCCGCGAGCATGGCGGGTGTCGCCGTCGCGCACGACTCCGGCGCCATTGGCACCCGTGGTTGATCGTGGCCGGGAAAGCGGGGCGTGGCGTCGGCGACGTCATCCCACGTGCCGCCCTGGCCGGCGCCGCCGCCGGCGGCCAGCAGCGGCCGGTACAGCGCAATGAGACGAACGTCGGCGCTCACGCCGGGTCCGCGGGCGATTGGCGCAGCCACGCCGCGAGCGCGGCGGCGTCGCCGCAGCCGCCACGCAACGCCGCTTCGCGCGCCACGGCCTCGCTGGTGAACCACAGGTGCACGCGGTGCGCGAGTTCGTGGCTGACAGAGCGGACCTGGTCGTAGACGGCGCAGGGCGCGGCTTCGTGGCACACGATCACCGCGGCCGCCGGCTTGGCGTCGCGATACCACGGCCCCGGCGCGACGCCGGCGCCGACGAACACGAACATCCCGGCGCGCGGCAGCGCTTCCGGAAGCGCGTCGAGCCCGGCCTGCAGCGCGCCGTCTCTCTGCTGCCGCCAGATGCGGACTTCCGGCTCCGCGGCCAGCGCGCGTTCAAGCGCTGCGCGGTAGTGGCGCAACATTTCACTGTCGATCGCGTCAAACGTGATCACGTGCGTCGTCGCCGTGCGCGCCGGAGCGCCCGGCGCGCACCAGTCGGCGAGCGCGGGAAGCATGGACCGGCATAGCTCGGACTCCAGCGCGTGCGCCTGCAGCACCAGGTTCAGGTTGTGATGTGCGGTCTCGACACGCGGATTGATGCCGATCGCGCGGCGGATCAGCGCCTCGGCGCGGTGGAACTCGCGGCGCTGGTAGGCGACGACGCCCTGCATGTGCAGGGCGTCGAAGTTGTCGGGGGCCAGCGTCAGCGCCAGCCCGTACATCCGGTCGGCGTCGGCGAACTCGCCCTGCTGCTGATGCGCCAGCGCCGCGTTCATCGCGGCCAGCACCGCGGGCGGGGGCGCCGCAGGCGCCGCGGGCACCGCGCCCAGTCCGCCGTGGCACTGCTTGTAGCGCTTGCCGCTGCCGCAGGGGCAGGGGTCATTTCGTCCGACGGCCAAGGGAGAGTTGCGCTTTCGAAAAGCTGTATTCTATGCCATCGTTCTCCGCGCAGCGTCCATGCTCAACCTCAGCCGTGTCACGCTTTGCTGCGTCGACTGCGTCAATCACGAACTGGCCCTCGCCGCGATCGGCCAATGCGTCCAGAAATGCGCGTTCGCCCGCGTGCTGTTCGTCACCGATCGCGCGTACGAAATCGACGGCATCGACGTCGTGCGCATTCCGCCGCTTGCCTCCCGCGATGCCTACTCCCACTATGTGGTCAAGGAGCTCGGCGCGCACATTCGCACCGACTTCGTGCTGATGATCCAGTGGGACGGCTTCGTGATCAATCCGGCAGCATGGAGCGATGCGTTCCTCGATTACGACTACATCGGCGCCCGCTGGGGCTGGCCCGACGACGGCCATGCGGTCGGCAACGGCGGCTTCTCGCTGCGCTCGGCGCGCCTGCTCCGCGCTCTGGCCGACCCGCACGTCGCAGAGTATCCGATCGAGGACGTCGCGATCTGCCGCACGTACCGCACGTACCTCGAGGCGGCGCACGGCATCCGCTTCGCGCCCGACGCGGTGGCCGACCAGTTCTCGTTCGAGGCGACGTATCCGAAGGGGCAGCCGTTCGGCTTTCACGGCTTGTTCAATTTCTGGCTGTTTTTCCAGCGCGCCGACATCGCGGCGTTCTTGAACATGGCGACGCCGGCGATACTCGGGTCGCTGCAATGCATGCAGCTGGCGAAGAACCTGGCGGACCTGCAGCGCAATGACGAAGCGGCAATGGTCGCGAACCGGATCCTGGGCGCGCATCCGGGTCACGCGGAAGCCGCGCGCCTGCGGGCCCGCCTGGCGGGCTCTCCGTCCGCGGCCGCGGCGGCGCCGACGCCGACCGGCATCAAGGCGGCGGGCCGCAACGACCCCTGTCCCTGCGGCAGCGGCAAGCGCTACAAGGCCTGCCACGGCGCGCTGGCGTAGCGCTCACGCCGCCCGGCGCGAGTCGCCCCGCCCCGGGTCCCGCCTTGCGCTCGGCGGCACGCGTCCCGCCCCGCGTTCCATCTCCCGTTCCGCGGCACGCCGCCACGATCCGCATCAGGGCGCCTGCCCTGGACCGCTCTTGCCGTTCTTCATGGTGAAACTGTAGGACAGCGTCGGCGCCGCGGCCGGGCGCGGCGCCGGCAGCAGCCGCCGCAGGCGTTGCGCATGATCCTGCATCCGCCGCCCCAGCACCGGATCCGCGGACCAGCGGTCGGCGATGTCGAGCAAGGCGGAGAGCCCCGCGATCGCGCCGCCGGCAGCGATCCGCCCTTGCTGCGCGAGAATTGCCGAAAAAGCGGGCGCGAACAGCGGATCGAGCGGCGCCGGGCCCGCCGCCAGCGCCGTCGCGACGCCCGGCGCCGTCAGCAGTCCCGCGCCATACTGCCTTTGCACATGCGCGCGGTACCCGGCGAACATCTCCGCGGCGGCCGCGGCGTGGCCGGCGGCGAGCAGGTTTTCCGTAATGGTCGGAATCCGGCTCTCGAGCAACGCCCGGTCGGCGATCGCGTAACCGTTCTCTTCCGTGCAGGCGCCGCCGGCGGCCGCGATCGCGGCGTAGAGGCGGGCGCCGCCGGCGATGTCGCCGCGCGCGAAACGGATTTCCGCCAGCGCGGCGCGCGCCATCCAGAGCAGCGAGGCCGCTTCCAGGAAGTGCCCCAGCGGGGCGACCGCGAGCGTGCAGCCGGCGGCGCCCGCGAACATCCGTTCCGCGCGCTCGATGTCGTTCTCGAAGTGCTGCGCGATGAGACCCAGATAGAAGTACAGGCTGGGCAGGAAATACGGAACGACGCGGCCGACGGCGCTGAGATCAGCGCACTTTCGCAGCAATTCCTGCGCGGCCGCCGGGTCTTCGATTTGCGGCCCGAATGCCAGTGCGCATGCGGCGACGAGGCGCCGCGCGAGAGCGCTCGCCTCGGCGGCGCGGTTCGCGCCTACGTATTCCTTGATCAGCCGGTAGGCCATGCCCTGCCAGACCGGGGATGTGGTGTCGGGCAGTCCGGCGTGCGCCTCGAGGTAGGCGCGATACGTCGGTTGCAATTTGGCCGGCGCCGGATCCACCGCGAGCGGTGCGCGCGACGCCCACAGGAACAGGCGCTCGCCGAAGCGGCGCACGGCGACGTGCGCGAATCCGGCGCGCCGCGCGGTGCCGGCCAGCGCATCCTCCGAGAGCAGGAAGCCGTGGAAGCCCGGGGAGAGCGCGGCGTGCAGGGTCAGCGAATGCTGCGCGGGCTCGACGTACTCCCTGCAGGGTGTCGTGAGCACCAGCACGCCGTTGCCGGCGACGTAGTTCGCGAGCAGCGCGACGAAAGCGCCGGGATCGGGCACATGCTCGATCACCTCCGAGGCGTAGACGACATCGAAGCGGCGGCCCGCCAGCGCCGGCTCGTCCTGCAGCATCCTGTCATGGACCGTGATCCCCAGCATCCGCGCGCCGACCGCGCCGTAGTGCGCGAGTTCGACGCCGACCGCTTCGCCACCATGGATGCGCTGCCAGTAGTCGACGGCAAAGCCGAAACCGCAGCCGACATCGAGCAGGGTCCGCCGCCCGGGCGTCTTCTCCGCGAGCACGGGCCAGATGGTCTCCCAGACGCCGCCGCCGACCTCGACGTAGAACCGCCAGAACGCGTCGTCGCGCTCGACCATGTCGGCGAAGTTCGTCACCCCGGGCGGGTCGAACTGGCCGCTGCCGCAGGACTCGCAATGAAGGAACTTCAGCAGCGGGAACGGCGCGACCGCGGAGGGCACTTCGAGCACGGGACGGTGCGGGCCGGTCACGCCGCAGACCGGGCAGCGCAGCTGCCGTACCGCCTGTCCGGCGCCGGTCAGCCAGTGTATGTCGTCGAGTTTGTTCGCCATGGCGATGCCGTGATGACTGGTGTAGCGCGGGGTCCGGCCTCCCTCCCGGCCGGACTCCGCTCAGCGCTTGAGCCTGGCCAGGAAGTGCTTGCGGAACTTCGCCACCTTCGGGGCGACGACCACCGAGCATAGGGGTTGGCGCTGCCGGTCCGGGCAAAGTACTCCTGGTGGTAGTCCTCGGCGACATAGAACTTCGACGCCGGCACGACTTCGGTCACGATGGGCCGGCCCCAGACCCCCGCTGCGGTGAGCGCCGCGATGACTTCCCCGGCTGTCGCCCTCTGTTCCGGCGTGTGATGGAAGATCGCCGAGCGGTACTGCGTGCCCGCGTCGCTGCCCTGCCGGTTCAGCGTCGTCGGATCGTGGATGGTGAAGAACACCTCGAGCAGTTCCCGGAACGACACCACGCCGGGGTCGAAGGTGATCTGCACGACTTCCGCGTGCCCGGTGTTGCCGTCGCACACCTCGGCATACGTCGGATCGGGGGTCCGCCCGCCCATGTAGCCGGACTCGACCGAGAGGACGCCGTTGAGTTCATCGTACACGGCCTCGAGGCACCAGAAGCAGCCGCCGGCCAGCGTTGCGGTTTCAGTCGTCATGTGGTTGGCTCCGCGTGATTGGAAGAGTGGTTGGTCGATCGGCCAGCGCCCGCGCTTACAGGCTCCGCCCGCATTCAGATCAGCTTGCCCAGCACGTAGCCGATCACGATGCCGATGATCAGCGCGATGGTCACGCCGCGGTAAGTCAGCACGTCCTTCGAATAGCCGCGCTTGATCGCCACGAACGAAACCAGGTAGCCGACGGCGTTGAGCAGCCAGATGAAGCCGATCGAGAGCACCTTGACGATCAGCGGGCCGATGATCGGGATCAGCGTGATGATGCCCAGCAGCCACGCGAACGCGTTCGAGACGAGCCCCACGACCACGACGCTGCCGGCGATCACCGTCTTGTCCACATGGTAGCTCAACGCCATCCATACCAGTCCGAGCATCACCAGCCATAGCACCACCATGACTTTCCAGCTGCGCAACCAATGCGGCTTGTCGGTCTCGGTCAGATCGGACGGCGTCAAGATGGGCGCGGGGGCGCCGGGGGCGGGCGGGTTTTTCTGGGCATGTCCGGGGAAAGTGTAACGCATCCGGCGCGGCCGGCCGGGCCGTGCGCGGAACGCGCCGGCGACTTTGACCGCGCCGTGCAAAACACCTATGCTACGGCGCGCGCGGCGCGCGCCTGCAGCCGGCGCCGGCGGCGCGGCGTCGCGCATCCGCGCGCGTACCTGGAGAGCAAGGCATGAGCAATATTCGTTGGCCGTCGGGACACGTTCTCGTCCGCCGGGCGCACGGTCGCGCGGTGCTGGTCAGCGCGGCGGGTCTGCCAAAGGCGCGGAGCGCATCCTGATCATGGGCTGGAACGCCGCGCGCCTCGCGATGGCGGCCGCCGTCGCGGCCTGTGCCCTGGCCGCATGCGCCGGCCGGGAGAGCGTCACGGCCACGGTGTCGACCGATCAGGACTTCGAGCAGTTGTGGGACTACGGCAAGCCGGCCGATTCCGAGGCGCGTTTTCGCGCCGAACTGGCGCGCCATCCGCCCGGGACCGAGGCGCATGCGCAGTTGCTCACGCAGATCGCGCGCACGCACTCGCTGCGGCGGAACTTCGACCAGGCGCACCAATTGCTCGACCAGGTCGAAGCGGGCCTTGCCGCGGTGAGTCCCAAAGTGCGCGTCCGCTACGAACTCGAGCGCGGGCGGGCGTTCAATTCGGCGGGCGACAAGGCGCGCGCGTCGGCGCTGTTCGCCGCCGCGTGGGAGCGCGCCGGCGCCGCCGGGCTGGACTTCTACGCGATCGACGCGGCGCACATGATGGCGATCGTCACGCCGCCCGCCGCGCAGCACGAGTGGAACCTGAAGGCGCTGGCGCTGACCGAGCGCACGCCGGACCCGCGCGCGAAGAAGTGGCTGGTCGCGCTGTACAACAACATCGGCTGGACGTATCACGACCAGAAGGACTACGCGGCGGCGCTGGACATGTTCGACAAGGCGCTGGCCGCGGCCGAAGCGCGCGGCCGGCCGGAAGCGGTGCGCATCGCGCAGTGGACCGTCGCGCGCTGCCTGCGCTCGCTGGGCCGCGTGGAGGAAGCGCTGCAGCGCCAGCTCGCGCTGCGCGACGATCCGGCGGCCGCGTCGGCCGGCGACGGCTACGTGCACGAGGAGATCGGCGAGAACCTGCTGGCGCTGGGCCGCGCGTCCGAGGCGCGCCCGAGCTTCGCGCGGGCGCATGTGCTGCTCAAGGACGACGGTTACCTGCAGGCCAACGAGCCGCAGCGCCTGGCGCGGCTCCGCGAACTGGGCGAGGGTCGCTGATGGCGCCGCTGCCCCGCACCGTCTGGGCGCTGGGGCTGGTGAGCCTGCTGATGGATTTCTCGTCCGAACTGATCCACGGCCTGCTGCCCGTCTATCTGACCGCGACGCTGGGCGTGAGCGTCGTCGCTCTGGGGTGGATCGAAGGCGTGGCCGAGGCCACCGCGGCGATCGTGAAGGTCTTTTCGGGAACGCTGTCCGACGCGCTGGGCAAGAGGAAGCCGTTGCTGCTGCTGGGTTACGGGCTGGCCGCGCTGACCAAGCCGCTGTTTCCGCTGGCCGGCGGCGCCGGGCTGGTGTTCGCCGCGCGCTTCCTGGACCGGATCGGCAAGGGCATACGCGGAGCCCCGCGCGACGCGCTGGTCGCCGACGTGACGCCGCCGGAGCAACGCGGCGCCGCGTACGGGATGCGGCAGTCGCTCGACACGGTGGGCGCGGTGCTGGGGCCGCTGGCGGCGATGGCATTGCTGGCCGGCGTGTTCGGCGCCGCGTTCGACGTGCGCGCCGCGCTGTGGTTCGCCGTCGTGCCGGCAATGGCGGCGTGGCTGTTGCTGCTGGTGGTGGTCCGGGAGCCACCCGGCACTGCTGCGCGTGGACAGCAGGCCGTGCCCGAGCCTGCGCATGTCGCGGCGTCCGGGCAGCAGCCGGCCGGCGCAGGGAAGCGCGGCGCCGGCCTGCGCTGGTCCGACGCGCGCGCCTTCGCCGCCGACTATTGGGTCGTGGTCGCGCTGGGCGCGGTGTTCACGCTGGCACGGTTTTCGGAAGCCTTCCTGGTGCTCCGCGTGAGCGCGTTCGACGCGAGTCTGCTATGGGGCCCCGCGGCGATCGCGGTGATGAGCATCGTCTACGCGCTGGTGTCGTACCCGGCCGGGTTGCTGGCCGACCGGGTCGATGCGCGCGGCCTGCTCGCGGCGGGACTCGTCGTGCTGATCGCCGCCGACGCGGTGCTCGCGCTGGCGACGACGCCCTGGATGGCGCTGGGCGGCGTCGCCTTGTGGGGATTGCACATGGGGCTGACCCAGGGCGTGCTCGCGGCGATGGTCGCGGGCACGGCGCCGGCGGCGCTGCGCGGCAGCGCGTTCGGCGTCTTCAACCTCGTGTCCGGCGTGATGCTGCTGGTCGCCAGCGTCCTGGCCGGGGTGTTGTGGCAGCATGTGAACCCGGCCGCGACGTTCGTCGCCGGCGGCGCGCTGTGCTGCGTTACCATGCTCGGGCTGCCGTGGGTGCGGCCGCTGCGGCCCGGTCAACAATAAGCGCCTTCCATTCCGGAACGCGCAACAACGGAGACGCCTGAACATGCATGCAAACTGGAAATGGCTCGCCGGCGCCGCGCTGTGCGCGCTGGCCGCCGGCGCGGCGGCGCAGTACCCGACCAGGCCGATACACATCGTCGTCCCCAGCGCGCCCGGCGACGGGTCGGACCTGACCGCGCGGCTGATCAGCGACAAGCTCGCGGCGGTGCTGGGGCAGCCGGTGATCATCGACAACAAACTGGGCGCGGGCGGCGTCGTGGGCACCGAGTTCGCCGCGCGCCAGCCGGCCGATGGCTACACGCTGATCATGGCCAACGCCGGCTCGCACGCGATCAACGCGGCGCTCTACAGCAAGCTCTCGTACGACCCGGCGAAGGACTTCACCGCGGTGGCGCTGGTGTCGGTGTCGCCGAACATGATGTCGGTCAACACCTCGCTGCCGGTGAAGTCGGTGGCCGAGTTCATCGCCTATGCGAAGGCGAATCCGGGGGCGATCAACTATGCGTCGGGCGGCAACGGCAGTTCGGCGCACCTGTCGGCCGAGCTGTTCAAGAGCATGACCGGCATCAAGATGAATCACGTGCCGTACAAGGGCTCGACGCCGGCGCTCACCGACCTGATCGGCGGCCAGGTGCAGGTGATGATAGGCAACCTGCCGCCGATGCTGCCGCACGTGAAAGGCGGCAAGCTGCGCGCGCTGGCGGTGACGACATTGAAGCGCTATCCGGGACTGCCCGACGTGCCGACCGTGGCGGAGTCGGGACTCGCCGGCTTCGAGACGGTGGCGTGGTTCGGATTGTTCGCGCCGGCGGGAACGCCGAAGGAAATCGTCGCCCGCCTGAATCGCGAAGTGAACGCCATCGTGTCGCAGCCCGAGGTGCGCGAGCGCCTGCTGGGTCTCGGGATGGAGCCCGCGCTGGGCACGCCGGAGGATTACACCGCGCGGCAGGCGGCCGACATCGCGAAATGGAAGAAGGTCGTGGCCGAGTCGGGGGCGAAGATCGACTAGCGCGATACTGCGTTCGGAGAGCCGGTGCGGAAATAGTCCGGCCCGCACGGGCTGGAACAGTTGCGCCTTGAATGCGCCGCTTGCCCAAAACCGCCGCGCAGGCTACATTTGGGGCTGCCCTCCCTTTGGAGTACTTACCTGTGTGGTCGCTGATTCAGGCTGCTGGCTGGCCTATCTGGTTGTTGATTTTCAGCTCCATCGTCGCCTTGGCGCTCATCATCGAACGGCTCTGGATGCTGCGCCAGGTCACCGTCGCCCCGAAGGGCCTGGTCGACAAAGTGCTGGAGGAGTTCAAGGCGCGCGGCTTGACCCAGGAGCTGGTCAACAAGACCGCGCAGCAGGGTCCGCTGGGCCGCGTGCTCGCCGCCGGCTTGATCAACGTGCGCTCGCCGCGGGCGGTGATGAAGGAATCGATCGAGGAGGCGGGGCGGACGGTCGCGCACGATCTGGAGCGCTTCCTGACCACGCTGGGGACTATCGCTGCGATGTCGCCGCTGATGGGCCTGTTCGGCACCGTGGTCGGGATGATCGAGATCTTCGGGTCGAGCTCGCCCACGACCGGCAACCCGGGCCAGTTGGCGCACGGCATCTCGGTCGCTCTTTACAACACCGCCTACGGACTGATCGTCGCCATTCCCAGCATGGCGTTCTATCGCCACTTCCGCCGCAAGATCGACGACCTGGTGCTGGAAATGGAGCAGCAGGCGGTCAAGCTGGTCGAAGTCGCGAACCAGGAACGGAAGTAAGGCCGGCGACCGATGAACTTCCGCGCCCTGCGGGTCCGCGAGGATCCCGAGATCAACTTCATACCGCTGATCGACGTCCTGCTGGTCATCCTGATCTTCCTGCTGGTGACGACCACCTACCAGCGCTTCGCCGAGTTGCAGATCACGCTGCCCGAAGCCGATGCCGAGCAAAGCAAGCAGCGTCCGCGCGAGATCAACATCGGCATCGACGCCAACGGCCGTTACGTGATCAACAAGGCGGTGTTCACCTTCACCGGCGTGCCGCAGCTCGTCGAAACGCTCAAGTCCGCCGCCGGCGACGCCAAGGATCCGGTGATCATCATCAACGCCGACGCGAACGCCACGCACCAGTCCGTCGTGCATGTGATGGAAGCGGCGCGGCTGGCCGGCATCCTGCAGATCACCTTCGCCACCCAGAACACGGCGAACAAGTAGGGCGCCCGTGGCCGGAATCGATTCCGCGCCATCGTTCCGCGAGAGGCTGGTGCGCGACTGGTACCGGCCGGCCCTGACCCCGCTCACCACGCTTCTGCTCCCGCTGTCCTGGCTGTTCGCCGCCATTGCCGGCGGCCGGCGCGCGGTCTACCGCACCGGCATCGCGCGCCCGGCGCCGCTGCCGGTCCCGGTGATCATCGTGGGCAACATCACGGCCGGGGGCACCGGCAAGACACCGCTGGTGGCGTGGCTGGCGCGCGCGCTGGCCGCGCACGGACTGCATCCGGGGATCGTGTCGCGCGGCCATGGCGGCGCCAACGCCGCGCCGCGCGCGGTGGCCCGGGGCGACGATCCGCGCCAGGCCGGCGACGAGCCGCTGCTGCTGGCGCGCACGGGTGTCCCGGTCTGGATCGGCCGCGACCGGCTCGCGGCCGCGCGCGGTTTGCTGCGCGCCCATCCCGGAACCGACGTGCTGGTCAGCGACGACGGGCTGCAGCACTACCGGCTGCCCCGCGCGGTCGAGATCCTGGTCGTCGACGGCGAGCGCGGCTTCGGCAATGGCGCCTTGCTGCCGGCGGGCCCGCTGCGCGAGCCGGCGGCGCGCGCGAACACCGTCGATGCGATCGTCGTCAACGGCGGCACGTCCGGCGCCATGCGGGTGGCAGGGGCGACATGGGCGGCGGGCCGCGCGGTCCCCGAATTCGCGATGCGGCTGGAGGGCGCGCGCTTTGTCAGCCTGGCCGGCGCGGCGCGTTTCGCCGTCGCCGCGGACTTTCGCGGCCGGCGGGTGCATGCCATCGCGGGCATCGGCAACCCCGGGCGCTTTTTCGCCAGCCTCCGTGCGCTGGGCCTGGACCCGGTCTGTCACGCCTTTGCCGACCATCATGCCTACGCCGGGAGCGACCTCGCGCTGCCGGACGCCGAAGTGATCCTGATGACCGACAAGGACGCGATAAAATGCGGTTCAATGGCCGACGCGCGGATGTGGACGCTGCCGGTCGAGGCCGCGCCCGCGCCGGGGCTGATCGAACTGATACTGGAGAAACTGCATGGACCCCAAACTGCTTGAGATCCTGGTCTGCCCCGTCACCAAGGGTCCGCTGCTCTACGACAAGGCGCGCCAGGAACTGATCTCGAAGTCCGCCCGGCTGGCCTATCCGATACGCGACGGCATCCCGGTGATGCTCGAAGACGAGGCGCGCAAGCTCACGCCCGAGGAAGCCGAGAGGTAGCGCTTGCCGGGAAGCCGGCGCTGCGCGGCGGCCCCTTGGTCCAAACGTCCCGGCCCGACATCGGAGAACTTGATGCAGCAATGGAATGCAACCTTGTACGAACTTGGCTGGTTTGCCGCCTGCGTCATCGCGGTCCTCATCTACGAATGGGTGCAGCGCGGCCGCCACGCCGACAGCGACAGTCCGAACCTGCGCGGATGGCAGGCAAGGGTGCGTGTGCAATGGGTGGTCGCCCTGATGCAGCAGGGCCTGCAGGAGATCGTCGCGGTGCAGACCCTGCGCAATTCGGTGATGGCCTCGAGCTTCATGGCCTCGATCGCCGGCCTCGCGATTCCCGGCGTGTTCACGATGAGCACCGAAGTCAACCGGCAAGCCGTGGATTGGCATCGCGACCTGGGCCTGCCGTTCGCCGCCGGATTGCAACCCCTGAAAGTGATGATGCTGGTCGCGGTGTTCTTCGCCGCCTTCGTGTTTTTCGTCCAGGCGATTCGGCTGTTCAACCATGTCGGCTACATGATCGTGCTGCCGCAGGACACGGCGCAGTCCGTCCCGCCCGCCGAAGTGGCCCGCTACCTCAATCTCGCCGGCGGCAGCTTCACCTACGGGGTGCGGCTGTTTTTCGCGTGCCTGCCCGTGGCGGCATGGCTGATCGACGTCCATCTGCTCGCCCTCGCCACCGTCATCCTGCTGTTGCTCTACCGCCAGTTCGACCGCCGGCCGTAACCTGCCGTAGGATGGGTGGAGCGAAGCGATACCCATCTTCTCTTCGAATCGGCAATGATGGGTATCGCTTCGCTCCACCCATCCTACGCCCCATCGACGTTGTCGCCCGCTGTTTGGGTACAATCCATCGGTCCCCACGCTGCACCGAACCCATCCCCCGCCCATGTTCACCGTCATCATCCCCGCGCGCTACGCGTCCACGCGCCTGCCTGGCAAGGCGCTGCTCGACATCGGCGGCAAGCCCATGGTCGTGCGCGTGGCGGAACGGGCGCGCGACAGCGGCGCCGGGCGGGTGCTGATCGCCACCGACGACGCCCGGATCGAGGCGGCGGCGCGTGCGCATGGCGTCGACGTCGTGATGACCCGCGCCGACCATCCCACCGGGACCGACCGGCTGGCCGAAGCCGCCGCGCAGCTCGCGCTCCCGCCGGAGGCGATCGTGGTCAACGTGCAGGGCGACGAGCCGCTCCTCGATGCGGCGGTGATACGCGGCGTGGCGCTGGCCCTGCGCGATGCGCCGGACGCGGCGATCGCGACCGCGTGCCATCCGCTGGCCGACGCCGCGGAGTTCTTCAGCCCCAACGTCGTCAAGGTCGTCTGCGACCAGCGGGGCGGTGCGCTCTACTTCAGCCGCGCGCCGATCCCGTTCGCGCGCGAAGCCTTCGGCCAGGCCGGCACGGCGCCGCCGGCGCTACCGGCGTTACCAGAGGGCCTGCCAGCGTACCGCCATATCGGCCTTTACGCGTACCGGGCCGCTTTTCTCGCGCGCTATCCGACGCTGACCCAGACGCCGCTGGAGCGATTCGAGGCGCTGGAACAGTTGCGTGCGCTGGGTCACGGCTACCGGATCATCGTCGAGGTCCTGCCCGGGCCGCTGCCGCCGGGCGTGGATACCGAAGAAGACTTGATCAAAGTCAGAGCATTATTTGAGCAGGCATGGAAATCTGGGACAATGGCGGGCGGCTCCAGCTGAACGCCCTCGAATCGTGATGCGTAAGCGGCGGCCGGCCCGCGCGGCGCCCCTTACGCCTCCCCATTCTGAAGACTGCGCCAATCATCATGCGACTCATCCTGCTGGGCCCGCCCGGCGCCGGCAAAGGTACGCAAGCGACTTTCATCACGGAAGCCTACGGGATTCCACAGATCTCCACCGGTGACATGTTGCGTGCTGCGGTCAAGGCGGGCACCCCGCTGGGACTGGCGGCGGCCAAAGTCATGGACAAGGGCTCGCTGGTCTCCGACGACATCATCATCGCCCTGGTCAAGGACCGCCTGCAGCAACCGGATTGCGCGAACGGTTACCTCTTCGACGGCTTCCCGCGCACGCTGCCGCAGGCCAACGCGTTGCGCGAGGCCGGCGTCCGGGTCGACTATGTGCTGGAAATCGACGTCCCTGCCGAGGACATCATCCAGCGCATGAGCGGTCGCCGGGCGCACCTGAGTTCGGGCCGCACGTATCACGTCAAGTTCAATCCGCCGCGGGTTCCGGGCAAGGACGACGTGACCGGCGAGGATCTGATCCAGCGCGAGGACGACAAGGAGGAGACGGTCAGGAAGCGGCTCGAGGTCTACGTCCGGCAGACCTCGCCGCTGATCGCATACTACGGCGAATGGATGGCCTCCGGCGACCCGCAGGCGCCCAAGTACCGCAAAGTCTCCGGCGTGGGCGGCGTGGAAGAGATCAAGGTGCGCGCGCTGGCTGCTCTGACGACATGACCGGAGGCCTGGTCACCGTCATCATCCGCAGCATGGGGCGCCTGCTGCTGCACATGGCGCTCGGCTCGGTCGGGGCGCAGGAGTACGAGAACATCGAAGTCCGGGTCGTCGCCGCCTCCGGCAAGTCCCACCCGGCGCTGGCGCACACCTGCGGACCGTTCCCGCTACGCTTGGTCGGCACGGGCAAGCGCTTGTCGCGGGCCGAGGCCGCGAATGTCGGGCTGGAGTCGGCGCGGGGCGAGCACTGCGTGTTCCTCGACGATGACGACTTCCACGACCCGGACCATGTGTCGGGCCTGGTGGCGACGCTGGCGGCGAACCCGGACGCGCGCGTCGCGTATTCAGGGATCAAGGTGATCGGCGCGGACGGAGGCAAGCTGGGCGTGATCGAGTCGCCTTACGACCGGTTGGCGCTGCACGAGCGCAACTACATCCAGGTGGGCGCGGCGCTGTTCGACCGCCGGCTGGTGGAGGAGGGCTGCCGCTTCGACCCGGAGGTCGGCGCGTACGACGACTGGGATTTCTGGCTGCAGTGCTCCGAGCGCACCGATTTCGCGTTCCATGGCCGGCCCACGACCAACTGGCGCTCGGACACCGGCGAGTCCGGCGCCGGCGGGGGCATGAATTTCGATCCGGAGGTCAATTTCGCGTCGCTTGCGGCGGTGCATGGCAAATGGGCCGGGGTCCGCGACGAACTCCGGCAGCGGTTCGCCGCGCGGGCCGAAGCCGGCGCCGCCGCGCTGGCGCGCGGCGACCTGCAGGAAGCCGAGGGCCACTATCGCGAAGCGCTGCACATCCACGGCAAGGACCCGGACGCGCTCAACCAGCTCGCGCGCCTGCTGCACGCGCGGCGCGCGAGCGGGGAAGCCCTGGCCTGCCTGCGCACTGCGCTGCGGGCGCACCCCGAACGCTCCGACATCGCGTGCAATCTGGCGCGGGTCGAGATGGCGGCGGGCAACCCGGCCGCCGCGCGCGCACTGCTGGTGGCGCTGCTGCGCCGGGAGCCGGGAAACACTGACGCCGGTGCGTTGCTGCAGCGGATGACTGCCTGAATTTCCAACCTGCCCAGGAGACCGCCATGGCCATACCCAACGCCTTTTATGCCCAATCCGGCGGCGTGACCGCCACCATCAACGCCAGCGCCGCGGGCGTGCTCGAGACCGCGCGCCGGCACAAGGACCGGATCCGCCGCGTCTACGCCGGGCGCAACGGCATCATCGGCGCGCTGACCGAGGACCTGATCGACACCTCCCGCGAGTCGGCGGCGGCGCTCGCCGGCCTCACCCGCACGCCCGGCGGCGCGTTCGGCTCCTGCCGCTACAAGCTGAAGACGCCCGAGCAGAATCCCCTCCAGTACGCGCGGCTGATCGATGTCTTCCGCGCGCACGACATCCAGTACTTCTTCTACAACGGCGGCAACGACTCCGCCGACACCTGCCTCAAGGTTTCGCAGCTGTCCGCGAAGATGGGCTACCCGCTGACCTGCGTCCACGTCCCCAAGACCGTTGACAACGACCTGGTCGGCACCGACAACTGCCCCGGTTTCGGCTCGGTCGCCAAGTACGTGGCCACGTCGATGCGCGAAGCGGCGTACGACGTCGAGTCGATGGCCAAGACCTCGACCAAGGTATTCGTGATGGAAGTCATGGGCCGGCACGCCGGCTGGATCACCGCGGCGGTGGGCCTGGCCGCCGACGAGGCCAACGACCTGCCGCTGCTGCTGCTGTTTCCCGAGCGGCCGTTCGACGAGGCGCCGTTCCTGGCCGCGGTCGCGGGCAAGATCGCCTCGCATGGCTATTGCTGCGTCGGCGTCTCCGAAGGCCTCTTGAACGCCGAAGGCAAGTTCATTTCCGAACTCGGCCTGCGCGACGCGTTCGGCCACGCGCAGCTGGGCGGCGCCGGGGAGACCATCGCCAAGCTGATCCGCGAAAAGCTGGGGCACAAGTATCACCAGGCGCTGCCCGACTACCTGCAGCGCGCGGCGCGCCACCTGGCATCGAACACCGACCTGATGCAAAGCTACGCGGTGGGGAAGGCCGCCGTCGAGTACGCGCTGAAGGGCCTCAACGGCGTGATGCCGGCGATCATCCGCACCGCGGACCGGCCGTACCGGTGGAAGATCGAGCCGGTGCCGCTGGAGCGCATCGCCAACCACGAAAAGATGCTGCCGAAGAACTTCATCACCGCCGACGGCTTCGGGATCACCGCCAGGGCCCGCGCCTACCTGCAGCCGCTGACCATGGGCGAAGCGCCGCTGCGGTTCCGGAACGGACTTCCCGAGTTCGTCCGCCTCAAGAACAGGGCTGTGCCGAAAAAGCTTCAACCGTTTACAATATAGGGCTTTTTGCCGCAGGGCCGCACCAAGCCGGCCCGCGCCACGGATTTCAGCTTTCCCCTTTTGTGTTTCTGCGGAGGAGTTTTCAATGTCATCACCCATCGTTCTGGCGCTCGTGTGCGGCGCGGCGGCCGTTCTGTACGGCTTCTACTCGATTGCCTGGATCAACCGGCAGCCCGCCGGCAATGCCCGGATGCAGGAAATCGCCGCGGCGATCCAGGAAGGCGCGGCCGCCTATCTGGGCCGCCAGTACCGGACCATCGCGATCATCGGCGTGGTGCTGGCCATCCTCATCTGGGTCTTCATCTCGACCAACACGGCGATCGGCTTCGCGCTGGGGGCGATTCTCTCCGGCGGCGCCGGCTTCATCGGCATGAACGTGTCGGTGCGCTCGAACGTGCGGACGGCCGAAGCCGCGCGGAACGGCATCAACGCCGCGCTGGCCGTCGCGTTCCGCGGCGGCGCGATCACCGGCATGCTGGTGGTCGGGCTGGGCTTGCTGGGCGTGGCCGGCTTCTACTGGTACCTGCTGGGCACCGCCCATGCCGCACCGAACCTGATGAAGGAAGGCCTGCACCACGCCATCCAGCCGCTGATCGGCTTCGCGTTCGGCGCGTCGCTGATCTCGATCTTCGCGCGGCTGGGCGGGGGGATTTTCACCAAGGGCGCCGATGTGGGCGCGGACCTGGTGGGCAAGGTCGAAGCGGGAATTCCCGAGGATGACCCGCGCAACCCGGCTGTGATCGCCGACAACGTGGGCGACAACGTGGGCGATTGCGCCGGGATGGCTGCCGACCTGTTCGAGACCTACGCGGTGACCATCATCGCGACGATGCTGCTGGGCGCGCTGCTGATGAAGGCCAATGCCGCGGCCGCCGCCGTGTATCCGCTGGCGCTGGGCGGCGTCTCGATCATCGCCTCGATCATCGGCTGCTACTTCGTCCGCTACAGCGGCACCGGCAAGATCATGACCGCGCTGTACAAGGGCCTGATCGTCGCGGCGGTGCTCTCGCTGATCGCGTTCTACTTCGTCACCAACTGGATCATGGGCGGGATCGAAGGCGTATCCACGCTGTCGCTGTGGGGCGCCTGCTTCGTGGGCCTGGTGCTCACCGCGCTGCTGGTCGTGATCACCGAGTACTACACCGCGACCGAGTACGCGCCGGTCCGCCACGTCGCGCAAGCCTCGACCACCGGCCACGCGACCAACATCATCGCCGGCATCGGCATTTCGATGAAATCGACGGCATGGCCGGTGCTCTCCGTGTGCGCGGCGATCCTGGCTTCGTTCTGGTTCGCCGGCCTGTATGGCATCGCGGTCGCCGCGACGTCGATGCTCTCGATGGCCGGCATCGTCGTGGCGCTTGACGCGTACGGCCCGATCACCGACAACGCCGGCGGCATCGCCGAAATGGCCGGCCTGCCGAAGGAAGTGCGCGACGTGACCGATCCGCTGGACGCGGTGGGCAACACGACCAAGGCGGTGACCAAGGGCTACGCGATCGGCTCCGCCGGCCTGGCCGCGCTTGTGCTGTTCGCCGACTACACCCACGGCCTCGACTCGGTCGGGCTGCACACCAGCTTCGACCTGTCGAACCACATGGTGATCGTGGGTCTCTTCATCGGTGGCCTGATTCCGTTCCTATTCGCCGCGATGGCGATGGAAGCCGTCGGCCGCGCCGCCGGCGCGGTGGTCGAGGAAGTGCGCCGCCAGTTCCGCGAGATCAAGGGCATCATGGAAGGCACGGCCAAGCCCGAATATCACAAGGCGGTCGACATGCTGACCAAGGCCGCGATCAAGGAAATGATCGTGCCCTCGCTGCTGCCGGTCGTGGTGCCGGTCGTGGTCGGCCTGGTCCTCGGGCCTGCCGCGCTGGGCGGCCTGCTGATGGGCACGATCGTCACCGGCCTCTTCGTCGCGGTGTCGATGTGCACCGGCGGCGGCGCGTGGGACAACGCGAAGAAGTACATCGAAGACGGCCACTTCGGCGGCAAGGGGTCCGACGCGCACAAGGCGGCGGTGACCGGCGACACCGTGGGCGATCCGTACAAGGACACGGCGGGCCCGGCGGTGAATCCGCTGATCAAGATCATCAACATCGTCGCGCTGCTGATCGTGCCGCTGCTGCCGAATCCCAACGTGCATGGCGGCCCGGTGATGTCGACGCCGGTCACGATGAGCTCGCCGGTCGCGGCGCCCGCGGCCGCACCTGCAGCCACGCCCGCGCCGGCGGCCGCGCCCGCCGCGGCGCCTGCAGCGACAAGCCCGCCGGTCGGGGCGCCCGTTGCCGGATCGCCCGCGGCCACCGGGCCGGCTCCCGCTCCCGCGGCGCCCGGCGTGCCGGCCAAGCAGTAGCGCAGCGGAGGGTTGTCATCGGTAGACAAGACGGCGCCCAAGGGCGCCGTCCTGCTTTCCTCCCTCTCCCCCCCCAGGGTGACGGATCGAGGGTGAGGGAGGTTGACTTGGCAGGATCCTTTCCTCAGAGTGCGACTATTGCCAACCACCGCTTCAACCGAGGTATCGAATGCTGCATCGCCTTATGATCCTGGGACTGTTCCTCGTCAGCGCCTTCGCCGGCGCTGCTGAGGAGGGCCGGCTCGACCCCGGCATGGTGAATCCCGGTTACCAGGAGCCGCCCAAGTGGTTCAAGGAGTCCTTCCTCGACCTGCACGAGGACGTGGCCGAGGCGGCGAAATCCGGCCGGCGGCTGCTGCTCTATTTCTACCAGGACGGCTGCCCCTACTGCACCCGGCTGTTGAAGGACAATTTCGGCAACGAACGGATTGCCGCCAAGACGCGCCGCCAGTTCGACGTGATCGCGATCAACATCTGGGGCGATCGCGAGGTGACGGATCTCTCGGGCAAGGCCACGACCGAGAAGGCCTACGCGCGGTCACTGCGCGTGCAATTCACGCCGACGCTGCTGCTGTTCGACGAACAGGGCGAAGTCGCGCTGCGCCTGAACGGCTACTTCCAGCCGGCGAAGTTCGAGGCGGCGCTCGACTACGCCGGCGCGCGGTTGGAAAAGAAGTTGCCATTTGCCGACTACCTTGCCGCTCAAGCGCGGGAGCCGGGCGGCGGCAACCGGCGCGTGTCGATACCGCTGCTCAAGCCGCCGCTGCGGCTGGCCGACAGCCAGAGGCGCAACCCCGGACCCCTGCTGGTGCTGTTCGAGCAGAAGAACTGCGCCGCCTGCGGCGAGATGCACGGCGAGGTGCTGGGGCGGCCCGAGGTGACGGAGCAACTGCGCCGGTTCCAGGTCGCGCGCATCGACACGGCCTCCGGCGCGGTGGTGCAGACGCCAACGGGCGAGACGCTGCGCGCGCGCGACTGGGCGCGGCGCCTCGGGATCTTCTACGCGCCGACGCTGGTGTTCTTCGATGCCGACGGCCGGGAAGCATTCCGCGTCGACGGCTACCTGCGCGCATTCCACGTGGCCTCCGCCCTGGACTACGTCGCCTCCGGCGCGTTCCGCACGCAACCGGAGTTCCAGCGCTTCGTCGAGGAGCGCGCCGCGGCGCGGCGGGGCCGCGGCGAACGGGTGGATCTGTTGCAGTAGGCTTCGCCACGGTCCCGCCCCCGGTGTAGTTCTCCACTTACAGTCTCCTACGCCGCGATTCCTACGGGCGCCTCAGTGCCGCTCCGATACGTTGCGCGCATGAACGAGGCGATAGTGTCGATACGCGCCGCAGCGGCAGGTTGGTTACCGGTGCACCATGCATCGCGTGTGACGACCAGCCGGCGCTACGGGCTTACGGCCGCCGGCGGCGGGATCTCCCGCTCCGGCGGCCGGGCCGGCGCCACGACGGGATGTCGTGGCTGGCGGTCGCATCACCGATCGTTCATTCCACGAAAGGAGAACATATGCTACGGACTCAAACCACTACTCGCGCCGCGCGACGATGGATCGGCCTGGTCGCACTCGTTTCGTCGCTCGCCATCGCCGGCGGCAAGGCCACGGCGCAATTGGAACAGCAGGAACTGGTCAACCGGGCGGAAACGACCTTCTCGACCTTCATGCGCGATCCGGATGCCACGTGGCTGCAAAGGCACATCGGCGAGGCCAGGGCCGTGCTGATCGCACCGCAGATCGTGAAGGCCGGATGGGTGCTCGGTGGCGCCGGCGGCCGCGCGGTCCTGTTTGCGCGCGATGAGCACTCCGGCCGCTGGACCGGGCCCGCGTTCTACGACGTCGCCGCCGCGAGCATCGGCTTCCAGGCCGGAATTTCGGTGTCCGAAACGGTGACGCTGGTGATGACCCAGAAGGGCTTGAACTCGCTGCTCGCCAGTTCGGCGAAGCTGGGCGGCGACGTCAGCATCGCGGCGGGCCCGGTCGGGGCCGGCGCGAATGCCAACGTGACCGCGGACCTTGTCGCCTTCAGCCGGTCCAAGGGCCTCTATGGCGGGCTGAATCTCGAAGGCAGCGTCCTGCATGTCTCCGACAAGTACAACCGTGCGTACTACGGCACGGCCGCGCTGCCGCCTGACATCCTGGTCCGCGCCACGGTCCACAATCCGCAAGCCGACCGACTGGTGGCGGACCTGAACCGTCTGGCCAGCCGCAAGAAGTCCGATGATCAAAGCTGACCATTCCTGGTCAGGTAATGCATCCGGCCGCGATCATTCGCGGCCGGATTCGTTTACGCGAAGTCGACGGGCAGCGCGGTGGAGTACTTGATCCGCTCCATCGCGAAGCTGGAGCTGACGTCGAACAGCTCGACGGCGCGGATCAGCTTGCGGTACACCGTGTCGTAGCCCTGGATGTCGGGGACGACGATGCGCAGCATATAGTCGATCTCGCCGCTCATCCGGTAGGCCTCGACAATTTCCGGTATCGACTGGACTGCGGCGGCGAACTTGCGCAGCCATTGCTCGTTGTGCTGCGTGGTGCGCACGGCGACGAACGCGGTCAGGCCGAGATTGAGCTTCGCCGGGTCGCAGAGGACCACCTTCTTCCGGATCACGCCCAGCTGCTGCAGTTTCTGGATTCGCTTCCAGCACGGCGTGGGCGTGAGGTGGACGGCTTCCGCGAGCTCGGCGAGCGGGCGGTCCGCGTCTTCCTGCAGCAGGCTGAGCAGTTTCTTGTCGATCCGGTCCATGGCTTGGCCACAGGATGAAGTTGGCCCCAATTTAGCAGAATGTAGAAAATTATTCTACAAACTCGCTTGACCGCCAGGGAGAATAGCAAGGCATTCTCCGCCGCGCCGCCTACACTCCCGCCCCATGGACAAATTGATCGAGCACTTTCGCGCGCATCCCGCCTCTGTCGGCGAGACCTATTTCGAGCACATGGGCGTCGCGCTGTCGTTCGGCGCCGCGCTCCTCGCGGCCGGGCTGGCCTGCCTCGTGCACGCCTTCTTTCCGTTCCTGTTCACGACGACCGCGCGCCGCGCCATCGCTGATCTGCACCGCCGCGTCGTCACCCATCGCGACCGTCGTCCCGAGGCCGGCAAGGCCGCCTGAAGCGGCACCCGCACGCGCCGGCCCGCGCTGCCTGGGATCCCGTCGCCGCGCTGCCGGTGCCCGCCGCGGCCAACCGCCACTCGCAGTATCATCCAGCGCATCCCGGCGTCGGACCGGGCGGGGGGCATTCATGCATCGACACTATCACCACCGGCTGCTGACATTGCTGCTGGCGGCCGCCAGCGCAATCGCCGGCGCCCAGCCTGCGGCGCCCGAGGGACCTTCCGGCTGGGCGCCCAAGCAGCCGGTCAGCGGCAGGCACGCGATGATCGCGACCGCGAATCCGCTGGCGACCGACGCCGGCTTCCGGATCCTCGCGCAGGGCGGCAGCGCGGTCGACGCCGCGGTCGCCGCGCAACTCGTGCTCAACCTGGTCGAGCCGCAGAGCTCTGGCATCGGCGGCGGGGCGTTCATCATCCACCATCAAGGCCGGACTGGGAAACTCGCCGCCTATGACGGGCGGGAAACCGCGCCCGCCGCGGCAACGCCCGAGCGGTTCCTGGGCAAGGACGGCAAGCCGCTGACATTCGCCGACGCGGTCGTCGGCGGCCGGTCGGTCGGCGTGCCCGGCACGCTGCGCGTGCTCGAACTCGCCCACGCGAAGCACGGCCGCCTGCCGTGGGCGTCCCTGTTCGCGCCGGCGATCGAGCTTGCGGAGCGCGGCTTTCCCTTGAGCGCACGCCTGCATGGTGCGCTCGGCAACGAGAAGGCGCTGGTGCGCGATGCCGCCGCGCGCGCCTATTTCTACCAAGGCGACGGCAAGCCGCACCCGGTCGGCTACGTGCTGCGGAATCCCGAGTTCGCGGCCACCCTGCGGCAGATCGCGGCCGGCGGGGCGGACGCGTTCTATCGCGGCGACATCGCGCGCGACATCGTCGCCAAGGTCCGCGCGCATCCGGTGAACCCGGGCGACATGACCGAAGCCGACCTGGCCGGCTACCAGGCGAAGGAACGCGCGCCGGTCTGCGGCCCGTACCGCGCCTACAAGGTGTGCGGGATGCCGCTCCCTTCGTCGGGCGGCATGACCGTGCTGCAAATGCTGGGGATGCTGGAGCGCTTCGAGCTATCGCGGCTGGAGCCCGGCTCGTTGTTCGCCGCGCACCTGTTCGCCGAAGCAGGTGCCTTGGCGTATGCCGATCGCGGCCGCTACATGGCCGATCCCGATTTCGTCCCGCCGCCGCCCGGATTGCTCGATGGCGACTATCTGCACGCGCGGGCCTGGCTGATCCGGCCCGGCCAGGCGCTGGGCCGGGCGCAGCCAGGCGATCCGCAGACCGCGCCGCGGCAGCGGAAGGTGGCGTGGGCCGACGATGCGTCGCTGGAATTTCCGTCGACCTCGCACCTGTCGATCGTCGACCGCTACGGCAACGCGCTGGCGATGACCACGACCATCGAAGATATCTTCGGCTCGCGGCAGATGGTGCGCGGCTTCCTGCTCAACAACGAGCTGACCGATTTCTCATTTGCGCCGTCGGAGGGCGGCAAGCCGGTCGCCAACCGGGTCGAGGCCGGCAAGCGGCCGCGCTCGTCGATGGCGCCGACCATCGTCTACGACAGGGCGGGCCGGGTCCATGCCGTGCTCGGCTCGCCGGGCGGCAGCGCGATCATCAACTACGTGGCCAAGACGCTGGTCGGCATGCTCGACTGGAAGCTCGATCCGCAGCAGGCGATCGACCTGCCCAACATGGGCAGCCGCAATTTCGGCTACGTGGAACTGGAAAAGGACACCGCCGCCGCTGCGCTGGAACCCAAGCTGCGCGCCCTCGGGCATGACGTCCGCGTGATCAGCCATACCAGCGGCTTGCAGGCGATCGCCCGGACCGCGCGCGGATGGACGGGTGGCGCCGATCCGCGACGCGAAGGAACCGTGCGCGGCGACTAGCCGGTGCCTGGGAGCAGCGCAACGAGGCGCCCCCGCGTCGGCTCGTCAGTTCGGCGCCTCGGGGCTCTTGAACCCCGGTGAGGCTCCACGCTTGGCCGGTCCCCTGGCCGCCGCCTTGGCCGGGGGTTTGGCGGCGGCGGGGGCCTTGGTCGTCGACCCGCCGGCAGGATGCGGTCCGCCGCCCTTCGCCATCTTGCCCTTGACCGGCGGCGTTTTCGCTTTCGCGAACTGCTCCGGCGCGGCCGGCAGCGGATGCCGGCAGCCGACGTGGCCATCCTTGACGAAGTACTTCATCCCGTCGATGCAATGGATCAGGTTGGTCGGCGCGCTGGCGTCGGGTATCGGCGCGCACCGGAACGACTTGTCGGCATTGATCGCGCCCTTGAGCGCCCAGCCTTCGGGGCAGCCCGACGTCAGTGTGATGTACTCGATCTTCGAGCCCGCCGGCGAGACGTGCACCGCCGCCTCAATGGCGCCGTCGCAGGGCGGCGCTGTGCCCTCGTCGGCGCCGGTCACGCGCACGACGACATCGGCAGCCTTGGGATAAGTGTGGCTGAGCCGAAGTGGGAATGGTGACGATGGGGAGACCACGTTGCCCGAGCGCGCGCCGTCGCCGAAGTCGATCATCAGCCCGCAGTGGGCACCCGCGCTGCCGTTGATCACGATCTCGGTCGGCGCCTCGGCGGCGATCATGTCGCGGTTGGTCTCGATGCCCGTGATCCGATTCGCGGGTGGCGTCTCCGGCGGGGTGGGCGCCGCGACCGGCGCAGCATCCGCTGGCGCTGGTGCGATCACTGCGCCCGCGGGCGGGGCGTCTTGGGGATTGGCGGCGGGCGTGCCTTGCGCCAACGCGCAGGATGCTGCTTCGAGGAGTAGCGCCAGGGCGAGTACTGCGATGCTTGCGTTTCGAATCACTCGGCGGCGCCTTCACGAAAGGAGGGAGTTTGCATGGCGCTGTGGCAAATTGCAATTCCGGCTGTCCCGCCGACTTGCTACACTGGCGGCCCTTTCCTGTGTTGATTCCATGGCCGCTGCCGCACCCGACGACGACGTTCCAGCCGCGCCTGCGCCGGTGGCAAGCGTGCCGTCGATGGAGGAGTACCTGGACGCGGCATCGGCGCTGGCGCGCACGGTTCCGGGATTCCTGCCCCGGGCGCAACAAGTTGCGTTTGCCGACGCGGTGGCCAGCACTATCGTGCGCCGCGGCCAGTTGATCGCCGAAGCCGGCACCGGTACCGGCAAGACCTTTGCCTACCTCGTCCCGGCGCTGCTTTCGGGCGGCAAGGTGATCATCTCGACCGGCACCAAGACCCTGCAGGATCAGTTGTTCCAGCGCGACCTGCCGACAGTGCGCGCGGCGCTGAACGTGCCCGTGACCCTCGCGCTGCTGAAGGGACGCGCCAATTACGTCTGCCACTACCACCTCGAGCGCACTGCAAAAGAAGGGCGGCTGGAGAGCCGCACCGAGGTCCGCTACCTGCGCGACATCGCGCACTTCGCCAAGCACTCGTCGTCCGGCGACAAGGCGGCGCTCTCCACGGTGCCGGAGACCGCGGCGGTGTGGAGCGACGTGACCTCGACGCGCGACAACTGCCTGTCGGCAGAATGCCCAAACTATGCCGAGTGCTTCGTGATGAAGGCGCGGCGGGAGGCGCTGCAGGCCGACGTCGTCGTAGTCAATCACCATCTCTTCTTCGCCGACGTGATGCTCAAGGACGAGGGCGTGGCCGAGCTGCTCCCCGCCTGCAACACGGTGATCTTCGACGAGGCGCACCAGCTGCCGGACACGGCCACGCTGTTCTTCGGCGAACAGGTCAGCAACGCGCAGGTCCAGGAACTCACGCGCGATGCGACCGCGGCGATCCTGACCGAGGCGCCCGAGGCCCGCGACCTGGTCGACGAGCTCACCGCGCTGATGACCGCCGCGAAACAGTTCCGGCTGGCGATCGACCGGCCGCCGGGCAAGTACGCGCATGGGGCGATGCGCCACGACGAATTCGCCGCCGAGCTCGGCAAGCTCTCCGCGCTGGCGTCGCGGCTGGCCAAGGATCTGGCGGTGCACGCGGAGCGCGGCGAGCAGCTCGCCGCCTGCGCGCGGCGCGCGGCCGAGCTGCAGGCCAGGCTCCTGCGCTGGAGCGGCGCCGGCGACGAAGCGCACATCCGCTGGCTCGACGTCTCGCAGATGGGCTGGCAGCTGCACACGTCACCGTTGTCCATCGCGTCCATCTTCGAGCAGCAGATCGCGAGCGCGGCGAAGGCATGGATCTTCACGTCGGCGACGCTGGCGGTCAATGGCGATTTTTCGCACTACCAGGGCGAGATGGGACTGGCGTGGGCCGACACCGCAAGCTGGGCCAGTCCGTTCGACTACGAGCACCAGGCGCTCCTGTACGTGCCGCCCGACCTGCCCGCGCCCAATCAGGCAGCGCACACCGAAGCCGTGATCGCCGCCGCGCTGCCGGTGCTGAAAGCCAGCGGCGGGCGCGCCTTCCTGCTCTTCACCAGCCTGCGCGCGCTGGATCGCGCGCAAGCGCTGTTGCGCGACGCGTTCGAGCGCGAGAAGCTCGACTTCCCCATCCTGGTCCAGGGGGAAGGCTCGCGCACGGAATTGCTCGATCGCTTCCGCTTCCTGGGCAATGCGGTGCTGTTCGGCAGCCAGAGCTTCTGGGAAGGCGTCGACGTGCGCGGCGAAGCGCTGTCGCTGGTGGTGATCGACAAGCTGCCGTTCGCGCCGCCCGACGATCCGGTGCTCCAGGCGCGGCTGGAGTACATGGCCAGGCAGGGAAGGAATCCGTTCTTCGACTACCAGGTGCCGCAGGCGGCGATCAGCCTGAAGCAGGGCGCGGGCCGGCTGATCCGCAGCGAGACCGACCGCGGCGTGCTGATGATCTGCGATGCGCGGCTGGTCGAGAAGTCCTACGGCAAGCGGCTCTGGCGCAGCCTGCCGCCGATGAAACGAACGCGGGAGCTGGCGGAGGTGGTGGCGTTCTTCGCCGCCGGCAGTGTTTCGTAAATTCGTCGTTGTCGTAGGATGGGTGGAGCGCAGCGATACCCATCGTCTCATTCGGAGAGTATCGGTCGGGATCGAAATAACGGAATTTCGCGGCGCGACGCGCGGTGGCGTGCGATTCGACGAGATGGGTATCGCTGCGCTCCACCCATCTTGCGGGTTCGCTACCAGATCTTCCACCACGGGTTCGCGGCGCTGCCCTTCAGGGCAGCGCTCTTCGGAAAGTTCTTTTCCAGGACCCGCCGGGAGTCGTCGCGCAGCTCGGTGAGCTGCAGCTTGTCGTAGGCGTTCACCATGATCACCAGCGCGTCCTCGACCACCGGCGCACTGGGATAGGTGATCATCGCCGACTGCGCGCGGCTGGCCGCGGCGATGTAGGCGCCGCGATTGTAATAGTAGCGGGCGACGTGGACTTCGCCGCTGGCCAGCGCATTGACCAGGAAGCGCATCCGGGCCGTGGAGTCGCCGGCGTAGCGGCTCTCGGGAAACTTGGCGACCAGGTCGCGGAAGGCGTTGTACGACTCGCGCAATGTCTTCGGATCGCGCTCGCTCAGGTCCTGGTCGGCCAGGAAGGTGAGAAACCCGAAGTCCTCGTTGAAGTTGGCGAGCCCCTTCAGGTAGTACGCATAATCGACGTTCGCGTGATTCGGATACAGCTTGATGAACCGGTCCGCCGCGCTTACTGCTGCCGCCATTTCACCCAGCTTGTAGTTCGCGTACGCCTGTTGCAGGATGGACTGCTGCGCGTAGGGGCCATATGGATAGCGGCTCTCCAGCGACTCGAACATCTTGATCGCGCGCAGGTAGTTGCCTTCCTGCACCGCCTCGCGGCCCGTCTGGAAAATGCGCTCGACGCTCCAGTTGCCGGTCTCGTCCTTGACTTCCGGCAGCAGCCCGCAACCGCCGACCAGCCCGCCGAAGAGCATGACCAGTCCGAGTACAATTGCGCCTATCGGCAAACGCACATTCATGCCGCATTCCCACGTTGGATTATCGAGCCGGATTATAGCGCAATGGCGGCACCCCCTCCCGCATCGGCCGCCGGCACGCAGCTGGACGCCGAATCCGCCGACGCGTTCGAGTTCGATGACGACGACGTCCAGTCGGCCGTGGTCCCGCTTGCGCACGCGGGCCAGCGACTGGATCAGTCGCTGGCAAAACTGTTCCCGGAATTCTCGCGCAGCCGCCTGCAGTCCTGGCTGGCCGCGGGTCGCATCATCGTCGACGGCGCCCGCGCAGAGCCCGCGCGCAAGGTCCGTGGCGGCGAAGTGGTGTTCCTTGCCGCCGCGCCCGATCCGCTCGAAACCGCGTTCGTTGCCGAGCCAATGGCGCTCGCCATCGCCTACGAGGACGATGCGCTGATCGTTATCGACAAGCCGGCCGGCCTGGTGGTGCATCCGGGCAGCGGCAACTGGAGCGGCACGCTGTTGAACGGTCTGCTCGCGCACTGCCCGGCGCTCTCCGGCGTCCCCCGCGCGGGAATCGTCCATCGGCTGGACAAGGACACGACCGGCTTGATGGTCGTGGCCAAGACGCTGGCCGCGCAGACCGGCCTGGTGCGCCAGTTGCAGGCGCGGACCGTGCGCCGTGAGTATCTGGCGCTGGTCGCGGGACGCGTCGAACGCGCGGGCAGGATCGATGCGCCGATCGGCCGCCATCCGCGCGAGCGGACGATGATGGCGGTGGTGGCGACCGGCAAGCCCGCCGTCACGCATTACGAAATACTGGAGCGCTTTGCCGCGTGCACGTTGTTGCGGTGTCGGCTGGAGACGGGGCGCACGCACCAGATCCGTGTGCACCTGACGTCGATCGCCCACCCGCTGGTCGGCGATCCTGTGTACAGGAGCAAAGGCGGCGCCGCGTCGCCGGTGGCGTTCGGCCGGCAGGCGCTGCACGCGGAACGGCTCGGTCTCTCCCATCCGGCGAGCGGTGCCGAAATGCGCTGGACGGCGCCCGTCCCCGCCGACATGGCCGCGCTGCTGGCCGCCTTGCCCCGATGAACCTGACCGACGAGCTGCGCCGGCGCGACCTCGACTGGATCGTTCCCGACTGGCCTGCGCCGCCCAACGTGTGCGCGCTGATGACCACCCGCAATGGCGGCTTCAGCACGGGCGAGTGCCGCAGCATGAATCTGGGGGTCCGTGGCGACGACCCGCTCGCCGGAGTCCGGAACCAGGCGCTGCTGCGCGAGGTGTGCGGCACAGAGCCGCTGTGGCTCTCCCAGACGCACGGCACGCGGGTCGTCGCCGTCGATCGAGCGCAGCCGTTGGCCGACGGCGATGCAGCCTTCGCCACGGAGCCAGGGCGGGCGGCCGCCGTGCGCATCGCCGACTGCCTGCCGGTGCTGTTCTGCGATCGGCGCGGGACGCGCGTCGCCGCCGCGCACGCCGGCTGGCGCGGACTTGCCGCCGGCGTGCTCGAGGCCGCGGTCGCTGCGATGCATGCGCCGGCCGCTGAGATCATCGCCTGGCTGGGCCCTGCGATCGGCCCTGCTGCGTTCGAAGTCGGCGACGAGGTGCGCGCCGCGTTCGTCGCGCGCGACCCCGGCGCCGGCGCTGCCTTTGCCCCCTATCCGGGACGGCCGGGCAAATGGCTGGCCGACCTCTATGCGCTGGCGGCGATGCGGCTGCGCGATGCCGGCGTCGTCTCCGTGCACGGCGGCGGCTACTGCACCGCAACCGACGCCGCGCGCTTCTTTTCCTACCGCCGCGACAAGTCCACCGGCCGCATGGCCGCCCTGGTCTGGGGTTTTCGGCGGGACCGATGCGCTCGAGCGGCTGGCCGCGCGCCCCCGGCAACGCGGGGGGCCGCCCTGAGCGAACAGCCCGCCCGGCCGGCCATGCTACGATTGAGCCCCTTCGCTTTGCCCGCCTTCCCGCGCTTCTGACTCGTGCCAACGCTGCTAGCCATCATGATTGCCTGCGTCGGTGGCGGCGTCCTGTCGGTCGCCGCGGCCGCGTTGACGCTGGGCCTGCGCGCAACGTGGATCAACAAGTTCGTCGCCTTCGCCGTGGGTGCGCTGCTGGGCGCGGTGTTCCTCGAAGTGCTCCCGCACGCGCTGGAGTCCGGCAAACCTGCTGAAGAGATCCTGACCGTCGTCCTCATCGGCGTCGTGCTGTTCTTCGTGCTGGAGAAGATCGTCATCTGGCGGCACAGCCACGACCACGGCCACGGCGAGGAGGTTCTGGAGGAACATGACCATGGGCGCTCGGGCTGGATGATCCTGATCGGCGACACGTTTCACAACTTTTGCGACGGCGTGGTCATCGCCGCCGCGTTTCTCGCCGACTTCAACCTGGGCGTGGTCACCGCGGTCGCCATCGTCGCGCATGAGGTGCCGCAGGAGGTGGGCGACTTCCTGGTGCTGTTGCATTCGGGCTTCAGCAAGCGCCAGGCGTTGCTGTTCAACATGGGCTCGAGCCTGGGCTCGGTGATCGGCGGCCTGGTCGGGTACTGGGCACTGGCGTCGGTCCAGCACTGGGTGCCGTACGCGCTCGCACTCGCCGCCGCGAGCATGATCTATGTCGCGGTCGCCGACCTGATTCCGGGATTGCAGCGGCGCGCGAAACTCGCCGAGACGGTCCTGCAACTGGTGCTGCTGGGGCTGGGCATCGGCGCGATCGCGCTCGTGCAGCATCTGCTCAAGCACTAGCAGGCTGCTAGCCGCCGGCCGTAGCGCCGGGGCGGCAAACTCGCTACACTCCAGAGATCATCCCCGAGACCACCGCACGCCCCCCGAAGCAGCCATGAACGAAGGCAACTGGCAGGCAGTCGCAGAGCAATGGCAGGACGCAGGCGCCTCCTGGCTGCAGGCATTCGCCAACCAGTCCGCGCAGCCCTCGGAACCGGCGCAACGGTATTGGCAGAGCATCGGCGAGTCCTGGTCCAAATGGGCGGGCGAGTGGCAGCACTGGGCCGCGCAAGGTCTCGGCAATCCGGCGGCCACGGTCGCCGATCGCCGGTTCGACGGGCCTGCGTGGCAGACCCCGTATTTCGCGCTGCTGCGCGACCAGTACCTGGCGACATGCAAGTACTGGCAGGATGCGGTCGAGGCTGCCGAGGTGCCGCCGCGCGACAAGGAGCGCCTGCGCTTCGCGGTCCGGCAATGGCTCGACGCGATGGCGCCGACCAACTTCCCGGCCACCAATCCGGAAGCGATCAAGCTGGCCCTGGCAACCGAAGGAGAGAGCCTGCGCAAGGGGGCCGAGAACCTCGCCGCCGATTTCGCCAGGGGGCGCGTGTCGATGACCGACGAGTCGGCGTTCGCGGTCGGCCGCAACCTAGCGGTCACGCCCGGAGCCGTCGTCTACCGCAACGACCTGATCGAGCTGATCCAGTATGCGCCGGCGACCGCGAAGGTGCACCAGCGGCCGCTGCTGATCGTCCCGCCCTGCATCAACAAGTACTACATCCTCGACCTGCAGCCCGGGAATTCGCTGGTGCGCTATGCAGTGGGCGAGGGCCACACCGTGTTCATGATCTCGTGGCGCAACATTCCGCAGGAGCTGGGCGGGCTGACCTGGGACGACTACCTCGAGCAGGGCGTCTTCGCGGCGCTGGCGGCCGTCAAGGCGATAGCCGGCGCAAAGTCCTGCAATGCGCTCGGCTTCTGCGTCGGCGGCACGCTGCTGGCCTGCGCGCTGGCCATACTCGCCGCGCGCGGGGACGATTCCGTCGCCAGCGTGACGCTGCTCACGACCATGCTGGACTACGCCGATCCGGGGCAGATCGGCGTGTACATCGACGAAATGGCGCTGGCCGCGCGCGAACCGGCGCTGCTGGGCGGGGAGCGCATCAACGGCAGCGAACTCGCGGGCGCGTTCGCGAGCCTGCGCGCGAACGAGCTGGTGTGGTCATTCGTGATCAACAATTACCTGAAGGGCAAGACCCCGCCGGCGTTCGACCTGCTGTACTGGAACGGGGACAGCGCGAACCTGCCGGGCCCGATGTACGCCTGGTATCTGCGCAACTGTTACATCGGCAACCTGTTGCGCCAGCCGGGCCGGCTGACGATGTGCGGAACGCCGGTCGACCTGGGCGCCGTGCGGCTGCCGGCCTACGTGCTTGCCACCCGCGAAGACCACATCGTTCCCTGGCGCTCGGCGTATCGCAGCGTGCGGCTGCTGGGCGGCGACGCGGAATTCGTGTTGGGCGGCAGCGGCCACATCGCGGGCGTCATCAACCCGGCGGCGAAGAACCGGCGCGAGTACTGGGTCGACGGGCTGCAGGGCGCCGACGCCGACGAATGGCTGGCCAGCGCCGAGGAGAGAAAGGGCAGCTGGTGGACGCATTGGCGGACATGGCTGCGCAGGCACGCCGGCGGCAAGCGCGCGGCGCCTGCCGCGGCGGGCAATCGCGAGTATCCGGCGCTCGACCCGGCGCCCGGCCGCTACGTGCTGGAAGCGGCGTGAGCGGGGAGACGGCGACGACTCATTGATTTGCAGGCGGAAGTTCAATCGACAACAAAAGAGGAGAACAACATGGCACAACGCGTAGCATTGGTCACCGGCGGCATGGGCGGTCTGGGCGAGGCAATCTGCATCAAGCTCGCCGCGCTCGGGCACAAGGTCGTCACGACCCACTCGCCGGGCAACACCAAGGCGCAGGAATGGCTGGACTCGATGACCAAGCTGGGCTTCAGCTTCCATGCCTACCCCTGCGACGTCGCCAGCTTCGACAGCGCGCAGGCCTGCCTGAAGAGGGTGGCCGGGGAAGTCGGCGCGATCGACGTGCTGGTGAACAACGCCGGCATCACCCGCGACACGACGTTCCGGAAAATGGACAAGGCGAGCTGGGACGCGGTCATCGAGACAAACCTGGATTCGGTGTTCAACATGACCAAGAACGTGATCGACGGCATGGCCGAGCGCGGCTGGGGCCGGGTGATCAACATTTCGTCGGTCAACGGCCAGAAGGGCGCGTTCGGGCAGACCAACTACTCGGCGGCCAAGGCCGGGATGCACGGCTTCACCAAGGCCGCGGCACTGGAGTATTCGAAGAAAGGCGTGACCGTCAACACGATCTCGCCGGGCTACATCGGCACCAAGATGGTCATGGCGATACCCACCGAAGTCCTCGAGTCCAAGATCATCCCGCAGATCCCGATGGGGCGGCTGGGCAAGCCCGAGGAGGTCGCGGGGCTGGTCGCGTATCTGTCGTCGGACGAGGCCGCATTCGTCACCGGCGCCAACATCGCGATCAACGGCGGGCAGCACATGCAGTGAACGCGATCTCCCCCACCGAGTACCTCGCCCCCGACGTCCCCGGCTCGCTGCCCTGGCAGGACGTGCCGCTGGTCCGCGCGACCAAGGAGTCCCTGCGCGGCTACGGCTGCCTGGTCGACGACTATCACGATTACCCGATCGAGATCGTCACCTGGCCGCAGCCGGGACGGCGCGCGATCGATCCCGGCACCGGGAACGAAGGCGGCACCACGCATGGCAACTTCGACTTCTGGTGGGAGGGCGAGACGCTGTACGGCAAGAACCAGGCGGTGGCCAGCAATCACTACCTGCTCGGCTGGTCGTGCAATCCGGCCGACGTGAAGAAGGAACCGGACATGCGCCCGGACCGCTCGCGCGTCCTGCTCTGGCATGCCAACTACCATCCCGATGGCGGGCAGTTGTTCTTCCCGCTCAAGGGCGAGGCGTTTGTCTGCCCGCTGGCGCTGCCGGGGGACGACGTGCGCCCGGCGCAGTTCGTCGCCTTCTACGTCGAGGGCGGCAAGGGCCTCTACATCCATCCCAACGTGTGGCACGAGGCGGTGTTTCCGCTGGCCGCGCGCGCAAGCTTCTACGACGAGCAGGGCAAGGTCCATGCGCGGATCAGCTGCAACATCGCGAAGGAGTTCGGGGTGTTCCTGAATGTGCCGTTGCGCGGGGTGAGGTAGGGCCGGGGGCAAGGCGGCGAAGCCTGACCCGGCGCGCGCCGGTACCCGGCCCGACCGATAACGCAAGCACGGAGAAACACGGATGGCACGCATCCCCTACGCCGACCCGGCCGCAAATCCCGACATCGCCTTGCTCGCCGAGCAGATCAAGCTTGAACGCGGCGGCAAGCTGCTCAATCTCTACAAGATGCTGTTGCACAGCCCGCCGGTGGCGCGCGGCTGGCTCAACCTGTTCACCGCGATCCGGCAGCAGACCGTGCTGCCCGGACGCTATCGCGAACTGGCGATCCTGCGCGTCGCGGTGCTGAACGGCGCCGACTACGAGTTCGCGCAGCACGTGCCGTTCGCGCTTAAGGACGGATGCACTCCGGAACAGGTGGAAGCGGTGCGCGTGGGCTCGTCGTCGCCACTGTTCGATGTGAAGGATCGCGCGGTGCTCGCCTACACCGAGGCGATGACCCGCGACATCCGCGTGCCCGAGGCGGTGTTCGCGCAGGTCAAGGAACTGTTCCCCGACCGTGGAGTGGTCGAGCTCACTGCTACTGTCGCCGGGTACAACCTGGTCTCCCGCTTTCTGGAAGCGATGGCGATCGATCACGAGTGAGCCGGCGCGAGGTTTCGTGGTTTCGAAATATGTGCTCCACCCACCATCGATGGGTATCGCTGCGCTCCACCCACCATCGATGGGTATCGCTGCGCTCCACCCATCCTACGGGATTGTTGAAGTCAGCGTCCCCGATACGGTTCCCTCGCGGTCGACCAGCAGGTACGGCAATCCCTGCTCCCGCAGGTACTCCTCGGCGCCATCCCCTTTGAGCATCGCGATGGTCGCGCAACTTCCGGCGACCGTGCACAGCGGCGCGATGACGCTGACCGCTTGCGGGCCGTCGACGGGCCAGCCGGTGCGCGGATCCAGGATGTGGCAGTAGCGCTTGCTGTCGCGGACGAAGAAGCGCTCGTAATCGCCGCTGGTGGCGAGTCCGCCCTCGCGCAACGGCACGTGGGCAATGCTGTGCCCGGGGCTCCGTGGATGCGCGATGCCGACCTGCCACGGCCGTCCATCCGGATGCGCGCCGATGATGCGCAGGTCGCCGCCAAGGTTGACCAGGCCGTGCCGGATGCCGAGCGCGCCGGCCGCGGCCGCGGCGCGGTCGGCCGCGTACTCCTTGCCGATGCCGCCGAAGTCGATCTCCATTCCGGCTTCGAGTGCGATCGTGCCGCCGCGGGAATCGCCAGTGGGATTGCCACCGGGACTGCTACCGGGACTGCTACCGGAATCGCCGCGGGAATCGCCACCGGTTTCGCCGCCGGACAGTCCGCGCCCCGCCGCAGTGCCGCCTCCGCGCCGGACGCGCTCCCAGCCGATGCGCGCCAGCGCGCTCTCGAGCGCCGCCGGATCGGGCAGCGTGCCGCGCTTGAAATCCCACACGCGGCGCAGTACGCCCGAAGTGATGTCGAACAGGCCGCCGCTTTGGCGCCAGCACGCATCGGCATAGTCGAGCAGCGCCGCGGTCTCGGCATCGATCACCACCGGGGCGCCGCCGGCGGCACGATTGATCGCGGTGAGCGCCGAGTCGTCCCGGTATCGGGAATACTTGGCCTCTATCCGCTCCACCTCGACTTGCGCCGCGGCGAACGCGCCGCGCGCGTCGTCGGGATGGGCCGCATGAAGCTGCACTTCGGCGATGCCCGCCATCGCTGGGAAAGTATGTCGGTAGGACTGCATCGCGGCGGGCGGCGCCCTGCTAGAAACTCTTGCCCAGCCCCACTTGGTAGAACTGCGCCTTCATCGGCAACAGATCCTTGCCGCTGTCGCTGCCGACCAGGCTGCGCCAGTTGTTGCGCTGCTCGTAATGCTCGACCTTGAAGTCGATGCGCCAGCCATCCGCGAACGTCCTGGCGATCTTGAGGCCCGCCGTGACGGCGCCGAACGCCGACAGGCGCTGGTCGGCGGAGTAGGGCTGGTTGAGCGCGAAGCCGGTCGGGAACGGCGGGCCGTGATAGAAGTCGGCGGCGCTTTGCGTGTAGTAGCGCAGGCCCGGCGTGATCGTCCAGCTCCCGAACTGCCGCACCCATTCGGACCCCAGCGTGATCGCGCGGATGCCGAACGTGTCGCGGTAATAGCGGGCCGAAAGTCGCAGCGTCGCGTCCGCGGCAGAGAAATGGTGGTTCCAGCGCGTGAGCCAGGCGAGCTGGTCGCGGTGGTCGGGGCGGACGTCGATGGCTTTGTACGGATCGTCGTAGTAACCGCGTCCGACTGAATACGTCAGGTTCGACTGGACGATGTCCCGCGGCGTGAGCACCTGCGTGACGCCGAGCATCAGGTCCGTCGTGCGCTTGCTGCGGCCCCGTGCGACCAGGTTCTCGCTGGTGATGTCGTCCGAGGCCTGCCCCACGCCGAAGGCGACGGTCGTGTTGTTGTTCTCGGAGGCGATCCGCGCCTCGAGACTGAACGCGCGCGAAATGTAGTCGTGCTCGGTCGAATAGGCGAAGCCGGCGGCGATCGCCGCGCGCTCGAAGTAGCGGGTGAGCTTGATGTCGCCCGCCTTGCGCAAATCGTTGACGCCCTCTCCCGAGGCGCCGGACAGCGTGTCGTGGAACAGCGGCGAGGCGCCCGACATCGCGTCGAGCACGAACGATCCCTCGACCGCGTACTTGTCGTCGATCGGCAGCAGCAGATGAAACGACGGAGCGCTGACGCGCATCCGGCCTTGACCTGCCTGGTAATCGTGGTAGTAGAGGTACTTGAGATCGATGGAGCCCTGTTCAGGAGCGGTCTCCGCGTGCACGGGCGGCGCCACCGTCGCGGCAACGCCGGCAGCGAGGCCGGGCAAGGCCAGCGCCGCGGAGAGCAGCGAGGCGGCCGCACTCCGGCCGTCGGTTTTAGTGTCGCGGTTATCGATCGAGGCAGGCATTGCGCTCCTTGGGGTCAAAATGGGACAAGGCTCACTCGGCGCGCCATCGCAGCCGGGCTCAATTGCAGCCGCAACCGCCGCCGCCGGCGCCGTAGCCGCCGGACGCGTTTTCCTTGCTGGTGTAGATGTGCTGGGTGTAGCGCTCTTCGAGCAGGTCGCCCGCGAAGCCCATCGCCGGCTTGGCGAGATCGCCCTTTTCCCATGGCTGGACCGGCTGCAGCGCGCAGCCCCCGAGCAGAACTGCGACCGCGATCAGCAGCGGGCCGGAACTGGCATTGCGGTGCATGGCACTCTCCCCGTTCGTGGCAGCGCGACCCCGGGCGGAATCGCGAAAATTACCCTTCAGTTGGCGCGCGGCGGCAGCGCCGCGCGTATCTTCGCTTCCAGTTCATCCCGGTCCGCGTCGCGAAAGCCGGCATGCGCGAACACCACCCGTCCCTGCGGATCGATGAGCACCGAGCCGGGCATGCCCTTGATCGCATAGAGCGCGGGTGCCGCGCCCTGCGGATCATACGCAATCATGAACCGGGCGGGAACCTGCGCGAGGAAGCGCTCAGCGTCGGGGCGCCGCTGGTCGACGTTCACGCCCAGTACCACCAGGCCCCCTGCCCCGTACTTTTCCTGCATCGCGTTCATCCACGGGAACGAGCGGCGGCAGGGCGCGCACCATGATGCCCAGAAGTCGAGATAGACCAGCTTGCCGCGATAGGCCGACAGTTGCAGCGGCTTGCCGTCGGCGGCCGCCACCGTGAAATCGGGCGCGGGCGCTCCGGCATCGATGGCGGCGGCGAGAGACGCGAAGAGCATGCAGCAGAACGCCGCGAGCCGCCGGGTCCGGCGGAGTGACGGGGAATCTGCGATGGCTGCGCGCATGGCGGGACACTAGCATGGCAGCCGTTGCGCCGCCATCGTCGCATCGGCGTGGCGCGCGCGGCGCGTGTGGCGATGGGGCCGGACTCAGTGGGCAGCGGCGCCCCAGACATCCTTGAGCCGCGCGTCGCGGCCGCAACCGGTCCGGTAGAGCTTGTAGCGGACCGGATTTTTCATGTAGTAGTCCTGATGGTAGTCCTCGGCCGGATAGAAGGTCGCCGCGGGCGTGATCGCGGTGACGATGTCGGCCTTGAACGGCTTCGATTTCGCGAGCGCCGCCTTCGACGCATCCGCAAGGCGCCTTTGTTCCGCGTCGTGCACGAAGATCTCGGAGCGGTACTGGCTGCCGTGGTCGCAGAACTGGCCGTCCTTTTGCGTCGGGTCGATGTTCTTCCAGAACACTTCGAGCAGTTTTTCGTAGCTGACCTTCTTCGGGTCGTATTCGATCTGGACCGCTTCGGTGTGCCCGGTGCTTCCGGCCGAGACTTCCTGGTAGGTCGGATTCACCTTGGCCCCGCCCGTGTAGCCGGAGGTGGTGGAAATCACGCCGTCGAGCTTGTCGAAGGGCGGCTCCATGCACCAGAAGCAGCCGCCGGCAAACGTGGCCTTGGCCGTTGCCGCGGGCGTCTGCCCGGATGCGCCGCCGGCGATGGCGGCGGCGAGGAACAGGATTGCGAGTAGTCGTTGCACTGCGAACCTCCGTGACGGTGATGGCAAAACGTGAGTCGGTTGCGGTAGCGGGAATCTGACAGCCGGGACCCGCAAAACCAGCATCAAACGGCGCGCGAACGGCTGATCCGCGCGAATTCCCAATGCAGCGCGGCGGCCGCCACCACCAGGCTCGCGGTCTGCGCCCACCAGAATCCGGTCGCGCCCAGCGCTGCGGGTGGCCACAGTTCGGGCCAGGGCGCGAACGCCAGCACGTAACCCGCGCCCAGGCCGATCCCCCACAGTGCAAACGCATAGATCAGCATGGGCACCAGCGTCTGCCGGTAGCCGCGCAAGGCCTGCGTCGCGCTGCACTGGAGCGAGTCGAACCAGTGAAAGACTATCAGGATCGGGAAGAGTTCGAACGCGATCGCCGCGACGCCGGCATCGCTGGTGTACAAGCCGACGATAGCATCCTCGAACAACCAGACCGCGACACAGACGGCGGTGGCGAAGCCGATGGCCAGCCGCATTCCGTCGTGGGCGACGTTGCGCGCATCGTCCGGACGCTTGGCGCCAAGCGCCTGCGCGATCAGCACCTGGGTGCCGATGCCCAGCGAGAGCGGGAGCATGAACAGCAGCGCGGCCAGGTTGGAGACGATCTGCTGCGCGCCGGAGACGGTCGCGCCCAGCCGGGCGAGGAACAGCGCCATGAACACGAACGCCGTGACTTCGATCAGGATCGAGGCGCCGATCGGCAGCCCTAAGCGCAGGATGCCGCCGACCGTCGCGCGGTCGAAGCGCCAGCTCCCTTTCCAGATGTTGTAACGCCGGTAGGGCACGCCGTACCAGAGCGTCGCGGACGCCATGCCCAGCATCACCCAGTACATGATGGCGCTGGCCACGCCGCAACCCGGGCCGCCGAGTTCGGGCAGCCCCCACACGCCGTGGACAAACGCGTACGACAGCGGGATCTTGCACGCCAGCGCCGCGACGTTGATCGCCATCACCGCGCGCGGGTGCCCGACCGCCGGCGCGAACGCGTAGAACACGCGCGTGAGCATCAGCGCGGGCACGCCGCAGGCGAGCGCCTGCAGATAGGCGCGCGTAAGCGGGCGCACGTTCTCCGGAATTTGCGCAAGTTGCAGGATGCGGTCCGGGAAGGCGAAGGCGACGACGATCGGCACTGCCAGCGCGAGCGCCAGCCAGGCGCCGGCGCGGACCTGGCGGCCGATCGCGCCCGGCTCCTCCGCACCGAAGTGACGGGCGATGATCGGCGACAGTCCTTGCAGAACGCCCATCAGCGGAATGAAGATGCTGGCCCAGATCGCCGATCCGAGACCGATCCCGGCCAGGTGATCGGCCCTGTAATGGCCGGTGATGATGGTGTCGGCAACCGCATTGGCCAGCACCGCGATCTGCGCGACGAAGATCGGCGCGGACAGGCGGATGATCGCCGCGTAGTGGCCGGATGCCATCAGCGATGCCTGTCATTCCCGCGGCCGCGGAATGCCGGCGCCTCGCGTCAGGCGGCCAGCAGCGGCGCGAGGTGCGCGCGCAGCTTGTCCGCGCCGGTGAAATGATGGACCTGGAAGCCGACGCCCGCTGCCGCGGCCGTGTTCTTCGCGCTGTCGTCGATGAACAGCGTGCGCGTTGCGTCGAGCCGGCACTGGCCGATCGCGTGCCGGAAGATCGCCGGGTCGGGCTTGACCATCCGGATCCGGCCGGAGACGACGATGTCCTCGAACCAGCCCAGGAACTCGAAGCGTTCCAGCGCGTGATGGAAGGTGTCGGCCGACCAGTTGGTCAGCGCGTACAGACGGTGGCCGCGGTCTCTCAACTCGCGCAAGACTTCCACCGAGCCCGGCACCGGGCCGTTCAGCATTGCCGGCCATTCGTCGAACCAGCGCCGGATCATGCCTTCGTGTTCCGGATGCGCGGCGACGCGCTCGGCCAGTCCCACGTGCGCCGGCTTCCCCGCGTCCATCGTGACGTTCCATTCGGGCGGGCACACTTCGGTCAGGAAGTGATCCAGCGCCGCGTCGTCGCCGCCGAAGTGGCGCGCGAACAAATAGCGCGGGCTCCAGTCGATCAGCACGCCACCGAGGTCGAACAGGAAGGCATCGATAGGGGCGGGGCCGTGGCCGCTGCTCATTTTCTGGAGACGTCCCTGGCTTGCCACTCGGCGTCGAGCTCCTTGTCGGACTTGAAGTGCGGCACGTGCATGACCTGCCGCCGGTAGCGTTGCACGAGGGCGATGCCGCCTTCGACTTCTTCCCGCCAGTAGCGCTGGGCCAGCCGCAGGTTGGCCTCTTCGTTCATCACGAAGTAGCGGCGCGCCGCGATCCCCGCGAAGATGTACAGCCTGCCGTCGATGATCTTCCAGATGTCCGGCTCGCCGTCCAGGGGAATGGCGTACACCATGCTGTTGGCGCAAAAGCCGCCGAACATCGGCACGTACTTGAACGGGTTCTTCATGAACTGGAACCGGTTCTCTTCGTTCGCAAACCGGTAGGTGACCCCGTCGAAGTCCGTCCTGAATGCGGCGTCGCCCGGCACCGCCTTGCCCATCGTGAAGTACGCGACCGGATCGTGCCCCTTGAGCATCAACCGCGAATCGTCGCCGTTCGCGGTCGTGTTATACGGGCCGGCGCCGGCCGCAACGCCGGCGAAAGCGAACAGCAGCGCAAGGCCGGCAAGAAAACGGGCGGGGCGTGATTGGGCGATCAAGAGTTGGCCTGTGGGTGGACGGGGCAGGGATTTGCAGGTGGGACCGGGCGGCGCACATTATATACGTGGGCACTCGCTCTCCGGATGCTTGCAGTTGGATTCCCAATGCAGTATTGTGCGTACATTAGAAAAACAATGCACGCTGAAAATATGACAAGCAGTATATTGCGCGCGGTCGCACCGGCTCAGGCCGATGGGCCATCAAGCCCTCGGCTGCAGGAGGCTGGCGGCCAGCCGGGCCGGAAGAATGCGTTCCTCGCAGCGTTGGGCGAACGCGTGCGCACCCTGCGCTCACGCCGGGGGCTCACGCGCAAGGCGGTGGCGCTGGCTGCCGGCGTTTCCGAGCGCCACCTCGCGAATCTGGAGTATGGCTTGGGCAACGCGTCGATCCTTGTCCTGCTGCAGGTCGCCGGCGCCCTGCAATGCTCGCTGGCCGAGCTGATCGGCGACGTGACCACGGGGTCGCCCGAGTGGCTGCTGATCAGGGAACTGCTGGAGGATCTCGACGAAACGGCCCTGCGCCGGGTGCGCGTGAGCATCGGCGAGATGCTGGGCACCGGCGGCGACAACGCGGCGCGCAGCTCGCGCGTGGCACTGATCGGGTTGCGCGGCGCCGGGAAGTCGACGCTGGGCAAGATGCTGGCCGACGACCTCGATTTTCCGTTCGTCGAGCTCAGCCGCGAGATCGAGAAATTCGCCGGCTGCAGCATCGCCGAAATCCAGGCGCTGTACGGGATGAACGCGTACCGGCGCTACGAGCGCCGTGCGCTGGAGGAAGCAATCCAGATCTACCCGGAGGCCGTGATCGCCACCCCCGGCGGCATGGTCTCGGACGCGGCGACGTTTAACCTGTTGCTCGCCCATTGCACGACGGTCTGGCTGCATGCTGATCCGGAGGATCACATGAAGCGCGTCACCGCGCAGGGCGACCTGCGGCCCATGGCGGCCAGCAACGAGGCGATGGACGATCTGAAGCGCATCGTCGCGGGCAGGGCCGCCTTCTACTCCAAGGCTGACTACCGGCTCGATACAAGCGCGCAGCCGCTGAATCTCACCTTCACGGAACTGCGCGGTCTCGTGCGCGGGGCGCTCAACCTCCCTGCGTGACGATTGCGGAATCGGCCGAAAAAATTCTTGACACCGTCGGCGACATGCACTATTATGCTTATATTGGATATGATATGTATTATTATGCATTGATCAGGAGATGAGTCCGTGAGCGCTGCCCCCCGCGTTGAATACCAGACCGAGCCGTCCAACTATCGCCACTGGAAGCTCCGGTTCGACGGACCCGTAGCCACGCTCGCCGCCGACTTCGACGAGAACGCCGGGCTGCGGCCGGGCTACAAGCTCAAGCTCAACAGCTACGACCTCGGCGTCGACATCGAACTGAACGACGCGGTCAACCGCATCCGCTTCGAGCATCCGGAAGTGCGCACCGTCGTGGTCACCAGCCTGAAAGACAAGGTGTTCTGCTCCGGCGCCAACATCTTCATGCTGGGTGTCAGCAGCCACGCGTGGAAAGTGAACTTCTGCAAGTTCACCAACGAGACGCGCAACGGGCTGGAAGACTCGTCGCAATACAGCGGACTGAAGTTCCTGGCGGCCGTCAACGGCGCCTGCGCCGGCGGCGGCTACGAGCTGGCTTTGTCGTGCGACGAGATCATCCTGGTCGACGACCGCGCGTCCGCGGTGAGCCTGCCCGAAGTGCCTTTGCTCGGCGTGCTGCCGGGCACCGGCGGCCTCACCCGCGTCACCGACAAGCGCCACGTGCGCCACGACCTGGCCGACATCTTCTGCACGACGACCGAAGGCGTGCGCGGGCAGAAGGCCAAGGACTGGCGCCTCGTCGACGACATCGCGAAGCCCGGCGTGTTCGCGCAAACGGTCGCGAAGCGCGCGCAGGAACTCGCCGCGCAGAGCGACCGCCCGGCCGGCGCCGCCGGCGTCGCGCTCACGCCGTTGCAGCGGACGCTGGAAGCCGACGCGCTGCGCTACGGTCACGTGACCGTCGAGATCGACCGCCAGCGGCGCACCGCGGTCCTCACCGTGAAGGGGCCTGCGGGCGCCCAGCCGCAGACCATCGAGGCGATCGTCGCCGCGGGCGCGCAATGGTGGCCGCTGCAGATGGCGCGCGAGCTCGACGACGCGATCCTGCAGATGCGCACCAACGAGACCGAGATCGGCACCTGGCTGCTCAAAACCAAGGGCGACGCCGCCGCCGTGCTCGCGATGGACGCGACGCTGCTCGCGCACGCCAAACACTGGTTCGTGCGCGAGACCGTTGGCTTCCTGCGGCGCACGCTGAGCCGCCTCGACGTGTCCTCGCGCAGCCTGTTCGCGTTGATCGAGACGGACTCCTGCTTCGCCGGCACCTTGCTCGAAGTGGCCCTCGCCTGCGACCGGAGCTACCACCTCGCGCTGCCGGACGATGCGGCACGGGCGCCGAAGATCACCGTGGCGGAAACCAACTTCGGCCTCTATCCGATGGCCACCGGCCAGAGCCGCCTGGGCCGCCGTTTCTACGACGAGCAGCCGGCGCTCGAAGCCGTGCGCGCGAGGGCGGGCCAACCGCTGGATGCGGACGCCGCGTTCGCGCTCGGGCTGGTGACGTCGAACCCCGATGACATCGACTGGGATGACGAGGTACGCATCGCGGTCGAGGAGCGCGTGGCGATGTCGCCCGACGCACTCACCGGGATGGAAGCCAACCTGCGCTTCAATGGCAAGGAAACGATGTCGACCCGGATTTTCGGCCGGCTGACCGCCTGGCAGAACTGGATCTTCCAGCGGCCGAACGCGGTCGGCGAAAAGGGCGCCCTCAAGGTCTACGGCAAGGGCGACCGCGCCGCCTTCGACTGGAACCGCGTCTGAACCCAAACGTTGTGCGGCGCGAGCCCGGGTGGCGCGCCGCAACCGCACTTTTTCCACCGCAGCCCGTACAGCAACGGAGACCATGATGTCCGCCATCAACTACAGCGAGAAGATCCCCAACAACGTCAACCTGAGCGAAGACCGCACGCTGCAGCGCGCGTTGGAGCAATGGCAGCCCAACTTCATCCACTGGTGGGACGATGTCGGCCCCGAGGCGTCGACCGACATGGACGTGTACCTGCGCACCGCGGTCAGCGTCGACCCGCAGGGGTGGGCGCAGTTCGGCCACGTGAAAATGCGCGACTATCGCTGGGGCATCTTCCTCAACCCCGGCGACGCCAACCGCACCATCCACTTCGGCGAGCACAAGGGCGAGAAGGCCTGGACCGACGTGCCGGGCGAGCATCGCGCCAACCTGCGCCGCATCATCGTGACCCAGGGCGACACCGAGCCCGCGTCGGTGGAGCAGCAGCGCCATCTGGGGCTGACGGCGCCGAGCAACTACGACTTGCGCAACCTGTTCCAGGTCAACGTGGAGGAGGGCCGCCACCTGTGGGCGATGGTCTACCTGCTGCACAAGCACTTCGGCCGCGACGGGCGGGAAGAAGCCGAGGCGCTGCTGGAGCGCCGTTCCGGCGACGCGAACAACCCGCGCATACTCGGCGCCTTCAACGAAGAGACGCCCGACTGGCTGTCGTTCTTCATGTTCACCTACTTCACCGATCGCGACGGCAAGTACCAGCTCTGCGCGCTGGCCGAGAGCGCGTTCGATCCGCTGGCGCGCACGACGAAGTTCATGCTGACCGAGGAAGCGCACCACATGTTCGTCGGCGAGTCCGGCATCTCGCGCATCATCCAGCGCACGGCGCAGATGATGAACGAGTTGAAGACCGACGATGCGGGCAAGCTGCGCGCCGCCGGCGTGATCGACCTGCCGACGATACAGCGGTACGTGAACTTCCATTTCAGCGTGACCATCGACCTGTTCGGGTCCGACGAGTCGAGCAATGCCGCGACCTTCTACAGCTCGGGCCTGAAGGGCCGCTTCGAGGAGGGCAAGCGCACCGACGATCATGTGCTCAAGGGCCTGACCTACACTGTGCTGCACGTGCAGGACGGGAAACTGGTCGAGAAGGAAGTGCCGATGTTGAACGCGCTGAACGAGGTGCTGCGCGACGACTACATCAGGGACTCGGTGGCGGGCGTCGAGCGCTGGAACCGGGTGCTCGACAAGGCGGGGATTCCGTTCCGGCTGAAGGTGCCGCACAAGGCGTTCCACCGCAACATCGGCGCGCTGGCCGGCGTCAAGGTGGCGCCCGACGGGCGCGTCGTGTCCGACACCGAGTGGCAGGCCAGGGTCGACGAATGGCTGCCCAGCGCGCAGGACCGGGCCTTTGTCGGGTCGCTGATGGGGCGCGTGGTCGAGCCGGGCAAGTTCGCGCACTGGATCGCGCCGCCGGTGGTGGGGATCAACCGCCAGCCTGTAGACTTCGAGTACGTCCGCTTCAACTGATGTTATACCGGCGGCTGCGCCGCCGTTATAACTGGGCGGGTTCGACCGGCGCTCGCTGCGCTTCGCGACGGTCAACCCGCCCGCCCGCTGACGCGGCGGTTGCACTTTTCGAAATAGGGGCGAGTCAATGGACGCACCGCTTGGCGCTGCCGTCATCAAGCAGCACCTGATCGATCCGGAGATCTGCATCCGCTGCAACACCTGCGAATCGATCTGCCCGGTCAAGGCGATCACGCACGACTCGCGCAACTACGTGGTCGACGTCGACAAGTGCAACCTGTGCATGGACTGCATTTCGCCCTGCCCGACCGGGTCGATCGACAACTGGCGCGTGCTGACCCGGAGCAACGCCTACTCGGTCGAGGCGCAACTCGGCTGGGACGAGCTTCCCGCCGAAGTGCCGCTGCCCGCGGGCGCGGAAGCGGGCATCCCGGTGGCGGCGGTTGCGCCGCAGCCCGTGCCGCTCACCCAGCTCGAGGCGGGCGAGGAACCATTCGTCGCGTCGGCGTGGGGCGCCACGCTGCCGCCCTGGTCGGCGGCGCATCCCTACGTCAACCTATACGGAGCCAGGACTGGACCGATCGCGGCGACGGTGGCCGGCAACTTCCGCGTCACCGCGGTCGGGCGCGACTACGACACCCACCACATCATGCTCGACTTCGGCACGATGCCCTTTCCGGTGCTCGAGGGCCAGTCGATCGGCATCCTCCCGCCCGGCCTGGACGCCAACGGCCGCCCGCATCACGCGCGCCAGTACTCGATCGCCAGCCCGCGCAACGGCGAGCGGCCCGGCTACAACAACGTTTCGCTGACCATCAAGCGCGTGCTGGAGGACCACCAGGGCAACCCGGTGCGCGGGGTCGGTTCGAACTACATGTGCGACCTCAAGGTCGGCGACACCGTGCAGGTGATCGGCCCCTTCGGCAACTCGTTCCTGATGCCCAACCATCCGCGCTCGAACATCGTGATGATCTGCACCGGCACCGGCAGCGCGCCGATGCGCGCGATGACCGAATGGCGGCGCCGGCTGCGGCAGTCGGGCAAGTTCGAGGGCGGCAAGCTGATGCTGTTCTTCGGCGCGCGCACCAAGGAAGAGCTGCCGTACTTCGGCCCGCTGCAGAACCTGCCCCGGGACTTCATCGACATCAATTTCGCGTTTTCGCGCACGCCCGGCGCGCCCAAGCGCTACGTGCAGGACGTGATGCGCGAGCGCGCGGCGGACCTCGCCGCGCTGCTCAGGGATCCGGACTCCTTTTTCTATGTTTGCGGCCTGAAGAGCATGGAGGAAGGCGTGGTCCTCGCGTTGCGCGACGTGGCCAGGGAGGCCGGGCTGTCGTGGGAAGAAATCGGCGCGGCGCTGAAGCGGGAGGGGCGGCTGCATCTGGAGACTTATTGACGCGCAGGAAGCCGGAGCGGCTGCCCCGCCCCGCACCCACCGCCCCCTGCCAACGCCTACGGCGTCGCCCCCTCCCCCGGCGCGCGCCCACGTCACCGCGCCGGCCCCCGTACCGGTTCCACCACCACCGCTGGCAGACCCCCCCGCAGGAGGCAGGCGCCGCCACGCCCCGCCGCCGCGCCATCGCCCAACTGCACGCTGCCCTCGCGCGTGCGCGTGCTGATCGAATTCGTGGTGGCGCGCTTCGGTGAAGCGAGTTGCCCTGTTGCCTCATGTAGAAACCTGAGTGAAACGAGTTGCTTGACTTGGTCCGGAAAGCGCGCCATACTTCTAAATGGGTGACCCAAAACACTCGATGGGTCACCCAACAATCGGACCGCGATGGCGCCGGCGTGCGGCGCCACCTGCCGCCCATTGCAGCAATCGTGAGCGGCTGTCTCTGCTCAACAGCGAGATGCACGAAATGATCACCGACAAAGACACAGGAATTTCACCCGCGCGACTCGGCGGACAGGATCTGGACGGAGACGACCTATCTCGCCTTCAACGTGCCGGAAGCTGCGCTGCACGGGACGCTCCACATGCTGGCAAGGCCCAATCTGGGCGTCGCGATGTCCTCGGTCGTAATCGCGAAGGGGATCAGGCGGCGGCTGCACGAGGTCGATTTCTGCGATCCGCAGATACACCTGCCGTGTCCAGAGTCGTACGCGAGGTTCACGCTCGAAAACGGCCTTTCGGTAGATGCGCAGTCATTGACGAACTGGCACTTTCGTTACCGGCACAAGCTCGATGCATGCCGCTTCGAGCTGGACTTCAGCGGGCTGCATCATCCCTACGATCCCATCGATCCGAAGGAGAATCCGCTGCTCGGGAAGGCCGGCGCGGACAGGTCGGATCCGCGGGTCGGGGATGCCTGGTCCAATGGTCACTTCGACCTTAAAGGCCGCATCACCGGGCAACTTACTCTGCGCGGGCGGGAGTACGCGGTGGACTGCTATGAGGGCATGGACCGCAGCTGGGGGCCGCGCAACGAAACGCCGAATCGCGCGACGGCGTACATCTCGGTCAACTTCGGAGAAGACCTGGCGATGTGGCTCACCGTGACGCTGGCCGTCTCCGCGTCGGGCGATCTGCTCTACGACAAAGGTCAATTCCGGCTTCGTCGTCGAGGCGCGGGCGTCGACGCCCATTGTCGAGGCGGCCGTGCAGGCGACGCAAATCGACATGCTCACGATCAGCGACCACATCGTGGCGACCGATGCGCGAGGAAGAAGGCATGAGTTCTTCGGGACTGCAATCGGCACGCGGCCGCTGGGCTCGTACAATCCCTCGATCGCCGCCTTTGTGTCGCTGATGCGCTATCACTGGGGGAGTCGCGTGGGCTACGGCGGGCACGGCAAGCTCTTTGGACTGAGCTATCTCGCGGAACGCCTGCCGCGGGGAGGGGAATGACCATGATCGTCGCCACGCCGACACCGATGATCGCCGACCCCGATTTCGCCCTGCGCGACAATCCGACGCAAGCCTTCATCGAAGACCTGCGGCGGCGCTTTCCCACCGAGCGGGAAACCGATGCGCTGCTGGTCCGCAAGATGCAGCGCCGGAGCGGCCCTCCCTATCGCCACATCACGCTGGAGGAGTTGACCACCCGCCTGCGGACGATGCTTTCGGACCTGCTGGGTGGGGACTTCGAGATCTCGGAACAAAAGTGGCTCACCGGCGGCGCGTCGAAGGTTCAGATGGCATTTCTGCTGGCGTGGACCGAGCCGGGCCTGGGCCGCGGACCGAACGCCTGGTCATCCGGATGGACCCGTCGGAAGCCTCGAACACGACCAGCCGATTGCGCGAAGCCAATTGCTTCGCACGTTCGAGGGCATTCTGCCGGTCCCCAAGGTTCTATGGCTCGATTGCGACGCGCGCTGGTTTCCGGAACCTGCGCTGATCTACACCTTCTCTCCCGGCGTGACGAGGCCGAAGAACGCTACGGCCGGCAAGGTCGTCGGGCTCGGCACCAACTTCGGTCCCCGTCTTCGGGAGGTTCTCGCCCCGCAGTTCCTCGATGCGCTGACCGCGATCCATGCCGCCGATGTCGGCGCCATGTCCTTCACCAGCATGGACTGTCCAGCCGCGGGCACGACCCAAAGCGCCCGCTGGCAGCTGAACCGGGCGCGCCGCGTCTGGGAGGAAGATCGTGGCGAGGATTTTCCGCTGATGGACGTCGCCGCGAACTGGCTGGAGCGGGAATTGCCAGTGCTCGACCGCGTCAGCGTGGTCCATGGCGACTTCCGCAGCGGCAACTTCCTTTTCGACGAGGCGAGCGGGCAGATCACCGCCTGGCTGGACTGGGAACGGGGACATCTGGGGGACCGCCATCGCGACCTGGCGTGGATGACGCAACGGGAAAAGGGCCATCTCGGCGAGGACGGCAAGACGTACTACGTATGCGGGTTGATTCCGCTGGATGAATTCTACGAGCGGTACGAGAGAGCGTCCGGATTGCGGGTCGACCCGGACAGGCTCACCTGGTACCGGGTGCTGAACTGTTATCAGATCATCACCACGGTGATGGCGACGGCGTACAGGGTCGCCAAGCTCGGGAAGTCGCATCAGGACGTCCTGCTGACCCGGCTGAAGGGCATCGCCCCTGTCATCGCGCATGAATTGAGCGAACTGCTGGAAGGACGGCTTTAATGGATCACACGGATGTCGGGCTGGGATCTGTAATCCGGGCGCTGGCGGACGTCGTGGCGCCCGCGGTCGACCCGGACGATTCCCGGGCGCGCGAGCAGCTGACTGTCCATCGACTACATCGAGTTCGTACTGGAGCGGCTGGACTTT
>JADKEV010000030.1 GCA_016717855.1 Betaproteobacteria bacterium
CGACAGCCAGAGCACTGGAAAGTTCAGCACAACCCGGATCGTACGCGAATGCCCCTGGCCGGTCTGACCCCCCGTCCGGATTCTTCCGGTCCTGCCACGTGATGAAGTTCGGCGGAACCTGCGGCCCTAGGTCTGCTGTCCTTGCACGGCGCTCACTGCGGCGCGCACATGACCACGCCTTCGCCCCTCCAGCCCTTGGCCAGTTGCACCTGATACGACGACAGGGTGGTGGTAATCCGATGGTTGCTGTCCTTGCCCAGAGCAAACCCGTTGTTGTAGGCCCGGTACACCGGCACCAGCCCCGCCGCACAGTTCCCGCTCGCGTTCGGCGCCGTGCTCATGAAGTCCAGGCTCCCGAAGTTCCACCGCGGCTGGTTGCCCGGCGTCGCCGCCTGCAGGTCCTTCAACGCCTGGCACTCCGCCGGATCGATGGTGTAGAAGTGCGAGTTCGGGCCCGGGAACTGGCTGCCATAGAAGCGGCACACCTGCGCCGCCCCGCCGGACTTGAACGAGTCGCCCGTCACCGTCCACCCCGGACCCGCCGCCCCGCTGCGCACCGCCGCCTGTTCCGCCGGGTCCGCCGTGATGAAGAAATTGTCCAGAATGGTGTTGTAGAACTCCTGCACCGTCCCGTTGGGGATCGCCGGCCCGCCCGGATCCCGGATCACTCCATTGACCAGCAGATCGTCATCCCCAGGCCCGCCATCGGTCAGCGTGAACGTCACCCGGTTGCCGTTGATCTGCAGGTTGTTCTGTGCCGCCGTGAGTTCGTACCAGTGCGGCGTCGGGTTGTTTTTCTCCAGCCCGTACTTGTAGTACTTCGCCGTCGGCGAGATCGCCACATCGTAGGTGACGGTCATGGTCACCACGCTGCTGCCGCAGCCGCCCACCGCAAAGTTGGCCAGCCCTTGCGGAAACGAGTAGCCCGCCGGCGGCGGCAGCGGCACCTCCTGCTGATCGATGAACTCCGCCGAGGTCAGCGCACAGCCCGGCGGCGCGCCGGGCGGCGGCGTCACGCCGATGCTGCCGCTGCCTCCCGGCGTCGGCAATTGCGGAGTCTGCGTCGTGCCGTTCACGGTGTGACTCACCGCCGCCGACATGCTGCCCGCGAAGTTGGCATCGCCGCCATAAGTGGCGATCAGGTTCTTCGTCCCCACGCTGCTCGGGCTGAGCTTGCAGCTGGCGGGTGCGGCCGGCAGCGTGATGCGGCAGCTGTCGCCGCCATAGCTCACCGTGATGGTGCCGGTCGGCGTGCCGGTGCCCGGCGGCACTACGCTCAAGCTCACCGTCACCAGCACCGGCGCCGCCGTCGACGGACTCGGCGTGTGGCCGGTGATGCTGAGCGCGGTCGCGCGCTTGTTCGTCACAAAAACTGTGGTGCCGGCCGGCGGCGCGGCGCCGAACGAATTCGACGCCGTTGCGGTCACCGACGGTGGCCGCCGGCGCGACGAAATTGCACCATGCAGGCGGTCGACCCGATGAGGCTCCAGGCGCATGCGGTGACTGGCCCGCCACTGCCGCACGCCAGGGTCAATGTCACGTTGGTGCCGGGGCTCACCGGCGACGCCGCGGTATTCGGCGACTGGCTGATGCTGCAGTTGCCCGGCGCCGTCCCGCCAATGACGTAGATGGTCGTGCTGGCTGGCGGTGCGGCGCCATACGCATTGGACGCGGTCACGAAGTAGGAATTGGTGGCCGCCGGTGCGGCGACGTCGATGGTGCATGCGGTCGACACACTGCCGCCGCTCCAGGCACATGACGTGGCCGGACTGCCGCTGGCGCACGTCGCGGTCAACCGCACGATGGTGCCGGGGCTCACCGGGTTGACGACCGTATTCGGCGACTGGCTGATGCTGCAGTTGCCGGGCGCGGCGTTGGCACTGGAAGTGACATAGACGATGGTGCCGACGGCGGGGCCGACGCCACTCGAATTGGACGCGGCAACCGACACCGACGTGGTGACCAGCGGAGCAAGGGTGACCACGCATGCGGTCGAACCGGTGAAGCTCCAGGCGCACGACGTGACGGGACTGCCCCCGGCACACGTCGCCGTCAACGTCACGTTGGCGCCAGGGTCACCGGCGAAAGGGCGGTATTCGGCGACTGGGTGATGCTGCAACTGCTGGGTGCGGCTCCGGGGGCGGTTGGCGTGAAAATCTCCGCGGTCGCAATGGTTCCGTTGCCCAGTCCGCCCGCAACCAGGACGGACCCGTTTCCGAGCAAGGTAGCCGTGTGCACATGCCGCACGCCCGACATGTTGCCGGCAAAGCTCCATGAATTCGTGGACGGGTCGTAGAGGTCGGCGCCGGAGATGAGGTTTCCGGAAGTCATCCCGCCGGTCACCAGGACCTGACCATCCGCCAGCCGCGTCGGGAAACTGGCCGCGCGGACTGGACATGCCGGGGCCGGATGTCCATGCGTTCGCAACGGGGTCGTAGAGCTCGGAGGTCGCCGAGGTCACGATCCCGGAACCCGTGTGGCCCCCAATGATCAACGCCTTGCCGTTCGGCAGGATCGATGCCGCGAAACCACGCCGGTCGATGCTCATGTTGCCGGCGGACGTCCACTGATTCGTGGACGGATTGTACAGTTCGGCGCTCTGCAGCAACCGCTGCCGGATCCGCCCGCAACCAGGACTCTGCCGGATTGCAGCAAGACCGCGACATGCGACACCGCAGGCTGCCGCCATGCTGGCAGCCTGACCCCACGAGTTGGTCGCCGGGAAGTAGATCTGGGCGGACGATAGGTACGTGAAGGAAGAGGAAGCGGCCCCGGTGGCGCCGCCGACAACCAGGACGTTTCCATTGGACAGCATGGTTGCCGTGTGGCCAAACCGCGAAACAGCCAGCGATCCCGCCGAACTCCAGGTGTTGGAGTTTGGATCGTAGATTTCGGCGGCCGCCACGTAGACGGTCTGGCTGGAGAAGCTCTGGTTCGCCCGCCCGCCGACAACAAGGACCTTTCCGTTCTGCAGCAGCGTCGCGGTGTGCTCGTGCCGCGCGTTGGCCATTGGCGCGGCTGTGCTCCACGTGGAAGTTGCCGGGTTGTACAACTCGGTGCCGTTCCGCGCGATTCCGCTTCCGTCGATTCCTCCCGCGACAAGGACCTTGCCATTGGGAAGCAAGGTCGCCGTGTGATGCGCCGCGCATCCAACATGCTTGCTGTCGGCGTCCACGCCGCTTCCGCCGCGACAGACAGGAGCATCGCGGCAGCGCCCATGACAACGCCCCGGCACATGGCGCGCAAGTTCCAGGACGGAGTCGCCGGGAACGCAGTCGCGAATAGCGTGCAGACGACTTCAAGCCGATGGATTCGCTTGCTTGCCAAGGTACCCCCCGTTTGTCATTTGAATTGCCGCTGCAGCAGATCCTGCCTGCACCATGCGCGACTATGAGTGCCGCTTCCTGATCTGCGGACAATTTACGCTGTCCAGAAGCATCCCGCAACAAGATGGTCAAGGCCCTGGACTCTGTTCCGCGCGCGACGTTTGCCTGCGCCGGTCCTGCGCACGGCGCAGGTTGACTTGCATCTGGGTCCGCGTCGCTCGCACTACCGAAAGCGCGAATGGACATTGCAGGCGGCCGGCAGTCGCAGTCGCTTGCACGCCGGGTTCCTACTGCGCATAATGTGCCAGCGCTGGCGGGCCGGCGTGCGGTGCAGGGCGACGACAATGATCGACCACACCGCGTATTGATGCCCGCGATGCCGCACCGCCGTGCGCTTGGCGAGTACCGGCGATCAAGAACACAGGCGACGTCTTCCGGGAGGATCCATGTTGTGCTCGAGTCACCCGCGGTTCATCCGCGGCTTATGGCTGGTTGTCGGCCTTGCCGCCGTCTCGACCGTCAACGCCGCGCAGGTGGCGGCAGGGTGGTCGCACAGCATGCATCTGCGCGACGATGCCACGTTGTGGGCCTGGGGCAGCAATGCCAACGGGCAACTGGGGGATGGCGCCAGGATCGACCGGTCGGCCGCGGTCCAGGTACTGACGGGCGTCAGCGCCACTTCCGCCGGCCGCGCGCATACGCTGGCCATCAAGACTGATGGTGGTCTGTGGGCGTGGGGCTGGAATGCCTACGGCCAGCTTGGCGACGGCACGACCACGGACAAGTCCAGCCCGAGCAGGATCATGACCGGCGTCCGCGCGCTTGCTGCCGGCGGATCGAGCTCGCACGCGATCAAGACCGACGGCAGCCTGTGGTCCTGGGGCCTGAACGGAAGCGGCCAACTCGGCGACGGCGGCACCGCGGAACGGCACAGCCCGGTGCAGGTCCTGACGAACGTGCAAGCGGTTGCCGCCGGCGGCTCGCATACGCTCGCGCTCAAAAACGATGGCACGGTGTGGACCTGGGGCAGCAACTCAAGCGGCCAACTGGGCGACGGCTCGCTGACCGGCAAGCCACTCCCGCAGCAGGTCATGACGGGAGTCAGCGCGATCGCCGCCGGCATCGCTTACTCGATGGCACTCAAGACCGACGGCACGGTATGGGCCTGGGGCAGCAACGCCCTCGGTCAGGTTGGCGACGGCGGCGCCGGCAACCGACTCTCGCCAGTCCAGGTGCTGGCCGGCGTCAAGGCCATTGCCGCCGGCGGCTATCACGGCCGGCCCCTGAAGAATGACAACTCGCTGTGGGTCTGGGGCAGCAACGCCAACGGCCAACTCGGCAACGGCGCCACCACGAATCGCACGACCCCACTGCAGGTCCAGACCGGGATCGTGACGATGGCCGGCGGGAACGCGCATACTGTGGTGATCCGGTCGGACGGCAGCGTGGCGACGTGGGGCGCCAATCCGAACGGGCAACTGGGCGATGGCAGCAAGGTCAGCAATGCGGCGCCGCTGCAGGTGCTGACCAGCGGCCAGGATCACACCGTCGCGATCAAGACCGATAACACGGTGTGGGTATGGGGCAACAATTCGAACGGCCAACTGGGCGACGGCACCAACCTCGATCGTTCCGCGCCGGTAACGGTGGTGGCAGGCGCGGCAGCGGTGGCGGCCGGCGCCTATCACACGCTGGTGCTCAAGGCCGATGGCACGCTGTGGGCGTGGGGGGCGAACAACAACGGCCAACTGGGGGACGGCAGCAACGTCACCAGCAATGTTCCGAGACAAGTGCTGGGCGGCGTGAGCGCCGTCGCGGCCGGCGCCTATCACACCCTCGCGCTCAAGAACGATGGCTCGGTCTGGGCATGGGGTCGCAATGACCAAGGGCAGCTTGGGAACGGCTCGGCGGTCAACAGTTCGACGCCGGTGCCGGTGCTGAGTGGCGCTCGCGCCATTTCGGCGGGCGGCTTCTTTTCGCTTGCCATCAAGGCCGATGCCACGCTGTGGACGTGGGGCCTGAATTCAAGCGGGCAACTCGGCGACGGCACGACAGTCAACCGTTCCGTGCCGGTCATGGTGCTGGCGGCGGTGCAGACGACTGTCGCCGGCCAGGACTTCACGCTCGCGAAAAAAACGGACGGGACGTTCCTGACCTGGGGCGCCAATCATTCGGGCACTCTTGGCCCGGGAAACGCTGGGCCGAGCAACGCGGTGCCCACTCCGAATGCGTATTTGCGCAACGCGGCGGCTTTCGCCGCGGGCGCCGTGCACGCCGCCGCGGTCGGCAGCGACGGCCAGATCCTGACATGGGGTGACAATGCCAATCAGCAGCTCGGCATTCCCCGCTTGCAGCAGAGCACGACACCGATCCCGCCGGCGGATCCACTGCCGCCCATCGCCGGCGCCGACCTGGTCGTTGAGTTCTTCAATCCCACCATCACCAATGGCGCCGGCCGGCCCGGCATCGGCCACTACTTCATCACCGCCTCCGCCGTCGAAGCCGCCAGCGTCGATGCCGGGGGTTCGGGCCCGGGCTGGCGGCGCACCGGGCGAACGTTCCGGGCCTGGAACGATCCGGCCAAGGCGCCCGCGGGCGCCGCGGGCGTGTGCCGCTTCTATGCCCGTGTGCCCAACAGCCACTTCTATACGGCGGACGCGGGCGAATGCGGGTTCCTGAGGGCGCAGAATCCCGCCAACGATCCAAACCTCGGCTGGTCCTACGAAGGGATCGACTTCTACACGGTCCTGCCCCAGGGGGCGTTGTGCCCTCAAGGATACGATCCGGTCTATCGATCCTACAACAACCGGTTCTCCCCGGATCCGACGCGCAACGATGGCAATCACCGGATCACCCCAGCCAGAACGACCATCTGCGGGCGATTCGCTTCTTCGATTATGTCGAGGAGGGAATCGCCTTCTGCTCGCCCAGCAACGCCCAGAAGTCCGCGGCCGACCTGCAGGCGACATTCCACGTTCCCCGGGCCGCGGGTGGAGAGCGGCACGGCGATGACCGCCGAGTATGTGTTCAGCAACAACGGCGTCGGCAACGGCGATGGCGGGAGCACTACGCGGCGCTGCCGCCGGAAGTGGCCAACTGGAACGTCGTTTGCACCCCGCGCGGTGGTGCGACCTGCCCGGTCGGCCTCACACCCTCGCTGCTGCGCAGCGGCCAGAAAGTCGCCGCCTGGCCCCCCGGCACCGGCCTGACGCTGACGGCCACCGGCACCGCTCCCGTCGCTGCGACAGGCGTCGAACCGACGCTGATCTTCGCCGCCAGCGTTTCGAGCGCGAGCGGCGCACCGGATCCGACCCCCGCCAACGATACGCCGCCGAGCGCGAAGACGGTCGTCACGACGCCCGCGGTGTGCAATTTCGTCACCAACCCGGCGTCGCTCTCGCTCGGTCCTGACGCGCAACCTGTCTTGGTGTCGCTGGTCTCGGGCAGCGGCTGCAACTGGACCGCACAGAGCAACGACGCTTGGCTCGTGGTCACGCCTGCCGGCGGCAGCGGCGATGCGGACCTGACGATCACACCGCAAGGCAACACGTCGCCAAGTGAACGCACAGGAAGAGTCACCGTCAACGGCAAGACGGTGCTCGTCGCGCAGGCGGGCGCGCCGCCTCCGCCGCCCGGGCGGGATCCGTGCGCCTCCATGCGCCTGCAGCGCGAAGGCGACCAGATTCCGAAATGGGGATTGACGGGCGTGACGTGGTTTACCGTCTACGCCGAGCAAGAGTGCACCTGGGTTACGCCGGCTACGGTGGACTGGATCTCGGTGGAGACCGGCGGCGGGGGCACGGGCAATGGCGCCGTCGCCTACATGGCCAAGCCGAACTCACGGAACGGACGTACGCTCCGGAGTCATCACGGTCGGCATCAAGTCATTCACCGTCAAGCAGCCTGGCGGCGTCGTCGGTTCCAACGGTACGAGCGATGGCGGCGGCGATAGCAGCGATAGTAATGGCGGAACCAGCGGCGGCGAAAGCGGCTAGATCCAGGCTCTCAGGTGGCCGCGTGGCAGGCGCTCAGTACTTGCCCCGGATCGGCTTCACCGGCCCGGAGTAGCGCTCCCGGCCGGGCTTGCCCGACAGTGGCGGCAACTCCAGCGGCTGTTCGTCCACCTTGTAGTCCGGGACCTGGTCGAGCAGGTCGCGGATCAGGTTGAGCCGGCCGGCGCGCTGGTCGTTGAAATCCACCACGCGCCAGGGCGCGTGCTTATTGTGCGTGGCGCGGAACATGGCTTCGCGGGCGCGGCCATATTCGGCGTAGCGCTCGCGCGCCTCGATGTCGATGGGCGAGATCTTCCACCGCTTCAGCGGGTCGTTCGCGCGCTCGGCGAAGCGCTCCTCCTGCTCGGCCTGGTCGGTCGCCAGCCAGTACTTGAACAGCAGGATGCCGTCGTCGCGCAGCACTTTCTCGAACACCGGCACCTGCTTGAGGAACTGCTTGTATTCGGCGGCGGAGCAGAAACCCATCACCTTCTCGACGCCGGCGCGGTTGTACCAGCTGCGATCGAACATCACCAGCTCGCCGGCGGCCGGCAGGTGCGGGACATAGCGCTGGAAGTACCATTGCGTGCGCTCGATCTCGGTCGGCTTCGAGAGCGCGACCACATGCACCTGCCGCGGGTTCAGCGTTGCCGCGATCGCGCTGATGCACCCGCCCTTGCCGGCGGCGTCGCGGCCCTCGAAGATCACCAGCATGCGCTGTCCCGTATGCTTCAGCCAGTGCGCGAGATTGTTGAGCTCCAGCTGCAGCGGCTCGAGGGCGGCTTCGTACTCCTTCTTCTTCATCCTCACCTCCATATGCGTTCGACGAATTCCGCTGCGCGTGGGTCCGAGATTACCCCAAGTCGAAGCGATCCAGGTTCATCACCTTGTTCCACGCCGCCACGAAGTCATCGACAAACTGCTTCTGCGCGTCCGAGCTTCCGTAGACTTCAGCCAGGGCGCGAAGTTGGGAGTTTGAGCCGAAGACCAGATCCACGCGCGTGCCGGTCCACTGAGTTCATCCGTGACGCGATCGCGCCCTTCGAACACGTCGCCGGACCTGAGGTTGCCCCGTCTGGAGAGCGACTTCCTTGTCCTTGGGCCGAGGCGCAAGCTCCTCCAGCACGCGTCCACGCTCCGCCTGAGCCCGTTCCAAGGTCGCTTGGTCCGCGCCCAGCACGCCAAGAAGTCGGTAAAGCGTGTCGATGTCTCGGTAGGCGTCCTCGGAACGCAGGCCGCCGGGCGGCAAGTGAGCCCAGCGGTTCCGGATCCCTTGCGCCTCCTTCAGCCAGTTGCGCGCCTGGCGATCGAGGTTCAGCCGATAACCAAGGGGGTTCCAGTTCTGATCGAACACCCTCAGCAACCCGGCGAGATCCAGTCCAGACAGCGAATCCACGCGCCGCTCGTTGACCAGGCGCTGCTGCTGAATCGAGAGTCGGTCGACGACGTTCGACTGCCACCAGTCCTGACCAAGTTGTGGCAACTCGCGTTGAAGGACAGCAGCGATCGCGGCGGCGACATCTCCCAGGATCTGATGCATCGACATTCAGACTTTCCCCCTGCAGCCGCGGCGTAGTCGGCCTTGAATGCTGTGGTTCGGTGAGCTCACCTGATGAGCCACGCAGTCAGTGCGGCCGATCAAGCCGGTCGCGTCGCGACGCGTCCCAGGCCGGGACGATTTCGGCTCGGGATGAGCTGGAATGCTGGGATGTCGCATGGACGGGCGATCGAACGGCATGGCCAGCTACCCGATTCCGGCAAGAAGTCGATCGATCACGTCGCTGGCCTGTCGCTGGCGCAACACCCTCGCCTCGCGCTGCTCTGCCTCATCACCCTCCCCAGCTCGAACTTGGCCACCGAGACCGGCCCGTCCTTGCGATAGCCCTCGGTGGCTCCGTCGTTGGCGAAGCGTCGCCGAAGGATGTCCAGCGCCTCTCGAATCACGGCCGCGTGCTTCCCCGCGAGCGCCCGGCCGAAGGCCGCTACGACGGCGTCCGGCCCGTCCGGCGCGTGCTCGATGCAGTAGATCAAGTCGTGGGCGTCCTTGCGCTCGAAGCGCTGGTCGAACGCGAATGCCTTCAGGCACGTGAAGCTGACGATGTCGGCGTGCTTGACGCGCTCGGTCGCCATCCCGTTTTCGCCGAGCAGCTCGGCGCGGATCTCGGTGACCTGGTACAGGTCGAAGACGATCGACGAGTGCGGAATGTTGAGCGCCGAGATCGTGCCTTCCGTCGGCAACGGTTGCACCCGGCCTCCGGCGATCTGCGGCGCGTCGGCCAGCAGCTCCAGCACCATCAGCGCTCCATGCTCGGTGCGGGTCTGCCAGCGCCAGGAGAGCTTGACTGCATGGTCGTTCTCGGCCCTCTCGAACTCCGTGCGCGTGAGGTTCTCTTCGAGCGTGTGATACGCCTCGGTGTCGGCCAGGATCTGCAGATCGATGACGATGTCGACGTCCAATGTGCCGGCGTGCGCAGGCACGACCGGTGGGCGCGCGGGGACCAGATACCTCGGCGTGAGGCCGCCGACCAGGTAGACCGAGTCCTTCCACGGCCCCAGGCCCCGCAGCAGCGTCACCAACACCCGCTCGCAGTCGAGCGTGTACTGGTCGCTGTAACCGTCGAAGGTTGCGGGCTTGGCCATCAGAAGCCGATCCTTTCTCGGCGCAGGTGTTCGGCCATCTCCTTGGCTCGACCCTCGCCGCGGAGGAGGTCGAGGTACACCTGGACCGGACTGGCCAGCCAAACTCCGCCGACCCGCTCGCGAAAGAGCAGGTCACCGGCCGACTTCGCTTCGATGACGGCGAGATTCGCGCCCTCGCTGACGACGCGTGCGCCCAGGTCCGCGATCGCGGCATCGCCCCCCGACCCCGCCAGCAGTCGGCATCGAACCTGCGATACCGCCGACAGGAACGGCGCGTAGCGCTGCGCGGCGCTCTCGAAACTGACGGCGTAGTCGACGCTATGCGCCTCGCAAACCTGACCGAGGCACTCCATCAGGTCGTCGGGCTTCATCGCGGGCACGAAGTAGCGTCGCAGCGCCGGGGGTCGGATCGAGCTCAGCTGCTTCGCCCAGGTATCCAGCAGCGCCGCGGGTTCCCGAAGGTGCCTCTGCTTGCTGGGGCCCTGCCCGCGCGACTCCAGCCAGTCGAAGCGCTCCATCTCCGTGAGCACCTGGGACGCCGTGGCGGGCGAGACCAGCGTCTGCTCGGCCAGGTCCTTCACGCCGAACCAGTCCTGGTGGCGAACCAACAGGCCGTGCAGGACCTGTGCGCGCCGCCCCGTGAACAGCGAGCGGATCGAGCGGGACAACGACTTGGGCGGCGGCCGATCGACGTAGAGGTAGGCTCCCCGGGCCGGCAGGTAGAGGCTGCCCCCACTGTCGTAGTACCCCACCCGCTCGGCTCGAAGCAGCTCCTTCGCCCCCGGCGAGATGGACTCGGCGATCAGCACCGGCAGCGCCTCGCTGCCGCTCTCGCCGGCGGGTTGCTGGCGGGCAAGGTCCCTGATCCGCCAGACGAGCTGACGGACGTCGCGCGGATAGACTGCCTTCCTCAACTCGAGTTCGGCCTGCACTTCAGGCAGCGACCGAAGTGCGGCGAGGAACTGATCGATCAGCTCCCGTTCGCTCGCCTGCGCATGAAGCATGGTCACCGCCTAGGTTTGCTGTGCAGTAAATATGCGTACCATACCGAAGATTCGGCTTTAAGGCAATATTTACTGAACAGCAAATCTTAGAGTCGCCGGGAACCGCCGCCAAGCGGCCCCGGCCCGAACCGGGAGACATGCGATGAGACGCCGAGGCACCCCCGTCAGCCGGGAGGCGTTGTACGAAGAGGTCTGACGGACGCGGTCACGGTCGTCGCGCCACGCTATGGCTTGTCGGACGTCGGCCTGGTCAAGATTTGCAAGAAGCTCGGCATTCCGGTGCCGCCGAGGGGCTACTGGGCGAAGGTCAAGGCCGGTCGCCCCACCCGCAAGGTGCCGCTGCCCGCCCTACCCGCCGGCGCGCGCGATCTCGCCGGACCGATACCGCTGTCCGAACAGGAGGCGGCCATGCACGCGCGCGTCCGTGACGCCCTCCAACAGACCCGCGAGAGCCAGTCGCCCGTCAGCGTCCCCGCCGAGCTCGTCGACCCGCACCCGCTCGTGCGCGCGGCAGCGGCGCGCTTGAAGCGGCGCGACGGCTGGGATCACCCGGCGTGCGTGCGAAGCGCGCGAACGAAGTGCTCGACCCGGTCACGAGGAACGCCTCGACCGCGCCCGGGCTGATGGACACTGCTCAGTCGCTCGAGCCCAGCGGCTTGGCGCGGGTGGACGAGGAGAAGGGGCAGACTCTCCTGGTCGGCGGCGGCACGACGTTGACGATCCGATCGCGAGCAGGTCACGCGACCAGCCACACGCCGACACGCGGCGGGGCGCGACCGGCACTACGACTCTTTTCGCGGGGTGCCCGGGAGAGTATCCGGACATCCCGCAGTTCGACTGGCATCCCACCGGACGGCTGACGCTCACGGTGGGATCGTGGCCTTCACGAAAGTGGAACGACACGGAGCGCAGCCTCATCGACTCGCGGCTGAGCGGAATCGTTGCTGCCATCGCCGGCCTGGCCGAAGCGAAACGCGCGAAGGAGGAGGAAGAGGAGCGCCGCCGGCGGACCTACGAGGAAGCGCGCGCCCGATACGAAGCGCAGGTGCGCGCGCGCAACGAAGAACGTCGCCAGCTGCACGCCCTGTTCCGCGACGCGAGCCGGCTGCAGCGCGCGAACCGCTTGCGCGAGTTCATCGCCGCCGTCGAGGACCGAGCACGCCACGACGGCGAGCTCACGCCCGAGAAGCAGCAGTGGATCGAGTGGGCCAAGGCCAAGGCGGACTGGCTCGATCCGCTCGTGCGACGAAGCGACCCGATCCTCGATGCGCCGGAGCCGGAGGCGCCGAGCTTCTGGCACTTCTGAAACCAGCTGGGCCTCTCGCGCACGCCAGGGTGGCGGACCTACATGTGCTCTTTGTAGTACGGAATTCGCGATAGATCTCGATAGACCGCGATTGTCCTCGAAAGACCCCTACTCCCACTCGATCGTCGCCGGCGGCTTCCCCGAAATATCGTAGACGACGCGGTTGATGCCGCGCACTTCGTTGATGATGCGGTTGGAGACGCGGCCCAGCAGGTCGTGCGGCAGCGGCGCCCAGTGCGCGGTCATGAAGTCGGTGGTCTGCACCGCGCGCAGCGCGACCACGTATTCGTAGGTGCGCCCGTCGCCCATCACGCCGACCGACTTCACCGGCAGGAACACGGCGAACGCCTGCGCGGTAGCGTCGTACCAGTTGGCGAACCGCGTGCCATCGGCCTGCCTGCCCTTGCCCCAGCCCTGGTCGGCGCCGACCGGCGGCGGGACGTAGGGTGCGGCGCGCAGTTCCTCGATGAAGATCGCGTCGGCGCGCTGCAGCAGGCCGGCGAACTCGCGCCGGACTTCGCCCAGGATGCGCACCCCCAGGCCGGGACCGGGGAACGGGTGGCGATAGACCATGTCGCGCGGCAGCCCCAGCGCCAGCCCCAGTTCGCGGACCTCGTCCTTGAACAATTCGCGCAGCGGCTCCAGCAGCTTCAGGTGCAGCGTTTCCGGCAAGCCGCCCACGTTGTGGTGCGACTTGATCGTGTGCGCCTTCTTGGTCTTCGCGCCGGCAGACTCGATCACGTCGGGATAGATCGTGCCCTGCGCCAGCCATTTGGCGTTCTTGATCTTCGCCGCCTCGTCCTGGAACACGTGGACGAATTCGCGGCCGATGATCCTGCGCTTCTCTTCCGGGTCGGTGACGCCGGCGAGCTTGCCCAGGAACTGCGCGCTGGCATCGACGTGGATCACCTTGACGCCAAGGTTCTCGGCGAACGTCTTCATCACCTGCTCCGCCTCGTTCAGGCGCAGCAGGCCGTGGTCGACGAACACGCAGGTGAGCTGCGCGCCGATCGCCTTGTGGATCAGCGCGGCCGCAACCGACGAATCGACGCCCCCGGACAGGCCGAGGATGACCTCGTCGCCGCCCACCTGCGCGCGGATCTTCTCGATCGCCTCGGACGCGTAGTCCGGCATGTTCCAGTCTTCGCCGCAGCCGCAGATCTGGTGGACGAAGCGCGACAGGATGGCCTGGCCCTGCGTCGTGTGCGTGACTTCGGGGTGGAACTGCACCGCGTAGAAGCGGCGCGCCTCGTCGGCCATGCCGGCGACCGGGCACGACTGCGTCGACGCCATCAGCTTGAAGCCGGCCGGCATCGCGGTCACCTTGTCGCCGTGGCTCATCCACACATTGAGGATGCCGTGGCCCTCTGGCGTCGCGGAGTCCTGGATGCCGTCGAGCAGCGCCGTGTGGCCGCGCGCGCGGACTTCCGCGTAGCCGAACTCGCGCACGTGCCCGGTCTCGACGGCGCCGCCCAGTTGCGCGGCCATCGTCTGCATTCCGTAGCAGATGCCCAGCACCGGCACGCCCAGCTCGAACACCGCCTGCGGGGCGCGCGCCGATTCCTCTTCGGTGACCGACGCGTGGCTGCCGGAGAGGATGACGCCCTTCGGCGCGAAGCCGCGGACGAAATCGTCGCCGACATCGAACGGATGGATCTCGCAGTAGACGTGGGTTTCGCGCAACCGGCGCGCGATCAGCTGCGTGACCTGGGAGCCGAAGTCGAGGATCAGGATCTTGCTATGCATCATTCGACGTGATAATTCGGCGCTTCCTTCGTGATCTGCACGTCGTGGACGTGCGATTCGCGGATGCCGGCCGCGGTGATTTCCACGAACTGGGTTTCGGTGCGCATGGCGTCGATCCGGTGGCAGCCGCAGTAGCCCATGCTGGCGCGCAGGCCGCCCATCAGCTGGTGGATAATCGCCAGCACGCTGCCCTTGTACGGCACCCTGCCCTCGATGCCTTCGGGGACCAGCTTGTCGGCGTTGTTCTCGGCTTCCTGGAAGTAGCGGTCGGACGACCCCTGCTGCATCGCGCCCAGGCTGCCCATGCCGCGATAGGACTTGTACGAGCGGCCCTGGTAGAGGAACACCTCGCCCGGCGATTCCTCGGTCCCGGCGAACAGGCCGCCCAGCATCACGCAATGCGCGCCCGCGGCGATCGCCTTGGCGATGTCGCCCGAGTAGCGGATGCCGCCGTCGGCGATCAGCGGCACGCCGGTGCCCTGCAGGCCCGCGACGACATTCTGGATGGCCGTGATCTGCGGCAGCCCGACGCCGGCCACCACGCGCGTGGTGCAGATCGAGCCCGGACCGATGCCGACCTTCACGCCGTCCGCGCCATGGTCGACCAGCGCCTTGGCGGCGGCCGCGGTGGCGATGTTGCCGCCTATCAGCTGCGTGTCGGGATAGCGGGTCTTGACCCAGCGCACGCGATCGAGCACGCCCTGCGAGTGGCCGTGCGCGGTATCGACGACGATCACGTCGACGCCAGCGGCGACGAGCTGTTCGACCCGCTCCTCGGTGCCCTTGCCGACGCCGACCGCGGCGCCCACCAGGAGCCGGCCCTGCTCATCCTTGCACGCGTTCGGATGCTCGGTCGACTTGAGCATGTCCTTGACGGTGACCAGGCCCTTCAATTCCATCGCATCGTTGACGACCAGCACGCGCTCCAGCCGGTGCTTGTGCATCAGCGCTTTCGCCGTCTCGAGGTCCTCGCCCTCCCTGACCGTGATCAGCCGCTCCGCCGGCGTCATCACCTGCCGCACCGGCTGGTCCAGATTGGTCTCGAAGCGCAGGTCGCGATTGGTGACGATGCCGACGACCTTCCTGCCCTCGACCACCGGCAGGCCGGAAATGCGCCGTAGCTGCGTCAGCGCGATGACTTCCCGCACCGACATGTCGGGGGGAACCGTGATCGGATCCTTGATCACGCCCGACTCGAAGCGCTTCACCTTCGCGACCTCGGCCGCCTGCTCGGCAGGGGTGAAATTCTTGTGGATGATGCCCAGGCCGCCTTCCTGCGCCATCGCGATGGCCAGGCGCGCTTCGGTGACGGTATCCATCGCCGCGGAGAGCAGCGGGATGTTGAGCGAGATGGTGCGGGTGAGGCGGGTGGTGAGACTGACTTCGCGAGGAACGACGCTCGAGTGGGCCGGAATGAGCAGGACGTCGTCGAAGGTAAACGCTTTCTGGATTACGCGCATCTTTTTCCCTTGGCGCAAAAGTGGATTATACGCACTTTGCCGGCAGTGGCCAAGCCACCGCGCGCCATGCCCGAGGGCCGGGACGGGTGGGCCGCCGCCGCGATCACCGTTCCGGCCGGCCGGCGGCCGCACTTGCTTCGCCTCGCGGCAAGGGCTTAAACTGCGTTATCACCCACGCCGTGGAGCCACGATGAACCCGCGACTGTTAGCCCGATTGCTGCTTGTGGCGCCGCTGCTGGCCGATTCGCTCGCGGCCGGCCAGAACATGTACAAGTGGGTCGACGAGAGCGGCCGCGTCACCTATTCCGACCAGCCACCTGTAGGTAAGGTGAAGTCGCAGGAAGTCGTCAGGATCGTCGGTCCGGCGAATGCCGGCGCCGCGCGCCAGATGGCCGACCAGGACATCCAGTTCAAGAAGCGGCAGGAAGAGGCCGCCAGGAAACAAGCGGAGACGGCGAAGAAGGAACAGTTCGAAGCGGTCAAGCAGGACGCCTGCGCGCGGGCGCGCGGCGAGTTGCGCGCCCTGCGTGAGAATGTCCCGATCTCGCGGATGACCGAGCGTGGCGAACCCGTCCTGCTCGATGCCGGCGCCCGCGAAGCGGAGGGCAAGCGGCTGGAAGCGTTCATCGAGGAGAGCTGCGGCTCGAGCGGCTGACTGCGGACGCTCGTGATGCTGCGAGCACCGCGGATGGACTTCAAAGCCCGACCGGGCGCCGCGTAGGCGGCGCGGCCGGGCCAGCCGTCAGAGCTTTTCCTTCTTGTCCAGGTTCTCCTGGTGAATCACGACTTCGGACTTCTTCTTCAGCGCCGCCAGGTATGACATGAACAATTCGCGGCTGACCTCTCCGGCCAGCTGCGTCGTCGCATTCTTCACCGCGTCGTCCTTGAGCACGGGATCGGTCACCTTGGTGATCCGGTAAATGCTGTAGCCGCCCTTTTCGTTGAGGGCTCCGGCGTAGGCCGGCAGCTTCGCCGGGTCCGCGCGAAAAATCCGCGTCACGGCTTCGTCGGTGATCCCGGGCTGGCGCTGCTGGCGCGAGAATTCGCGCGGCTTGTCCCATGCCAGCGGCACGGTCTTGCCCGCCTGCAAGTCCGCCAGCGCCGCCTGGCCGTCCTTGGCGGCGAGTTCGGAAGCGCCCTTCTTCTGGAGCTGGACAAAGATCTCGTTCTTCACTTCGTCAAACGGGCGCGGCGCCGCCGGCTTGTGCTCGATCACCCGCGCTGCCATGAGCGTGTTGGGTGCGATCTCGATCGCTTCGGTATTGCGCTTCGACGACAGCGACTCGGGGCTGAACACGGCCTGCGCGAATTTCTGGCTCTTCTGCGCCAGCGCCTGAACCTGCGCGCGGGTCAGCATGCCGCTTTGGACGACCTTCAACTGCAACGCATCAGCGGCAGGCTGCAGCTTGTCGGCATTCTCGTACACGAGGTTCTGGAATTTCTCGGCCGCTTCGGCGTACTGCTTGGTTGCCCTCTGGCGCTTCAGGTCCTGCTCGATCTGCGCCTTGACCTCGTCGAAGGGCTTGACCTTTTCCGGTCGCACGCCGGTGAGCCGGATGACGTGAAAGCCGAACGCCGACTCGATGGGGCCGACGATGTCGCCGGTCTGCTTGATCGCGAACACGGCGTCTTCGAACGGCTTGTCCATTGCGCCCTTGCCGAAAAATCCGAGGTCCCCGCCCTGCTCCTTGGAGCCCGGATCGTCCGAATTCGCCTTCGCGAGCTCGCCGAACTTGTCCGGCGCCGCCTTAGCCTGCCGCGCCAGATCCTCGGCGCGCTTCTTCGCCGCTTCCTTGTCAGCGGCCTTGGCATCGGACTTGGCCGCGATCAGGATGTGGCTGGCCTGCCGTTGCTCGGGGTCCGCATAGGTGGCGATATTGGTGTCGTATGCCGCCTTGACCTCCGGCGGCTCGACCGCGATCTTGCCCGCGATCGATTCAAGGGTGAGCGTGAGGGTTTCGAGGCGCGCCTGTTCGGGCACCTGGAAGGCGGCCTGGTTGCCATCGTAGTAGGCCTTGACGGCGGCGTCATCGGGCTTGACTTGCGCGAGGTACGAGTCAATGTCGATTGAGGCCGTGACCACTTCGCGCTGCTGGCCGTTGAGCCGCATGAACTGCTCAGCCCCGGTGCGGGAAACGAAACTCGCCTGCGCGAACGGATCCTGCACCGGCTGCATCTGCAATTGCTGGCGAATCTGCCGTTCGAGGATGTTCTCGGTCATCCCCTGGCTCGCCAGCAGGCTGCGCACCCGCTCCGGAGAGAACTTGCCATTCTCCTGAAAGGCGGGGAAGTCCATGATGTACTGGTGGACGATTTCGTCCGAGACCACGATGTTCTGCTTGGCGGACAACTGGGCGAGGAGTCGCTGATTGACCAGCTGTTCGAGGATGTTGAAGCGGAACTCGGGGTTGTCGAACATCGCCGGGTCGAAGCGCTCGCGCAGCATCGAGCGCATCCGCTCCTGCTGCTCGCGCAGCGCGTTGTCGAACTCGGCCCGCGAGATCTTGTCGCTGCCGACCTTGGCGATCGAGTCGTCCGCCGTGTTCGTCTGGCGGATGTACGAATCGACGCCGAAAAAAGCGAACGGCAGCGTGATGATCGCAAGAATGATCTGCGCCACGCGCTTGTTCTTGCCTACGAAATCGAACATGTGAGAAACCCCGAAACGGTGACCCGACAAAAAACAAGGGCGAACCTTCGGTTCACCCTTGTTGGATTCTGGCGGAGTGGACGGGGCTCGAACCCGCGACCCCCGGCGTGACAGGCCGGTATTCTAACCAACTGAACTACCACTCCAGACCGCGCCACTCATATCAAGCGGCGCTGCGAAACTTCCTGCAACGGCATGACGCGCCGCGCGCATCAACCGCAACCTTGACTGCGTTTGCTGGTGGGTGCTGACGGGATCGAACCGCCGACATTCGCCTTGTAAGGGCGACGCTCTACCAGCTGAGCTAAGCACCCGGGCCGCCATCCTGATGCCACCGGACGGCTGCGCCGCGAAGTCCGCTAGTTTACCGCGTCTTTGAGCGCTTTTCCAGCCCGGAATTTGGGAACCTTTGCCGCCCTGATCTTGATCGTCGCACCAGTGCGCGGGTTGCGGCCGCTGCGCGCCGTGCGTTTGCCAACGTAGAACGTGCCAAACCCTACCAGCGTCACCATGCCACCCTTCTTCATCGCCGCAGTCACCGCACCGACCGTCGCGTCCAGCGCGCGTCCAGCGGCAGCCTTCGAAATATCCGCGTGCTTGGCAATCTGATCGATCAACTCCGACTTGTTCACGTTGTCCCCTTTCGATTCGGTGTGACGCACCCGTTGCTTGCACGCAATGAGTTCATCCTCCCTTTATAACAAGCCGTTCGCCCCAGTGTCAAGCAATCACAGCCGTTCCTTGCGCAGCCGCAAATTTCAGTGCTTGACCACCACGCCGACCGGCTTGACTTCGGCCGCCGCCGTGATGGGCGCGACGGTCGCGGCATCCGCCGCCGGCTCGGGCATGCGCTCGAGCGCGGTTTGCAGCACCTGGTCGACCCAGCGCACTGCCTGGATGTCCAGGTTGTTCTTGATGTTGTCAGGAATCTCGGCCAGGTCCTTGACGTTCTCCTCCGGAATCATCACCAGCTTGATGCCGCCGCGATGGGCCGCGAGCAGTTTCTCCTTCAGTCCGCCGATCGGCAGCACCTCGCCGCGCAGCGTGATCTCGCCAGTCATCGCCACATCCGCGCGCACGGGAATGCCGGTGAGCACGGAGACGATCGCCGTGCAGATCGCGATCCCCGCCGACGGCCCGTCCTTCGGCGTCGCGCCTTCGGGCAGATGGACGTGAAAGTCCTTCTTCTCGTAGAAATCCTCGGCGATGCCCAGCGACTTGGCGCGGCTGCGCACGACGGACATCGCGGCGGCGATGGACTCCTGCATCACGTCGCCCAGCTTGCCCGTGGTCGTCGTCTTGCCCTTGCCGGGCACGACGATCGCCTCGATGGTCAGCAGGTCGCCGCCCACCTCGGTCCACGCCAGGCCGGTCACCTGTCCGACCTGGTTGGCCTTTTCCGCCATCCCGTACGTATAGCGGCGCACGCCCAGGAACTTGTCGAGGTTTTTCGGCGTCACCGCGACGCGCTTGTCGCGCGACTTGAGCACCAGGCCCTTGACGACTTTGCGGCAGATCTTCGAGATCTCGCGCTCGAGGCTGCGCACCCCGGCTTCCCGCGTGTAATAGCGCGTGATGTCGCGCAGCGCGGATTCGCTGACCAGCAGTTCGGCGGGCTTGAGACCGTTGGCCTTGACCTGCTTGGGCAACAGGTACTGCTGCGCAATGCTGACCTTTTCGTCTTCGGTGTAGCCCGACAGCCGGATGATCTCCATCCGGTCCAGCAGCGCCGGGGGGATGTTGAGCGTGTTCGCGGTGGCCACGAACATCACGTCGGACAGGTCGTACTCCACCTCGACGTAATGATCGACGAACGTGTTGTTCTGCTCCGGGTCGAGCACCTCGAGCAGCGCCGACGACGGGTCGCCGCGGAAGTCCATCCCCATCTTGTCGACTTCGTCGAGCAGAAACAGCGGGTTCTTCACGCCGATCTTGGACATGCTCTGCAGGATCTTGCCCGGCATCGACCCGATGTATGTCCGGCGATGGCCGCGGATCTCCGCCTCGTCGCGCACCCCGCCCAGGCTCATCCGGACGAACTTGCGGTTGGTCGCGCGGGCGATCGACTGCCCGAGCGAGGTCTTGCCCACGCCGGGAGGACCCACCAGGCACAGGATGGGCGCCTTCAGCTTGTCGACGCGCTGCTGGACCGCCAGGTACTCGATGATGCGTTCCTTGACCTTCTCGAGCCCGAAATGATCGGCGTCAAGGATCTTGACCGCCTCGGCCAGGTCCTTGCTGATCTTGCTGCGTTTCTTCCACGGCAGCCCGACCAGCGTGTCGATGTAGTTGCGCACGACGGTGGCCTCGGCCGACATCGGCGACATCAGCTTCAGCTTCTTGAACTCGGCGTCGGCCTTTTTTCTTGCTTCGCGCGGCATGTGCGCGCCCTTGATCTTCTTCTCGAGTTCCTCGAGGTCCGCGCCCTCCTCGCCGTCGCCCAGTTCCTTCTGGATCGCCTTGACCTGCTCGTTCAGGTAGTACTCGCGCTGGCTCTTCTCCATCTGGCGCTTGACGCGACCGCGGATGCGCTTTTCCACCTGCAGGATGTCGATCTCGGTCTCGAGCACCGACAGCAGGTGCTCCAGGCGCTTCAGCACATCCTCGATTTCCAGGATGTGCTGCTTTTGTTCCAGCTTGAGCGGCAGGTGCGCGGCAACGGTGTCGGCCAGGCGCCCGCCGTCGTCGATGCCCGAAAGCGAGGTCAGGATCTCGGGCGGAATCTTCTTGTTCAGCTTGACGTACTGGTCGAACTGCGTCAGCAGCGTCCTGCGCATCGCCTCGACTTCGTTCTGCGCGCTGCCGTCGGTGACGATGGGCGCGGCTTCGGCGACGAAATGCGATTCTTCGTCGATGACGCGGCCGATGCGGGCGCGCTGCGTGCCCTCGACCAGCACCTTCACCGTGCCGTCGGGGAGCTTGAGCATCTGCAGGATCGACGCGATGCTGCCGACGTCATACAGGTCGTCCGGCGACGGCTCGTCGTCGGCCGCGCTCTTCTGGGCGACCAGCAGGATGTGCTTGCCAGCTTCCATCGCCACTTCCAGCGCCTTGATGGACTTCGGGCGCCCGACGAAAAGCGGTATCACCATGTGCGGAAAGACCACGACATCGCGCAGCGGCAGCAGGGGAAACACGGTCAGGGTGCGGGAATCTGTGGACATTGAATACCTTGTTCGGTTGATTCCGGAGGGGAACGCCTGAAAGTTGAGGGCCGGCGGCGGGATTTCAAGCGCGCCGGCCGCCGGCTCCGGGCGTCAGGGTCGCGCCGCAGCGACCTTGGGTTGTTCGGCGTAGATGAGCAGGGGCTTCCCGTCGCCGGTGATGGCTTTCTCGTCGACCACGACTTTGGACAGCCCTTCGATCGACGGCAAATCGTACATGATGTCGAGCAGGACATGCTCGACGATGGAGCGCAAGCCGCGCGCGCCGGTCTTCCGCGCCAGCGCCTTGCGCGCGACGGCCTTGAGCGCCGGCTCCCGTATTTCGAGATCGACGCCCTCGATGCGGAAAATCTTCTGGAACTGCTTGATCAGCGCATTCTTGGGCTCGACCAGGATTTCCATCAGCGCGTCTTCGTCGAGTTCATCCAGCGTGGCGACCACCGGGAGCCGGCCGACGAATTCGGGAATCAGCCCGAACTTGATCAGGTCTTCCGGCTCGGTTTCGTGCAACAACTGGGAGAGACGGCTGCGATCGTCCGGGCTGACGACGTCGGCGCCGAAGCCGATCCCGCCCTTGGCCGTGCGCTGGCGTATCACCTTTTCGAGGCCGTCGAACGCGCCGCCGCAGACGAACAGGATGTCCTTGGTGTCGACCTGGACGAATTCCTGGTTCGGATGTTTCCTGCCGCCCTGCGGGGGCACCGCGGCAATGGTGCCTTCGATGAGTTTCAGCAGCGCCTGCTGGACGCCCTCGCCCGAGACATCGCGGGTGATCGACGGGTTGTCGGACTTGCGCGAGATCTTGTCGATTTCGTCGATGTAGACGATGCCGCGCTGCGCCTTGTCGACGTCGTAGTCGCACTTCTGCAGCAGCTTCTGGATGATGTTCTCGACATCCTCGCCGACGTAGCCAGCTTCGGTCAGCGTCGTGGCGTCGGCGATCACAAACGGCACGTTGAGCACCCGCGCCAGCGTCTCCGCCAGCAGCGTCTTGCCCGAACCGGTCGGGCCGATCAGCAGGATGTTGCTCTTGGCCAGCTCGACGTCGTCGTCCTTGGAGATCGCCGTGTTGTTGGCCAGCCGCTTGTAGTGGTTGTAGACGGCGACCGCCAGGATCCGCTTGGCCTTGTCCTGCCCGATCACGTACTGATCGAGGATGGAGCGGATTTCATGCGGCGTGGGCAGCTTGTCCTTCGCCGGCTGGCCCGACCCTGCCGCATCGCCTTCTTCCTTGATGATGTCGTTGCAGAGTTCGATGCACTCGTCGCAGATGAAGACCGACGGGCCCGCGATGAGCTTGCGCACCTCGTGCTGGCTCTTGCCGCAAAAGGAGCAGTACAACAGCTTGTCGCCAGAATTCTTTTCCGCCATGTTCGTGTCTGCGCCGGGTTGGGCCCGCTCCTTGGTTACGCTAGATTACGCGCCTGATACCCGCTTGTGCAAGATCTGATCGATCAAACCGTAGTCCCGCGCCTGTTCGGCTGTCAGGAAATTGTCACGCTCGGAGTCGCGGGCGACTTCCTCGACGGTCTTTCCCGTGTGCTGCGCCATCAGCCGGTTCAACCGCTCGCGTAGGCTGAGGATGTACTTCGCGTGGATCTCGATGTCGGTCGCCTGGCCCTGGAAGCCGCCCAGCGGCTGGTGGATCATCACCGTCGCGTTCGGCAGCGCGAAGCGCTTGCCCTTGGTACCGGCCTGGAGCAGGAACGCGCCCATCGACGCCGCCATCCCGATGCACAGCGTGGAAATATCGGGCTTGATGAACTGCATCGTGTCGTAGATCGACATGCCGGCGGCGATCGAGCCGCCAGGCGAGTTGATGTAGAGGTGAATGTCCTTGTCCGGGTTCTCCGACTCCAGGAACAGCAACTGCGCGACCACCACGTTGGCCGTCAGGTCGTCGATCGGGCCCACCAGGAAAATCACGCGCTCCTTGAGCAGCCGGGAATAGATGTCGTACGACCGCTCGCCGCGGCCCGACTGCTCGATGACCATCGGGATCAATCCCAGGGCTTGCGGTGCTTGCGGGGTATCCTGCGTCCGGCTCATGAAGCTTCTCCGTAGTTGGCGATGCGGGCTTTCAACCCGCGACACCGGTTAGTTCGGCAAAGGTCGTTTGAAGTTCCGCGACCTGGGAGCGCGCGAGCACCCAGTCGATCACGTTCTGTTCCAGCGCCTGCGCCTCGAAGTCGCCGAGGCGGGTGCGATCCTGGAAGTGCCACTTCACGACTTCCTCGGGTTGCTCGTAGCTCTGCGCCGATTCCTCGACCAGCGCCCGCACTTGTTCCGGCTTCGCGTCCAGGCCGTTCTGGCGGACCAACTCGCCGATCAGGAGGCCCAGCGCGACGCGGGATGCCGCCGCCTCGCGGAACATCTCGGGGCGCAACTGCTCCGACGTCGGTTCGACGCCGCGCGACTTCAGCTCGGCGGCGGCCTGCTGCATCTGGCGCTGGATGTCCATTTCCACCAGCGCCTGCGGGACCGCGATCGGGGTGCTCTTGCGCAGCGCGTCCATCACCTGGTCGCGCATGCGCGCGATGATGCGGCGCTTGAGCTCGAGCTTCAGGTTCGCGCCGATCTCCTCATGCAGCTTGTCGAGGTTGCCGTCCGCCACGCCATAGCCGCGCGCAAACGCGGCGTCGACCGGGGGCAGGTTCGGCTCGGCGACCGACTTGACGTTCATCGAGAACACCGCAGTCTTGCCGGCGACTTCCTTGCCATGATAATCCTGCGGGAACGTCAATTCGAACGCCTTGTTGTCGCCCGCGACGACGCCCGCCAGCGCCGCCTCGAACTCCGGCAGCATCCGGCCCTCGCCGACGGTGATCGCCAGGTCCTTGGCCTGCCCACCGGGAAACTCGACGCCATCGATGGTGCCGGTGAAGTCGACGATGACCCGGTCGCCCTTGCCGGCCGGGCGCGTCACCGGCTCAAAGCTGACCTTTTGCTTACGCAGGATGTCGATGGTGCGTTCGACGTCGGCCGGGGTGACTTCGGCGATGGGTTTCTCGATCCGGATGCCGGAGAGGTCGCCGATCACGACGTCCGGATAGACCTCGAACGTCGCCGTGTATTCGAGCTTGGTCTGATCGGTGCTGTCCTGCCTGGGCTCGATCTGCGGGTAGCCCGCCACGCGCAGGTTCTCCTGCTGCACGAGGCTGACGAAGGTTTCATTGACCGCATCGTTGAGGACTTCCATGCGCACTTGCGGCCCGTATTGCTGGGCGATCATCTTCATCGGCACCTTGCCCGGCCGGAAACCCGCGATCTTCGCCGTGCGCGCGAGGCGGGACAGCCGCTTCAGGATCTCGCCCTCGATCTGCTCCACCGCAACCGACATGTGTGCCCGGCGTTGCAGTTCCCCCAGCATTTCCACGTTTGTTTGCATGCTTGTCATTCCCGATTCATGTTTCAAAGTGTCCGCAGCGCTTCCCGCCAGCCGCGGGCCGGTTCAGGCGAGCGCACAATACGATTCCGCCGCAACCTGACACGGCGGCGGCCTGCTCAGGCCTTGGTGCGAAAGGAGAGACTCGAACTCTCAAGCCTTGCGGCGCTGGAACCTAAATCCAGTGCGTCTACCAATTCCGCCACTTTCGCCTGGTGACGACTGCTGCCGGGACGGTTCCCGAACGGCGCGCCACGCGATTTCCACACCGGCTGCGAGCGCGAAGTTCGCTATTATAGCTGCCTTCGGCCACCCTGTCAGGCGCAGCCCTGCGGGTCCGACCCCATTCCACTCCCGCCGCCATGCCCGTTGCCCACTACGAAAACTTCCCGGTAGCCTCGCTGCTGCTGCCCCGGCGGCTGCGCCGGCCGGTGGAGGTGATCTACTGGTTCGCGCGCAGCGCGGACGACTTCGCCGACGAAGGCGACCATCCGGCGGCCTGGCGCCTCGCGGCGCTGGATGACTACCGGCGGCAACTCGATGCGATCGAGGCGGGATTGCCGGCCGCGGATCCTGCCTGGCGGCGCCTGGCCGCCGTCATCGCCGCGCACCAGTTGCCCGTCCAGCTCTTGCGCGACCTGCTCGATGCCTTTGCACAGGATGTCGTCCAGCCGCGCTATGCCAGCTTCGCAGAACTGGAGCAGTACTGCCGCCGCTCCGCCAATCCGGTCGGGCGCCTGCTGCTGCAATTGTTCGGCCATGCCACCGAGCCCAATCTGCGCGACTCGGACGCCATATGCACCAGCCTGCAGCTGCTCAACTTCTGCCAGGACGTGGCGCTCGACTGGCGCATGGGCAGGATCTACTTTCCGCGGGACGAGTTGCTGGCCGCGGGCGTCACCGAGGCGCAGATCGCGCAGGGCATCGCCGATGACCGCTGGCGGCGCCTGTTCGAACAACAGCTCGACCGGGCGCTCCTGCTGCTGCGAGCGGGCAGCGGCCTGCCGGCGCGGCTGCCGGGGCGGATGGGCCTGGAGCTGCGCGCCATCGTCGCCGGGGGCGAGCGGATCGGCGCGCGCCTCGCCGGGACCCGGGGCGACGTGTTCCGCCGCCGCCCGGTGCTCTCGCGTTTCGACTGGCTGCTCATCCTGCTGCGCGCGTTCCAGGTGCTGCCCGCGCCGCGCGGCGCGCGCCCGGCGCTCCCGGCGACGGCGCGATGACGCCCGACGAGTACTGCCAGACGCGCGCCGCGCAGAGCGGGTCGAGCTTCTACTACAGCTTCGTGTTCCTGCCGCCCGAGCGCAGGCGCGCGATCACCGCGCTGTATGCCTTTTGCCGCGAAGTCGACGACGTGGTCGACAATGCCGGCGATCCGGGGGTCGCCCGGACCAAGCTTGCCTGGTGGCGCGCGGAAGTTGCCCGGATGTTCGCCGGCGAGCCCACGCACAAAGTGACGCAGGCGTTGCGGCCCGCGCTCGCCCGCTACGACCTGCCGCCGGAACGTTTCCTGGCGATCATCGACGGCATGCAGATGGACCTGGACCAGACGCGCTACCTCGACTATGAGGCGCTGCGCCTGTACTGCCACCGCGCGGCCGGCGTGGTCGGTCTGCTCGCCGCGGCGATCTTCGGCTACACCGACACGGGGACGCTGGATTACGCAGGGAACCTGGGGCTGGCGCTGCAGCTGACCAACATCATCCGCGATGTCGGCGAGGACGCGCGCCGCGGCCGCATCTATCTGCCGCAGGCCGACCTGCAGCGCTTCGGCGTGACGGCAGGCAGCATCCTGCGCGCGGAGTACGCGCCGGGTTTCGAGGAATTGATGCGGTTCCAGATCGAGCGCGCCCGCGAGCAGTACAAGCTGGCGCTGGCGGCGTTGCCCCGGGCAGACCGCCGCAACCAGCGTCCGGGGCTCATCATGGCCGCGATCTATCACACGTTGCTCGATGAAATCGAAGCCGAGCGCGGCCGCGTGCTGCACCAGCGCATCGCGCTCACCCCGGTGCGCAAGCTCTGGATCGCGTGGAAGACCTGGGTCCGCGCCTGATGGCCGCGGATGCGACGGAGCGCGATGTCGCCGTGATCGGCGGCGGCTGGGCGGGCATGGCCGCCGGTGTGACGCTCGCCGCGGCCGGGATTCCCGTCACGGTGTTCGAAGCCGCGCGGACGCTGGGCGGGCGGGCCCGCCGCGTGGCGCTCGCGGGCGCGACCGTCGACAACGGCCAGCACCTGCTACTGGGCGCGTATCGCGCCACGCTCGCACTGATCGACCAGGTGCATGCTCCGGGGAACGTGGACCGGATGTTCGCGCGCATCCCGCTGTGCCTGCTGGGACCGGGAGCATTCCGCCTGCGCGCCGCGCCGCTGCCGGCGCCTCTGCACCTGCTTGCCGGACTGCTCGCCGCACGCGGCTGTACGCTGCCGGAGCGGCTGGCAGTGGTGCGCGCCTTCGTCCGCTGGCGCGTCGCGCGCTGGACCTGCCCGCGCGCGCAGTCAGTCGCGGGCCTGGTGCAGGACCAGCCCGCGGCGATGGTGGCGAAACTGTGGACGCCGCTTTGCCTGGCCGCGCTTAACACCCCGCCCGGCGCCGCGTCGGGACAGGTATTTCTCAACGTGCTGCGCGACGCGCTGGCCGCCGAGCGCCCGGCCAGCGACCTGATCATCCCCGTCGCTGATTTGTCCGGCCTGTTTCCCGACCCGGCCGCGCGCTACGTCGCAGAGCGCGGCGGCCGCATTCAACTGGGCGCGACGGTGCGCGGCCTCCAAGTCGGCGATGATGCGATCGCCGTGCAGGTGGCGGGCGCAGAGCAGCGCTTCCGGCATGTCGTGGTTGCGGCGGCGCCGTGGCAGGCCGCCCTGCTGCTGCGCGGCGTGCCGGCCGCTGCCGGCGCCTGCGCGCAAATCGCCGCCTATGGCTATCAACCGATCACCACCGTCTATCTGCGCTACGACAGCAGCGTCGCGCTGCCGGCACGGATGCTGCAACTCGACGGCGGTCCGGGACAATGGCTGTTCGATCACAGCGCCGCGGGCGCGGGTCACGCACTGCTCGCCATCGTGATCAGCGCCGAAGGCCCGCACCGCAGCCTGGCGCAGGCCGATCTCGCGCGCGCGGTCGCCAGCCAGTTGCGCGCCAACCTGCCCGGCCGGATGCCACAGTCGGCGCCCACCTGGACCCAGGTGATCACCGAGCGGCGCGCCACGCATGCCGCTGTCCCCGCGCGCGCGCATCCGCCCGCCGGCCACCTCGGCTCCGGGATCTACCTGGCGGGAGACCACACCGACCCGGACTATCCGGCGACGCTGGAAGCGGCAGTGCGCAGCGGCATCCGCGCCGCGGGCGCGGTGCAGGAACGTCTCTGATACTGCTGCGGGGCCGCCGACCGCAGACGCCGAGCCGGAGACGCCGGCGCGTTCCGCGCGCACCCGCACGGTACAATCGCGGCGCATCCGGCAACGGCAGTTCCATCACCCAACGATAGCTCATGGCCCTTTATCCGCTGACCATCTTCCTGAGTGCGTTCCTGCTGTTCCTGGTGCAGCCGGTGATCGCCAAGCAGATCCTGCCCTGGTTCGGCGGTTCGGCTGGGGTGTGGACGACCTGCCTGTTCTTCTTCCAGTTGCTGCTGCTCGGCGGCTACGCGTACGCGCACTGGTCGATACGGACGCTGCGACCGCGGCCGCAGGTCGTGCTCCATATCGTGTTGCTGCTCGCCAGCCTCGCCTCGCTGCCCATCCTGGCCTCCGCGGACTGGAAGCCGGCCGGCGACGAGCAGCCGGCGTTCAGGATCCTGCTTTTGCTGCTGGCGACCGTGGGCCTGCCCTACTTCATGCTCACCACCACCGGCCCCCTGATCCAGGCCTGGTACGCGCGCATCACCGATTCCCCGTACCGGCTGTTCGCGCTGTCGAATTTCGCCTCGCTGCTGGGACTGCTGTGCTACCCGTTCCTGCTCGAGCCGCTGATCACGACGCAGCAGCAGGCCTGGTACTGGTCGGCGGGGCATATGCTGTTCGTCGCGCTGTGCGCGCTGACCGCGCTCTACAGCCTGCGCCATGCGCGTCGATCGGGGGCGGTCACCGAGACCCCGATGACCGCCGAGCGCCCGCCCACGCTGGGCCGCCGCCTGAACTGGATCGTGCTCTCGGCGACGGGTTCGTTCATGCTCCTGGCCACCACCAACCACATGACGCAGAACATCGCCTCGATGCCGCTGCTCTGGGTGCTGCCGCTGTCGCTGTACCTGCTGACCTTCATCCTCTGCTTCGAGGGCCGCGGCTGGTACCAGCGATTCGTGTGTTTCGGGCCGGTGCTGACCGTGCTGGCCGCGATGGTGTACGTCAACAGCGACCTGACGCTGCTGCTGGACCTGAAGGTCGCGCTGCCGGTCTTCGCCGCGGGCCTCTTCACGATCTGCATGTTCTGCCACGGCGAGCTCGCGTCGCTCAAGCCGGCCCCGCGCTACCTGACCGGATTCTTCCTGATGGTGTCGCTGGGCGGCGCCATCGGCTCGCTGCTGGTCAGCGTGGTCGCGCCGCTGACCCTGCCGGGCGACTTCGAGATGCAGATCGGCATCGTCGTGTGCGCGCTGCTGGTGATCTGGCAGACCCGCAGGGACCCCGTCTGGTTTCCCGCGATTGCCGCGTTCGTGCTTGCCGGCGTCGCCTACGGCGTGCTCTCCCATGCCATCGGGCAGGTCACCTCCTACCGCGTGATGGTGCGCAATTTCTACGGCGCGCTGCACACCAAGGATATCGGCGACGCCGAACCCTCCACCGCACGCCGCCAGCTCACCCATGGCGTCATCCAGCACGGCGAGCAATGGCTGGCGCCGGACCGCGCGGGCGAGCCGATTTCCTATTACGGCCGGGAATCGGGAATCGGCCTGGCCATCGCCACGATGACGCAGCCCGAACGCCGGATCGGGGTCGTCGGCCTGGGCTCCGGCACCATCGCCGCGTATGGCAGGACCGGCGACTTCATCAAGTTCTACGAAATCAATGCCCTGGTCCCCGCCATCGCGCGGAAAGAGTTCACCTATCTCTCCGGCAGCAAGGCGCAGATCGACATCGCGCTGGGCGACGCCAGGCTGGTGCTCGAGCGCGAGGCGCCGCAGCGGTTCGACATCCTGGCCGTCGATGCGTTTTCCAGCGATGCTATCCCGGTGCACCTGCTCACCCGGCAGGCGTTCGATGTGTACCTGCGGCACCTGAATCCGGGGGGCATATTGGCGATCCACGTCACCAACCGCTATCTGAACCTCGTGCCGGTGGTCAAGGACATCGCCGACGCGATGGAGCTGGCCGCTGTCCATGTCGAGGACGACGCCGAGGGCGTGATCGCCAGCACCGACTGGGTGCTGGTCGCGCGCGATCCCGCGCTGTTCGAAAAGGAGCCGCTGGCCGACAACGCGCTCGAAATCGACTCCGATCCGTCGCGCCGGGTCTGGACCGACGACTTCAACAACCTGTTCAAGGCCCTGAAGGGCATGGTGCCGAATGCGAACAAGACCGCGCAGCGGACGCTATGCGAAAAGCTCGAACCCGGCGACCAGGCGGCGTGCCTGGAAAAGAAGAAGAAGAACGGGCAGTAGTGGACTGTAACGCCCCCAAAACAAACAGGGGGGGGGGGGGCTGCCGCTTTGAGCGTTACAGTCCACTAGGCCGGCGCCGCGATCAAGCCTGGAGATGCCATGTTCAAGATCAGGGAAATCGACCATCTGGTGCTGCGCGTTACCGATCTCGAGCGGATGCTCGCGTTCTACCGCGATGCGCTCGGCTGCACCGTCGAACGCGCGCGCGACGATATCGGCCTGTACCAGCTCCGCGCCGGCCGCTCGCTGATCGACATCGTGCCCGTCGGCGGAAGGCTGGGCGCGATGGGCGGCGCGGCGCCCGGCCCCGAAGGCCGCAACCTGGACCACTTCTGCCTGCGCGTGGAGCCGTTCGATGCCGAGGCGATCGCGGCCCATCTGCGGCGGCACCACGTCGAACCGGGGCCGGTCGTGTCCCGCTACGGCGCGGAAGGGGACGGCCCGTCGATCTACGTGACGGATCCGGAGGGCAACACCGTCGAACTCAAAGGCCCGCCCATCGCGGGCTGAGCGCGACCGCAAGACCGCATCAGCCGGTCTTGCCGCGCGCGACGTGCCGCATCAGGCGCTGCTTGTCGCGGTTCCAGTCCCGGTCCTTGATCGTCGCGCGCTTGTCGTGCTGCTTCTTGCCTTTGGCCAGCCCGAGTTCGAGCTTGATCCGGCCCTTGTTGAAATGCAGGTTGATCGGCACCATCGTGTAGCCGGCGCGCTCGACGCGCCCCATCAGCACGTTGATTTCCTTCCGGTGCAGCAATAGCTTGCGCGTGCGCGTGGGCTCGGGCTTGACGTGCGTTGAAGCGGTCAGGAGCGGCGAGATGTGGCAGCCGATCAGGTTGATTTCCCCGCGCTTGATCACGACGTAGGCCTCCTTGAGCTGGGCGCGGCCGGCGCGGATCGCCTTGACCTCCCAGCCTTCCAGCACGAGCCCCGCCTCGAAGCGTTCCTCGACGAAATAGTCGAAGAACGCCTTTTTGTTCTCTACAATGCTCATCGTTCATCCCATTCCATCCACCGGCCATTGTAGCAATCCGCCATGAAGAGCGTACGCAAGACCGTCCTCGTTCCCCACTCCATCGAGCGCATGTACACGCTGGTGGACACGGTCGAGGACTACCCGCAATTCCTGCCGTGGTGCGGCGGCGCGGCGACGCGCGCGCGCACCGGGACCTCCGTCGAGGCGGAGATACACATCTCGTATCACGGCGTCAAGCAGAGCTTCGTCCCGCAGAACGACAACAAACCTCCCGAGCGCATCGACATGAAGTTCGTCCGCGGCCCGTTCAAGTCGCTGGCCGGGCACTGGCATTTCGTGCCGCTGGGCGACCTCGGCTGCCGGGTCGAGTTTTCGCTCGACTACGAATTCGCGAACGGCGTCCTGGAACGGCTGGTGGGGCCGCTGTTCGACACCATCACCGATACCTTTGTCGACGCGTTCGTGCGCCGCGCCGACGCGGTCTATCCCGTTTGAGCGCCGCCACCATCGCCGTCGAAGTGGTCTACGCGCTGCCGAAGCGCCAAACCCTGTTGCGCCTCGACGTTCCGGCCGGGACGACGGTCGGCGCCGCGCTGGCCGCCTCGGGCATCCTCGCATTGCATCCGGAGATCGACCTGGCGGCGCAGCGCGTGGGAATATTCGGACAGTTCGTGGCCGTCACCCACGTCCTTGCCGCGGGCGAGCGGATCGAGATCTACCGGCCGCTGATCGCCGATCCCAAGGCCAGCCGCCACCAGCGGGTCGCCCGCAAGCGCGCGGACCGCGACAGCGAACGGGACATGCGGGCCTGAGGCGGGCTGTGCTATTCTCCGCTGGCCGCAACAACCCAGCGACTCGATGCCGACAGTGTTGACCTCCCTATCGCGATTCCTGCGCCTCCCTGCCGCGCTCCTCGCGCTCGTCGTCGCGCTCGCTCCGGCCGCCGCGCATGCCGATGGCGAACAGCCGGGACCGCCGCCAACGCCGTCGGCGCCGGCCAACGAAGGGCGAACCCTGGCCGCTTCGGTTTCGGCGAGCGTCCAGTCGGCCGCAGACCACGTGCTGCAATCCGCGCAACAGATCAGTGACAGCGCGCTGGACCTCATCGGCGTGCGCTACAAGTTCGGTGGCGAATCGCCCGACAAGGGCCTCGATTGCAGCGGACTGGTACGGTATGTGTTCGAACAGGTGACGGGCGTCACACTGCCACACAGCGCGCGGGAGCAGGCGAAGATCGGCGACAAGGTGGACCTGGACGAACTGCAGCCGGGCGACCTGGTGTTCTTCAATACGCGCCGCTTCGCGTTCTCGCACGTGGGCATCTATCTCGGCGACAACAGCTTCATCCATGCGCCGAACCGGCGCAGCAGCGTGAAGGTCGCCAGCATCGAGGGCCGCTACTGGAAGAAGCGCTTCAACGGCGCCCGCCGCCTGCTCGGGGTCATGCCCGGCGTCGTCTCGATCGAGGCCGCGAAGTCGATCCTCAAATCATTGCCGGCGATGACCGACCCCGCCGCCGACAAGTAACGCTCAGTCCTTCGCCCCTGCCTTGCGCAGGAGCTGCTCGATCTCCCTGAATTCCCGCCGCCGCGCCCACGTCAGCGCGGTCTCGCCCTTGTCGTTGCGCGCGTTCACGTCGAACCCGTAGCCGAGCAGCAGCTTGACCGTCGCACCCTTGTTTTCGAGGACGGCGAGCATCAACGGCGTCGCGCCGTTGGGCGCGCTCAGCGCCAGGTCTGCGCCCGTGGACAGCAGGTACTCGATGACGGCGTCGTGGCCGCTGATGGCAGCGTAATGCAGCGGCGTCCAGCCCGGCCGGTTGATCTCGGCCCCGGCCTCGCGCAAGAGCTTGACCACGGGCAGGTTGCCCGCCAGCGCGGCGAGCATGATCGGCGTGTCGCCGACCCCGTTGCTCACATTGACGCTGGCGCGCGCCTGCAGCAGCGCCTGGACCATCGCCGGCTTGCCCTCCCTGGCGGCCGTCAGCAGCGCCGGCTCGCCGTTCTCGTTGACGGTGTTCGGATCCATGCCGCGCTCGAGCAGCTTGCTCACCGTCCGCACGTCGTCGGTGGCGACGGCGCGGTTGAAGTCGACGTAAGTGTCGGCGTGCGCCGGCACCGGGGCCATGACCAACAGCGCCGATAACAGCAGCCGCAGCGGAATGGCATGCATTGAATTCATGTGCATCAGACAGTGTCCTTCGGAATATTGAACAGGCGGAAAAAATTCGCCGTCGTGACCGCCGCGATCTCGCCGACGGCAGCGCCGCGCAACGCGGCAATGCCCTCGGCGACGTGCTTGACATACGCCGGCTGGTTCAGCTTGCCGCGGAACGGCACCGGCGCCAGGTACGGCGAATCGGTCTCGATCAGCAGCCGGTCCAGCGGCACTCGCCGCGCCACGTCATGGACCTCTTTCGCATTCTTGAACGTCACGATCCCCGACAGCGAAATATGGAAGCCCTGGTCGAGGCAGGATTTCGCCACGTCCCAGGACTCGGTGAAACAGTGCATCACGCCACCCGCCTCGCCCGCGCCTTCCTCGCGCATCAGGCGCAGCGTGTCGGCGGCGGCGGCACGGGTGTGGATGACCAGCGGCTTCGCCGACTGCCGCGCCGCGCGGATGTGCCGGCGGAAGCGCTCGCGCTGCCACTCCATCGACTGGTCGGTGAACTGCGGCACGCGGTAGTAATCGAGGCCCGTTTCGCCGATGCCCACCACCTTCGGCGTACGCGCGAGTTCGACCAGCCGCTCCACCGTCGGTTCCGGCGTATCTTCGTAATCGGGATGCACGCCCACGGTGGCATAGACATGGGGATGCGCGGCCGCAATCGCCAGCACGCCGGGCAAGTCGGGCAGGTTGACGCTGATGCACAACGCGTGACTGACCGCGTTGGCGCGCATCGCCTCGAGCACGGCGGGCAGTTGCGAGCGCAGCTCGGGAAAGTCGATATGACAGTGGGAGTCTACGAACATGGTCAATTCTTGCCTGGTCGCGCCGCCGGGACGCCCCGCGACCCGCGGGGACCGGCGGCAGATTGCCGCGGGCCGCGGATGGCGCCGTCGCGGCGGGAATCGAGGGCGCGAGACGGTGGGCGCGGAGTTCCCGGCCCGCCCCGCGCGCCTACATCGTATGCGTGGTCCGGCTCGCCGAGAGCGTCCCGCCCAGTATGCTCTCGATCTTCTTCTGCGCGGCGGCGCCCGTCTCGTCATTGGTGAACTGGACGCCTATGCCTTGCGTGCGGTTGCCCTGCACGCCCTCGGGCGTAATCCACACGACAGTGCCCTGGACGGCCACCTTGGCCGGATCGTCCATCAGCGAGAGCAGCATGAAAACTTCGTCGCCGATCTTGTAGCTGCGGGTCGTCGGAATGAAAATGCCGCCGCCCTTGAGGAACGGCATGTACGCCGCGTACAGCGCGGTGCGTTCGCGGATGTTCAGCGACAGCACGCCGGGGCGACCGGCGAAGGCGAGTTTCGGTTCCATGGCCATCCTTTCGATTCGTGCGCCGCGGCGCCCTCATGTGCCATTCAGGCGCCGCTATTCACCCAGCACCGCCAGCCGGTAGCCGAACAGCGCATTCTCGGCGACCAGCCGTGGATTGAGCGGATGCGCCAGCAGGGAGCGCTCGCGCAACACTGTCCGATGATAGCGGAGGATGGAGCGCGGCGCCACCGTCGCGCCCAGCTTCGACAACTGCGGGGCGAAGTCGGGGTGGTAGCGCGGCGCGGCGCCCGCCGCGCACGCCGAAAGGTCGTAGCTCCACGTCGCGAGCAGGTCGAACCACGCCTGCAGGCGTGCCTTCCTCACGGCACGGGCGCCCGCGTCGACTTCCGCTCCCATGCCGATCACCGACAGCCGGCGCGGCTCCGCCAGCCGGTTCAGGAAACGGACCCGCTCGTCCTGGTAGGCCTCGTCCTTCATGGTCAGCGCCTTGAGCGGCGCGCCGCCGGCTTGCGCGAGCAGCAGCAGCGGCGCGGCGGCGCCCTGCGCGGCCAGCCACGCGGCGGCCTCCGCGGGCGGCGGCTGCGGCGCGGGCAACCTGCGGCAGCGGCTGATGATGGTCGGCTTCAACAAGCGCAACTGGTGGCTGACCAGCAGGAAGTAGGTCGCCTGCGGCGGCTCCTCCAGCGACTTCAGCAACGCGTTCGCGGCCTGCGTGTTCATTTCCTCGGCGAGATAGATCATCACCACCTTGGCGCCCTGCCGGTGCGAGGTCAGGTACATGAACCCGTCGAGCAGCTCGCGCACCTGATCGATCACGATCTCGTCCCGCAGCCGTAATTCGCCGGTGTTGTCCTTCTTGGGGGCGTACTCCCGCTTCACCAGGCGGAAGTCCGGATGCCCGCCGGTCAGGAACAGGTGGCAGGCATCGCATTGCCCGCAAGCCAGCCCCGCCGCGGTTTGCCGGCACAGCAAGCCCTGCGCCAGGTGCAGCCCCAGCCGCCGCAGCCCCGTGCCCGCGGGGCCGTGCAACAGCGTCCCGTGATGCCATTGCGCGCGCTGGGCCAGCATCGCGGCCAGCGGCGCGCGCTGCCACGGCAACAGCGGCGCAACGGAAAATTCCGGGGCTGGAACGTCGGCGTCGTCGGCGGCGGCCATTCAGGCGCCCGCGTTCAGGATGGGCACCGCACCGCGGACGGCGGACGCAGACCTGCTCATAGCGCGTCGATCACGCGCTTGATCGCGGCGCGCACGTCCGCGACCGGCTGCGTGCTGTCGATGGTGCGAAAGCGTGCGGGATTTTGGGCCGCGCGCGCCACGTAGGCGCCGCGCACCCGCTCGTGAAACGCGGCCTGTTCACTCTCGAACTTGTCGAGCGCGCCGTGCCGCGCCAGGCGCACCGCGCCAACCGCCACCGGCACGTCGAACAGTAGCGTCAGGTCCGGCTGGAAGCCGGGATGCGTCCACGCCTCGAGCGCCGCGAGCCGGGACAGCGGAATCCCGCGGCCGCCGCCCTGGTACGCGATGGTCGCGTCGGTGAAGCGGTCGCAGACGACCCATTCGCCCCGGTCCAGCGCCGGCCAGATCACGCTCTCCAGATGTTCGCGGCGAGCCGCGAACATCAGCAGCGCCTCGGTGGACGGCGCCATGGCCTCGTGCAGCAGCAACTCGCGCAGCCGTTCGCCCAGTGGCGTCCCGCCGGGCTCGCGGGTCATCAGCGCAACCGCTCCCGAGCGCGCGGCGACCAGTTCGCGCACGTACGGCACGTGCGTGCTCTTGCCGGCGCCGTCGATGCCCTCCATGGTGATGAACTTGCCGCGCATGTTTGCTCTTCCTAGCGCCCGCCGCGTTGGTACTTGTTGACCGCGCGGTTGTGATCATCGAGATTGGTCGAGAACTGGCTGCTCCCGTCGCCGCGCGCGACGAAGTAGAGGTAGCGGGTCCGGTCCGGATGCAGCGCCGCGTCGAGCGAGGCCTGTCCCGGCAGCGCGATCGGCGTCGGCGGCAGCCCGGCGCGCGCGTAAGTATTGTAGGGGGTGTCGGCCTCCAGGTCGCGCTTTCTCAGGTTGCCGTCGAAGTCGGCGCCCATCCCGTAGATCACCGTCGGGTCGGTCTGCAACCGCATCCCCAGTCGCAGCCGGTTCACGAACACCGAGGCGATCTGCGCGCGATCCCGGCCCTGCCCCGTCTCCCTTTCGACGATCGAGGCCATGATCAGCGCCTCGTACGGGCTCGCATAAGGGAGATCCGGGTCGCGGGACTGCCAGCCGGCGAGCAGCCGCTCCTGCATCGCGCGGTACGCGCGGCGGTAGACGGCCGTGTCCGGACTGCCGGGGGCGAAGTGATACGTGTCGGGGAAGAACAGGCCCTCCGGATGCGCTTCGGCCACGCCCATCCGCCGGAGCGCCTCCGGCAGCGCGAGTTGGGCCACGGTTTGCCTGAGCTGCGCTTCGCCGGCAAGCGCGGCGCGCATCTGCTCGAAGGTCCAGCCCTCGACAATGGTCAGCGCGACCTGCGCGCCGTCGCCCGCGGTGAGCATGTCCAGCACCGCGAGCGGCGTCGCCGCCGCTTCGAACTCGTAGCTCCCCGCCTTGATCTGCCCGTCCTTGCCCCCGATGCGCATCAGCCAGACTAGCGGCTCGGCGGCGACGATGACACCCTTTTCGTGCAACTCGCGCGCCACCGCGCGAGCGCTGGTTCCCGGCTTGATCGACAGCGCCACCGGCACGGCCAGCGCCGGCGCGTACCATAGATACGCGCCGGACATGGCGCAAGCCAGCAATACCAGCACCGCGACTGCCCGCACCACAATGTTCAAGTTGAATCCCGTGACGACACCGGTCGAGAGCGGAATTATAATGGCTGGATGCTGTTTCACCCGACGAAAGCGATGTTCATGCGCGCCACCCTTGTGCAACAACGAACGGATTTTCCCACCCGGCGCCGGCGCGGCTTCACGCTGATCGAAGTGATGGTCGTGATCGTGATCCTCGGCATCCTCGCCGCGCTGGTCGTGCCCCGCGTGCTCTCGCGCCCCGACGAGGCGCGCGCGGTTGCAGCGAAGCAGGACCTGGCCGTGATCGGCCAGGCGCTAAAGCTGTACCGGCTGGACAATCTGCGCTACCCGAGCGGCGAGCAAGGACTCAATGCGCTGGTCGTCAAGCCCGAGACCGCGCCGTTGCCGCCGAACTGGAAGACCGGCGGCTATCTCGAGCGCCTGCCCAAGGACCCGTGGGGCAACCCGTACGTGTACGTCAACCCGGGGCTGCACGGCGAAATCGACGTGCTGACCTACGGCGCGGACGGCAAGCCCGGCGGCGATGGCTTCGACGCCGACATCGGATCGTGGCAATAGCCGCCGCCGCGCGCGGCGCCCGCGGATTCACGCTGATCGAGCTGCTGGTGGTGGTGATCGTGATCGGGCTGGGCGCCGGGCTGATCACGCTCTCCATGGGCCACGACGGCGCGGCCCGGCTGCGCCAGGAAAGCGAGCGGTTGCGGGGCGCGCTGGAGCACGCCGCGCAGCTGGCGCAGTGGCGGCGCGCCCCGCTGGTGTGGGAGGCCGACGCGGGCGGCTACCGCTTCCTCGCCGCGACCCCGGAGGGCCTGTGGCAGGAAGAGCCGGACCCCACGCTCGCGCGCCACGCCTTCCCCGACGACATGCGGCTCCACGCGAGCGGGCCGGCCGGCGATCCCGCGCCGTTGCGCCTGTTGCTGCGCGCGTCGGGCCGCAATGACCCGTACGCGCTGGTCGTCGAGTCGCCGGCGGGCCGCTGGGCGCTGCAAGGCGATCCGCTCAACCGCGTGCGGGCGGCGCCGGCCCCATGACCCGGCGCCGCGGCTTCACGCTGATCGAGGTCATGGTCGCGCTCACCGTGCTGGCCGTCGCCTTCGCCGCCGGCTATCGCGCGCTGGGGCAGTCGACCAACAACGCCGAGCTGCTCAAGCGCCGGGCGCTGGCGCAGTGGGTGGCGCAAAACCAGCTGGCGCAGATGCAGATCAGCCGGACGACGGTCACCGCCGGCGCCGGCGCGGCGCGCCAGGCGGGCCTCGACTTCATCTGGCGCACGACGCTCACCGCGACGCCCAATGCTTCGTTCCGCAAGGCGGAGATCGTCGTCGCCGACCCGGCGCAGCCGGACTACCAGCTCGCCCGGTTGAGCGCCTACCTGAGCGCGCCGCAATGAGCGCAATTGCCGGGCGCGCGCGGCGGCGGGGCTTCACGCTGATCGAGGTGCTGATCGCGCTGGCGATCATGGCCACGCTTGCCATCACCGGCTACCGGGCGCTGTCGGGCATGCTCGAAGGCGAGCAGCGGGTGTCTGAGGAACGCGAGCGCTGGCGGGGGCTCGACTTGTTTTTCGCGCGGCTGGAACACGATCTCGGCCATGCGCTGCCGCGCGCGTATCGCATCGGCAATACCGCCATGCCGGCGCTGTACCTGCGCGATAACGCGCTGGCCTTCGTCCGCGGCAATCTGGGCGAGCCGCCGCAGCGCATCGGCTACCGGTGGCAGGAGGGGCGCATCGATCTGCTGTACTGGCCGCAGCTCGACGCGCCGGCGGCGACGGCGCCGGCCGCGTATCCGGTGGCCGAGGGCGTTGACGCCTGGGAGGTGTCGTTCGCCAATCGTGCCGGGGAGTGGCTCGAGCGCTGGGGCGAGGTCGGGCCGCAACTCGACGAGCCGCCGGCGCCGCGCGGGGCACGCATCGTGCTCACCCTCCACGACGGCACGCGGGTCGAGCGCGTGCTCGCGTTGCAATGAGGACCGCGCCGGGCGGCGCCGCGCGGCGGGTGCCGCGCTGGTGCTGGCGATGCTGCTCGCCGCGCTGGCCAGCAGTATCGTTGCCGGACTCCTGTGGCATCAGCAGCTATGGCTGCGCCAGTACGACTTCCAGCGTGACCAGTCGCAGGCGCAGTCGCTGGCCCGCTCTGGGCTGGACTGGGCGCGCCTGATCCTGCAGGAAGACGCGCGCAGCAGCGCCATCGACCACTTCGGCGAGCAATGGGCGATCAGGCTGCCGCTGAGCCCGCTCGACAACGGCGAGATCGGCGGCGAGATCACCGACCAGCAGGGCTTGTTCAACGTCAACGTGCTGGTCAGGGACGGCGTGCTGCAGCAGGACGCGGCCGCGCGCTACGGGCGGCTGCTGGCGCTGCTCGGCCTGCCCGCGGCGCTGGGACCGGCGCTCGCCGACTGGCTCGATGCCAATGGCGAGGTGACGCCGGGCGGCGGCGCCGAGGATAGTGCTTATGTCGCGCTGCAGCCGCCGCGCGTGGCGGCCAACCGGTCGCTGGTCACTCCCGACGAGCTGGCGCTGGTCGCAGGCTATACGCCTGAAGTGCTGGCCCGGCTGCGGCCATTCGTCACCGCGTTGCCTTCCGCGGCCGGCGGTGCGATCAACGTAAACACGGCCCCGCCCGAGGTTCTCGCCGCGACCATCGAGGGATTGCCGCTGGCCGACGCCAACCGGCTGGCCGCGAGCCGCGGCAACAAGCCCTTCGTGACCATTGCGGACTTTCGCTCGCGGCTGCCCTCGGGCATCCCGGTGAACGAACTGGCATTGGCCGTGTCCAGCGCGGCCTTCGTCGTTCGCGTCGAAGTGCGGCAGGGCGAGGTGCGCGCCACCGGCCTCGCGCTGGTCGTGCGCGAAGGCGGCCCGTGGCCGCGCGCCGTGTGGCAGATGATAGAGTAGCGCCGATGAGTGTGTTGCATCTTTTCCTGGCCGGCGACGGTGTCTGTGACTGGGACCTGCAGGCCGGGCGTCGCGGCGGCACGGCGCCGCCCGCCGGCCCCAGCCGCGGCGAGAACACGCCCCATGCCGCGCTGCCGCGCGCGGACCGCAGCATGCTGGTGGTGCCGGCAGCGCGCATGCGCACGCTGCTCGTTGCCGTGCCGCCGACACCGGCGGCAAAACTCCCGGCGGTGGTGCGCTTCGCGCTGGAGGAGCAGCTCGCCGGCGCGGTCGAAGCGCAGCATGTGGTGATCGCGGCGCAGAAGGAGCGCGCTGCCGTGGTTCATGTGCTCGACCGCCGCTGGCTGCAGGATGCGCTCGCCAGTCTCGCCCGTCACGGCGTGCGCCCGGCAACGGCCGTCGCCGAAAGCGACCTCGCCCCGCGCGCGCCGGATGCGCTGGGCACCTGGATATGGCGCGACGACGGCGGCTTTCTGCTCGAAGCCGGCGGGCGCGTTACCGTGCTGGACCAGAGCCCGGACGCGCTTCCCTCCGGACTGCTGCTGGCATTGCGCCGTGCCGTTCCGCCCGCCGCGCGTGGCGAGACCGCACCGCCGGACGTGCGCGTGGTCGTACGCGGGCCGGCCGCGCTGGCCGGGCGTTGCGCGGCGTGGTCGCGCGCCACCGGCGTGAGCTTCGCCATCGAACCCGAATGGACCTGGCGCGATGCGGCGCCGGTTGCCTTGGCCAGCGCGGCCAATCTGCTCACGCCGGAACTCGATTCCGGCGCGGCGCCGGTGATCGCAGGCAAGGGGCCGCGCGTGCTGCGCCAGGCGCTGTGGTGGCTGCTGGCCGCCCTGCTGCTGCACGCCGGCGCCAGTGCCGCCGAGTGGGCGACGCTCACGTGGCGAAAGGCCGCGATCGAGCGCGACATTCGCGCGGCCATCGCCTCCGCCGCGCCCGGACTGACCGGCGACCTCGACGCGGCCTGGCGCAAGCACTACGCCGCGGCGCGCCACCGGCTGGGCAAGACCGCCCCCGACGATGCGCTGCCCCTGCTCGCGGAAGCCGCCGCGGCATTGCCCGATCTGCCGCCGGGCGCGCTGCGGGTGATCAGCTTCGACGCCGGGTCGCTGACGCTGGATTTCGACCGGTCGGCCGCGGGAGCGATCGCCGCCGCGCGGCCGGTGTGGCAGGACCGCGGGCTCGCCGTGCTGCAGGCGGATGCGCCTGGCGGCCTGCGCGTCAGGTTCGCGCGGCAATGAGCGCGCACGCCGCCATCGCCGCCTGGCGCAACCGGCCGGCGCAGGAACGCTGGCTGATCGGCCTGCCGGCGGTCCTGCTGCTCGGGGCCGTGCTCTACATCGCCGTGTGGGAGCCGCTGCACGGATCCATCGCGCGCCTGCGCGGCGCCTTGCCGGCGCTCGAAGCGCGGCGCGCCGTCATCGTTGCGCAAGCCGCGGAACTGCGCGCGCCGTCCGGCGCCGCGGCACCCGCCTTCAGCACCGCCACCGTGCAGGCGGCGCTCGATCGCCGGCAACTCACGGGCGCCCTGCCCACGCTGGAAACCATGGATGGAGGCCGCGCGCGCCTTGCCTTCGCCAAGGTCCCGTTTCACGCGGTCTGGCCGCTGCTGCAGGACCTGCAGGTGGATCGCGGCATACGCATCGTGTCGCTGCGCGTCGACCGGCTCGATGGCGGCAATGTCCGCCTCGAGGCGGTCCTCGGCGCGGGCGAGCGCTGAAGCGCGATGGGGCGCATCCTGCTGCTGCTGGCCCTGGTGGCGATCGCCCTCGCGGTGCAGGCGCCCGCGTGGTTGCTGGCCCGCACTCTCGAGGAGCAAAGCGGCGGCACGCTCAGCCTGCGCAACGCCACCGGCACGGTTTGGCGCGGCGAAGCCGACGCGGCTATCCGCGGCCAACCCGCCGCTCGGCGCGATCATGCGCTGGGTCGGCTCGCCTGGCGTGTCGAGCGGCTGGACTGGGGCCGGCGCGCGCTGCAGCTGACCGTGCGCCAGCCTCCTGCCGGCGCGCCGCCGGTCACGCTTGCGCTGGGCGCGGAGCGCATCCGCTTTGCGGGCAGCGTGCGGCTGCCAGCCGCCAGCGCCGGCCTGCACCGGCTGTTGGCGGGGTGGACGCTGGGGGGTGAGGTAAGCGTCGACAGCGATGGTGTGGAGTGGGCGGCCGGCGCAGGCGCCGGCACGATGACGGCGCTGTGGCGGAATGCCACGCTGGCGCCGCCGGACCTGCCCGGCGGCTTTGCGTTGGGCGAGGTAACCGCGCGCATCGCGCTCGGTGGCACCGCGCCCGCCGTATCGTTGCGCAATAGCGGCGGCGACATCGAACTCTCCGGGGAAGGTTCCGCGCAGTCCGGCAAGATCGCGTTGTTGTTCCAGCCGCGCGCCAGCGCCACCCCCGCCCAGACGGCCTGGCTGCAGTCGCATACAATGGGGCGCACGCCGCGCGGCTATTCCGTCGAGACCGGCTGGCCCGGGCGCTGATGGGCAGGCGCTCGCAAGCCGCCGGGCGCGCGCCCCGCGCAGCCGCCGCCACGAGCGTCGCCAGCCCGGCCGGCAGCGCCGGAAACTCCCTTGCCCCCGGCGCCGAGCGCCGCCGCCGCCCGGCGGTGGGCCGCGGTCGATTGCTTCCGCGGCGGCGCGATCCTGGCGATGATCGCGTATCACTTCTGCTTCGATCTGGCGTGGAACGGCTGGCTGGTTGCCGACTTCGTCAATGACTGGCGCTGGATCTGGTTCCGGACGCCGATCCTCGGCTCATTCCTGTTCATCGCCGGCGTCAGCCTGGGGCTGGCCGAGGCGCGCGGACAAGGCAATGCGCAGTTCTGGCGCCGCGTCGGCATCATCGCCGGCGCGGCGGCGCTGGTCTCGCTGGGAAGCTACCTGATGTTTCCGGAGAGCTTCATCTACTTCGGCGTGCTGCATGCGATCGCACTGATGAGCGTGCTGGCGCGCCCGGTGGCGCGCCGCGGTGCGTGGACCATCGCACTCGGGCTCGTCGTGCTCGCCATCGGCATCACCGTCCAGCATCCGCTGTTCGACCGGCCGTTGCTGCATTGGGTGGGCTTGATGACGGTCAAGCCGCGCACCGAGGATTACGTTCCGCTCTTCCCCTGGTTCGGCTTGCTGCTGATCGGCGCCGGCGCCGGCGCGTGGATCGCGCGGGAGCGGCGCACAGCGGAGCGGCTGGGGACGTGGAAGGCGCCGCGCGCCCTCGGCTGGACGGCCTGGCTGGGCCGGCACAGCCTCGCGGTCTACCTGCTGCATCAACCGCTGCTGCTGGGTGCGATGCTGCTCGTGCGCCACCTTCTCCAGGCGCCCGTCCATCCCGGATAGCCGCGATGCGGCCGCCGGCATGGTGGTCGATTCGCTCGCGGATTGCCTCGCCGACCGGTTGGACAGCCCGCGCCATAGAGCGCATAATGCGCCCCGCCCATGAAGCTTCTTTTCGAGTTCCTTCCCCTGATCCTGTTTTTCATTGCCTTCAAGTGGCAGGGGATTTATGTCGCCACCGGCGTCGCCATCGCCGCGGCCGTCCTGCAGTTCGCGTGGATGAAGCTGCGTGGCCGGACGATCAGCACCATGCAGTGGATCAGCCTGGGCGTGATCGTGGTCTTCGGCGGCGCGACGCTGTTGCTGCAGGATGACCGCTTCATCCGGTGGAAGCCGACGGTGCTGTACTGGGCGTGCGCCGGGACGCTGCTGGTCGGACGCCTGTTCTTCAATGCGCTGTGGCTGCAGAAGGTCATGCCCAAGGACGAGCTGGTGCTGCCGGAAGCGGTGTGGATCCGGCTGACCTGGGCGTGGATCGCCTTCTTCGCCGCGATGGGTTGTCTCAACCTGTACGTCGGTTTCAATTACTCGCTGGACACGTGGGCGAATTTCAAAGTCTGGTGGAGCATGGGAATCATCCTCGCCTTCAGCCTCGCGCAAGGCGTCTACATGGCGCGCCACTTGCCGGGCGACGAGCACGCCGCACCCGCGACGCCACCGCCTCCGGCGCCATGAACCTGGACCAGACGATCCGCGCGCGCCTGGCCCCGCTGGCGCCCTCCGCCATCGAACTGGCCGACGACAGCGCCGACCACGCCGGGCACGCCGAGGCAATGCGCCACGGCGGCGGGCACTTTTCACTGACCGTCGTGTCGGAAGCATTCATGGGACAATCGCGGGTTCGCCGGCACCAGTCGGTCTACGCGCTCTTGTCCGATCTGATACCGGGCCATATCCACGCGTTGCAGCTGCGCACCCTGACTCCGGACGAGTTTTAACTTCAACAGGAAAGAAACCATGATCAAATCCAGAATCAGCATCCTCCTACTCGCGCTGGGGACCATGGCGGTCACCGGCCCGGTGCTCGCGCAGGATGCGGCAAAGAAGGCGGCGCCCAAGCCAGCCGCCAAGTCCGCCGCCCGCGCCCGCGCCCGCCGCCACGCCCGCGGCGCCGGCAGCCAAGGATGCCCCGGCCAAGGAGATGTTCCCGCAAAGCCACTTCGACTTCCTGCTGAAGGAGCGCATCGCCTCCGGACAAGCCGCCGATTCGCCGCAGCTGCGCGAGATGATCCGCGACGAGCTGATCAACCGCGAGCTCGTGATGCGCGAAGCGAAGAAAAAGGGCCTGGACAAGGACGCCACCGTCAAGGCCAGCATGGAACTCAACGCGCAGACCGTGCTCGTGCGCGCCTACATGCAGGACTTCGTCCGCGCCAACCCGCCCTCGGATGATCAGTTGAAGAAGGACTACGAAGCGATCAAGGCCACGCTGGGCAACAAGGAGTACCGCGCCCGCCACATCCTGGTCGACAAGGAAGACGAAGCCAAGGAGATCATCACCCAGCTGCAGAAGGGTGAGAAGTTCGAAAAGCTGGCCGAGCGCTCCAAGGACCCCGGCTCCAAGGACAAGGGCGGCGACCTGGACTGGGCGTCCCCGGTGAACTTCGCCAAGCCGTTCTCCGACGCGATGGTCGCGCTGCAGAAGGGCAAGTTCACGCCCACGCCGGTGCAGACGCAATTCGGCTGGCATGTGATCCAGCTCGACGACGTCCGCGACACCAAGGCGCCGTCCTTTGACGAGGTGAAGCCCAACCTGGTGCAGCGCGCGCAAGGCATGCTGGTGGAAAAGCACCTGGCCGACCTGCGCACCAAGGCCTCCATCAAGTAGCCGGTACAAACAGTGGCGCCGGGTGCCGAAGCGCAAGCTTCGCGCAAGCCCGGAGAGAAAGCAGGCCCGCGCGGCCTGCTTTTTTTCATGGATTGGCGCGCGCGCGGCTGCGAGTGCGCCGGTCGCCATTCGGCCATGCTATCCTTCGCGCACAACAAGAAGAACCGGGGCCGGCTTCGTTTCGAGATCAACTGCAGGAGGAGAATTTCGCATGAAAATCACCCATCCCAAAGACTTCTACGCGGGGCTGATGTTCTTTGGCTTCGGCCTGGCCGCGATGGTGCTCGCCTTCGGGTATCCGCTGGGCACCGCCGCGCGCATGGGCCCCGGGTACTTCCCGCGCGTGCTGGGCGGCCTCCTGATGGTGATGGGCGTGGCGCTCGCCATCCGCTCGTTCGCGCTCACGGGCCCGGCGGTCAGCCCCATCGCCTGGAAGGCGGTCGGCCTCGTGCTGGGCGGCGTGTCCCTGTTCGCCGCTGTCGTCAACACCGCGGGCCTGGTCGTTGCGACGACGGTGCTGATCATCGTCAGCGGGTTGGCCAGCAAGGAATTCAATCTCAAGGAGTCGCTGATCTCCTCGGTGATTCTCTCGACGGCAGCCGTGCTGCTCTTCATTGTGGGGCTGAAGCTGCAGTTCCCGATCTTTCCCTGGGGGATGTGATGGATCTGCTTGCGAATCTCAGCATCGGCCTGGTGGCCGCGGTCACCGCGCAAAACCTGCTGTACTGCCTGATCGGCTGCGTGCTGGGCACGCTGATCGGCGTGTTGCCCGGCATCGGACCCGTCGCCACCATCGCGATGCTGCTGCCGGTGACCTACGCGCTGCCGCCGGTGGCAGCGCTGATCATGCTGGCCGGCATTTACTACGGCGCGCAGTATGGGGGCTCGACGACGGCGATCCTGGTGAACCTGCCCGGCGAGGCATCGTCGGCGGTGACCTGCCTCGACGGCTACCAGATGGCGCTGCAGGGCCGCGGCGGCGCTGCGCTGTCGGTCGCCGCGCTCGGGTCGTTTTTCGCTGGTTCCGTCGGCGTGCTGCTGCTCGCCGCGTTCGCGCAGCCGATGACCGAGCTGGCACTGAAATTCGGACCGGCTGAGTACTTTTCGCTGATGATCCTGGGCCTGATCGGCGCGGTCGTGCTCGCGCACGGCTCGTTGCTCAAGGCGATTTCCATGATCATCCTCGGCCTGCTGCTGGGGCTCGTGGGGACCGACGTCAATTCCGGCATGGCGCGCTTTTCGTTCGGCATACCGGAGTTGACCGACGGCCTGGGCGTGGCGCAGATTGCCATGGGCGTGTTCGGTTTTGCGGAAATCCTGATCAACCTCGAAAAGCAGGGCACGCGCAGCCTCGCCGCGAAGAAGCTCTCCCGCCTCTGGCCCACCAAGGAGGAGGCGAAACTCTCGGCCCCCGCCGTGATGCGCGGAACGATCATCGGCTCGCTGCTCGGCATCCTGCCCGGCGGCGGCGCGCTGCTCGCCTCGTTCGCGGCGTATGGCCTGGAAAAGAAGGTGTCCAGCACGCCGGAGTTGTTCGGCAAGGGCGCCATCCAGGGCGTCGCCGGCCCCGAGTCGGCCAATAACGCCGCCGCGCAGACCTCGTTCATTCCGCTGCTCACGCTGGGCATTCCGCCCAATGCGGTGATGGCGCTGATGGTGGGCGCGATGACCATCCACAACATCCAGCCGGGCCCGCAGGTGATGACCAGCAACCCGGCGCTGTTCTGGGGCCTGATCGTGAGCATGTGGATCGGCAACCTGATGCTGGTGGTGCTGAACCTGCCGCTGATCGGCATGTGGATCAAGCTGCTGACCGTCCCTTACCGGATGCTGTATCCGGCGATCCTGCTGTTCTGCTGCATCGGCGTCTACAGCCTGTCCAACAACGTGTGGGACGTCTACATGACCGCGCTGTTCGGCTTCGTCGGCTACATCTGGGTCAAGCTGGAGTGCGAGCCCGCGCCGCTGATGCTGGGTTTCGTGCTGGGACCGATGATGGAAGAGAACCTGCGGCGCGCGATGCTGCTCTCGCGCGGCGATCCGATGACGTTCTTCACCCGTCCGATCAGCCTGGGATTGCTGATCGCCGCGATCGGCCTGCTCTTGATCGTCGTCGCGCCGGTCTTCCGCAAGAAGCGCGAGGAGGTCTTTGTCGAAGAGACCTGAAGCCGCGGCCGCGCGCCGCCGTGACCCGCAAACGAGCGCCGCCGCCCGCGAGGATCCGGCGGCGCATCGCCGTATATGAACCTAGAGCCGCCCGCCGTTTCCCGCGCGCGGGCGGCGCGCCGATCGCCGACATCCAATCCAGGACCGCGCAGCTCATGAACCACCCATTCTCGTACGCCCTGCCCTATACCTCAAACCGCCAACCGGTGCTCGCCCGCAACGTCGTGAGCACATCGCAGCCGCTGGCCACGCAGGCGGGCTTGCGCATGCTGGCCAAGGGCGGCACCGCGGTCGACGCCGCGCTCGCGACGGCGATCGCGCTGACGATCACCGAGCCGTGCAGCAACGGGCTGGGCAGCGACCTGTTCTGCATCCTGTGGGACCCGGACACGCGCCGGCTGCACGGCCTGAACGCATCGGGCCGCGCGCCGGCAGGCTGGTCGCCGGAACGCTTCAAGGGCATGTCCGCGATGCCCCGGACCGGCTGGGACACGGTGACGATTCCCGGTGCGGTGTCCGGCTGGGCGGCGCTGTCGCAACGCTTCGGCAAGCTACCCTTCGCCGACCTGTTCGAGCCCGGCATCGACTACGCGCGCCGCGGCTATCTGGTCTCGCCCATCGTCGCCACCAAGTGGGCCAATGCCGTGCCCATATTCGAGAACGTGCCGGGCTGGGCCGAGCACTTCATGCCCCATGGCCGCGCGCCGCACACCGCGGAACTGTTCCAGTGCGAAGCCATGGCGCGCTCGATGGAGAAGATCGCCGCATCCCGGGGCGAGACCTTTTATCGCGGGGAACTCGCAGCAGCGATGGTCGCGCATGCCCGGTCGCTGGGCGGCGCGCACACGCCGGACGATTTCGCCGGCCACACCTGCGACTGGGTCGAGCCGATCGGCATCGACTATCGCGGCAGCACGGTCCATGAGATTCCGCCCAACGGTCAGGGCATCGCCGCGCTGATGGCGCTGGGCATGCTCGAGAACTTCGACGTGGCAGGCCTGGCCAACGACTCGGCGCGGTCCCTGCACGTGCAGATCGAGGCGATGAAGCTCGCCTTCGCCGATGCCTACCGATACGTAGCGGACCCGCGGACGATGGAAGTCACGCCGGCGCAACTGCTCGACAAGGCGTACCTGAAGGAACGCGCGAAGCTGATCGATCCCGATCGCGCGACGCACTTCGCGCACGGGATGCCGGGACCCGGCGGCACCGTGTACCTGACCGCGGCCGACGAGTCCGGGATGATGGTATCGCTGATCCAGTCGAACTACCAGGGCTTCGGCTCGGGCATCGTCGTGCCCGGCACCGGCATCAGCCTGCAGAACCGCGGCTCCGGCTTTTCATTGCAGCCGGGGCATCCGAACCTGGTCGGCGGCGGCAAGCGGCCGTTCCACACCATCATCCCCGGGTTCATGACGCGCAGCGGCGAACCGGTGCTGTCGTTCGGCATCATGGGCGGGGCAATGCAGCCGCAGGCGCACCTGCAAACCATGGTGCGGCTGCTCGATTACGGCCAGAATCCGCAAGCCTGCCTCGACGCCCCGCGCTGGCGGATCGACCCGGGCATGATGGTCGACCTCGAGCTGCAGGCGGCCGATGCGGCGCGCGACGGACTCATGGCGATGGGCCACACGCTGATCGCCAAGTACGACGCGTACATGGACTTCGGCGCCGGCCAGTTCGCCTACCGGATCCCCGGCGGCTACGTCGCCGCGAGCGACTGGCGGCGCGACGGCCACGCGGCGGGGTTCTGAGGCTTCGCTTACCGCGCCGGTCTCAGCGGATGGACGGCAGGTCGCCCAGGCCGATGCCCTGCGCAGGCCCCAGCGGATTGCGCACATCTTCGACTTCGCGCGTCGCGGGCTGGCCACTCCAGACCTTGTAGACGACCACGTCGCGATGGATGACGATGGTCGCCGTGAAGCGCCAGCCGCTGGTCCTGACAACCTGGCGGAATTTGAAGAAGTCCAGCCAGAAGTTGCCGATGTGGTCCTTGTGCGATTCCCGCTGGTCGATCTCGTAGCCCTGGCATTCCTGCCGGGCGGCGACGCACTGGACCAGCCCCACGTCGAGATCGGCCATGCTGTTGGTCCCCGGCACGGCAAACCGCCGGATCAGGTCGGCGTAGTTGAGTATCGCGATGTTGTCCTGCGCGAACGGATCGATGCCCATCGCCTTCAGGTCGGCGACGGTCGTCTTCGCGGGCGTGATCGAATTGAACATGCGCAGCGCCTCGTCGAAGCTCCGCCATGGCGCCTGGGTCGAGGTGTCGCTGGAGGGCAGCAGGCTCGAACAGCCGCCCAGGAACAGCGCGAGGGCCAACGGGCAAATCACGGCAAGCAAGCTGCTCAGCGTTGGCATGGGCGACTTCCGCGACGGGCGCACGCTCCGCATCATGCCCTCCGCGCCAGTTGCAGTTGGCGGACAGCGCGCCATACGTGCCAACCGTGCAACAACCACCCGCGCGCCGTCGGCGATACCGCGAGCGCGGCGCCGGCAGTGAGCAGCCAGCCCAGATGCCGGCGCGCCCACGCCAGGCCCGCCAGCCCGCGTTCGACGCGCTGCAGCGGCGCTCCCCAGCGCGCGCATTCGTCGATCAGCGCCTGCCGCTGCATTCCCGACTCCGCGACCAGTATCGCCCGCCGCGCCGCGAGCAAGTGCAACCGGTCATTCATCAGCGTCGCCTTTGCAGAATCAGGAGAGCGCGGCGCGGTCCTTGGCCAGCTCGTCGATGCTGGCCGCGAACGCCCTGGGCTTGCGGCGCAGCAGCGCGCGCAGCCGCAGCAGGCTCCAGATGCCCGCCGCGCAGAAGACCACCGCCGGAATCGCCACCGCGACCACCGGATTGCGTTCCCACCAGGCAAGGACGAACGCCAGCGTCGCGAGCAGGATGCCGATCGACAGGCAGCCGAGCGCCACGTACCCGTGCATCAGCAGCAAGCTGATCCGCGCGCGCTCTTCCTCGACCTCGATCGAAATCAACTCCAGCCGCGTCTGCGCGATCGCGGCCAGTGTGGAGCCCACCCGCCGCAACGACGCGATGAGCCCGCTCAGTTCGCCGGTCATGACCGTTTCCCCTCGCTGGCCGCGGCCGCTATCTGCGTCCGATCAGCACGCCGAGGACCACGCCGGCGGCAGCGGCGATGCCGATCGACGGCCACGGATTCTCGTGCACGTACTCGTCGGTGGCCTTGGCCGCCGCCTTGGTCTGCGCCAGGACCGCTTCTTCCATGTCGACCAGGCGCGCGCGCGTGGCCTTGACGGACTCTTCGAGCCGGTCGCGGACGCCGGCGAGCTTGCCGCCGGCGTCGCCGGCCGTCGCCTTGAGCAGAGCCTCGGCGTCGTCGATCACGGCGTTCAGGTCAGCTGTCAATTGCTTGCTGGATACATTCTTCATCGTGGGCTCCTTCGGGTTGGTTTCGGTTCGGCACGCAGCCGCGGCAGAGGCCGTAGTTCAGTATCCTACCGCACGCGGCTCATGAGCATGACGCAGATCAAGATGCGCTACGACTCTGCGCCAGGCTGTGGCGCACCGCGACTGGCGCCGCGTGCGCTTCATGCCTTCGCTTTGAGCTCCGACAAAGGGAGCAGTTCCGGAAGTTGCAGGCGCTTGCGATCGGGCTCCGGTGCGGCGAGCGCGACGGTCTCGCGCATCGTGGCCAGGCAGCGCAACGTCAGGTCCTGGTACGAGCGCGTGCCCTCGGCTTTCCAGGCCATCTCGACCGCGGTAAGCGCGCGCAGGATGCGCGCCGGCGAGCCGGCCGCCAGCATCCGCGGCGGCACGACCATTTCCGCCTTGACGAACGACAGCGCCGCGACGATGGCGGCCTCGCCAATGTCCGCGTTGTCGTTGACCACCGAGTTCATGCCGATCAGCGCGCCGCGGCGGACGCGGCAGCCGTGCAGGATCGCGCCGTGACCGATATGGCCGTTCTCCTCGACGATGGTGTCGGTCCCGGGAAAGCCGTGCATGATGCAGTTATCCTGCACGTTCGCGCCGTCGCCGATCAGGATGCGGCCGAAGTCGCCGCGCAGGCAGGCGCCGGGGCCGATGTAGCAGTTGCTGCCGATGACGACGTCGCCGATCAGCACGGCCGAAGGATGGACGTAGGAGGACGGATCGACCACCGGGGTCACGCCGTCGATGGCAAACACTTTGGGTTGGGGCATGGGGTCGCTCAGTTCGAGGGAGGTTGCGGAGGCCGGGGCAAGGCGGGAGGCTGCGGCGGCCCCGGCGTGACGGCGTCGATACCTTTGCCGATCGCCTTGCCCGTGACTTTGACTGCCCCGACGCCGACGTCGACGGCGGTCGATGCGACCCCCACAGTCACCGATGCCGCGGTCGAGACGACGGCCACGCCGGTCGTGACGACGGCGCAGCCCGGCAGGGCGGCCGCCAGGGCGAGGAAGCAGGTGGCGTGCAGCGGGCGCATCGCTTTAGCCGGCGGCGATGCGCGCGTTGCGGAACATCCGCAGCCACGGCGAATCGCCGGTTGCGCCGCCGGCGTCCCACGCGCGCGGCCGCCAAGACATCTGCACGGTGCGGAACACGCGTTCGGGATGCGGCATCAGGATGGTGAAGCGGCCGTCCGCCGTCGTCAGGCTGGCGATGCCCCCCGGCGAACCATTTGGAATTGTGGGGGTACGCCTCGGTCGCGGCGCCCCGGGTGTCGACAAAGCGCCAGCACACGTTGGGCGCCGCCGCCGCGAGTTGCGCGGCGTCGCGGAACTCGGCGTAACCCTCGCCGTGCGCGGTGGCGACCGGAATCCGGCTGCCTTCCATCCCGGCGAAGAACAGCGACGGCGACTTCCCGATCTCGACCATGGCGAGGCGGGCCTCGAACTGCTCGGAACGGTTGCGCACGAAATGCGGCCAGTGCGCGGTGCCCGGGATGATCTCGTGCAGGTTGCTCATCATCTGGCAGCCGTTGCACACGCCCAGCGCGAACGTATCGGTGCGGGCGAAGAACGCTTCGAACTGGTCGCGCGCCCGGGCATTGAACAGGATCGACTTGGCCCAGCCCTCGCCGGCGCCCAGCACGTCGCCGTAGGAAAACCCGCCGCAGGCCGCGAACGCGGTGAAATCCGCGAGGCGCCACGCGGCCGGCGATGATGTCGCTCATGTGCACGTCGAACGCAGCGAAGCCCGCGCGGTCGAACGCCGCCGCCATCTCGACGTGGCCGTTGACCCCCTGCTCGCGCAGGATCGCGATCCGCGGCCGCGCCCCCGTCGCGATGAACGGCGCCGCGACGTCGTCGCGGTGGTCGAAGGACAGGACCGGCGACAAGCCGGGGTCGTCCTCATCCAGCAACCGGTCATGCTCCTGCTGCGCGGCGCCGGGATCGTCGCGCATCTGCTGGATCCGGTGTGTCACCGACGACCAGCAGCGATGCAGCGCGGCGCGCGGCTCGTCGAACAGGAGCGCGCCGCGTCCGCTGATCCGGATGCGGCCGTTAGTCGTGACGCTGCCCAGCTGATGCACCGGAATGCCCGGCAGCGCGGCGATCACCGCCGCGCAATCCGTGGCGCGGACCTGCACCAGCGCGCCCAGTTCTTCGGCGAACAGCACGGCCAGGGGATCCCCGTCGATCGCGCCGATGTCGAGTTCGAGCCCGCAGCGCGCGGCGAACGCCATCTCGCAGGCCGTCGCCAAGAGGCCGCCGTCGGAGCGGTCGTGGTAGGCCAGCAGCGTGCCGGTGCGATTGAGCGCCTGCACCGCGTCGAAGAAACGCCGCAGCCGGTCGGGATCGTCGAGGTCTGGCGCCGCGTCGCCGATCTGGCCGAAGGCTTGCGCCAGCGCCGACGCGCCCAGCCCGGTGGCGGCCGTTGCCCAAGTCGATCAACAGCAACTCGGTGCCGGGAACGTCGGTGCGCAGTTGCGGCGTCAGCGCCAGCCGCGCGTCGCGCACGGGCGCGAAGGCCGAGACGATCAGCGACAACGGGCCCACCACGGCCTTGTCGGCGCCGCCGTCGCGCCACGTCGTGCGCATCGACAGCGAATCCTTGCCAACGGGAATCGACACGCCCAGCGCCGGGCACAACTCCAGGCCTACCGCGCGCACTGTGTCGAACAGCGCCGCGTCCTCGCCCGGATAGCCCGCCGCCGCCATCCAGTTGGCCGAGAGCTTTACCAGCGCGAGCTCGCCCACGGGCGCGGCGGCCAGGTTGGTCAACGCTTCGCCTATCGCCATGCGTCCCGACGCCGGCGCATCGATCACCGCGATCGGCGAGCGTTCGCCCATCGCCATCGCCTCGCCGGCGTAGCCGTCGAAGTCGAGCAGCGTCACCGCGCAGTCGGCGACCGGCACCTGCCAGGGGCCCACCATCTGGTCGCGCGCGCAGAGGCCGCCCACCGTGCGGTCGCCGATGCTGACCAGGAAGGTCTTGTCCGCGACCGCCGGAAACCGCAGAACACGGTACGCGGCCTCGCGCAGGGCGATGCTTCCGAAAGCGAGTGCCGGCAGCGCGCGCCGCAGCCGCCGCACGTCACGCAGCATCTTCGGCGGCTTGCCCAGCAGCACGGCGAGCGGCATGTCGACCGCATCGGCGCCGAAGTGTCGGTCGGTGACGCGCAACCGCCCGTCGGCGGTGGCCACGCCGACCACCGCGAACGGGCACCGCTCGCGCTCGCAACACGCGCGGAAGGGGGCCAGATCCGCGGGAGCGATCGCGAGCACGTAGCGCTCCTGCGCTTCGTTGGACCAGATTTCGCGCGGCGACATGCCCGGTTCCTCGCTGGGGACGTCGCGCAATTCAAAAGTCGCTCCGGCGCCACCGCCGTGCGCGAGCTCGGGCAGCGCGTTCGACAGGCCGCCGGCGCCGACATCGTGTATCGACAGGATGGATTCGCGGCGCCTTGCTGCCAGCAGCGGTCGATCACCTCCTGCGCGCGGCGCTGCATTTCGGCGTTGCCGCGCTGCACCGAATCGAAGTCGAGGTCGGCCGCGTTGGCGCCGGTCGCCATGCTCGACGCGGCGCCGCCGCCCAAGCCGATCAGCAGGCCGGGGCCGCCCAACTGGAGCAGCAGCGTGCCTGGCGGCAGCGGTTTTTTCAACGCGTGCGCGGCGGCGATGTTGCCGACGCCGCCGGCGATCATGATGGGCTTGTGATAGCCGAAGGTCTCGGCGCCCACGCGCTGCTCGAACGTCCGGAAATAGCCCAGCAGGTTCGGCCGTCCGAACTCGTTGTTGAACGACGCGGCGCCGATCGGGCCATCGAGCATGATCTGCAGCGCGGAAGCGATGCGCCCGGGCTTGCCGATCCAGTCCTCCTGCATTTCCCACGGCTGCGCGAAGCCCGGAATCCGCAGATGCGAAGTGGTGAACCCGGTCAGGCCCGCCTTCGGTTTCGAACCGGTGCCCGTCGCGCCTTCGTCGCGAATCTCGCCGCCCGCGCCGGTGGCGGCGCCCGGAAACGGCGAGATCGCCGTCGGATGGTTATGCGTCTCGACCTTCATCAGGATGTGCGTCAGGCCGGGATGGCGGCCGTACTCATGGCCCGCACCGGGATGGAAGCGCTGCGCCGTCGCGCCCACCATGATGGACGCGTTGTCGACATACGCGAGCACCGTGCCCCCAGGCGCCATCTTGTGCGTGTGCTTGATCATCGCGAACAGCGATTGCGCCTGCGGCTCGCCGTCCACGACCCAGTCGGCGTTGAAGATCTTGTGCCGGCAATGCTCTGAGTTGGCCTGCGCGAACATCATCAATTCGACGTCGGTCGGATCGCGCCCCATCCGCGTGAAGTTGTCGGCGAGATAGTCGATCTCGTCGTCCGACA
>JADKEV010000031.1 GCA_016717855.1 Betaproteobacteria bacterium
ATCCTCGCCACGATGGCGGCGGCGCAGACGCCTTGCGCGTGGGTCGGGCCCGCAGGAGATCAGCCCGCCGCGTGCAACCCAGTGCGCGGTCGCGAACCGCCGGCACGCGCGTGCCCAAAGTTTGTCGAGTATCGCCACAGTAATGTCCAGGGCGTCATTTTCCGGGGCCAGCAGCCCGTCGCCCAGCCCCACTTCGAGCCGCGTGCGCTGGTGCTCAGCGCTCTCGACCGCTCGTACTACCAACTCGACTTTGAGAGTCTTTGCGCCTGATCGGCGGCGGTGACCTGACCGCATCGATGGGGTCGCCCGCGAGTAGATGAACCAGACGCACGGCGAAACCCCAACACGAGCGTGCGCAGGATCTGCGGTACGTTTGGCGACGATCTGCGTGGCGCCGCCCGCGAGGAAATGCCGCGTCAGATTGCCGCCCGGCCGCGCCAGATTGGAGACGATGCCGGCGGCGACCGGATTCGCGACCAGGGGGTGAAGACGATCCCGGGATTTTCTGGGTGGCGTCCTGGCGGCGAGCGCGGCCGCTTCGTTGTTCGTCAGGATCAAGTCCACGTTCGCCTTGATCAGCGCCCGCGCCTCCGAGGGCAACTCGTCGCCCTTGCCTTCGGTGAAGTGCAGCTCGAAGTTCACCTCGCGCCCTTCTGCAAGGCCGCGGGCGCGCAGGCCGGCTTTCAGGCCCTCGACGGTCGGGTGATTGGCGGCCCAAGCCTCGTTCAGGACCCCGATGCGATACGGGCGCGGCGCCTCGGCTTGCGCAGCCGATACTGGCAACATGACTGCCGCCGCCAGCACGACCGGCACGGCGCCGCTTAACACGCGCCGCCAGGGCCGGCGGAGTTCACCACGGGTCCGCTATTTCCCGGAAGGAGCTGCGCCAGCGACTCGAAGGAGAGCTCGGCGATGGCGAACCATTCATACTGCTGCTCGCGGAACTTCTTCCAGGGCTCGTGAATCTGCTTGAACCCGGGGTTCTTCGCGGCCTCCGCGTCGTAGAGTTCGAGAAGGACGCCTTGCTGGCGGCGCGCAACAGGTCGCGCGCGGGAACGGATGCAGCTTGACGCCGTTGGCGATCATGCTCTTCAGCGACCGGGTTCTTGGCGTCGTACTGCGCCTGCACGTCGTACTGCTTTGGGCTCGGCGGCGGCGCGACTCGACTGCCTCCTGATAGGGTTAGCTTGGGCAGCTTGTCCCGAGGCGGCGTTGATCATCACGCAAGTCTCCGTGCCGCCTCCCAGAACGCCGGATAATAGCAATGCTTGGCGATCTTGTAGAGGACGACGTCTCGTCGTCGTAAGGGGCCGATCCACTCGGCCGCATCGATGACCCCGCGCTCCAGCGCCGCATAGATTTCGTTGCCCGGCAACGACAGCGGCCGGCACCAGCCGCCCCATCACCTCGCCGCCGATCCCGGGATGCGCATCTTCAGCCCCTTCAGGTCCGCGACCGTCTTGATTCTCCTTCTTGAACCAGCCGCCCATCTGCGTTCGGTGTTGCCCGCGGGGAAGTGGATGATTCCATACTCCTTATAGAAGTCCCGAAGCAGCTCCATGCCGCCGCCGGAATATTCCCACGCCGATTGCTGGCGTGAAGTGAGCCCGAACGGAATCGCGCAGCCGAAGGCGAACGCCCTGTTCTTGTTGACGTAGTAGTAGGAGGCGGTGTGCCCGCACTCGACCGTGGCCTGCTGCACCGCATCGAGGACCTCCAGCGGTTTCACGATCTGTCCGGCCGCGTATGGGGTGATCTCGAACTTGCCCGAGGTCAGCTTGCTGACGCGCTCGCAGAAGAACGCGCCCGCGCCGTATATCGTGTCGAGGCTCTTGGGGAAGCTGGAGGCGAGACGCCACTTGATTTCCGGCGCAGCCTGCGCGATAGCCGGCGCGGCGATGGCGGCGGTCGCCAGCCCGGCGCCGGCCTGGGTCAGGAAAGTGCGTCTCTTCATGTCGGTTCCCCTGCTGACGTGATCGTTCGTCATCCGACGACACTCGCCGATGACATCGGCAAGCCGAGGCAAAATGGCGGGTTGTTCGTCCTTGCTGGTCTAAGCCGGGGGATCGCGCAACAGGCAACGTCCTTGGGCGTCAATCCGCTCCGCTCGCGAATCTACTTGTGAATTTGTCAGCGGAGTGGTTGCCCGAGTTAACACCAAAGCGCACGATGGAGTCAAGGAATATGCTCGTTGACGGACGAGCGCTTCACGTCTGTTGGTTTCTTGTTTCGCTCAGTGCGGTTGTATCGCCATTGGGTGCGTAACCGGACAGAGCGCGTCGGCGGACAAGTTATTGATGATCCACGCGATCGTCAATTCCCGCGCGCTGGCGGGTGCCGATGCGCCGCCGGTCACCGTCGAGGCGCACTTAGCCAACGGCCTGCCCGCACTCAACCTGGTCGGCCTGCGGCAGGAGGGCCGAGATATTTCTCCGCAGCGACCCCCACCTGCGCACACAACTCGCCGAACACAGCCTCGCGCTCCGGCCGGCACTCCGTGTTGAACCGGAGGAAGAAGGGCCGTTGGTCCCAGTCGAAGGACGTCTTTGCCTTGCCGTGCAGGAACATCAACATCGCCGCGAAATGCACGGCCGCGCCACCGTCGCGCACTAGCGCGCCGCGGAACAAGGCATCCACGATCTCCGGCGGATGAAATTCCTCCACCTGCGCGAGCGCCTGGGTGAGGCCACCATAGAATTCCGCGCCTTCGAGCGCCGCCACGAGCGTGGCGGTCCGTTCGTCGGCCGGGACCAGCCCGGGAGCATGGCGCGCAACCGCCATGGCGACCTCGTGGTTGCGACTGCGTAGTGCCTGCCGCAGCAGCACCCGGGCGCGCGGCGAATCCAGCGCGGCGAGGGCCTCAACGTCACGCCAGCTTTCCACCGGTCGGCTCGCGAGGAGAATTTCGATTTCCACCCGTTCCTCGGGCGAGGCGGCCGCGATCAAGTCGAGGTCGTAGCCGATGCCGTCGTGCCAACGTTCGTAGTTGCCAACCATGCTCTCGCGAAATCGTTCGATCAGCGTCGCCGGCCCGGCGGGCGATGGCGGCGCCGGCTCGCCGGCGGTGTCGCCGGGGATTCTCACGGCTGCTTCTCCGCGGCGGATTTGTCGAGCGCCTCGAGGATGACGCGCGCGTTGACCTCGATCTCGGCCATCGCGGTGCCGCGCGCGCGGATCGTCGCCAGGTCGTGGATTTCCCGCACCGGTGGCCGGCCATCGACGCCGAGGCGCTGGTGGATGGTCCACCACGCCTGCTTCCAGTTGTTGAAGCGCGTGCGCAGGTCGAGCGGCACGTCGTTGAATCGGGGGTCATCCTCCGGCAACGCGTTGAACTCGCGGATCCCTGCCGCGATGTCCCGACCTTCGGCAAGCACGGCCTCGGTGACTTCCGGGGCGGGCTTCGCCGGATACTTGGTCGCCTGCAGCGCATACTCGCGCATCGTCGCGTTGCCTGAGCGGATGAGTGCCGCCAACTCGACCTGCCGCTCCTCGACGCGCTGGAGCACGACCTTGGTCCGGTCGTCGGCCGGCGACTCGAAGAGAAACGGCAGCCACGCCGCCAACGGCGCATCCGGCTTGAGCGCGGCGAACTCCTTCGCACGCACATCCTCGGGATCGGGTTCGGGCGGCGGCGGCTCGATCGTCCGCACACGGTAGCGGGCGTGGAACTTCGCCTCCTTCGGCGGCTCCGGCTTGCCCGCGTCCCAGCCGGACTCGACCCACTGGCTCCACTCGCGGTCGGCCGCGGTCGGATGCGAGCGCAGCGGCAGGTTGAAAAGCAGGTCGTGATCCTTGTTGAAACGGACATCGAGATACTTGCGGGACGAACTTGTCGTCAGCGGAACCGTCGCCGGCACGATCAACCGACCGTCCACGGTCCTTGTCTCGTCCAACCGCAGCCTGGCGGTGGGCAGGCGGCGCCCGCCGGGCAGGTACACCCCCGCCAGCGCGCCGTGTTCATCCAGCGGCGGAACGGCAAAACCTTGCGGGCAGCGCACTTCGATTTCGAGTTCCAGCTCGCGGCCATCCAACTTGGGCGCCAGATCGGCGAACAGCCGGCAGATGGCCAGCGCCACCAGCGCGATCACCAGCACCGCGCCCAACGCCGCGCCCAGCCCCCGAAAAACCCGGCGCCGCCCCCGCCGCCATGAGCCGCGCGACGACCAGGCCGATGCCCAACGCCGCCAACGCGCCAAGCAGCGCGTTGAAGACGACAAAATACCCCGAGCCGCCCTCGAAGCTGGAAATGCGATACCAGCCCACGCAGAGCTGGCTGATCAACGCCGCGCAGACCAGGCCGAGGGCGCCGCTGAGAATGGCGATGAAGATGGAGGCAGGCCAGCTCATGGACTCTTGCGGGCGCCGATATGTGCATCCGGCAATTGAAGCAGGGATTTCATTGTCCGCCTCATTTCCACAGCGTACTGGTGGACTGCGCGCCGGATCGCGCGTCGATGGCGACGAGGATCGGCTCCGGGACTTTCCCTGGCACAGACGGCCGGGTGCCGACGAATGCCGCGAAACGCGGGTCCGGCAGAATCTGCGACAACTTGAATCGGTCGATGCCCGTGTCCACTTTCCACGCGAGCTTTCCGTCCGCATTCACCCGGGCCAGGACCAGCGTGCCGGCCAGACCTGGTGCGGAAGTGAAGACCATCAGGAAGCCGCCCGGGTCGGAAAGCCGGAGCGTATCCGCACCCGGGCCGGAACGCACGAAGGCGGCGTTCAGATACGCGTCGCCGGACAACGGTGTCAGCGAGAGGATCTCGCGATTGCCTTGCGCAAGCTCTGGTCCGAGTTGCCCCTGGTGGAGGCGCCGCATCTCTTTCGCGTCCGCTTGGCGACTGGCGCGGGTCAGCCAGGATCTGGGCTTGTAATCGCGTTCGGCCTCCTGCGGCGAATGCAAGCCCAGCCACTCGGTCGGCGAAAGACGAACTCCTGAACTCAAGAAGTCCTGAACGCCAGGAGCGAGCGGCAGCGCAGTCTGGGTGCGTTCCGGCTGCGCCGGCGTGGCTTTCAGTGTTTGCGGATCGATCTCCACAACGGTCCGACGGTCTGGCAGCGTGAGCCGCAAGCGATTGTCGAAAGAGATTCTTCGCGGATCATCCCACGACTCCGCGAGGGTCGGATTGGCGGCGCGCAATTCGGTCGGCCCAATCCGCTTGCCGGTCGCGAGATCGAGTCCGCCGATGCCGTTCACGCTGAACCACACGGTGCGTCCATCGCCGCCCAACAGCTTCGCCCAGCCTGCCTCCTGGGCGCGAAGATTCTTCGCCAGCGGAACCAGGCGACCCGGCGAACTACCATCCACGGGATAGAGAAACAAACTGAGGTGATACCGGTCGTTGTCGGGGTTGCGGTGCAGCGAAGGCACGTAAGTTTCCAGCGTCTGGATCAGCGTGGCGATCTCGCCCCCGGCGCGCACCGAATTGCCTGACGGCGCGCCGTGCGGCACGCGGATGGAGAGCGCCTGCGTTACGCCCCAGAAGGCCAGGACGCCGACGACAAGAACGATACTGGCAATGAGCATGATCTTTGACTTGGCCGCGGAGACGCGGAGAAATTGCTGTTGCTGGGTCGGCAATCGCGGAGGCGAAGTCGTTTGCCGGATGTTGATCCAGCCATGCCGCTCATCGATTTCCGCGCGGCAGCTTGGGGCTTTCTGGCGGATGGTTTCGCTGGCGATGCGCTGGAGAATTTCGGCGCGGCGATCAATGGCCCACGCGTGTTGCTGTCGCCACGCGGCCTCATCCCCGACATGGACGATCGCCACCGTGTCGCCGCCACCGAACTCCCAAAAGAAAGAGAGGCTCCGTGACGCCTCGCGATAGACCACCTTTCCGGATCTCCCGTCCTCGTGGATGTCCACGCTCCACTCTTGTTGTTTGCCTTTCATGTCGGGCTCTTGGTGGAGGGCGAATGCGGGGCGGAGGGGTGCTTGGCGTCAACCATCCTGGCCGGTCGGGTGCGCGCCGCGAGTCAGTAGAGTCCGTCGTGGCCACCGACGTTGATCGGCACAATCTCGGATCTGGTGATCAACATCTCGATGGTGATTCGGTAGCTCAGATTGATCGAGATGCTGTGCAGTCCCCCCAACTTCCCCTTCAGGGCATGCAGCCGCAACGAGGGATGATGGGGATTGGCCTCCAGCAGCTTGAGCGTCTTGGCGTATTGACCGCCCGCATCAGGATGCAGGCGCAGGAAGCGTGCCGCGCGCCGGTTGTACTGCTCAGTGAAAACGAGCTGCCACGCCATTCACGCCGCCAGTTTGGCCAGGCGCTTGATGTGCTGTTCCACCGATTCCTTGACGAAGCGACCCGCGTCCAGATCCGCCTTCGATTCGGCAAGGGCAGCTTCCAGCTCGCACTCGCGCAAGTGCGCATACTGTTCGTGGCTCATCACGACGTACTTCATCTGGCCCCGGACTGTCACGGACGCCTCCTGCTGATCCGCGAGCGCCTGTTCAATTGCACCGACGCCCTTGGTCTTCAAATCGTTTGCAGAGATTGTGTTCATGTCTATCGCACCATTTATCGCCTTGTCAATCGCATTGTAAACAGTGTTATACGAATTGGCAACGCCCGCCGGGCGAGAACTCTGCTTGTCCGCTTCCTTGACTCCATGTGAGGCCACCCTGCCCGTTCAGGCTGGAGCGGATTTCCGGCCGGTCTTGATGAAGATCGACCCACCAAGATCGGCAATCCACAGTTGTTCTGGTGACGCGCAAGGATTGCCAGTTGCGATCGGAAGCGCTATTGCGACCGGGCACTTTCATCCAAGCGAACGGGTCGAGTACCTTGACGCCTGATTTTCCAAAGCCGCGCGTGTTGCGTGTGACTACTGTGAAACCGTGATGCAACGCGGTCGCTGCGATCAGGCTGTCCTTGATGGGCAGAGATTCTCCAGATCTGCGCAGGTCGGCGAGAAGCCTTGCCCATCGTGAAAATGTTCGTCTTCATGGCTGGAAAAATAGCGTCTTGCATCGGCAGGATCAAGCGGCATCTATCCAAGTGAAATGTCACAAGTGAAATGTCGCAGTTGACCGGCGCGCCGCGCCCGAGGATACTCTCCGCCGCGCCGTCGCTTTTCTTCTGACCCGCGGCGATCCGCTCCCGGAAAGAGTCGTCTCGCGCCAGCCGCTGCACCCGGGAAACGCCGGGCGCCGGGGCTGCGCTGGTCCGGCGCGACTTGCCCGAAGCGCCTGCAATGGCGTGCCACACCGTCCCCGCATCACAATCTCCGAAGCAGGAATACCCGATGACGACCGACACAGAAGTGCGCAACGCCTCGGCCAGGTTCTACGCTGCGCGCAACCCGATGAGAATGGCGACGCCGCGTCGCTTGGCAACGTCGGGGCGCACGAGGCGAACGTGAGCGCAATGCACCCGATCGGCGGCCCGACGTAAACCCGCCCAATACGAACCAGCACATGGCCGAAAACCGTACACATCGACGACTCGCTGCCATTCTGGCGGCCGATGTGGTCGGCTACTCCCGGATGATGGGCGCTGACGAGTCCGGTACGCTCACTGCGTTGAAGCGCCACCGCGAGACCGTCTTCGGTCCGGCCGTCGCCCGGCACGGGGGCCGGGTGGTGAAACTGATCGGCGACGGCACGCTGGTGGAGTTCGGCAGCGTCGTCGACGCCGTCGAGTGCGCGCTTGCCATTCAACGCGCCATCAGGGACGAAGCACCACCTTCCGGCATCGCGCTCAGGATCGGCGTCAACCTCGGCGATGTCATCATCGATGGCGACGACATTTATGGCGATGGCGTGAATGTCGCGGCGCGCCTGGAACCGCTGGCGGAGCCCGGTGGCATCTGCGTCGCCTCAATCGTCAGCGAGAGCGTCGGCAACCGCGTCGACGTCGCTTTCAAGGATGGCGGCGAGGTTGCGGTCAAGAACATCGATCGCCCGATCCGGGTCTGGAAGTGGCACCCGGACGATAATCCGGGGTCCGCATCGCCGGCGCCAGCCGCTGCAATGAGGGCGCCGAACGAGCAGCCATCCATCGCCGTGCTGCCGTTCGACAACATGTCGGGCGACCCCGAGCAGGAGTACTTCACCGACGGGATCACCGAGGACATCATCACCGACCTGTCCAAGGTCGGCGGTCTGATGGTGATCGCCCGCAACTCGAGCTTCGCGTACAAGCGCAAATCGGTCGACGTCCGGACGGTCGGCCGCGAACTTGGCGTGCGCTCGGTTCTCGAAGGCTCGATCCGCCGCGCCGGCAACCGCATCAGGATTACCGCCCAGCTGATCGACGCCGCCACCGGCGCCCACGTGTGGGCGGAGCGCTACGACCGGGACCTGACCGACATTTTCGCGGTCCAGGACGAGGTCACCCGCCACATCGTCGATGCCCTCAAGGTCAAGCTTACGCCAGGCGAAGCAGCCCGCATCGCCGACATCCCGACCCATAGCCCCGCGGCCCACGATCTCTTCCTGCGCGCTCGGGAACTCCTGCTCGCTCCGAAGAAGGACCGCGAGATGTTCGAGCAGGTCGTCGATCTGCTGACGCGTTGCATCGAGCTCGACCCCAACTACGCGGAGGCGTATTCCGGCCTCGGCATGGCCTACAACTTCGAATTTCAGAATCGCTGGAGCGGCATACCCGATGCGCTGGACCTCGCGGCGCATTTCACCGCGCTCGGTACCGAAAAGGGGCCGACCGTTCCCTACGCCCACTTCGTAGCCACTGTCCTGGCGATCTGGAAGAAGGACCTCGACGGAGCAAGGCAGGAGTCGAAGACCGCGCTGGCGCTCAACCCGAACTATGCGGAAGCCATCGGGACACACGGCCTCATCGAGATCTATTCAGGCAATCCGCTGTCCGGGATCCCGTTTCTCGAGCGGGCGATCCGTCTCGACCCCGCGTTCACCCATCAATGCATGCACTTTCTCGGCACCGCTTATCTTGTCGCCGGCAAGCATGAGGCCGCGGCGGCTTCGTTCCGGGAGCGCATCCGGCTTTCGCCGGAAACCGATTTGTCGCGCGGCCTGCTCATTTCCGCGCTCGGGCATCTGGGCGAAATCGACGAAGCCCGGCGGGTCTGGACCGAATTGAAACGAGTCAGTCCCGGCTATTCCTTCGCCTCGCACGTCGCGCGCTTGCCGTTCCGCAACCCAGCCGATGGAGAGAACATCGCCGAGGGCTTCGCCCGGGCCGGGCTGCGCGACTGACCGGCGCCTGGCCCGGGGCCTGATTGGCAAGAGGGCCGTCGAAATCGCGGGGGGCGTGCCGGCTATCCGGACCCAGGCACGAATACCGCTGGACTGATGCGGAAGAACCTGGCGAGTTTACCGGCCAGAGTTGCGCTGATCTTGCGTTTGCCGGCAAGAATCGCGGAGAGGTTGCTCTGTGTTGCCCCCGACATTGAAGACCGTTTAAGGCGGTACATAGTCTGCACTGCCAAAGCTCCGCCGCAAATCGGCAAAAAATACCCCATATCCATCGACTGTCACAGGTCGGCGCGGCGTGATGTCCCACAATCTGCAGTTGCAGCACCACCCGCTCAAGCTGGATCGCGCGAATTCCGAGGATCAAGGAGCAATCAGTCGCTAGTATTGGCGATTGCGATGCGATCGGGCTCTGAGCGGAAACTGCGGCGCGAGTCTCGCGCAGTGCCCGTGGTCTGCGGCGTCCTGACGCAGGTCAGCCGGTCAGATCGGCGCGCACATGACTACGCCTTCGGGCAACCATCCCTGCGCCTGCATCTGCGCGTACACGGTCGAATCGGTCGTGTAGCGGTGATTCGAGTCGTTCTGCGCAAAGCGATTGTTGTAGACCCGATAGATCGGCTGCCTGCCGGCCGCGCACTGGCCGTTGGCCGCGGCGTACACATGGAACGCGATGCCTTCGTAGCTCCAGCCCGGGTCCAGTTTCACCCCGGCGCATTCGCTTGCGTTCGGTGTGTAGAAGTGCGAGTTTGGTCCGCGCCCCGGCGTGCCGTAGAAACGGCATGCCGGCACGGCAGTCGGCGGTATTCCGCTCTCCGGTATGTAGACGCGAAAGCCATATCCGGTGCGTTGCCAGCCAGGCCCCGCAGCGCCTGCCTCGATGGCGGAGATTTCGCCCTGGCCGCTGGTGATGAAATAGTGTCCGAGCGTGGTGTTGTAGAACTCGACCACCGGCGCGGTATCGACTGCCGGCTCGACCCAGGTGCCCCGCAACCGAAGGAGCAACCCGTAGCCTTCGCTTTGCCCCGCCACCAGCAGGCGCCCGTCGGGCAGCGCCAGCAGGTCGGAGGCCGATTCGTTGTCCGACAGCGAGAACAGACTGTCGAAGCGGCCGTCGGCGGTGAAGCCCGGGTCGCGCTGCCCGTCGACGGAAAAGCGCGCCACCGCTACTGCGAAACCGGTGCCAAGGGGGCCGCTGCCATGCGGGACGTTGTAGCTCAGCAGGATCTTCCCGTCAGGTTGCAGCGCCAGCTTCGCCGCATGAGGACCGTAGAAGCCGAGGTTGCCATCGATGCGCACTGAACCGCCATTGCCGAACGTGTTGTCGAGGGAGCCATTGGCAGAAAGTCGCAGCACGATCCGCTGGCTCGCTTGATCGATCACGATCAGGGTGCGCCCGTCGCCCAGCGGCAGCGTGTCCAGCGAATTCGGATCGCTGTTGCCGTCCACCGTGGCAATCGCGATCTGCGCATGCGGCAACGAGGCCGGGTCGGTCTGTCCATTGGCGAGCCAGCGATAGACATCGAACACCATCTGCTGGCTGACTGACGAGACGACGACGGCCTGCAGCCGGCCATCCGGCAACGCGTCGAGCTTCACCTGCGTGGAAAAGGAAGTCGGAGCCGCAATCGCCTGGGTCGCGCCCAGGAATGTCTGATCGACGTTGCCGGTGGCGTTGACGCGGAAGGGGCGAATCGAATCAGACAGGCGCAACAACGTCACCGCGCCCTGCGCGTCGACAAAGCCGGCGGCAATAGTCGTGCCGAGAAACTCGTTGCCGGCTACTGCGGAAGTGCCGCCGGTGCCAAAGGTGGCGTCCGCGACACCGGCGGCGGTAAAGCGCAGGAGCGATGCGCGGTAGAAACAGCTCGTGAAGCCGCACGAGCTCAGAGTTTTCAGCACCGTTACCGTATCGCTCGTCGAAGGCACGAGCAGGTTGCTCGAGCCATCGCCGGTGCCGAAGGCGATGCGCCCGGTGCCGCTGCCATAGCCTGTATCGAGTTGGCCCTCCGCGGTAAAGCGGGTCAGCGTTCCCGCCGCATATTGTTGCCGTTCGGGGTTGTAGCTGCCCAGCACGAGGAGGCCGCCGTCGGCCAGCAACTTCGCTTTGCTGAACGCTTCGGTGTAGCGGCCGCTGAAGGTCGTCACGATTCGCGCCGGGGTGGTGACGGCGAAGGCTCTGGTATCGAAAGGCAGCAGCACGCCCCGGCCGCTACCGCTCAACGACGCGACGCCGATGCGCCCGTAGATGTAGTTGTCCTCGGTGCCGAACCCCCACAGGATGCCGTTGCCGGCGGGCGCGTAGCCTGTTGCGGTGTAGTCGCTGCCCAGCGCCGCGGCCGAATACTCGGGCACACCGATTACGCCGGTACCCAGATTCGCCCGCCAGATCATCACACCGACCGGCGAGGCAGCCGCGCCGACGAGCATCAGGTCAGGTGAGCCGGAGGCCCAGCGCAAGGTGCCGAGGTCGAGATGACCGGCCTGCGGCGCTGCCACGGAGATCCGGCCACCCGCCGGCGCGGAGGCATCCTGCCGACCATCGGGCAACAACACGTAGATGACGAAATACTGCGCGACCGCCGGATCGTATGACACGGAACCGAAGTAGTACGCGATCCGGCCGTCCGGCCCCACGCTGATCTGCGGACTGGTGACGTTCCCCAACTCCGTGCCGATGACGACGACGCCGTTCTGTCCGAAGCCGTTGTCGTAGCCGCCATCGGCGTTCAGCCGGATCAGCGCCAGCCCGATGTTCTGTTGCGTGCTCCCCCAGCGGGCAGCAATGAGAATCTTGCCCTCAGCATCCATGGTCGCAGCAGTCGGGGATTCGGCAGAGGTGCCTGTGCCGCCAGGGTAGAGCACCCGCTCGCCGGTGGCGTCGCCGCGCACGGTGTCCGGCTTGCCATCCGGAAGATAGAAACGCACCGAAATCGCGAGCGGCGAAATTGGCGCTACCTGCCCGGCCACTACGACAAAGCGGCCATCATTTTGCGGCAGCACGGTGTAGGTCTCGCCGCGGCCATAAACGTTGAGTTCGTCGGGGCTGTAATTGCTGTCGTACACGCCATTGGCGTTCAGGCGCCGAATCTTGCCTGCCTGTTCCACCAGCACCCCGCCGTTGGGGTCGCGGTACAAATGCAGGTTTGGCGCCACGCGGCCAGCGCCGCGCAAGCCCGGGACAAAGGTGGTGCCGCCGGTGCCGAAGGCCATGTCGAGTGTGCCGTCGGGACGGTAGTGGCGCACGAACACGTCCGTCTCGGCGCCGCCAGCGACGATCACGCTCCCGTCATCCTGCCCGAGCGCGGCGCCGAACAAACCGGGAACCGTCTTCGGTGCTGCGTAGCGGACGTAACTGCCGGTGCCGAATGAAGGGTCTGCATCACCGGACGCGGCGCGCGTCACGTTGCAGGAAAGGGACAACGCAAACGCTGCCGCCAGGGCCAGCGTGGAAGATCGTGAGGTGTTCATCGAGGGATTGTAACCTTTGGCGGCAAGGCCCCGGGACCGACGCCCTTGGTCTTCAACTCGCTGCTGGAGGTCTGCTACCGGACGCGAAGCGCTGCCGCGACATGGCGTGATGCTCAATCGCGCGGCGCTCGACACTACCCTGATCCTGGCGGCCGAACCACCCGCTCAGTCGATCTTCATTCCCGAATCGCGGATCACCGGCGCCCAACGCGCGATCTCGTCCTTCGTGATGGTGGCGAGCTCCGCCGGCCCGGCCTTCATCGCGGTCGCGCCCTGTGCCGCGAAGAAGGCCTCCATTTCCGGCATCGCCTGCACGCCGGCGACGGCTTTGCGCATCTGCTCCACGTGCTCCGCCGGCACGCCCTTGGGCGCGTACATCGCCACCCACAATTCACCCACCAGGCCCGGCACGGCCTCGTTCGCCAGTGGCACGTTCGGCAGCGCCGGCGCGCGTTGCAGCGACGGGACCGCCAGCGCCTTCAACTGCCCGCCCTTGACGAACTGCAAGCACGCGGGGATGGTGCTGATCATGATGTCGAGGTTGCCGCCGATCACGTCGGTGAGGGCGGGCGCCACGCCTTTGTACGGCACGTGCGTGATCTGCACGTTCTGCGATTTCTTGAGCATTTCCATCAGCAGGTGCGAGAACGTGCCGTTGCCGGACGATCCGTAGCTGTACCTGGCCGGCTCCTTGCGCGCCAGCACAGGCCCTACGGCGGGAAGGCCCCCCCGCAGTTCCCGTTCAGGTACGGCCGGATCAGCTCCCAGGTCGCCCGCGTCGCGTTCTGGCCGACTGCCCCGTTGGTCACCGACTGTCCAGTCAACCCGAACATCGCGCGCAGCAGCATCAGGCCGTCGGTCAGCGCGTCGATCTGGGTGTTGCCGTCGATGTCGAGCGAGCAGCCACCGAAGATCGTGCCCGTGCTCACCCAGAACGTCGCCGCACCGCCGCCGACATGCAGCGTGGTGCTGGTCACCTGGTTCAGTAGCGACGACGCGGTGTGGCGCACGCACACGTACTTGCCCGCGCTGAGGCTGCCGCTCTGGACGTAGCCGCCGCTGACGTCGCAGGTCAGGCAGCCCGCCGCGGTCGAGGCACAGAACGCGCTGCCCGGCTGGCCCTCGACGTACACGTTGGCCTGGCCGTCGAAGCCGGTGATCAGCACCGGCCCCGCGGTACGCACCGAGGCGACGGGCACGTTGCTCTGCGCGGGGAAAGGGAACGGGTCCGGGGTGTTGTCGCCCAGCGTCAGGTCGGGGCTGAAACGGGTGACGAACGCGTCGCCGCCCTGGCCGCTGCTCAGGAAACCGCCGAAGCTGCCCTGCGCCCCGCTGCTCACTCCGGGGAAAGTGTTGGTGCCCGACAAGGTGCGTCCGGCCACGTAGACCTGGCCGCTCGTGGGGTGGATGGCGATGGCGTGGCCCACGTCCCTCGCCGCGGCGCCGAGATAGCTGGACTGGAGCAACTGGGTCAGGTCGGCGCTGAAGCGGCTGGCGTAGGCATCCTGGTCCCCCCCGAGCGCGCCTTGGGCGCCGCCGCTGCTGCCCGGGAAGTTGTTGGAAAGGGCATTGCCCGTCAGATAGACCTCGCCGGTAGCCGGATGGATGGCGAGGCCCGTGCCGTTATCGGTGTCGGACCCACCGAGATAGCTCGACTGGCGGAGCGCGGACAGATCGGCGCTCAGGCGACTGACAAAGGCGTCCGCCCCACCGCCGCCATAGACGCCCTGCGCGCCGCCGCCGACACCGGGAAAGGCGCCGGTCGTATTGCCGGCGACATAGATCTCACCGCTGACCGGATGGATGGCCAGCGCGGTCGCATCCTCCACGCCCGCGCCGCCGAGGTAGCTGGATCGGATCAGCGTTCCCAGATCGGCGGCGAAGCGGGCGACGAAGGCGTCGTTGCTGCCGCCGCCCGGGGCGGGTTGCGCGCTGCCGATCGTGCCCGGAAGGGTAGGGGAACTGGTGGATCCCGCCACGTAGACCTCGCCGGTCGCGGGGTGGATGGCGAGCGCGTAGGCTTGGTCGGAGACGCTGCCGCCCAGGTACGTCGAGCGCTTGAGCGTCGTCAGGTCGGCGCTCAGCCGGCTGACGAAGGCGTCTCTGTCCCCGCCCCAGACGCTCTGCGCGCCGCTGCCGACGCCGGGGAAGTCGGCGGCGCTGGTCTGGCCTGCGACGTAGATGTCGCCGTTCACCGGGTGGATGGCCAGCGCCCGTGCACTGTCGAAACCGGCAAATCCGCCCCCGCTTGCCGTGCCGCCGAGATACGTCGACCGGACCAGGGTGCCCAGGTCCGCGCTGAGGCGGCTGACGAAGGCATTCCCGGAATCAGGTTGACTGCCCCCTGCCCCGGTGAAGGTCGGCTGGGCGCCCCCTGCGACGCCGGGGAAATCTGCGGAATGCGTCCATCCCGCCACGACGACGTCGCCGCTCACCGGATCGATCGCCAGCGCATTCGCCCCGTCGCCGCCGGCGCCACCCAGGTAAGTGGAACGGACCAGGGACGTCAGGTTGGCGTTGAAACGGGTGACGAATACGTCGCCGGCCTGAATATTCGACGGCGTAGGTCCGCCGTACAACGTCTGCGCTCCACCGGCGAGGCCCGGGAAGCCCGAATCGGTGGTCGTGAGTCCGGCCACGTAGACGTCGCCGCTGACCGGATGGATGACCAGCGCCAGCGCCCGCTCGTCATTGGCGCCGCCCAGGTAGGTCGACTGCAGAAGCGGATCGATGACTAGCGGCCGCGCCGGGTCGTAGCCGGCCAGCGCGAAGCGGTACTGGTCGCCGGCGGCGTCGAGTTCGTAGCGGACGCCCACCGGCTCGCGCCGGCCCTGGCCGTCTTCCTGGAAGGCGACCGGCGCGGTGTAGGCGAGCGGCCCGTTGCCGGTGTGGGCGATCAGTTCGCCGCCGACGCCCAGTTCCAGCCGCATCGCCCCGCCGACCCGCAGCCGGATCCGGCCCGGGTCCTGGCCGGGGGCGACGGTGAAGATCTTTTCGACGTTGGCGCCGGTCGCGCGCAGATGCACGCGGATGCCGGGGAAGACTTCGCCCAGGTCGATCCGGTCGAAGGTGCCCAGGTCGCGGGCAGGCTGCGTCGCGTCGCTGCCGGTGAAGTAGCTGACCCGGGCCGTGGCCGGGTCCGCGCCGTCGGGCGTCGCGGCGATCGGCTGCCGGTCGGGGCCGACGAAGGTTTCGGTGAGCACCCAGCCAGGCGTGCGCGCGCCATCGCGCCGCTCTCGCTGGGTGGCGTGCTGCGCGGCGTTCGCGCCGTCGGCGGCCGCGTCGGCTGCGACTGCGTTAGCCGGACGCCCCGGCAGGCTGTACACCAGCCAGCCGTCACGGGTGACGAACACCGTCCCGGCGAACGTCTGCGCGGCGAACGCGGCCTCCCGGTCCCATTGCCCGGCGTTGGGCACGAACGGCACCCCCGCCCGGGCCAGTTGTTGCCGCGCCGCACCCGAGAGCGACGCCTGCTCCGCAGTCAGGCTCGCGTGCGCAGCGAGGCTGCACGCGCCGATGATTGCAACCGTTACCGAAGCAACCATCCGCTTCGCCGCCGCAAGATCGGTCCTGATCATGATCGTGTCTCTGTGCCCGTTAGTGTTTTTGAAGCGACGCGCAACTGTAGACGAGTTGGCGGCAATGTCAATTCCGGCGGAGGGCAAGCAGCAAGAAGGAATCGTCGGCGCCCCCGGACGCATTGGCGGATTCGCCCCGGGCATTGGCCCATGAATTGCTGTCGACGGGCACCAACGACGCGCCACGATGCGCATCGGCAAGCGGCTGCTTACGCACTTCGCCGACTACCGCTTCGGGTCGTGAAGCGCCCGATTGATCGGCGGCACAATTTTGGCTCCTTTCCACCACAATGGAGCCATTCATGGAAAACGATAGGCAACACACGCCTTGGAACAAGGGAAAGCTCATTGGGCAGAAACCACCGCTGAAGCTGAAGGAAATTTGGGCAATCCGCGTCCGGCTGCAAGTGAACAAGCGAACTCGGGATCTTGCGTTGTTCAACTTGGCCATAGACAGCAAGCTGCGCGGCTGCGACCTGCTGAGTCTTCGGGTACGAGATGTCGCGCATGGCAACCAGATTGCAGCACGAACGATGGTATTGCAGAGCAAGACACAGCGACCAGTTCAGTTTGAAATAACCGAACAGACCCGCGACTCGGTTTCGTCCTGGATTACCAATGCCCAATTGAAGCCAGACCAATACCTGTTCCCGAGTCGCGTAGGCACGTCACCCCATCTATCGACCCGACAATACGCCCGCATTGTCCAACGCTGGATCAGTTCCATTGGGCTTGACGCCGCGGCGTATGGAACCCATACGATGCGTCGAACCAAAGCTACGCTCATTTATCGGCGAACCAAGAATCTGCGAGCGGTCCAGCTACTGCTTGGCCATACCAAGCTGGAAAGCACGGTCCGATACCTGGGCATCGAAGTCGATGACGCGCTTGAGATCGCCGAACAGACCGAAATCTAACCCTAAGCGGCCGGAGCGACCAAAATCTCGGTCGGTCGCTTTCCGGCCACAACCAGTCACAGGAATCTCCCGATTGAACGTCCGCAACAGACGGGGAGCGGACATTGGACTGGCGGCAATCAGCGGCGGCCAACGACCCGTTACGGTCGTAGGCTTGCCCGGAAACCGGACCGTCACACGAAGATTAGCAATGGTACGTCTGCGAGTTTACAAACTATGGGGATCCCGTTCGATGGACGAAGTGCGAGCAAGTCGTATCTCTTGCGTTGACCGGAAGGCGCCCGAGCGGATGAGAGGCGGACTAACGTGTCGGCTCTCTGGGAAAAAGGAAGGCCCGAGGTCTTCAACGGGTCCAAGATCCCCGGGCGGGAACCCAGACTTACAGGGATTTCCCGTGGGCGCTACGGGAGCAAGAGGCGCAGCGATTCAATTGAACAAGGCGTTGAAACTGGCATCCTACCGCGCGCCGTTTCGATCGTGATCGACCGCTACCGCGTCATAGTAGTTGGATTTTTTGGACACAAAGGCCGGGATCGAGAAAAGAAGCCGCCGGGACAGTCTCCTCAGAGAAAGAGGCCGTGATCAAATGGGACGCTGCCCGCTGCCGGGAAGCGCAATCCCCTCAGGGACCTGGAAGTGATTGTGCGGTTTACGCCCGGACGACCCGGGCACCGCCACGGGGTAGTCTGGCAAACCGATCAAGCTCAGGATGCAGGGCACGCCGGAACGGTGGTCTGGTAAAGTAGGACCACAATGCAGAAGGAAGCGCGCCATGACGGCGCCGCCCGGAGACCTCGGAATACACCATGAACGTCAGAAGAGGAGGACGGGGAAGCAGGACCTGATCTGACGGTAGGCAAGACCGTACTCAGTTACGGCGCCCGCAGGCGGGGTTCGCGTGGTGCGTCACCGACGTTGTTCCGGCGGTCTTCGCAAGGACAACTGCCTGGACCCGACTAGCAATCAAAGTTGACCAAAAAAAAGGAAGGTGAAGGGTGATTCTCTGCTTCGCAGGTTGGCGCGCCGTGGGGCGCGCGGCGGGTACTCACTGCTGTATTGGTGATGTCGGCGGTGCTGCTCGCTGCGCCGGCCCGTGGTGCGGTCGATGTGGGCACCGCGCAGAAGCTCGCGCAAGTTTGCGGTGCCGTTCGTCGCAAATGACGGACAATGGGATTCGCGCGCAGCGTATGCAGGCACAGACGTTTGCCGGCACTCTACCGTCACCCAGGAGGGTCTCTCGTCTACAACCTGCCGGGGCTGCGCATTGCGGGTCCAGCGCTGACAGCCCAAGTGCCGCGCAATCGGATTCGAATGCAACGCGCCCCGATGCACGCACATCGGGTTGGGCGATTACAGAAACCTTCGTCGGCCCGGATCAGCAGCCGATCACGGCCTGGCACGCCCGCAGGAGCGCGCGAAGCGACACGCGTATCGGTTACTTCAACGACCACGACACAGCGCGCCATCGACGCGATCTGCGGACATTCAGGCGCATCGCTCTCGGCGACGTGTTCCACGGCGTGAGTGTGCAGTTGCGCGCGACCGGCGCCAACGTCGAGAAGATCTTCACCGTCGCGCCGGGACAGGACCCGCGCCGCATCCGCCTGCGCATCGGACGGCGCCATGCATCTGGCGCTCGGCGAGCCGGCCCGCGAACTCATCATCGACACCGGCTTAACCCGGACCGATCGCGTTCACCGCACCCGTGGCGTTCCAGGAAGACAGTCTGGGCCGGCGCGAGGGCGTAGACGTGCGTTACGCGCTCGACGCCGCGACCCGGCAATACGGTTTCGTGGTGGCTGCATACGACGCTGCACGGCCGCTGGTGATCGATCCGCTGCGTAATGGGCCTATCTCGCGGAGCCGGCTGCGAGACGTGAAGGCGATCACGATCCCATCCGGCGAGCCATGAAGTCTATAGCGGGCTTCACGGACTCCAATCCGTTCCGCAGATGACAGGCCGGAGCCATCCCGCGAGCGCCGGCCTGGTTTCCTTCGTCAGCCGCTTCAGTGCCGACCTGAAAACGACGCCCAGTCGAGTTACGCGCAGGGTAGTCCGAGTACTTCGAGCGTCCACGACGCGGCATTCCAGCTACGCCGCCGGCCCAGCCCGTTCACCCCGACCGGCGGCGATGTGGCGATCGGGGACACCGTCAGTCGTTTCAACGCCGCCCTCACGACGATCTCGGCGACGGCCGTGATAGGCGGCACAGCATCTACGGCGGTGGCCATCCATCCGGTCAGCGGTGAAATCTACGTGGCCGGCACCGACATCCACGACACTGGCCGGCGCCGACGCCGGAGCAGCGCAGCCACCTATACCGGGGGCGATGACGCGTTCGTCAGCCGCCTCAGCGCCGATCTGGGACGCTGTTCCGCTCGACCTACGTCGGCGGCGCCGGAAGCAGGAACGCGGGTCGGCGCTGACCATTCTCCATCGGCGGCATCGTCTACGCGGGCGGGTTGACCAGCTCGGTCCGTTCGCACCGCAGGCGGCGCCTTATACCTTCGCCGGCGGCACCGATGGATTCGTCACC
>JADKEV010000032.1 GCA_016717855.1 Betaproteobacteria bacterium
ACCAGGCGGTCGACCACTACACCAATCTCCAGCTCGCCCGGGCGCTGCTCGAGCAGGTGCTCGCGCACTGGCAGGCGGCGGCGACGCGGGAAGTCGCCTTGCCGGCGCTCAAGGCGTTCTCCGCCACGGCCGGCCTCGCCGCGGCGAAGAACGCGGTGCAGATGTTCGGCGCGGCGGGTTTTGCGCACGAAGGCGACGCCGGCCTCTATCTGCGCCACGTGATGACGCTGGCCTGCCGCTACGGCGATGCGCCGGCGCACCGCCGTGCGTTCGCCGCGGTGGAGTTCGACTTCCTGGAGTGACCCACGCGCCGTGAGGTCGAGACGTCATGACGACCTGGCATCACGGATCGCCTTGAGTTGCCAGGCAGACGCAAGTGCTTGCCTGAGGGGCCTGCTGCTGATTCCGGTCCGCGTCGCGGCTATCGAATCGGGACAAGGCGTCGATGACGCGCGGACTCATTGCGCATTGACCGCATGTCGTGGCGCGTCCACAATCGCCGGACTTGGAAAGAACGGGAAACCATGGAAATCGGCGCCCGCCTGCACCACCTGCAATTGCTATCCCCGGACGCGGGTCGATGCGCGGGGTTCTATGGCCGCGCGTACGACATGCGCGTGCGTGCCGACGGACCGCTCCGGATCTGCGCCGGACATGACCGGCGCCTGCTTGTCGCGCCAGGGGTTGCGAACCGGATGGGGTTCGCGGCGTTCGGATTCCCGGCGGAATCCGCCTTCGAGGCGTACCGCCGTCGGGTGGAATCGCGGGTTCCGGTCGCGGCCGCGGATACGCCGCTGTTCCGTCCCGGCGCGTTTGCCGTCATGGATCCGGACGGAAACCGCATCGTCTTTGGCGTACCCGTGGTGCACGTCCCGTCGGACGTGCCGGCGGTCAGCGAGGCGCCACCGGCGCGGCTGCAGCACTTTGCCTTCCGAAGCAGCGAGCCGTCGGACCTGCTCCCGTTCTACCAGTACACGCTCGGCTTCGCCGTCTCGGACCGCGTTTGCGACGGCGCCGGCCGCGTCCGGGCCTGCTTTCTGCGCACCGATGCCGAACACCATGCGCTGGCGATCTTCCATGCGGCCGAGGCGCGGCACGACCACTTGTCCTTCGAGACTACCGAATGGGCGCGGCTGCGCGATTGGGCCGATCGTATGAGCCGGCTGCGGATTCCGATCGCGTGGGGCGTGGGCCGCCACGGCCCCGGCAACGACACCTTTTTCATGATCCGGGATCCGGACGGAAACCTGGCCGAGATTTCCGCCGAACTCGAAATCTGCGCTTCGGACCGCGCCGAGGGGCGATGGCTGCACGAAGAGCGCACGCTCAACCTCTGGGGCAGCGCGATCATGCGCAGCTAGCGGACGGTGAGATTGATTCCCAAGGCGCGGCCGTTCGCGGCCGGATCCGTCCGGCCCAGCCCGGCCCAATGAGCGAACCCGGCGCGCGCTACGACGTGCTCATCGCCGGCGCCGGCCCGACCGGGCTCACGCTGGCGAACATCCTCGGCCAGCACGGCGTGAAAACGTTGCTGGTGGAGCGCAATGCCGCGACGGTCAGCGAGCCACGTGCGGTCTCGATCGATGACGAATCGCTGCGCACGATGCAGTACATCGGTCTCGCCGACACCGTGCGCGCGGGTATCGTCGAAGGGTACGGCTCGCACTATTTTTCGCCCGGCGGACGCTGCTTTGCCAAGGTCGTTCCCGATGTGCTGGACTACGGATTCCCGCGCCGCTCGGCGTTTCGCCAGCCCGTCCTCGAAGGTGTGTTGCGCGCGGGACTGGCGCGCTATCCGTGCGTCGAAACCCGCTTCTCGACCCGCGTCAGCCACCTTGCCGAACGTGATGATGGCGCCGCGGTGTCCCTGTCGGCGGAGAATGGCGGAACCGTGGCGCACGCGCGCTTCGTCGTCGGCTGCGACGGTGGCAAGAGCGGCATCCGGGAAGCGCTGGGCATCGCGATGAGCGGCAGCACGTACGATCAACGCTGGCTGATCGTCGACCTGGACGGTTCGACCGATCGCTTCCGGCACACGCGGGTCTACTGCGATCCGGCCCGGCCGGCGCTGGCGCTCCCTGGTCCGGGCGGCACCCGCCGCTATGAAATGATGCTGCTTCCGGGCGAGAAGCCCGAGGAACTCACCACGGAGACTCGCGTGCGCGAGTTGCTCGCGCGCTTCAGCGCCGTCGATGCGCGGCTCAACATCGTGCGCAAACTGGTCTACCACTTTCATGCCCGGATCGCCGAACGCTGGGGCGCCGGCAACGTCTTCCTCGCGGGGGACGCCGCGCACCTGTCGCCGCCCTTTGCCGGGCAGGGCATGAACAGCGGCATCCGCGATGCGCAGAATCTCGGCTGGAAACTGGCCTGGTGCATTCGCGGGCTGCTCGGTCCCGGCGCGCTGGCCAGTTACGAGGTCGAGCGCAAGCCCCACGCCGCGGCCCTGATCCGGATGGCGGTGCAAATGGGGCGCGTGATGATGCCGACGTCGGCCGCCAACGCGCTGCTGGTGCAGTCGGCGTTCCGCCTGCTGGGGTTGTACCGGCCGGCGCGCGACTATGTGCTGCAGATGAAGTACAAGCCGAAGCCGCAATTCCACGACGGGCTCCTCGCGGGCGTGGCCGGCGCAGGCTTGCGTGGACGCATGCTGGCACAACCCGTCGTCGAGCGCGCGGACGGGACGAAAGTGCTGCTCGACGAAGTTCTTGGCACGGGATTCGCCGTGCTCGAGCAGGACGACGGCGCACTGCCCCTCGCGCCACCGGGCGGCGCCCACGCGCTGGCCGCGCTGCCCGCGCGGCGGGTGCGGGTGATTCCCCGCGATCACCGGTTCGTCGATGCCCCGGAAGCGGGCCTTGCGCAGGTGCGCGATGTCACGGGCGCGCTAGGCGAGCTGTTCGCCCGCAATCGCGTGCGCGGCGTCATCGTCCGCCCCGACCGGTATGTCGCCGGGTGCTTGTCCGTGGCAGCGGACGCCGGGGAGGCGGATCGGCTGCTGGGGGACATCGTGCGGTTGTCGAACACATGCCCCGCAGCACCGGAATCCCGGCGGCGATTGGATGCGGAGATTGCGTGAGGCGGTGGCGGGAGCGCCGGCACGTGGATCGGACAATCGCGTTCCGGATCATCCCCTGCTATGCTCTCCGGCACATCGCAGTCAACGAATGAACCGCTCTTTCCCTGCAATACGAGAGGCCATGATGACGGCAGCAGCGGCAGTCCGGCACTGGTGCACGGGCTTGCTGCGCAACGCGGCAATCCTCGCGGCGCGCCCGCTCGCGCTCGCCGCCGCCGTCGCCGTGCTGACCTTGATTCCGCACGGCGCCGCGAACGCCGACGGCCATGCGTACCGGAAAGTCGCGCCGAGCGCCGATGGCATCGGCAAGACCTACATGGGGCGCGAGATCGCCGGCGTGATGGGCTGGCAGGCGGCGGCCTGGCTGGAGCGCCCCGAGCGCATGCAGGAGGAGCGACCCGATCTCTTGCAGGCCGAACTCGGCCTGCAGCCCGGGATGGTGGTCGCCGACATCGGCGCCGGCTCGGGCTACCACGCCCGGCGGATGGCCGAAGCCGTCGGCAAGACCGGCACGGTGTACGCGGTGGACGTGCAACCGGAAATGGTGCAGATGCTCGCGGCGCTGGCGCGCGACGAGCGCTACGGCAATCTCAAGCCCGTGCTGGCGCGGGTCGACAACGTCCAGTTGCCGCCCGCCAGCATCGATCTCGCCCTCATGGTCGACGTCTACCACGAGTTGGAATTCCCGTTCGAGGTCATGCGCTCGCTCGTCCGGGCGCTCAAGCCGGGCGGCCGCGTGGCGTTCGTCGAATACCGGGCCGAGGACCCGAACGTGCCGATCAAGCCGGCGCACAAGATGACCGAAGCGCAGATCCGCCGCGAGGCCGCGCCGCACGCACTGGCGTGGGAGCGCACTTCCAACGTGCTGCCGTGGCAGCACATCGTCGTGTTCAGGAAGAAGGGGTGAGCGGCGCAGTCAAGTGGAGGGTGACCTAGGATGGACATCCTGGCGCATGCGTTGTGGGCCGGCGCCGGCACCGCGTACGCCGCCCGGCGGATGACGATCAGCCGGCCCGTCGCAGTGGCCACGGTGACACTGGCCGTGCTGCCCGACATCGTCCAGATGCTGCCGCTGATTCCCTGGGCCGTAGCCGGCGGCGGCACGCTGGCGGAACTCCACGCATTCGCTCTCGCCGTCCCGGGACAGGAGCCGGCGCTGCCGCCGCTGGTGGCGTTGTTCTCGCACCACCTGCACTGCATCATGCACAGTGCCGTGGTGGCGGCCGTGGTGACGCTGCTCCTCTGGCTGCCCCGCCGCCGCTTCTGGATTCCGCTCGCCGGCTGGTGGAGCCACATCGTGATCGACGTGTTCACGCATTCCGCCGACTACTACGCGGTGCCCGTGCTCTACCCGTTTTCCGAACGCGGCTTCGACGGGCTCGCCTGGAACACGCCGTGGTTCCTGGCGCTCAACTACGCGGCGCTCGCGGTGACGATACTGTGGCTGGCGCTGACGCGGGGGCGGTCAAAGCGCCTGCCGTGATATCTGCCGTGATGCTTGCCGTAGGATGGGTGGAGCACAGCGATACCCATCATCGCGGAAAACCACGCAGCCGCAGATATCCCGGCGCGTCTTCATGAGGGGCGAAGTTCGACCGGCACGTGTCGAATTTGGAGATGGGTATCGCTGCGCTCCACCCATCCTACGGCAGCCAAAGGCAGTTCACGGCAGGCAGTGACGGGCGGGCTCAGGATCGAGCAATGACGAATCAGCCCTGCCGCATCTTGCGCAGGCCGGCGGCGAGGGACTCCTGCAGCAGCGTCGTGTCGACGCCATAGCAGAGCATCCGGAAGCCCAGCTCGCGATAGCGGCGCGCCCAGTCGTCGTTGGCCGCGAGAAAGCCCGCGGTCTTGCCGTGCCGGTTGCACGCCGCGACCAGGTTCTTGACGGCGGCGATGTAGCGCGGATGTTCCCACTGCGTCGGGATGCCCATGAAGTTGGTGGTGTCGAAGTGCCCCAGCCAGCACACGTCGACGCCCGGCACCGCCGCGATCGCATCGACGTTCTCGTGACCCTTTACCGTCTCGACCAGGCACATGACCAGCGTGCGCTCGTGCGCGAGGCGCATTTTCTCGACGACGCCCAGGTCCGAATAGTCGTCGTGCGGCGCGACGCCGAACGCGGAGCCGCGCACGCCCACTGGCGGATAGCGCGTGCACGACACGATCAGCTCGGCCTGCTCCTTCGTCTCGACCATGGGCACCATGATGCCCATCGCGCCAATGTCCAGCGCGCGGGCGATGAAGTGATACTGCGTCGCCGGCACGCGCACCAGCGGCACCAGGCCGATCCCGCGGCAGAGCCCGAACTGCGTCTTCAGCGTTTCAAACCCCAGGCCGCTGTGCTCCATGTCGTAGAGCACGAAGTCGGCGCCGGCGGCGCGCAGGATCTGCGGCAGGCCGGGGGTGAAAAACTCGAACACCATCGTGCCGTGGCTGGACTGGCCGGCGGCAAGCGCGGCTTTGACGGGGTTGGGACGCATCGCGGATTCTCCTGTGGTTGCATTGCGGACATTGGCCTTCGAACGCGACGATGGGTGTCGCTGCGCTTCACCACCATCGTTGGGTGTCGCTGCGCTCGACCCACCGCTGATGGGTATCGCTTCGCTCCACCCATCCTACGCCATAGTGCTTCGGGTCAGCGGCGCGGCAAGCCCGTCTGTTCGTGCAACAACGTGCCCATCCGCGCGACTTCCGCCAGCAGCGGCGCGGGCGCCCAACGTTCGCCGTACTCCTTGTGCCACGCACTGACCTGCCGGTGAATTTCCGCGGCGCCGATGCCGTCGGCCCAAAACATGAGCCCGCCGCGATAGCGCGGAAAACCGAAGCCGTGCAGCCAGGCGACGTCGATGTCGCTGGCCCGGTAGACAAGTCCTTCTTCGAGCACGCGGCAGCATTCGTTGACCGCGCCGAAGAGCAGCCGGTGCAAGATCTCCCCGTCCGCGATTGTGCGCGACTTGATGCCCGCGGCTTGCTGCTGATCACGGATCACTTGCGCCACCACGGGATCGGGGTGCGGCGTCCGGTTGCCCTCCTGGTAGCGATACCAGCCGGCGCCCGTCTTCTGGCCCAGGCGGCCCAGCGCGACCAGGCGCTCGGCGATCGGCAGCGCGGAGCGTCCCGGGTCGGCGGGCGCGCGCCGTGCGCGCAGCGCCTGCGCGACGTCGAGCCCCGCGAGGTCGCTCGCGGCGAACGGCCCCATCGCGTAACCGAAATCGACCAGCACGCGGTCGACCTGCTCCGGCAGCGCGCCCTCTTCGAGCAGCAACACCATCTCGGTGTCCAGCGGCGCGCGGCTGCGGCCGGTGAGAAAGCCCTCGCAGGTACGGGCGACGACGCAGGTCTTGCCCAGCCGCCGGCCCAGCCGCACGGTCGTCAGCAGCGCCGCGGGCGCGGTGCGCGAGCCGATGACGACCTCGAGCAGCTTTGTCACGTTGGCCGGGCTGAAGAAATGCGTGCCGGCGACATTCTGCGGCCGCTGCGTCGTGCCGGCGATCAGGTCGATGTCGAAACCTGATGTGCTGGTGAGCAGCAGCGCGCCGGGCTTCATCGCCGCGTCGAGTTCGGCGAAAACCGCCTTCTTGGTGTCGAGGTCCTCGTACACGGCTTCGATCGCCACCTCGCAATCGCGGATGGCTGCGTAGCTGTGCACCGCCTCGATGCGCCCCAGCCGCTGCGACGCCTCGAACGCCGACAGGCGACCGCGCGCAAAGGCGACGTCGTAGGTCCGGCGGATCCGCGTCAAGCTCTCGGCGAGCGCCCCCGGCATCGAATCGAACAGCTTCACTGTCAGCCCCGCGTCGGCGCAGGCGATCGCGATGCCGGCGCCCATGGTCCCGGCGCCGATGATGGCGACGGAGGCGATCGCCGCCGCCGGCGTGGCGGCCGGCACGTCGGGCAACTTCGCGGCTTCGCGCTCGGCGAAGAACGCGTAGCGCAGCGCGCGCGCCTCGACGGTCGTCTCCAGGGTCTCGAACAGGTGCCGCTCGTGTCGCAGGCCGTCGGCGAACGGCAGCGCGCAGCTCGCTTCGACGGCGGCGATCGCCGCGTACGGAACCTGCTGGTTGCGCGCCTTGTGCGCGATGGCCTGCCGCTTCGCATCGAACAGCCCGGGGTCGTCCTGCGCCTCGCGCAGCTTCGCGCTCATGTCGCGCACGCGGGGCAGCGGCTGCAGGCCGGCGATGCGCTGCGCGAAGGCGACCGCGGCCGCCCGCAGGTCGCTGCCCTCGGGCACCAGATCGTCGAGCAGGCCCAGCTTCACCGCCTCCATCGCGGACACGTGCCGGCCGCTGACGATCATGTCCAGCGCCGCGCGCGGACCGATCAGGCGCGGCAGGCGCTGCGTGCCGCCGCCGCCGGGGATCGCGCCGATCAGGACTTCGGGCAGACCCACGCGCGCGCCCGCCGTGGCGATGCGGTAGTGGCAGGCCAGCGCGTATTCGAGGCCGCCGCCCAGCGCGTAGCCATGGATGGCGGCAACGATGGGCTTGGCGCTCTGGTCGAGCAGGTCCGGGGCCCGCTGGCCAACCGGCGGGCGCGTCATGCCGGTGCCGAAGTGGCGGATGTCGGCGCCGGCGATGAAATTCCGGCCCGCTCCCATCAACACGATGGCCTTGATCGAAGGCTCGACCGCCGCGCGGTTCACCGCGTCGATCACGCCCTCGGGGACGCCGGGGCCGAGCGCGTTGACCGGCGGGTTGTCGATGACGATGACGGCGACGCCGTCCTGTACCGCCATCCGTACCAGGCTCGCCGCCACGTTGCGATCCAAGTCGTTCATCTCCCGCTTTCCCCACGACAAATGGGGTCTGACCCCGATTCTAATGGGCATCCTACGGTTGTTTCAGGCTGGATCGTACTTGTCGCGGTGACTTTGCGCCATTCCGTCTGGCTGCCAAAACAGCGCGAACAGGGGGCTGGCCGGCGCGGTGGCCGTGGTGGGTCAGAAAAAGGCGCGGGCGTAGTTGATCGGCGCGTGATCGGCGAGGTCGCGCACGAGCACGGCGCCGGGCTGCAACGCATGCGTCCGCAGGTATTCCGCCCGCGCGCGCCGGCGGTCCGCCGCGATGGTCTCCGGATCGGGGCCATGCAGCGCCACGCCGTCCCGGGTGATGTAGGTCTCCGCGCGGATGTGCGTGTACACGGTCAGGGACGGCGGCACGCGGGTGATCGCGTCGCAGCAATCGACGATGCGCGCGCCGTCGATCGCGGCCACGGTCGCGGCGAACGTGGCGTCGCCGACGCGGGGCGAGCCGATGGTGAACAGGAATGCGGGTTTCAGCACCGACGCGGCCAGTGTCGCGAGCGCCGCGCCCAGGCTGTGGCCGGTCAGGAGCAGCGCGTCGCGGCCGGCGGCGTCGCCGGCCAGCCAGTCGCGCACCTGCGGCAGCACCGCGCGCGCCGCATGAGCGAAGCCGGCGTGCACCCGCCCCGCGGATTCGGACCAGGTCACCGGATGGGCCTTGAGGTCCGTCGCCAGGTCGGAGAGCCGGTCGGGCTCGGTGCCGCGGAAACCGAGCAGCGCCAACCGGTCGTCCGGCCGGACGGCGCCGTAGGCCTCGGTCCCGGTCGGCGGATCGAGGAACAGCCGGGGTTCGCCGAAGCCGGCGCGCGCCAGCGCATCGGCCAGGCGCGCGCGCTCCGTCGCTGATTTCTCGGCATGGATGTAGGCCAGCCGGGCGGCCTCGATCGCCAGCTGCAACGGCGAATACACGGTCCCGCTCTCGAACAGCGTCTCCCGCCTGCCCGGAGAGAGCAGCGCGACGCGGGTCGGGTCGTAGGCGAGCGGCGGCATCGCTACCTCGAGGCGGGCAACGCGGTGCCGCCGGTCATCATGCTGCCATGCCCGCGGCGTCGTACATCCCTTCGAACAGCACCGTGCTCAGATAGCGCTCGCCCGAGTCGGGCAGCACGACGACGATGGTCTTGCCGGCGTGTGCGGGCAGCTGTGCGAGGCGGATCGCGACCGCGGTCGCCGCGCCGCACGAGATGCCCGCGAGTATCCCTTCCTCGCGCGCCAGTCGCCGCGCGTAGAGCACCGCGTCCTCGTTGGTCACCTGTTCGATCAGGTCGACCAGCGACAGGTCGAGCACCTGCGGCACGAAGCCGGCGCCGATGCCCTGGATCTTGTGCGGCCCGGGCTGCAGCGGTTGCCCCGCCCGCGTCTGCGTAAGCACGGGGCTGGCCGCCGGCTCGACGGCCACAGTCAGGATCGCCTTGCCCTTGTTGCCCTTGATGTAGCGCGACACGCCGGTGATGGTGCCGCCGGTGCCCACGCCGGAGACGAAGATGTCGATCTTGCCGTCGGTATCCTCCCAGATCTCCGGTCCCGTCGTCGCCTCGTGGATCGCCGGGTTTGACGGGTTCTTGAACTGCTGCAGCAACACGTAACGGCCGGGATCGGTGGCGACGATTTCCTCGGCCCTGGCGATAGCTCCGTTCATGCCCTTGGAGCCCTCGGTCAGGACCAGCTTCGCCCCGTAGGCGATCAGCAGCTTGCGCCGTTCGACGCTCATCGTCTCCGGCATGGTCAGTGTCAGCGGAATGCCCTGCGCTGCCGCCACGAACGCCAGTGCGATGCCGGTGTTGCCGCTCGTCGGTTCGACGAGTTCCTTGCCCGGGCCAAGCAGGCCCTTCTGCTGTGCGTCCCAGATCATCGCCGCGCCGATCCGGCACTTCACCGAATACGCCGGGTTGCGGCCCTCGATCTTGGCCAGCACCGTCGCGTTGGCGCCGTCGGTAACGCGGTTCAGGCGCACGAGCGGCGTGCGCCCGATGGAACGGGAATTGTCGGGAAACCAGTGGGGCATGGGGGAATCTCCTTGAAGCAGTCGCGCAGCCGCCGTCCGGCGGACGCGCCGCGGAGCACTGTCGCCATCATAAGGAGGCCGCGTGGTTTCAACAAGCGCGGGCGCGGCGGCGCCGGCTGCGCACGCCGGCGGGCGCCATCGCGCCGCTCGGCGTCACGCCGCCCTCGCTCAGGCGCCGCGCAGGAAGGCCCCGGCCTGCTCCGCCGTGCCGGCGGCGGACCGGATGCAATCGCCGATCGAGACGCCACCGCGATAGTTGGCGCAGAAGAAAAGTCCCGGCAGGTCGCGTTCGGCTTCCTCGATCTGCGCGATCCGCGCCAGGTGGCCCAGCGTGTACTGCGGGATGGCGCGCGGCCAGCGCCTGACTTGCATGAATTCGGCGTGCGGCGGGGCGCCCAGGATGTCCGCGTGCTCGGCCTGCACGGCTTCGGCTATTTCCGCGTCGGAGCCTTGCGCGAGCGCGGGCTGGCGCATGCCGCCGGCAAACGTCGTCAGCAGGTCGAAACCGTCGGGCGCGCGCCCCGCGAACAACGTGCTGGAAAAAATCGTCCCGAGTATCCGCCGGCCCTCGCGCTGGGGCACCAGAAAGCCGAAGCCGTCTAGCTCGCGCGCGAGCGTGCCCTTCCGGTAGGCGCTGGCCGCCACCGCCACCGGCGGATACGGAATGGCGCCGAGCGCGGCCGCCGCGCGCGGCGCGAATGGCGCGGTCAGGGTCGCGGCAGCGTACGCCGGCAGCGCGAGAACCACGGCGCGCGCGTGAAACTCGCCCAGCCCGCCGGGGCCCCGGCTGCGAACCAGGAAGCCGCCATCGCCCGGTTGCACGCTTAGCGCCTCGGCGCCGGCTTCGACCCGGCGCAGGCGCCGCGCAAGGGCATCGGTCAAGGTCTGCATGCCGTCGCGGAAGGCGAACATCGCAGCGGACTGCTTCGACTTCTCCGGATCGCGGGCGCGGGCGCGCGCCCCGAGCAACTGGCCGAGGATCAGGCTGCCGTGCTTCTGTTCAAGTTGATGGAGCTTCGGGAACGCCGCGCGGACGCTGAGCCGTTCCGGGTCGCCGGCGTACACGCCGGCCACGAAGGGATTGATCGCGCGGTCGAGGAACTCGGCGCCCAGCCGGCGGCGGACGAACGCGGCCACCGACTCATCGGCTGCGGCCGGGCTGCGCCCGATGAACGGCTCGCGCAGCAGCCGCAGCTTGGCGCCCGCCGAAAACAGTGGCGTGGCCAGGAACGCCGCCGGCGAGAGCGGCAGCGCGCGCAGTTGTCCCTGCTGCAGGATGTAGCGATTGCGCGCCGCCGGTGCGGCGTCGATGCGCAGGCCGGCGATGCCCAATTGGTCGAGCAGGGCGCCAATCAGCGGCGTGGTGTCGAGCGTGCTGTTCGGTCCGGCTTCCACCAGATAGCCGTCGGTGCGCGCCGTGCCGATGGTGCCGCCGGCCCGGCTCGCCGCCTCGAGCACCAGGACATCGCGCCCGCCCTTCTGCAATCCCCAGGCGCACGCCAGGCCGGAGATCCCGCCGCCGACCACGATGACGTCGGCGTCCAGCGTTCAGCCCTTCTTGCCCGCCGGCTGCGCCCGCCGGAACATGTAGACGATCGCATTGCGCAACTCGGCGTCGCTGATGTTGGCCAGGCCGCCGCGCGCGGGCATCGCGCCATGGCCGTTCGCCGCCGACAGCACCGTCGCCTCCAGCCCGTTCTTCAGGCGCGGAATCCAGGCCTGCGTGTCGCCGATCTTCGGCGCGCCGTCGACGCCCTTCTCATGGCAGTGCGCGCACTGCATCTGCACGATCTGCTGGCCGGTGCGGGGGCCGGCCGGCTTGGTCTTGCTCGTGGGTTCGATCCACTTGCCGCCCGACATATTGACCATGTAGGTGATTGCGCGCTCGATCTCGGTATCGGTCAATCCTGGGTTGCCGCCATGGGCGGGCATGTCCCGTATGCCCTTCAAGGCGACCTGCGTCAGGCTGGTGAGGCCCTGCGCGGCCAGCTTTCCCCAGGCATTCTTGTCGCCGATCTTCGGCGCATTCTTCTCGCCGGTGGCGTGACACGTCCCGCACGTCGCGGCGACCACCTCGCGCCCGGACTTGTCGGCGCCCTGTGCCATGGCGCAGGGCGCGGCGGCGGCCGCCGCCAGCGCGATGCACAACGCAAGCAGGCGCCCGGGCGCCCGCGCGAATGCTGCATCACTCCCTGGATGCGTCCTGTTCTTCATCACTGTAGTTCCTCGATCACTGCACAAGCCAGATCCCAATCCGGGTGTCCTCACCCGCCCAATGCAACGCAGTCTACGCCGCGCCATGCCCCGCAGAATTGACATGGATCAACGCGCTACCGCCGCCAACATACAGGGGATCGGCTCGATCGACCGGAAAACGTGGTTTGTCCCCTGTTTGCAGTTTGCTACAGGACAAGAAAAAAACGATCTGGCGACTGTCTGCCGGTTGCCCTGCGAGTAAGATCGATGGATCGCCCGCGTCCGCTGGGCACCGGACTGCTCCGGCAGCACGCAACGGCCGGGCGAACCTGCATTCGCAATCAACCGGAGTCAATGCCATGTTCAAGACCATCGTTGCCGCAACCCTGATCGGCATGTGCGCCGCTGCGCACGCGGCGGAAGGAACGTTCGCGATCAAGTCGCTGACCCCCGAGACCGCGCTGACCGCGGCCCGGGCGGCGCTGGAGCAATGCCGCAAGGACGGCTACCAGGTCGCCGTGGCGGTGGTCGACCGCGCGGGAATCACCCAGGTCTTCCTGCGCGATCGATTCGCCGGCCCGCATACGGTCGATTTTGCCGTGAACAAGGCGTGGACCGCGGTCAGCTTCAGGCAGCCGACGGCATCCCTCGCCACCGAGACGCAACCGGGCAAGCCGATGAGCGGGATTCGCAACCAACCGGGCGTGCTCGCGGCCGGCGGCGGGCTGGTGATCGAAGGCGGCGGCTCGCTGTTCGGCGGCATCGGGGTCTCCGGCGGTCCTGGCGGCGACGCCGACGATGCCTGCGCGAGAGCCGGCCTCAAGGCGATCGCCGACGCCGTGGAGTTCTGAGCACACCATGAAGGTCATCGGCCTGATCGGCGGCATGAGCTGGGAGTCCACTGTTCCGTACTATCGCCAGATCAACGAGACCATCAGGGAGCGCCTGGGCGGACTGCACTCGGCGAAGATCATTCTGTACAGCGTCGACTTCCACGAGGTCGAGCGCATGCAGCACGCCGGCGACTGGCAAGCCGCCGGGGACCTGCTGGCCGGCGCCGCGCGCACGCTCGAAACCGCGGGCGCCGATTTCCTGGTCCTGTGCACGAACACCATGCACAATGTCGCCGATCGGATCGAGTCGGCCGTCGCGATCCCGCTGTTCCACATCGTCGATCCAACGGCGGCGGCGATCAAGCGCGCCGGACATGCGACCGTCGGCCTGCTGGGCACGCAGTTCACGATGGAACAGGCGTTCTACCGCAACCGGCTGCGCGAGCGCCACGGCCTGGAGGTGCTGGTGCCCGGACCGGCCGAGCGTGCACTGGTCCACCGCATCATCTACGACGAACTGTGCCAGGGCGTCGTTCTCCCGGAGTCGCGTGCAACGTACCGCCGCGTCATGGCCGACCTGGCGGCACAGGGCGCACAGGCGATCATCCTAGGCTGCACCGAGATTTCGCTGCTGGTCGGCCAGCAGGACGCCGGCGTCCCGCTGTTCGACACCACCGCCATTCACGCGCACGCGGCCGCGAACGAGGCGCTCGCCGGCTGACCGCCGGCCGTGCGGCGGCGCGCAGCAGCGCCAGGCAGTTGCCGCACCGCCGCCAACAACGCGCCCCGGCCATCCCACCGACATCGCGCCATGAACGACGCACTACCGCTGTTGCGCACGCTGGCCGAGACGCTGGACAGTCTCGATGTCGCCGTCGCTGTCTTCGACGATGCCGACTGCGTGCTGCTGTGGAATCGCGCGTTCCTGAAGTTCTTCCCCGAGCACGCGGGGCATATCCACGAGGGCGAGCCCTATCGCGCCAACCTGCGCCGCTTCTACGAGGGCCGGTTGAGCGCCGCCGAACTGCCCGCGATAGAGCGCTACATCGACGAGGGCGTCGCCCGGCATCGCACCCAGCAGCGGCCGTTCGCGTTCGAGCACCGGGGCCTGCGGCTGCGAGCAGCGTCGCTGCCCCTGCCCGGCATCGGCCGCATCCGGCTCTGGCAGGCGGACGCCGCGCCCGGCGGGGTCGCACTCACCGTCCCACCAGGCAGCCCACCCATCGACGGCACCGCGGTGTTCGATCATCTGGCCGAAGGCGTGATGGTGACCGACGCGGACCACCGCATCGCGTGGGTCAACGAGCCGTTCGTCCTCATGTACCGGTTCACGGACCGGGCGGCCGCCGCTGGCGGCACGCTGGAAGATGCCTATCGGACCGCGTGGCACGGCCAGGAAGCCGGGGATCCCACGCTGTTCGAGCGCGGCCTGGCGATACTCATCGAGAGCCTGCGCTACGCCGGCGCAACCTTCGAAGTGCCGCTGCCCGGCGCGCGCTGGAACCGGGTCGTCGAACAGAAGAGCCCGGACGGCAGGAGCTTCTTCGTCCACGTCGACATCACCGAGCTCAAGCGCCAGCAGGAAGAGTTGTTGCGCGCCGAACGCCGGGCCCGGGACAGCGAGCGGCTGCTCGCCGACACGCTGGAGCGCATGGAGCAAGGCATCTTGTTGATGAATGCAGAGCGGGTGGTCGGGGGGTGCAACCGGCGCGCGATCGAACTGCTGGGCCTGCCCGAGGAACTGATGGCGTCCCGGCCGTCGTTCGATGCGGTGCTCGCCTACCAGCTGTCCACCAACGAGTTCGCGCACACGCCGCAGGACATCCACGACTTCATCCTGTCGGGCCGGATACTCGACCGGCCGAGCAGCTACGACCGCAAGCGGCCGGACGGCCGGATCATCGAAGTCCTCACCGTGCCCGTCGAAGGCGGCGGCGCGCTGCGCACCTACACCGACATCACGGACCGCAAGCGCGGCGAGGAGCGCATCCGCCATATTTCGCGCCACGACGGACTGACTTCGCTGGTCAACCGGGAAGTATTCCTGGAGCATCTGGCGGGCGCGGTCGAGGCATCAGGCGTTGGCGGCGAGGCCTTTGCCGTGCACTTCATCGACCTCGACCGCTTCAAGCCGATCAACGACCGCTTCGGCCATGCCGTGGGCGACAAGGTGCTGGCGCTGGTGGCCGAGCGGATGCGCAGTATCGCGCGCGAGGTGGACGTGGTCGCGCGCATGGGCGGCGACGAGTTTGCGATCCTGCAATACGGCGTCGAGCGGGCCAGTGGCGCGCTGCATCTCGGGCGCCGCGTCCTGGAGGGCATCGCGCAGCCGATGGACATCGAATCCCACCAGCTCGTGGTGGGCGCCTCGATCGGCATCGCCCGCTATCCGGCCGCGGGCGGCGATCCGGACACGCTGCTGCGCCACGCCGACGCCGCCATGTATGCGGCCAAGGCCAGCGGCGGCAACTGCGTGCGGACATACGAAGCCGGGGACGGCGCGCCGTTGTAGCGTTGATGACGCGTGCTGGGGACGTAGCACCGTAGGATGGGTGGAGCGCAGCGATACCCATCTCGTTGAATTGTACGGAACCGGTGTCGTGGCACGCTCCCCTGGGCGCACCCGAAAAGTCGCGCCCGAGTCGGCAGATGGGTATCGCTGCGCTCCACCCATCCTACGAAATTCCGGTGCAGGCTCTTGTCGTCTCGACGGGACCGGCGCGATGGGATCCGTCCCGGCATAGGTACAATGCGCGCTCGACCAACCACGCAGCAGCGCGGGCCGGCCCGTGCTCATAACCGGGGGTACCACAAGATGCTTGATCATCACGTGCCGCGGAGTGGCGGGTTCGCGCAGGGCCGCTGTGCGCCGACGGGTTTGCCGGTCGCTGTCGCCGCATTCGTGGTGTTAGTGGCCCTCGGCGGAACAGCCACCGCCATCGCCGGCATCAAGCATTGGACCACGAACGGCCCCTACGGCGGCGACATCAGGACCGTCGCCGTCGATCCGTCGGCGGCCGGCACGATCTACGCCGGCGGCTACGGTGGCGTGTTCAAGACCACCAACGGCGGCGCGAACTGGAGCCCGGCGAATGCCGGATTCTCGTTCAACGCCGCCCCGTATCTGCTGGTGACAGCGCTGGCGATCGATCCGGCCAGTCCCCAGACGCTCTTTGCCGGAGAAACCAATGGCATCTACAAGAGCACGGACGGCGGCGCGAGCTGGTCGGCGGCGGGGTTGGCGCTGGTCGGCTCCCTCGTCGATGCGGTAGCGATCGACCCGGCGGCGCCGAACAAGGTCTACCTTGCGGGCAATGGCGGCATTTATCGCAGCAGCGATGGCGGCAACAGTTGGACCAAGTCCGTCGCCGGCCTCAACGGCGCGAGGACCTATTCGATCGCCGTAGCGCCTGCTGCAATCTACGCGGCCACCAACGGCGGCGTGTTCAAGAGCAGCGATGGCGGCGCGACATGGACTGCGGCCAACACAGGTTTCGGCGCCGGAAGCCCGTGGACCTTTCACATCGCGGTGGATCCGGTCGCGCCAGCGACCGTATACGCCGCGCGCAGCGGGCTTTACAAGAGTGTCGATGGCGGCGGCAACTGGACGAAGGCGGACGCCGGCATTGCCGAGGGCGAGGTCACGCGGTTCGCACTCGATCCGCAGACGCCGGCTACCCTGTACGCTGGCGCCTATCTCGGTGGCGTCTACAAATCCACCGATGGCGGCGCCAGCTGGACGGCGGCCCGGACCGGGCTCGGCAGGCGTCAGATCAATGCGCTCGCCGTCGACGCGCGCGGAAGCGGCACGGTGGTCGCCGCCACGGCGGATGGCGTCTTTCGCAGCGCCGATGGCGCCGCGAACTGGGCCGAAGCGAACCATGGCCTGGCCAACGTCAATGTCGTCGTCGTCGCGGTCGACCCGCTCTCTCCAGTCACAGTCTATGCCGGCACGCGCGGCCAGGGCGTCTTCAAGAGCACCGACGGCGGCAGCAGCTGGGTGAACAGCTCGAACGGACTCCGCGAGTATTCCGGCTCGACCGACTGGATCGTGTCGCTGGCGATCGACCCGGTCACGCCGGGTACGGTGTATGCCGGCACCAACTACTTCGTGTTCAAGAGCATCGATGGCGGCGCGACGTGGTTGCCCTCGCGCACCGGCGTCAGCTCGTATCTGCAGGTGCCGTCGCTCGCGATCGACCCGGCCAACCCATCGCACATCGTCGCCGGAACGCTGAATGGTGGCGTGCATCGCAGCAACGACGCCGGCGCGAGCTGGATCACCGTATCCACCGGCATGCCGGATTTCCCGAGCGTCCTCGGGCTCTCGTTCGGCAAGACGACGCCGCCTTCGCTCTGGGCCGCCGTCCATCCGCGTTTCGGCGGCGGCGACAGCATCATGAACAGCACCGACGGCGGCGCGACGTGGTCATCGACCTATCCCGGATTCAATCCCACCGGCAGCCTGGTCTCCGCCCTCGACTTTCTGCTCAACACGGCCAAACTGAGCTCGTTGACCCTGGGCTCGACGGAGAGCTTCATTCCTCCCTTCACGCCGCCGTTCCCGACGACGACCGGCGCCGATCTTGCAGATTGCCTTCCGATCACGATCCTGTTGCTGGATCCGAACTCGGCGAACGCCGGCTATGTCGGCGCCGCATGCGGCGTGCTCCAGGGCACGAGCGCGCAACTGACCGCGATCAAAGACGGCCTGCCCCAAGGCCCCAAGGTCAACTCGCTGGCGATCACGCCTTCGGGCAATGTCCTGTACGCGGCGCTCGAGGGCGGCAGCGTCTACCAGTACAGCTCCGGCGCGGCGCTGGGCGTGGTGACCGAGTTCTACAACACGCCGCTGGACAACTATTTCATCACCGCCGATCCGAACGAGGCCGCGGCGATCGACAACGGCGCCGCGGGTCCCGGCTGGGCGCGCACGGGCGCCGGCTTCAATTTCAATTCGGGCGGCGACTCCTACGTCTGTCGCTTCTACGGCAGCATCGTGCCGGGTCCCAACTCGCACTTCTACACGGTGAGCAGTCCCGAGTGCAACGGTCTGAAGGCGCTGCAGGCGGGCACGCCGGCGTCACAGCCGCGATGGAACTTCGAGAGCCTCGACTTCATCTCGACGCCGCCGGTCAACGGCGCCTGTCCGGCCGGCACGGTGCCCATCTATCGCGCCTACAACAACGGGCTCGCGCGACATGTGGACAGCAATCACCGGATCACGGTCAGCGCTGCCGGCATCGCCGAGGTGGTCGCGCGCGGGTGGGTCAGTGAGGGAATCGTGATGTGCGCGCCCGTAGCGCCGTAGCGCGCCGTGGGATGGGTGGAGCGCAGCGATACCCATCTGCCGATTCGAAGTGCGCCGGTCAACTTTCGCCCTGAATCAGGACTCGCGGGGCGCTCGAGGTTCCATGCATCCCAACGATGATGGGTATCGCTGCGCTCCACCCATCCTACGGGCCTGCGGCCGCTACTCCCCCGACGGCCACCATCCAGCGCGCGACCCTTACGCAGAGCCGAGCCTGATCCCTGCTCCTTTGTTCGCCCTACGGTAGTTGACGTTTTATGCAAATGGCATACACTGTGCCAGGCCGCGTCATATTTCTTGGCACGGAGCGATGATGCACGGAGCGGATCGAAGGGGAAGCCATGCTGGGTGAATCGAAGCGCCTGTTGTGGTCGATGTTTGCGCGCGGACCGGGAGCGGCATGCGGCCGCTGGAACCGCTGCCTGTCGATCGCGTTGTCCATCCTGAGCGCGTCCGCGTTCGCGCAACCGGCTCCGCCGGCGACGGCGCCGGTCCACCGCTTCTACAACACTGCGGCGAACACGCACTTCTACACCATCACCGAGGCCGAAAAGCTGAAGGTGCAGCAGACACTGCCCGCCTACATCTACGAAGGCGCGGCGTTCAATGCCTACCCGACGTCCGCCGCCACCGCGCAGCCGGTGTTCCGCTTCTACAACGTCAGGACCAACACGCACTTCTACACCATCGACGCGGCGGAAAAGGACTTTGTCGCGGCGACCTACGCCGACTATCGGCTGGAAGGCGTCGCTTTTTTCGCGCACCCGTCCAGCGTGGCCGGCACCCTGCCCGTTTACCGCTTCTACAACACCGCCACGCGCACGCACTTCTACACCATCTCCGAGGCGGAGAAGAACGCCATCGTCCAGTCGCAGCCGGTTTTCGCGTACGAAGGTCCGGCGTTCCACGCCTTCGCCGCGGCGGCGGTGTCCACGGTGCCGCCCAGCGACGCGGCGCGCTTCCTCGCGCAAGCGACGTTCGGCGCGAAGTCCGTGGCCCAGATCGACGCGCTGGCGCAGGGCGGCTACCGCGCGTGGCTCGACGCGCAGTACGCGACACCCGCGGGGACGCCGCACATCGACTACCTGAACGCGATCCGGAACGGCGGTGACCGCGTCGACGAGAAGCACGCGTACGAGGCAGTCTGGCAGCAGTTCCTGTTCAACGAAAACCAGTTGCGCGCGCGGGTCGCGTTCGCGCTCTCCGAGATCATGGTCGTGTCCAATATCGCGCCGGACCAGGACACCTGGGCGCTGGCGTCGTGGATGGACATGCTCTACCGCAACGCCTTCGGCAATTACCGGACGCTGCTCGAGGACGTGACGCTGCATCCGGCGATGGGTTACTACCTCAACATGCTGGGCAATGACAAGGAGGATCCGGCCGCGGGCTTCAAGCCGAACGAAAACTACGCGCGCGAAGTCATGCAGCTGTTCTCGATCGGCCTGGTGCAGCTCGATCCCGACGGCACGCCGCAGCGGAACGCGCAGGGACAGACCATCCCCACGTACACGCAAGCCGACATCGAGGAGTTCGCCCGCGTCTACACCGGCTGGAGCTTTGCGGGCGGCAACGTCAACGACGCGCACCAGTTCGACCGCGTCGCCGAAAACTGGACGCAGCCGATGCGCGCGTGGCCCAGCCACCATTCGATGGGCAGCAAGAAGCTGCTCAACGGCGTCGTGCTGCCGGCCGGGCAGACGCCGGAGAAGGACCTGCGGGACGCGCTCGACAACCTGTTCAACCATCCCAACGTCGGGCCGTTCATCGCGCGGCGGCTGATCCAGTTCCTGGTCACCAGCAACCCCTCGCCCGCCTACGTCAGGCGGGTCGCGGCCAGGTTCAACGACAATGGCCAGGGCGCGCGCGGCGACCTGCGCGCGGTGGTCGATGCGATCCTGCTCGACGCCGACGCGCGCGACGTGAGCGTGCTGGCCGGCACCACGTTCGGCAAGCAGCGGGAGCCCGTGGTGCGTTTCGTCAACTTGCTGCGCGCGACCGATGCGAAGGCCGCGAACGGCCGCAACTCGATCTGGTGGCTGGACAATCCGGACGATCATCTTGGGCAGAGCCCGCTGCTGGCGCCGTCGGTGTTCAATTTCTTCTCGCCGTCGTTCACCCGCGCCGGATCGATCGCGCAAGCCGGACTCGTGGCGCCGGAATTCCAGATCACCACCGAGACGCAGGCGATCGGCAGCTCCAATTTCTTCAAGCGCGTGATCCAGGATCGGACTTTCGGCTTCGCCGACATCGGCCGCCTGACGCTGGACTTCCAGCCCTTTGTCGATCTGGCCAACCAGCCCGCGCAACTGGTGGACCGGCTCGACGTCCTGTTCACCGCGGGCGGGATGTCGGCAGTCACGCGCACCGCGTTGCTGGACATGCTCGCCGCGCTGCAGGCACAGGGCCGCTCACGCAGCGAGCGCGTGCGCGCCGCGCTGCTGCTGCTCTTCGTTGCGCCCGACTACGTCATCCAGAAGTGAGGGGAATCGTCATGCGACGCAGAGAATTTCTGAAACGCGGCGCGGCGCTCGGCGGCGCGGCAATGCTGGGCGACCTGGGGCGCATCGCGCATGCGGTCGGACCGGTCAACGACTACAAGGCGCTGGTGTGCGTGTTCCTGTTCGGTGGCAACGACGGCAACAACCTGCTGATCCCGCGCGATGCGGCGGGCTATGCCGAATATGCGCGCGGGCGCGGCCAGCGCCTGGCGCTGCCGCTGCAGGACCTGCAAGCGCTCAACCTCACCAACACGCCCGGCCGGCAGTTCGCGCTGCATCCGCGGATGGGGCAGCTGGCCGCGATCGTCAACCAGGGCAAGGCCGCGGCGCTGGCCAACGTGGGGCCGCTCTCGGCGCCGCTGACGCGCGCGCAGTATCGCAACCAGAGCGCGCCGATTCCGCCGAACCTGTTCTCGCACAGCGACCAGCAGTTCCAGTGGCAGACGTCGATCACCGACAGCCCGATGCGGACCGGCTGGGGCGGGCGCCTGCTCGATCTCTATCTGGCGCAGAACCAAACGCCGGTCGCCTCCGCCTTGTCGCTGGCCGGCCGCAGCACATTTCTCAATGGCGCGCAGGCCAGCGGCTTCTCGGTGTCCTCGAGCGGCAACTTCGGGCTGGATTTCTACGAGTCCGACACGGCGACCGACCCGATGAGCGTGGCGTTCCGGAAGATCCTGACCGTGCAGCGGCCGCACTTGTTCGAAGCCGCGTGGCTGGACACAATCTCGCGCTCGATCGTAACCCAGCGCCTGTTCAACGGCGCGATCAACGACGCGCCCGCATTGCAGACGCAATTCCCCAACACCGGGCTGGGCGACCAGCTCCGGACCGCGGCGCGGCTGATCGCCGCGCGCCAATCGCTGGGCGTCAAGCGCCAGGTCTTCTTCTGCTCGCTGGGGGGGTTCGACACGCATGGCGAGGACCAGCTCGCGGACCAGGGCGACAACCTGGAAGACCTGAGCGGATCGCTGGCGGCGTTCTACAACGCGACGGTCGAACTCGGTGTGGCCGCGCAGGTCACCGCGTTCACCGCGTCGGACTTCGGCCGCGACCTGCCGGCCAACGGCAATGGCGGCTCCGATCACGGCTGGGGCAATCATCACCTGATCGTCGGCGGCGCCGTCAATGGCGCCAAGCTCTACGGCAGATTCCCCACGCTGGTCGTCGACGGCCCCGACGACAGCGGCGGCGGCCGCTGGATACCGACGACTGCGATCGATGAGTACGGCGCCGCGTTCGCGCGCTGGTTCGGCGTCTCGCGCGGTGAATTGCCAGCGCTATTTAGTCGCGCGCCGGTCACGTGCGGGCTGAGCGTGCGCCCGTCGCGCCCTGCGCAAAACGCACGACGGTAGCATCCTGCGCCGCCAGAGACTCTGGAGCGCACGTCCCGCAACTGTCGCAACTGCCGCAACCGCCGGCCGCCAGCCGCCTGGCGAGAGTCGCGGCCGCGCCGGGGTCGAGCCATCCGCCGCGTCGGGCACGGCCTGCAACCGCCTGCGCGAGGCGCACGCGCAGTCCCCGGGGCAGCAGCTTCCATGTCGCGTACAAGGCGGCGAGCGCGACGATGACACCGACGGCAATCTGCTGGAGCATCGCGGTCAGCCCCCTCCGGTGAAGAACAGCGTCACGCGATACGTGACGAACGCCGCCGCATACGCCAGCGCGAACAGGTAGACCGCCATCAGCAGCGGATAACGCCAGGAGTTGGTCTCCCGCCGCGTGATCGCCAGCGTGGAGATGCACTGCGGGGCGAACACGTACCACGCGAGCAGCGAGAACGCGGTCGCGAGCGGCCACCCGGTGGCGATCATCGGCGCGAGTTGCGCCGCGACTTCGTGATCGGCGGCCGAGAGCGCATACACGGTGCCCAGCGCGGCGACGGCGACTTCGCGCGCGGCGAGTCCCGGAACCAGCGCGATCGAAATCTGCCAGTTGAAGCCGATCGGCGCGAACACGTGCTCCAGCGCGTGGCCCAGCATGCCCGCGAAGCTGTACTGGATCGCGGGCCCGGTGGCGCCTGCGGGCGGCGCGGGAAACGTGGACAGGAACCACAGCACGATCATCAGCGACAGGATGATGGTACCCACGCGATCGAGGAAGATCCGGGCGCGTTCCCACAACCCGAAGGCGAGATTGCGCGGATTGGGCCAGCGGTACGAGGGCAGTTCCATCAGCAGCGGATGCTGCGCGCGGCGGCTTCCGGCACGCTGGATCACAAAGGCGACCGCCATCGCGCCCGCGATGCCGGCGATGTAGAGCGCGAACAGCACCAGTCCCTGCAGGTTGAAGATGCGCCACACGGAGCGCTGCGGCACGAACGCGCCGATGACCAGCGCGTACACCGGCAAGCGCGCCGAGCACGTCATCAGCGGCGCGATCATGATCGTCGCCAGCCGGTCGCGCGCGTTGCTGATGGTGCGCGTGGCCATGATGCCCGGCACCGCGCAGGCGAAGCTGGAGAGCAGCGGAATGAACGAGCGTCCCGAGAGGCCCACGGTGCCCATCACGCGGTCGAGCAGGAACGCCGCGCGCGGCAGGTAGCCCGAATCCTCGAGGGCGAGCATGAACAGGAACAGGATCAGGATCTGCGGCAGGAAGACCAGCACGCTGCCGGCCCCCGCGATGATCCCGTCGACCAGCAGGCTGCGCAGCACGCCGTCGGCCATGTGCGCCTTGAGCAGATCCCCCGTGCCGCCGACCACGTCCCTGATCGCATCCATCGGCAGATTCGCCCAGCTGAACACCGCCTGGAACATCAGGAACAACGTACCCGCCAGGATCAGCATCCCCCACACCGGATGCAGCAGCACGCGATCCAGCGCGTCGTCCGTGCGCGTGTCGGCGACCGGCTGGCGCACGCTGGCCGCGAGGATGCGCCGCACCTCGCGGTACGTCGCGTTGACTGCGGCGGTATCCGGCATCCCCCACGCTGCCGCGGCTGCCGCGGCAGCGGCCGGGCGTGCACCAGCGACCGCCGGCGCCGCGTGCGCGAGTTGCGCGATCAGGCCATCGGCGCCGCCGCGATGCACCGCGACGGTCTCGACCACCGGCAACCCAAGTTCGCGCGCGAGCGCCGCAGTGTCGATCGCGATGCCGCGCCGGCGCGCCATGTCGGCCATGTTCAGCGCCAGCACCAGCGGGACGCCCAAACGCCGCACCTCGAGCACCATGCGCAGGCTGAGCTTGAGGTTCGTCGCGTCGGTCACGCAGACGATGAGATCGGGAACCGCTTCGCCGGTCAGCGTGCCCAGCACCACGTCGCGCGTGATCGCCTCGTCGGCACTGGTGGAATTCAGGCTGTAGGCGCCCGGCAGGTCGAGCACCGTCACGCTGCGGCCGTCGGGCAGCCGCAGTTCGCCCTCTTTCCGCTCGACGGTGACGCCGGCGAAGTTGGCGACCTTTTGCCGGCTGCCGGTGAGCAGGTTGAACAGCGCCGTCTTGCCGCAGTTGGGATTGCCCAGCAGCGCGATGCGCAGAGCCGCGGTGGCGCTCATCGCATCATGTCTCCTGGCCGGCCGCTGTGACCAGCGCGACCAGCACCTGCTCGGCCTCGAAGCGACGGAGCGCGAAGGTCGTCCCGCCCACGCGGACGGCGATCGGTTCCTTCCCCGGATGGCCCTGCGCGATCACCCGCACCGGTTCGCCTTCGACGAAGCCGATTTCCAGCAACCGCAACGCAAGCTCGCGCGCGGCGGCGGTGACGCCGACAGCGCGTACGCCGACCACGCGCGCGGCGGCGCCCAGCGGCACGTCGGCCAGACTCAGCGGGGAGCGCATCGGCTCGTCGCTGGCGGCCTGCAGTCCTTCTGGAAAACAGGCAGTTGCGTCATTGGTCATCGCGGCTCGTTCGAGTGTGCGGGATCGGAGTGGGCTTCAGAACCAAGGGTTTCTAAACGCGAATCATTCTCATTGTATAACAAATTGCGCGCATTTTGTCTTGCGCTGGATCAACAAAGGTCGCCGCCGGATAGCGCCGCTGCGGATAGATCCGTTCTAGGTTGCGAGTCGTGGACGGTGTCCAGTCGATCTTGCTGGGTATCGCTGCGCTCCACCCATCCGAGTTCCCCCCGCGCGGGGGCAGCGCGCCGTACCACACGGAACGAGGAAGGTGCTTTGCCTCGCGGGTCACCAGTCGTGGACGGTGCCGTCCGCGAGGCGGTTGAACGGCAGATACGCAGTCTGGTACGGGTACTTGCCCGCCTCGTCCATGTTGAGCTCGACACCCAGGCCGGGCTTGTCGCCCGGATGCAGCAGCCCGCCACTGAACGTGAACGATTGCTCGAAGACATGGTTGGTCGCCGCGCCGTGTTGCATGTATTCCTGGATGCCGAAGTTGTGGATGGCGAGGCCGAGATGCGTCGCCGCGGCCATCCCCACCGGCGAGATGTCGGTGGGACCGTGGATCCCGGATTTGATCTGGTATTGCGCGGCGTAGTCCATGATCTTCTTCATCGGCGAGATGCCGCCGGTGTGCGTGACGGCGCTGCGCACGTAGTCGATCAGCTGCTCGCGGATCAGCGTCTGGTAATCCCACACGGTGTTGAAGATCTCGCCGATCGCCAGCGGCGTGATCGTATGGCGGCGCACCAGCCGCAGCGCTTCCTGGTTCTCGGCCGGCGTGCAGTCCTCCAGCCAGAACATGTCATAGGGCTCCAGCGACTTGCCCAGCTTCGCGGCCTGGATCGGCGTCATCCGGTGATGGCCGTCGTGCAGCAACGGCAACTCGGGCCCGAACTCCGCGCGCACGGCTTCGAACACGCCCGGGATGTGCCGCAGGTACGCGCGCGTGTCCCAATCTTCTTCCGCGGGCAGCGGCGCGCGCTGCGCCGGCTCGTGGTCGTAGCGCTTGCCCACGTTGCCCGCGGCCACGACATTCGACGCGACGCCGTAGATCGCCTTGAGTCCCGGCACGCCGGTCTGGATGCGGATCGCGCGGTAGCCCAGTTCGAGGTGCTTGCGCACCGAGTCGAACAGCTCCGGCAGGTCCTTGCCGCTGGCGTGACCGTAGGCCAGGCAGCCGGTGCGGCAGGCGCCGCCCAGCAACTGGTAGAGCGGCATGTTCGCCGCCTTGGCCTTGATGTCCCACAGCGCCACGTCGACCGCGGCGATCGCCGCCATCGTCACCGGGCCGCGGCGCCAGTACGCGCTGCGATACAGGAACTGCCAGGTGTCTTCGATCTTGTGCGCGTCCTTGCCGAGCAGCAGTGGCGCCACATGGTCCTTCAGGTAGCTGACGACCGCGAGCTCGCGGCCATTCAACGTCGCATCGCCCAGGCCCGTCAGGCCGCCGTCGGTGGTGAGCTTCAGGGTGACAAAATTGCGGTCGGGGCTGGTGACGATGACTTCGGCCTTGGTGATTTTCATGGTTGGTTGTGGAGTGGGTTGTGCCGGACTTTGAAGTATACAAGCACGCCTGGCCGATCCGGCAGCGCCGGGCGGCGAGCCGAGCGCGGCGTCAGGGCGCCAACGCCGGGGCGCTGCGGCAATGAGGCCGACGCTGGGCCGATTCGTCGAACTCCTTGTGCAGCGTCAACACTCGCGCAGAAATCTCCTGCTATACGAAACGTTAGCTCAATTCGACAAGGGCGCGCCCGCTGTCCGGCGATGGAACGGGTGCGGAACGGCCATGACCTCCATCAAGACATTCCTTGCAGCCCTGCTCGCCGCTTTCTCCGGGTCTGTTCTCCTGGGCGCGGCGTTCGCGGATACGGCGATGGTGCGGACGATCAGCGCCAACTCCACGCTGACGGTGGTCAGGACGGGCAGCGGCGCGGGCACCGTCACCAGCAGCACCGGCGCCATCGACTGCGGCGCGATCTGCAGCGACACGTATGCGGACGGCACCGCGATCGTCCTCACCGCGTCGCCGGATGGAGGCAGCCAGTTCACCGGTTGGCTGGGTCCGTGCACGGGCGCCGGCACCTGCAGTTTCACGATAGGCGGCACGACCTCCGCCATGGCGACGTTTGCACCCGCGCTGCCAGGCGCCCCGAACCTGGATATCGACGGCAACACCAGCAACGACGCGTTGACGGACGGACTTCTGGTCCTGCGCTACCTGTTCGAGTTGTCGGGCCCGGCCTTGATCGTCAATGCCGTGGGCGCCGGCGCGACGCGGATCACCGATGCGCAGATCCTCGGCTACCTCACCGACATCAGGCCCGTGCTCGATATCGACGGCAACAACCAGGCCGATGCGTTGACCGACGGCTTGCTGATCATCCGTTACCTGTTCAACCTGCGCGGAGACGGCCTGATCCGGGATGCCGTGGGAACCGGCGCAATACGCACCACAGCGGAGCAGATCGAGGCGCGGATCCAGGGCCTGTTGGCGGTGCCTCCCATCTACACGCTGACCGTAGGCAAGACCGGCACCGGCACGGGCACGGTGACCAGTTCTCCGGCGGGCATCGATTGCGGTAGCGATTGCACCGAAGATTACAGCGCCGGCACGCTCATCCAGTTGACCGCCACGCCCGACGCCGGCTCGACGTTCGGCGGCTGGGGCGGCGCCTGCGCGGGCACCGGCCCGTGCACGCTGACCCTGTCGGGTAACACGCTGGTCACCGCGGTGATGACTGCCAACCCGGGCGCCCTGCCCACCATTCCCAGTTTTTCCGCCGACCCCGCAACCATCGGTCCGGGAGGCAATTCGACGCTGGCGTGGAGCATCACCGATGCGACCTTGGCGGCGATCGACCACGGCGTGGGTAGTGTCAACGCCGCGGGCGGATCGACCGGCCTAAGCCCGGGCATGACGACCACGTACACGCTGACCGCCACCAACGCGTCCGGCACCAGGCAGGCGCAGGCCACCGTCAAGGTCAACCCGGTGGCGGCTCCCGTGATCAACAGCTTCACGGCGACGCCCGGCTCCATCGGGGCCGGCGGAAGTTCCACATTGAGCTGGAGCATCGCCAATGCGTCGTCGGCGGCGATCGACAACGGTATCGGGAGCGTCAGCGCGGTCTCAGGTTCGACGGGCGCGAGCCCGATCGCGACGACCACGTACACGCTGATGGCGGCGAATGCCGGCGGCACGACGTTCGCCCGGGCGACGATCGCGAATACGGCGGGGGCGCGTCGCCGTTCAATCCGACGGTGGCCACGTCGGTGGCGACTTCGATTGCGTTCCTCTACAGCGGACCCAGTCCGGTGCAGACGGGCGTGGCGCCCGGTACCATCGAAGTGCGCAGAGCCGCTGTCGTGCGCGGAAAGGTGAGCGATCGGGCCGGCACGCCGTTGTCCGGCGTGACCATCACGATCCTCGACCATCCCGAGTACGGCCAGACCCAGAGCCGCGCCGACGGCATGTTCGACATGGCCATCAATGGCGGGGGGTTGCTGACGGTCAACTACCAGAAGGCGAATTATCTGCCCGTACAGCGCCAGCGCTATGTGCCATGGCAAGACTACGTGGTTCTCCCCGACGTCGTCCTCATCCCGCTGGATACGCAGGTGTCGACGGTGGACCTCGGTTCGGGTCAGATGGAGAATGCGCGTGCCAGCGTCGTGACCGATGGCGGCGGGACACGGCAGGCGACGCTGCTCTTCCCCGCCGGCACGCCAGCGAATATCGTGATGCCCGGCGGTGGTACCCAGCCGGTCACGACCCTGCACGTCCGGATGACCGAGTACACCGTGGGGCCAGGCGGCCCGAACGCGATGCCGGCCGAACTGCCGCCCGTTTCGGCCTATACCTACGCAGTCGAGTTCAGCGCGGACGAGGTCGCGGCTGCGGGTGGAGAGAGCCTGCAACTCGGCAGCCCGGTCTACTCGTACCTGGAGAACTTCCTGGGCTTCCCCACCGGCGTCCACGTGCCGTCGGGCTACTACGACAGGAAGACCGGGTTCTGGGTGCCCTCGGATGACGGCCGGGTCGTCAAGATCCTCGGCATCGCCGGCGGCATGGCGGACCTGGATACCGACGGGGACAATGTCGCCGACAACAATCCGGCGCTGGGCATCACCATCGCGGAGCGGCAGCAGCTGGCCCAGTTCTACAGCGCGGGGCAGAGCCTGTGGCGCGTGCCGATCTCGCACTTCAGCGCCTACGATTACAACTGGGGCGAGACCATGCCCGGCTCGACCCCGCCGCAGATGCCACCGTTCCAGGGGGGAATCGACACCCAGGTCGACACGGCCGATTGTGCGGGCGGCCTGGGCTGGATCGAATGCCAGAACCAGGCGTTCCACGAGCGCATCGGCATTGTCGGGAGCCCCTTCTCGCTCAACTATTCGAGCTACCGGACGCCAGGGTACATCGGTTCGCGAACGATCCGGATCCCGCTGAGCGGGCCCACCGTCCCTACCTACCTCAAGCGGATCGAACTCGAGGTGTCGGTGGCCGGCAGGGAAAGACAGCTTCACGTTTTCCAACGCGCCCAACCAGAGCCACACCTATGTCTGGGACGGCATGGATGTCTACGGCCGGGTCGTGCAGGGAGCAAGGCAGGTGACGACGACGATTCTCTACATCTATGACCACACCTACGGATGGCCGGCGGATGTTCCCCGGTCGTTCATGCAGATGCCGATTCCCACGCCGGGCGCGGTCAACATGCCCAGTGGCAGGGTGGAAGTGCCCATTCCCCAGGAGAACAAAGGGACGATGCACTCGTGGGATGCGCGGGGCCTGGGCCTGGGCGGCTGGAGCCTCAATGCCCATCACACCTACGATCCCACGGGCCGTATCCTCTACGAAGGCAACGGCCAATGGCGAGGCACCGGCAACCTGACCGAGGAGGTCAACACGATCGCCGGGACCGGCACCGCGGGCTTCAGCGGCGACGGCGGTCCGGCCGGCCTTGCGCAGATCAGTAACATCGATGGCATGGCCACAAGCCCGGACGGCAGCATATACCTGGCCGACAGCAACAACCGCCGCATCCGGAAAGTAAGCCCGCTGCACGTCATCACGACCATCGCCGGAGACGGGACGCAATGCCACTCGGTGTTCGATCCTTCCTATCCGGCGTGCGGGGATGGCGGACCGGCCACGCAGGCACACCTGGACTTTACCAACGAAATCGCCGTCGGCCGCGACGGCAGCCTGTATCTCTCCGACTATGGCCTGAACCGGATCCGCAGGATCGGCCCGGACGGCGTGATCTCCACGGTGGCCGGCAGCGGGGCGATCTGCTTCCCGCAGAATGCTCCATGCGGGGACGGCGGCCCGGCCACGCTGGCACAGATCTCTGCCGGGCCCATCGCCCTGGGCACCGACGGGTCGCTCTACATTGCCGAATACAACAGGCACATCATCCGGAAGGTCAGTCCTGATGGGATCATCCAGACGATTGCCGGGACCGCGGGGCAATCCTGTGTCGGGTTCGGCAACGCTTGTGGGGACGGCGGCCTGGCCTCACAGGCAATACTGAGCACGCCAATCAACCTCATCGCCGCACCCGACGGGAGCCTGTACTTCCGGCACTGCACGGAGGCAACTTACTGCATGGCGATCATTCGCCGGATCGGGCCGGACGGGGTCGTCACGACCATTGCCGGCAACGGACAATTTGGAGCCCCCGTTGAAGGCGGCTCTGCGCTGAATTCGCCTGTCGACTACTACGGACTCGGGATGACAATGGCCCCCAACGGCGGTCTCTATTTCGGGACCGACTACGCCGTTTACCGGATCACCAGCGACGGGCTGATCAAGAGGATCGCAGGCCAGGCGGACAACCTCGGCGAAGACTATGGTGGAGACGGAGGCTTCCCGGCGAACGCGATCTTCAGCGATCCGCACCTGTTCGTCGTCGGTGCCGACGGCGGCCTCTACATCTCGGACCGCTACAACTACCGCATCCGCAAGGTGAACCCGCTGCTGCCCGGACTTTCCGACGTCGCCATTGCGCTCGCCTCGCAGGATGCGAGCAAACTGTACAACTTCGATGCGACCGGCCGCCACCTGAGCACGGTCAACGCCCTCACCGGCGCGCTCTTGCTCCAATTCGTTTACGACTCTGACGGGCGTCTGGCGCAGGTCGCCGACGCCAGCGGCAATGTCACGACGATCGAGCGCGACGGGAACGGCAATCCGACCGCGATCGTCGCCCCGTTTGGCCAGCACACGATGCTGAGCCTCGATGGCGCGGGCTTCCTCGCCGCCGCCACCAATTCCGCGAACGAGACCACGCAGTTCGGCTACGGGGCGGGTGGGCTGTTGACGTCACTGACGACCCGAAGGGAGACCGTTACGCGTTCGGCTACGACGCCCAGGGTTACCTGGTCGGCACCCTTGACGCAGTCGGCGGGACCAATGCGCTGACTCGCACCGAAACGGCCGCCAGCCACAAGGTCGTGCAACAGACTGGACTGGGACACGAAACCTCGTACCAGGTCGACCGGCTGGCTGCAGGGACGAACCGGCGGCTGAACACCTATCCGGACGCGACGCAGACGGAAACGCAGGTCGGTCCTGACGGGGGCGCGCTGGTCACCACACCGGATGGCGAGACCAGCGCTTCGCTGCTCAATCCGGATCCGCGCTTCTCCGTGCAGGCACCGTATGCGGCGAGCGGGACGACCACGACCCCCTCGAATCTGACGACCACCGTCGCGACCGTCCGGGAGATCCTGGCCACGGATCCCGGCGCCTGGCTCGGCGTGGCCAGCCTCCAGGAACGCAGGAGCATCAACAATCACTGGTACACCAGCACCTTCAACGCCGCCACGCGGACGTTCACCAACCGGACCCCGACCGGCAGGCAGGCGACCGTGGTCATCGACACCCTCGGCAGGGTGATCCAGAAAACGATGCCGACGATGGAATCGGTGATCACGACGTACGACGGCCACGGCAGGGTGAGCACGGTCGTCGCCGGCACGGGCCTGCAGGCCAGGACCACGATCTACGCGTACGACGCCGTCACCGGCTTCCTCAAATCCGTAACTGACCCCCTGGGCCGGACGTGGCAGTACGAGCAGGACCTGGCCGGCCGGACCACGAGGGTCATCCTCCCTGATGCGGGGGAAGTGCTGGCGGCCTACGACGAGGCCGGCAACCGGATCGCGCTGACGCCGCCGGGCAAACCGGCGCATGCATTCTCCTACTCGGCGGTGGACCTGCAGGTGTCCTATACGCCGCCGGGCGGTGGCGGGGGCAGCACGACCACGTGGTACCTGTACGACAGCGAACGGAAGCTGACCCGGACGACAAGACCCGACGGCACCATTACCGACATGGCCTACGACGGCGCGGGCAGGCTGAGCGCCGCCACGATGCCCGGCGCGGGCTTCTCCTATGCGTACAGCCCGGTGAGCGGCCTGCTGACCGGGATCACCACGCTGGACGGCAGTGTCATCGCTTATGGTTATGACGGTTCCCTGCTGACCACGACCAACTGGAGCGGGCCCATCGGGGGGACCGTCGGCAAGACCTTCAATGCCGACCGGCTCATGGGGTCGATCAGCGTCAATGGCCAGCCGGTGAGCTTCACCTACAACGCGGATAACCTGCTGACGCAGGCGGGCGCCATGTCGCTGACGCGAAGCGCGCAAACCGGGTTGATCTCCGCGACCCATCTCGGGAATGTCCATGATGCGCGGGGCTACAACGGGTTCGGCGAACCCGCGACTTACAGCGCAACGTTCAACGCCATCACCCTGCTCGCGCAGACCTACACGCGGGACAAGGCGGGCCGCATTACCAGCAAGGGCGAAACCATCGGCGGCGTGACCGACACGTTCGACTATGTCTACGACGTCGCCGGCCGCCTAGCCGAAGTGAAGAAGAACGGATTCACGACGGCGGGCTACACGTACGACGGCAACGGGAACCGGCTCACGTACACAGCGGGCCCGACGATCAACGCCGGCCATGACAGCCAGGACCGGCTGCTGACCTACGGCACGACGTCCTATCAGTACACGGCCAACGGCGAACGTCACACGCGAACCACGGGCGGCCAGACAACCGTGTATGCGTACGATGGCCGGGGCAGCCTGCGGCAAGTCCTCCTTCCCGACCGGCAGATCGACTACGTGATCGACGGGGAGAACCGGCGGATCGGCAGAAAAGTCAACGGCGTGCTCGCCCAGGGCTTCCTGTACCAGGGCCGGTTCCGCATCGTGGCCGAACTCGATGGAACGAACAACGTGGTCAGCCGCTTCGTTTACGGCACCGGCAGGAGCGTCCCCGACTACATGATCAAGGGCGGCGTGACGTATCGGATCATTGCCGATCACCTGGGCAGCCCGCGCCTGGTCGTGACCACGCAGGGCACCACGCCGACAATCGCGCAACGCATCGATTACGACGAGTTCGGGCGCGTGCTCCAGGATACCAATCCAGGGTTCCAGCCGTTCGGATTCGCCGGCGGTCTCCACGACCCTGACACCGGCCTGGTCCGCTTCGGCGCCCGCGACTACGATCCGGAACCGGGACGGTGGACGGCGAAGGATCCCGTGCGTTTCGGCGGAGGACAGACCAATCTGTACAGCTATGTCGCCAACGATCCGGTGAACGCCATCGACGTGACCGGGCTCGGCGGCGGCGGTAGCCAGTTCTCCTACGACAACGACTACCTGATGGCGCTGTTGCACCAGCAGAATCCGCCGGGCTGGATGCATGCGAGTCCCGAGCTGCAGGCCTTCTGGCAGAACGTGCACAGCAACGGCCCGCTGCAGCCCTGGCAATCGGAAGCAATACTGAACCAGCTGGAGCAAGGTGTCCCGATTTCTGACATACAGGTGCCCTTCGAGTCGCACGCCACGCAGACCATCAACGTGGCCGTGCCGCAGATGAATCCGAACAACTATTCGACGACGGCGTCCGGCGGACTGTCGATGCCTTTCACCAACGTGCCGATCAACGTCACGAGCAACGCGCACTACAACATGGACACGCTGATGTACCAGTTCGGCCAGGCGGTGCAGGCGCAGGCCGATGCCGATCCGTTCGGCGAGCGTCTCCAGTACGCCTGTCCCGGCGCCTTCCAGACGCAGATGCAGTTGTACGGAAGAAGATAAGGCCGACCGAATGCCCCTCGCCCTGCGCGGTGCCCGCACGCGTGGCTGGCAAGTCACGCGCAATTCGGAGGATGCGGAAGTCGTAGGATGGGTGGAGCGCAGCGATACCCATCTCGTGGAATCGTCCGTCCTCGGCTTCAACACCATCATCTCGCCCATCGGCGTCACACGAGCCGTTGTTCCCGCAATCGGCAGATGGGTATCGCTACGCTCCACCCATCCTACGGTGTCGCGGTGTCGCGGTGTCGCGGTGTCGCGGTGTCACGGTGTCACGGTGCTACCCATCCAGCGCGCTGGAATGCCCGCGGCCGCAGTCCGGCATGGAACCAGGTGATCAGCGAATAGATGTCATAGATCGGCAAGCCGACGGCGGCCTGCAATGCCGCCGCATACGGCGGCATGTTGGTGCATTCGAGCACGATGGCGCCGACCTCCGGATGTTCGGCCACCAGCGCGCGGCCGGCGTCGACCACGTCCTGCCCGGCCAGCGCCACGTCCATGTCCTCGGACTCGCCCTTGATCAGCACCCGGAAGAACTCGCGGCCGCCCTCGGTGCCCACGAGCGGCGTATCCAGCGGCACGCCGGCCGCGGCCAGGTGGTCCGGCGTCAGCGTCGCCGCGCTCACCGTGACCAGCCCGACGCGCTTGCCCGGCGGCAGCGTCGCCTGCACCCACGGCACTTGCATCAGCGACGACGTCGCCACCGGCACGCCGACCGCAGCTGCCAGTTCGCGCTGGAACAGCGACAGGAATCCGCAGTTGGTCGTGATCGCCTCCGCGCCCTGGCGCACCAGGTCCTGCGCGGCGGCGATGAAATCGGGAAGCAGCCCGCGCGCGGCCTGCAGCACGACTTTTTCCGGGCTGGCGCCGCGCACCACGCGATAGAGCACCGGGAACGGCCAGGTCGTGGCGTTGCCCATGTCGCCCGGGATCCGCGGGAAGCGCGCGTCGAGCATGAGGATGCCGAGCGGCGCGCCATAGATGGCTTTGCCGCCGCGGGCGATGGTGGTGCGCGCTGGGAGGGGCATGAGCGAGCTTTCAGGGGTCGAACGTATCGGTTGGCTGGGGAATGATTGAGCTTTCAGGAAGCGAATGCAGCGGATAGCTGGATCAGCCGAAGCGGCGCGGGTCGAAGGGCTCGAGCGGAATCTCGGGCGTGCGTCCGGACAACAGCTGCCCCACCAGGCGCCCCGTGCGCGCCGCCGCTACCATGCCGACGTGGCCATGGCCATAGGCGTGGATGATGTCGCGGCAGGCGCGCGCGGGGCCGATGCACGGCAAGCCGTCGGGCGTGCTCGGACGCCGCCCCAACCAGTAGCGCACGCGGCTGGCGGCAAGCTCGCGCGGCAGCGCCGGAAACATGCGCAGCAACTGGTCGCGCAGGATGTCGGCCCGGCGCCAGTCGGGTGCGGCGTCGAACGCGGCGATCTCGACCTGGCCGGCCAGGCGCAGCCCGCCTTCGGTCAGCGTCGCGACGGCCTTGCAGTCCGCCGCCATCATCGGCGTGCGCGGAGCGCCCTCCGGCTGCGCGATCATCACGTGGTAGCCGCGCTCCACCTCCAACGCGACCCGGTCACCGGCTGCGGCGGCCAGCGCCTTCGAGCGCCCGCCCGCGGCGATGACGGCCGCCTCGCAGGCGATCTCGCTACCCGCGGTGCGCACCGCGCGCAACCGCCCGGCCTCGATCCTGAATCCGGTTGCCTGGCCTTGCACAAGCGTGGCGCCGAGCGCGCAGGCATGCGCGACCAGCGCCGCCACGTACGCGCCCGGATCCCGGCAGTGGCCGGCCTCGGCCACGAACACGCCGAACGTGTACCGCTCGTCCAGCGCGGGCTCGCGCTGGTGGAGTTCAGCGGCAGAGAGTTCCTGCCAGCGCACGCCCACCTCGCGCCGCACGCTCCAGTTGAGCGCCTCGGCGTCGAAGTCGGCACGCGACGGGTAAACGTGCAGCACGCCCTCGTGCACGATCAGGTGCGCGACGCCGGCCTGTTCGGCCACCGCGCGGTGCAGCACGGGCGATTCGACGAGCAGCGTGCGCAACGCACGTGCCGTGCGCGTGACGCGCTCCTTCGTGGCCCCCTCGGCCAGATAGCGCAGCAGCCACGGCAACGCCTGCGGCAGGTAGCCCCAGCGTATCGCCAGCGGCCCGAGCGGGTCGAGCAGGTAGCCCGGCACCTTCTTCCACACCCCGGGCTGGGACGGCGGGATCACCGAGTGCGACGACAGCCAGCCGGCATTGCCGTAGCTCGACGCCTGCTCGCCGCCCGGCGTTTCCGGCTCGAGGATCGTCACCCGATGCCCATCGCGCAGCGCGTGAATCGCGCTCATCGCGCCGATCACGCCGGCGCCGATGATCACGACGTGGCGGCTCATGCCAGCCGGATCAACCTCGACTGCCGGGACGATGATGCTGGGATTCATTGGTGGCGCATGATCGCGGTCGCTGCTTCCGCCGGGTTGGCCGCGCGCGTTGCACGCTGGGGAGGCGCGACCATGCTAATGCTTTGCAGAGTGCGGCGCAACAGATCCTGCTTGTGCACGGCGTTGCCAGCTGCACGTCTGCGACGCCGCCGCAGCCTATCACTAGGGGATAGGTGCAGTCACCGTGACCAACGGTGCAGTTATCAACGGTGCAGTTATCAACGGTACGGTTGTCAACGGTACGTTTGACCCGCGCGCAGCATCAGGCGATACTCGGCCAAATGCAGTTGAATTCCTCCTCCCCGAGCCTGCCCCAGTCGAAGCTTCAAAGCCTGCGTGCCGCCGCCCCGATCCTGATCGGCGTGTCCGTCATGCTGAGCCTGTCGATGGGACTGCGCCAGAGCCTCGGGCTATTCGTGCAGCCGGCGGTGCAGGAACTCTCGCTCGCCGTGGCCGATTTCACGCTGGCGATCGCCGTGCAGAACCTGGTGTGGGGTTTCCTGCAGCCGCTGGCCGGCCTGTGGGCGGCGCGCTACGGATTCCGCATTGTCATGACCGCCGGCGCGGCGCTCTACGCGCTGGGACTGCTGGTCCTCGCAACCGCGACGGGGTATTTCGGCGTGATGCTCGGCGCCGGCCTGCTGATCGGCCCGGCGCTGGCGTGCATCGGTTCGGGCATCGCGATGGCGGTGGCCTCGCGCCCGGTCCCGCTGGCCGTGCGCAGCACGGTGCTGGGGCTGGTCTCGGCCGCGGGATCGATCGGCGCGGCGATCGCCGCACCCATCGGCCAGGGGTTGATCGCCGGCTTCGGCTGGCGCACCGGCGTGTTCGGATTCGTGGCATTGGCGCTGATCATCATTCCGGCGGCGTGGGTCGCGGGCCGCGTCGACAAAGCGGCGATCCCGCCGGAGGCGAGCCATCGCGGCGATGCCATCGCGGCGGGGCCTGCGTTCAGGAGCGCCTTCCGGAACGGGCCGTTCATGATCATGGCGGTCGCGTACTTCGTGTGCGGGCTACAACTCGTGTTCCTGACCACCCACCTGCCGTCGTACCTGGCCATCTGCGGCATGGATCCGATGCTGGGCGCGAAGGCGCTGGCGACCATCGGCGTCTTCAACGTGCTTGGCAGCCTGTTTTTCGGCTGGGCCGGCGGGCGCTGGAGCAAGCCGATGCTGCTGGGGCTGATCTACATCCTGCGCTCGCTGATGCTGGCCTGGTATTTCGCGACGCTGCCGACGCCCGACAGCACGATCCTGTTCGCCGCCGTCATGGGTTTTCTCTGGCTGGGCGTCGCCCCGCTGGTCGCCGGTGCGGTCGCCGAGATGTTCGGTCTGCGCTGGCTGGCGATGATAGGCGGGATCGCGTTCATGAGCCACCAGCTGGGCAGCGCCGTCGGCGCGTTCGGCGGCGGCCTCTTGTTCGACCTGATGGGATCCTATTCCCTCGCCGTCCAGATCGGCGCCGGGATGGGCCTCACGGCCGGCGTGCTGCAGGTGCTCGCCGGGCTGCCGCGCTGGCCGGGCGCGCGGCGGGCGGCGCACTGACGAGCTTCTGCCGGGTGTTCGCATTCAGGAAGTACCAATGTTCGCCGAACTTGGGCTTTGGCAAGACGAGGCCCGGCGCAGGCGTCATCGCTTCGACCAGTAGTCCGCCTTGTCCGGGATGATCCACCGCACGCCGCCGCGCGGTTCCTTCTTGTCGCCACCGTAGCGCGGGATCAGGTGAATGTGCAGGTGCGGCACGGTCTGCCCGGCCGCCGCCCCGTCGTTGACGCCGATGTTGTACCCGTCGGGCCGGAACTCGCTGTCGATTCCCGCCTTGGCGGCGTCGAGAAGAGCAAACAGCGCCGTCCGCTCCTCCGCCGTGGTGTCGAAGAATGATCTGACGTGACGGCGCGGGATGACGAGGGTGTGGCCGGGGCTTACGGGAAAGCCATCCCTGAACGCGACGGCAAGATCGTTCGAGAGAATGATGCGGCCGGGAGCAAGGGCGCAGAAAACGCAGTTGGCGGTCATGGCACAATCATACGCAGGCCCTCGAGGCACGCAAGGCACGCATCAAGGTCAGGTCCGCCCGGGGCCGGGGGGATTTGATCCGGATTGCCGCCCCCGGCGCATTGCCGAAGCGGCTAAAGAGGAGATGCGCAATGTTCTTCCGCAATGGTCTGTTCACGTCGGAGTCGGTGTCCGGCGGCCACCCCGACAAGGTCTGCGACCAGATTTCCGATGCGATCCTCGATGCCTTCCTGCGGCTCGATCCGCACGCGCGCGTGGCGTGCCAGTGCTTCGCTGCCAACGGGAAGGTCCTGGTCGCCGGCGAGTTCCGCACCCGGGACGAGCGGCACTTCCTCCAGATAAGGGATTCCGCCGCCGACATCGTGCGCCAGACGCTGCGCGACATCGGCTACGGGACGGCGGAGTACGACATCGACCCCGCGACCTGCGAAGTGGAGGTGCGCTTCAATCACCAGAGCGCGCAGATCGCGGCCAGCGTGGACCGCAGCGACGCGATCCTGGGCGCCGGCGACCAGGGCCTGATGTTCGGCTACGCGACCGACGAGACTCCATCCCTGATGCCGCTGGCGTGGTCGCTGGCGACGGAACTGCTGGTGACCGGCTGGTCGCTGCGCGATGCCGCGGGATTCCCGCTCAAGCCCGATGCCAAGAGCCAGGTCACGGTCAGCTATGCGGATGGCAGGCCCGTCGGCATCGAAGCGGTGGTCATCTCGTGGCAACACCAGCCCGGCATCGGCATCGACGACGTGCGCGAGTATCTGCAGCGCGAGATCCTCGATCGCGTCATTCCGCCCGCTCGCCGCACGCCCGGCTTCCGCGCCTGGCTCAATCCGTCGGGCGCCTGGACCATCGGCGGCCCGAAGGCCGATACCGGACTCACCGGCAAGAAGATCATCGTCGACACGTATGGCGGCGCGTGCCCGCACGGCGGAGGCTCGTTCTCCGGCAAGGATCCCACGAAGGTCGATCGCTCCGGCGCGTACGCCGCACGCTTCGTCGCCAAGCATGTCGTCGCCGCGGGCCTCGCCCGCCGCTGCACGGTCCAGGTGTCCTACGCCATCGGACGCGCGGAGCCGGTCTCCGTCGCGGTCGACCTGCATGGGAGCGGACAGGTGCCGGAAGAGCAACTGGTGCGCGCGATCGGGGAGGTCTTCGACCTGACGCCGGGCGCGATCATCGACGCGCTGAAACTGCTGCGGCCGATCTACCAGGGCACGGCGACGTACGGGCATTTCGGGCAGTGGCGCGATCCCGAGGTCTACCTGTGGGAGGCGACGCCGCGCGTGGCCGAGCTGCGGGCGGCGGTTGGATTGGCTGCGCACGCGAGCTACGACATCGCCGGACGGGAGTCGCCCTTTCTGATGACTTGACCGGCTCCCGTGCCGGCCGCCGGCGCAACATCAAACCAACCCGCGGCTGCCGAGTTCGTCCTTCAGCCACGCATAGCAGATCGGCGCCGCGACCAGGCCGGGCAGGCCGAAGGCGCTTTCCAGCACCAGCATCGCGGTGAGCAGCTCCCAGGCCTTGGCGCTGATCCGGGCGCCAACGATGCGCGCATTGAGAAAATACTCCAGCTTGTGGATCACGATAAGGAAGGCGAGCGACGACACCGCGACGGCCGGCGAGTGCGCCAGGCTGACCACGAAGATCACCGCATTGGAAATCAGGTTGCCGACCACCGGCAGCAGGCCGACGGCGAAGGTGACCGCGATCATCGTCTTGGTGAGCGGCAGGTGCACGCCGAACAGCGGCAGCACGACAGCGAGATACAGGGCCGTGAACGCGGTGTTGATCGCCGAGATGCGCACCTGGGCGAAGACGATGCGGCGGAACGCCTCGCCCATCCGGTAGATCCGCTCTTCCAGCGCCTGCGCGAGCGGACCCGCGACGTCATGCCCGCCGGCTTCGCGGATCGCCACCATGGCGCCGATCACCATCCCGATCAGCATGTGGGCAAGCATGTGGCCTGTCTCCTTGCCGATCAGCTGCAACTCGGCGGCGTGCTCGCGCAGCCACTCGGTCAGGTCGGTGCGGATTTCCTCCGCGCCGATTGGCAGGTAATCGGCCAGCCATTGCGGCAGCGTCGCGCGGGAGCTCTCCAGGATCTCCGCCATCTTGGCCAATAGCGCCGCCAGGCTGCCGCCTTCGCTCTTCATGAAGAGGACGATGCCGAAGCCGGCCGCCGTGACCGCTCCGATGACCAGCAGGGCGACCAGGCCAACCGCCACCATCTTGGCGCGCGCCGTCGAGAGCTGGCGGGTGAACAGCGGGAACAGCACATGCACGAGCTCGTAGACCAGCAGCCCGGCGATCAGCGCCGGCAGCAGATGGAGCTTCAGAACAAAGAAAATGGCCAGCACGGCCAGTGTCCACGCGGCGTATTCGTGGACGGTCGGAGGGGCGGGTTTGGTCATGTGTTCTTGCTGAAAACCCGGTTGAGGGACTTTCGATGGAAGGCTGGTTAAAACCGCTCGGGTTCCGCAACACCAAGGTCGCGGCAGATTTTGCGGGCGAGATGATCGTTGATCTCGCTGTGTCGCGGAATTGCGCTGCGTCGTTCGGTGATGGTGTGGCGCCACCACGAGTGGCGTCCGCCTTCGCGCAGGAGTTCGCAGCCCAGAGCCGTCAGATGTCGCAGCAGATCACGACGTTTCATACCGCGATGAGAAGTTCCTCGTAGCCCTTGCCGGCGGCGCTGCGGGCCTCCGTGCGGTTAAACTCGATAGCTTCCGCCAGTGTCACGCGCAATGACTCCAGGAGTTCCTCGCGCGTGGATTCCTGGCAGTTGACGCCAGGCACTTCCTCGATCCAGCCGATCCACTGGTTTTCGTCTTGCTTGACGACGGCCGTATATGTCTGCTTCATTTGTCACCTCCGACGCTGGCAAGTATACCGAATCGGTTTTGCCTTGATCGCAGTGGCGCGCGCCGCGGCCGGTTCCGGACACAGCGTGTCCAGTTCACCATATACAATCGCCTGACAATGCCGAGCGCCAACACAATCCGGAATGAGGGGCAGGACACGGCAGGCGGCGAGATGCCAGGTTTAGTGGTCGAGCCCGCAGAAGCGCCGGCAACTGGAGAGTCCGCTCAGCCGCAACCTGAACCATTGCCTGTCCACTCGTCGCGGTTCGTGCGCGGCTTGTTCATCGCCGGCGGCGTCACCTGCGTCGGCCTCGGGGTGGCCGGCATCGTGCTGCCGGTGCTGCCGACGACGCCGTTCATCCTGCTCGCGGCCTACTGTTTCGCGCGGGCGTCGCCCAGGCTGCATCGCTGGTTGCTCGATTCCCGCACCTTCGGCCCGATGATCCGCGAATGGCAGAGATACCGCGCGATCCCCTGGCGCACCAAGCTCACCGCGATCGCGCTGATGAGCACGACGATGGCCGTGTCGATCGTCTTCTTCGTTCGGCCGTGGCCGCTGCAGGTGGGGCTGGGCCTCCTGGGGGTGGGACTGGCGATCTGGCTGTACCGGATCCCGTCGCGGGACCGGCCGTGAGGGTCCGGGCCCGATGCCAAAGACCAGCTTGCCACTTTCGGAACTCAACGGGGAAGTCCCCTCCGGTTCGTTGCGTCAGGTCAATGTCCGGCCGCGAGCGCGAGCGAGAATCCCCAGATGGCGGGAGGAAGACAGTCCGCTTAACTCGGTTGGATGGCTGGAAGGTCGATCATGGCTCGTCGCATCACTGCCGCAACAGGCGGCGCAATTCTCCTGTCGACCCTGGCGGCGCTCGCGGCGCCGGGACCCGTGGAACTCGCCACCGTCCGTGGCGCCCTCAGCCAGTTGAGCGTGCCGTTCGTGCCCAACGCCGGCCAATGGGACCGCGAGGCAGCCTTCGCGGCGCACACGTTCGCCGGCACTCTCTTCGTCACGACGGAAGGAATACTCGTCTACCGGCTGAATGGAAAGCCGATCGCGGGCGCCGAAGCCACGAGCCCTCCGGGGACCCGGGATCGTTCAAGCGAGCGCGCAGCGGCGCGCCAGCCCGGTTGGGTACTGACCGAAACGCTGGTCGATGCGTCGCATAACCCGCTGCCCGCCACACCGTCCGGCTCCCTGCCGCAGAAGGGCAAAGTCAGCTATGCGATCGGCAATGACGAGCGCAGGCACCGCGATGGCATCGCCAGCTTCGAGCGCGTGAACCTGGGCGATGTGTACCCGGGCATCAACGTGCAACTGCGCGCGACCGGCAGCAACATCGAGAAGATCTTTACGGTCACGCCGCGGCGCGATCCGGGCCGGATCCGGATGCAAGTTGGCGGCGCGCAGCGGCTCGAACTCGGCCCCCGGGGCGAACTCATCGCCCACACCGGTAACGGGCCGGTCACCTATACCGCGCCCATCGCATATCAGGACGACGATGCCGGACAACGCACGACCGTGCCGGTGCGCTATGCGCTCGGCCACCAGGCCCTCAGTTATGGTTTCGCCGTCGATGCGTACGATGCCGGCCGGCCCCTCGTCATCGATCCGTTGCTGCAATCCACGTATCTGGGCGGCGGCAACAGCGACTTTGCCAATGCGCTCGCCATCCATCCGGCGACCGGGGAGGTCTACGTGACCGGCTTCACCGCGTCGGCCGACTTTCCCAAGGTAGCCGGGGCGGAGCAGACGGGGCACGCGGGGCTCACGTTCGACGCCTTTGTCACGCGCCTCGATCCCGGATTGACCACGCGCCTGCAGTCGACCTATCTGGGCGGCAACGGCGACGACAAGGCCTATGCGCTGGCGATTCATCCGGCAAGCGGCGAGGTGTATGTGGCCGGGTCCACCACCTCGGGCAACTTCCCCAAGACCACCGGCGCGGAGCAACCGGGCAAGAACGCTTCGATGGACGCTTTCGTCACCCGCCTCGACGCCGCGCTGACCACGCGGCTGCAGTCGACGTACCTGGGCGGCAACAACAATGAAGAAGTCCGTGCCCTGGCGATCCACCCGTTCACGGGCGAAGTGTATGTGGCGGGGCCTACGCATTCCTCGGACTTTCCCAAGGTGGCCGGATCCGAGCAGACTACGCACGCCTCCCCGGGCGGCCAGGACGCCTTCATCACCCGCCTGAGCGCCGCACTGACCGCGATCCTGCAATCGACCTACCTTGGCGGCAACGGCAATGACATCGTCCGGTCATTGGCCATTCACCCAGCCACCGGCGAGATCTACGCTACGGGGATTACGGGCTCGACCAACTTCCCCAAGACCGCCGGCGCGGAGCAGCCCGCGCATGCCGTTGACGGCGACGGCTACGACGCCTTTGTCACCCGCCTCAATGCCGCGCTGACCACACGCCTGCAGTCGACGTACCTGGGCGGCGACGGCACCGACGATGCCTACGCCCTCGCCATCCATCCTGCCACCGGCGAAGCGTACGTGGCGGGCTATACGAATTCGACCAACTTTCCCAAGGTGACGGGAGCGGAGCAGATCACGCCCGGCGGCGGCGATGACACCTTCGTCACGCGCCTCGACGCGGCGCTCATCACTCGCGTGCAGTCGACCTATCTGGGTGGTGGCGGTGACGACTATCCCGTAGCGCTGGCGATCCATCCGGCTACGCGCGAGATCTACGTCGCCGGGTACACGGGCTCGACCGACTTTCCAAACGTCGCGGGAGCGGCGCAGGCCGCACATGCCGCCGACGGCGGCAACGACGACGCATTTGCCACGCGCCTCAGCGCCGCGCTGACCGCGCGTCTGCAGTCGACCTATCTGGGCGGCGCGGGCCGCGACGCCGCTAACGCGATGGCCATCCACCCGGTCACCGGAGCGCTGTACCTGGCGGGGTATACGAGTTCGACCGATCTTCCGCAGGCGGCCGGCGCGGAGCAGGCGAGCAGCGGCGGCGGTACCGACGCCTTCGTCAGCCTGGCCACGCTGGACTTGCGGGCCGGCGGCGCGGTGCCCGGCGTGTTCAGCTTCGCCCCCAGGACCGGCGTGCCACCCGGTTCGCTGCAAGTCTCGGCGCCCGCGACCATCAGCGGCCTGGCCGATTCCCCGCAGAACATTGCCATCCTGGGCGGCAACCTTGCGCAATACTGCATCTCCAGCGGTGCGACCTGCGACTGCGATGTCACGCCCTTCGGCAGCGCCATGGCCAGCATCGCCAATGGTCAGTCCATCTGTGTTCGTCAATACGCGCCAGCAATTGTGCCCAGTTCGGCGACAACGACCATACTGGCCGGTGGAGGTTCGGCGACGTTCTTCGTCTCGACCGCGCCCAGTTGCTCGCTGGACATCGACGGCAACACTGCCATCGACGCATTGACCGACGGACTCATGCTGCTGCGGGCAATGTTCGGACTGACCGGCACGGCAGTCACCAACGCCGCCGTGGGCGACGGCGCCTCGCGCACGACCTGGTCGCAGATACAGCCCTATCTCAACGGCAATTGCGGGACCGGTTTCGCACTGTAGGATGGGTGGAGCGCAGCGATACCCATCGATGGCGGGACGAGGCCGTAGGATGGGTGGAGCGCAGCGATACCCATCGATGGCGGGACGAGCATGGGATGGTTCCGATTCGACGATGATGGGTATCGCTGCGCTCCACCCATCCTACGGCCACCCATCTACGGCCATTGGTTTACGTCAATAAGACCTGGGCAAACCCAGCACCCGTTCGGCAATGAAGTTCAGGATCATGTGCGGGCTGACCGGGGCCAGGCGCGGGATCATGGACTCGCGCAAGTAGCGTTCGACGTGGAACTCGGCCGAGTACCCCATGCCGCCCAGGGTGAGCACCGCGGTCTCGCAGGCCGAGAATGCCGCTTCGGCCGCCAGAAACTTCGCCGCGTTGGCTTCAATGCCGCATTCGGCGCCGGCATCGTAGCGGACAGCGGCCTTCATCACCATCAGGTCGGCCGCTTCGAGTTGCATCCAGCACTTCGCCAGCGGATGCGCGATGCCCTGGTTCTGGCCGATCGGCCGGCCGAAGACGACCCGCTCCTGGGCATACTGCGCGGCCTTGCGCAGCGCGGCGCGACCGATGCCGACCGCCTCGGCCGCGATGAGAATTCGCTCGGGGTTCATCCCGTGCAGGATGGCGCGGAAACCGTCGCCTTCGGGGCCGATGCGATCGGCTTCAGGGATGAACAAGCCGTCGATGAACAGCATGTTGGAATCGACCGCATGCCGGCCCATCTTGTGGATCAGACGGATTTCGACCTTCGCGCGATCGATGGCGGTATAAAACAGCGACAGGCCGTCCGTCTTCTTCGGCACCGCCTCGAGCGGCGTGGTCCGCGCGAGGATCAGCATCCGCTCCGCGACCTGCGCGGTCGATATCCAGATCTTGCTGCCCGAGAGCAGGTAGCCGCCGGCGCAGCGCTCGGCCCGGGTCTTGATCCGCGCAGTGTCGAGCCCCGCGTCCGGCTCGGTGACCGCGAAACAGGCCTTGTGCTCGCCGCGGATCAGCGGCGGCAGCATCCGTGCCTTCTGCGCCTCGGTGCCGAACACGACGACCGGATTGAGGCCGAAGATGTTCATGTGCACCGCCGACGCGCCCGACATCGCCGCCCCGGACTCGGCGATGGCCTGCATCATCACCGCGGCCTCGCTGATGCCCAGCCCCGAGCCTCCGAACGCCGCCGGCATCGCGATCCCCAGCCAGCCGGCGTCCGCGACGGCGCGGTAGAACGCCTCGGGGAATTCGGCGCTGCGATCCCGCTCCAGCCAGTACGCGTCGTCGAAGCGCTCGCACAGCCTGGCGATCGCTTCCCTGATCTGCTCCTGCTCGGCGCTGAGTGCGTAGTTCATCCTGTCCGTGCCCCGGTGCGCTGCCCGCTGCAGCCTGCGCAACATACACCGGCTGCCCTTGGAGCGCCATGGCAGGTCAGACCAAGCACCATCTTGGCCCAATGCTTTGACAAAGGTCAAAGCAATCACCCCGCGGCAGGTATCCAATGTCGCGTAGGCCCCCGCATCGGCCGCCAATCCAGGGAGCAGCAACGTGACGTCATCCGCCGTGACCAAGCCGGGAATCACCAGCGAGCAGATCGCCGCGCTGTCGATGAGCACCCTCGCCTTCGCGGTGAACTTCGCCGTCTGGGTGATGTTCTCGGTCATCGGGATCAAGATCAAGGCGGAACTCAACCTCAGCGAGACCGAGTTCGGCTTGCTGGTGGCGACGCCGATCCTGACCGGGTCGCTGGTGCGCCTGCCGCTGGGCATCCTGACCGACCGCTACGGTGGGCGGATCGTGTACACCCTGCAGATGCTCGCGGTGGTGATACCCACCTGGGTGCTCTCCTACGCGACCGAATACTGGCAGTACCTGGTGCTGGGGCTGTTCATCGGCGTGGCCGGCGGCTCGTTCGCGGTCGGCATCGCCTACACGTCGGCCTGGTTCAGCAAGGAGCGCCAGGGCACGGCGATGGGCATCTTCGGGGCCGGCAACGCGGGCTCCTCGCTCACCAAGTTCATCGCCCCGCTGATCATCGCCGCCTCCGCGACGGGCTCGTGGCGGACGGTACCGCAGGTCTACTCCGTTGCCATGCTGGTGATGGCGGTGCTGTTCTGGTTCCTCACCTCCGAGGACCCGCTGCACCGGAAGGACGCGGCGGTCCGGCGGCGCATCCCGCTGGGCGAACAGTTGAAGCCCCTGCTCGACCCCCTGGTGTGGCGCTTCGGCCTCGCCTACTACTTCGTGTTCGGCGCCTTCGTGGCGATGGCGCTGTGGCTGCCCAAGTACTACGTCGGCGAATACGGCCTGCCGCTGGCGACCGCCGCGTTCCTGACCATCCTGTTCGACCTGCCCTCGGGGGCGATCCGGGCGCTGGGCGGCTGGGCGTCCGACAAGTGGGGCGGCAACACGGTGACCTGGTGGGTGATGTGGGTGAGCCTCGCCTGCATGTTCCTGTTGAGCTACCCGCCCACGACGCTGACCATCCATGCGATCAAGGGCGACGTCGCGGTCAATATCGGGCTCGGCGTGACGATGTTCACCGTGCTGATCTTCATCGTCGGGCTGGCGCAGGGCTTCGGCAAGGCCAGCGTCTACCGCAGCCTGGCCGACCACTACCCGACCAGCATGGGCGTGGTCGGCGGCATCGTCGGCGTCATCGGCGGGCTGGGCGGCTTCTCGCTGCCGATCATGTTCGGCGTCGCCGCCGACGTGATCGGGGTGCGCAGCAGCTGCTTCATGCTGATGACCGGCGTGATCATCATCACCATGGTCTGGACGTGGGTCGCCGAGCGGAACGAGCGCGAAGGGGTCCTGGAACAGCACGCCGACGCGCGCGCCGCGCTGGCCGGCGCCGGGCTGGTCGAGCCCGCGCACCCGCGCCGGCACGTGCTCGTCGACTGGCGGCCGGACGACGAAGGCTTCTGGGCGGCGACCGGCAAGCGCATCGCCAACCGCAATCTCTGGCTGTCGATGCCCGCGCTCTTGCTGGCCTTCGCGGTCTGGGTGGTGTGGAGCGTGATCGTGGTCGAGCTGCCGCACATCGGCTTCAAGTTCAGCACCAACCAGCTGTTCTGGCTGGCGGCGCTGCCGGGGCTCTCCGGCGCGATCTTCCGCGCGCTGTATTCGTTCGTCGTGCCCATCTTCGGCGGGCGCAACTTCACGGTGTGGAGCACGGCGATGCTGGTGCTGCCCACGCTGTGGATCGGCTTCGCCGTGCAGGACCCCAACACCAACTACGCGGTGTTCGCCGCGATCGCGCTCTTGTGCGGGCTGGGCGCGGGCAACTTCTCCTCCAGCATGGCGAACATCAGCTTCTTCTATCCGAAGCGCCTGCAAGGCACCGCGCTCGGCCTCAATGCCGGCATCGGCAACCTGGGCGTCGGGCTGGCGCAGTTGATTGCCCCGATCGCCATCTACGGCGGCGCGCTGCTGGTCCTGGGCGGAAACCCGCAGACCCGCGTGGACCAGGGCGTGACGACATCCATCTGGCTGCAGAACGCCGGCTTCATCTGGGTGCCGCTGATCGTCCTCTCGTCGGTCGCCGCCTGGTTCGGCATGGACAACATCGCCACCGTGCGCGCCGGCTTCGCCGAGCAGGTGGCGATCATCAAGAACAGGCAGCAGTGGCGGATGAGCTGGCTGTACACGGGCACCTTCGGCTCGTTCATCGGCCTCGCGGTGGGCTTCCCGATGCTGGTCAACACGCAGTTCCCGGCGGTGGATGCGTTCAAGTTCGCGTTCATCGGGCCGCTGCTGGCGGCGCTGGTGCGGCCGCTGGGCGGCTGGCTCGCCGACCGCCTGGGCGGCGCGATGATCACCTTCTGGATTTTCGTGGTGATGGCCCTCGCGCCGCTGGCCGCGGCGTTCTTCCTGCCGGGGCTGGATGGCGGCGGCAACCTGACCGGCTTCGTGCTGGCATTCATGGCGCTGTTCCTGGCCGCCGGCATCGGCAACGGCTCGACCTTCCGCATGATCCCGATCATCTTCCGCACGCTGCGCGAGCGCGAGGTGGCCAACCCCCGCGACCAGGCGGCGATGGAAGAAGCCCGCCGCGTCGGCGCCACCGAAGGCGCCGCGACGCTGGGCTTCAGCTCCGCGGTGGCCGCGTTCGGCGGCTTCTTCATCCCGATCGCCTACGGCACGTCGATCAAGCTGACCGGCAGCCCGCAAGGCGCACTGTTCTTCTTCAGCGTGTTCTACCTGACCTGCGTGGTCGGGACGTGGCGTTGGTACGCGCGGCGCGGGGCGGAGGTGGCGTCGTAAACGTCGTGGCGTCGTAGGATGGGTGGAGCGCAGCGATACCCATCTGCCACCGCGAGAACGACCGCTCGCGTGATTTGCCCGCCATCTGCCAACGCGAGAACGACCGCTCGCGTGATTTGCCTGGAGTTATGAAACGGGCGATGCAAGCCTGCCAAAGGACTGGGCAGGATGTACCGATTGACAGGAAGTGTCCGGATATCGCCAAGGTCAGGCCAGTGCCTTCACGTTCAACCCCACCACTCGCTTGAAGGCGGCATCACCGGTCAGGAACAGGTGGTCGGCGCCCAGCTGCAGGCAGCTGGCCGCCTGCAGGGAGTCCGGCGTGCGCAACCCGTGCCTTACGCGGATCGCCGCCGCCAGTTCCACGACGTCCCTCGTCAATTCAACCCAGACCAGATCGGTACGGGCAAAAAATGCATCGAACGCTGCCAGCACCGCACTATCGTTGGCTTTCATCGGCCGCACCCGGCACTCCAGCCACGTCAGACGGCTCACGCCGGCACCGAGATTGAGTGCTCCTTGGTGGCGACCGCCAACTGTCCGCGCACTTTGCGCGCGAAAGGCTCTTTGCCCTCGATCAGATAAATCAGGGCGCTGGCATCGAAGAATGCAATCACCAGGGCGGCATCAACTGGACTTTGCTGCGCTTGGGGCGGTGGTAGCAGCGCCACTGGGCTTTTGGTCTTGCCATTGGTGAGGCGCTGATAATCATCTTCGGATAGCACCACAGCAGCAAGCTTGTTGCGCTTGACGATGTGCACGGGACCATGCCGCAGGCCCTCGTCAATGGCGGCCATGCCACGGCGCTTGATTTCGGCAATGGTGAGGGTGTTGTCCATGCGTATCCTGTTTCGATACTGATAATTTGATTATGATATCAATATCAGTACTGTTTTTCAATCTGCATCCCGGTCGGCAGGCACGGCCCCTACGACGCCGGATCAATGACGCTAAGGACGCAGTCCCGAACCGTCCATTGGCCGATTCCGCACTATGCGCGTGGCCCGCAGTCCCCGTACTGCCTCTTTGGGTCGGGATCATTGGATCATGGCGAGCCACACCCGAGCCGGCAAAGGCCGTAGGATGGGTGGAGCGTAGCGATACCCATCTCGTCAAACCGTCCGGTACCGGCTGCGCCTCGAGAATCTTGGCGGTGGGCGTCACGCAAGCGGTCGCTCTTGCACTGGCAGATGGGTATCGCTGCGCTCCACCCATCCTACGGCTCATCTATTGCAAACGGTCGTTCTTGCACCGGCAGATGGTACGCTGCGCCCACCCATCCTACGGCTCATCTATTCCCACGGCGGGCGCTTGCACGCCCGTTTCAGCGAAGAATGCGTACCGTCCTCCTCTGACCCTGAATCAACGCCCGAAACAATGCCCAATCCGACCCCGGATTGATACACTCACCGCTCATCCTTGAGGGGGGAGAGGAAAATGGCGCCACCGGCAGCTCGACGCGCGGACTTTCTGATGGCGCTGGCTTATGCGACCGACCTGGCCACCGGCCAGTCGCGGGATTTTGCGCTGCGCTCTTGCGTGCTGGCGATGCGGCTGGCGGAGGTCGCGGGCCTCGACGACCATCAGCGCCGCAATGTCTATCACCAGGCCCTGCTGCGTTACATCGGCTGCAATGCCGACACCCATCTGCTGGCGTCGGCGTTCGGCGACGAGATCGCGCTGCGCCAGGACCTTGCCCGCATCGACATGGGCGACCAGTCGCAGATCGCCGAGACGATAGTCCGCGCGATCACCCGCGTCTTCGCGGACGCGCCGCCGGCGGAACTGGCCAAGGCGGTCGAACAGGGCCTGGCCGAAGCCATGAACGTGAGCGTTCCCATCCTGGCGGGCCACTGCGAGGTTGCGCAAAGGATCGCGGAGCGAATCGGGCTCTCGGGCGAGATCCGCCAGAATCTCGGCCAGCTCTACGAGCGTTGGGACGGTCGCGGCCTGCCGCGGGGACTGCAGGGCGATGCGGTGTCCCTGCCGGTCCGCCTCGTGACGCTGGCCCAGGATGCGATCGTCCTGTCCGAAGCCCACGGCTTCGAGACCATGACCGCGATGATCGCCAAGCGCCGCGGCGGCGCCTATGAGCCGGCCCTGGCCGATCTCTTCCTCGCGCACGCCGGACGCCTGCTCGCCGGACTCGACGGGGCCGTCGACCGCGCGACGATCCTGGCGCTGGAACCCGCTCCGCAGGCGGTGTTCGACGAGAGGGCGTGCGAGGAAGCGTATCTCGCGATCGCCGACATGGTCGACATGCGGATGCCCTTCACGTTCGGCCACTCGCGCGCCGTCGCGGCCCTGGCCGACGCGGCAGGCAGGCACATGGGCCTGCCGGCTTCGGACATCCGCGAACTCCGGTGGGCGGCCTACACCCACGACATCGGCGAGCTGGCGGTGCCGGTCTCGACCTGGATGAAAACCAGCGCGCTGACGCTGCGCGAAACCGATGCGGCGCGGCTGCATCCGTATCATGGCGAGCGCACGCTGGCGGGCTTGAGCGGCGAAGGCAAGGCCGTCGCGGCGCTGGTCTCGCGCCACCACGAGCACCTCGACGGCAGCGGCTACTATCGTAATGCCCGCGGCCCCGACCTGTCGCCGGCGGCCCGCATTCTCGCCGCGGCCGAAGCCTTCCAGACCGCCAGGGAAGCGCGGCCCCACCGGGAAGCCTTGAGCGCTGCGGACGCGGCCGCGCAGCTCCGCGCCGCGGTAAGGGAAGGCAAGCTCTGCCCCGACGCGGTCGAAGCGGTCCTCGCCTGCGCCGGCCAGCCCGCCCGCCGCGCCCACGCCGAGCGCCTGGCCGGGCTGACGCCGCGCGAGATCGAAGTCCTGCGCCTGATCGCCGCCGGGCACACGGCGAAGGGAGCGGCCCGCCAGCTCGAGATCGCGCCCAAGACCGCCGACAACCACATCCAGAGCCTCTATTCCAAGATCGGCGTCACCACCCGGGCCGCCGCCGCCCTCTACGCCCTCGAGCGCGGCCTGGTACAACAGGGAATTTCCGCGGCATAGGGAATCCACCCCATGTACAGCCGGGGCGTTGCCGGCATTCTGCAGGCGTGAACCGGGCCATCGGGCCGCGGCACATGCCAGGAGAATGTCATGAAAGAATCCGCGATCAAGGTTGGAGTCATCACGGACCAGACGGGTCCGATGTCGTTCGCGGGCATCGCCAATGCCAACGTGGCCAGGATGGCGATCGACGAGATCAATGCCAAGGGCGGCTTGCTGGGGCGGCAGGTGGAGTTGTGCCTCGAGGACAGCGCGACGACAGACAGCGTCGCGGCAGCCAAGGCGGCGAAGCTCGTCCAACAGGACCAGGTCGACGTGATCTTCGGCGGCATCTACAGCTCGACGCGCCAGGCGATCAAGGGCCCGGCCGTCGTGCAGGGCAGGAAGCTCTACATCTACCCGGAGCAGTACGAGGGACAGGAATCCGATCCGCTCATCTTCTGCACCGGCCCGGTCCCGGCGCAGCAGGTCGAGCCGCTCATTCCGTGGCTGATGCAACACACGGGTGCGAAGAAGTTTTACCTGCCATCGGCCGATTACATCTGGCCGCACACGATGAACAAGAGGGTTCGCCAGGCCGTCACCGCCAACGGCGGCACGATCGTCGGCGAAGAGTACTTTCCCCTCGATCACACCGACTACAGCAAGACCGTCGAGAAGATCATGGCCAGCGGGACGGAGGTGGTGTTCAACACCACGGTACCGCCGGGGATGGCGCCCTTCCTCGAACAGCTTTACAACGCCGGCTTCACCAAGCGCGGCGGACACCTGGTCTGCACGTACTTCGAGGAGAACTTCCTGAGCTTCCTGCCGGCCGCGCACACGGAGGGCATGTACAGCTGCCTCGACTACTACCAGAGCGTCAGCGATCCATTCAGCCGCGAACTGCTCAACCGGTACGACACGCTATACCCCGGCAGCGCCAAGTTCACCGCCGGCAGCGCGTGCTCAGGCCTGTACCGGGGGCTGAAGCTCTGGGCCGCGGCCGTGAAAGAGGCGGGTTCGCTGAAGCAGGAAGACGTCATCAAGGCACTGGACCATGCCAGGATCGCCGAGGGACCCGGCGGCCCGGCCGAGATGGTGCCCGGGCAACATCACGTCCGGATGAACATGTACATCGCGCAGGCGAGGAACGGCAGGTTCGAGATCGTCAAGAACCTGGGGGTGATCGATCCGAAGGAGAGGAATGTCGGCGGTGTTGAAGTCGACAGGATGAGCGTCGCTGCTTGAACTGGTCAGTGAGGCGGTCGCGGCGTTCGCGTTGACTGTGTCGTGGCCGCTTCGCCTCCGGGGCGGCCACAGCCCCTACGACGCCGGATCAATGACGCTCAGGACACGGTCGACGATTTCGACCGCGGTCACACCATCGAGGGTTTCGATGTAGCCTGCGCTCTTCATGCGCTGGCGCGCTTCGAGATCGAAGCTGCGGACCTGGTTGCAGACCGCCACACCCGTCGTATCGTGTCCACTCACCGGAACGGTCAGCCCCGTGCTCCTCGCGAACTCACCGCCGCTGACGATGGGTACCAGAATCGCGACGCCCAGCCTGTTGATCCCTTCCGGCGTGATCACGACGAAACGATGCCGATTCTTCATTTCGCGCCCGGCGACCGGGTTGGGATCCACCCAATAGACATCTCCCCGCTGCGGAACGCGCCTTTTGCTCACGCGAGTTCGCGGCCTACGGCTTGGCCTTTCCGCGACAAGGCGGTGTCGGCGTTGAGACTCGCCATCATGGCCGGTGTGACTCCGCGCAGGAGTTCAGCCAGAAGGTATCGTTTCCGCGACACGGCAGGACGCACCGTGATCGCACCATTGACGACCTCCAACTGAAGCGTTGAACCGACTTTCACATCCAGGAGTTTCAGCACGTCAGAGGGGATGGTCATTACTGCGGCGCCGCCTTGTCGCCGAATAGTCACGGTAATCATCTGCGCCTTTGAAGTCCGGTGGAAACACCTGAATCATGCCGGATGTAGCACAAACGTGCAACCAAGCCTTGCGGCGCACAGCGACTGGCAATCACCGGGCTCTACCCGGTAGTCCCGAACCATCCATGGGCCGATTTCGCACTATGCGCGTGGCCCGCAGTCGCCGGTACTACCTCTTTGGGTCGGAATCGTTGGATGATGGACACGGCTCAATGCTTCAACAGACTCGGCATCGACTCGCCAAACGACGTTCGCCCCCCGAACTCTCTTTGCAGCAGACACCCCATTCCATCGGCGACGGCGCAGAAATGCACGATGGCCTGGGCAACATGGGCGCTCACGAATGGCGCCGCGGATATGTGCGCCTCGCCGAAGATGCTCCCGTTCCGAAAAGTGAAACGCATCAGCGTCTCTCGGGCGTTGAACTCGTTCAGCCGCGCGAGCACGCCATCGGGTTCCTCCACGTTGCGCAGTATCGGCGAGAAGATGCGAACCTGTGGCGGATTGTCGAGCAGTCGGACAAAGGCCAGAGCGCTCCCGGACCGAATCCCGACGTCGCCGTCGTCATCGAAATCGAGATTGCCGATACCCGTCGTCTCCGCGAGCGTGGCCAGCAACAGCTGCGACAAGTCCTGCTGGTTATCGGCTTGCGACCCGGACCGGGCAAGCTTCAATCCCAGTTCAGGCAGCGCAATCGGCTCCCCGTCCGCGTCAAAGGCCTTGTACTCCAGGAATCCCGGATGTGGCACACGCAGCACGTCGGTGAGGGTACGTACCGTCAGATTCGCGATCGCTTCGAACGATACCGGCACTGGGAAGTCAGTGAAGAAATTCGGCGATCCATCCGGATCGTCCTGCGGTGTCGAGTCGTCCGGCGACCTGGTTGGCGCATGCCAGCCGGCTTCGATCATTGTGGACACTTGCCCTTCATCGAGTCGCTCCGGCTCATCCAGATAGTCGTTGCTTACCGTTTCCGCCCGCATTCCGAACGACCCCTGTGCGGCGAACTGGACGAATCGTTCAGAGCGCTTCACCGACAGGACCAGGAACTGGTCTTCCTCCAGATTCCCCAGTGCAACAGCCAGCTTCGATTGGAAAGGTGGCCACGCCACGGAGACATGGCTCGGTTGGGCGAGTTGGTTTGCTTCCAGATTACTCTTCATCAGAATGCCTTTCGCGGGGTGAAGCCCAAGTCACCACGCCGGCACCGCGACCCCATGCAGGGCGCCCGCGCGCACCACGTTCAAATCGTCAGAAGGGGTGGCCCCAAGCTGGAGCCTGGCTGCCCAGGCTGGGAGCCGTTCGATTCTGGCGCTTTAGCTGTATTTGTCAGTCGCCCGCAAGTGGTCGGTAAATCGGCGACGCCGGCGCAACCAATGAAAAAACCCGCCGGCTGGAAGGCCAAAGCGGGTTATCAACTGCAGTCCGCTTTAGCTGTATTTTTAACGCGCCCGCAAGCTGTCTATCTCAAATCGGCGCAGTTGAATTATGCGATTCTTGTGGTTTAGAGTCAAGGCGAATGGGCGATTCGTGATGATCAATCGGGGTCAGAGTCGAGTGGCGCTTACCTAAGGATTTCCAGGAAGGGCATCGCCACTGCCGTAGGATGGGTGGAGCGCAGCGATACCCATCATCGTCGTGTCGCACGGAACCGTGCGGAAACCGTGGTCTGTTCCCCACAGTTGATGGGTGCACGCGAAAGTTCGTGCCCGAACCGGCAGATGGGTATCGCTACGCTCCACCCATCCTACGTTTAGGGCCGGTGACGGTGCGACGATGATGGGTGTCGCTGCGCTCGACCCATCCTTCCACCCGTTCAGACTAATACTCCGTTGGAATCACGTCCCCCGCTCAGACTCATACCCCATTGGACAGGGCTACAGCTTGACAAGCTCACGGGTAGCGGCCTACAGTCCTGCGGATTACCTGTTGACCTAATCTTGGCGAGGGAGGCCTGATGATTGGTTTTGCCGCAGTTCGTATGCAAAATGTGCGGGCGCTGGGCCTTGGAATTGTTCTTGCCTTCGTCGCCGGCACCTCATTCCCCGCCGCCGCCGCCGTTCTGGCGTACTGGGATCCTGCCGGGACTGTCGACAGCACGAATCCGCTGCCGCCGACGAGCGTGTCTCCGGGCATCTCTGCCGGCAATCTTTCAGGCGGGCCGGGTCTGACGTCGCCGGGACTGTTCGCAAATGCCTACGAGTTCGACAACTGGTCCAGCGGCGCCTTTGACGCGAATGACTATCTAGCGTTTTCGACAACCGGCACCAATGTGACGTATCAATCCGTGGCGTTCTCGCTCTACAACAACTTCGACGGAACCGGAAACTGGGAGATCCGCTCTAGCGTCGACGGCTTCGCCTCTGCCCTCGATTCCGGCGCGTTCTCGGGGATATTCGCCGGCGGACTGCTGATAACCGCGAACGTTGGCGCGCTCGGCATCCAGAGTGGCACGGTTCAGTTTCGCATCTATACGTTCAACAACGCAGGCGCAACGAACCCGCTGCAAAGGGGAATCCGCGGCACCGGGGGCTCCGGACAAGGTCTGACCGTGAACGGCGTTGCCGTCGTTGGCCCTCGCGCCGCAGCACAAGGCGTTCCAGCGCTCGGCCGCGAAAGCCTGGCATTGCTGATTTTGCTCATCGGTGTCGGCGTCTTTCTGTCCACCCGGCGCGGAATGCGCTGAAGCAGGAAGGACTATGGGGTCAGAGTTGGCAGTCTTGCAGAGCAGCGCAAAAGAAGAATGCCGACTCTGACTCCGAATTGTGCCTCCTGATCAACCCAACCCGGAACTGAAAACCCTCACGCGATCGCCAGCTTGAGATGCCCCACCGGTTCCGCGGTAGCCTTCACCTTGATTTCGATGTCATAGCCCAGCCGATTCAAGCAGTCCATCAGCTTGCGCTCGGACAAGTTGGTGAAGTCGCCGCGCATCATGTCCGACACTTTGGGCTGCGTGATCCCCATGCGCTTTGCCGCTTGTTGTTGAGTCAGTTCGAGGCGGCGCATGGCCTTTCGAATCTCGACGACCAGGCCCGTCTTGATCTTGAGGCGTTCCGCGTCAGGTAAGCCAAGATCGGCATACACATTGCCGGAACTGCGTTGCACCTGAATCCCATCAACTCTGCGTGTCTTCATTTCTTACCCTCTTGGCGAACGCCTCGGCAATTTTCAGCCGGGCGCAAATGATGTCCATGTCCTTTTTCGGTGTGGCGATGCCGCGCTTGCTCTTCTTCTGGAAGCAGTGCAGGACGAAAACCGCTTCCTCGAACCTCACCGTATACACCGCACGGTACGTCCCATCAGCATCATTCTCGATGACCTCAAGAACTCCTGCACTGCCAAAACCTCTGAGCACCTTTGCCGCGTCATGTTGATCGCCAGCCTGGGCCAGCGAAAGCGCGTAGCCGAAAAACTGCCGAACGTCAGCCGGCAACGCCATCAGGTCGCGGTGACTGCTCCCGATCCACTCGAGAGGCCTTTCTTCAGCGGCCATACGACGATTATACATGAACAGGTATATTGGGCAATTCCTGCAAGGCAAGAGAGATTCGCGTGGCGAGCCTTGGTCACCTTATTGCACTGACTGGCGTGTCGCGGTCAGTTTGAACTATGCGCGCAGCCCGGCGTTCGCAGCCACTACTGGATCGGGTGGCATTCGACCAGCCTCCCAAACGAAACCGGTGTCAAGCCCGCATTGACTCCTGAATCGACGCGCCTCTGACGGACATCGGTCCCTCTCAGCCTGTGCCCAAGCTCGTCCGCTCACTCCATCCCCAGCAGCACCCCGCCGCCTTCTCCGACAACACCAGCACCAGCTTCATGCTCGCCCGCGTCGCGCCGACGAAGAGTTTGCGCACGGTCTTCTCGTCGAGCGCATCGAAGTCGATCTCGGCCAGCACCACGGCCGGCGCCGACTGGCCCTTGAACCGATAGACCGACTCCGCCACCACGTCGCCATCGGAGTAGACCGGGCGACCTGCCCCATCGTAGTCGCCGGTGAAGGTGCGCAGCGTATGCGTGCCGAGCTGGTTGAATCCGAGCAGGCGCGAACCCTCGCGTCCGCGGAAACTCAGCAGCGCCACTTCGTCCTTGCCGAAACCGGCGGCATAGCACTTGCCGATGCCGTCCTTCACTCTCTGGATCAGGCCCGCGTGATCGGCATAGGTCAGGAACTCGACGTCGGAACCATCGATCGGCGATGCGGCCTCGATTTCCATCCCGGCGGGGAGCAGCATCTGCAGCAGCCGGACCACCTTGTGCGGGCTGCGATAGTTGACGTTTGCCCGCATGCCCACCCAGCCCGGGAGTTCGACGGCGGGGTGATCGTAGAGATTCTGCATCGGGTCTTCGAGCCAGAGGATCCGGGCATCGGGCAAGGCGTGCCGCAGGACGATGTCGCGCCACTCGGGATGGAAGTCCTGCCCTTCATCCACGATGAGCGTATCGAAGACGAAGTCCGGCGGCAGCGGCAACGCGGCCGCCCGCGCGACCAGGTCCGGAAACGCGGACGGCCCCGAGAACACCGGAACCTCGCCCGCGCTGCGCACCAGCCGATCGCAGAGCATGTGAAACGTGCAGACCAATCCGCCCGCCGGCACGATGGCCGCGAAGTGATCGGCGAGCGGCCGGTTGAAGCAGACGTAGAGCGGCCGCTTGCCGGCGTCGATCGTGGCGCGGTACTCGGCCAGCGCCAGTTGCGTCTTGCCCGACCCGGCGGTGCCGGTGACCCGGAGCCGATGCGGCTGCATGTCCAGCCGCCGCGCCCAGTACGCCAGCCCGCCGGACACGCGGGTCACCAGCGCGCGTGCCCGTCCGACGAGCGCGCTGACATCCGGCTCCAGCTTGATCACATCGCGCAGAAAGCAATGGACACTCTCGGCCGCCGGCAAGTCGTCACCAGGCGGGAGGATCTTCCGGATGATGTCCGTGAATTGCTCCCGGCGCCGGGCGTCGACGATGCGTTCCGGTTCCAGGCCTGCCGTCGAGGCGTTGCGCACCGTGTGGTCGGGGCAATAGAGCAGATGCTCGATCGCCGCCGGGCCATTCAGATACCGGACGAGCTTCGCCCGCAGCCCGTCGACCGAGCGGCTCATCTGCACCACCACCGACTTGGTCTTGTCGGAGTACTGCTTCTGCAAGCCCTCCGGCGTCTCCGTCAGCGGCCCGCGCTTCTGTTCGATCAGCAGCAAGTGCCCGGAGCGGTTGACCACGACGAAGTCGATCTCGCCGTAGATCGCATGCTCGCCCTGGATACGCGTCCAGTGGATGCCGTGGTAGACGGTGTAGTCGTCGGGCAGGTCGCGCGCTAGCAGGGCTAGCGTCTCCAGCTCGTCGGTGGCGGCGTAGGTCTGCTGCATGGTTTCCCAGCCGTCGGGGATTATGCGGGCCATGAATGTCCTTGCGCTGGCAACCGGGTGGGTGACGATTCGGCTCCGCTGCGGCTTCGTCTCGGGGCCACATCTACCGTCACGCGGTGCGTCGCTTCCCTTGACGCGGGGCGCGCTTGGCTGCGCTCACTGGCGACTTGGCGGCCCGCTCCGTGAGTCGGCCCGTCACGTACTTGTGCAGGACGCTCGCGATCAGCGTCTGATAGGGCATGCCCTCCTCCATCGCCTTGACCTGGATATCGTTGAGATCGCCCGAGGACAGCCGGATGTTGACGCGCCGATCCTTGATCGCCGTGGCTCGCGCAGCTTCCCTGAGCTTCTCGAGTTCGGCCTTTGTTGCAACGGACTTGAGCTTCCCTTCTCGTACGCATCGAGAATTCCGGACTCGTAGTTGTCAATCTTCGGCATCTTGTTCACCTCGTTTCAGGTAATCGCGCGTGGCCTTGCGGCTGGGGTTCGTCCCGATTCCAATTTCTACTATGTTGCGGATATAGCCGAATTCCTTGACGCTTCGTCGGACACAGTATTCGCACGGCTCACTGCCAACAGCGCCTTCCCCGTCGAACCCTCCCAGCGCGACGCCTGGCTGACTCAAATAGACATACTGAAGAACGCGCTCGCAAATGTGAAGGGAACGCTGTTCTTTGAATTCAGCGTCCCTCGTATTGGGAGCCGGATTGACAACGTAGTAATCTCAGGCTCCACAATTTTTGTGATTGAGTTCAAGGTCGGAGAGAGTAGTTTTCACCGCGGAGATATGAACCAAGCGTGGGACTACGCGCTTGACCTAAAGAACTTCCACAAAGAAAGTCACAAAGCATCAATAGTTCCGATTCTGGTGGCGACAGCGGCGCCCCATCAGTCAGCTCTACAGCTCAAAGAGCCCCACCCTGACGGAGTTTTCCCACCAATCCCGTGCAATTCTGACGAGTTGGGAGCGCGAATTCTGGAGCACCTCGCCCAACCCATCGATGCGTGTTTGGATGCGACAATCTGGGGAGATTCGCCGTATCGGCCTACGCCAACGATCATTGAGGCCGCGCAGGCTCTCTACGCTAGACACTCGGTCAAAGCAATATCGCGACACGACGCCGGCGCGCGAAATCTCGCCGTAACCTCAAGTCGTATCGAAGTACTGATTGAAGAAGCGCGCCGAGAAAAACTGAAAGCAATCATCTTTGTAACCGGAGTTCCCGGCGCCGGAAAAACCCTGGTCGGCTTAAATGTCGCCACGAAGAAGCGTGATGTTGATCAGCCTACGCACGCCGTATTCTTGTCTGGAAATGGCCCATTGGTCGAAGTGCTTCGCGAGGCTCTCACACGAGACGAGGTCTCTCGTCTGCGCAAAGTCCTCGATATGACACCGCAAAGGCGAGGTCAAGCAAAGGTAAAGGCCTTTATTCAGGGACGTGCATCACTTTTTCGTGACGCGGGGTTGCAGGAGGTCGCCGCACCGAGCGACCATGTGGTCATATCGCTGCACGATGAGGCGCAGAGAGCATGGAATCGCGAGATGACCGCAGATTTCATGCGCCGAAAGAAGAAGCGACCAGGATTCACGCAGGTCAGAACCCGGTTTCTGATTTCCTACATGGATCGGCATGGTGACTGGGCTGTTGTAATTTGCCTTGTTGGCGGTGGTCAGGAGATCAATCGCGGTGAAGCGGGAATTACGGCTTGGCTTGAGGCAGTTGAAAGGTCATTTCCATGGTGGCACGTTTTACATTTCTCCCATGCTCACCGACAGTGAGTACGCTGCTGGCCATGCGCTCGATTCGCTAGTCGGCCGGAGCAAGGTGGTGCGCGATGAGTGCCTCCATCTCGCCGTATCGATGCGGTCATTCCGAGCCGAACACGTCTCTTCTCTTGTCAAGGCAGTACTGGATTGCGAGAAAGACAAGGCTAGCGTGAGTCCGACGACACCAGATCGAGTTTCTATTTGGAAGACGCCGCGACAGAATTTCAAGTTCAGGGTCTAGAGCTCGATTGGGTCTGCATGACATGGGATGCAGATCTTCGCTTCGACAAGTCCAATTGGATGTACCACTCGTTCATAGGAAGTAAGTGGACAACCGTTCGCAAAGCCGACCGCAAGGAGTACCTCCGCAATGCATACCGCGTCTTGCTCACGCGCGCGCGCCAAGGCATGGTCATTTTCGTGCCAAACGGCGATGGTCAGGACGCGACACGTTCGCCCGACTTCTTACGATTCCACGTTCCAGTACCTGGAAGCCATCGGTATCCCAGTGCTCAATTCCTAGTCACATTGTTTCGCATGCACATTCGAGTTGTGCCTGAACGTCCTGAGCAAAACCAACTCTGCGCAATCATGCGAAACCACTATCCAAAGACCGCCAGGTAGGCTGGGGAGACTGGTTCCGTGACCTTCGACTCCACCCAGGCAATGCCACCGCTCGTAACAGCCTGCCCATACGCCCAGCTCGCCACACTGAGGATGCCGGCCTCGTCGCCAACGAATCCGGCCTCGCCGAAATTCCCGGCGATCTCGGCCCCGTACTTTTCATTGCGCCGCACCCAATTGTCCAAATGAATCCTCGCGGCGAGCATGTCCGACTTGAAGCTGTTGCATCCGGTATGTGCCAACACGAAGTTGTGCGCCAGATCCCTGGAAAATCTTGACCAGGGGATGAAGTGATCGACATGGCCGCCGGTGCGAATATCCCCATCGCAGTAGAAGCAGCGTCCCGACTGCAATTTCGCGAGGATTGGTAATACCGCCTGCAGCGAATTCCGCGAAGTGCCAAACATGAACCTTTCGAGGTCGTCGGTGGGTCCGACAATTTCGCGGTTGAAGTGTATCTGCCTGATATGACTGATCCAGCCATTGCGCGCTAGCTGTTGGATGAGGCTGTGAAATGTACGCAGGTTAAACATGACACCCGCCTTCAATACCAGCTTCCCGTGTGGCAAGGGATAGTCGTATAGAAAAGGAACCTGTCTGCCACCCAGCACCTGGAGGTGCTTGATCGGCATAGTGCGGACAGTTTCCGTAATCCTTTGAACCGCGCTGGGCCAATTCGGCAAGTTCTTGGCCTTCGACAACGTGTTTGCGCCCGCCTCGCGCAGATTGAGGAGTTCGTTGATCGCACCTGCTTGGGCGCCATGATTCTGCTTCAGTACGTCGCACAACGTGCCGGCGACACCCGACACATACTGAACAGTTTGCGGCCAATACAATTCAGCAAACTTTTCGCCGATCTTGGCCATCTCGAGGGGAAGTTCGTTGCCATTGTCTTCCCCGAGTTCCACCGCCAATTCGGCCAGCGCCATCAGGAGGGCGTACTTGTACGTGGCGGAAAAATTTCCGTCCTCGAACAGGCTTTGAATCCGCTGGAGGAACTCGAGTTGCTGCTCGGCAGTGGGGCAGGCGCAGGTTCCATCATGTCGGCTGTTAGTCTGCCTTGCCTGGAATGATCCAACGGACACCTCTGCTCGGGTTCAGCGAGTCGCCACTAAATCGCGGTCTCAGATCCATGCAAATGCGGCACCGTGTGCCCGGCGGCAGGTCCATCATTGACGCCGACGGTATAGCTCACCGCTTTGCTACGCCAGTAGTCAAGCCAATCTCAAACTGCTCAAGCAGTTTTTCCGCCTCCGCGATCGAGTCATCAACAGCTTGGAGTTGCTTCGCCATGTCGGTGACGAGCGAGTCTCGGCGGATGGAATCACTGAGCAGGATCAAGGCCTGTTCGAGGACCAACGGCGAGGCCAGTCGACGGACATCCAACCCCAGTAGACGCGGGCTGGCAGTGTAAAGGTCGAAGTCGACAGCTTCGAGTACGGCAGACTCATTGCCATAGAGCCGACCCTGGTTGCCCGCCATGTGATATCTGCGGAGCAAGATGACAAGGTCCTGAGCATCCTTGGGCGTCTCGGCACGGCGGTCGTCCCAGGCAAAGAGCTTGAGCAGAGCAAGGCCGGGGAGCGAAGCAATGGGCACAGACAGGTCAGATTCCACTGTTACCGTTACTGCCGCGGCCAGGACATCCTCGTAGCCGACAACATTCATTATTACTTGCATATCCGGTGGCCAAGCGATGACATGGGGCGGCCTTTCCACGCCACGGAAAGGCAGAATGTCGACAGGGTATCCGGCATCCTCTCCTTGAGCGCGGTAGTAGAGCCGGTGCGCGGCCTTTTCAGCCGGAGTGAAATTTCCAGTCGCGGCCAACTCTTCCTTGATGAGCTTGAACTGGTCCCAGTCCTCCACGGCTATCGCAAAGTCCACGTCACGGGTGGCACGCCCTGTGTCGATGCCGAATACGTTGGTCAGCAGTATGTCGCGAGCCATCGCCCCTGCGACAAAGTACGGCAATCCGAGCCCTTGCGTGGTTTCTGCGATCGCCCGAAGCACCGCCAGGGTCATCGTATCGATCGGACGATCAGGTCTTGCGAAGTGCGTCGTCAATGTACTTCTCGCGAATCAGTTTAGCCACTTCAAGGTTTCGCGGATCCAGCGTCGCAATCAGGTCTGCGTAGGCCAGGTAAGGCGGAACGACGTCGACATGGTCCTGATCGCCCGGGAGCCGCCAGAAAGCATCGAGAATTTCGATGTCGCCCTGTGGATCGGCACGCAGGTGGTTCGCGACTACAAGTTTGGCGAGCGCCCCCACAGGCTTTGCACGGTCTTGCTCGGGTTCAATGTACAGCGTGCATGTCGCCGGCTTCAGGTGCTTGGTCAGTCGATGAGCCGCGACTTCGCCACCCCAGTACGCAGGCAGATCCGTGAGGTCCGCATTTTTCCACCACGCAGGATTTTCCGCGCGGAACCGGCGCGGGTTCAGCTTGGGCCGCAGTTTGATCGGATAAGTGGTAACCCATTCGTCGAACAGGCGCATCGGCTCAAGAAATCGACGATTGTGTTTCTTCTGTCGACCGGCGATGTAGCCGCGCTTTTCGAGATCGAGGAACACCCATCCTATTGCACCAAGGGCGACGCCTGCTGCGTTGACTATGTCGCGGTAAGGGGCGTTGAGCAGTTCTGGCTTGCATATGAGCGCGAAGACGACGCGAAGCGCGGTGGCCGTTCCTCCACCTCTTGTGCCAGTTGGTTTGGTTGCCTTGTCTTCGGGTTTTTCGCCGGCTATATAGACATGGAGGCCGGCTTCGTGAAGATAGGCATTCCCTGCCGTGTCCAGGAAAGCCATGTCCAGCTTCCTGCATTCCTTGGCAATTGCAGCGGTAACGTAGGGCGCAAACAGCAAGCCACGTTCCCCGAATTGATCGAGTCGCGCTTTCACCTGGCCGAGCGCGGCCAACCGGTCTACGTTTGTTTTCGCCTGCACGGCGTAGCGGTGCTTTTTCCCTTCGACGTAGAGGTCAATCAGTGCGTCGGCGCGGTGACCTTTCCCTGCCTTGGGCTCAAGTGCGACCACGCGCCCTTTCACGCCGGCGGTTCGTTCAAGCGCCTCGAGCGCGCGGCCGAGTTCGCCAAGCAGGCCGCGTTCGTTATTCAGTAAGGTTGCAGTTGTCACGATTCTGTCTCGGTCATTGTGTTCAGTATATCACTCTGTTCACGTTACGTGAACAATAAGAAATAATGAACAAAGGTTGCCCAGATCGACCGCATTCCAATGATTACTACCCGGCTTCGCCAACCGCCGAACCATCGCCCCCCCACCCAACCCTCACCCCGAATCCCCCCCAGAATCCCCACCCGAACTCCCCCCCGAATCCCCGCCCCCATCCCCTCCGCCTCCGGTCCCCGGATCCGTCCCGCTGCCAAGCTGATTGACGCTGAAGCTCTCCGCACCGACCTTGATCAGCGCCGAGCGCACGTCGAAGCTGTTCGGCTCCGCCATGTAGCTGATCGTGCCGTTGCCGCTCCCGGCGGCGCCGGCGGTGAGGGTGATCCACGGTGCGTCCGACTGCGCGACCCAGCCGCATTGCGGGTCGGCGAGCACGCCCACGGACGTGGGGCCGGTGAGTCCCGCGGCCGGCATCTGGTCGCCGGCGCGCTGCAGCCGCAGCGTCTGGCATTCATTCCCGGTCGAGGGCGGGATGTTGCCGGACTGCGTCACTGCGACCAGCGCGTTGGCGACGCCAATCGTGGCCGTGCGCGGCTGTGCCGACGGATTCGGCTGCACGCTCACCTGCAGCGGCGTGTTGCCGTTGCCGATCGTCGCACTGAGCGTCACCCACGACGCGTCGGTTTGCGCGGTCCACGCGCAGGTGCCGCGGGTGATCAGCCTGATCGGCATCGTCGCCCCATTCGGCGGAAACGAGAGGTTCAGCGGATTCACCGTGGCGTGGCACGTGGAGGTGCCGCGTACGGTGGTCTGCGCAATCGGCGGCGCATTGTTGTCCGTCGTCGCATCCGGCGCGCCGTTGCCGCGCGCGGTCGCCGTCGCGAAGCCGAGCCGCGCATCGCCGCCTGAGGGCACTGTCGGCGCGGTGCCGTTCGCGGTGAGCGTCAGCACGCCGCCGGCCGGCCAGGTCAGCACCTGCTGTCCTTCGCGCAGGCGGTCGGGATGGAGATTCTGCGGGCAGACGGCGAAGTTCTTCGCCACGCACGTGACCGTCCAGTCCAGGACGTTCGCCGGCAGCGCCATGTAGATGAACGCGAAGTCGCTCCGGCCCGGGCCGTTGTTCGAATAGATGTACTGCGCCTGGATCGGATTGCCCGAGACGACCTCGGTGCCGGGGTAGATGTTCGCCGTCTGGACGTCGCCGCCCGAATCGGTCGCCGCGGGCGTGCAGAAGGCGATGCCTTCGTCCGCGTAGCCGAAGAAGCGGATGCTGCGCTGATAGTCGACGTAGCTCGGCGTGATCCGGTGGTTGCCGTCGTTCAGCGCCGGATTCGGATTGAACCGGTTGTTGTACGAGCGGTAGACCGGATAGTTGCCGCCGGCGCAGGCGCCGTTCTGCGGCGTGAGCGTGTAGAACGCGATGCCTTCGTACTTCCAGCCGAGCGCCGCATCGTTGGTCGGATTGGCATCCTTGAGTCCCTGGCACTCGCCCGCGTCCGCGGTGTAGAAGTGACTGTTCGGCTGTCCGGCGTAGAAGCGGCACACCGGCACCGCATTGCCGGGCGCGTTGGACTGGACGTTCCAGGCGCGGAACGTGCGCCCGGTGCGCTGCCAGCCCGGTCCCGAGCCGCCGGCGTCGATGCTCGCGGCTTCTTCGGGAAACGACGTCATGAAGTGGTGGCCGATGCCCGGGGTCTGCGCGCCGTTCTTGATCGTCGCGTTGAAGAACTCGATGACGATGTCGGCGCTGTCGAACGTCCCGGGGGACGCCTTGTGCTGGACCATTCCGAGCACGGGCGTGCCGCCGGTGGCGCGCGTGGACAACGTGTCCTTGACGCGGCCGATCGTCGTCGTGAACTGGGAGAACGGAATCACGAGCTGCTGGCCGACGTTGCTGCCCCACGCGAACGTGCGGCCCGCGTTGCTCATCGCGACCGTGTGATCGAGGCTGGACGAAATCGACTTGATGTCGCTGAGGAACGGCGCCACCGTGGGCACCAGCGTGTCCGCATCGGCGGCATGCCCGGCCATGCCGCCGCGGCCCCACGCCATCACGGAGCCGTCGCTGCGCCGCGCGTACGTCATGAAGCCGCCCGCGGCGATCTGCACCGCGTCCGACACCCGGATCGGCGTAATCGGGGTCAAACGCGACACCGTCGTGCCGTCGCCAAGCTGGCCGGTGCCGTTGCCGCCCCAGGTGCGCACTGTCCTGTCGGTGCGCAGCGCGACGGAGTGCACGCCGCCACCCGCGATCGCGGTGACGCCGGAAAGGCCGCCGACCTGCGTCGGCACCAGCCGGTCGGTGGTCGTGCCGTTGCCCAGCTGACCCTGATGGTTCGCGCCCCACGCCCAGACGGTGCCGTCCGACCTGAGCGCGAGCGAGTGATAGCCGCCGGCCGCGATGGCGATGACGTTGGTGAGGCCGCCTATCTGTCCGGGCGTGCTGCGATTCGCCGTCGTGCCGCTGCCCAACTGCCCGCGATCGTTGAGGCCCCAGGAAAACACCGTGCCGTCGGATTTCAGCGCGATCGAGTGGAAGTAGCCGGAGGCGACGGTCGTCATCCCGCCCATGCCCGGCATCGCGCCGGGCGTGCTCCGCCCGCTGCTGTTGCCGGTGCCAAGCTGGCCGAATGTGTTGTCACCCCAGCTCATCATCGAGCCGTCGTCCATCACGCACGCGATGTGCGTGTAGCCGGCCGCGATCACCTTGGCGCCGGTCATCCCGGTCGCGCGCACCGGCGTGCCGCTGCTCTGCGTGGACCCGTTGCCGAGCTGGCCGAAGTCGTTCGACCCGGCGCCGAAGACCGCGCCGTCGTTGCGTTTCAAGAACGTCTGGCCGCCGCCGGCGATGAGCTCAGTCGCGTTGGAGATGCCGATGAACTGCGCCGGCGCGCCGCGATTGGTCGCGCTGCCGTCGCCGAGCTGTCCGGCCTTGTTGTTGCCGACGGCGAAGGCGATGCCGTCGTTGCGCAACAGCAGCAGGTGATCGCCGCCGCCCGCGATGCCGAGCATGCCGGTCGCGTTGAGCACCTGCACCGGCGAGAGCGCGTTGTCGGTGCTGCCGTTGCCGAGCTGGCCCATGCCGTTGAAGCCCCAGCCCCAGACGGTGCCGTCGCTCTTCAGCGCCCACGTCGAGCCGGAGGCCGCGGCGATCGCGACAATGCCGGTGAGTCCCGGCACCTGGGTCGGGATCGTCCTGCTCGTGTTGTTGCCGAGGCCGAGCTGGCCCTTGGCGTTGTCGCCCCACGTGAACACGGTCCCGTTCGAACTCAGCGCAACCGTGTGCGCGAGGCCGCCCGCGATGGCGGTCACGTTGCCGATGCCGCTCACCTGCACCGGTCCGCTCCGCGCCGTCTTGCTGCCGTCGCCGACCTGGCCGGCATCGTTGCGGCCCCAGCCCCACAGCGTGCCGTTGCCCTGCACGGCGAAGGAGTGGTTGTAGCCCGCGCCGACGACAACGATGGAGGACAGCGTGCCCACCTTGACCGGCGCGCTGCGCTGCGTCGCCGTGCCATCGCCGAGCTGGCCGGATTCGTTGGCGCCCCAGGCCCATGCGCTGCCGTCCGACTTGAGGACGACCGCGTGATTGGCGCCCACCGCAACACGCGTGGCGCCGGACATGCCCGTCACCGGCGTCGGCAGCGCCCGGTTCGACGTCGTGCCGTCGCCGACCTGTCCCCGGTCGTTGAGCCCCCATGCGAGCACGCTGCCATCGGCGCGCACCGCCACCGAGTGCGCCTCGCCGCCGCCGGCATCGACGATGCCCGCCACGCCCGGCAGCTTCACCGGCGACGAACGCTCGACCTGGGTCCCGTCGCCGACCTGGCCGTTGAAGTTGTCGCCCCACACCCAGAGCGAGCGATCGTCCTTGATCAGGAAGCTGTGCGAATGCCCGGCGCCGATGCGCATTGCCGAGGCTGGTGCTGCTACGGTTGCCAGCGCGAAGACGGTGACGAGCAACAGGGCTGCACCGGCTGAACGGGAGGGCTTGTCGGGAGCGGCGGGTTGATGCTTGAAGGCGTTCATGTTTCTCTCCTGGGGCCGTCCGGGGTCGATGTGCCATGCGGGGGATGAGGTCACGGCGTCCTCGCCGCGCCGACGTTCTGGCTGACGCTATGTTGCACCAGACAGGTAAGAGTGTCCAAACGCCGATGGTTTCAATCGGCAGAGCACGCGGTTCAGGATCGCCCCGCGTTCAAATTCCGGACTTTCGGCAAATTGCACCAGACTCGGCGCTAAAGATTGATACATTTTTGTAAATTGATGCAATTTTTTGGTCCGTAAGCACTTGTCGAAGGTCAAAATGCGCTGTTAGAATGATTCACATTCACCGATTTGTACCAATGTACTCGTAATAGGCGAATGCTGCGGCCCCAGGCCGGGAAATGAATCACCGATCGCTCCGTGTTTGCCCACCCTAGCCAAAAGGAGTCACGCGACATGTCACTCACCAACCACAAGGGTGACGCGGTCACCGAGCCCCGGGCGGCGGAAGAGCGGGCGGCGGGCGCCAACGAAGCCAGTGCGCTCCCCGCGTTCCGGCGCGCCGATACGACCATGCTGACCGATGCGCTGGTCGATATGTTGGTAGCAACCCGATACGAAGATCTTGCCGCGAGCACCGTGGCGGCGGTTCAGCGCTCCACGCTCGACCTGATCGGCTGCATGCTTGCCGCTTCCGACGTTCCCGAATGCGACGCATTGCTCCGCATGGCCGGCGGCTCTGACGCCACGCGCGGCGCCCGCGTGTTCGGACGCTCGGTGCGACTGGCGCCGGCGATGGCGGCCTTTGTAAACGCGACGGCCGGTCGGGCGCTGGACATGGACGATCTCTACGAACCAGGACAATCGCACGCCACTGTCGCGGTCGTGCCGGTTCTGCTGGCGATCGCGGACACGCTCGAAAAGCCGATGACCGGCAGGGAGTTCATTGCCGCGACCGCGGCCTGCGTCGACCTGCTCGCGCGGCTCTCCCTTGCGCCCACCCGCAGTCCGAATGAGACCGGAATCTCGCCCACCTGGCACTTCGGCACCTTCGCCGGCGCGGCCGCGGCGGCGCGGGCGCTGGGCTGTGATCGCACCGGCATGCGCAACGCGCTCGGCCACGCGCTCGGGATGGCCGGCGGCACCCGCCAGTCGAACCTCGAAGGCGTCGCCTCGATTCGCGTGCAGCAGGGCTGGTCCGCGCACTGCGGCGTCATGGCGGGGCTGCTCGCGGCGCAGGGCATCGCGGCGCCCAAGGCGGTGTTCGAGGGAAAGTTCGGCTACTACAACGTGTACAACCCGGGCGCCTGGGACCCGGAACCGATACTCGCGGATCTGGGCAAGCGCTTTGCCATGGACGCCCTGACCTTGAAGCTCTACCCCGCCTGCAAGTACGCGCACGGCGCGATCGAGGGCATGCTGCTCCTGCGCGGCCGGCGGCCGTTCCGCACGGAAGATGTCCGGCGCATTCGCGTGCGCGTACCGGACATGAGTTACGCGTCGGTGTGCGTGCCGGAAGCGGCCAAGCGCGCGCCGGACGGCGTGCCGGCGGCGCAATTCAGCTTGCCGTACCTGACCGCGGCCACGCTGATTCGCGGCCGGCTCTCGGTGGCCGAACTCAGCCTCGATTCGATCCGCGACGAGGCGATACTCGCCTGGACGAGGCGCATCGAAATCGAGCGGGACGACAGTCTTGTCGCGGACAACCCGCTGGCGCTTTCGGCGGCGGTCGTCGAGGTCGAACTGGCTTCAGGCGAGATCTTGTCCGAGACCGTGCTCGGGACCGCGGGCGACCCGCAGAACCCCTGCAATTTCGAGCAAGTGGTCGCCAAGGTCCGCGACCTGCTGGGTAGCTCAAACGTCGGGAATTCGCGGGTGGACGAGATCGCCGCGATGGTCGCATCACTCGAAAGTGTTCCCGACATCAGAGCCCTCGGCGGATTGCTCCAGGCCAACTGATCCCCCACCCCCGGCGAGATGCGGGCATGAACTTGCGCGGATCTCAACCGCAACCATAAACAGTGGAGGCAATTCGTATGGCGAATGTCCGAAGTCTGGTTGGCAAATGGCTGGTGGCGGCGTGCGTGGCGGCGGCCGCAATGCACGGCAGCGCACTCGCGCAGTCGTATCCGACAAAGACGGTCAAAATGACGGTCGGCTTTGCGCCGGGCGGGATCGCGGACATCGTGACCCGGTTGATCGCGCAATCGCTCAGCCAGCAACTGGGCGAATCGGTCATCGTCGAGAACAAGCCCGGCGCCGACAGCCGCACCGCGCTGGGACAGCTGGTGACGGCGCCGCCGGACGGCTATTCGATCCTCCTCTCCGACGCCAGCCTGGCGGTCAATGCGCTGCTCTACACCAACAAGTCCTACGATCCGGTCAAGGATTTCACGCCCCTTCTCTACGTCGGGGAAGTGCCCAACTTCATCGCCGTGGGTCCGACGGTCAGCGCGAACACGCTGGCCGAGTTCATCGACTACGCGAAGGCGCGCCCGGGCAAGTTGAACTATGCGGCGGGCGGCGGTTCGACGATGCTGGGCACCGAGTTCTTCAAGGCCACCGCCAATGTCGACATCGTCTACATCCCGTACAAGGGGCAGGCCATGGGTCTGACGGCGCTGATGGGGAACGACGTGCAACTGATGGTGTCCTCGGTCGGTCCGCTGGCGCCGCTCGTGAAACAGGGCAGGATCAAGGCGCTCGCGGTCACCGGCCGCCAGCGCACGCACCTCGCGCCGGAGGTCCCCACGACGACCGAAGCCGGGCTCCCGGCCATGGTCTACACCAACTGGTTCGTGGTGCTCGGCCCCGCGGGCATGCCGCGACCCATCGTCGAGCGCCTGCAGGCGGACCTGCGCAAAGCCATCGCCGACCCGGTGGTCATGGCCCGGCTGCGGGACATGGGGGTCGAGGTCAGTTCGACCTCGCCGGACGAGTTCGTCACCAACCTGAAGAACGACATGGCGAAGATGGAGAAAATCGTCAAGTCCGCGAACCTCAAGATCGAGTGACGAAGAGAAACTTCCGCCGCGGATCCGGAGAGATGCGTTGCAGGACAGATCCCGCGCTTCGTGCAGTTGGCTTGACCGCTTGCCCACAAGAGAGACATTTACCAGGAGGAGTCTGATGAACATTCTTCGAGCATTTGTAGCGGCATTGCTGCTGGCGGGGACGACCGCGATGGCAGCCTATCCCGACCGGCCGGTGCGCATCATCGTGGCCTTTCCGCCGGGCGGCGCCTCGGACATCATCGCGCGCCTGCTCGCAAAGGAATTGCAGAACGAACTCGGGCAGACATTCGTGGTGGAAAACAAGGCCGGAGCCGCCGGCCTGGTCGGCACGGATCTGGTGGCCAAGTCCAAGCCGGACGGCTACACGCTGCTGATGTCCCCTTCGGGGCCGGTGGCAAGCGGCCTGGCGCTCCTGAAGAACGTTCCCTACGATCCGGTGCGCGATTTCACGCCCGTCAGCAGGCTGGCCACGTCGGACATCGTGCTGGTCTCGAGCACGCTGTTTCCGCCGCAGACGTTCCAGGAATTCGTCGCCGCCGCCCGAGCCAAGCCCGGCGCGGTTTCCGCCGAGCTCAACTCGCTCGGCTCGATTCACCACCTGCTCACCGAGCTCATGCGAATCAGGATCGACGCGAAGCTGCTGCTGGTGCCGTACAAGGGCACCGCTCCTGCGGTCCTGGACCTGATCGGCGGCCACGTGCAGGTCGGATTCGAAAGCGTGGTCAGCGTGATCGACCACCTCAAGGCCAACAAGCTGCGCGCTTTGGCTGTCGCCACCGAGCAGCGCCTGGCGAGTCTGCCCAATGTGCCGACGTTGAAGGAACTTGGGTATCCCGACCTCGTAGCGCTACCATGGTGGGCGCTGGTCGCCCCGGGCGGCATGCCGAAGGACGTCGTGGACGTGCTGAGCGCGGCATGGGGCAAGATCTCCAAGGACCCGAAGGTCAGGGAGCAGTTTGCCGCGCAGGGCATGCTCGCGGACTGGATGACGCCCGACGACACGGCGGCTTTCTTCAAGGCGGAAGTCAATCGCTGGGCGACGGTGGCCAAGGAAACCGGTGCGAAGGCCGAATAGCGGACAGCCGGCACGCGCGTGTTTGAGCGGGTATCGCGAGACACACTTTTTTGCATGAGGAGGAACATTGACAGCGTCCGGACGTAGCACTATCACCGCGTGGGTCTCGCCATCCGAACTGGCCGGAATGCTCGAAGACGGGGGCGAGCTTGCGTTGCTCGATGTCCGGGAGGAAGGCGTCTTTTCCCACGGCCACCTGCTGTTCGCGGTTCCCCTCCCGCTCTCGCGGCTGGAGGAACGGCTGCCCCTGCTGGTGCCGCGGACCGGCACCAGGATCGTCCTGTGCGACGGTGACGACGGACTCGCCGACCGTGCCGCTGCGCGAATGACCGGCTTCGGCTACAAGGACGTCCGCGGGTTGCGCGGCGGCATCGCTGCGTGGAAAGCAGCCGGATATCACGTGTTCAGCGGCGTCAACGTGCCGAGCAAGGCGTTCGGGGAACTGGTCGAGGAGCACTGCAAGACGCCGCGCATGGAGGCCGCCGAAGTGAAACGGCGGATTGCCGACGGCGAGGACATGATCATCCTCGACAGCCGTCCGATGCGCGAATTCCGCAACATGAGCATTCCCGGCGGGATCGATTGCCCCGGCGCCGAGCTGGTCTATCGCGCGCCCGGCCTGATCCCGACACCGGACACGCTCGTCGTCGTCAATTGCGCCGGCCGCACGCGCAGCATCATCGGCGCTCAGTCGCTGATCAATGCGGGCCTGCCCAACCGGGTCGTCGCGTTGAAGAACGGCACGATGGGGTGGGAGCTGGCCGGATTCGAGCTGGCTCGCGGCCACGAGACGATGGCGCCGTCGCCGACCGGAACAGGGCTGGCCACCACGCGGGCGATGGCCGCGGACGTGGCTCGCCGGTTCGGGTTGCGCCGGATCGGACGGGCCGAGCTCGACAGGTTCCGCGGCGAAGCGGACCAGCGCACCCTGTACATCTTCGATGTCCGCACGCCCGAGGAATTCAACGCCGGCCATATCGCCGGCGCGACATCGGCACCGGGCGGCCAACTCGTGCAGGCGACGGATGGATACATCGGCACCCGCAACGCGCGCGTCGTGCTGGTGGACGATGCGGGCGTGCGCGCGGTGATGACTGCATCCTGGCTGGTGCAGATGGGGATGCCGGACGTGTATGTGCTGGAAGAGAGTGCGGCGGGCGGCGAGCTCGTCGCGGGAAGCGCGACACCTGTTCCGTTGGGCCTCGCGCAGGTGCAGGCCGAAACCGTGACGCCGGCGGAACTCGCGCAGCTGCTGCAGGACGGCGCGGCGGTGCTGGTGGATATCGGCTCGAGCCTGCAGTTTCGCGACGCGCATATTCCCGGCGCCCACTGGGGTATCCGCTCGCGATTTCCCGAGAACCTGGGCAAGCTGCAGCGCAGCGGGTTGCTGGTCATCACGTCGCCGGATGGAATCGCGGCCAGGCTTGCCGCTGCCGATGCCGCGGCGGTCTTTACGGGCAAGGTGCAGACGCTGGCGGGAGGCACCGCTGCATGGCGCGCCGAAAAGCGCCCGCTGGCGTCCGGGTTCGAACCGGCGCTCGATGCGCCCGACGACGTATGGCACGGCCCCTACTCGCCGTTTTCGAACACCATCGAAGCGAAGCGCCAATACCTGTCCTGGGAGGTGGATCTCTTGAGCTCCATGGAAGCTGAACCCGGCCTTCGGTTCCAGGTCGTCCCCGCACAACAGGAGAAGACAAACCATGAATGAAATGACGATGAATCCTGCCGAAGCCGGCGCCGCACTGCCGGTGTTCGAAAACGCGCAGGCCTGGTACGGCCCCGACATGGCCGCCCGCGACGACTGGATCCACGCGTTCAGCGCCGCGGAGATCGGCGAAATCGAGCGGGCGGTTCGGCATGCGGAAGCCACGGGACGCGAGATCCACGAGATTCGCCAGGAAGACTTTCCACTGGATAGCCTGAAGCCTCTCCTCGCCGCGGTGCGGACCGAGGCGCTGTGGGGGCGGGGCTTTGTCCTGTTTCGTGGCATTCCGATGGAGCGCCTGACGCTGCGCCAGGCGGCGATCGCCTACTGGGGCCTGGGGCTCTACCTGGGCGAGCCGGTCAGCCAGAACCACAAGGGTCACTTGCTGGGCCATGTGACGAACCTGGGCCTGGACTACGCGGATCCGGACGTGCGCGGCTACCAGACGAACATCCGGCTCCCCTACCACACCGACTCCTCGGATCTCGTCTGCCTCCTGTGCGTCCGCTCGTCCCGCACCGGCGGGCTGTCGTCGATCGTCAGTTCCACGACGCTGTGGAACGAGATGGTCAGGACCCGGCCCGACCTCGCCCGGATCATGATGGGCGTGTTCTGCTTCACGCGCTTCGGGGAGATTCCCGAGGGCCGGGAAAAGCGGTACAGCGAGATCACGCCGTTTACGCCCCTGAATGGCCGGATGATCGTCAGCTACGCGCGCAATTCCATCGTCAAGGCGCAGGGCTATCCGGAGTGTCCGCGGCTCACGCCTGCCCAGAACGAGGCAATGGACTATCTCGACTCGCTTGCCGCCGACCCGCGGCTGCACCTGGACATGACATTTCGACCCGGGGACATCCAGGTGCTATGCAATCACTCGATCCTGCATTCCCGCACTTCATACGAAGACTGGCCCGAAGTGGAGCGCCGGCGGCACTTGTTTCGACTGTGGCTCGCCTGCGACGATGGGCCGGCCCTGCCGGCGTTCATGACCAACGAGTTTCAGGGGCTCACCGCGGGCGGGCGGCCCAACGGTGTCCGCGTGTCCGGCGTGCCGCTGGTCGCGCCGCACGATCCGTGCTGACAATCAGGTAAACTCGCCCGCGTCCTCATTCGCGGTTGGCATTCCAACAAGAACAACATGACCATGTGGATTCCACAGATCGGCACGATCGAAGGCCCGCGCTACCTGGCCGTGGTCAGCGCAATCGTCAAGGCGATCGACAGCGGGCAACTTCCGCCGGGTGCGCGCTTGCCGCCGCAACGCGAACTCGCCGACCGGCTGCGGCTCACCGTCGGGACGATCAGCCGCGCCTATTCGATCGTCAAGCAGCGCAACCTGGTGAGCGGCGAGGTCGGCCGCGGTACCTTCGTAGCCGGCCCGCGCACCGCCGTGAACGGCGCCGATGCGCATCCGCGCTCGTCGCCGGAAACCCGTTGTGTCGATCTCGCCTGCTTTCGCGCTCCCCTGGTCGACCTGGCAGAGCCGATAGCGGCAGTCCTGCTCGACCTGGCCGCACGGGTGAGATTGCTGCATCTGGACGAGTATCCGCCGCAGGCAGGCTATCCCACGCATCGCACCGCGGGTGCGACCTGGCTCGCTTCCGCGGGACTGAAGGTGGATCCCGAGTCCGTCATCGTCACCGGCGGGGCGCAGCCCGCGCTCGCGGCGACGATGGCCGTCCTGGCGCCAGCGGGAACCACGGTTCTTACCGAGTCGCTGACTTATTCGGGGATGAAAGTGCTGGCGAGCGCGTGCAACATCGCCTTGCGCGGTGTCGCGATGGATGCGCAGGGCATGGTGCCCGAGGCGCTCGAGGAGCGCTGCGCGATGCCGGGCCAGAAAGTGCTCTACGTGCAACCGACGCTGCACAATCCGACGACCAGGACGATGGACGATGACCGGCGCCGCCGGATCGTCGCCATTGCGCGCAAGCACGATCTGTACATCATCGAGGACGACGCGGCTTGCAGCGGCGTGACGCCGCGCCTGGCGCCCATCGCGACCCTGGCCCCCGAGCGCACCGTGTACATCACCAGCCTGTCGAAGAGCGTCAGCCCCGCGCTACGCGTCGGCTTCATGACGGCGCCGCAGCCGTTGACCGACGCGCTGCTGGCCGCGCTGCACGGCCTGGCGATGATGCCCTCGAGCCTGATGGCGCACGCGGCGGCCGCGTTGATTTCGAATGGCGATGCGTTCCAGGTCGCGGCGGGCAACCTGAAGGAGTGCGCGCGGCGTCACGACATCGCGACCAGGCGGCTCGCCGGCTTTGCCGTGGAAAGCCATCCGTCCGCGTTTTACCTGCTGCTTGGCCTGCCGCCGCGGTGGCGCGTGGACGAGTTTTGCGGCAAGGCGAAGGACGTCACGGTGGTGCCGGTGGACAGCTACGCGGTCGCCCCGGAAACCGCGCAACCCGCGGTGCGCGTGAGCCTCAATGCGGCCCTCGACGACGAGATGTTCGAGCGCGGTCTTGCGCGACTTGGAACCGTCCTGGCCTCCCGTCCTTACTTGCCCGTGCCGGTGGTCTGACTCTCCTCTGGCCGGAGTTCGCCAACGAAGACGACCGGGTCCTGACGTGGCGATGAAGACGGGCGAAATCTGACTGTCGCAACCGGACCCAACCGTCGACAGCCACTGCGTAGGATGGGTGGAGCGCAGCGATACCCATCTCGTTGAATCGTACGGAACCGGTGTCGTGGTGCGAATTTCCCCTGGGTGCACACGCAAAGTCGTGCCCGAACGTGCAGATGGGTATCGCTGCGCTCCACCCATCCTACGAAACTACGATGCCGGCTTTTGTCGTCTCGGCGAGCAAACGCGCCCCCCGCGTGATCGTCTCGCCAAACAAGATGAATGAACACCTGTGTGATGCAGGCCCGCCGTTTGTTCAACAATGCTTGACATCGCTGCAGCGAATGCCTAAAGTTGCTGCCTTGTTCAACACTGTCAAACAAGGACTCCTGATGGAAATCGTTCTTCGAAAGTACGGGAACAGCACCGTCGCAGTGCTTCCTCCGGCTGTGCTGAAGGATCTCGGCCTGTCGGCGGGTCAACGCATGAGCCTGGCCACGACCGATCAAGGCCAGATCGTCCTGGCTCGCAAGCGCGTGTACGTCCTGTCCGACCTGATCGCGCAGTGCGACCCCAACGCTCCCCCGCCCGCGGACCTGGCGCTGTGGGACACAGCCAAACCAGCCGGTAAGGAGGTCTGGTGATGGCCGTCTTCGATCGCGGAGACGTGGTGCTCGTCCCCCTTGACCCCGCAGTGGGGCATGAGCAGAAGGGCACTCGTCCCGCGCTCGTGCTCACCACCAGGGAGTTCAACCGGCTTGGCGATGTGCTGGTGGCTCCCATCACTCAGGGAGGTGACTTCTCGCGCCATGCGGGCTTCGCCGTCGGTCTCAGCGGCACCGGATGCAAGACGCAGGGTGTCGCGCTGGTCAACAAGATAAGGATGCTCGACCTTTCGGCCAGGAAGGCCCGTAAGGTCGAACGGGTACCCCAAGTGGTGCTCGATGAAGCTCTGGGGCGCTTGACAGCCTTGATCGACTGCTGAAAACCACCGGGCTGAAGCAGCTGGCGGAGAGACAGTCCGGCGAAGTGGCAGTATCCATGCGGGTTTTCAGTCTGCCATTGGAAATCACCCCATATCACAGTCGTCCACACACTACTCACCGAGGTGCTCACCGCACCGCAGTCAATGGCGGTAACGAGCATATACTCGCCTCCACAGGGGGGTAAATGAACAACCGCCGCAAACTGATCTTCGCACTTGGCGCGGGAGTGATCGCAGCGCCACTTCGGATCCACGCTCAGCCAGTCAAGAGGCAGGTAGTGGTGGGATTCCTGGCAGCCGAGGGCCAGTTGAGTGCCCAAACCGTTGTCGCCGCCTTCAAGCAAGAGCTACAGAAATTCGGTTATGTCGAAGGGCAAAATCTCACCTTGCAACTTCGCTGTGCCGAGGGGAAACGCGATCTCGTACCCGGACTTGCAACAGAACTGGTAAATCTCAAAGCAGACGTTATCGTCAGCGCAGGATCAGTCACCACAGAGCCTTGCAGAAAGCGACCAGCACGATCCCTGTCGTCATGGCGAATGTCCTGGACCCTGTTGGAGCCGGCTTGGTGAAGACGCTTGCGCGGCCCGGCGGCAACATTACCGGGCTGTCCAGTCTTGGTACCGATGTCGGTGCCAAGCATCTTGAAATGCTGCGCAGAGTGGTGCCGAATCTCTCCCGTGTGGCAGTCCTGTTGAATCCTGGCAACCCGTCGCGTTCCCTGATTCTCAAGAGCATCCAGTCTGCCGCGCTGAACGCCAACGCGGAGATACTGCCAGTGGAAGCGCCCTCGGCCGCGGGAATCGACAGTGCATTTCTCGCAATGACTCAGGGGAAGGCCGGCGCCGTCATCGTGACGCGTGACGGGCTCTTCGTCCGCCAGCTGCGGCAGATCACGGAACTTGCGCTGAAGAACCGACTGCCTTCCATATCCGAGTGGACCGATTACGCAGAAGCCGGCGGATTGATGAGCTATGGAGTGAACGTCGTAGAACAATACCGACGCGTAGCCGGTTTTGTTGACAAGATACTCAAGGGCGCAAGGCCTGCCGATTTGCCAGTCGAGCAGCCCACGAAATTTGAATTGGTGATCAATGGCAGTACGGCGAAGGCATTGCGCCTCTCCATTCCGCAGTCGATCTTGATAAGCGTGGACAAGGTAATTGAGTAACGCTGCCAATGGCAGCATTGTGGCCGCGGGGGACCGGAGTTAAGTGAATCGGGCGAACCGGGCGCTACACCACTGCCACTCACCCGCGATAAACCTCTCTTCGATTGCCGATTCGAAGCACGCGGACCACAATGCGCGAATCCTGGATATCGCAGATGATGCGCCAGTTGCCGACACGGTACTTCCAGTAGTTTCCCAGCCTGGCTCCGGAAAGCGGTTCGCCGATTTCGCGCGGATTGTCCAACGTTCCAAACCGCAACCTCAAGAACCCGACCAGCCTCTGCTGGACGGGCCGGTCGAGTTTCTTCAGATCCTTCAGGGCATCAGGGTCGAATACGATCTCATAGGCCAAGTTCGCGCTCCACCTCCTCGAGGGGAATCGTCTTGCGATTCCGGCGCGCGCGGGCCTCGGCGAGGTAGTAGTCCTCAAGGTCGTCGATGTACTCGAGAATGGCTTCGCGCGCCAACGCGGTCTTGGTGCGCCCCGTTTCGCTGGCGAGCGCGGCCAGACGTTCCTCGATGGTCTCGGGCAAGCGAATGGCAAGCATCGGCATCTCCCTATCTCAGTTGCTATACAAATATAGCACGATGGTGCCTCGTTCGCCGCGCGCCAAACCCGAACTTGCTCGATCGTCGCCAAACGAGATGAACGAACACCTGTGTGATGCGGGCCGCTGTTTGTTCAACAATCCTTGACATCGCTGCAGCGAGTACCAAAAGTTGGGGCGTTGTTCAACACCATCAAACAAGGACTCCTGATGGAAATCGTTCTTCGCAAGTACGGGAACAGCACCGTCGCAGTGCTTCCTCCGGCAGTGCTGAAGTATCTCGGCCTATCGGCAGGTCAATGCATGAGCCTGGCCACAACCGATCAAGGACAGATCGTCCTGGCTCGCAAGCACATGTATGTCCTGTCCGACCTGATCGCGCAGTGCGACCCCAACGCTCCCCCGCCCGTGAAACATTCCGCGCGATCGCGGTGCGGCCGCTGTATTTGGGTGATGCATCCGCGGCCAGCCTCGTCATGCACCATATGCAATCAGCGCAGCCGGGACGGCGACAACTGCTCGCGCGTCAGACCAAGATGGCGAAGCCCGACCGGCAACTCACCGGTCTCGATCAACGCGGAAACGGCCCTTGCCGCCCCCGGCGCTGTCTGAATCCCGGCACCACCCTGGCCCGCGACCCAGAAAAATCCTTCGATCTGCTCGTCGAATCCGATCACCGGCGTATGGTCGCTGACGAAACTGCGCAGACCGGCCCACTTGGAGGCAAGCCGCCGCACACTCAGGGTCGTTGCCCGCTCGATCCGGTCGACCGCAGTCGCAACGTCGTAATCCTCTGGTTGCGCGTCGCAAGGCGGGCTGGGCGTTTCATCCGCGGGCGAGGCCAGCAGGCGGCCGGCATCCGGCTTGAAATACCACTGCTCTCCGATGTCGAACACGGCCGGCCAGTTAGAAACGTCCGCTCCGGGCGGAGTCTCAAATGTAATCGCCGTGCGCCGCAGCGGCTGCAGTCCGAGCGACCGCGCACCAGCGAGCCGCGCGAGCTCATCGGCCCAGGCGCCCGCCGCATTGACCACGATCGCGGCGGTGAATTCGTGCTCGCCGGCGCGCAGTCGCCATTGCGCGCCGGACCGATCAAGTGCGTCGACCCCGGACTGTGTGAGCACTCGCGCTCCCAGGCGCCGCGCGCCGCGCAGATAGCCCTGGTGCAGGGCATGCACATCGATGTCCATCGCCTCGGGATCGAGCAGCGCGTGCTCACACGCCGCAGCCCTGAGCGACGGGCAGAGAACAAGTGCCTCCTGCGCCGGGATAAGCCGGATCGAAGGCGAGAGCGCGCGGGAGTCATCGTACATCTGCCGCACCAGCGAACCTTGTGCAGCCGAACCGACAAACATGGAACCACGGGCGCTCACCAGCTGATGCTCGGCGAAGCCGGCTGGGGGTGATCTGAACAAGTCCCTGCCGGCGACGGTAAGCGCCCGGACTGCGGCATTGCCGTAAGTCTCGACGTACATCGCCGCCGAACGGCCGGTCGAATGGTATCCGGGCTGGCTCTCGCGCTCTACCAGGACCACGCTGTACCGCTCGGCGAGCGCGCAGGCGGCGCTCGCACCCGCCATGCCGGCACCAATGACCGCAATGTCGAATCCGTCCATCGACTCTTCCCTTTCGCGCGTTGCCGCCAGCCCATTTCGCCCTTGGCTTACCCTCGCCTAGCGCCCGGCGCGCTTGCTCTCGCCGGTGCCTGGCGCTGACTGCGGCACAGGGGTGTTCTTGGAGCACACCCAAAGAATGCGGGCGTCGGCGGCGCCGCTTGAGACCAGGGCGTGTCCCATGTGGCTGTCGAAGTAGCACGAGTCGCCCGGGTTCAGCACAAAGGGTTCGTAGTAATCCGAGTGCAGCGTGACCTGTCCCTCGAGCACGTAGACGAACTCCTCGCCTTCGTGCCGCAGCAACTCCGGAAACGCGCCGAGGCTATGGGCCCGCAGCCGGGTGACAATTGGCAAGAACTCCTTGCGCGTAACGTCGGCACACACCATCTCGTATTCGTACTGCCGCGTCTTGTGCACCACGCCTTCGCCGCGCCGGCAAATGGCGCGCCTGCCAGTCGCCACGGTGCCGCTCGACTCGCGGTCGAAGAGCTCGGCGACATCCACCCCCAGACCGTCGGCGAGCAGGACAATCTTCTCGTAGGTCGGCGACAGCTGTCCATTCTCGATTTTCGACAGGGTCGACGCAGCGATACCGCTGCGGGCGCTGAGCTCCTTCAGGGTAAGTCTGGCACCGCTTCTGAGCCTGCGCAGCGCGTTGGAGAGCACAGAGATTTCGCTATTGGAAGGACGTGCATCCACGCGCGCCGGCTTCGCGGATACGGTGACACGGGCAACTTGGGTACGCGGGTGTCTAGGCATGGCGTCGTCTCAGGCAAGACCTGAAAACAAGGGGAGCGGACCGGCAATTTTCATATCCTGATCCATCAATTTCTAAAAAGTAAAATATGTTTCCTTGACGAAACTAATTCCCGCATAGTACATTAATTTCGGATACGTCAACAACCGGCGATCGGTCTCGACCGCTTGAGTGCATATAGAGGAGGCATGCAATGAACATTTCGCGCTGGCTTGCAACAGGTTTCCTGGGACTTGCCGTCTCCCTTCCTTCTTTCGCGGGGAAGTCAGACGATACCTTGAACGTGGCATTCAGCGGGGAGATCGCGACGCTGGACAACTACCGTGAAACCGGGCGCGAGGGTCTGATCGTCGCCAGGCTGATCTACGACAGCCTGCTTTCCCGCGATGTCGCCTCGGGCGAATTCCTGCCGGAACTCGCTTCGTCGTACACGTATGTCGACGACAAGACGCTGGACCTCGAAATCCGCAAGAATGTGCGCTTCCACAACGGCCAGGCGCTTACGGCCGACGACGTGGTCTACACGCTGAACCTGGTCTCCTCCAAGCAATACGCCGCGCGCTACCAGATCGCGGTAACGTGGATCGACAAGGTGGAGAAGCTCGGCGATTTCAAGGTCCGGATCCGGATGAAAGCGCCCTACCCGCCTGCATTGGAGATGCTGGCCGGCAATCTTCCCATCTATCCAAAGTCCTACTACGAACAAGTCGGCCCGGAAGGCATGTCCACCAAACCGGTCGGTGCCGGCCCCTACCGTATGGTCGAAGTCGTACCCGGTGCGCGCTACGTGCTCGAACGCTTCGACGGCTATTACAAAGAAAGCCCCAAGGGCGCCCCCGCCATCAAGCGCATCGTGGTCCGGACCTTGCCGGAGGCGAATACGCAGTATGCCGAGTTGATGAACGGGAGCCTGGACTGGGCATGGCGCGTACCGCCGGACGAAGCGAAGAACCTCGCAACGAGGCCCAATATCGAAGTCAAGAGCGTGCCCGTCGTGCGCTTCGCGTATATGGCGTTCAACCCGAGCGCGGTCCCGGCGAAGACACCCTTTTCCGATGTCCGGGTGCGCCGCGCGATCAACCATGCGATCGACAAAGGCGCCATCGTCAAGGCACTTGTGGGCGGGGCGGCCCAACCCATCGATTCCGCCTGCAACCCGCTGCAATTCGGCTGCGAAACTTCGGTTCAGCAGTACGCATTCGACCCGAAGAAAGCGCGGGAACTGCTCGCGGAAGCGGGATACCCGAACGGCTTCGCCACCGACATGGTGGTGATCGCAACGCCGCGCGCCCAGGCCGAAGTGGTCGCCTCGATGCTGGAGAAGGTCGGGATCAAGATACGCATCAATGAGCAGCAATATGCCCCCGCGGTTACCATGTGGCGCGAGGGGAAGGCGCCTCTGGTGCTTTTCAACTGGGGATCCTACGGCATCGCCGACGTGGCGCTCAGCACCAGCCAGTTCTTCGGCGGCGGCGCCGACGACCTTGCCAAGGACGCCGTCGTCATTGAGGCAATCAAGAAGGCTGACGTATCGATCGACCGCAAAGAGCGTGCGCGCCTGTATTCGCTTGCGCTCAAGCGCGTCGCCAGCGAGGCCTACTGGGTGCCGCTGTGGACCTTCAGCACTACGACGGCCCAGAACAAGAACCTGAACTTCAGCTTCGACTTCGACGAGTTCGCGCGCTTCTATCGCGCGTCCTGGCGCTGACCACCGGCCAAGGTCGGATTGAAATGCTGCGCTACGTGATCGGCAAGGCGCTGGCGGCTGCGCTGGTGGTGCTGATCGTCTCGCTGATCGGCTTCCTGCTGGTGTTCGCCGCCGGCGACCCCGCGGTAAAGGTCGCAGGCGAGGCGGGCAGCGCTCTGGATGCCGACAGGCTTCGGACCTTCTATGGCCTGGATCGGCCGATTTTGCAGCAGTACTGGACCTGGCTCGCCGGGTTCGCCGGCGGCGACATGGGACGCAGCATTTACTTCGATACACCGGTCGCGCCGGCATTGCTGAAGGCGTTCGCGGTGACCCTGCGACTCGGCGCGCTGGCGATCGCCTTCGCACTGTTGCTGGGCGTCCCGCTGGGGATCGCGGCGGCGTGGAAGCCGGATGCATGGCCGGACCGCATCGCCACGGCAGTGGCCTTGCTGGGCCAGGCGATACCGACGTTCTGGCTTGCGCTGATGCTGATGGTCGTCTTCAGCGTCCCATTTCAACCTCCTTCCGGCGTCGGGTCTCGAGTCGTGGCGCGGTTACGTGATGCCGACCATCGTTCTCGGGCTTTACTCCACGCCCGGCCTGTTGCGCCTGACCCGCGCCGGTATGCTCGAAGTGCTGGCTTCGGACTACCTTCGAACCGCGCGCGCGATGGGAATCGCCCTCCGGACCATCCTGTTCAAATACGCGCTGCGCAACGCCATCCTGCCGGTGGTCAGTCTTGCCGCGGCGCAGTTCGGCTATGTTCTTGCCGGCTCGGTCGTGGTCGAAAGCGTATTCGCGATCGACGGGGCCGGACGCCTTGCCTGGCAGTCCATCCTGCGCAGCGACCTCGCGATGGTGCAGGCGCTCATCGTCTGTTTCTCGGGCCTCTACATTGTGCTCACGTTTGTAGCCGACACCGCCAACGCCTGGCTGGATCCCAAGCTGCGCCACGCGGGGGGCGGCCGATGAGCGCAGCATTCGCCGAGACCATGGCGCCAGCGGCGGGAACCCGCCGCAGGGGCCCGGGATTCGCGGCAGGACTGGCGATCCTGGCGGTAATCGTCGGGGCAGCACTCCTGGCGCCGTGGATCACACCCGCCAATCCCTACGAGCAGGACCTGCTGCATAGACTTGTGCTGCCGGTCTGGTCGGCCGGCGGCACCTGGGAACATCCGTTGGGAACCGATCACCTCGGCCGGGATTACCTGTCGCGCCTGGTGTATGGCGCCCGCATCTCGCTGCTCATCGGCACGGCGGTGGCCTTGATCTCCGGTTTCATCGGTACCGTCCTCGGCGTACTCGCCGGCTATTTCGGCGGTATTGTCGACCGCGTGATTTCACTGCTGATCACGGTCCGGCTGGCGCTGCCGGTCATCCTGGTGGCACTGGCAGCCGTGGCGATCGTCGGACCGTCGATCGAACTCGTGGTGTGCGTGCTCGGGCCCCTGCTCTGGGATCGCTTCGCGCTGGTGGTGCGCACCGCGACCCGGCGGATCGTCTCGATGGACTACGTCACTGCGGCCAAGGCCCTCGGTTGCTCGACCTGGCAGGTCATCCTGCGCGACGTGCTGCCAAACCTGTGGACCAATATCCTCGTCGTGGCGACGATGGAATTCTCGCACGCCATCGTATTGGAGGCGGCGCTTTCGTTTCTTGGCCTGGGAACACCGCCGCCCACGCCGTCCTGGGGCTGATGATTTCCGAGGGCAAATCGAACATCCTGTTTCACGCCTGGCTGATCGCCTTGCCCGGGTCGGCGCTCGTCGCCCTGGTGCTCGCGGTCAACATGATCGGCGACAATCTTAGACGTCCGCGCTAGCCGGCGGCAGGCGCTGCCATCGACGACATGCTCCTTCAAGTAGACGATCTGCACGTTCAACTTCCGTCGGCCCGCGGCAGCGTAGCCGCGGTCCGGGGAATATCGCTGTCACTGGACCGCAATCAGGTTCACTGCCTCGTGGGCGAGTCAGGCTGCGGCAAGACGATGACGGCAATGGCGATCATCGGCCTGCTTCCCCGCGGCGCGCAACGACGCGCCACGCGCCTGGACTTCGACGGCATCGACCTGCGGGAGCCTGGCGAGGCGCGCATGCGCACCCTGCGCGGCCGGCGCATCGCCATGATCTTCCAGGACCCGATGACGGCACTCAATCCATCGTTCACCATCGAAACGCAGCTCACCGACGTGCTCAAACACCACGAGCGCATCGGTCATGCGGCGGCCCGGGATCGCGCGGTGTACCTCCTTGGCCGGGTCGGCATCCGCGACCCGCTGGCGCGCCTGCGCCAGTATCCTCACGAACTGTCGGGGGGTCTGCGACAGCGGGTCATGATCGCCATGGCCCTCATGTGTCAGCCGGAACTGCTGCTCGCGGACGAGCCAACGACTGCACTGGACGTCACCATCCAGATGGAGGTGTTATCGTTGCTTGCCGAACTCGGCTCGGAGTTCCACCTCGCCCTGCTGCTCGTCTCCCATGATCTTGGGGTGGTGTCGCAGGTCGCCGACTGGATATCGGTAATGTACGCTGGTGAAATCGTGGAGAGCGGCGCCGCCGCCGACGTCATCGACTCGCCCCTCCATCCTTATACCCAGGGATTGCTGCGCTGCGTACCCTACCCCGGGCGCACGCAACGACAAACGGCCTTGTACACGATTCCCGGCGGCGTCGATGCAATCGAAGGGCACCCGAACCAATGCGCGTTCGTGGACCGATGTGAATTCGCCCATCCTGGATGTCGCGCGGCGGCGATCCCGCTACGCAGCTGTGGTCCATCGCGCGTGTTTCGCTGCAACCTGGAGCCGGAGCAGCTTCGGCGAGCGGTCAAGGACGAGGCCTCGGCGTGAACACCGAATCCCATCCCGTAATCCAGGCGCAAAGCGTGTCCAGGGTGTTTTCGCGCAGGCGCGGGATCTTCAGCTGGCAACACACGGTCGGCGTTGCCGGCGTCAGCCTCGAACTCGGCCAGGGGGAGATCGTGGGCCTCGTGGGCGAATCCGGGTCCGGAAAGACGACCTTGTCGCGGATGCTGATGGGACTCGACAAACCGACCGCCGGCGAGATCCTGCTGCTGGGACGGCCGCTCGCGCAATTTTCCCGGCTCGAGCGCGCACGCCACATTCAGATGGTCTACCAGGATCCATACTCCTCGCTCAACCCTGCCCGCACAGTCGGCACGGTCCTGGATCACGCGCTGGTGGTACACGGCATTTCCGATGCACAAGACAGAAGGCGCCGCGTCGCGCAAGCTCTGGAACTCGTCGGCCTTCTGCCCCGGCATGCGGCAAACTTGCCGTCGCAACTCTCGGGTGGGCAACGCCAGCGGGTCGTCATTGCCAGGGCGTTGATCTTGCAGCCCAAGGTCGTGATTTGCGACGAGCCGACTTCAGCGCTCGACGTGTCCATCCAGGCGCAGATACTCAACCTGCTGCTGGAGTTGAGGGCGCGACTCGGCCTGTCCTATCTCTTCGTCAGCCACAACCTTGCCGTCGTCGAGCACATGGCGACCCGGGTGGCCGTGATGTATGCGGGGCGCGTCGTCGAGATGAACGAGGCGGAGGAATTGTTCCGGCGGCCACGGCACCCGTACACGCGATTGTTGGCGAATTCCGGTGGCGATTCCAGGCGCGAAGCGCAGAGGCCAGCGTCCGCCAGTCTTTGACCAGACCAAGCCGGCGGACTCGCCGGCGAGCCCCGACCGCGGCTGCCCATTTCGCGGGCGCTGCCCCGAGGCAACCGACGAATGCACGCTGCGAGAGCCGCTCCTGCTGCCATCCGGCCACTCGCTCGTCGCCTGCCACAACCCCATCGCTCGCGACTCCACCCCGGCTACTGCATGATCATCGCCAACGAAAGCCTCGTACGCAGCCACCTCGACTGGCCGCAGCTCATCGACGCGCTTGCCGACATGTTCCGCTCCGGGTGTTCAGTCGGACCCCGGGTCCACCATGAACTCGCCGTGCCGAACGCGCCGGACGGGACGCTGCTGTTGATGCCGGCGTGGAAATGCGGCCGGTTCATCGGGGTCAAGGTGGTCACGGTATTCCCGGGAAACGCGGCGCTCGGCCTGCCTTCGGTATCGGCGAGTTACCTGCTGTTCGACGCCAGCAACGGCGCCCCGCTCGCATTCATGGAAGCGTCGGGGCTCACCGCCAAGCGCACCGCCGCCGCATCCGCCCTCGCCGCCCGCTACCTGGCGCGGCCCGACGCTGCCAGGCTGCTGCTGGTCGGCACCGGACGCGTGGCGCGCGAACTGGCGTGCGCGCACGCGGCTGTCAGAACCATCCAGAGCGTTGCCGTATGGGGACGAGACTTTGCGAAAGCAGAACGCCTGGCCTGCGAACTCTCGGAAGCAGGCCGCAATGCCGTAGCGGTGCCCGACCTCCATACGGCGGCGGGTGACGCGGACATCATCAGTTGCGCGACCCTCTCCAGTCAGCCGCTGCTTCAAGCCGACTGGATCGTACCGGGAACGCATGTGGATCTCGTGGGTGCGTTCAAGCCGAGCATGCGAGAGGTGGATGAACGGCTCATGGGCCGCGCGTCGATTTTTGTCGATACCCGAACCGGCGCGCTCGCGGAAGCGGGCGATATCGTCATCGCCATCGAGCGCGGAGCGATCACTCCAGAGAACATCCGTGCTGACCTCGCCGAACTCGTCGCCGGGATTCACCCAGGGAGACAGGATCGCGGCGACATCACCGTTTTCAAGTCGGTTGGCACGGCATCGGAGGACCTGGCGGCAGCGGTTCTGGTCTACGAGCAACTCGTACGCGAAAGCGCCGCCGCCAACGATCCCATCCCGGGAATGGTCAGCGAATCTCAGAGGAGGAAATCCGAACATGGAACATGATTTCAGGGCGATCCACGAGGCATCTGTCGTCATCGACGCCACCTGCCCATTGGTGATGGACGACCCGGGTTATATCGACTGGTACCGCGAAGGCGGAGCGACGGCGATTGCGCCTACGGTTGGCGGCTGGGAGAGCACGCGAGTCACGTTGACGAGGCTCGCGAAGTGGGCGCGTCTGCTGGCCACGCGCGACGACCTGCTCCCGGTGCACCGCGCCGCGGACGTGGAACTGGCCAAGCGCTCCGGCAAGATGGGCATCTTCCTGCACTTCCAGGGAACCGACCCCATCGAGGGCGATCTCGACCTCGTCTACATGTACAAGGCGCTGGGCGTCGGCGTGATCCAGCTCGCCTACAACGTCAAGAACCGCGTCGGCGATGGCTGCGAGGAACGCACGGACGCGGGCTTGAGCAAATTCGGCGTGGCCCTGGTGCGGCGCCTCAACGAAGCGAAAGTCATCGTCGATTGCTCCCATACGGGGCACCGAACTTCGCTCGATGCGATCGAGAGTTCCTCCGCACCCGTGATCCTCTCGCACGCCAATGCCCGGGCTGTCCACGACAACCCGCGCAACGTGCGCGACGACCTGATCAAGGCCATCGCGCACTCCGGCGGGATCATCGGCGCCAACGGCTTTCCGGCTTTCGTGGCGAAAGACACGCGGCCCAGCCTGCAGCAGCTGATCGCCCACATCGACCACGTCGCCGAACTCGTCGGCATCGATCAAGTAAGCGTCGGCATCGACTATTACGGCGCGCAGGCGGGCGTGATCAGCGACGAGGAGGCGATGAAATTCTACGAGGAATTCGTGCGCCAGGGACAATGGAGCGCCGCATCGTACCCTCCCCCGCCGCACCATTACCCGGCCGGGATCGAGACGCCGCGCACGCTGTTCAACCTCACCAAGGGCTTGCTCGAACGCGGGTATTCGGTCGAGGACGTGCGCAAGATTCTGGGCGGCAACTGGATGCGGGTGATGCGGGCTGTCTGGGGGTAAGGCAGGGCTTTGTAGCGGGGGCGACAAGTACTTGCCAGTCATCCAGGCAAACCTCACTGGCCGCCTCCCCCGCGCTTCACCTGACCGCGGAACACCCGCGCATGGAATGGCCGGTCGCCCTCGGTAAACTCCATCCGCGTGTCGATTTCGAACGCCTCATCGGTTGCCCAGGTCGTGCTCTCCACCCGTGAGCCTATCCGCCAGTCGCCCTCGCGCATGCTGACCTCCCACCGCGACTCGACCCGCGCCGACAACGGATCGTCCGGGCGGATCGTGTAGCGCCGGTGATGCACGGTGTCGCTCTCGATGTCGCGATCGTCCAGCAGCGTCCGGCCAAGATCGGCCTCGATGCTCAGGCTGGTTTCGCCGGTGGCGACGTCATGCGTGATCGTGTGCCGCACCGCGGGCTTGCGCAGCACGGTCAGCGGCACGCCCGGCCCCACCGTCATGGTGCCCAGGTCGCGCACGTTCGCGTCCTCGCTACGGCGCGGGCGCTCCGGCAGTTCCAGGTTCGCTGCCCCGGTGAACAAGCTCAGCGTTGCGATCCGCCGTACCGGCCAGATGATCGGCCAATAGCTGGTCGACACCGCCAGGCGCAGGCGATTGCCCGCCTTGAACGCGTACCCCGTGGGATAGAGCGGAAGCCGGATAGGGATGCGCTTGCCCGGCTCGACCGGCGCCGGGGCCTCGTCGCCGTCGCGATGCGCCAGGTCGACGAAGCCGTAGGTCACGCGTCGCGACATGCCGTCGGGAAACACTTCGCACAGCCGCACGACCAGTTGCGCTTCCGGCTGATCGCTGGCGAGTTCCACCGTCACGACCGGCGCGCCAAGAATGTCGAAATCCTGGTCCAGCGGAGCGCTGTCGAAGCATACCGATTGGCCATCATCGATCCGCTGATCGCCCGCCAATTCCGGCGCCGGGCCGGCCACATACCAGGGCATCCATTCGCCCGCCATCATGCCGACCGTCAGCGGCGTGCGCACTGCGACCCGGGCCTCCGGCGCCGCGGCGGCGGCGAGCCCTCCGGCGTTGATTGCATAGCGCCGCTGCCTGATGCCCGCGGGCGGCCATTGCCGCTCCGCCACCCAGTGCCCGGGCAGGGTGGTGGCCGACGGATCCGGCGGCGCGCTGGCGTGCATATACGCGTGAACCTGCGGCTCGGCGAGCATGCCGGTGTCGATCCCCTTGAGCCAATGGTCGAACCAGCGCCTCATCTCGCCCAGCATGTCGATGTTCGGCCCGGGATACATGAAATAGCGATGCCCCCACGGCCCCATCAGTCCCTTGCGCGGCACGTCGAGGCCGTTCAGCAGCCGCGGCACGTTGATCACGTAGCCGACATCGGCGAAGCCCGCGACGGTGTAGACCGGACAGCTGATCGCCTTGTAGTTGTTCGCGACCGAGCCGCCCGCCCAGTAGTCATCCTGCCATGGATGCTGCAGCCAGCTCTCCACTGGCTGCACCGCGCAGTCGATCCGCGCGCGCCAGGCGTCGCGCCAGGCGGCGCCGACCACCGACGGGCGCGGCGGAAGCGTATTGAAGCTGAGCATGAACGTGCTGTGGGTCACGCCATAGAGGAGGAAGCAGCCGCCCTGATATTTGTTCAGGTAGCGGTCGTCGGCGGCGTCGAGCGGCATGATCGCGCCGAGCGCCGGCGGCCGACGGGCTGCCGTCATCAGGCTCGCATGTGCCGGCCACGACACGCCGGTCATGCCGACCTTGCCCGTGCACCACTTCTGGCGAGCGATCCAGGCGATCACTTCGACCGCGTCATCGATATATTGTGGCGAAAACTGGTCGCGCTGCAGTCCGTCCGAGTCGCCCGTGCCGCGGGAATCGGCCTTGATGCAGGCATAGCCCTGGGTGGCCATGTAGCCGTAGTTCCTCGAATCGCGCCAGCACGAGAAGTCGCTCTTGCGATACGGAAAAAAATCCAGGATTGCCGGAACCGGGTTGGTCTCGGCGTCCTCCGGCAGGAACAGCCGGACCGCAATCCGGTCGCCGCCAGCCATTGGCACGAAGACGTTGGCGACCTCGCGTACCTTCCGCGGCGGGGCCGCGGCTGGTGGCGCGGGACTCATGTCCACCTCGCCAGGCAGACGCGCGGGTTGTCGGCCAGCGGCGGCGTTGCCGACAGCAATCCCTTCAGTGCCGCGCCCGGCAGAATGCTGCGTATCATCGCCGTATCTCCTTCAAGAAGAACCTATACCGCCAGCGCCATCCCGTCGCGGCCAGGATCGGCGCCGCCGGTCAGCTTGCCGTCCGGCCCGATCATGATCCCGTGCACCCCGGCGAAGGCGTAGCTGTAGTAGCTGCGGATCACCTGGTAGCCCAATTTCTCCAGCACGCGCGTCACGAAGTTGGGCACACGATTGGACACATCGATCGCGTCGCTGGTCGACGAGAAACGCGGCGCCGCCACTGCCTCGGCCATCGTCATCCGGTGGTCGAGCGCGTTGAGGAGGGCCTGCAGCACTCCCATCGCGATCTGCGTGCCGCCGGGCGCGCCGATCACAATGTGCGGGCGGTCGCGGTCGAACACGATAGTCGGGCAGACCGAGCTGAAACGGCACTTGCCCGGCGCGATCGATCCGGCACGGCCCGGCCGCGGGTCGAATACCCCCATACAACCGTTGTACATGAAACCGAGCCCGTCGGTGATGACGCCCGAGGGCATCCCGAGCGAATGCGTCATCGTCACGCAGTTGCCGTTTTCGTCCACCACCGAGACGTGGGTGGTGTCCGGGGATTCCTTTCTCTGCTGCAGGCGGGGCACGGTGATCTTCTCCCCGCGCCTGATCGCGTCCGCTGCGCCGCGCGCATACGCCTTGTCGGTCAGGCGCTCGACCGGCACGGGAAAGAAGTCCGGGTCGCCGACGTGCTCGTCCTTGTCGACCGTCGCGCGCTTCATCGCCTCGGCGACGACCCGGATGTACTCCGGCGTGTTGTGACCCAGCGCCGCGAGATCGAAGTTCTCCAGGATGTTCAACATCTCGACCAGCATGATGCCGCCGCCCGGCGGCTGATTGCTCGCCAGCTGCCAGGAGCGGTAGCTGCCCCACAACGGAGCGGTGCGCCGGGTGCGATAGGACGCCAGATCTTCGTAGCTGAGCAGCGCGCCGTTCTTCTGCATATCCGCGGCGATGCGCCGTGCGAGATCGCCGGTGTAGAAAGTGTCGGCGCCCTGTTACGCGATCTGGCGCAGCGTCGCGGCCATGTCCGCGTTCCTGATGCGCGAGCCGGGCCTGAGCAGTTCGCCCTTGTCGTCGAAGAACAGGCGCCGGCCGGTGTTCGACATGCGCAGCCGGTCGATCGACTCGACCCGCCCCATGTTTTCGCGCTGGAACCAGAAGCGGAACACCTCGGGGCGCACCACCCACCCTGCCTCGGCGTGGGCGATCGCCGGGGCCATCACCTCGCGCCATGGCAACACACCCCACTCGGCGTGAGCTTCGGCATAAGCCTTCAGGCTGCCGGGCACGGTGATCGACTGGTACCCGACGTCATTGACGTGGCCCTTCAGGATGAACCCAAACCCGTCGCGGGTCTCGCCCTCGATCAGATGCGCCCACATGTCGGCCCTGGCTGCCGCCGGGACCCGGCCGTGAAAGTCGATGCAGCCATGCACATTCTTTGCCGGCAGATAGGCCTGCAGGCTGCCGAAGCCGGCGATGCCGGTCATCAGCGGGTCGACCACGCCCTGCACCAGGGCGCAACCGATGGCGGCGTCGACCGCGTTGCCCCCGCCCATGAGCAATTCGCAGCCAGCCTCCACTGCCTCCGGTTGCGGGGCCACTACCATCCCGTGGGTCATGAACCTTCTCTCCCTGTTCATGGCTGCGATTGCAGCCACCGGCTGCCGCCCAGACGACTCCGTCAGTGGTCACCCCGAGCCCCCACGCCAGAGCGAACCCCGGCGTTAGCGCGTGGAGGCTCCCGATGGCTAGAGTTGGGAGATCGATTTTGGATAGTGCCGGTCGGGTTAGATGGCGGAGAGACAGGGATTCGAACCCTGGATACGTTGCCGTATACGTGATTTCGAGTCACGCGCCTTCGACCACTCGGCCATCTCTCCGCAGCCGTGCATTATACCGGGATCGGGCGCGCCCGCCAGAATTGACAATCAGCCCGTCACTGTCGCCCCGACAGTGGTATCGTTTTCACGACCCGCCACCCGATTGGAGCCTCGCATGACGCCGCAGCAACAAACCATAGAGATCGAATACATCAACCGCCCCGAAGTCTCCGAGACCTTCGCCGATCTGCTCGAGCGCGTGACCGTCGATGGCGCGACGAATACGCTGCGGATGGAGTTCTGCGTCGTGCGCATGGACGATCCCAAGCCGGGCCAGACAAAGCAGACCGGGAAGAAGTACACGGCGTCGCGCCTGATCCTGCCCATGTCGGGGCTGCTGGACATGATCAACAAGTTCCAGCAGATCGCCGCGTTGATGGAACAGCAGGGCACGCTGATACGGCACCCCGTCTTTCCGCCGCAGGGATCCGGCAAGCCGAACTGATTCGCGCCCGGGCGGCGCATTTGCGCCGCCCAAAAAAATGGGGCTTGCGCCCCCGATTCGTGCAATCGTTTCTGCGCCGCTATTTCTTCGGCGCCATCGCCTTGGGCGCAGCCGCAGCCACGGGCGCTGCCGGGGCCGCTGCGGGCGCGGGTTGCGCTCCGGGGACCTTCGACGCTGCCTCTTTGGCCTTGGCTTCCATGTCCGCCCAGTTCGCTGGCATTTGCGGCGTTACCGCCTTCCCCTTCGCCTTTTGCTCCATCATGTAGCGCGCGGCCGCGCGGTCCTCGTACTTGGCCTGCAGCGCCGCCCCCTTCGCCGCGTCTGCGGCGTCCTTCGCCTTCTTTGCTTCCGCTGCGGCCGGATCCACCGGCGGCGCGGGCGGGAGTTTGGCGATGGCCACGCCCAACGTCAATGCCACCAGCAGTGCCGGCGCCAATCCTGTCAGCCAAGCTTTCATCGTTCCTCCTGTCATGTTCAATCCGCCGGGCCGGATGCGGGTTGCCGCGTCGCGGCATGCGTGTCGATCACCTCGGCCGTGACCTTGCCCGACTTGACGTCTTCGTACCAGTACGGGTGGTGTTCCTTGGCCCAGGTCTCGTCGACCACGCCGGTGCGCATCCCGTCGTAGGCGCCGGCGACGCCCAGCGTGCCCAGGTAAATGTGCCCCATCGTTCCCAGCATGAACAGCGTGGTGGCGATCAGGTGGACGATGTTGGCCAGCTGCATCGTGGAACGCGTCTGGTCGAAGTTGGGGAAGTCGAGCACCAGGCCCGAGACGCCGACCGTCAGCCCCATCACCAGCGCGCCGCCCCAGAACCAGATCTTCTCGCCACCGTTGAACTTGCCGGAGGGCGGATGGCCGCCGCCGATCAGCCCGCCCAGCGAGAAGATCCACTTGAAGTCGTAGCCCTTGGGGATGTTGTCGCGGACAAAGGTGACGATCATTACGGCGATCGTGACCACGAACAGGGGTCCCAGGAAGTTATGCAGGATCTTGCCCAGCTCGGCCAGCCACGAAAACAGCGTGTAGCCGATGATGGGCAGCAGGATGTTCTTGCCGAACAGCATGATCAGGCCGGTGGTCGCCAGCACGACGAAGCTGATCGCGGCGCTCCAGTGCACCCAGCGCTCGAAGTTGGTGAAGCGCTGGATCTTGCGGCCCGTCTCCGGCTCGCGCAGGTGCGTGGTGCCCAGCAGCATGTGCGCGATCGCCAGGATGATCACCAGCCCGACCAGCGACCAGCCGGCGACGATGGACCAGAAGCCGTTGCGCCGCGCGCGCCACTCCTGCCCCTCGGTCTGCACCAGGACGTTGACTTCGCGCCCGGGGATGCTGGCGTATGCCTCCTTGTCGCCGCCGCGCACTTCGCGCCACACCGGCGCGTTGTTGCCCGGCTGGTTCACGCCGCGCTGCGCCTGCTCCATGGAAAGGTCCTTCATCGCCGGGTCCGCCGCCGGGGCCTGCGCGATGGCAGGCAGCGCCGCCGCGAGCAACAGCGCAAACAGCGCGGACAGTGTGACGGCCGCTCCCCGGCCCAGCACGGAAACCCGTCTCATGGCCTGCTCCCTAGTTGGTCCGCTTGTATTCGTTCTGCGCCTGGGCGCGGTCCTTGAGCGCGAGCTCCCACGCCTTCTGGTCGCCCTTGAACGGCTCGGCGGCCCAGGGCTGGGAGTCCGGCTTGCCCTGGTAGGTGCCCTGCTTGTAGGTGATTTCCTGCGGCCGCTCGCCGCATCCGGCGAGCCCGATGACCGCCACGCAAACGATGATTCCTTCCAGCAATCGGCGCATCACGACTTGGTCCCTCCTGCCGCCGGGGCCGTGGGTGCTGCCGGTTTCGGTCCGCCCGGCGCCGGTCCGTATGCGGTGGCCCAGCCCCACATGTCGGCGCCCTTGCCGCGGCGCGTGACGCGCTCGCGATAGATGTCGGAGAGCACGTCGGCGTCGCCGGCCAGCAGCGCCTTGGTCGAGCACATTTCGGCGCACGCCGGCAGCTTGCCTTCGGCCAGCCGGTTGCGGCCGTAGCGCGTGCGCTCTTCGACCGAGTTGTCTTTTTCCGGGCCGCCGGCGCAGAACGTGCACTTGTCCATCTTGCCGCGCATCGAGAACGCGCCCGCCTGCGGAAACTGCGGCGCGCCGAACGGGCACGCGTAGAAGCAGTAGCCGCAGCCGATGCACAGGTCCTTGTCGTGGAGCACGACGCCCTGCTCGGTCTTGTAGAAGCAGTCGACCGGGCACACCGCCATGCACGGCGCGTCGGAGCAATGCATGCACGCGACCGAGATCGACTTCTCCGCGCCGATCACGCCGTCGTTGATGGTGACCACGCGCCGCCGGTTCACGCCCCACGGCACCTCGTGCTCGCTCTTGCAGGCCGTCACGCAGCCGTTGCACTCGATGCAGCGCTCGGCATCACACAGGAATTTCATTCGCGCCATGTTCGTCTCCAGTTTTATTGCAGCCGCGTGAGCGGCTCTTTTATCTCCCCTCTCCCTCGGGGAGAGGGGCGGGGGTGAGGGATTTCGTCCTTATGCCGAGTACCTTTCCACCTGACACAACGTGGTCTTCGTTTCCTGCATCATCGTCACCGAGTCGTAGCCGTACGTGGTCGCGGTGTTGACCGATTCCCCGCGCACGAAGGGCGCGGCGCCGTCGGGATACTTGCCGACCAGGTCCTTGCCCTGCCACCAGCCGGAGAAGTGGAACGGGATGAACGTGGTGCCGGGCGCGACGCGCTCGGTGACCAGCGCCTTCACCTTGATCTTGCCCATGCCCGTCGCGGACTGCACCCAGACGTACTCGTTGTTGCGGATGCCGCGCGCGTTGGCGTCCTTGGTGTTGATCTCGATGAAGTTCTCCTGCTGCAATTCGGCCAGCCAGGGATTCGAGCGCGTTTCCTCGCCGCCGCCTTCGTACTCGACCAGGCGGCCGGAAGTGAGGACCAGCGGATACTTCTTCGCGATCTCGTTCTTGGTGTTGGCGTCCTGCACGGTCTTGAACAGCGTCGGCAGCCGCCAGAACGCCTTCTTGTCGTCGTGCGTCGGATACTTGGCGACCATGTCCGGGCGCGGGCTGTACAGCGGCTCGCGGTGCTGCGGAACGCCGTCGGGGAAATTCCAGACCATGGCGCGCGCCTTGGCGTTGCCGAACGGATGGCAGCCGTGGTTCTTCATCGCCACGCGGATGATCGCGCCGGTCGGGTCGGTCTTCCAGTTCTTGCCTTCGGCCTTCTTCTGCTCGTCCTCCGAAAGCTCGCTCCACCAGCCGAGCTTCTTCAGCAGCACGTGGTCGAACTCGGGGTAGCCGGTCGTGATGTCCGCGCCCAGGGAATGCGAGCCGTCCTCGGCCAGCAGGCTCACGCCGTCGCGCTCGACGCCGAAGTTCGCGCGGAAGTTGCCGCCGCCGTCCATCACGTGCTTGGACGTGTCGTACAGGTTGGGCGAGCCCGGATGCTTCATTTCCGGCGTCCCGTAGCACGGCCACGGCAGCCCGAAGTAGTCGCCATCGCACGGCCCGCCATTGGCCTTCAGCGTCTTCACGTCGAACGTGTTCATGTGCTTCATGTGCAGCTTCAGCCGCTCGGGCGACTGGCCCGTGTAGCCGATGGTCCACACCGACTTGTTGATCTCGCGCAGGATCGATTCGGGCTCCGGCTCGTTCCACTTGCGGCCGTTGCGCTCGAAGGAAATCATCTTGTAGTTCTTCGAGAGTTCGGTGCCGAAGCCGAACTTCTCGGCGAACGCCTGCATGATGGTGTGATCGGGCATCGATTCGAACAGCGGCTCGATGACCTTTTCGCGCCACTGCAGCGAACGGTTCGACGCCGTGGCCGAGCCCGAGGTCTCGAACTGCGTGCACGCCGGCAGCAGGTAGACGCCGTCCTTGCGGTCCGGAATCACCGCGGAGGCGGTCGGGTACGGGTCGATGATCACCATCAGGTCGAGTTTCTCCATCGCCTGCTTCAACTCGAAGCCGCGCGACTGCGAGTTCGGCGCGTGGCCCCAGAACACGATCGCGCGCAGGTTGTTTTCCTGGTCGATGGTGTCGTTCTTCTCCATCACGCCGTCGATCCAGCGCGACACCGTCATCCCGGGCTTTTCCATCATCGCCTGCGAGACGAACTGCTTCTTCAGCCATTCGTAGTCGACGCCCCAGGCGTTGCAGAAGTGCTTCCACGAACCCGTGGCGATCCCGTAGTAGCCAGGCAGCGAGTCGGGATTGGGACCCACGTCGGTGGCGCCCTGGACGTTGTCGTGGCCGCGGAAGATGTTCGCGCCGCCGCCCGAGACGCCGATGTTGCCCAGCGCCAGTTGCACGATGCACGACGCGCGGACCATCGCGTTTCCGATGGTGTGCTGGGTCTGGCCCATGCACCACACCAGCGTCGCCGGCTTGCTCTTCGCCATCATCTCCGCGACCTTCAGCATCTGCGCTTCCGGCACGCCGCAGGCCTCTTCGACCTTGTCCGGCGTCCACTTGGCCAGCACGTCTTCCTTGACCTTCTCCATCCCGTAGACGCGGTCGTTGATGTACTGCTTGTCTTCCCAGCCGTTCTTGAAGATGTGATACAGCACGCCGAACAGGAACGGGATGTCGGTGCCGGAGCGGATGCGCACGTACTCGTCGGCCTTGGCCGCGGTGCGCGTGTAGCGCGGATCGACGACGATCATCTTCGCGCCGGTTTCCTTCGCATGCAGCATGTGCAGCATCGACACCGGGTGCGCTTCGGCAGCGTTCGAGCCGATGTACAGCGCGCACTTGGTGTTCGACATGTCGTTGTACGAATTGGTCATCGCGCCGTAGCCCCAGGTATTGGCCACGCCCGCGACGGTCGTCGAATGGCAGATCCGCGCCTGGTGGTCGCAATTGTTGGTGCCGAAGAACGACACGAACTTGCGCATCAGGTACGCCTGCTCGTTGTTGTGCTTGGAGCTGCCGACCCAGAACACGGAGTCGGGGTTCGACTCCTTGCGGATGGCGAGCAGCTTGTCGCCCACTTCGTTGATCGCCTGTTCCCAGCTGATCTTCTGGTACTTGCCGTTCACCAGCTTCATCGGCGTGCGCAGCCGGCGCGAGTCGTGCGTCATCCCGTGCTCGCGCACCGACGCGCCCTTGGCGCAATGCGCGCCGAGGTTGATCGGCGAATCGAACACCGGTTCCTGGCGCACCCAGACGCCGTTCTCGACGATGGCGTCGATCGCGCAGCCCACCGAGCAGTGCGTGCACACGGTGCGCTTGACTTCGACCTTGGCCGCCGCATCGGCGGCGGCCTCGGCCTTGCCCATCACGTTATAGGGCAGCTGGCTGGCGAACGCGGCGCCGCCGGCGACCATGCCGGAGCGCTTGAGGAACGTGCGGCGGTCCAGCGTGCCGGCGGGCGCGCCGGAACTTGTGCGGCGCAGGCGCGACGGGGCCGCACCACTGGATGTCTTGGTGAGCATCATGACAACCTCCTGATCAGATCTTGGTAGTGCGGTAGTAATCGCGGACGTGCTGCGTGTCGCGATAACCCTGGCTCGCCTGCGGGGGCGGCTGTCGGTAATTCGGGTGTGGGTGCGGTGATCGGTTTGAGTGCCACGGCGGCCGTTGCGGCGCCGGCGGTGCCCAGGGTCAGAAGGAATCCGCGACGTCGCAGATTGGCCGGGGCCGGGGAAGAACGGTCTTGATCGGACATGTGCGCCTCCAGTCGCTAAAACAACTTACTGCTCGGTAACACATACACATCGCATTCAGGCGATAGCGAGTGACTCGTCTTCGACTGCCAGGAATGCAATGGTGCATTGTGCCACCGTTCTGTAAAAATTCGCAATGGTCGTCGCGGCTATTGCGGTGCAGCATTCCGCATAGCAAGGGCCTATGAACTTCACGAAGAACGCGCGCTGTTCAGCGACGGAGCACGGACCGCTTTCGGCATTGCCCGCGATCAGCAGGCGCATGGCTTCGAACAGCGCGGAGAGATGGTCTTCGGGCAGGTTCTGTCCGGTGCGCAGGCCCAGTCCGAGGTCCGCCAGCGCCGCGCGCAAATCGACCAGGAATTGTCCCGCTACGCCCGGCACGTCGCCCGCCGCGTAGTACGACGCATAGAGCGAAATCAGGCTCTTGCCGACGCCGCCGAACAGTGCCTCGTACTCGTCCTGCGCGGCGTCCGCATCCATCACCCGCGCGGCGGCGGCGAGCTTCGCCCACGCGATGGCGAGCGCTGCCGCATCGGCTTCGGCGGCGAGCAGTGGTGCGCTGCCCATGATCCGCAGCAGCTCGCTGTCGGGCGGCGAAAAATAAAGTCGCGCCAGCAACGCATAGAAGTCCGCCCGCACCTGGTCTTCCGGTTCGAGGCGATGGACGAAGCCGATGGTCGAGGCGCTCATTTGGGGAGACCGCCTTTGAGGATGTCGACGCTTTTCTCGTTCTTGATCAGGTCGACGACGCGGCAGTCGGCGCACATGCGCAGCCGGTTGAGCATCTCGGGGCTGGCGAACATCGAATGGCCGGTCAGTTTCGCGATCATGCCTTCGACCATCTTCTGCGTGCCCAGCGGCTTGCCGCAGCCGATGCAGTTGTACACCGCCGCCTCGTTGAGGACGCGCAACTGCTTCGCCTCCCTGGTCAGCAGCAGGCGCGGCTGCAAGGTGATCGCGTGCTCGGGGCAGGTGCTGGCGCAGATCCCGCATTGGACGCACTTGGACTCGATGAAGCGCAGCTGCGGCAGCTCGGGATTGTCGGCCAGCGCACCTTCCGGGCAGGCGCCCACGCAGGCCATGCACAGCGTGCACGTGTCGGTGTTGACCCGGATCTCGCCGAAGGGCGCGCCGGCGCCCAGCGCGATCACGGACTGCGGCGCCGGCGCGTGCGCGAGCAGATGCTCGACGGCCATCGCGATCGCGGTGCGCTTGTCGTTGACCAGGTTGAAAGTGGCCGGCATGCGGACCGCCAGCGCGCGCTGCCACGTCCACAGCGCTTCTTCCAGCGCCGGGGTGGCGGCGCCGTCGACCACGCGGAAGTGCTCGCCCTGGTAGCCCAGCGCCTGCGCGATGGCGTCGGCGAAGCCCATCTGCCGCGCGAGCGCCTCGCGATACTGCGGCGCCTCAGCGCCGGTCGCGAGCACCGCGACCTGGCTGGCGCCCCAGGCGAGCGCGCCCAGCCACACGTCCATGCCGATCGAGGCGATGTGATGGACTTCGACCGGGATCACCCGCGCCGGCAGGCCGTTGCCGTGGCGGGCCAGCCGCTCGATCGCGGCACGGCCGTCCTCGGCGTGCAGCAGCAGGCAGGCGTCGCGCCCGCCCGCCTCGTGGTACGTGCGCAGCAGCGTCCTGATGCGGGCGCCGATGTCGGCGACCCGCGGGTACTGGAAGGCCAGCGCGCCCGACGGGCACACCGTCGTGCACGCCCCGCAGCCCATGCACAACTGCGGCTCGACCTTGATGTGATCGCGGTCCGGCGTGATCGCATGCGTCGAGCACACGTCGATGCACTGGTTGCAGCCAGGTTGCTGCGAGCGGCTGTGCGCGCAGATGCTGGACTTGTACGCGAAGTACTTCGGCTTCTCGAACTCGCCGACCATCTGCGCCAGTTCGGCGGCGGCGGCGATCTGCGCGGCAGGATCAGCGCCGGGGGCGAAGTAGCCTTGCGGGGGCTGGTAGCCGGCGCCGCTGAAGTACGGCGCGCGCTGGAGATCGAGGACCAGGTCGAAGCGCTCGGTGCGCGACGTGTCGCGGCGGTCGAAGTCGATCGCCTTGACTTCGCCGCAGGCGGCGACGCAGGCGCGGTGGCTCTTGCATTTGTCCAGGTCGACCTGGTACGAAAAGTCGATCGCCGACTCGGGGCAGGCGCGGATGCAGGCGTTGCAGCGCGTGCAGAGGTCGAGGTCGATCGGGTTGTCCTGCGCCCATTCGACGTCGAACTCGCCCAGCCAGCCGGCGATTTTTTTCACGCTGCCGGTGAGCACGGAGAACTCGCGCGTCACCGGCAGTTCGGCGCCATTCGCGCGGCCGGTTGCCAACACGGTGACGGCGAGCTGACCCTTGAGCAGGTTGGCCCAGTACAACGCCGCGTCCGCCGGCCCGACGATCAGCGTCTGGCCGCCGGATTTGTAGGCCACGCGCGGCACCGGCGGCGGATCGGGCAGCGCGGCGGCGGCGAGCAGCGCGGCGATCTTCGGCGTCGCGAACGCGGCTTCCTGCGACCAGCCCGCGGTCTCGCGGATGTTCACGAAGCGGATCGCGGTCGCGCCCTGGTTGTCGTCGGCCACGTCGCCCAGCAGCTTCGCCTCCTGCGTGCAGGCGACGATCAGGTCGCCTTTCGCGCCTTCGGCATACGCGGGCAGTTCGCGCTGGCACATCTGCTGTTTCAGCAGCAGCGGCCGCCCCAGTTTCAGCGCCGCCCCCAGCGCCGCCGCGTCGAGCGGCATGGTCTGGTTGCAGTTGCAAACGTGCAAGGTCTTGTCGGTGATGCTCACGATGGATGCGCTT
>JADKEV010000033.1 GCA_016717855.1 Betaproteobacteria bacterium
GAGCCTGATCTGCAGACGAGTTTTCCGACATGCGCCCCCACGGCGATGCCGAGCAGAAAGAAGACCAGCACGAACGAGAGCGCTCTCGGTGTCGAGTGATGGACAAACCCGACAAGGCGAACCAGGAGAATTTCCTGACTCAAGCTGAGAAAGCCGACGCAGAGTGACACCCAGCGGGCAAACCAGACTTGGGTCATCTGAGTCCGCGCGCCATCGAGGCAACGATCGCAGCCACCGCCAGATTGACCATGGCCGCGGCGTTTACTGCGGACGGAAGATCAAAGTGCATCAGCCAGAGGAAACCAATTATGTAGCAACCGATTGCAGCGCCGAGCGTATTCGCGAAGTACAGGCCACCTATCGAGACGCCGACGCTCGTCCCACCTTTCGCCACATAAGCAACGAGCATGGGGAGGGGTGCTCCCATCATCGATGTCGGCACGAGCAGTACCAGGAAGTTCGCCGCGGCAAGCGTGGCCGGATGGCTATCGATCAGCACATCTCCAAGGGCCCGAATGGCTGCTACGCTGAACAGACCGAACATGCCAATTCCGGCTTCACTTGCAGCGAAAAGAAGAAGCACGTGTCGCGGCCAGCGGTCGGCAAGCAGGCCGCCTACGATCGCGCCACAGCCCAGGCCAAGCATGAAGGTCGACACGATGATCGTAACGGACTCGATGTCTATCCCGAACGATGAGAAAAGGATTCGCTGCCAGGAAATCTGGTAAACGAGCGCTGACACGCCGGACCAAAAGAACAGTAGCGATAGCAGCGCGCTCGCCGCTACCTTGGCAAGAGGCTTTCCCGCACTCTTTGGCCCTCCCCCACTCGGCATCCTCATTTGCCCCAACGTCAGCTTGCGCATATCGCGATTCACGGTCGCCAGCTTCCATCGGCGTCCCGCTCGGAAATCGCCAGATGAAAGATGAACGAAAAGAACATCACGTTGAATCCAAGCACCATCAAATGTCCGGCCACGAATGCAGGGTGGACCGTATCATCCATGGATCCTCCCGCGCGCTGCAGCCAAAGCCGGAAGATGAATCCCGCGATGGCTAGGCCCGCCAATAGCAGCGTTCCGCCGAGAGTCAGCGCTCGTTCCAGGCTGAATACGCGTAGCAGGGCCATCATCTTTCCACCCAGTGCAAGCGGATACCGGTCGGCTACGATCAGCTTCGCAATGACCCCCATGGTTAAGACGTTGAACCCAATAAGCATGAGCAGGCCGCCCAAGGCGAGATAATGGATTCCCAGGTATGTCCTTCCCACCTGCAGCGGCCCCGTCGCCAGCAACGCCTGTAGGATCAGGCCTATCGCCAGCATCGATGCCCCCGGGATGAGGTACAGGTAATGCGGCGCATACGTGACGATGAACCGCAGGTGCCGCCACCCGTCCCGAAACGACCGCAAGTGCGGCGGCCTGTTGCGCTTGTCGGGATAGAGCGTCACCGGGATTTCCACTATCTTCAGGCCGCTCCGGGCCGCGCCGGCGATGAGCTCCGTCGCAAACTCCATCCCCGCCGTGCGCGGCCGCATCTTCTCGTAGGCAGCCTTGGAAAACCCCCGCATCCCACAATGGAAATCTCCCAGCGGCACGCGAAAGGCGAGTCTCGAGATGAACGACAAGACCGGGTTCCCAAGATAGCGATGCAAGGCGGGCATCGCGTCGGGCTTTATCCCGCCGCGGAAGCGGTTGCCCATCACCATGTCGGCCCCTTTTCGCCATTCTTCGACGAACGGCGCGATGGCGGTCCAGTCGTACGACTCGTCGGCGTCGCCCATGATGATGAAGTCGCCAACCGCGGCATCGATGCCGGTCTGCAACGCCGCGCCGTAGCCCTTGACGAGCTGGTGCACGACCCGGGCGCCGTGGGCGCGCGCGACTTCCACCGAGGCGTCGGTCGAGCCGTTGTCTGCAACGACCACTTCCCCCGCCACCCCCATCGCGCGAAAGGCGCGCAGCGCCTTGTCCACGCAGATTCCCAGCGTGAGTTCCTCGTTCAGGCAGGGCATCACGGCCGAGACCAGCGGGCGACCGGATTCGCCGCGGTCGGCTTGCGCGGATTCGGTCATCAGGACGGCGTCTGGCTGCGGCGAATTTCCCATGGGGGACCGGTATTGGTTCGGGAACCGTTAGGCTTCCTGGCTGGCGGACTTCCAAAGTCTACCGAAGAATGGCGCCGCGGGCCGTCCCGCGCGGTGGAATTCGTCCGCGCTACGAACCAGTGTTGGAAATTTGCGGCAGCGGATACGGCCGCGATTCTCGCGGTTCCCGCGCTGGACCATCAGCGCTTGATGACCAGCCCCTGCCCGGTCGGCAATGGCATGACGCGGTAGCGCCGCGCGTCGAACCACTGGTCCTCCGCCAGTTTTTGCGGACGGTATTCCCCGGACCACTCGTAGTCGTCGAGGATCAGGATGCCGCCCGGCACCATGCGCTCGAACAGGTGATCCAGCGCCGCGACCTCGGCCGGCGCCTGGTTCAGGTCGATGTGCAGGTAGGCAATCCGCTCGGGACAACCATCCGCGAAGACCCGCGGAATCAGGCCCTTCATCACCTTGACCTGGGGATACGCCGCGAACTTCTTCCGCACGCGATCAAACAGGCCGCTGCCCAATTCCGGCATCGGATGATTGAGCATCGACGCATCGTGCTCGAAGACGTCATACCCCCAGAAGTTCTTCGGAAACGATTTGCCACCCAGGTAGTCGATGACCGTCTTCATGCCGACCCCCGTGTAGGCGCCGCACTCGACGAAGTCGCCGTCGAGTTGGACGCAGTGGTAGGCGGCGCATGCCAGGACATATCGCCGCCAGAGGATCGCCTTGTCGGACGGGCTTTCGATGTTCGACTCCCACGCCTGCACGAATGGGCGGTCGTCAAGCATCGACATGTTCCGGCCCCAGGTCAGGAAGTTGTCGGCAAAGTGATGGCCGCTGTTGGCCTGGCCGACGATCGCCTTGGCCGATGCCGCGACGGCTTCCGGATTCGCGGTCCCCCAGAACAAGGGCATGAAGAAGTTGAACAGCTGGTCCGGCGGCGGGGTGCTCAGCTTGGGCAGCGTGTTGACCACGGCGGCGTCCGGGCGTGGCGCTGACAATGCGCCCGCATCGGCCGCCCGGTCCGGCGCGCCGCCTAACATCTTGCGAAGCATTCGCGTCAGCCTCATTCAGTACCTCCGGGAAGTTGCCAAGCGTCAGCCGATTGCGCAGGCCGGTGCGCATGCTGCCGGTCGCGCCACAACAGATTTGGCCGCGCGCGCCATTACGCCGGCTTGCCCGCCTGCGCGCACCAGGCCTGCCACATGCCGCGCAGCGCTGCGTCAAAGTGGCCGGCAAAGCGCGGCGCGTCGAAGACCGGCGAGGCGAGGACCTGCTGGCGCAAGTTGCCGCGTAGCGCCGCGAGGCCGGGCAGATCGCCGGCATGGGCCACCGCGCGCGCGACGTAATCGTCCGCATCGGCGGCAATCCAGTCGGGCAATCCGGCGTTCATCAGGAGGCCCACGCCCTGCCGGGCAAGGAAACTCATGCCCGCCAGCGTCAGCACAGGCACGCCCATCCAGAGCGCTTCAACGGTCGTCGTGCCGCCCGTGAACGGGAAGGGGTCCAGCGCGATGTCGACCCGCCGGTGCGCCGCCAGATATGCCTCGCGCGGCTCGTCGGCTTCCAGCAGCAAGCGCCCGGCCGGCACCGCGTGGCGGGCGAAGCGCTCGCTGATGCGCTGTCGGAAGGACGCGTCGATGAATGGCCTGGACTTGAGCAGCAACCGGCTGCCCGGGACGCGCGCCAGCACCCGGGACCATAGCGCGATGACGCTGTCGTTGATCTTGGCCACGCGATTGAAACAGCCGAAGGTGACATAACCGTTCGTGGAGGCGGCCAGCGGCGCGACCGCGATGTCCGCGTCCGGTGGCGTGAAGCAAAGCCGGGTTTCGGGCAGCCGCCAGACCCGTTCGGTGAAATTGCCTGCCTCACTGCCCGGCAGTGTCCACGGATCGGCGATCAGGTAATCGATTGCCGCGACGCCGGTGGTGGCGAAATACCCCAGCCAGCTGACCTGGACGGGCGCCGGCTTCCACGCGAACATCGTCAGGCGGTTGAACGCGGTATGACCGGAGAGGTCGAGCAGGATGTCGATCCCGTCGCTGTGGATCCGCCGGGCAAGCGCTTCGTCGGACAGTCCGGCGGCGGGGCACCAAGTCTGGCAGGCGGCCGCGATTCGCGTGGAGACTGCATCGTGCACGTCGCAGTTCGAGTAGGCATGGAACTCCAGCAGGCGCGGCTCCCTGGCCTTGAGCGCCGCGAGCGCGCCTTCGAGAAAGTGCCCGACCGGATGGCTGCGCAAGTCGCCGGAAACGATGCCGATGCGCAGTGCGCGCGCGGGATCCGGCGCGTTGGGCCAGCTGGTGAAGGAGCGGGCACGCCGCGCGGCCAGTTCGCCGAAGCGCACGGCGTCGGCCAGCAGGTCCAGGGGGCCGAGCCTGTCGATGAAATTCTGCGTGCCGAGCAGGTTGCTGCGCACCACTGCATTGTCCGGTTCGATGTCGAGCGCCTGCCGATAGCAGGCCAGTGCGTCGTCCAGCAGGCCGAGGTCCCGGAACGCCTCGGCCATGTTGTTGTGCGCGATGACGTTGCGGGGCTCGATCTCCAGCGCCCGGCGATTGGCCGCGAGCGCCGCGTCGAGCCGTCCTTCCGCCAGCAACAGGTAACCCGACTGGCAGTGCGCACGGCCATGCGCCGGATCGAGACGCAGCACCTGGCGATAGCATTCGGCGGCTTCGCGGGTGCGCCCGATGTCCTTGAGCAGGTTGCCGAGATCGTAGTGCGCTTCCACCTGATCGGGCGCCAGCCGCAACACCTCGCGATAGCTTGCAATCGCCTCGTCGTTGCGACCGAGCGCCCGCAGCGCGCTGCCCAGGTTGCCATGGGCCAGCGCGAAATCCGGCGTGCCCCGCAGCAGCATCTGGTAGATCGCGACCGCATCCTCAAAGCGCCCCAATCCTTGCAGCGCGGTGCCCAGGCCATACTGCGCCAGGGCCATTCCCGGTGCGCGTTCCAGCGCCCGGCGATAACTTGCGATCGCTTCCTCGAATTGACCCTGGTCCCGCAGGATGTTGGCGAGATTGCCGTGTGCCGCGGCGTCGCCGGGGTCGATCCGCAATGCTCGCCGATAGCTTGCCAGCGCCTCGTCCACCTGTCCGACCTCGGCTTGCAGCGCGCCCTGCGCCACTTCCGCATCGGCGAAGTCCGGCTTCAGGACCAGCGCTTGCCGGTAGGCCTCGACAGCGTCTTCGCGGCGGCCCAGGCGGGCGTACGCATTGCCCAGGTTGTAGTGTGCGGCCGCGTAGCCCGGATCGTTGCCCAGCGCTGTCGTGTAGGCAGCGACCGCGCCCTGCGCGTCGCCCTGCGCCAGCAGCGCATTGCCCCGGTTCAGGTGCGCCCGCGCCAGCTCCGGCGCCAGTCGTATCGCTTCGTCGTAGCGCGCCAGCGCTTCCTGCAACCGGCCGTGGTCCTCGCACGCGTTGCCTTCGGCAATCAGGCGCAGCGCATCCGTCCCTGCCGTCGCCGCCGCGGTGTCTGGTGGGTTCGCCTGGCCCTTGCCCCGCCGGATCCGGTCAAGCCAGCCCATGCCTCAACTCCCCGCGGCCGTGTGTGTGCATGCGCTATGCCAGACTGCGATTGCCGAAATCACGCCGGCGCATCCGCGGCGGGCAGGACGATGACTTCCCTGACACCACCCGTTGCCTGTTCCCAGATGCGGCCGTAGAGCCGTTCCAGGTCGCGGGTGAACCGTTCGGTGTCGAACAACGGCACGCTTGCCCGCCCCGCCACAAGTCTCCGCCGAAGCGCCGCCAGGCGCTGCTCATCGAGCGCCAGCGACTTCGCCAAGTCGAAATAGTCGTCCCAGCCCTGCGTCACCAGCTCGGGCAGTCCCGCCGCGCCAAGCAGGCTGGCGGCGACGCGACTGGCGAAAGTGTTCCCCATCCGGGTGACGATCGGCACGCCGGCCCACAGCGCGTCGCTGCCGGTCGTGTGCGAATTGTACGGAAAGGTGTCGAGCGCCAGGTCCGCCAGCTGCAGGCGGCCGAGATGTTCGGCCTGCGGCAGCATCGGGGCAAAGACCAGGCGGTCGGCCGCGATGCACCGCGCAACCGCCTCGCGCCGCAGATTGCCGGCCATCGGCGCCGATGTCGGCAGCAGCCAGAGGACACTGCCCGGCACCTGGTCCAGCAGTCGGCACCAAACGTCGAAACTCTCCGGGTTGAACTTGTAGCTCTGGTTGAAGCTGCAAAAGACGAAACCGGTCTCCGGCAGCCCGGCCTCGGCGCGGCCGGGCTTGCGGCCGATCCTGCGCGTCCGGTCGTTGGGCTGGTAGCAGTGGGGCAGCAAGGCCAGTGTTTCGCTGAAGTGCGCCGCATGTTCCGGCGGCGTGACAACGGGGTCCCCCACCAGATAGTCGGCCAGCGCGAGGTGGCCCAGCGTTCCCGGATATCCAAGCCAGCTCACGCTCACCGGGGCGGGACGCAACGCCGCGATCTGCATGCGCGCACCGGTGGTGAATCCTTTCAGGTCGACCAGGATGTCGATGCCGTCCGCCGCAATGACCGCCGCCGCGGCGGCATCCGGCAACGCCGCGAGGTCGCGGAAGACATCGCACGACGCGCGCGCCCGCGCCGTCACCGCATCGCCGGTCGTTCCGTACGAGTAGCCGTGGATCGCGAACCTCGCTCTGTCATGCGCGGCCAGCACGCCGCCCAGCAGATGCATCGTCGCGTGCTCATGGAAGTCCGCCGACAGGTACGCGATGCGCAATCGCTCTCCGGGCAGCCTGGCGCGGGGCGAGGGTGGGGTGCCTGCCGGGGACCCGCCCGGCATGTCCCCGGCAAAGCAGAGTGCGGCCCGCCGCTGCAGCAACGCGGCATCGATGTGCCGAGGGTCCAGGCTCAACAGGACGAAGGGCGAAATGCCCGGCACGTCGCGGACTACCATGTCGACCAGCGCTGCTTCGTCCGCACCGCGGCGGGTCCAGTCGCACAACTGGTTCGCCCAGTGGAACGCCTGCGCCGCGGCAGCGCCGAAGTCCGCCTGCAAGTCCGCGGCCTCCCTGAACGAGCGCAGCGCATCGACCCGGCCCACCTGCTGCAGGACGTTGCCGAGGTTGAAGTGCACCTGCGCATAATCGGGCCTGAGCACAAGCGCGCGCCGGAAACTGGCCGCCGCATCGTCGAGCATTCGCAGCGCGGTCTGCGCGTTGCCCAGCGCCACCTCTGCGTCGACGAAATCCGACTTGAGCTGCAGGGCTTTGTGATAGCAGCCCAGTGCCGTGTGCTGGCGGCCCAGGCGCGCGTAGGCGTTGCCCATGTTGTAGTGCGCGGCGGCGTAGCCCGGCCTGGCTTCCAGCGCCCTGGCATACGCGGCGAGTGCGGCCTGTGCGTCGCCCGAGGCCAGCAGGACGTTGCCCAGATTCAGGTGCGCCCGCGCGTCACCCGGTGCCAGTTCGATCGCGGACGCGTAGCGCTGCATCGCCTCGTCGAGTCGTCCCTGGTCCTCGAGCTGGTTACCCTCGTCGACCAGCCGCGATGCCCGCGCCGTAGCGGCTGGCGCCGGGCCGTTGTCCTTGCCGCTCGCGCGCCGTTTGGCCGCACGGAATCGATCGAAAAGACTCATGGGCAATCGGCTGGACGGTGACGCGACGCGAGGCGACCGGTCCCCGCCATCATGGCGGCGACCGGTCCCGCTGCCGCTTCACCCCCCCTTCCGCCACTTCGCCCACCCCCCCTGCTCGATAAACCCTTCCGGCACCCGGACCAGGACAGCCGTGATATTGTCCGGCCCCCCGCGTTGGTTGGCAAGGTCGATCATCTGCTGCAACGCCACGCGGAGGTCGAGAGTTTCCACCGACAGTAGCGCCGCCATCTCGTCGTCGTTGACAGGATCGCACAGGCCGTCCGAGCACAGCAGGTAGATGTCGCCCACCTCGATTCGGTACTCGTTGATGTCGGGCTCAACGATGGGGTCGATGCCCAGCGCCTTGGTCAGCAGGTTCTTGTGCTGGGCGTGCCGGGCCTCTTCCGGCGTGATCAGCCCGAAGTCGATCTGGTCCTGCAGCAGCGAGTGGTCGCGCGTGAGCTGCTGGAACTTGTCGCGGCGCCAGCGGTAGCAGCGCGAGTCGCCGATGTGCGCGATGCACACGCGGTTCTCGTAGAAGAAATTGGCGACGACGGTGGTGCCCATGCCGGCGAATTTGGAATCGCTGTGCGCGCGGTTATAGATGATCTGGTTCGCGATCAGGATCTGCTCGCGCAGGTACATCGCCGCGTGCGTGAGCCCGCTGCTGGTGTCGATCTTGCCCAGGATCCGGTCCGGGCTGGCGTGATCGCGGACGCCGTTGACGATGGTCTCGATCGCGGCGGCGCTGGCGACCTCACCCGAGCTGTAGCCCCCCATCCCGTCGCACAGCAGGGCCAGGCGCAGATGGGTGTCGATGTAATGCGCGTCCTCGTTGTGCGGCCGCGACCGCCCGACGTCGGTCAGGGCGGCCATTTCAATCGGGACGGCGGCCATCGATCGCTGTCACATCGCCAGCGGCAGCTCGATGCCCAGGCCTCTGGCGCGCGCCAGTTCGACCAGCGCGGCACCCACCACCAGGTCCTGGATCGCCAGGCCCTGCGACTCAAAGATCGTGATCTGCGTGGGCGTCGACCGCCCTTCGGCGCGGCCGGCGACGATCGTGCCCAGCTCGACGAGTTGCCGCGGGTGCAACCGCCCCTTCTCCAGCGCAGGCAGCAGGTCCCCCGCCTCGCGCAATGCCGTTGGCACCGTGTCCACCGCGATCAGCGATGCGCGCGCGACGGTCGTTTCGTCGAGTTCCCTGCGGGCGAGCGAATTGGCCCCGACGGCATTGATGTGCGTGCCAGGCTCGAGGCAGTCACCGTTGAACAGGGGCGTGGCCGACGAAGTGATGGTGACGACGATGTCGCTGCCGCGCACGGTGTCCTCGGCGGAGGCCATCGGTTCGACGGGTACGCCGAGTTCCGCGCGCATGCGTTCGCAGAAGCGCGCCAGCCGGTCGGGATTGCGGCCGAACACCTTGACCTGCCGCAGCGTGCGCACCAGCGCGATCGCGCGCAGCTGCCCGACCGCCTGCCAGCCGGTGCCGAACAAGCCGACGACGCCCGCATCCGGCCGTGCCAGGTGCCGGGTCGCGACTCCGCTGGCGGCGCCGGTGCGCATCATGCCCAGGATGTTGCCTTCGAGGATCGCGTCGAGATGTCCGCGCTCGGCGTTGTAGAGATAGATCAGGAACCGCGTCGCTTCGCGGCTGTTGGTGTAGTGCTTGTAGCCGATCACGTTGAGCGCCGGCACCGCGCCCTGCATCAATTGCTGGGAAACCTGCGGCAGGCGCACGCGCTCGCGCGGCAGGTCGATCGCCTCGCCCAGCCCCAGGTGGCGGAAGGCCGCCGCGACGCGATCCAGCGCCAACGGCATCGTCAGCACCTGCTTGACATCATCCTCGCGCAGGAAGAGTGCCACCGTTATTCTCCGGTGACCGGGACCCCGGCCTTCGCCGCCGCGCGCCGGCTGAGCCACTTGCCGCCGATGATGACCAGCGCGGCGCCGACCAGGCCGGGCAGGCTTATTTCGAGGCTGCCGGGGATGACTTGCAGATCGTGGTGCGGAAACACCGCCTTGACCCAGTCGATGATGGCCGGGTCGGTGACGAACATGTCGCCCGCCAGGTAGCCCAGCAGGGCGCCGCCCAGGGTGATGATGATGGGAAACTTCTCCATCAGCTTGAGCATCAGGGTGCTGCCGAAGATGATCAGCGGAATGCTGATCGCCAGGCCGATGATCAGCAGTGTTGGATTCCCCTTGGCCGCCGCCGCGACGCCGATGACGTTGTCCAGGCTCATCACCAGGTCCGCCATCAGGATCGTCCTGATCGCGGCCCACAGCACGACGTGCTCGACGACGGAAGTCTCGTCGTCGTCGCCCTCGGCCAGCAGCTGCACGCCGATATAGAGCAGCAGCAGCGCGCCGACGATCTTGAGGTACGGGTACTTCAGCAATTCGACCGCGAAGATCGTCAGCACCACCCGCATTGCGATCGCCGCGGCGCTGCCCCAGATGATGGCCAGCTTCTGGTGCCTGCCCTGCAGCCCGCGCGCGGCCATGGCGATCACCACCGCGTTGTCGCCGGAGAGGACGATGTTGACCAGAATGATGTTGCCCAGCGCCGCCCAGATGGCGGGAGAAGAAAACATGTCCATCGTCGATCCCCTGCTGCTGCTGCGTAAAAGTGCCGGGACTTCGCGCCACGGTCATCATGGCGGCGATTCTAGCCTACTGCGCCGCCGCATCCGGCCCATGCTACGGAGTTTGCCGCTGCGGCGCAAACGCGACGGCGTACGCGGCGCCTTCCGCCGGGCTACAGGACCGACTGCAGCAGCCGCCCCATCTCCGCCGGATTCCGCGTGACCTTGATCCCGCACGCCTCCATCACTGCCAGCTTCTCCTGCGCCGTGCCCTTGCCGCCGGAAATGATGGCGCCCGCGTGCCCCATGCGCTTGCCGGCCGGCGCGGTGACGCCGGCGATGAAGCCGACGACGGGCTTCTTCATGTTGGCCTTCACCCACTCGCGCAGCTGTCTCCTCGTCGGAGCCGCCGATCTCGCCGACCATGATCACGGCGTCGGTCTCCGGATCGTCGTTGAACATCCGGAGGATGTCGACGTGCTTCAGGCCGTTGACGGGGTCCCCGCCGGTGCCCACGCACGTCGACTGGCCGAGGCCCAGGTCCATCAGCTGGCCTACCGCTTCGTAGGTCAGCGTGCCGGAACGCGAGACGACGCCGATGCGGCCCTTCTTGTGGATGTGGCCGGGCATGATGCCGATCTTGATTTCGTCGGGCGTGATCACGCCCGGGCAGTTCGGGCCGACCAGCAGCGTCTTCCTGTTCTGCTTTTTCATCCGGTCCTTGACCTCGACCATGTCCCGGACCGGAATGCCTTCGGTGATGCAGATCACCAGATCGAGATCGGCCTCGACCGCTTCCCAGATCGCCGCGGCCGCAAATGGCGGCGGCACGTAAATCACCGACACGTTGACGCCCGTCTTCTCCTTCGCGTCCTTCACGGTCGCAAAGATGGGCACGCCTTCGAAGTCCTCGCCGGCCTTCTTGGGATTGACGCCGGCGACGAAGCAGTTCTTGCCGTTCGCGTACTCGCGGCACATCCGGGTGTGAAACTGGCCGGTCTTGCCGGTGATGCCCTGCGTGACCACGCGGGAGTTCTTGTTGATCAGAATCGACATGAGGTTTCCTTGGTTTGGCTCGGGCGGGGGGCCGGATGGTGTGGCGCAAGCCGGGTCAATGCGTTCACGCCGCAACCGCCGCGACGATTTCCTTCGCCGCATCGGCGATGTTGCCGGCCTGGATGATCGGGAGGCCGGAGTCCTTCAGGATCTGGCGGCCGACATCTTCGTTGGTCCCGCGCATGCGCACCACCAGCGGGACCGAGAGATTCACCTGCCGCGCCGCCTCGACGACGCCGTTGGCGATGGTGTCGCAGCGCATGATGCCGCCGAAGATGTTGACCAGGATGCCCTTGACCTTGTCGTTCTTGAGCATGATCTTGAACGCCTCGGTCACCTTCTCCGGTCGTCGCCCCGCCGCCCACGTCGAGGAAGTTGGCGGGCTCTGCGCCGAACAGCTTGATGGTGTCCATCGTCGCCATCGCCAGGCCGGCGCCGTTGACCAGGCAGCCGATGTTGCCGTCGAGCGAGATGTACGACAGGTCGAACTTCGAGGCTTCGACCTCGGCCGGATCCTCTTCATCGAGGTCGCGCATCGCGACGATGTCCGGATGGCGGAACAAGGCGTTCGAATCGAAGTTCATCTTCGAGTCCAGCGCGACCACCTGGCCGCTGCCGGTCACGATCAGCGGGTTGATCTCGGCCAGCGAGGCGTCGGTTTCCCAGAACGCCTTGTACAGCCCCTGCAACGCGGCGCGGCCCCCGGCGAGGCTGGCTTCCGGTATCCCGATCTTGCGGCTGATTTCGTCGGCATCGCCGTCGGTTAGTCCGGTCGCGGGATCGATGAACACCTTGTGAATCTTCTCCGGCGCATGCGCGGCCACTTCCTCGATGTCCATCCCGCCCTCGGAGGACGCCATCAGGCAGATGCGCTGGGTCACGCGGTCGACGACCATGCCCACGTACAGTTCCTTTCTGATGTCGGCGCCCTCCTCGATCAGCAGCCGCCGCACCTTCTGGCCGGCCGGTCCTGTCTGATGCGTGACGAGCTGCATGCCGAGTATCGCGCCGGCGAACTCGCGCACCTGCGCGATCGACTTCGCGACCTTGACGCCGCCGCCCTTGCCGCGGCCGCCCGCGTGGATCTGCGCCTTGACGACCCAGACCGGGCCGCCCAGCTGCTCAGCCGCCTTGACCGCCTCATCGACGCTGAAGCACGGCACGCCGCGCGGAGTCGGGACACCGTACCGGCGCAGGATTTCCTTGCCTTGGTATTCGTGGATTTTCATTGGATGGTCCTGCCCTGTTTGAAGTGGTACTACGATACAGGCTGCCCGCCATTGTGCTATTGACCTTGGTCAACCGGCGTTTGCTCCGCTCTCTGGCGATACCACCGCGGGTAGTAGCGCCGCACCGTGGCGCCCGTGGTGACCAGCGCATGGCAGCGATCGAGCTGGAACGGCTTCACGCCATCGATGTCGTCGGTCTCCCGCACCTCGCTGGCGCGCATCTGGACCGCCGCGGTCGGCAAGCCCCCGAGCATTTCGGTGATGTGCGTGCAACCCTCGATCCCTCCGAGGCGTTCGCGCAGCGCGTTGCGAAAGCCCTGCATCAGCGATACGCCGACCAGCCGGGCATAGGCCGGGCCGATCGTGTCGCAGCCGCCCGGGTACGGCACCCAGTCGGAGCACGCCTCGACGTGCGTGATCACGAAGTCCGCGGTGAGGGTGACGCGCACGCTCATGTCGTGGACCGGATCGCCGCCCTGGCGCACGCCGGAGGCCAGTTCGTAGTCGTCGTCCTTGACGTCGACCAGGCGGGCTTCGATTTCGTAGCCGCCGCCGGCGAGCCGGAAGCCATCGTAGCGGAGTTCGCGCGTGTGCAGGCGCTGGCGCGGCGCGAGCGAAGGAGAAAGCGGCATCGTGTGCTGGCCTGTTCGGATATTGCGCCCGCGGAAATTCCGGCATACTTCCGGATCGCTGGTGCGGGCAGGGAATTGAGCAACCAGCCCGGGATTTTACTCTGTTGCGCCGCAACACTCAATTTCAGCGGCCATCCGCGGCGCACTTGGGGAGTCGGTTCATGTCTTTCGTACTCGCGCTCGACCAGGGCACGACCAGTTCGCGCGCCATCGTCTTCGATCAGGCGGGCAACCGCATCGGCGGGGCGCAGCAGGAATTCCGGCAATCCTTCCCCCAGCCCGGCTGGGTCGAGCATGACCCGCAGGAAATCTGGTCGTCGCAACGGGCGGTGGTCGACCGCGCGCTTGCGGACGCGCGGGTTGCCGGCCGCGATATCGCGGCGCTGGGGATCACCAACCAGCGCGAGACCACCGTGGTCTGGGAGCGGGCGACGGGCCTGCCCATCGCGCCGGCCATCGTCTGGCAGGACCGGCGCACGGCGGGCATCTGCGACGAGCTGCGGGCGCAAGGACTGGCAGGCCTGTTCCAGCAGAAGACCGGGCTGGTCCTCGACGCCTACTTTTCCGGGACCAAGCTGCAATGGTTGCTGGACCATGTGCCGGGCGCCCGCGCGCGGGCCGGGCGCGGCGAACTCGCGTTCGGGACCATCGACACGTGGCTGATCTGGAACCTCACCCGGGGCGGCTCACACGTGACGGATTCGTCGAACGCCAGCCGGACGCTCCTGTTCAACATCCACACCGGCGACTGGGACGACGAACTGCTGCGCCTGCTGCGGGTGCCGCGCGAGATGCTGCCGCGGGTCGTGCCGTCCTCGGGCGCCGCGGGCGCCGCGACTGTCGGACGGCGTCGAGATTCCGATCGCCGGCATCGCCGGCGACCAGCAGGCGGCGCTGTTCGGGCAGGCCTGCCACGCGCCGGGCATGGCCAAGAACACGTACGGGACCGGCTGCTTCCTGCTGATGAACACGGGCGCAGTGGCGGTCGCCTCGCGCAACAACCTGCTCACCACGGTCGCCTGGAACACCGGGGGCCCGACCCAGTACGCGCTCGAAGGCAGCGTGTTCATCGGCGGCGCGGTCGTCCAGTGGCTGCGCGACGGACTCGGCATCATCAAGTCCGCGGGGGACCTGGAAGCGCTGGCGCGCTCGGTGCCCGACAGCGGCGGCGTGGTCCTCGTCCCGGCGTTCGCGGGCCTCGGCGCCCCGCACTGGGACCCGTACGCCCGCGGCAGCATGTTCGGCATGACCCGGGGCACGACGACCGCGCACATCGCCCGCGCGGCGCTGGACGCGATCGCGCTGCAGTCGGCGGAAGTGCTCGACGCGATGCAGGCCGACAGCGGCATCACGCTGACCGAGTTGCGCGTCGATGGCGGCGCCGCCGTCAACAACCTGCTGATGCAATGCCAGGCCGACCTGCTCGGCGTGCCGGTGGTGCGCCCGAAGGTGCTGGAGACCACCGCGCTCGGCGCCGCCTACCTGGCCGGACTCGCGACCGGCTACTGGTCGACGCCGGCGGACATCGAGGCCAACTGGCAGGTCGATCGCCGGTTCGAGCCCGCGATGTCCCGGACCGTCGCGGCGGGGCTGCGCGCCCGCTGGTCCCGGGGCGTGGCGCGCTCGAGGGACTGGGTACAGCCCGAAGCATGATGATGCGGCGGGCGCGGCGATTGACCGTTATGCAATCTTACAGCGCCGCGCAGAACACGATGCCTTCCGGCGCCCAGCCCAGGCCCTGCATCGTCTGGTAGGTCGCGAAGTCGATCGTGTAGCGGTGATTCGAGTCGTTGAACAGCGCGCGGTTGTTGTACGTGCGGAACACCGGGACCGTGCCGGCCGCGCAGAGACCGTTGGTTTCCGGCAACCGCGTGTGGAACGCGATGCCCTCGAGCACCCAGCCCGCGTCCATCTGGACCGCCGCGCATTCCGCCGCCTGGCCCGTGTAGAAATGCGAGTTCGGGCCGCGGCGCAAGCCGGTCGCCGGATCGATCGCGATCGAACCGTAGAAACGGCAGACCGGGCTTTGTCCGAGCGGAATGCCAAGCGCCGCCGTGTAGGCGCGGAAGCCCAGCCCCGTGCGGCTCCAGCCCGGGCCCGCGGCCCCGGCGTCGACGGCGGCCTGCTCGGCCGGATCGGCGGTGATGAAATAGTGATTCAACTGCGCATTGTAGAACTCGACGATGCTGGCGGCGACGTCGGCAATGCGCACGCGGGCCAGCAGCGCCCCGGGCAAACCGTAGCCGATCGCCAGCAGGTTGCCGCCGTTGAGCGTCGCCACGCCGCTGGCCCCGCCCGCAAAGTACGCCGAGGGCCGCCACAACAATGTGCCGTTGGCGCCGAAACCGGCATCGGGTTGCCCCGCGGCCGACACGCGCATCAGCGCGAACTGGCTGGACGGGTTGTCGGTGGACTGGCCGCTGACGACGATGCCGCCGTCCGCCTGCACGGCGAGGCCGAACTTCGAGTACTGCGATCCGCCAATGTACAGCGGCAGGCTCAGCATGCCGCCGACGCCGAAGCCGCCGTCGAGCGCGCCGGACGCCGTGAACTGCGCGAGCAGCGGCCGCACGCCGGAACGCGCCAGCACCAGCAACCGGCCCTGCGGCGTCATCGCCATCGCGTGGACTTCGAGAAAGCCGCTGCCTGGAATCACGTGCAGCGCGACGCCGCCCGCGCCGAATCCCGCGTCCGGTTCGCCCGCCGCGTCGAGGCGCAACAGCACCACGTGGGTCCCGTTCATCGACCCAGCCACGACGACTTTCTGGTCCGGCTGAACGAGCACGGCGCCGCCCTTGGCGTTGTCGCCCGGGCTCCGCAGCCACAGGCGGCTGCCGCTGCCCGCAAACGACGGATCCGCGCCGCCGCCGGTGAGGTAGCGCGCGACCACCAGCGAGCGGTCGTCCTGGCCGGTCACGACGCTCTTGCCGTCGGCCTGTATCGCCAGCGCGCCGCTCCTCCCTTTCTGGACCACGCCGCTGTAGAAGAAGCTGAACACCTCCTGGATGCCGTTGGCTGTGAAGCGCTTGCCGAACATCGCGGAGGTATCGCAATCGACGGTATTGAACGAAGTGCCGAGGACGACGATCTTGCCGTCGGGCTGCACCGCGGTGGACAGCGGCCATTCGCAGCGCCCGTTCAGCGGGAAGTTGCTGCGCCCTTTCGTGCCAAATGACGGATCCGCGGCGCCGTCCGCCAGGAAGCGCGAGAGCGTGCCGACCAGCCCGCCGTCGACGCCGGTCGCGCTCGCGACGAGGATCTTGCCGTCGGCCAGCGGGATCACCTGCTGCGCGAACTCGCCGAACGCCAGCTTGGCGCCGAACAGGCTGACGATGCCCTTGCCTCCATACGCCGTGTCGAGGACGCCTTCCTGCGTGCTGATCAGGAACGCCCGCGACGCGGTGGCGGAATCGTGGGCCAGGCCGTTGCCGATGTGCACCAGCTGGGCGCCGCCGAAGCTCAGCGACGCGATGCCCTGCGTGGCCCGCGATGCCGGCTCGGGAACGATCAGCGGGCCGCGGCCGGCGTTGAACGACAGTTCCGGCACGCCGCGCTGCAGATACCGTGCGACCAGCATGCCATCCGGCGTCGACCCCGTGACCAGCAGGTTGTTGTCGATCTGCTCGAACACGTCCTCGACGGCGACGCTGCCGCCGCCCCCTGCGGGTTCCACGCGCAGCGTTCCTCCGGCGGCGAATTGCGTGTCCAGCCGGCCGGCCGGGTCGAAGCGGGTGATCGTCGAAGACTGCGCATTGCCGCTGCCGGCGACCGCGGCGACGACGAAATAGTTGCTCACCAGCGGGGCGATCCGCTTGATGACCTTGCCCTGCAGCGCGGCCGGCGTCGTCGCGCCGCCGGCCCCGAACGTGGGGTCGGGGTGGCCGTCCCTGGCCAGCATGAGCAGCGTGCGCGTTGCGCCATCGTTCCCGTTGGCCGCCAGCACGATCCGGTCATCGGCGAGCGCGGTCGCCACGCCCGCGTACGACAGGCCGGCGCCCAGGCCGGCCAGCACCAGCTTGCCCTTGATCCCGTGATCCGGGTCGAGCACGCCATTGGCAGAATAGCGGTACGTGGTCAGGCCGAGGCTGGCCGCGGGCGCGTTCTGCAGGATGGCAAGCATCGCGCCCGAATTGAACATCTGAAAGCTGGAAGAGCCGGGCGCGGCACCGGACGCCAGCGGCAGGGCGATCTCGCCGCCCACGGCAAACGACGGATCGACCTGCCCCGATGGCAGGTAGCCGTGGACGCGCAACAGCGCGCCGGATTCGAACGCCACCAGCAGGCGGCCGTCCGCCTGCACGTACAGGTGGCGCGGGGTCAGCGATTCGCCCGCGATGTCGATGGTCAGCGTGCCCTGGTCGCCGAAGCTCTGGTCCAGCGTGGCATTCGGCGCGTAGCGCTGCAGCAGCAGGACGCCGCGGCTGCCGGCCTGCCGCCGGCCGAGGATGACGAACTGGTCGTCCGGCTGCCGTGCCACCGCTGCGACGGTGTCGATCCGCGCATCCGGCGCGGAGACCGGGACGTAGCCCCGGCCGGCGCCGAAGCCCGCATCGATTTCCGCGGCGACCGCGGCCGGTGGCAGACCCGCGAGCGCGACGAACGCGGCAAGCGCATGAACGGCGCGGCGCGCGCGTTGGCGGAACGATGCTGCGGAGGCGAATGGTGTCATGACCGATGGTGAGCGTTGGGTTGCGCCAAGATTAGCATGGGCCGTCCGCACGGCGGTCAATTCACGGGCCCGCACAGCACCAGGCCTTCGGCCGACCATCCCTGCTGCTGCATCGCGTTGTAGGTCGCCAGGTCGACGACGTACCGGTGGTTCGAGTCGTTCTGAGCAAAGCGGTTGTTGTAGAGCCGGTTGACCCTTTGCATGCCGACCGGACAACCGCCGCCAGCCGGCGCGATGCTGTAGAACGCGATGCCCTCGTAACGCCAGCCCGGATCCAGCCTCACCGCGTCGCACTCGGCGGGATCGACGGTGTAGAAATGCGAGTTCGGCCCGAGGCCCGGCGTGCCGTAGAACCGGCACACCGGCTGCGCCTCCGGCGGCACGCCGACTTCCGCGGTCCACGCGCGGAAGCCGCGGCCGGTCCGCTGCCAACCCGGCCCCGCCGCGCCCGCGTCGATCGCCGTACCCTCCGCGGCGTCCGCGGTAATGAAGTAGTGGTTCAGGATGGTGTTGAAGAATTCGACCACCGGCTGGCTGGGCGTGAACGCGCTGCCGTCCGCCTCCAGCTTGAACAACAGTCCGAAGTCGCCGTTCTGCCCGGCGGCGACGATGCCGTTGGGGACCAGCGCGAGCGCGTTGGCGGCGGTGGTCGCCTCGGGGCGCTCGAAGAAGAAGATGTGCTGATGGATGCCGCCGAACGCGCCGTCGATCGTCCCGTTGGGCAGGAAGCGGACGGCGAACGCGGTGGAACGGGAACGGTCGGCGGCAAGGATGTACTCACCGACGATGACCAGGCGGCCCGCCGCGTCGATCATGCAATCGCGCATCTCGGTCTGGTACACGTCGGACCAGATGAAGGGCCCCGGACCGTCGGCGCCGTCGGTGTGGTCGCCGTAGTCGGTGTCCATGCTGCCGTCGGGATTCAGGCGCAGGAAGAAGAACTGCTGGGCGCCGTAACGCGTGATGTTGCCGGCGACGACGATCTTGCCGTCGGGGAGCGGGATGATCCGCAGGATCTGCGGATCGCGGGCGTTCTCGATCTGGATCGGGACCACGCCGCCCTGCAGGCCGAAGCTCGGGTCCAGCGAACCGTCGGGCAGCAGCCGGGCCACGACGTCGCTGTAGACGAAGGTCTGCGGCAGCGGCAGCTGCGTGATCACGGTCGTCGCCGCTCCCAGCAGGATCTTGCCGTCAACCTGCATGGCCACCGTGTAGCCGACCTGCGGCCGCCCATACAGCGGCGGGTAGACGATGCCCCCGCCGTTGCCGAACGTCGTATCGGGAGCGCCTGCAGGCGTCGTGCGGCGCAGGCGCAGGCCGCCATCGCCGTACGTGGCGAGCAGCAACCGGCCGTCGGCGAGTTGCGCCAGCCCCGGGCGCACCGCGTCGATCTGCGCGTCTTCGATCAGGTTCAGCGTCCCGCCGACCGCGAATCCGAGGTCGGGCGTCGTGTCCGCCCGATAGCGGTTGACGCGGGTGACGTTGGTGTAGATCGGCCCGTTCTGCTGCCGCGCCAGCAGTATCTGGCCGTCGGCCTGCGTGAAGATGCGCACGTTCGGACCGCTCCAGTCGCCCTCGAGCGCCTGCTTGCCGCCCACGCCGAACGTGCTGTCGACGCGGCCGTCGGCCAGGAAGCGCCGCCACTGCGCATTGCCGCCCGCGCGATTGAGCGTAAGCAGCTTGCCGTCGGGCTGCGCCCACAGGCCCAGCGCCGCTTCCGGCAAGACCACGCCGCCGTTCCAGACCGCGCGTCCGTTGCCGGCGAATGCGCCCAGCCGGCTGCCGTCCGCGTCGAGCCGGAGCGTGAGCACGTCGTCGGCGTTGCCGTTGCTGGCCGCCGCGCCGGTCACCACAAAGCCCGGGTCGCTGGCGGTCGCGATGCCGGCGCCCGTCATGCCCTCGGGATCGCCCGTGTCCATGCCCCGGTAGATGCGCTGCGGCGCCTGTGCGCCCAGCCGCGTGTCGAGCGTCCCCGCGGCGGTGACGCCGAGGACGAACACCTCATTGTGCAGGGAAGAACGCAGCGTGCCGGTGACCAGCACGCTGCCGTCGGCGCGGACCACCGCGTTCCCCGGGGACACGCCCGCGCCGGCAAACACGAACTGCGCGGTGCCGCCGTTGCCGAAGCCGGGGGCCAGTTGCCCGTCGGGGTCCACCTTCTGCAGCCTGACGCCATCGGGCAGCCACTCGACCAGGATGAAACCCGTGGCGCCGGCTGTGAGCACCGTCCACTGCCGGCCCCAGTAGGCGAAGTTCTGCTGCTGCCGGGCGACCATCCCGTTGTCGCCGAATAGCGCGTCCGGATAGCCGCCGCGCTGGAAGCGGTAGATCAGCGTCGTGTTGTAGCTCGCGTTGTAAGACGACGCGAACACCAGCAGCCGGCCCAGCGCATCGAAGGCGGCACCGAACGGCAGCGTCGTATGCGCGCCGAACAAAGCCGTGTCCAGCACCACTTCGCCCGCGCCGAACGAATAGCCGTCGTCGATCTTGCCCTGTTCGGTGTAGCGCGAGATGCGGATCTTGTTCGCGGCCGTATCCTGGGCTTCCCAGAGCACGACCAGCCCGCCGCGATCATCCAGCAGGACGCGCCGGGGATCCGCCACGTAGCCGCTGCTTGTGGCAATGGTGGTGCCGCCGGCGCCGAATCCCGGATCGGGCGCGCCGTCCGGCAGCAGCCGGGTCAGCCACAGCTTCGCCGCGCTTCCCGCATAGCCGAAGACGTATAGCTTCCCGTCCGGCAGCACGATCACCGAATGGGCGCTGGAGACCTCGTTCTCGCGTTTCCAGCGGTAGACGCCATGGTCCGCGAAACCGTCGTCGAGCGTGCCGTCGGCGTTGTAGCGGAGCACCACGATGCCCGACTCGAGTCCCGTGGCGCCGGCGATAACGACCTTGCCGTCCGGCTGGACTGCGACCCCCGCGCCCCAGTCGGGGACCGCCGCGGTCGCATCGGCGTAGCGCACATAGCCGAAACCGGCGCCGAAGCTGCGGTCGAGAAAACCCGGCGCCGCAAACAAATCGGCGCCCAATGTCGCAAGCAGCGAAAAGATGCCGGAAAGGAGAACGATTCGGCGCATGAGTGAAGGCTGTCGGTAGCTATGACATTGCAATATACCCCAGAAGACCGGGATAGTTGCCTTTGCAACCTCCGCGGGGCCAAGGTTGCGGCACCGATTGTTGGTAATTCGCAGCTTTTCGGCCTCGTCCCGCCCCTTCGGGGGCTTTTGCCGAGGGTTCCGGGACGGGCCGGCCCGCCCGCGCTCAGCTGTTGGGGACGATGAGGTCGATGGCGTCGGTGATGATGCAATCCACGCCCCAGCCGACGAGTTCGCGCACGATCGCCGGGTCGTTCGGGGTGTAGCAGGCAACGCGATAGCCGGCCTGGTGCGCGGACTGGACGATCCCGGATGTCAAGCCCCGGTAGTTGGCATCGAGGGCGACGCAGTCGAGGCGCGCCAGCCGTTCCTGCCAGTCCGCGCTCGGCTGGTCCTGCAGCAGCGCGCGCGGCAACCGGGAGGCGCGCTCGCGTGCTTTCTCCAGCGCAGCTTCGCTGAACGACGATATGAGCGGCGGCACCGCGGCGTCGCGCCAGTGGCGCAGCGCCTCGATGGCCACCGCGGCGCCCGTCTCGGCCTCGCGGCCCGGACAAGGCTTGATCTCGATGTTGATCGCCATTCCGTTGGCCAGGCAATAGCGGGCCACGGCCTCGAGCGTGGGCACCGGCTCGCCGACGAATTGCGGCAAGGTCTCGCGCCCGGCGTGTCCGGCATCCAGGCGCGCGAGTTCGCCCCACGTCATCCCCGCGACGCGGCCGGAACCGTTGGTGGTCCGGTCCACCGTGGCGTCGTGCATCAGCACCAGCGTGCCGTCGCCGCTGAGCTTGACGTCGCATTCGACCATCCGGTAGCCGTGCGCGTAGCCGACGCGCATCGCGGCCAGCGTGTTCTCCGGCGCGAGCGACCCGCCGCCGCGGTGTGCCACATGGCGCGGATACGGCCACGCCCAGTTGTCCTTCATCATTCGATCGCTCCCGGTTGCTGTGGATTCACTCGGCGGACGACGCGCCGCCGGCATCCGCGATGGCGGGCTTCTTCAGCCGCACGTAAAGGGTCTTGCGCACGCGCGCGACGACGCCGCCTGCGTCATCGACCACGTCGACCGCGAATTCGGGGAACACCCGCTCGCCGCCCGCGGCCCGCCGGCGGATGTCGTCAATCTGCGCGCCGCCGATCCGGAACAGCGCCCGGACGGTGCCGCGGCCGGGCGCGACGTAGTCGACCGACCCCGCCTTGTCCCAGACGATGTAGCCGGGTCCGAGCAAATGCATGGTCATGATCATGTGGAACGGATCGGTCATCGCGTACAGGCTGCCGCCGAAATGGGTCCTGACGTAATTCCTGTTGTACCAGCCGAGGCGCATCTCGACGTCGACTTCGCTGAAGTCGGCCGCGATCCGCTTGACGCGAATGCCGGCCCCCAGGAACGGCGGCCAGCAGTTCATCCCCCGGCGCAGCCAGCGCGCACTGATCATCGGCACTCGGGCTAGCCGGCGATGCGGGCGCCGGTCGCCTGGTCGAACCAGTGCACGCGCGCCGCGTCGAACGTGCAGAAGAGCGTCTGGCCGTACGCGGGATGGGCGCCGTCGGGCAGGCGGACGATCACGCTCAGGTCCCCCGCCTTGCCGTGCACCAGCATGTCGGCGCCGAGCACTTCGACCATCTCGATGACCAGCGGCAGCCCGGCCGCCGCGACCACCAGGTGCTCGGGGCGCACGCCGAGCAGTACTTCGCGCCCGCTCAGCTGCGGCGCCGCCGCCGGCAGAAGTAGCGTGAGCCCGCTCTTGAGCACGAATCCCGTTCCCGCGGCATCGACGCGCCCGGGCAGCAGGTTCATCGGCGGCGAGCCGATGAAGCTGGCGACGAACGTGGTCGCCGGCTGGCCGTAGACATCGGCGGGCGTGCCGATCTGTTCCGCCCGCCCGGCGTTCATCACCAGCATCCGCTGCGCCAGCGTCATCGCCTCGACCTGGTCGTGCGTCACGTACAGGCTGGTCGTGCCGAGCTCGCGGTGCAGCTTCTGGATCTCCAGTCGCATCTGCACGCGCAGCTTGGCGTCGAGGTTCGACAGCGGCTCGTCGAACAGGAACACCTTGGGCTTGCGCACGATGGCGCGCCCCAGCGCCACGCGCTGCCGCTGGCCGCCCGAGAGCTGGCCGGGCTTCCTCTGCAGCAACGCGCCCAGTTCCAGGATCTTCGCGGCCTTGTCCACGCGCTCGCCGATCTCGGCCTTCGTCATGCCGCGAATCTTCAGCCCGTAGGCCATGTTGCCGAAGACGCTCATATGGGGGTACAGCGCGTAGTTCTGGAACACCATCGCGATATCGCGGTCCTTGGGTTCGAGATCGTTGACGATCTTCCCGTCGATGGAGACGTCGCCGCCGGTGATTTCCTCGAGGCCGGCGACCATCCGCAGCAGCGTGGACTTGCCGCAGCCCGAGGGGCCGACGATCACGACGAATTCGCCCTCGCCGATCCGCATGTCGATGCCGTGGATGACGTCCAGGCTGCCGTAGCTCTTCCTGACCTGCCTGAGTTCGAGATGCGCCATGCGGGCTCCGCTGTTCCTGTTTCTTGTTGAGGTCAGGCCGCGGCCGCGGCGATTGCGTCCATGGCGCGCAAACGGTCCCGCGCCGCCTGGTGGCGCGGCGCGAGAACGACCAGCAGCTGATAGATGCCGCGCGCTTCAGCGCGGCGTCCGGCCTGCTCGAGCAGCGTGCCGCGCTTGAGCAGCAGCGTCGGATAGACGCGGTCGCCGTGCGTCGTGCCCTGGCGCAGGAACTCCTCCGCTTCGGCGTTGCGGCCCTGCGCGATGCGCAGGTTGGCCAGCCCGTTGCAGGCCGTCTGGTCGCCCTCGTGCAACGCCAGCGCCGCGAGGAACGCGGCTTCGGCGGCCGCGGGGTCGCCGTCCAGCGCGCGGGCGTTGCCTTCGCGCAGGAAGTCGTACAACTGCGTGAGTTGGGCGTGGGTGAGTTGCGCCGCCGTCAGCCGGCGCGCGCGACCGGCTGCGGCGGCGAAGCGGCTGGCGCGCTGGCGGTCGCCCCGGGCGTCGGCGATGCGCGCCAGCCGCTCGAGGTTCGCGCCGTCCCAGATCCGCAGCGCATGCGCCTGCAGCGACAACGCCTCGGCCTCCTGCCAGTCCCGCGCCTGGGCGGCGGCATCGGCGCCGGCGCAAGCCGCATCGAACTCGGCCGCCATGGTGCGCCGCTCGCCGTCCCACTTGGCGTGGAACGGCCGGCTGTCCCGCGCGGTGCGCTGCAGGTCGAAATTCGCGCCGACGCCGGTGCCCGACGTGCCCGCTCCCAGCCGGCACACCGCGGTGTTGTGCGGCAGCGGACGGAACGGCATCCGCTGCGACGTCCGGATCCAGAAGTCCCAGTCCTCGAAAATCGGCAATTCGGGGTCGAAGCGCATGCCGTCCGCCAGCGCCGCGCGCGGCAGGAACGGCGCGTTGGTCTGCATCCGGATGCGCTCGACGATCTCCAGGCGCCCGAAGCCGAGCGCCGGCCAGATCGCCTGGAGCTCGCCCGTTTCGTCGCTGATCTGGGCGCCGACGAACGGGATCATGCCCGGATGCGCGCGTGCGGCGGCGAGGCAGTTCGCCACGTGCTCGGGCTCGAACAGGTCGTCGTCGTCGAGGAAGGCGACGTAGTCCCCGGCCGCCGCGTCGAGGGCGGCGTTGGCGGCCAGCGGGCGCGGCAGTTGCCGGCCCGGATCGACGAAGTTCACGGCGAGCCCCGACGCCGCCGCCGGCAGCGGCGGATGCGGCCGGCCGGTGACGTTGACGATCACGACGTCGAGGTTGCCGTACGTCTGCGCCGCGAGGCTGGCCAGCGCCTCGGCCAGCTCCGGGCGCGCGGAACTGCGGATCAGGATCGACACGCGTTCGCTCATGCCCGCGTCACTTCTCGGTATCCACGAGGCCCTTGACAAACCACTTCTGCATCAGCAACACGACCAGTGCCGGGGGCAGCATGGCCAGCATCGCAGTGGCCATCACCAGGTTCCACTCGGTGGCCTGGTCGCCCCCGCCCACCATGCGCTTGATGCCGATGACCGCCGTGTACATGTCCTCCTTGGTGGTGACCAGCAGCGGCCACAGGTACTGGTTCCAGCCGTAGATGAACAGGATCACGAACAGCGCGGCGATGTTGGTGCGCGACAGCGGCAGGACGCAATCCCAGAAAAAGCGCAGCGGGCCGGCCCCGTCGATGCGCGCGGCCTCCGCCATCTCGTCGGGAATGGTGAGGAAGAACTGCCGGAACAGGAACGTCGCGGTGGCCGAGGCGATCAGCGGAATCGTCAGGCCGGCGTAGGTGTCGAGCATACCCAGGTCGGCGACGACCTTGTAGGTGGGCAGGATGCGTACTTCCACGGGCAGCATCAGGGTGACGAAGATCATCCAGAACGCGAACATGCGGAACCGGAACCGGAAGTAGACGATGGCGAATGCCGACAGCAGCGAGATCACGATCTTGCCCGCGCTGATCGCCAGCGCCATGACCAGGCTGTTGAGCATCATCCGCCCCACCGGCGCCGAACTGTTTCCCGCACCGCTGGTGAGCACGTGCCAGTAGTTCTCGAACAGGTGCCCGCCCGGAATCATCGACATCGGGGCCTGCAGCACAGCTTCGGCCGTATGGCTGGAGGCCACGAACGTGACGTAGACCGGGAACGCGACGACGATGACGCCGAGCGCCAGCGCCAGATGGCTGAAGAACGTCAGCACCGGGCGCCGTTCGACCATGCCCGTCTTCCGCTTGCCCGCGAAGCGCGCCGCCAGCCGCGCCCACGGGGACTGTGGTGCCCGCGCGGGTGCCGGCCCGGCTGCGTTCCCCGCGGCGCGCGCAGGCGCGCCGGTGGGCGCCGCCGAACCGGTTCCCGCTGCCGTGTCGTTGCCGGTGCCGGCCATCAGTATTGGACCTTTTTCTCGACGTAGCGGAATTGCACGATGGTGAACGCGATCACGATCACCATCAGCACCACCGACTGCGCGGCGGAGCCGCCCAGGTCGAGTCCCTTGAACCCGTCCTTGTACAGCTTGTAGACCAGGATCTGCGTCGCCTGGCCGGGGCCCCCTTCGGTCGCCGTGTCGATGATTGCGAAGGTGTCCAGGAAGACGTAGACGAAGTTGACCACGAGCAGGAAAAACGTCGTCGGCGAAAGCAGCGGGAAGATGATGGTCCAGAAGCGGCGCATCGGGCCCGCGCCGTCGATCGCCGCGGCCTCGATCAGCGACTTGGGTATCGACTGCAGGCCGGCCAGGAAGAACAGGAAGTTGTAGCTGATCTGCTTCCACACCGCGGCGAACACGATGAGCATCATCGCGTGCCGGTCGTTGAGCAGGTGGTCCCACGTCATGCCTACCCCCTTCAGCCAGTTGGCGACGATGCCCAGCGTCGGATTGAACAGGAACAGCATCAGGATGCCGGCCACCGCGGTCGCCACCGCATACGGCCAGATCAGCAGCGTCTTGTAGAAACCGGCGCCGCGGATCACGCGGTCCGCCATCACCGCGAGCACGAGCGACACCGACAGGCCGATGCCGGCGACCAGCACCGAGAAGATTGCGGTCACCTTGAACGAAGCGAGGTAGAGCTCATCGTGAAACAGGGCGCTGAAATTCTCGAACCAGACGAACTCGGTATGCGTCCCGAACGCATCCTCGACCAGCAGCGACTGGTAGAGCGCCTGCGCCGCCGGCCAGAAAAAGAAGACGACGGTGATAACGATCTGCGGCAGGATCAGCGCATAGGGCAACCATGCCGACTTGAATACCGCGCGCTTTTCCATGACCGGTACGTTAGCCCTTGAGAGTCTTCCAGCCGATGCCGATGCGGATCGCCGTGGTCAGCCAGCACAGCGCCGCGAAACTCCACGCGAGAACCGGAAACCACCCGGGGACCAGGCAGCAGACGAGAAACACGGCTATGGTCTCGGTCGCCTCGGTGATTCCGCCCGAATAATACAGCGATTTCGCCGGATAAGCCGGGTTGAGCGCGCCGCGGCGCGCCGCGATCGCGGCGAGGGCGAGGAAACTCGCCCCGGTGCCGATGAATGCGTAGATCAGCGCCGCGGCAGCCAGCGCATTCGCAGCCGGATCCGCCAGCGCGAAACCGAAGGGCACCGCGGAATAGAAGATGAAGTCGAACGTGATGTCGAGAAAGCCGCCGCGCTCGGTGACCTTGGTCTGTCGCGCCAGCGCGCCATCGATGCCGTCGAGCAGGCGGTTGAGCACGATGAGCGCGGCGGCGAAGCCGTAGCGCTCCTGCGCCAGCAGCGGGATGACGCCGAGTCCGACGACCAGCCCCGCCCACGTCACTTCATTGGCCGAGATCCCGGCGCGCTTGAGCACGCGGGCCGCGGCATTCAGCGGCACCGCGGCAAGCCTGAGCGCAAAGCGGTCGATCATGGATCGGAATGGAGGACGCCTGCCAAATGTGCTGCGCACTCGGACGCCACACCGTCGCGTGCGTAGGATGGGTGGGCAGCGACACCCATCGTCGTTTCGCGCGCAGCCGCAAGCTGCAAAAGAACACCGGATCGATTGCGATCCGGTGCGGATGGGCGGCGCCCACCATGATGGGTATCGCTGCGCTCCACCCATCCTACGTCTTGTGATACGTCTTGTGCTCCCCGGCGCGCCGGAGAAACGTCAACCCTTGTTCGCCCGGGCGAATTTCTCGATCAGTTCGTCACCGCGCTTGACCGCCTTGTCGAGCGCGGTCTTGGCGTCCTGCTTGCCCGCCCACACGCCTTCGAGTTCCTCGTCGATCACGTCGCGGATCTGCGGGAAGTTGCCCAGGCGCACGCCGCGCGACTTGTCGGTGACCTTGACCACCATCTGCTTGACCGACACGTCGGTGCCGGGGTTCTTTTCGTAGAAGCCGGACTTCCGGGTCAGGTCGTACGAGGCCATGGTGATCGGCAGGTAGCCGGAGGCCTGATGCCATTCGGCCTGCCGTTCCGGCGCCGACAGGAAGCTCAGGAACTTGGCCACGGCCTTGTACTCGGCCGGCTTCTTCCCGCCCATCACCCACAGCGACGCGCCGCCGATGATCGTGTTCTGCGGCGCGCCCTGGACGTCCGCGTAGTACGGCAGCGCCGACACGGCGAACTTGAACTTCGCGTTCTTGGCGATGTTCGCGTAAGCGGCCGACGAGGAAGCGGTCATCGCGCACTCGCCGCCGTAGAACTTGGCTTCCGGCTCGTTGCGCCGTCCGCCGTAGCTCACGTAACCCTTGTCCATCCATTCCTTGAGGTTGGCGATGTGCCTGACATGCAGCGGGCTGTTGAACAACAGCTTCGCGTCGTTGCCGCCGAAACCGTTGTTCTTCGAGGCGAACAGCACGTTATGCCAGGCGCTGAAGGTCTCGAGCTGCACCCACGACTGCCAGCCGCTGGTGAAGCCGCAGGCCGCCGCGCCGGCTGCCTTGATCTTCGCCGCCGCGGCCATGACTTCAGGCCACGTCGCCGGCGGGCGGTTGGGATCGAGCCCCGCCTTTTCGAACACGTCGCGGTTGTAATAGAACACCGGCGTCGAACTGTTGAACGGGAACGAAATCATCTCGCCCTTCGGCGTCGTGTAGTAGCCGACCACCGCGGAAATATAGGACTTCTGGTCGAACGGTTCTCCGGCGTCCTTCATCACCTGCCAAACCGGCTTGACGGCACCCTTGGCCGCCATCATCGTCGCGGTGCCGACCTCGAACACCTGCAGGATGTGCGGCGCGTTGTTGGAGCGGTACGCGGCGATCCCCGCGGTCATCGTGTCGGCATAGCTGCCCTTGAACACCACGTTGACCTTGTATTCGGACTGGCTCTTGTTGAAGTCGTCACCCATCTTGGCGACCCTGTCGCCCAACGCACCCGTCATCGCATGCCACCACTGGATCTCCACGACGGCCTGCGCCTGCGCCGCAGCCAACGCCAACGCAACTGCGCTTACTCCCATTGTGAAACGTTTCATTTTTGAACCCTCCATGTTGAACGGATATTTTAATGCTTTTTCGCGACAATATGTCAGTCGGCCGCACCGGGCTGCGGATGCGCGACCGGCGGCGCCTTGACCTCGTCGCGCCTGGAGCGCTTCCCGCGTGCCAGCAGCGAGTAGGCGGTGGGCACGACGAACAGCGTCAGCAGCGTGCCGAAGCTCATCCCGCCGACAATCACCCAGCCGATCTGCCGGCGCGACTCGGCGCCTGCGCCAGCGGCCAACGCCAGCGGCAGCGCGCCCAGCACCATCGCGCCTGTCGTCATGAGAATCGGACGCAGTCGCAACACCGCCGCTTCCTGCACCGCCTCCATCAGTCCTTTACCCTGGTCGCGCAGCTGGTTCGAGAACTCGACGATCAGGATCCCGTGCTTGGTGATCAGGCCCACCAGCGTCACCAGTCCGATCTGGCTGTAGATGTTCCACGTGCCCCCGGTCGCCCAGAGCGCGAACAGCGCCCCGGTCATCGACAGCGGCACCGAAAGCAGGATGACGAACGGGCTGATGAAGCTCTCGAATTGCGCGGACAGCACGAGGTAGATAAAGAGGAGCGCGAGGATGAAGGTCATGTAGATGCTGCCGGCCGAATCGCGGAACTCGCGCGCCTGGCCGTTCAGGTCGGTTTGCGCCGTCGCCGGCAGCACCCGCGTTGCGGTCTCGGCCATCGCCTTCAACGCCTCGCCCTGGGTGAAGCCGGGGGCCAGCGTCGCGCTGATCGTCACCGAGCGCAGCCGGTTGAAGTGGTTGAGCGACTGCGGCGACACGCCTTCGCGGACCTCGACCAGGTTGGAGAGCTGGATCATGTCCCCTGCCTTGTTGCGCACGTACATGTCGCTGATGTCGGCGGGCGTATTGCGGTCACCGCCGCCGGCCCACACGATCACGTCGTACTGTTCGCCGTCTTTCTTGAACCGCGTGACCTGCCGGCCCCCCAGCAGCGTCTCCAGCGTGCGGCCCACCGTGTCGACGTTGGCGCCGATGTCGGAGAGCTTGTCCCGGTTGACCCGGACCCGGATCTCCGGCGTGTTCAGGCGCAGGTCGGACTGCAGGTTCTGCATGCCCGGGTACTTCTGCATCTCGGCGATGAAGCGGTCGGAGATGCGCGAGAGTTCATCGTAGGGCACCTGCGACATGATGACGAATTCGACCGGCGAGGAGCGCGGCGACTGGCCGAATGACGGCGGGTTGACCGGGAACGCGTTGACGCCCGGCAGTGCCATGAACTGCGGCCGCAATTCGTCGGCGATCTTCTGCTGGGTGCGCGTGCGCTCCTGCCAGGGCTTGAGGCGGAGAATGGCGTTGCCGTCGACCACTGTGGGGAATCCGGCGATGGCGCTGTACGCGGCGCCCTCCGGGACCTTCTCGTACATGCGCTCGATCACCTTCAGGTTGTCAGCCGTGTAGTTCACGGTCGAGCCCTGGGGCGCCGACACGAATCCGAAAATGACGCCGCGGTCCTCGGACGGGGCCAGCTCCGACTTGAGCTGCGTGAAAAAGTAACCGCCCAGCCCCGCGACGGCGAACCATGCGAGGACGACCAGCGGCCGCGCGTGGAGCGTGGCGGCGAGCGTGTAGCGATAGGCATCGACCACGGCGTCGAACATTTTCTCGATGACGTTGTAGATCTTCGAATGCTTGGTCTCGTGATGCAAGAGCAGCGAGCACATCATCGGCGAGAGCGTCAGCGCGACAAAGCCGGAGACCAGCACCGCGCCCGCGAGCGCGAGCGCGAACTCGATGAACAGGCGCCCGGTGCGCCCCTGCGCGAACGCCAGCGGCGCGTAGACCGACGCGAGCGTCAGCGTCATCGCGACCACCGCGAACGCGATCTCGCGCGCTCCCGTGTAAGCCGCCTGCAGGCGCGGCATCCCGTCCTCGATGTGCCGGAAGATGTTCTCCAGCACGACGATCGCGTCGTCGACCACCAGCCCGATCGCCAGCACCATGGCCAGCAGGGTCAACGTATTGATGCTGAAGCCGAAGAAGTACATCAGCCCGCAGGCGCCGATCAGCGCCACCGGGATCGTGATGATGGGAATCAGGGTCGCCCGCAGGCTGCGCAGGAAGATGAAGATCACGAGCACCACCAGGATGATGGCCTCGGTGATGGTGATGAACACAGATTCGATTGACTTTTCGATGAACACGGACGAGTCGTAGGCGACGGTGAGCTTCATGCCCGTGGGGAGCGACGGGTTGATCTTCTCGACTTCCGCGCGCACCGACTTGGACAGGTCCAGCGGATTCGCCGTCGACTGCTTGACGACGCCGATGTTGATCGCCGGCTTGCCGTTGAAGCGCGAGACCACACGCTCGTCGGCCGGGGCGATGGCCACGTTGGCGACGTCCTTCATGCGCACCGGGTAGCCGCCCACATTGGCCACCACCACGTTGGCGAACTGCTCGGGGGTCTGCAGATCCGTCTCGGCGACGACGGTGAACTCCCGCGTCATCGATTCGATCCGTCCGGCCGGGATCTCCGCGTTCTGCCGGCGGATCGCATCCTCGATGTCCTGCACGGTGAGCCGGAAACCAGCCAGCCTGGTGCGGTTGATTTCCACGCGCAGGGTGATCTTGCGCTCGCCGAACACGCGGACATCGGCGGCGCCCGGCAACACGGACATCCGCGGCTTGACGTAGCGGTTGATATAGTCGGTGGCGGCGATCGCGGTGCCGGGAAGGGCCTCGACACCGATGTAGAGGATGGGTTGCGAGTCGGACTCCACCTTGGCGATTACCGGCTCGTCCACCGTCTCCGGGAGCTTCGCGCGCACCCGCGCCACCTTGTCGCGAACGTCGGCGGCCGCTGAATCCGGGTCGCGCGAAAGGCGGAAACGCACGTTGATGCGGCTGGTCTCGGAGCGGCTCTGCGAGGTCATCAGTTCGACGCCTTCAATCCCGGACAGCGAGTCTTCCAGCACCTTCGTGACCTGCGACTCCACGACCTCGGCCGACGCGCCGCGATAGTTGGTCGCAACACTGACCACCGGCTCGTCGATGCGCGGATACTCCCGCACCGTCAGGCGGCTGTAGGAAATGAGTCCGATCAGCAGGATCACCAGCGAGAGCACTGTGGCGAACACCGGCCGTCTGATGCAGGTTTCCGGTAGGGTCATGATGCCTCCTTGGCAGCGCTCGGGACGGCCTGGCAGGCCACCCCGTCGGTTACTGTTTTACCGGGACGGCCGGCCTGGTGGGATCCGCATTCTTCTTCTGCCCCGCCGCTCCGGCCTGCGCCACCTGCGGCGCCGCCATGGCGTCCCGCGCGACTGCGGCGTCATCTGCGTTGGCGCCGGCCATGCGCACCGCCGTGCCGTCACGAATCTTCAGGTGGCCGGCGGTCACTACGACATCGGTCGGATCCAGTCCGCGCAGGATCTCGACCTTGCCCTCGCGGCGCTGCCCGATGTCGACCTTGGCCCGCTGCGCCCGCCCATCGACGACCTTGAACACGAACTGATCCTCGCCCTGCGGCACCAGCGCCTGCTCGGGGATGACCATGCTGTCGGCCTTTTCATCGGTCAGCAGGCGCACCCGCGCGAACATCCCGGGCCGTAGCGCCGCGTTGGTGTTGCGGATCACCGCGCGGATCACGATGGTCCGGCCCGCCGCGTCGACCAGCGGATTGATTGCCAGGACCCTGCCATCGTAGGTCTTGCCGGGAATCGCATCGAGCGCGAGTTGCAGTGACTGCCCCACCTGTATCTGGCGCAGGAAAATCTCGGGGACCTTGAAATCGACCTTCAGCTGCTCGATCGACTCCAGGTTAACCATGTCCTGGCCGTCCTTGACGTAATCGCCGACGCTGACCTGCCGCAGGCCGATGATGCCCGAGAACGGCGCCTTGATTTCCATCTTGGCCAGGCGGGCCTCTGCCGACTGCACCGTCGCCTTCGCCACCCGCAGGCCGCCTTCGGCCTCGTCCTTCGCCTGCGCGCTGACGAAGCCCTTTTGATGCAGTTCGGCGGCGCGCTCGGCCTTCGCTTTCGCCAGCCACAGGTTGGCCCGTGCCTGCTCGGCGTCGGCGCCGGTGACCGAATCATCCATCTTCACCAGCACCGTGCCCTTGGTCACATGCTGGCCTTCCCGGAACCGTATTTCGGCAATCCGGCCGGTCACCTCAGGCCGCAGGGTGACCGATTCGTCCGAGCGCACGCTGCCGACTGCGGTGATGGTTTGCGGCATCGGCATCACCGCGACTTTCATGGCTTCAACCGTGATGGCCTGCGCCTGGCCGCCACCCGCGCCGCCGGGGCCGCCCTTCTGGGCGCTGCCGCCGCCGACCGGCGCCGGTGCGGTGGGCTTCGCCGCGCCCATGCGCGTGCCGTACCAGTACCCTCCTCCGCCCACCGCCAGCATCCCGATGATGGCGAGCAGCAATCCTGTCGTTTTTGTCATGTCCGATTCTTGGCCTGATGCCCTGAGTTGCCCGTGACCGCGCGAAGCGCCGAATGTGCATTATCGCGCAAACCGGCTAGACTCTCCAAGCTTGCCCTAGTTCCATCCGTTCAGGAAACCGAGAAAAACCACCATGCCACGCCCCGTCCGCCTCGCCCTGTTGTTCTTGCTGCTGCCGCTGCTCGCCGGCGCCGGTCCCTTGTTCGCGCAAGCGTACCCGGCCAAGCCCGTCAAGCTCGTGGTCCCCTTCCCGCCGGGCGGACCGCTCGACCTCGCCGGCCGCGCGATCGGGCAAAAGCTGCAGGACGCCTGGGGGCAGCCCGTCGTGATCGAGAACCGGCCCGGCGCCGGCGGCAACATCGGCGCCGACGCGGTCGCCAAGTCCGCGCCCGACGGTTATACGCTGGTGATGGGTGCTTTGTCGACCCACGCGGTGAACCCGCATCTGTTCGCGAAGATGCCCTACGACGCGCTGAAGGACTTCGCGCCCGTCACCCTGGTCGCAGTGACGCCGAACGTGCTGGTGCTCAACCCGGCTGTGCCGGCGGCCAACGTCCGGGAACTGGTCGCGCTGGCGAAGGCGAGTCCGGGCAAGCTCTCGTTCGCCTCCGGCAGCAATGGCAGCGCCGGCCACCTGGCCGGAGAATTGTTCAAGACGCTTGCTGGCATCGACATCGTGCACGTGCCGTACAAAGGCGGCGCGCCGGCGATGCAGGACCTGCTGGGCGGGCAGGTCCAGTTCATGTTCGACAACCTGGCCAACTCGACGGCCCAACTGAAGGCCGGCAAGCTCAAGGCATTCGCGGTCACCACGGCCCGGCGATCGGTGTTCGCGCCGGAGCTGCCGACCATGGCCGAAGCCGGCGTTCCGGGCTTCGACATCTCGACGTGGTACGGCATCCTGGCGCCGGCCGGCACGCCGCCCGACATCGTGAAGAAGCTCAATGCCGAGATCGTGCGCATCCTGGCCACCGAGGACATCCGCGACAAGCTCAAGGCCCAGGGCGCCGAACCCTCGCCGACCTCGCCCGAGGAATTCGCCGCGTTCATCCGCGCCGAATGGACCAAGTACGCGAAGATCGTCAAGGACTCCGGCGCGAAGGTGGATTGACCATGCGGTTCAAGCATCTTGCCGCCGCGGGTTGCGCGGCGCTGGCCGCGGCCTGCAGCGCGCTGCCCGACCGCGAGCGGCTCCCGGCGACGCCGCTCGTCCTCACGGTGCAGCCGGGCAAGGCCGGCGAGGAGTGCTTCGCCCTGGCCGCGGGCGAGCGCATCGAGTACCAATTCGCGGCGACCGTGGCGCTCGACTTCAACCTGCATGCGCATCGCGGCCGCGAGATCGTGATGCCGGTGAAGATCGACCAGGCGCGCGAACAGATGGGCACCTTCGCCGCGCCGCAGCGCGACGACTATTGCATGATGTGGGCCAATAAGGGCGCGGTTCCCGCGTACGTCAAAGGCGAGTGGCGACGTTTGCGCTGAAGCAGCGCGGGCGAGTGAGGTGGGGGCCGCGCTTCCGGCATCCGTGCCGGGCGGCGGCAAACGGCTCCGGATAAAGTCCCGGTGCCCTCGTCGATCCGGTCCCCGCGGGCCGGCGCTGCCGGTACAATGTCCGCTTCGCACACTTACCAGGAAATTCGTCATGTCCATCCAACGCTTTCATGTCGGCAAACGCCTGTCCGAGATGGTGATCCACGGCGACACGATTTATCTCGCCGGCCAGGTCGCCGACGACCCGAAGGCCGACGCCGGCTCGCAGGTCCGCCAGGTGCTCGCGCAGATCGACAAGCTGCTCGCCGAGGCGGGCAGCGACAAGACCAAGATCCTGTCGGCGACGATTTTCCTGCCCAGCATGGCCGATTTCCCGGCGCTCAATGCGGCGTGGGAAGCGTGGGTGCCGGCCGGCCAGTGCCCGGCCCGCGCGACGGTCGAAGCCAAGCTCGCCGCCCCCGACTACAAGGTCGAGATCCAGATCATTGCCGCCAAGTAAGGTGACCTCCATACCATGAGTGCCCTGTCCGCCGCCGCCTCCGCCCCGCCCGCCGCCGCACCGAGCAAGATGCCGGTAACGCGCGCGATGTTCGACCAGTTCATGGTGCCGTGCTATGCGCCGGCGCCGTTCGTGCCGGTGCGCGGCGAAGGCTCGCGCGTGTGGGATCAGCAGGGCCGGATGTACATCGATTTCGCGGCGGGCGTCGCCGTCACCGCGCTCGGCCACTGCCACCCGGCGATGGTCAAGGCGCTGGGCGACCAGGCAAAGACCTTGTGGCACGTGTCGAACTGGATGACCAACGAGCCGGCGCTGCGGCTGGCGAAAAAGCTGATCGACAACACGTTCGCCGAGCGCGTGTTCTTCTGCAACTCCGGCACCGAGGCCAACGAAGCCGCGCTCAAGCTCGCGCGCCGGTACGCGTTCGACAAGTTCGGAGAGAGCAAGTACAAGGTCGTGTCGACTCTCAACGCCTTCCATGGCCGCACGTTCTTCGCGGTCACCGCGGGCGGCCAGGCGAAGTACTCCAGCGGCTTCGGGCCCAAGCCCGCCGGCGTCAGCCACATCGCCTACAACGACGTCGCCGCGCTCGAAGCCGAGTTCGCGCGCGAAGGCGATGCGATCTGCGCGGTGATCCTGGAGCCGATGCAGGGCGAAGGCGGGATGCTGCCGGGGACGCCCGAGTTCCTGCAGGCGGCGCGCCGCCTGTGCGACCGGCACAATGCGCTCCTGATCCTCGACGAGATCCAGTCGGGGATGGGCCGCACCGGCACGCTGTTCAGCTACATGCAGAAGGGCATCGTGCCCGACATCCTGACCAGCGCCAAGGGCCTGGGCGGTGGCTTTCCCATCGGCGCGATGCTCACCACCGACAAGGTCGCGGCGGCGTTCAGCGTCGGCGTGCACGGCACGACGTACGGCGGCAATCCGCTGGCGTGCGCGGTCGCCGAGGCCGTGTTCGAAATCATCAACACCACCGAAGTCCTCGACGGTGTCAAGGCCCGCAACCGGCTGTTCCAGGAAGGGCTGAAGCGAATCAATGCCAGCTGCAAGCTGTTCGCCGACATCCGCGGCGAGGGCGTCTGGCTTGGCTGCGAACTGGTCGCGGCGTACCGCGGCCGCGCGATGGAGTTCGTCCGCGCCGGGCACGACGCGGGCCTCTTGCTGCTGGTCGCCGGCCCCGACGTGCTCCGGCTGGCGCCCGCGCTGACCATCGGCCTCGACGACATCATCGAGGGCCTGGGGCGCTTCGAACAGGCGCTGCAAAAAGTTGCCGGCCAGGGGTAACCCGGCCACCCAGCCATGCTAACCGTGCGTCCGGCGGAGGCGTCCGACCTGCCCGCGATTCTCGCCATGTCGGGGCGCACCGGCACCGGACTGACGTCGCTCCCCGCCGATGAAACGCGGCTGAAGGACCGGATCGAGCGCTCGCTCTCCTCCTTCAATGGCGGCGCCGAGCGCGCCGACGAATGCTACGTGTTCGTGCTCGCCGACGCCGGCAACGGCAAGATCGCTGGAATCTGCGCGATCGAAGTCGCGGTGGGCCTGCGCGAAGCCTGGTACAACTACCGGGTCGGCACGCTGGTCCACGCCTCGCGCGAGCTCGGCGTCTACAACGCGACGCCGACCTTGTTCCTGTCCAACGACCACACCGGCCACACCGAGCTGTGTTCGCTGTTCCTGGATGCGGAGCACCGACGCGGCAACCTGGGGGCGCTGCTATCGAAGTCGCGGCTGCTGTTCATCGCCGAGTTCCCCGAGACGTTCGGGATGAAGGTGATCGCGGAACTGCGCGGCAGTCTTGACGACGAGGGCCGCTCGCCGTTCTGGGAAGGGCTGGGCCGGCATTTCTTCGCGATCGACTTCTCGCGCGCGGATTACCTGACCGGCATGGGCAACCGCCAGTTCGTCGCCGAGCTGATGCCGCGCCATCCGGTGTACACGGTGCTGCTGCCCGAGGCGGCGCGCGCGGTCATCGGCGAGGTCCATGGCGAGACGCGGCCGGCGCGCTCGCTGCTCGAGGCGGAAGGCTTCCGCTACGAGGGCTATGTCGACATCTTCGACGCCGGGCCGACGGTCGAGGCGTACCGCGACAACATCCGCGCGGTGCGCGAGTCGCGCATCCTCCAGTTCGTCCGGCGCGATGAGCCGGCGGCCGCGGACGAGCCGTGGTGGCTGGTCAGCAACCGGCGGCTGAAGGACTTCCGGTGCGTGATCGCGCAGGCGGGCAAGCGCGCGCGCCCGCTGCCACTTTCCGCGGCGGCGATCGCCGCGCTGCACCTGGGCGCGGGCGAGAGCGTGCGCGCCTGCCTGCTGGTGCCGCCGCACAAGAAGAAGCAATGAGCGCCGCCGCGATCGAGGCCAACTTCGACGGCCTCGTCGGACCCACGCACAACTACAGCGGGCTCGCGCCGGGCAACCTGGCGGCCACGTCGCACGCGATGCAGCCGTCGAACCCGCGCGCGGCGGCGTTGCAGGGATTGGCCAAGATGAAGGCGCTGGCCGACCTGGGCTACGCGCAGGGCGTGCTGCCGCCGCAGGAGCGTCCCGACGTGGCCGCGCTGCGGCGGCTCGGCTTCGCGGGCGACGACCGGGAGGTGGTCGCCGCGGCAGGCAGGGACGCGCCCCATCTGCTCTCGGTCTGCTCGTCCGCCGCGGCGATGTGGGTCGCCAATGCGGCCACCGTTTCGCCCTGCGCCGACACGGCTGACGGGCGCGTGCATTTCACGCCGGCCAATCTCGCCAGTTCGCTCCATCGGGCGCTCGAAGCTCCGACGACCGCGCGGGCGCTCTCCACGATTTTCGCCGACCCGGCGCGCTTCGCGCATCACCCGGCGCTGCCGGCCGCTCCCCAGCTCGGCGACGAGGGCGCGGCGAACCATACGCGGCTATGCGGCGACCATGGCGAGCCCGGCGTCGAGCTATTCGTCTACGGGCGCGACCCGTTCGCCCCGACGCGCCCGGCGCCGTCGCGCTATCCGGCGCGGCAGACGCTCACCGCCTCGACGGCGATCGCGCGGCTGCACGGCCTGGCGCACCGCCGTTGCGTGTTCGCGCAGCAGAACCCGGACGCGATCGATGCCGGCGTCTTCCACAACGACGTGATCGCGGTCGGCAACCTGAACGTGCTGTTCTTCCACGAACAGGCGTACGTTGACGGCGCCGGAACCGTGGTGAAATTGCGGCGCGCGCTGGGCGACGTCGAACTGCACGCCATCATGGTTCCCGCGGCGAAGGTCACGCTGGCCGACGCGGTGGCGACTTACCTGTTCAACAGCCAGTTGCTCACGCGCCCGGACGGGCGAATGCTGCTGGTCGCGCCGGCCGAATGCCGCGCGCATCCGCGCGTCGGGCCGTATCTCGACGAGCTCGTCGCATCCGGCGGTCCCATCGCCGAAGTGCTCGCCTTCGACCTGAAGCAGAGCATGCAGAACGGCGGCGGCCCTGCGTGCCTGCGCCTGCGGGTCGTGCTCGATGCGGATGCGCAAGCGGCCGTGCTGCCGGGCGTGTGGATGACCGGCGCGCTCCACGCGCAACTGGTGTCGTGGGTCGAGCGCCGCTACCGCGACCGGCTGCTACCGGCCGATCTGGCCGATCCGGCGCTGCTGGACGAATCGCGCGCCGCGCTGGAGGGCCTGACCCGCCTGCTCGGCCTGGGCAGCCTCTACCCGTTCCAGCGCGAGCCGGGCGTCGCCTGATGCGGCGGGGGGTACTGGCCTGTCTCGCCGCGGGCGCGATCTGGGGCGGCATCTTCGTCGGGCCGCGCGTGTCGCCGCAATACGATGCGTTGACGTTTTCGCTCGGGGCTAGCGGGAAGTCCTGCCGGGGGGGGGGGGGGGGGGGGGGGGGGGGGGGGCGGATCCGGGGGCGGGCGGGCGGGGAGGGGGGGGGCCCCCCCCCGCCGGCGGGGGGCCGGGCCCGCCCCGCGCCGGGGGGGGGCGGGCGGCGGGCGGGGGGGGGGGCCCGCCGCCGGGGGGGGGGGGGCGGGGGGGGGCCCCCGTCCGTCCCGGGGGGGGGGGGGGGGGCGGGGGGGGGGGGGGGGGGCGCGCCCCGCGGGGGGGGGGGGGGGGCCGGGGGGGGGGGGGGGGGGGTGGGGGGGGGGGAGGGGGGGGCGGGGGGGGGGCCCGGGGGGGGGGGGGGGGGGCGGGCGGGGCCGGGCCCGCCCCCGCGGGGGGGCCGGCCCCCGGGCCGGGGCCGGGGGGGGGGGGGGGGCGCGGGGGGGGGGGGGGGGGGGGGCGGGGGGGGGGGGGGGCCGGGGGGGGCGGGGGGGGGGTGGGGGGGGGGGCGGGGGGGGGCCCGCGGGGCTCGGGGGGGGCGGGGCGGGGGGGCCGGCGCGGCCGTTGCTCCGGGGGGGGGGGGGGGGGGGGGGGGGGGGCGGGGGGGGGGGGGGGGGGGGGGGGGGGGGGGGGGCTTGAGGACGAAGTCGACGCGCGGTCCGCGCTTCGCGTCGGGAGCGCCGGCTGCCGGTTCCGGACCGCCGGCGACGATGAACATCCGCTCGCCGGCGATGCCGGCTTTCGCCAACGCTTCCTTGGCGGTATTCGCGCGGCGCTCGCCGAGTTCCCGCAATTCGTCCGGCGTGATCGTGATGTGGGCCAGCATCTGCTTTTCCATTTCCGCCACGGACGGTCCCGCCGGCGCGCTTGTCGGCAGTCCTCCCGCTTGCGCCGTTGCCGGCGCTCCCGCGGGCGCACCTGCCGGCGGCTGCGGCTTCTCGAACTTCTCGTTGTCGTATGCGAGCTTGAGCAGGCGCGGATAGTCGGACGGCGGAATGGTCATGGACTCGGCGGAGGCGCTCGCCTGCCCCTGCGCCACCTGTTCGGCCTGCCGTTGCGCCGCGACCTTGCGCAACAGCGCCCGCTTCAGCAGCGCGTCGCGGTCGGTGTCGGGATCGACCCGCCCGACGATGTCGAGCTTGAGCCCGGGCCGGTCGGCCAGCGCCTTGGCGATCTTGGTCAGCTTCTCCTCCTGGCCCGCCGCGAACGTGGCGGCCGCGCCCGCCGGAAAGTCCGCGTACGCCAGATCTTCCCCGCCACCGCCGAACAGCGCCCCGATCAGCGCGAACGGCGCGGTCGCCGCCTTGCCCAGCAGGTTGACGATGATCTTGATCACGATGCTGAAGACGGAGAACTGCGGATCGTCGAGCGAACCGCTGACGGGCAGGTTGAGGTCGATCTCACCCTTGGCGTTCTTCAGCAGCGAGACGGCGAACAGCACCGGCAGCTTGGTCGCATCGGGACTCTCGACCTTCTCGCCGAACGTGAGCTGGTCGAGCAGCAGCGTGTTGTCGGCGGTGAGCTTGCGGTCCTCGATCAGGTACTTGACCTGGAACGACAGCTTGCCCCGGGTGATGCCGTAGCCGGCGTACTTCTGCGCGTAGGGCGTGAATGGCACGAGTTCGATGTCCCGGACACTGGCCGCCAGGTCGAGATAGAGATTGCCGCGCAGCGGATTGATCGTGCCCTTGATCTCGACCGGCGCTGCCGGCGCGTAGCGCGCGCGGATGTCGACACTGGCGCGGCTGGTGAAGTCGGATGACAACCCCGTGACCGAGCCATTGACGTCGGCCAGGTCCGCCGAGTAATTCGGCTTGATGAAGCGGTCGGAAAAATTCAGCCGTCCGCCCGCGAGCGTCACGCGCGCAATCGTGATCGGCGACGGCGGTGCTGCGCCGGGCACGGCAGCCGCGGCAGTCTGGGCTGCGCCGGGGACCGCGGCAGGCGGGGCCGGCGTGGCTGCCGGCGCTGCCGTTGCCGCGGGCGTGACCGCTGCCGCCGGCGCGGCGGCCGCCTCCGCGCCCCCCGGAGACTTCAGAATGCGCTGCACGTTCAGCGTGCCATCTGCGTTCACGATCAACCGCGAATAGAAGTCGGCCAATGCGAGTTCTTCGAGCGTGACCGCCAGCGGCACGGGCGCGCCCCCTCCCGGCGGCGTGACATTCATTGCGAAATCGAGCCCGGTCGCCCGCAGCAAACCCCAGTTGAGAAAGTCCTCGCCATCCACCTTGGTCGTCGTCGCGAGTTTCTCCACGCCCGCGTCGCCGCGATAGCGCGCGGTCAATGTATCGGCGAGCGCGACGCTGAACTTGCCACGCGTGGCCACGGCACCGGAAGTCAGGCGTATGTCGAGGCGATCCGCCACGTACGGCTGCAAGGGAACGAGATCGAGGCCGTCGACGGCGATGTCGACATCTGCAGCCACGGGCGAGAAACCGGCCGTGCCCCGCACCTGGATCTGTCCGGCTCCGTTCATCCGGGTTTTCAAGTCGATGCGGGCGCGGGTTTTCGGGCGCGACGACCAGCCATCGACCCGCGCCGCGAGCGGGTCGAGGACGATCTTCGCCGCGCCTGCCTGCATCGCCGCCTGATCGTCGAACTGCACGGCGCAGTGCTCGAGGCTTGCCTGCCCGACGGCCACGGTCCACTCCGGCGCGGCTGTCGCGCGCGGGTCGGGCGCGGCGGACGCGGCTGGCGCCGTTCCGGCCGCGGGCGCGTCGGTCTTGAGCAGCGCGTCGAAGTTCCAGCGTCCCTGCGCATCCCGCGCGATGCCGGCCCGGCACTGCTGCAGCGCCACGCCGCCGACGACGACGCTGCGCTGCGCGAGATCGAGTTCCGCGCCCGTCACCGCCAGGCCTCCGATGCGTGCGAATTCCACGCGTGCCTTGTTCCGGATCGCGAACTTCTCCACGTTCAGGCTGCTGTCGCTGATCCTGAGGTTGTAGTCGGCGCCGACCGCGTAGCGCACCAGCGCCTCGGCGGTGCCATCGAGGTCCGCCGCGAGGACGCCGCCGAAGTAGGGTTTGTAGCGGGTGAGGCGAACCTGTTTGAGCGACTGCTCGCCGGTGACGCCGAAGGGCTTGAGCGTGAGCTTCGCCGAATTGGCGTGCAGTTCGCCGGCGTCCGTCACGAGCGTGGAGTCGATCGCCGCCTGCGCGCCTTCGGCATTCGACAGCCCCTTCGCGCGGATCGTGATGGACTTGAGCGTGGCATGGAACGGCCCGTCCGGCGCGGCAAAGTCGTCGAACTGGACCGTGCCTTCGCTGACCTCGACGGCGGCGAGCGCGAACTGCAATTGCGCGGGCTGGGCCGGCGCCGCGGGCTTCGCTTGCGCATCCGCTGTTGCAGGCAGCGCGGTCGATGGCGTGGCAGACGGCGCAGTCGCACGTGGAGCAGCGGGCGCAGTCGTCGTCGCGGGCGCGGCAGAGGGCGCATGTACCGCGGCTGGTGCCGCAGTCACCGGAGCGGACGCTGCGGTGGCCGCGGCGGGCGCCGGAACGCCCCGGTTGAAGATCTCCTGCCAGTTGAGCTGGCCGCTCTTGTCGCGTTGCAGTAGCACCTGCGGCGCGGCGATCGTCAATTGATCGACCCGCACGGTGTTCTCCGGCCAGCGGACTTCGGCGATCCGCGCTTCGATGGCGCGCACCGACGCCATCGCCGCCGCGCCGGCCGGCGCCTCGGGATCGCCGAGGACCAGGTCTTCGAGCTTGAGCAGCCCCTTGAGGTTGATCGCGAGGCTCTTGTCCGGCGCACGCACGAAGGCAACGTCGATTTCGGTCGTCAGCCGGCCCCCCTCCACCCGCACCGGCAGCTTGACCGGGCTGTACGCCAGATAAGTCGGCACGTCGAGATTCGTGAAGTGCAGCTCCACCGTCGTCTCGAGCGAATTGTGGAAGGGCTTGGTCCGCCCTTTCAACTCCAGCGGCTGGCCGTTGACGATAGCCGTCAGCGAGGGTTCGGAGAATTCCGCACGGTCATCGGCGAAGCTGGACAGGGCCGGCAGCAGGATCTGCAGCTTCTCGATCTTGTGCACCTGCCCGGTCGGCTTGTCGTCGAACGCGATGTCGGCATTGTTGACGGCGAGGCTCTTCAATTCGAAGCGGGGAAAGTCCGGGCTGGAGGGCTTGGCCAGAATCGCGTCGATGATGTCGCTGATGTTGTACCGCTCCGGCGCCAGCCGGGCGAGTCGAACCCGCGGCCGCTCGATGGTCAGCTCTTCGATCACCGGCGCCCGGCGGAAGATCGAGGCGAGGCCGACGCGGGTATGGAACTCGTCGAATCCGAACAGCTCCGACTGGCCGTCGGCCTGCAGGATGGTCAGCCCGCGCACCCGCGCCGAGAGCAGCAGCGGATTCACCGAGATGCTCTCTATCTTCGCCTCACGGTGCAACTGCTCCCGGATCTGCTCGATCACCAGGCCCTTCAGGTAGCCGGGAAGGAACGCGGCCGCGAGTCCGGCCAGCACGGCGAGCGTGCCCACCGTCCACGCCAGGACACGCAGCGGGCGGCGCCACCACCTGGGGGCCGCGGTGGGCGAGACCGGCTTCTCAGCGGACATGACGGGCACCGGCGCAGCGTCGGACAACCGGAACGGCGCGCATCGCCGCCATGCGGTCTTGGGTATCGGATTCAGTGCTCAACGGACCTCCCGATGCGACAAAAGCAGTGCGTCGCCAATTGAGAACTACACCTGCTGCGGACGCCCCGCCCTGCGGCTACGCAAGGCCGATGATGATCCGGCGGTTCTGCCTGCCCTTGTTCTCGATTTTCGTCACCACGACCTGGCCGATCTCAGCCGTGTTCCCGACATGCGTGCCGCCACAAGGCTGCAGATCGACGCCTGCGATGTCGAGCAGGCGCAAACGCCCGTGGCCGCTGGGCGGCTTGACCGACATCGTGCGCACCAGCTCCGGGCGCCTGGCAAGTTCCTCGTCGTCGATCCAGCGAGGCCGCACGGGACTGCCCGCGGCGACCAGCGCATCGAGCCGGGCCTGGATGGCCACCTTGTCCAGGCTCTCGGTGGCGACATCGAAGTCCAGCCGCGCCTTGTCCTCGCCGATCGATCCGCCGGTCACCCCGCCCGGCACGATGGAACAGAGCAGATGCAGCGCCGTGTGAAAGCGCATGAGCCGGTGGCGGCGGTCCCAGTCGATTGCCGCGGTCACGGCTTCGCCCGCCGCCGGCGACCGGGCGCCCGCGGCCGGCACGTGGATCACCGCGTCCGGGCCGTCGCCCTTGATGGTGCCGGCGATCGGAATGTCGCCCAGCGCCGAGCGCAGGACGCCGGTGTCGCCGGGCTGGCCGCCGCCCGTGGGATAGAACACGGTGCGATCGAGCTGGATGCCGCGTTCGTCAACCGTGATGACCGTCGCCGCGCAATCGCGGGCGTAGGCATCTTCGCGAAACAGCAATGTGCTCATGCGCTTCCCTGTCATTGTCCTGCTGAGCCGCCGGTGCCGTGTGTATCCGGTCGTGACGATTGGCGTTATGATGCCAGAAGCTGCCGTCCGTCTGGAGGTGTTCCATGTCCCCATTGCGCATTCTGGTCCCCGCCGCGATCCTCGTCCCGGCTTTCCTGTTGGCAGGCTGCGCGTCGGCGCCGCCGGAACTGCTGGCTGCGCGGGAGTGCAAGATCGCGCCCGCCGATTTCGTTGGCAAGCCGAAGAAGAACGCCACCGCAGCCGAGCAGGCAGAGGCGGAAATGCGCGTGTCGCGGCTCGGCTACGGCCGCGGCTACGGCATCGGCCAGAATCTCATGGGCGACGCCGCGCGCGACTGCTACTGACGCGCGGCGGCGGAGTCCGGTCGCCGCATCCGCCCCGCCTCGGCAAGAAGGCGCCGACGCGAGGGCGCCCGGACGAGGCGTGCCGCGCAGCGCCGGCGCGGGGCGCCGATCAGTTCGACGCGCCGGCCGCATGCTGCGGCAACCGCCGCACCGCGCGCACCGCCGGCTGCCACACCGCCAGGCCCGCCAGCAAGAGGCCCAGCACACCCACCAGCAGCAGCGTTCCGGACAAGCCGAGCCACTCACCCAGCGCGCCGCCGAACAAGGCGCCGAACGGCGCTGCAACCAGCGCCAGGAAGCGCATCGTCGCCGTCATCCGGCCGAGCAGGTGGTCGGGCGTGATCGCCTGCCGCAGCGACATGTAGTGGATGCCGAACAGCGTCGCGCTGAAGTCGAACACGAACAGCGCGGCGCCGAAGGCGAGCGCCGCCGGCCATCCCGTCCCGCCGATCAGCGCGATCACCACCCAGGCCGCGCCGGTGCCGACGAAGCCATAGACGATCATCGGCCCGACGCCGAAGCGCTCGCCGAAGCGCTCAGCGCACAGCGCGGCGGCGAAACAGCCCAGGCCGGCGAACACGAAGGCCGCGCCTATCATGCCGGGCGAGAGATGCAGCTCGCGCGTCGCGAACAGGATCATGATCGCCGCCTGCATGTGGTGCAGCAGCTGCCAGACGGCGATGGTCCAGGCCAGCGTGCGCAGCACCCGGTTGTGCCAGACCAGCTTCAGTCCTTCGCCGATCTCGCGCCACATGTCCTGCTCCGGATGCGGCGCCGGCCGGGCGTCCGCGCGGATGCCGCGGAGCAGCAGTGCCGAGGCGAAGAAGCTCAGCGCATCGAGCAGAATCGCGAACGGCGCGGTGAACGCCTGGATCAGCCACCCGGCGATCCCCGGCCCGGTGAGCTGGGCGGCGTTCTCGCCGAGCACGATCTTGGCGTTGGCTTCGATCAGCCGCTCCCGCCCGACCATCTGCGTCATCAGCACCTGCGCGGCGGCGCCGCCGATGGCGTTGCCGGCTCCCACCGCGAAGCCCGCGAAGTAGAGCACGGGCATCGACAGCCAGTCGGTGAACGCGGCCAGCGGGACGATCAGCAGCGCCGCACCGCGCCCGATCTCGGAGGCGATGACGATGCGCAGCTTCGAGCCGCGGTCGATCCACACGCCGGCGAACAATCCGAGCAGCCCGAACGGCAGCACCTCCAGCGCGACCAGCACGCCCATCTGCCACGGGCTCGCGTGCAAGAGCAGCGCCGCGGTCAGCGGCAAGGCGAGGTTGGTGATCTGCGATCCGAAGGTCGTGATCGTGAACGATCCCCACAACTTGCGGAAATCGGCATTGCGCAACAGCCCGGGGTCGGGCCTGAAATCCTTGAACCAGCGCTTCATGATCGCCTCGTTGTTCTCGCCGGCCGCGCTTGTGGCGGGGCACGACGCCTTCGCCTCGCTGAAGAGTTCTTCGGCGAGGAAACAGAACGGGATGACGGCTTGAGGTTCGTCCCGCTTGGCCTGCCTGGCGGGACGAAAAGGATGTCCGGCTAGATCGGGCTGGGTACTGCTGCTCCGGGTACTGCGACTGCGAGTGCTGCGCCTGCGGCCACCGCGAACCCCGGCATCCGGGAACGGCCAATTGCCGACGAAGGCCGCCGGTTGCCCGGTAGCGAAGTCAGCATGGAAATGGCGTTGGAATGCGGCACGGCGGGGTGCTCCGGAAGAAATGAATGAAACGGAATTCTAGCCAACTGCCCGGCCGGTGGCAATCGGCCGGACCCGGAACGGCCGCTCAGCGGGCGGGGACCGTTGCAGGATAGCCACGGTGCCGGCGCGCCGCCCTACTTCGCGGCGGCCTGCCTGGCCGCATCGATATCGAGGAACCACCACGGATATTGCTCGAACGAATGCGACTTCCACCCCATCACCCACGGATGGAGCAGCACGTTGCTGTAGCGGAAGACGCCCAGCATCGCCGGCGCGTGGGTGTAGTGATAATCCGCCAGCTTGCGGTACAGCTTGTTGCGCTCGGGGCCGTCCGGAAGCAGTTGCGCCTGCTCGAATATCCTGTCGTACTCGGCCAGGCGGAAGTTGCCGTAGTTGGAGGTCCCGATCATCTTGCTGTAGAGGTGATTCAGGAACGACTCGCCTTCGCGCACCGCGGCGATGCCGCCCAGCTGCCAGGCCACAACCTTGCCCGCGCGCGCCTCCTTGAGCGTGTCGGGCCACTTCTGCTTGACGAAATCGGTCTTGATGCCGATCGCGTCCATGCTGCGCTTCCAGAGTTCGTCGAACTGCCGCGACAACGCGTCGGGCTCGGTCCAGAGCTTGAGCACCAGCGGCTTGCACCCCGGCAGCTCGCGGAATCCGTCGCCGTCGCAGTCCTTGTAGCCGAAGCGGTCCAACAGGCCCTTCGCCTGGGCGGGGTTGTACGGGTCGGGCCGCTTCAGGTTGGGGTCGTGGCCGGGCAGTCCCGGCGGGATCGGCTGCGTGGCCGGCATCGCCTGCCCCTGGCGGATCACCCTGATTTCCTCGTTGACGTTGTAGCCCAGCAGGATCGCCCGGCGCAGCGCGATCTTCTCCTGCGTGTACCCGCCTATGGTCGGGTCTTCCATGTTGAAGAACGTGTAGGTGAACGACGGCTCGACCATCCGCTGCCACTGGATGCCGCGGCGGGCGAACTCGGGCTTGAGCTTGCCATCGGCGATCACCCGGTTGATGAAATCGGCAGGCACGTAGACGAAATCCAGCTGGTTCGAGTCGAAGGCCAGGAAGCGCGGATTCGACTCCTCGATGATGTTGATCTCGACGCGGCCGATGGCCGGGATCCGCTTGCCCTTCATGGCGGCTGCGAGCGCCTTGTCCGCCGGGTCGCTGCCCGCCGGAAAGACCACTTCGCGGAAAGTGGGGCTCGCCTCGAGGACGACCTTGCTGCCCTTCCTCCACTCCTTGATCACGTACGGCCCGGTGCCCACCGGATGGTCGACCGCCCAGCCGCCGGAGTCGCCGTAGGCTTCGATGACTTCGCGCGCCACCGCCCCCATCGCCCAATGGGTCATGTTGTCGAGCAGGTTGTAGTCGGGCCGCGAGAGCTTGAGTTGCACCGTGTAGCGGTCCAGCGCCTGAAGGCCCTCGAGTTTCGCGTCGTAATCGAACTTGCCGCTCTTCTTCGCCTGGTCGATCAGCGCGTCGGCGCCGACGACGCGGTCCTGCAGCAGGTCCATGTTGGGCGAGCGCACTTTCGGGTCGAGCAGGCGCTTGTAGCTGTACACGTAGTCATGGGCGGTCAGTTCCCGCCGCTGGCCCTTGAACGCCGGGTCGGGCGAGAAGTGGATGCCCTTCTTCACCTTGAACGTGAAGGTCTTGCCGCCGTCGGTGACCACGGGGAGCGCCTCGGCGGTATTGGGCACCAGCTTGTACGGGCGCGCCAGGTAGTCGTAGGCGAAAGCCGAATCGAAGATAGACCGCATCACGTAGCCCGAATAGGCGTCGCTCATTCCCTGCGGATCGAAGCCCGTCACGTCGACGACGAAGCCGACGCGGAGCGTCTTGTTCATGTCGGCGGCAAGCGCGGCCGGCAGCAGCGCCAGCGCCGCCAGCGCGCCCGCGGCGAGGCGCCGCGCAATTCGCGCCAGCGCGCCGGTCATTGCAGCACCGCCTTGCGTTTGGCGGCGTCGATGTCCAGGTAAGTGAACGGATACTGGTTGAAGCTGTTCATCTTCCATCCCTGCACCCACGGGTAGACCAGGGCATTGGCGACGCGGTAGGTGGAAAAGAGCACCGGCGCGTAGGTGACGAAATGGTCGGACAGCGCCCGGTAGATCTTGTTGCGCTCCGGCCCGTCGGGCAGCGTCTGCGCCAGTTCGAACAGCTTGTCGTACGAGTCCATCCGGAAGCGCGACATGTTCGAATAGTCGATGTACTTGCTGTAGAGCTGGGTGAGGAACTGCTCGCCGTCGCGCACCGAGGCGGCACCGCCCAAACCCCACATCATCACCTTCCCCGCCTTCGCCATCTTCAGCGTGTCCGGCCACTTCTGCAGGATGAACTCCATCTGGATGCCGATCGCGTCCATGCTCTTTTTCCACAGCTCGTTGAACTGCCGGCTGATCTCGCTCGAGTCGTTGTAATACTTGAGCACCAGCGGCGAGCAGTCGGGCAGTTCGCGGTAGCCGTCGCCGTTGCAGTCCTTGTAGCCGAAGCGGTCCAGCAGCGCGCGGGCCGACGCGGGATCGTACGGATAGGGCCGCTTGACGCCGGGGTCGTGTCCCGGCAGATTCGGCGGAATCGGCTGCGTCGCCGGAGTCCCCTGGCCCTGGCGCACGACGCCGATTTCCTCGGTGATGTTGTAGCCCATGCCGATCGCGCGGCGCAGCGCGATCTTTTCCTTCGAATAGCCGCCGATCACCGGGTCTTCCATGTTCAGCACCGTGTACGTCCACCCGGTTTCGACCGCGCGGGTCCATTGGATGCCTTCCTTGACGAACTCCGGCTTCAGGCGCCCGTTGTCGATGACGCGGTTGACGAAGTCGGTTGGAATGTAGACCAGGTCGAGTTGCTTCGACTGGAAGGCGAGGAAGCGCGGATTCGACTCCTCGATGATGCTGATCTCGATGCGCCCGATCGCCGGCAGCTTCCTGCCTTTCATCTGCGCCTCGACGGCCTTGTCCGCGGGGTCCCGGCTTTCGGGAAAGCGGCGATCACGGTAGCCCGGATTGGCCTCGATCACGACCCTGCTGCCCTTCCTCCAGTCACGCAGCATGTACGGGCCAGTGCCCACCGGATTGTTGATCGCCCAGTTGCTCCCGTCGGCGTACTTCTCGATGACCTCGCGCGCCACGGCGCCGGTCGCGGCACTGGCGAAGTAGTCGATCATCGTGTAGCTGGGCTTGACCAGCCGGACCTGCAGCGTATAGCGGTCCAGCGCCTGCAGGCCAGGGAGCGGCGCATCGTAGTCGAACTTGCCGGACTTCTTTGCCGCCTCCACGACCTCGTCGCCGCCGACCAGCTTGTTCTCGAAGATGCCCAGGTTGGGCGAGCGCACCTTGGGGTCGAGCAGCCGCTTCCACGAGTAGATGTAGTCGGCCGCGGTCAACTCGCGCTTCCTGCCCTGGAACACCGGGTCGGGGGTGAAGTAGATGCCCTTCCGGATCTTGATGACGAATTTCTTCCCGCCATCGCTGACTTCGGGCAGCGCCTCCGCTGTGTTGGGCACGAGCTTGTACGGCCGGGCCAGGTAGTCGTAGCCGAGCAGCGGCTCGAAGATGACGCGGTTGACGTAGTTCGAGTACAGGTCGTTGAGCGCCTGCGGATCGAATCCGGTGACGTCGACCGGGAAGCCCACCCGCAGCACTTTGTTCATGTCCGCCGCGATTCCCGCGTGCGCCCCCGCCAGCGCCAGCAGCGCCGCCAGCCACACTACAACCTGCTTCATCATTGCCTGCTCCAGTTCAAGCCTTCCATCCGCCTTGGGCCACGTGCCCGACGCCGGGAATTCCACGCCGCCGGGGGCCAACGGCCGGCCGCGCGCGCGGCGCTACGCGTTCAACTGCCCGCCGTCTTGCGCTTCGCGGGGTCGATGTCGAGATAGCGCCAGTTGTGCTCGTTGAACGCATGCTGCTTGTAACCCATCACCCACGGGTTGGTCAGCGTATTGTTGACCCGGTTCAACTGCATGTGCCAGGGCGCGTAGGCGACGATGAGGTCCGACATCTTCCGGTAGAGCGCGGTGCGCGCGGGCCCGTCGGGCAGGCGCTTGGCTTCCTCGAACAGCTTGTTGTACTCGGGCAGGTTGAAGCGCGAATAATTGTTCTGGCCGATGCGCTTGCCATAGACCAGTCCCAGGAACGATTCGCCGTCGCTGATCGACGAGAACCAGCCCAGCCGCCACATCTGCAGCTTGCCCTGCTTGGCCAGCTTGAGCAGTTCCGGCCAGGGCTGGTTCATGAACGCCATCCTGATGCCGATGGCGTCCATGTTCTTTTTCCACAGCTCGGAGATCTCGCGGTCGCGGGCGGTCGTCGCGCTCCCCTGCTCGATGGAGAGCGGCTTGCAGCCGGGCAGCTCGCGGAAGCCGTCGCCGTCGCAATCCTTGTAGCCGAATTTGTCGAGCAGGGCGCGCGCGGCGGCCGGGTCGTACTTCAGCTGCGGCTTGGCGTTCGGATCGTGCCCGGACACGTTGGGTGGGACCGGCTGCACCGCGGGCAGCGCCTGCCCTTGAAGTTCACCCGGATCAGCTCCTCGGTGTTGAAGCCCAGCGCCATCGACCGGCGCAGCGCGATCTTCTCCCTCTGGTAGCCGCCGATGACCGGGTCGTCCATGTTGAAGTAGGCGAAGATCAGTCCCGGCTCGGGCACGCGGTACCAGTTGATGCCGCGGTTCGCATACTCGGGCTTGAGCTTGCCGTCGGCGAGCGCCCGGTCGGTCATCGTGTAGGGCAGCTTTTCGTAGTCGGTCTGGCCGGTGTCGAACGCCAGCAGCCGCGGGTTGTCCTCCTCGATGATGCTGATGTCGATGCGACCGATGGCCGGCAGCCGCTTGCCTTTCATCTGCGACATGATGGCGCGATCGGCCGGATCGTCGCTGTCGGGGAAGGTCATTTCGCGGAAGTTCGGGTTGGCCTCCAGCAGGATCTTGTTCGCGCGCTTCCAATCCTTGAGGAAGTACGGGCCGGTGCCGACCGGATTGCTCATCGTCCAGGTGTTGCCCTCGGCGCCGTACTTCTCGATCACCTCGCGGGCAACCGCCGCCATCGGCGTCTGCGTCAGGTTGTGCACCAGCACGTAGTCGGGTTCCTTGAAGCGGAGCCTGATCGTGTGGCGGTCGAGCGCCTGCATGCCTTCGATTTTCGCGTCGTAGTCCAGCTTGCCGGCCTTCTTCGCCTGTTCCATCACCGCGTCGGCGCCCGCGAATTTGTCCTCGACGTAGAACAGGTACGGCGAGCGCACCCGGGGATCGAGCAGCCGCTTCCAGGCGTAGATGTAGTCGTCGGCGATCAGTTCCCGCCTGCGGCCGCCGAACGCCGGGTCGTCGGCGAAGAAGATCCCCTTCCTGATCCGGATGGTCCAGGTCAGGCCGTTGTCGGTGATCTCGGGCAGCGCGGCGGCGGTATTGGGCACCAGCTTGTAGGGCCGCGCCAGGTAGTCGTAGCTGTAGAGGGGATCGAAGATGTGGCGGTTGACGAAGTCCGAGTACAGGTCGCTGATCGCCTGCGGATCGAAGCCGGTCTCGGCGACCTGGAACGCGATGCGCAGCGTCTTGTTCATGTCGGCCGCGACAGCGGCGCCGACGCCCGCCAGCCCGCACGCGAGGGCCGCCGTCGCGGCGCGCCGGGCAACGCGGGCAAGCCAGCCCGACTGCGCGACCCGCCTACAGCAGCTTCTCGATGGCACCGGCCAACTCCTTCGGTTCCGTCTGCGGCGCGTACCGTTCGACCACGTTGCCCTCGGCGTCGACCAGGAACTTGGTGAAGTTCCACTTGATCGCCTCCGAGCCCAGCAGGCCGGGCTTGGCCTTCTTCAAGTGCGCGAACAGCGGGTCCGCCTTGTCGCCATTGACATCGACCTTGGCGAACAGCGGAAAGGTGACGCCGAAGTTCATTTCGCAGAAGGCGGCGATCTCTTCTTCGCTGCCCGGCTCCTGCGCGCCGAACTGGTTGCAGGGAAAGCCCAGCACCGCGAGGCCGCGCCCGCCATAGGTCTTGTGCAGTTCTTCCAGCCCCTTGTACTGCGGCGTGTAGCCGCACTTGCTGGCGGTGTTCACGATCAACATCGGGTGGCCCTTGTACGCGGCGAGCGACTGCTTCTTGCCGTCGATCTTCCTGACTGAAAACTTGTAGATTGGCGAATCCATGACGACCCTGCGCGTTGGCGACCCGCTATGGTATAACCACGGCCGTGAAAGTCAACGGCGTTTCGCAGCGCAGCATATGGGCCGATCCCGCGCAGGGCCTGGCCTGGATCATCGACCAGTCGCGGCTGCCGCACCGCTACGCGACCCGCGCGCTGGCGAGTTCCGGTGACGCAGCGGAGGCGATAAGGTCCATGCGCGTGCGCGGCGCGCCGCTGATCGGCGTCACCGCCGCGTACGGCGTAGCGCTGGCGATGACCGACGATCCGGCGGAGGCCAATCTCGACGCCGCTTGCGCGGAACTGGCCGCAACGCGGCCGACCGCCGTCAATCTGCGCTGGGCGCTGGACCGGATGCGCGCGCACCTCGCGGGCTCGCTCCCCGGCGAACGCGCGGCGGCGGCCTGGCAGGAAGCCGCGGCGATCGCCGAAGAGGACGTGCGAGTCAATCGCGCGCTGGGTGAGCACGGCCTCGCCCTGATCCTGACGCTGCAGGACAGGGTGCGCCGGCCGCTCAACATCCTCACGCACTGCAACGCCGGCTGGCTGGCCACCGTCGACTGGGGCACGGCGCTCGCGCCGGTCTACCTGGCGCAACTGGCGGGGATACCGGTGCATGTCTGGGTCAGCGAAACGCGCCCGCGCAACCAGGGCCTGCTCACCGCCTGGGAACTGCGCGAACAGGGCGTGGCCCACACTGTGATCGCCGACAACGCCGCCGGCCACCTGCTCCAGCGCGGGCAGGTCGACATGGTGCTGGTGGGCGCCGATCGCGTGACCCGGCGCGGCGACGTCTGCAACAAGATCGGCACGTACCTGAAGGCGCTGGCGGCGCGCGCAGCCGGCGTCCCGTTCTACGCGGCCGTGCCCGGCTCGACGTTCGACTGGACGCTGGAGGACGGGATGGCCGAGATCCCGATCGAGGAGCGCGGCGGCGACGAGGTCCGCATCGTGCACGGCGTCGATCCCGGCGGCGCCCCGCTTGCCGCGCGCCTGCTTGGCCAGGCGGCCGCGGTCGCCAATCCGGCGTTCGATGTCACGCCGGCCGATCTGGTGACCGGCCTGATCACCGAGCGCGGGGTGTGTCCGCCGGACGCGGCGGCGCTGCGGGAGTTGTTTCGCTGACCGGCACGCGCGGTTCCGCGCTCATCCCCGGCCGAACACTTCGTTCAGCTGCTGGCTCACGCGCACGAACGTGGTCCGCTTGGTGAGTTCCTTCAACTTGTGCGCGCCCACGTACGTGCAGGCGGAACGCACGCCGCCCATGATGTCCTGCAGCGTCAGGTCGACGGGCCCGCGATAATCGATCAGCACTTCCTTGCCCTCGGTCGCGCGGTACTGGGCGACGCCCCCCGAGTATTTGTCCATCGCCGCCTTGGAGCTCATCCCGTAGAAGAGCTTGCAGCGGCGGCCGTCGCGCTCGACCAGTTCGCCCGCGCATTCGTCGTGCCCGGCGAACATGCCGCCCAGCATGACGAAGTCGGCGCCTCCGCCGAACGCCTTGGCCAGGTCGCCCGGAACCGTGCAGCCGCCGTCGGCGCAGATCTGCCCGCCCAGCCCGTGCGCGGCGTCGGCGCACTCGATCACCGCCGACAACTGCGGATAACCGACGCCGGTCATGTTGCGCGTCGTGCACACCGAGCCGGGCCCGATGCCGACCTTGACGATGTCGGCGCCGGCCAGGATCAGCGCCTCGGTCATGTCTCCGGTCACGACGTTGCCGGCCATCAGCGTCACCTTGGGAAACTCGACCCGCAGCTTTTCGATGAACTTGACGAAGTTCTCGTGATAGCCGTTGGCCACGTCGACGCAGACGTACTCGATGTGCTCGCCGGCCTTCGCCATCACGCGCTTGAACTTGTCGAAGTCCGCGCGCGTGATCCCCATCGAGTAGAACGCGGTCGACTTCAGCTTCAGCCCGGCGAAGAACGCGACCAGCTGGTCGTCGGTGTAATGCTTGTGCAATGCGACCGACAGCTGGTGCGGCTCGAACGCGCGCGCCATCTCCATGGTCCCGGTCGTGTCCATGTTGGCCGCGATGATGGGAATGCCGTGGTAATGGGCCTGCGAGTGCCGGAAGACGAAATCGCGGCTGATGTTGACCTCCGAGCGCGACGTCAGCGTCGAGCGCTTGGGACGGATCAATACGTCCTTGAAGTCGAGCTTGATTTCCTGGTCGATGTGCATGGTGAATCCTCTGCGGATTGCGTGCAAGGACATAAATGCGGGAGGCACAGGCGAAAAAAAAGAGCCCGCAAGCCCCGTTGCGGACAAAAGTTAGCGCAATTCGCAGCCGTTGTCCACACGGGAACGACCCACCGTGGCCGCGCCGGCGCCGGCGTTACAGGAACTCCCCCGGCGCCGTCGCCATCGCGGGGGGCAGGTCCGGCGGACCCCCGGGAACTCCGCCGTCCTTCAGGTCCGCATGCAACAGCCGGTGGAACAGATGCTCGCCGGCTTCGCGCCGCACCGACAGCCGGCCGCTGTCGTACGAGCGCGAGGCGAGCCCGCGCTGGACCGACTCGCAGATCGCGACGTCCTCGTCCTGGATCCGCTCGCTCACCGCGATGCTGGCGAGATTGCGCGCGACGGAGTCCTCCGCCCCGTCGGCAAAGTAGTAGTCGAAAATGACCTCGGTGCGATCGACGCCCAGCGGCACGACGAGGTTGGTGTCGAGCACGCCTTCGTACGCGTTGATCATGAAGTTGGGATAGAGCCAGGCATAGAACGCGCGTTCGCCGCGGCGGACCGCGGCGGTTACCTCGTCGCCGCCCGGCCGCGGCGCGCACGCCAGCGGACTCGACTGCACGCACCAGCGCTCCCCGGTCTCGATCGCGTACGCGGTATTGTCGATGACGGTGGCGAGTCCCTTGTGCAGGTGCGGGACGTGGTACCCGCCGTCGAGATAGTTGTCGACGTACACCTTCCAGTTGCACGACAGCGTGTACCGGCGCCGCTCGCACCAGCGCAGGCCGTGAGACCGAGCGCCGCGACCCGCGCCATCAGGTCGGCGCCGACGAAGGACTCCAGCGACGGGCCGCCATTTCCGGGCAGGACGAACACCCAATCCTGCCATGTCGCGCATTCGACCGGCACCAGGCCATTCGCGGCCCGGTCGAACGCTTCGACGCCGGTCCACTCGGGCGTGCCGAGCAACGCGCCCTCGAGTGTGTACGTCCAGCCGTGATACGGACAGCGCAGCGCGCGCGCGCAACCGGCGGCCTCGGTCAACACGGCTGCCGCATGGTGACGGCAGACGTTGAAGAATCCGCGCAACACCCCGTCGCCGCCACGGACCACGGCGATCGGCTCGCCGCCGACGACGGCGGTGATGTACTGGCCCGGGTCGCGCACCTGCTCGACCCGGCCGACCATCTGCCACGACCGGGAAAACACCGTCGCGCGCTCCAGCGCCGCGATACCGGGATCGGTGTACCACGCAGCCGGAATCGTCCGCGCCAGCGCCAGCGGCGCGTCGGGGTCGTAGCGATCGATCAGATCGGCGATAGTCGTAGACATGCGAAACATTCTAATGCCGGATGCGAGGGTTGGAATCGCGCAACCGCATCCCGGCAGGCGCCCGTTGCTCGACGCCCCGTGACGGCGCGGCCGCCGGCCTACTCCAGCACCGGTCTCTTCGCCGCGAGCAGCGCCCGGACTTCCTTGCCCGTCTTGTAGTGCGGAACCTTGAAGATGAAGCGCTTCATCGTCTGCAGCCGGTAGGGCATCCCCTTCATTTCGGTGTTCCAGTAGTGCTCCGCATATTCCAGGTGCTTCTTCGGGCTCGAATTCCAGGCATCGATCGCGCCCTGGTCGCCGAAGATGAACAGCCGGTCATCGATGATCTGGAACTTCTCCGCCTCGCCTCCGAACATGACCGCGTACGCGATGCCCTGCGAACAGAAGCCGCCGTACTTGGGAACGTAGCGCTCGGGATTGGCCAGGAACATCTTCCTGTGCTCGTCGCTGGTGAACCGGTAGTCGAGCCCGTCGTGCCGGACAGCGATGTCGGCCTTGCCCGGCACCGGCCTGCCGACGGTGAAGTACGCGACCGGGTCGTAGCCCTTGAGCATCAGGTTGGCGTGCGGGCCGTCAGAGATGACGCGGTTCGACGCGCAGCCCGCGACGAACGCGAGCATGGCAGTGATGACAAAGGCGCGGGCAAGCCGGCGCGACAGCAAGGGGAATTTCACTTCGGCGGACTCCGGGAACAAGGACTTCCCCACCTTACAACGGAAGCCGGCCGCCGGTCAAAACATCTCGCGCCCGGCGAGAATGCGAGTTGCCGCAACCGCCCGTCCCGTTTTTGGTTACTATCGCAGTTCCCGTGCTTTGGAGAAGTGTGATGCCGTGGATTACCGTGCAGCTGCTCGCGGGCAGGACAGTCGAGCAAAAGAAGGAACTAGTCGCGGCGCTGACCCGCGAGACGTCACGGGTCTGCGGCTGCGGCACCGACGCCGTGCAGATCGTGATCGAGGACGTGCAAAAGGACAACTGGGGCATCGGCGGCATCCTGGCTTCCGAGAAATTCCCCGGTCCGCCGAGCCCGTACGGCTCCGGCGACCCCCGCTTCAAAACGCAGACCTGACAGGACCCGCATTGCCCGCCGGAGTCGAGGCGGTGACAGTGCCTGATACGCCACCCCATGCTGAGCAAGATGTTCACCCGCCAGGCGCGCCTGGACGACGCCGATCCGGCGCAACGCCTGCTGGCCCTGGCGGAGCTTCCTCCCGACGCGGATGACCTCGCGCGGCTGCTGACCGCGGACCCCGCGCCGGCGGTGCGCGCGGCCGCCGCGCGCCAGTGCGGCAACCTTGACGCGCTGGCGCGGGCCGGCGCGATCGAAGCCGACGCCGAGGTCCGCGCGGCGCTGGAAGCGAGCCTGGCCGGCGCGCTCGCCGGCGCGTCCGACGACGAACGCGCCGCGGCCATCCTGGGCTCGGACGCGGTGTCGGACGCGCTGCGCGCCGACGTCGCGCGCCGTGCGCCGGCCAGCGCGCGGCGGCGCGCGGCGATCGAGGCCATCCGCGGCGAGGAACCGCTGATCGAACTGGCGCTGGGCGCCGAGCATGCCGAAACGCGGATGGCGGCGGCGGAGCGCGTGCTCGCGCAGGCCGGGCTGCAGAGACTCTACGAGCAGTCCAAGAACAAGGATCACGGCGTCGCGCGGCTGGCCAAGCAGCGGCTTGACGGCATCAAGAGCCGGCTCACGCAGGGCGCCGAGGCCGACGCGATCCTGTCGCAGCTCGAAGCCCTGGCGACGGAGCCGGGACCGATACTCACCGCGGTCGTGGAACTGAACCGGCGCTGGCAGGTGCTGGACATGAGCGGCGACGCCGCGCGCCTGGCGCGTTGCGAGGCGGCGCGGCAGACCATACAGGCGCGCTTCGATCGCGAACAGGAAGAGCAGCGGGCGAAGACGGCCTATGAGCGGCGGCTGCGCGAATGGATCGCCGCGCTGTCCGCCGTCGTGCCCACCGCGCCCGGAGCGCTGGAGGAGGCGCGCACGGCATTGGCCGGATTCCGCGGCGAAGCCCAGGCGCGCAATGACGGCGCGGCCCTGGTTCGGTTGCAGGAGGCCGAAGAACGGATTGCGCGCTGGGAGAGCGAGCGCGCGGCGCTCGCCGGCGCCGAGGCACTGGTGATCGAAGCAGAACAGTTGGCGGCCGACACCTCGATCGACAACGCCGAGCTGCCGGCGCGCTGGCAGGCGCTCGATCGCGCCACGCGCACGCCGGACCTGACGCGCCGCTTCGAGGCGGCGCTGATGACCATCGAACAGCGGCGCCTGGCGCAGGTCCAGGCCACGCAGCAGCAGGCCAGCGCGGTGAAGCTGCAGCTGCACGCGCTGCTGCACACGGCGGAGCAGGCGCTCGCGGGCGGGCAACTGCAGGCGGCGCGCACCGCGGCCGACGAGATCCGCGGCCTGAAGACCGCCGCGGGCACGCTGCCCAAGCCGACCACGCAACGCTTGAGCCGCCTCGTCCAGCAATTGACGGACCTGGAGCGCTGGGAATCCTTCGGCCAGCACAATGCCCGCGTCCAGCTTTGCGAGCGCGCCGAGGCGCTCGCCGCGCAGACGGACCCGGCGCAGCTCGCGCAGGACGTCCAGAAGCTGCGCAACGAGTGGAAGGCGCTGGACCAGCAGCACGCGGGCGTGCCCAAGTCGCTGTGGGAACGCTTCGACCGGGCCTGCGAAAAGCCTACGCGCCGGCCGCGCGGCATTTCGCCGAACTCGCCGCGCAACGCAAGGAAGCCCGGAAGCGCCGCGAGGAATTCATCGCCGCCGCCGCCGCGCATGCCCCGACGCTGGTGACCGAGCCACCGGACTGGCGGGCCATCGAGCGCTGGCTGCGCGACACCGACCAGGCTTGGCGCGACAGCGCGCTGGGCAGCGTCGACCCGGGCGCGTGGAAGAAGCTCGACGTCCGGTTGAAGGAAGCGCTCGCGCCCGCGCGCGACGCGCTGGCGACGGCGCGGGACAAGGCCAAGGCGGGCCGCGAAGTCCTGATCGCCGAGGCGCTGGCGCTGGGCGCGAAGGCCATGGAGCGCGACACGCCCTCGCAGGTCAAGGCGATCCAGCTGCGCTGGCAGGAACAGGCGAAGATGCTGTCGCTCTCGCCGCGCGACGAACGCGTGCTGTGGGACCAGTTTCGCGCGGCCTGCGACGCGGTGTTCAATGCCCGGCAATCGAAGCGCAAGGAAGAGGACGGCAAGAAGAGCGAAAGCCGGCGCGCCCTCGATGAACTGTGCGCGCAGGTCGAGCAGCTCGCGAAAACGTCCGACGGCACCGAGCAGGATTTGAAGCGGTCGCTGCGCGAGGCCACCGAAAAGTGGCGGGCACAGGCCGGCGGGTTCGACCCGTCGCTGCGCGACGTGGAAGCCCGTTTCAAGAAGGCCAGGACCGCAGTCGAGGGGCTGCTCGCGACGCGCGCGCGGACCCGCGAGGCCGCGATCTGGCAGACGCTGCTGGCCAAGGAGCGGTTGTGCGAAGAACTCGACCGCGCAGTCGCCGACGGCGCCGGCGCGGATGCTGCGCAGGTGCTGACGGCGTCGGTGCAGGAACGCTGGGCGCAACTGCCAGAGATGTCCGCGCCGTGGGAAAAGAAAATGGCCGCGCGCCGCGATGCCGGCCTGCGCGCAGTAGCCGACGCGGGCGCCGCCACGGCGCACGCCGCCGCTATCGGGCGCAATGCCGAGCCGCGCCGGGAGATACTGCTCGCCCTCGAACTCGCGCTGGGGCTGGAGAGCCCCGCCGCATTCCAGGCGCAACGCCTGGCGCTGCAGGTTCGGCAACTCAAGGAGCGCTTCAGCAGCGCGGCCGCGACGGCTGCGGAGACGGCAGGCGAGCGGCTGCTGGCGTGGTGCGCGCTGCCCGGCGTGGCCGACCCGCAGGACCGCCAGCGCAGCGAGCGGATACTGGGCAAGGTCGGCGAGACGAAGGCTAAGGCCTAGCGGCGTTGCGGCGGCCGCTGCGGGCGCGCGCTACGCCCGCGCCTGCCAGGTGTCCTTCAACGTGACGATACGGTTGAAGACCGGCTTGCCCGGCCGCGAGTCGACATGGTCGGCGACAAAATACCCGTGCCGCTCGAACTGCACCCGGTCTTCCGGCTGCACCGCGTGCGGGCCGGCGCCGACGCCCGGCTCGACGTAGGCGGTGATGGTCCGGTTCGAATGCGGATTGAGGTGCTCCAGGAAACTCTTGTGTCCTGAATCGGGCTGCGGATCGGTGAACAGCCGGTCGTAGAGCCGCACTTCGACGGGCAGCGCGTGCGCCGCGCTCACCCAGTGGATGTTGCCCTTGACCTTGTACGTGTTCGCCCCGTCGGTGCCGCTCTTGCTGTCCGGAAAATAGTCGGCATGCACCGCGGTCACCTGCCCCGCCGCGTCGCGATCCACGCCCTTGCACTCGATCACGTAGCCATGGCGCAACCGGACGCGGTTGCCCGGGAACAGGCGGAAGTAGCCTTTGGGCGGCGCCTCGGAAAAATCGTCGCGCTCGATCCATAACTCGCGCGAAATCGGAAAGCTCCGGCGGCCGAGTTCGGGCCGTTGCGGATGCGCCGGCGCCGTGCATTCCTCGACCAGGCCTTCAGGAAAATTGTCGATGATCAGCTTGAGCGGATCGAGCACCGCCGCCACGCGGAGCGCCTTCGGCTCCAGGTCGTCGCGCAGCGCCGCTTCCAGCACGCCGTAATCGATCCACTGGTCGGCCTTGGCGACGCCGACGCGATCGCAGAACAGCCGTATCGATTCCGGCGTGAAGCCGCGGCGGCGGATACCGACGAGAGTGGGCATGCGCGGATCGTCCCACCCGGACACGTGGCCCTCGTCGACGAGTTGCTTCAGCTTTCGCTTGCTGGTGATCACGTAGGTCACGTTCAGCCGCGCGAATTCGTACTGCCGCGAATGCCAGGGCAGCACGTCTGCGAGTTCGTCCAGCACCCAGTCGTAGAGCGGGCGGTGATCCTCGAACTCCAGCGTGCAGATCGAGTGCGTGATGCACTCCAGGGCATCGGAAATGCAGTGGGTGTAGTCGTACATCGGGTAGATGCACCACTGGTCGCCGGTACGGATGTGATGGGCCCGCTTGATCCGGTAGATGACCGGATCGCGCAGGTTGAGGTTGGGCGAGCCCATGTCGATCTTCGCCCGCAGCACGTGCGCCCCGTCGGGAAACTCGCCGGCCTTCATCCGCCGGAACAGGTCCAGGTTTTCCTCGACAGTGCGCTCGCGGTACGGAGACTCGCGCCCCGGTTCGGTGAAGCTGCCCCGATACTCGCGCGTCTGGTCGGCCGAGAGCGAATCGACGTAGGCCTTGCCCTTCCTGATCAGGTGCTCGCCGAATTCGTAGAGGCGCTCGAAATAGTCCGACGCGTAGTAGAGATGCTCGTCGCCGTCGCCCTCGCGGTCGGTGCCCCAGCGAAAGCCCAGCCAGCGCACCGCGTCGAGGATGGAGTCCACGTACTCCTGGTCCTCCTTGACGGGATTGGTGTCGTCGAAGCGCAGGTGGCACACCCCGTTGTAGTCGCGCGCCAGCCCGAAGTTCAGGCAGATGGACTTGGCGTGGCCGATGTGCAGGTAGCCGTTGGGCTCGGGCGGGAAGCGCGTCGCGACCCGGCCGCCCCATTTGCCCGTGCGCATGTCGTCATCGATGATCTGGCGGAGGAAATTGCTCGGCGGCGCTGCAGTATCCCTGGGCGGGTTGGAAGAAGACATGTGGTTATTGTTGGACAAACTTTAGAACGGCGCTTATTGTAACCGTTGGGCGCGGGCCCGGAACGGCGCAAGGAGAACCCGCTATGAAATCGGACGCGCAATGAATCCGCTACGCGCCGAGGCGCGCCGGTGCTGGCGTTCCGGGCGGCCGGGGTTGTCCACATTAATTGTGGATAATCATGTGGGTAACTTGTACATTGGACCCTTAAGTCTTGACGGCATTGAATTTTTGTTGCGACGCCCAATTGTTGTCCGTCTGAAAAATCATATAAAACAGATACCTATTACACCGAACGGCGCGTCCAGCCAAGCTTCGGAGCGGCGCCGGAGCCTCGCACCGGAGTCACGCCGATCCAGTTTGTCCTGGCCAACTCATAGTCAATCTCACGAAAATCCAGACTTATGTCCCATGCCTCGGCGCCGCCACCCTCGCTCAGTCCCGTCCTCAGCGTATCGGCGCTGATCGCCGCGACGCGCCTGCTGATCGAGCGCAACCTGCCCCTGACGTGGGTCAGCGGCGAGATCTCCAACTTCACGCGCGCCGCGTCCGGACACTGCTACTTCGTGCTCAAGGACGCGCAGGCGCAAGTCCGCTGCGTCTTTTTCCGCAACAAGGCCGCACTTGCGGGCTTCCCGCTGCGCGACGGCCTGCAGGTCGAGGTCCGGGCGCAGCCGACGCTGTACGAAGCGCGCGGCGAGTTCCAGCTGAACGTGGACACGATGCGCCTGGCCGGCGCGGGCGCGCTGTACGAGCAGTTCCTGCGGCTCAAGGCGGCGCTGGAGGCGCGCGGCTGGTTCAGTACGGAGCGGAAGCGCCCCCTGCCCCGCTTTCCGCGCGCGATCGGCGTCGTGACCTCGCCGAAGGCCGCGGCGCTGCGCGACGTCATCACGACGCTGCGCAGGCGCAGCCCGCACGTGCGACTGGTCATCTATCCCTGCCCGGTCCAGGGCAAGGGCGCGGGTCAGGAGATCGCGCAGGCGATCCGCACCGCGAATGCGCGCCGGGCGCAGGACGGCATCGAACTCCTGCTGGTGTGCCGCGGCGGCGGCTCGATCGAGGATCTGTGGTCGTTCAACGAAGAGGTCGTGGCGCAGGCGGTCTTCGATTCCGGATTGCCGGTGATCAGCGGCGTCGGCCACGAGACCGACTTCACGATCTGCGATTTCGTCGCCGATGCGCGCGCCCCCACGCCCACGGGCGCCGCGCAACTGGCCGCACCGGCCACAGAGGAGATCCAGGCGGGATTGCGCAACCGGTTCCTGCACCTGCGCGCCGCGCTTGCGCGGCGGGTCGAACGCGAGATGCAGCGGGTCGACTACCTGAGCCGCCGGCTGCAGCACCCGGCGGCGCGGCTCCGGGCGCAAGGCGAGGCGGTCGCGCTGCTGGCGCGACGGTTGCGGCGCGGCTGGGACGCGCAGGCCGCAAGCCGGGAACTGGCTGTCGCCGCGATGAAGACACGCTGGCTGCGCATCACGCGCGCACCGCTGGCGCAGCAGCAGGAGCTCTCCGACGCGCGGCTCCGGCTGGGCCAGGCGTGGAGCCAGACGCACGCCGGGCGCGAGCGCCGGCTGGAGCGCTGCGCCGACGCGCTGCGGCACCTGAATCCCGCGGCCGTGCTCGAGCGCGGCTTCGCGATCGTCACGCGGGCGGACAACGAAGTGGTCCAGCGCAGCGATGCGCTGGTCGTCGGCGAGCCGCTGCGCATCCGCTTCGCGCGCGGCAGCGCTGGCGTCAGCGTGACCGACAAGGAGTGATCTAGTTCGGGATGGACTCCCTCGCCCCGCATGGCGGGGAGAGGGCCGGGGTGAGGCGGTTCTTCGAACGCGATGATGGGTATCGCTTCGCTCCACTCGTCCTACGTCGGGCCTACGTCGGGTCGAACACGTCCACGTTTCGCTTCGGTTCGCCGCACTGCGCGCGATGGCGCAGCGCGTGGTCCATCAGCACCAGCGCGAGCATCGCTTCGGCGATGGGCGTGGCGCGGATGCCCACGCAGGGGTCGTGGCGGCCGGTGGTGACCACCTCGATTTCGTTGCCGGAGGTGTCCAGTGATCGCCGCGGCGTGGCGATCGACGACGTGGGCTTGATCGCGATGCTGACCTCGATGTCCTGGCCCGACGAAATGCCGCCGAGCACGCCGCCGGCGTTGTTGGTGCGAAAGCCCTGGCGGGTCATTTCGTCGCCGTGCACCGATCCGCGCTGCGCCACGCTGGCGAAGCCGGCGCCGATCTCCACGCCCTTCACCGCATTGATGCCCATCATCGCCCACGCGATGTCGGCGTCGAGCTTGTCGTAGAGCGGCTCGCCCAGGCCTAGCGGCACGTTCTCGGCCACCACGCGCACCTTCGCCCCCACCGAGTCGCGGTCCTTGCGGATCGCGTCCAGATAGGCCTCGAGTTGCGGAATGATCGCGGTGTTGGGGACGAAGAACGGATTCTCCTCGACCACGTCCCAGCTCACGAACGGGATCGGGATCTCGCCCATCTGGCTCAGATGCCCGCGCACCCGCATCCCGTACTGCAAGTGCAGCCACTTCTTGGCGATCGCGGCGGCCGCCACCGCGGGCGCGGTCAGGCGCGCGCTGGAACGTCCGCCACCGCGATGGTCGCGCCGCCCGTACTTGTGCCAGTAGGTGAAATCCGCATGGCCGGGCCGGAACTGTTCAGCGATCTTGCCGTAGTCCTGGCTGCGTTGGTCGGTGTTGCGGATCAGGAGCGCAATCGGCGTTCCGGTGGTCCGGCCCTCGAACACCCCGGAAAGAATCTCGACCTGGTCCTCTTCCTTGCGCTGCGTGACATGGCGCGAGGTGCCGGGCTTGCGCCGGTCGAGGTCATGCTGCATGTCGGCGGCGGAAAGCTCCATTCCGGGCGGGCATCCATCGACCACGCAACCGATCGCCGCGCCGTGCGATTCGCCGAACGTCGTGACGCAGAACAGTTGACCGAAGGTGTTGCCGGACATGGCGGGCGCCAGGAAGGAGTGCAGCCGATTCTAGCAGGTCCGGCGCGGCCTACTCACGCGGCGGCGACTGGCGCGCCGCGCTTGCGCCCCCTGCTTTCATCTGCCGCGCAAGCCGCCATGCCATCCCCGCGAGCAGCAGCACGCCCACCAGCAGCGCGGCCCACAAAGCCACCTTCTTCGGGTCCGCGTCGCCGATGATCCGCGGCAGGATCGGCGGCGACGGCGGCGGTCCCTGCCGCGCCGGTCCGCTGTCGGCGACCGGAAACGTGGCTTCCATGCCCTCGCGATAGCCGGGCACCAGCATGGCCGGCGCGAGCCTGGCCGCCGTCGCTTCGGCACGCCCGAACGCGAGCATGAACGGCCCTTCGCCGCGGGCGAGGAAGATGAGTTCGCGCACCGGCCACGAGACTTCGAGCTCCGGCGCGGCGGCGCCCAGCCCGCCGCCGCTCTGATCGACGAGCGCGCGCCAGTACGGACTCGGGTTCGGCGCCACCGGCACCGCCGGACTCGCCTGTTCCTGGCCATCGCGCACGATCCGGTATGCGACGGTCGCGACGACGACGCGCCACTCGCCGCGCGGCGCCGGCCGCGTGTCCAGCCGCACGGGCGCGAGCGCGTTGGACTGCGGCACGATCAGCCGCACGCGATCCACCGGCGCGCGCACCCGCAGATCGAACTCGACTTCACCGGGGTTGGTCCCGGCGCGCCCCGTGACCCGCAGGCTCTGCCGGCGCAGTTCCAGCCGCGCGGGCGGCGACGCGGCGGCGATGCCCTCGAGTTCCGGCGCGGCGGGCGCAAAGCTCAGGCGATAGTAGCGGGAGCGCGTCGGCGCGAACTCGATGCGTTCCTGCACCAGCCGCGCCTGCCCCTGCTGCAGATACGCGAGCGGCGCCCCGGCCACCACGGTGCGCCAATTCTTCAAGTCGTCGCTGGCCTCGACCCGCGCGCTGCCCAGATAGTTGTCGGGCGCGACGCGCCATTGCGGGGTGATGACGGCAATCGCGGAATCGATCGCCGTCGCGTCGACGATGTAGGCGGCGGCCGGCCGGGCGGGCACGGAACGTCCGCCCGGACTCCGGGTCCGGATCGAGACGACGCTGCCGTCGGCCCGCTGCTCGATGCGCACGTCGAGCTGGTCAACCGTCTTGCCGGGCGCGCCCGGTAGAGCGAACACCGGTGGCGCAAATGCAGGGGGCGGCGGCGGCGCGGGCGGCGCCTCGGCCAGCAGCGCGTGGGGAACGAGCTCCTGCGCCGCGTTGAACACGCGCACGTCGCGCAGGTCCGCGTGCTGGACGCCGGCGTAGACCGCGAGCGGCAATTCCAGCTTGTGGATGGCGTCGCCGCCGCGGGTTGTCAGCGGCACCGACCCCGCGTAATCCGCCAACGCTTCGGCGGCGAGCGCGGGCAGCGCAATGCACCCTGCGACGAGCAGTGGCAGAAACTGACTGGCGAGTCGTCTCATGCGGCAGGCTCCTCTGCGGCGACGTCGTCCGCCTTGGGCGGCAGCGGCACGAAGTACCCCATCAGCAGCATCAGCACGCCCACGCCCAGGAACGACACGATGCGCTCGATCCCCGACAACTGCGACAGGTCGACCAGGAACAGCTTGAGCACCACGACGCCCATCAGCGTGGCTCCGACCATCCACGGCACGCGCAGCCGCCGCTGCCTGGCGAAGAACATCAACGCAAACGCCAGCACCGTCCAGAACAGCGACAGCGCCGCCTGCACCAGCAACGAATTCCACATCGCGTCGAACTCGTAGCGAATGCCCGCCCAGTGGTGCAGCGTGCGCAGCAGGATGCCGTTGAGCCAGACAAAGGCCGTGGCGCCGGCGACGCCATACAGGAAATCGGCGCGTCCGGGCAGCGCCGCGCCGACGTCCGCATGGCGGAGCCGCAGCAGCCACATCGCGATCGCGATCCCGCCCAGGATGTGCCCGAGATCGAGCGCGTTGAGCAGCGGCATGTAAGGCAGCGGCGCGCTGCTGCCGTCATGCGCGAGGTTCGCGAACCACATCCACATCACCAGCGCGAGGGCCAGCACGCGGCCGGCGCGCAGCAGGTACTCGCGCCGGAAGGGTTCCAGCGGCCAGTGCGTGGCGGCGGGACTGCTGATCCAGGCGAGCAGCAGCGCCGGGACGACCATCGCGGCGGCGACCGTCCAGGCGGTGTGCGCGAGTCCGCTCTCCGCCGGCCACCAATGCAGCTCCCAGCTGCCCAGCAGCGCGATGAGCAGGGCGGTACCCGTATGCATCCAGCTGATCCAGCCGCGCGACCGCGGACCGGATTCGTCGGCCGCATGCCAGCGCAACAGCCAGTAGTGCGCGGCCAGCGCAAGTGGCCAGGCCACCCAGCCGCCGCCGGCGAATGGATGGTCCGGCGTCGAGACCGCGATCAATACAAGGAACGGCAGCAGCGCCAGCGCCGGCCACCGGGCGATCGGCCAGTCCAGGCGCCGTGCCGCCATGCTGAAGGCCAGGCCGCTGGCCGCGAAGAACAGCAGCCCCGCGCTCTGCAGCCATGGCTGGGGCACGTGCCGGTCCGTCTCGGTGATGCCCAGGCCCAGCCACCACAGGCAGCCCCAGACGAACAGCAGCGATCCGAGCATGCCTTCCTCCGGCCGGACCACGCCGTGCGCGCGGTGCAATTGCAGCGCCGAGAACAGCGCGGCCAGTGCGATCATCAGCATGCCCAGCCCGCTGCTGTTCAGGACCGGCACTTCGCCGCTCAGGCCGTGCTGCGCATGCGCGATGAACGCCAGAGCCGCCAACAGTTGCAGCAGCAGCCCGAAGAACCGCGCGAGCAGCCGGTGCTGCCGGATGCCGGCCCACAGCACGGCGGCGCCTTCGACCGCCCATGCCGCGCTGGTCCAGCGCGCATCCAGCGCCAACGGTATCGCGAGCGTGCCGAAGATCAGGGCGAGGGCGAAGAAACTCTCGACCAGCAGGCGCAGGGTTTCGCGCCGCCGCGCGTACAGCAGCGTGGCCAGCGCGAGATAGCCCAGGCCCAGCGCCAGCGCGCTGAACGCCATCCCGTACTCGATGTGGCGGATGATCCCGGCCTGCAGGCCGAAGCCCAGTATCGGCGTGCCGAACACGATGGTGCCGTCGACGTAGTGCTTCAGATTCGGCGCCTGTCGCAGCGCGAACAGCACGGCGATGGCCACGTACATCACGACGAAGAGGATCAGGAACGCCTCGGTGCTGGCGAACAGTTCGGGGCGATACGAGCGCTGTCCCCACAGGATGCCGATGCCGGCGGTAAAGACGAAACCCAGCACGTTGAGGATCCGCCACGCCTTGTGCCAGGCGATGGCGAAGATGCCGGCGTTGAGGATCGCGTAGTAGGTGAACAGCGCGATGTGATTGCCCTGCCCGGTCGACACCAGGATGGGCGCCAGGAAGCCGCCCGAGACGCCGACGACGGCCAGCGCCAGCGCATCCTGCAACACTGCCAGGATGGCCGCGAGCGCCACGACGGCAACGAGCAGCGCGAAGGCGAAAGTCGGCGGCAACAACTGGTAGAGCTTGAGCGCGCCGAAGATCACCAGATAGAGGACGCCGATGCCACCGCCCTGCAGGATCAGGCCGAATCCGCCTTGCCGCTGGCGCAGGCGCCAGCCGATCGCCAGCAGCACCGCGCCGCCCAGCGCGGCGAGCGCGAACCAGATTTCGACCGGAACGATGGCGTTTTCGAGGGCGAACTTGATCAGGAAGCTGACGCCGAAGAAGAGGATGACGACGCCCAGCTTGGCCACCAGGTTGCCGGAGAGCAGGCGTTGCAGCAGCGTCGGGCCCGCCGGCTTGGGCGGCGGCGGCGGCGGGATGACGGGACTACCTGTCGTCGCACCGGGCGCGTCAGCCGGCGCGACGATGGTGCCGGGCACCGATGCGGAAATGCCGGCGTCCACGGCGTCTGCGCTGGCCATGGCGGGCGCTGTGGTCGCGGCGATGCCGGCGCCGGCGGGGTCGGTCATCGACGCACCAGCGGCAGCGGCGTAGGCTGCCGCGGTAGTGGCCGTCGTCGCCATGGTGGCCCTAGCCGCCGTGGCCGCAGCACCTGCGGCGCCAGGATCGGCGCCGGCGTCGCGCCGCTGCAGCGCGACCGCCGCCTCGCCGCCTTCCAGCCGGGCCAGCCGTTCCTCGATTGCCGCCAGCCGTGCTTTCAGCAACTCGAGTTCGCTGGGCGGGCGCCGCGCGGCAGCGGGCGCGGCCTGCCCGGCCTGCGCCTGCTTCGCCTCGCGCCCGCGCCCGTACCAGATCAGTCCCCCAACCAGCCCGACCAGGAAGCCCAGCCCCGCGCCCGGTCCCTCGAACAACAAGGCGCCGACCAGCACGCCCAGCACGATCGCAATCAGTATCCGCATTGCCCGCCTCCCCCCGCTTTTCGTTGCATCTCCCCGGCAACGGCACTGCTCCGGTCCGCCGGTGCCCACGCGCATTGTCGCAGGCGCGCCCGGGCTGTGCGCTGACCGCCGGTCAGGTTATCAGCCCGGCGCGTGTTCCGTCACCGCCACTCCCCGCGCAGCCCTGCGACCAGCGCCTGCAAATGCTCTGGCGTGCCCCGCTCCGGCGGCACCATCGCGCCGACCACCAGGCCGATCCGCGACAGGATGCCGCGCCGCAGCGGGCGCGTCATCGCCGGCCCGCCCTTGCGGCTGAAGAACGATCCCCACAGCCCCTGCAGCGCGACCGGCACCACCGGCACCGGCGTGCGCGCGAGTATTTTCTGGATCCCGTTGCGGAAGGGATACAACTCCCCGTTGTCGGTGATGCGGCCTTCGGGGAAGATCCCGACCAGGTCGCCGTCGGCGAGCGCCCGGGCGACCTCCTCGTAGGCCTGCTCGAGCAGCGCCGGATCTTCCTTCGCCGGCGCGATCGGAATCGCGCGCGCGGTGCGGAACACGAACGAGAGCACCGGCACCTTGAAGATGCGGTGGTCCATCACGAAGCGGATCGGCCGCGGGCTCGCCGCCATGATGATCAGCGCGTCGACGAAGCTCACGTGATTGCAGACGATCACCGCCGGGCCTTCGTCGGGAATCAGGTCGATGCCCTGCTTGGACACGCGGTAGACGCTGTGCACCAGCAGCCAGCACAGGAAGCGCATCAGGAACTCGGGGACCAGCGAGTAGATGTAGAGGGCCACGACCGCGTTGAGCAGCGCGGTCACCAGGAACAGCTGCGGGATGGTGAAGCCGGCGCCCAGGAGTGCCACGCCCAGCAGCGCCGAGGCGATCATGAAGAACGCGTTCAGGATGTTGTTGGCGGCGATGATGCGCGCGCGGTGCGTCGGCTCGCAGCGGCTCTGGATCAGCGCGTACAGCGGCACCGAGTAGAAGCCGGCGAACATCGACAACAGGAACAGGTCCGCCAGCACGCGCCAGTGCGCGGGGTCGGCGAAAAAGACGCCCAGCCCCGCGACGCCCGCCGGCCGCAGTCCGCGGCTGGCGAAATACAGGTCGGCGGCGAACGCGGTCATCCCGATCGAGCCGAAGGGCACCAGTCCGATCTCGACCTTGTGCCCCGACAGCCGCTCGCAGAGGAGCGACCCGACGCCCACGCCCAGCGAGAACACGGCCAGCAGCATGGTCACGACGTTGGTGTCGCCGCCCAGAACGTCCTTGGCGAAATTGAAGAACGACGTCAGGAACGTCGCGCCGAAGAACCACAGCCAGGAGATGCCCAGCAGCGACAGGAACACCGTGCGATTGGTCCTCGCGATCTTCAGGTTCTTCCAGGTCTCGGTGACGGGATTCCAGTTGATCGCGAGCCCCGGGTCCGACGGCGGCGCCGACGGTATGAACGCGGCGGCGGCGCGGCCGAGCAGCGCGATGCCCAGCGCGGCGCCGGCGACCCACGCCGGACCCGCCTCCGGAATGCTCGCCAGCTGGCCGCCGACGATGGTGCCGACGAGGATCGCGACGAACGTCCCCATCTCCACCATCCCGTTGCCGCCCGTGAGCTCTTCCGGCTGCAGGTGCTGCGGCAGGTACGCGTACTTGACCGGGCCGAACAACGTCGAATGCAGCCCCATCAGGAAGGTCGCGCCGAGCAGGATCGCGGCGCTGTAGCCGAGGAAGCCGACGGCGCCCAGCGCCATGATCGCGATCTCGAGGTTCTTCACGAAACGCATCATCGCGGCCTTGTCGTACTTGTCGGCAAGCTGTCCCGCGGTCGCCGAGAACAGTACGAAGGGCAGGATGAACATCGCGCTGATCACGAACGCCGCGGTGCCGGCGTCGAGACCGGTGAAACGCGAAGCCTGGTAGGTGATCAGGCTGGTGAAGGCGACCTTGAACACGTTGTCGTTGCCGGCGCCGCAGAACTGCGTCCAGAAGAAGGGCGCGAAACGGCGCTGCCGCAGCAGCGCAAACTGGCCGCTGGGCGGCGGGTTGGCGTGGGTTGCGTCAGGCTGTGTCACGTCGTGGTTCTCCCCCAAGAAACAGGCGCGTGGCAAAAACGGAGTCGGCAAACGCGTGCCCACGCGAACGCCGGCGAAACCATATAGTCTCATTGCGGCGCGCTCGCTCACAGCCCCGCCGCTCGCAGCCGCCAGTGCCCGGTACGGTTGAAGTCGCGATCGCCGATTCCCGCTACAATCGCCGCTGACCACGCAACCGGCCCGTCCGGGCCAGCCATCCACCATGCGGCAATACCTGGCAATGATGCGCCACGTCCTCGAGAAAGGCGTCCCGAAGAACGACCGCACCGGCACCGGGACGCTGTCGGTGTTCGGCCATCAGATGCGGTTCGACCTGGCCGAGGGCTTTCCCCTGGTCACGACCAAGAAGCTGCACCTGAAGTCCATCATCCACGAATTGCTCTGGTTCCTGCAGGGCGGCACCAACGTGCGCTATCTTCGGGAAAACGGCGTGACGATCTGGGACGAGTGGGCCGACCCCGAAGGCAACCTGGGGCCCGTCTATGGATTCCAGTGGCGGAGCTGGCCGGCGCCGGGCGGCAAGGCGATCGACCAGATGTCCGACGTCGTCGCGCAGATCCGGCGGAATCCCGATTCGCGCCGGCTGATCGTGTCGGCCTGGAACGTCGCCGACATCCCGCGGATGGCGCTGGCGCCATGCCACGCGCTGTTCCAGTTCCATGTCGCCGGCGGCCGGCTGTCGTGCCAGCTTTACCAGCGCAGCGCCGACATCTTCCTCGGCGTGCCGTTCAACATCGCCTCCTACGCGCTGCTCACGCATCTGGTCGCGCAGCAATGCGATCTGGAGCCCGGCGAGTTCATCTGGACCGGCGGCGACTGCCACCTGTACCTGAACCACCTCGACCAGGTCCGCACGCAACTCGCGCGCGAACCGCTGCCGCTGCCCAGGCTGGTCATCGGGCGCCGGCCCGCCACCTTGTTCGATTACGAGTACGGGGATTTCGAGATCGCCGGGTATCAAAGCCACCCGGGGATCAGGGCGCCGATCGCCGTCTGACGCGGCGCGCTCCTGCACAGACAGACCGGCAGTTCCTCCCCATCATCGATGGCCCGGAGTTGATGCATGTCGTTGTATCGGGTCCGGGCCGCGGACATTGCGTGATTCCCCGACCGGTCTGCCTGTGCAGAAGCGCACCAAAAAAAATGCCCGCTGGGAGGAGATAGCGGGCGAAGGGGGATTCTGTGCGTTGCTGCCGGACGCCGGCAGCGGCGAAAACGATGTAAGCAGGCTGCGGTCGGTCTCCGGCTAATAGACCAGGCGCGCGGCGGAAACCCGCTCGGCGAGTTCGGCAAACGCGATGTCTTCGGCGCTGTTGCCCCGCTCCTCGGCACGCTCATTGCCGAAGCACTCCAGCGCGGCGTTGGTCGCAGCGGATTCTGCTTCGAGATCCTTGAAATAGAGTTCCATGGTGCTTGTACACAATTTGTTGTAGCTTGAATGCACAAGATACAGCAAGCGCCGTGCCAGAAACATATTCCTGATTGTTTTCAGGTGGTTGGATTGTCTCGACGAGAAGGGCGATGGTGGTGCGCGGGCATTTGTCACCGAAACCGGGTAAAACTGTCGCCTCTTCCCGACAGTATTCCGATGGCAGGCCTTAACCTGCTGTTTCCGTGCAGTTATTCCAGTCGTTGAAAAACGACAGGCGGGCGCGAGAAGCGCGTTAGCACGCCATCCTCGCTACGCTTTTCAACAGCCCGCTAGAGCTTTCCGCCCTTGAACATCGCCGGCTCCAGATGGTGGCGCTGCAGCAGCTTGTAGAACTCCGTCCGGTTGCGCTTGGCCAGCGTCGCCGCCTGGGTGACGTTGCCACCGGTGATCTTCAGCAGCCGGATCAGGTAGTCGCGCTCGAAATGCCGCTTCGCCTCCTCCAGCGGCGCCAGGGCGCCCGCGTCCTGCTTGAGCGCGGCCTGGACCAGCGTCGCCGGCAGCACGGTCGTCGTCGACAGCGCCAGCGTGTGCTCGAGCAGGTTAAGCAACTGCCGGACGTTGCCTGGCCAGGGCGCCGCCACCAGCAGCGCCATCGCTTCGGGCGCCAGTGTCGGGATGGGTTTCTTGTAGCGCTCGGCCAGCTTGCGCAAGAAGTGCGTGGCCAGGAGCGGAATGTCCTCCCGGCGCTCGGACAGCGGCGGCAGCCGCAACGATACGACATTAAGCCGGTAATAGAGATCCTCGCGGAACTGGCCGGCCGCTTTCTGCTCGTCGAGGTTGCGGTGGGTGGCCGAGATGATGCGCACGCTGACCGCGACCGTCTGCGTCGACCCGACGGGCCGGACCGCGGACTCCTGCAGCACCCGCAGCAGCTTGACCTGCAGCGACACCGGCATGTCGCCGATTTCATCCAGGAACAGCGTTCCGCCGTCTGCGGCCTGGAACATGCCCTGGTGCGCCTGCACGGCGCCGGTGAACGCGCCCCGCGCGTGGCCGAACAGCTCCGACTCGAGCAGGGGTTCGGGAATCGCCCCGCAATTCACGCCGATGAACGGCTTGCCGGCCCGCGGACTGGCGCGATGGATCGCCTGCGCCAGCACTTCCTTGCCGGTGCCCGACTCGCCCAGCAGCAGCACGCTGGCGTCCGATTCCGCCACCAGCCGGGCGCGCCGGAGCAGGTCTTCCATCTTCGGGCTGCGGGTGACGATGCCGGACCGCCAGTTGTCGGCCGGCCCCGCCTGCGCCGGCGTCGCGGGTCCCGACAACCGCGCGGCTTCGGCTACCTTTTGCAGCAACGCCTGGCTGTCGAACGGCTTGGTCAGGTAGCCGAAGACACCGCGCTCGGTCGCGCTGACCGCATCGGGGATGGTGCCGTTGGCCGTGAGGATGATGACCGGCAGCGTCGGATGCGAGCGATGGATGGATTCGAACAGCGCCATGCCGTCAATGCCCGGCATCTTGAGGTCGGTGACCACGACGTCGGGACGCGTGACAGCGAGCGAGGACAATGCGTTCTCGCCCGATCCGGCGGTATGTACCGTGTAGCCGGCGGACGACAAGCGCAGGCTGATCAGCTTGAGCAAGTCGGGGTCGTCGTCGACCAGCAGGATGTCTGCGGAGGGATTGATCATCGGTTAGGGCGCGGTTGTCGGCTTACGGTCCCTGCCAAGCAAGCTTCGCTCCAGCGCCTTGAGCGCGTCGAGCTTCTGCTGCAGATCATCGACCCGCTTCTTTTCCTCGCGCACCGCGCGCTGGCGCTCGAACAACTGCGCCATCAGCACGGCGGCGACCATGCGCGTCGGCCCGCTGCCTTGCTTGAGCAGAGGTTCGAGCGTGGTCAGCGCCCGGGCATCGTCGCCGCCGGCCGCCGGCAGGCTCTGCAGCATGCCCAGCCGCAGCCGGATCGCGTCGGACCTCTGCCGTGTCAGTGCCTGCGTCGCGGCCGCGAGTTCGCGCTTCTGCTCGTCGGGGCCGGCCAGGACCAGCTTCTGCAAGTCCGACAGCACGGCGAGCGCTTCCTCGGCTTCCTCGTTGACTTTGGGCGGTTCGAGCACAGGCGGGGCCGCCGGAAGCGGCGGCGGCTCCTGCCTGACCGGCTGGACGATGACGATGGACGCGGGCTGGGTCTGGACCGGGACGACCACTTGCGGCGGTGGTGGCGGCGGCGGAATGTTCGTGCACGCGGCCAGCGCCAGGAGACCCGCGCAAGCCAGCACGCATCCCGTCCGCGCGCCAGTCGCTGCAGCGAAGGTCCGCCAGGGTTCCCGATACATCACCGTCCTGTCCCCCATCAAATATGTCGCCATTGCGCCCGCGCCCTTGCGCATCAGGCAGGCGCCGGCTGCATCGGCAGCCGCACATGAAAGCACGCGCCCGGCCGCCCCGGTTCCGCCGCGGCGGCGACGCCGATGTGGCCGCCGTGGGAAAGCACGTATTCACGTGTGATGGCCAGCCCCAGTCCGGTGCCCTTGATTGGTCCGTCCGGGGGAATCTGGCCCTGGTAGAACGACTCGAAAATCCGGTCCTGCTCGGCAGCCAGGACACCGGGTCCCTGGTCGATGACCAGCAACTCCGCGGCCCCATTATGCGCCCGTAGCCGGATCAGCACCTCGCCGCCCTTGGGCGAGTACTTGATCGCGTTCGACAGCAGGTTGTCGACGATCACCCGCAGCTTCTCCGAATCGCCGGAAACCGTGACCGGCTCGAACTCGGCCTTGATGGTCACGGCGCGCGCATACGCGGCCAGTTTCTGCTCGTTGATCACCCGCCGGATGACGTCGACCAGCGACACCGGCCCCAGCGTGTGCGGATTGTCGACGCGCGTCTGCTGGTACTTCAGCAGGTCCTCGATCAGCTTTTGCAGGTACAGCGTGTTCTCGCGGATGATGCGGACGATTTCCGTCTGCTCCGTCGACAGCTCCCCGCCCACGCGGTCGCGCAGGAGCTCCGCCCCCTCGCGCACCGCCGTCAGCGGCGTCTTCAATTCGTGCGACACGTGGCGCATGAACTTGTTCTGCTGCGCCTCCAGGTCGTGGAGGCGCTTGCGCAGCCACTCGAGGCGCTGGCCGAGGTACTGCATGTCGCGCGGACCGTTGACCACGATCGGATGATCGAAGTCGGCGCGGCCGATCTGGCGGATCGCGTCGTCGATCTGGCGGATCGGCCGCGCGACCAGGTAGATGAAGATCAGCGCCAGCGCGAGCGCGATGCCGCACGTCGCGGCGGCGAGCAGCGTCCAGTTCTCGCGGCCCTCGCGCGCGGTCTGCCGCAGGCCGTCGACGGCCTGCTCGGTGACGCGGATGCTGGTGTTGAGCACCGCCTGCGTCTCCTCGGCCAGCGCGGCGTAGCCTTCGGCGATCTCGGTGACGAATCCGGGGGTGCGGCCTGGCGTGGCGAGCCTGGTGTACAGCATCGACTCGTGGACGATCAGCTTGTTGATGTCGGTAACCGTGGTCTCGTCCTGCGCGGCGGCCGCGAGCGCCCGCGTCGTCTGCAGGAACACCTGGCGCGCGCGGGCGTAGTCGTCGAGCAGGCCCTGGTCGTCGAGGATCAGGTACTGCCGCACGACGCGCTCGAGCAGAGTCGTCTGCTCCCGCACCTGCCGGCTGGCCTGGCCGACGCGCGAGGCCTGCACGACCGCCTGCTCGCTCTGCTTGGCCAGCAGGTCGAGGTTCATCGCCAGCTCGACCAGCGCATACACCAGCGGCGCGCTGACGAGCACGAAGCCGAGCACGATGAACTTGGGGAAGGAGCGGGGATAGTACAAGGAGGGGAGGGGGCGGCGGCTATAATGGCGGCCGCCAATGCCGGTCGGGAATTCATGGACGATACACTACTTGCCGCCGATTCGCCAAGAACGCCGGGTGCCGGCGCGGCGCCTTCGGCGCAGCTGTCCGTGATCGCGGCGGTGGCCAGGAACGGCGTCATCGGCGCCGGCAACCGGATGCCCTGGCATCTGCCCGCCGACCTCGGGCACTTCCGCGCGCTGACCATGGGCCACCGCATCATCATGGGCCGGAAGACCTGGGAATCGCTGGGCCGGCCGCTGCCGGGCCGCGAGAATGTGATCGTGAGCCGCAATGCCGGACTGGTCGCGCCAGGCTGCAAAGTGGTTCCTGATCTGGCCGCGGCGCTTGCCGGTTGCGCATTGCCGCCGCCGACGTTCTGCATCGGCGGCGCGGCGCTCTACCGGATTGCGCTGCCGCTGGCGGACGCGGTCCACCTGACCGAAATCGACGCCGATTTTGCCGGCGACACGCTGATGCCGCCGCTCGCGGCCGGCGAGTGGTCCGAAATTTCACGTGAACGGGGGACGGACGCGGCGAGCGGCTTGGCCTATTCGTTCGTCAAGTACGTCCGGATCAAGGCGCCCGCCTGACGCGTCCGCGCGCCGATCGCCCCCTGACGCATATGGCCCGCTGCTCGTTACCGCCCGGCGGGCCTTGTTGCCGCGACGTGGCTGCACCTCTGATCGAGGCCGACTTCTACGTCTTGTCGCGGAAACGATCCAGCCGGTCTGTCTCGTTGCTCTTCCATGCCGACTCGATGGCGCTGCGCGAGGGCTTGGTCGACTCGTTGAAGTTCGACAGCGCGAAGAGTTCCAGCATCACCTCGGGAGGAAAGCCCTCCCGGTCGCCGCGGTCATCGAACAGGATCTCGGTGAAATACCGCGACATGCCGACCGTGCCCCAGAGCATCGAGATCTTCTCCACGATGCGTGGATACCGGGCCTCGGTCTTGTGCGGATAGAGGTTACTCGCCTCACCTAGCATGTTTGCAAGTTTTTCGATCATCACCGCTCCTTCCGACGCGCTTCCGGCACTCTCCCCGACGCCGGGACATTGCCGAGAATCGCACCGCCCATGACGTTCGTCAAGCCGCGCAGTTGCCGCGGGGTCGCCGTCCGGCGGCCCGCAAGCGCCTACTGGCGGACGCAGTCCATGTAGTAGTGCGTCTTGTTGTCGACGCGCTCCTCGACGAGACCATGGATGTCGGTCTCGAACCCGGGAAAGCCTTCGTTGAAAGCTCGCGCGAACTGCAGGTACTGGACGATCGTCCGGTTGAAGCGCTCGCCCGGGATCAGCAGCGGGATGCCGGGCGGGTAAGGCGTCAACAGCACCGCGGTGACGCGCCCTTCCAGCTTGTCGATCTCGACCCGGTCGATCTCGCGGTGCGCCATCCGCGCGAAGGCGTCGGAGGGCTTCATCGCCGGCTCCATCGCCGACAGGTACATCTCGGTCGTCAGTCGCGCCACGTCGTTCTGGCGGTAGAAGCCGTGGATCGCGTCTGACAGGTCGCGCAGGCCGGTACGCTCGTAGCGGGCGTTCTGCCCGTTGTTCGCCTGGACGAATTCCGGCAGCGCGCGCCACAGCGGCTGGTTCTTGTCATAGTCGTCCTTGAACTGCTGCAGCGCCGCGACGAGCGTGTTCCACCGGCCCTTGGTGATCCCGATGGTGAACATGATGAAGAACGAGTACAGCCCCGTCTTCTCGACGATGATCCCGTGCTCGGACAGGTACTTGGTCACGATTGCCGCGGGAATGCCGGACTTGGCGAACTTGCCCGAGACGTCCAGGCCGGGCGTGATCACCGTCGCCTTGATCGGGTCGAGCATGTTGAAGCCCGTCGCGATGTTGCCGAAGCCATGCCACTTGTCGTTGGTCTTCAGTACCCAGTTCTCGCGCGAGCCGATGCCGTCATCGACCAGTTTCTCCGGCCCCCAGACCTTGAACCACCAGTCCTTGCCCCATTCGTCGTCGACCTTGCGCATCGCGCGCCGGAAGTCCAGCGCCTCGGCGATCGACTCCTCGACCAGCGCCGTGCCCCCCGGCGGCTCCATCATCGCCGCCGCGACGTCGCACGAGGCGATGATCGCGTACTGCGGGGAGGTCGACGTGTGCATCAGGTACGCTTCGTTGAAGCGGTGGCGGTCGAGCTTGCGCGTGTCGCTCTCCTGCACCAGGATCTGCGACGCCTGCGAAATGCCGGCCAGCAGCTTGTGCGTCGAGTGCGTGGCGAACACCATCGGTCCCTTCGAGCGCGGCCGGTCCTTGCCGATCGCGTGCATGTCCTTGTAGAACTCGTGGAAAGTCGCGTGCGGCAGCCACGCCTCGTCGAAGTGCAGCGTGTCGATCTCGTCGCCGAGTATCTCCTTGAGCGTCTCGACGTTGTAGAGCACGCCGTCGTAGGTGCTCTGGGTGATGGCGAGGATGCGCGGCTTCTTGTTCAGCGCGTTGCGCGCGAACGGGTTGGCTTCGATTTTCTTCGCGATGTTTTCCGGGCTGAATTCCTCCAGCGGGATCGGGCCGATGATGCCCAGGTGATTGCGCTTCGGGGTGAGGAACACCGGTATCGCGCCGGTCATGGTGATCGCGTGCAGGATCGACACATGGCAGTTGCGGTCGACGACGACGATGTCGTCCGGCGCGACGTTGGCATGCCAGACGACCTTGTTCGAGGTCGACGTGCCGTTGGTCACGAAGTAGCAGTGGTCGGCGTTGAAGATCCGCGCGGCGTTCCGCTCGGACGCGGCCACCGGCCCCGTGTGGTCCAGCAGCTGGCCCAGTTCGTCGACCGCATTGCAGACGTCGGCGCGCAACATGTTCTCGCCGAAGAACTGGTGGAACATCTGCCCGACCGGCGACTTCAGAAAGGCGACGCCGCCCGAATGACCCGGGCAATGCCAGGAGTACGAGCCGTCCTGCGCATAGTCCACCAGCGCGCGGAAGAACGGCGGCGCGAGCGAATCCATGTACGACTTGGTTTCGCGGATGATGTGGCGGGCGACGAACTCCGGCGTGTCCTCGAACATGTGGATGAAGCCGTGCAGCTCGCGCAGGATGTGGTTGGGGATGTGGCGCGAGGTCTTGGTCTCGCCGTACAGGTAGATCGGGATGTCCGCGTTGCGGAAGCGGATTTCCTCGATGAACTTGTTCAGGTTCAGCACCGCCGGGTCGAGCTCGGGGCCGGGCGTGAACTCCTCGTCGTCGATCGACAGGATGAACGCCGAGGCGCGGCTCTGCTGCTGGGCGAACTGCGACAGGTCGCCGTAGCTGGTCACGCCCAGGACTTCCATGCCCTCTTTCTCGATGGCGGCGGCGAGCGCGCGTATCCCGAGGCCGCTTGCGTTCTCGGAACGGAAGTCCTCGTCGATGATGACGATGGGAAAGCGAAAGCGCATTGGATGCTCCTTGGCCGCGAACGCCGCCGCGGACCGGCAAAAAGAAGAACGGTCCAGACCGCACGACAGGTGTCGGCAGCGGTGGACCGTCTTGGGCGCGATGGATTATACGCCCAGGAATCCGCAGGACAAGGCCTGGCTTGAGGTTCGCTCAAGGTTGGATCAAGCCCCTTGCGCGAAGCTTGCGGGCGCCTGTCCGGCGCCGGGCCGCGGCCGCGCCGGCCCCACTCCGGAGCGCCCGGGTTGGACAGCGCGCCGGGCCGTGCGCTACGATGGCCGCGGAGCGCGAGGCCGGGACGTTTCCGGCGCCGCCGGCTCCGGCCAACCGAACGGGACACCATGAACAAGCCGCACAATCCACCGGAGGTCGCCGCCCCGGGCGCTCCTTACGTCCACGGCATGGAAGTCCCGCCCGGCGCCCGCTGGCTGCACGTTTCCGGGCAAATCGGGGTCCATCCCGACGGCCGTCCTGGCGCCGACGCGCGCGAGCAGGCGGAGCTCGCCTGGCGCAACATCGGCGCAATCCTTGCGAGCGCGGGGATGGCCTTCGGCGATATCGTCAAGGTCACGACGTATTCGATCAGCCCGGCCCATCTGCCCACGCTGCGCGAAGTGCGCGAGCGGGTGCTCGCCGGCCATCTACCCGCCTCGACGCTGCTGGTCATTTCCGGGCTGGCGAGGCCGGAATTGCTGCTCGAGATCGAGGTCTGCGCCGCCAGGGTCTGACCGGATTTGCCCATGTTAGTATCCACGGGAACCGCGGCGGGCGCAGGCGATTGTCCGCGGCGCGCGGCTCGCCGTAAGCAACCGCAAGCTCGCTTGTCGAACCCATGAACGACGGAGGCTGGTGATGAAGAACTGGACCACATCCGCGGCGGGCGCCCTGACGGCCGCCGCATTGCTCCTGACCGCGGGCGTTGCCGGCGCGGTCGACAAGGTGGCGTTCGCGACCAACTGGAAAGCCCAGGCCGAGCACGGCGGGTATTACCAGGCGGTCGCCGACGGCACTTACGCGAAGTACGGGCTGGACGTGACGATCCGGCCGGGCGGACCGCAGAGCAACGAACGTGCGCTGCTGACCTCGGGCAAGGTCGAGTTCCTGATGGCCGGCAACCTGGACCCGGCGTTCAACGCGGTCAAGGAAGGCATTCCGACGCGAGTCATCGCGGCGATCATGCAAAAGGACCCGCAGGTCTTCATGACGCATCCGGGCCAGGGCCTGGACACGTGGGAATCCTTGAAGAAGGCCACGATGCTGGTCGGCCGCGGCGGCATGGCCAGCTTCTATCAGTGGATGATCGCGGCGCACGGTTTCACGGAGGCCCAGGTCAAGCCGTACACGTTCAACACCGCGCCCTTCCTCGCCGACAAGCGCTCGGCCCAGCAGGGGTACGTGACCTCCGAACCGTATGCGGTGGAGACGCAGGGCGGGTTCAAGCCCAACATTTTCCTGCTGGCCGACTATGGCTACGACACCTACTCGACGACCATCGAGACGACCGTGGACATGATCGAGAAGAAGCCGGACCTGGTCCAGCGCTTCGTCGATGCGTCGATCATCGGCTGGTACAACTATCTGTATGGCGACAACAAGGCGGCCAACGCGCTGATCAAGAAAGACAACCCGGATATCAATGACGCGCAGATCGCGTTTTCCATCGCCAAGATGAAGGAATTCGGCATCGTCGATTCGGGCGACTCGCTCACGCTGGGCATCGGCGCGATGACCGACGCGCGCGTCAAGAGCTCGTTCGAGCGGATGGTCAAGTCGAAGCTGCTGCCCGCGAACGTCGACTACAAGAAGGCATACACGCTGCAGTTCGTCAACAAGAAGGTCGGGCTGAACCTGAAGAAGCCGTGACCAGGCCGGCGTGAGGGCGCCCGCCGCGCAGTCGGCAGCGGCAGCGGCAGCGGTAACGATAGGCGCGGACACGCCCCCGCCGCCGGCCGCGACGCGGCCGCTGGTGCGCATGGCGCACGTGAGCAAGCGCTTCGGCAATGGCGTCCTCGCGCTGCGCGACCTCGACCTCGATATCGGCCGGCACGAATTCGTCAGCCTCCTCGGGCCCTCGGGCTGCGGCAAGAGCACCGCGCTCCGCCTGATCGCCGGGCTGACCTCGCCCAGCAGCGGCGCGATCGATTGGCCCGAGCGCGCGACGCTCGCCCCGGCCACCGACATCGGCTTCGTGTTCCAGGAGCCGACGCTGATGCCCTGGGCCAGCGTGTTCGACAACGTCAACCTGCCGCTCAAGCTGCAGCGCCGCGCGCCCGCCGCCGGCGGCGGCACGGCGATGGAAGTCGACGCCGCGCTGGCGATGGTCGGCCTGACCGGTTTCGAAAGAGCCTACCCGCGCGAGCTCTCCGGCGGCATGAAGATGCGGGTGTCGATCGCGCGCGCGCTGGTGACGCGGCCACGGCTGCTGCTGATGGACGAGCCCTTCGCGGCGCTGGACGAGATCACCCGGGTCAAGCTGAACAACGACCTGCTCGAACTCTGGCACAGCCAGTCGTGGACGGTCGTCTTCGTCACCCACAGCGTCTACGAATCGGTCTACCTGTCGAACCGCATCGTGGTGATGGCCGCGCGCCCGGGCCGCATCGTCGCCGAGCACGTGGTCGACGCGCCGTACCCGCGCGACGAGGAGTTCCGCACCTCGCCGCGCTACAACGAGCACTGCCGGATCGTTTCGCGCAGCCTGGCGCTGGCGATGGAGGGCATGTGAACGGCCATCATCGCGCCGTGCGCGCGGAGCAGGCGGAGCGGCTGGACGGCGCGGAGGCAAATCCGGCCGACCCGGCGGAGCGCCGGCAACGCTGGCTGCGCATCGCGCTGCCGATCGCCATCGGCGTGGTCACGCTGCTGGCTTGGGACCTGGTCGTCCGCGTGAACCAGATTCCGCACTACATCCTGCCCGGACCGCTGCGCGTGGCCGAGGCGATGGTGAATGGCTGGGACACGCTGTGGCCGGCGCTGATGGTCACGGTGCAGATCACGTTCATGGCGTTGGCGGTCGCGGTGATCGGCGGCGTCGGCCTCGCGCTGCTGTTCGCGCAGTCGAAGTGGATCGAGATCAGCTTCTTTCCCTATGCCGTCGTGCTCCAGGTGACGCCCATCATCGCCATCGCCCCGCTGATCCTGATCTATGTCGACAACACCCACATCGCGCTGCTGATCTGCGCGTGGATCGTCGCCTTCTTCCCGATACTCTCCAACACCACGCTGGGCCTGAACAGCGCCGACCACAACCTGCTCGACCTGTTCAAGCTCTACGGCGCCTCGCGCTGGCAGGTGCTCCGGTACCTGCGCATCCCTTCGGCGCTGCCGTATTTCCTGGGCGGGCTGCGCATCGCCGGCGGGCTGTCGCTGATCGGCGCGGTGGTCGCCGAGTTCACCGCCGGCACCGCGGGCAAGGGCTCGGGGCTCGCCTACCGGATCCTGGAGACCGGATACCGGCTCAACATCCCGCTGATGTTCGCCGCGCTGGCGCTGATCACGCTGACCGGCGTGCTGATCTTCATCCTGTTCACCGCGCTCTCGCACCTGCTGCTGCACAAGTGGCACGAGAGCGCGATCAAGCGCGAAAGCTGACGGCACCATGGCCTGGCCGGTGACGATTCCCGCGGTCCCGCACCTCGTGCTGGCCAATGCCGCGGTGCCCGCCTGCCTGCTGGGCGGCGGCGTGTTGGACACCCTTCTGCCCGGTGCGCCCGACAGCGAAGACCTGGTGCGCGTGGACATCGCACTCAGCGACGGCCGCATCGCCGGCATCGCCGCGCCCGGCGCGCCGCCGACGCCGGCGCGGGCGGCGCGCGTGGACCTCGCCGGCGCCCAGGCCTGGCCGTGCTTCGTCGACATGCACACGCATCTGGACAAGGGCCACATCTGGCCGCGCGCAGAGAATCCGGACGGCACGTTCGCCGGCGCGCTGGCCTCGACCGGCGCGGACCGCGCGGTCCGCTGGAGTGCCGAAGACGTCCGCACGCGGATGCGGTTCGGGCTGCGCGCCGCTTACGCGCACGGCACGGCGGCGCTGCGCACCCACCTCGACTCGATCGCGCCGCAGGCGGCGATCACCTGGCCGGTCTTCGCGGCGCTGCGCGAGGAATGGCGCGGGCGCGTCGACCTGCAGGCGGTGTCGATCCTGCTGCTGGAGCACTTCGAAGGCCCGGCCGGCGACGCGCTGGCTGACGCGTCGCCGCGCACGGCGGCATGCTGGGCGGCGTCGCGCTGCCATCGCCCGCGCTGGCCGCGCAACTCGATCGCGTGTTCGCGCTGGCCGCGGCGCGCGGGCTGGACCTGGACTTCCATGCCGACGAAACGGGCGACCCCGGCGCCGCCGCGTTGCGCGCGATCGCCGAGGCCGCGCTGCGCCACCGGTTCGCGGGCAGCGTCGTGGTCGGGCATTGCTGCTCGCTGGCCGTCCAGCCTCCCGGCGAAGTCGAGCGGACGCTGGACCTGGTGGCCGCGGCGCGGCTGGCCATCGTCAGCCTGCCCATGTGCAACCTCTACCTGCAGGACCGGACCCCCGGGCGCACGCCGCGCTGGCGCGGCGTCACGCTGCTGCACGAGATGCGCGCGCGGGGCATCCCGGTCGCCGTCGCCAGCGACAACTGCCGCGATCCGTTCTACGGCTACGGCGATCAGGACATGCTCGAGGTGTTCACGCAGGCGGCGCGGATCGCGCACCTGGACCGGCCGGTCGGCGCCTGGCCGGCGGCGGTCACGCGCACGCCGGCCGCGATCATGGGCCTGGGCGCGGGTGGACGGCTGGAGACGGGCGCGCCCGCCGACCTGGTGCTGTTCAACGCGCGCGGCTATTCCGAACTGCTGTCGCGCCCGCAATCCGACCGTATCGTCCTGCGGGCCGGCAAGGCGATCGACACGACGCTGCCGGATTACCGGGAACTCGATCCGCTGATGGCGGGTGCGCAAGCATGAGCTACGACATCACCGGCCTCGCCGCGGAACTCGCCGACACGTCCGCCGGCGCGGCTATCGCCACCATCGCCGACGCCGGACGGCTGCGCAACAAGAGCCGCGACTTCTACTGGTACAGCCCCATCCTGCGCGAGCAGCTCGAACACGTGCGCGCCGACCTGGCCGTGCTGCCCGCGACCGATGCGGAAATCGTCCGCACGCTGCGCGCCTGCCACGCGCGCGGCATTCCCGTCACGGTGCGCGGCGCGGGCACCGGCAACTACGGGCAGGCGATGCCGCTCAGGGGCGGCGTCGTGCTCGACCTGTCGCTGCACGACAAGATCATCTCCATCGGCCGCGGCATGGCGCGCGCGATGGCGGGCGTGCGCCTGCTCGATCTCGATCTGGCGGCGCAGGCGCACTCGGGGCAGGAACAGCGGATGCACCCGAGCACGCTGCGCAACGCGACGCTGGGCGGCTTCGTCTGCGGCGGCTCGGGCGGCGTCGGGTCAGTCACGTGGGGCGGCCTGCGCGACCGGGGCAACGTGCTGGGCGCGCGCGTGATCACGATGGAGGCCTCTCCGCGGGTACTGGAGTTGCGCGGCGACGACGTCCAGCAGGTGGTCCATGCCTACGGCACGACCGGCGTGGTGACGGAAGTCGAAATCGCGCTGACCCAGGCGTACAACTGGGTCGACATCGCCGTCGCGTTCGACGATTTCGCGACCGCGGCGCGGTTCGCGCACACGCTGGCCTGCCAGGACGCGCTGCTGAAGAAACTGGTGACGGTGATCGCCGCGCCGATTCCCGCAGCGGTTCCTGCGCCCCGTCGCGGCGCTGGTCGGCGCGGCGCAGCATGTGGTGCTGACGATGATCGCGGACGTGGCGATGCCGGCGTTCGAGTCGTTGCTCCGCGCATGGCCGGGGACGCTCGCGTGGCGCGGCGCCGGGGACGCCATCGCCGGCGTCGATGGCGGCGCCAGCGGGCGCAGCCTGCTGCCGATCTACGAATACGCGTGGAACCATACGACACTGCATGCGCTGAAGGTCGACCGCAACATCACCTACCACCAGACGCTCTACCCGGCGCCCGGCCACGTGGAGAAGGCGATCGCGCTGCATCGCCAACTGCAGGGCGACGTGCTGCACCACCTGGAGTTCGTGCGCTTCGACGGCCAGATCGCCTGCTACGGCCTGCCGCTGATCGCGTACACGACGCCGGCGCGGCTGCGCGAAATCGAGGCCGCGTTCGAAGATCACGGCTGCCCGACCTTCAGCCCGCACACGGTGACGCTGGAGGAGGGCGGGATGAAGCGCGTCGATCCGGTCCAGCTCGCGTTCAAGCGCGAGGCCGATCCGCAGGGGCTGCTCAATCCGGGCAAGATGCTGGCGTGGGAGCAGCCGGACTATGACGCGCGCGGGGACAGGGTGCACCTGTTCCCGGCCGCCGGCGACGCGGCCGCGAAGCCCGCGCCGGCGGCGTGATGCGCTGCCTGATTGTCTTCGCGCATCCGGTCGAGACGAGCTACTGCGCCGCGCTGTGCGCCCGCGCCGCTACCGCGCTGCGTACCGGCGGGCACGAAGTGCGGCTGCTCGACCTGTACGCGGAAGGATTCGACCCGGTGCTCTCGCGCCAGGAGCGCCTCGACTACCATACGCCCGGCGACAACGAGCGGCTGGTCGGCGCGCATCTGGAAGCGGTCATGTGGGCCGAGGCGCTGGTCTTCATCTACCCGACGTGGTGGTACGGCCTCCCGGCGATGTTGAAAGGCTGGCTGGACCGCGTCTGGATTCCCTATGTCACGTTCACGTTGCCCGAAGGAAGCGAACCGATCCGCGGGCTGATGCTCAACATCGTGCGCATCGTCGGCATCTCGACCTCCGGCGCTTCGCGGCTGTGGCTGGCCTTCGTCGGCAACCCGGGGCGGCGCACCATCACGCGCGGGGTGCGGGCGTTGTGCCATCCGCGCTGCCGGACGCAGTGGCTGGCGCACTACAACATCGA
>JADKEV010000034.1 GCA_016717855.1 Betaproteobacteria bacterium
TCCCCTGATGCTGGCGATGGCCGGGTTCGCGTACCTCGCGGTCCCCCTGGCCGACGCGCTGATGCAGCGGTGGTTCGTGCGCGACCTCGACATGCGCTCCACGCTGATCACCTCGGCGTTCACCGAACAGTTGTCGGGGTTGATCGAGGCCGGCTCGGCGATTCCCATCGCCGCCCTGTTCAACCGGATGACCCGCGACGAGAGGTTGTATGCGGTCGGGCTGTGTTCCGATCCGGCGAAGGCCCCCATCGCGACCACGACGTTTCCCAAGACCATCCAGTGCGCGGACCTGTCCCTTTTCACCGGCGAGGGCGAGCATGTGATCGCTTCCGACCAGGGCATGCTGCATGTCGCGGTGCGCCCCGTGGGCAACGTGGCCAACCCGGATGGAGCCGGGCCGCAGCTGGTGCTCGTTCACGACATGAGCTTCGTCAACCGGCGCAGCGAAGAGACGCGCCGCTACCTGTTCTATTTCTTCATCGCGCTCGGCCTCTCCATCGCGCTGATCACCGTCGTCATCGCGCAGCTATCCTGGCGCGGCTGGGTCGCCGGGATGCGCGCGCTGCTGCGCGGCGAAGGCATCGTCCGGCCGTCGTCCTCCGCGCAGCGCGGTGCGCCTGAATTGCGGCCGATCGCGCGCGAGATGCGCGAACTGATCCGCGACCTCGAGCGCCAGTACCGGCCGCTCGACGGCAGCCAGCGGATCTGGGACCAGGCGGCGCTGCGGGCGGCGCTGCGCAGCGAACTGCACGGCAACGACGTGATCGCCCTGTCCAACCGCGAGCCCTACATCCACAATCGCTCGGAGTCCGGCATCCACATCCAGCGGCCGGCCAGCGGGCTGGTCACCGCGCTGGAGCCGGTGATGCGCGCCTGCTCGGGCACCTGGATCGCGCACGGCAGCGGCTCCGCCGACCGCGAGGTGGTCGACCGCCACGACCGGATCGACGTCCCGCCCGAGCATCCTTATTACAAGCTGCGGCGCATCTGGCTGTCGAAGGAAGAGGAGCAAGGCTACTACGCCGGCTTCGCCAACGAGGGCCTGTGGCCGCTGTGCCACATCGCCCACGTGCGGCCGACGTTCCGCTCCAGCGACTGGGAGTACTACCGGAGCGTCAACGCGCGGTTCGCCGACGCGGTGGTCACCGAAGCCGATTCGCTGGACCCGATCGTGCTGGTCCAGGACTACCACTACGCGCTGGTGCCGCGGCTGATCCGCAACCGGCTGCCCGATGCGACGATCATCACCTTCTGGCACATCCCGTGGCCGAACCCGGAGTCGTTTTCGATCTGCCCCTGGCGCGCCGAACTGCTCGACGGGATGCTGGGGAGCAGCATCCTGGGCTTCCATACCCGGTTCCACGTCAACAACTTCCTCGACACCGTCGACCGCGTGCTCGAAGCGCGCGTCGACCGCGAGACGCTGACCGTGTCGTACCAGGGCAAGGTCACCGCCGTGCACGTGTACCCCATTTCGATCGAGTGGCCGCCCGCGGCGATGGCCACCGCCGGGACGGTCGCCGATGCGCGCCGCGTCGTGCGCGAGCGGCTCGGTTTGCCGCCGCAGCACCGGCTGGGCATCGGCGTCGACCGCCTCGACTACACCAAGGGCATACTGGAGCGCTTCAACGCGGTGGCGCGACTGCTCGAACTCGAGCCGCAGTGGATAGGCCGGTTCACGTTCATCCAGATCGCCGCGCCCAGCCGCGCCACGATCGACGACTACCGCGACTACGGCGTGCGGGTGCGGGCGCTGGCCGCGGAGATCAACGCCCGCTATCCAGACGCCGCGCACCCGCCGATCGCGCTGGTGGCCGAGCACCACGAGGCCGAAGCCGTGTACGAGCACTACCGCGCCGCCGATGTCTGCTTCGTGAGCAGCCTGCACGACGGGATGAACCTGGTCGCCAAGGAATTCGTCGCGGCGCGCGACGACGAGCAGGGCGTGCTCGTGCTTTCGCAGTTCGCCGGGGCCTCGCGGGAATTGGCCGAGGCGCTGGTCGTCAATCCGTACGACGCGGACCAGTGCGCGGCGGCGCTGCATCTGGCGCTGACGATGAAGCCCGACGAGCAGCGCGACCGGATGCGCTTCATGCGCGGCGTCGTGCGCGAATTCAACGTCTACCGCTGGGCCGGGCGCATGCTGCTCGACGCCGCGGTGATGCGCCAGCGCGGGCGCTTCCGCGCCAACGAGAACCTGGGCAACCGTGGGTGATGCCGGCCGCGGCACCGCCGCGCCCCGCGCCGCGCGCAGGACGGCCCGGCGCGAGCCGCCGCCGCTCGCCGCCAACTCCGCGCTGTTCCTCGACATCGACGGCACGCTGCTCGACCTGGCCGCGACCCCGTCCAGCGTCCGCGTCGATCTGGCGGTCGCCGCGTTGCTGCCGGCCCTCGCCTACCGGCTGAGCGGCGCCGTGGCGTTGATCACGGGACGCACGATTGCCGACGCCGATCAGTTGTTTCCCGGCATCGTGCTGCCCGTTGCCGGCCAGCACGGACTCGAGCGCCGCGGCGCCGATGGCACGCTGCACGTGTACGGCGAGGGGCCGCCCGGTTTGGGCTGGCTGCGCGGCGAACTGATGCATCTGGTCGAACGGCACAGCGGCCTGTGGCTGGAAGACAAGGGCGCGACGCTGGCCATGCATTACCGGGCGGCTCCGGGCCTGGCTTCCTACGTGCACCGGACCGCGCGCCGCCTGGTCGCGACCTCGGGCGCCGCCGGAGCCGAGTGGCGGCTGCAGCCGGGCAAGGGCATTGTCGAAATCAAGCCGGCCGGCCGCGACAAGGGCGCGGCGATCCTCGACTTCATGGCCGAGCCGACGTTCCTGGGGCGCCTGCCCGTGTTCGTCGGCGACGACCAAACCGACGAATTCGGCTTCGCGGCGGTCGCGTTGCTGGGCGGCTGGGCGGTCAAGGTCGGCCCCGGCCTCACCCGGGCCCAGTACCGGTTGCGCGACGTCAACGCCGTGCGGCGCTGGCTGGCGGCGCTGTTGCGCCAGCCGTCGATTCCGGAGGTGTACGCATGACGCGCAGTCTCGACCTGGCACTGATCGGCAACGGAGCCATCGGCCTGCTCGTCGACCCGCAAGGCACCGTCGTGTGGGGCTGCTTTCCGCGTTTCGACAGCGACGCGACCTTCTGCGCGCTGCTCGACGACCCGCCGCCGGGTGCGGAGCGCGGCCTCTACGCGGTCGACCTGGTCGGCATGGCGCGCGCGAGCAGCACTACGTGAAGAACACCGCGCTGCTGGTCACGCGGCTGTTCGACGCCGACGGCGGCGCCATCGAGATCACCGACTGCGTGCCGCGCTTCATCCAGCACGGCCGGATGTTCCAGCCCACGATGCTGGTCCGGCACGTCCGGCGCATCGCGGGCCGGCCGCGGATCGCGGTGCGGCTGCGGCCGACGTGCGCGTATGGCGCACAGCGGCCGCAGGTTACCGCCGGCAGCAACCACGTCCGCTATGTGATGCCCGAACTTACGCTGCGGCTGACCACCGACCTTTCGCTGACCGCGCTGCTCGAGGAGCGGCCGGTGTTTCTCGACGGTGCGGTGACGCTGATCCTGGGGCCGGACCAGAGCGCCACCGCCGCCGTCGCCGAACTCGGCCGCCGCTTCATCGACGACACGCAGGTCTACTGGCGCGACTGGGTGCGGCGGCTCGCCATTCCGTTCGAATGGCAGCAGGAAGTGATCCGCGCCGCGATCACGCTGCAATTGAACGCCTTCGACGACACCGGTGCCATCGTCGCCGCGATGACCACGTCGATACCGGAGGCGGCCGGATCCGACCGCAACTGGGATTATCGTTTCTGCTGGCTGCGCGACGCGTACTTCGTCGTCAACGCGCTGAACCGGCTGGGCGCCACCGGGATCATGGAGCGCTACCTCGGCTACATCGTCAATATCGCGGCGGACGCCGGCCAGGCCGCGCTGCAGCCGGTGTACCGGATCAACGGCAGCGCGCTGCTCGAGGAAACCACGGTGGCTTCGTTGCCGGGTTATCGCGGGATGGGGCCGGTCCGCGTCGGCAACCAGGCCTGCATGCAGATCCAGCACGACGTCTATGGCTCGGCGATCCTGGCCGCCGCCCACATGTTCTTCGACGAACGGCTGGACACGCGCGGCGATCCTGCGTTGTTCGAGCGGCTCGAGGACCTGGGCCACCGGGCGCTGACCGTCTTCGATTCGCCCGACGCGGGCATCTGGGAGTTGCGCGGCAAGCTGCGCGTCCACACGTTCCCCAGCGTGATGTGCTGGGCCGCCTGCGACCGCCTCGCGCGGATCGCGCGGCGCCTGGGGCTGGCCGAGCGTGAGCAGGCGTGGCGCGCCGATGCGCTGCGCATCCACGCGTACATCGTCGAGCATTGCTGGAGCCCGGCACGCAACAGCTTCGTCGGCGCCGTCGACAGCGAGGCGCTGGACGCGAGCCTGCTGTTGCTGGTCGAGATCGGCTTCCTCAAGGCCGACGATCCGCGCTTCGCCGGCACCGTCGCCGCGATCGAGTCGGAACTCATGCGCGGCGATTTCATCTTCCGCTACGTCGAGACCGACGACTTCGGCCGGCCCGAGAACGCCTTTGTCGTGTGCACGTTCTGGTACGTGAACGCGCTGGCCGCGCTCGGCCGCCGCGCCGAGGCTCGGGCGCTGTTCGAAAAGCTGCTCGCGCGGCGGAACCGGCACGGCCTGCTCTCCGAGCATCTCGACACCGTTACCGGCGAGCCCTGGGGCAACTTCGTGCAGACGTACAGCATGGTCGGCCTGATCACGTCGGCGATCCGGCTGTCGCTGCCGTGCGGACGAGGCGTTCTAGCGGGTCAGACCGGGGCCGTCCCCGCATCGGCCAGGTTCGCATCGCGCGCGTTGATGCCGATCAGGCGCGACACCCGGATGGGCACGCCGGGCTTCTGGTAGGCCTCGACCCGCTCCTGGTACTTGCGGTCGGCAACCGTCATCCGGTTGCGCAGGCGCACGTACTCCCCCCACGACGCCAGCACGTAGCGCTCGACAAAGCGCCCCTCCTCGGCCAGGTCGCGGAACACCCGCCAGCTCGTCGCGCCGTTGCGCCGCCGGGTGGGCTCGACCTTCTGGATCATGCGCAGGAAATCGGCGCGCTGCTCGCGCTCGATCCGGTACTCGATCTGGATCAGCACCGGGCCGTCGTCGGGCTCCGGCTCGTCGGCGATGGTCAGCGTGGGCAACTGGACGCCGGGGGTCACGTCGGCGTCCTCGCCCATGCGCACCTCGATGCCGCGATTGAACAGGTGGAGCACGATCAGCACGCCGGCCGATGCGGCCAGCGCGACGTGCGTGTCCAGCGCCGCCGCGAGCATTCCCCACAACACGCTGCCCAGCGCCATGCTGGCCTGCACCGAGATCAGCCCGATGGCCACCGCGCGCGCGCGCACCCAGGCCGGCGCCGTGCTCTGCAGTCCGGCCGAAAGGCTGGCATGGACAGCCACCCAGGCCATGCCGGCGCAGGCGGTCCCCAGGAGCGCCAGCGCCGTGTATTCGGTCGCCGCGACCAGCAGCGTTGCCACCACCCACAGGATCACGCCTGAAGTCACGACGCTGTTCAGCGACTTGACCTTGAGCTGGCCCGGTATCGCCAGCGCGCCGACGACCGCACCCACGCCGAAGCCCGCGAACAGCGAGCCGAAGCCGCCGGCCCCGAGATGCAGCTGGTCGCGCGCGACGACCGGCAGCAGCGCCCAGAGAGCGCTGGCGCAGATCGTGAACATCAGGCTGCGGATGATCAGCGTGCGCATCGCCACCGAGTGCCGCATGTAGCGCACGCCGCTCATCACGCCGGAGAGCAGCGTCTCCGGCACGCCCGGCAGCGGCCGCTCGTGCGACTGCCAGCTGCGCACCGCCACGATCATCAGGGCGAAGAAGGCGGCGCTGACCAGCAGCGCGACACCCGAGCCCGTCGCCGCGGCGATCATGCCGGCCAGCGCCGGGCCGATCGCGCGCGCGACGTTGTAGGCCACGGCGCCCAGTGCAATGGCGCGCGGCAGTTCCTCGCGGGCGACGAGTTCGTTGACGCTCGCCGACTGCGCCGGCATGTAGAACGTGAAGCTCGCGCCGACGATGAACGTCAGGACCAGCAGCAGCACCGGGGTGATGATGCCCGCCAGCGTCGCGGCGCCCAGGATCAGCGTCGTCATCGTCAGGATGATCATGTTGATCACGATCAGCTTGCGCCGGTCCACCAGGTCGGCCATCGTGCCGGCGACCAGGCCGACGATCAGCGAGGGCGTCGTGCTCGCCGTCTGCACCAGCGCCACCATCAGCACCGAGGGCGTCAGCGTCGCCATCACCCACGCGGCGATGGTCGTCTGCATCATGTACCCGAGCGCCGCGGCGATGGTTCCGTAATAGAACATCCGGAACTGCGCGTGGCGCAGCGGCGACGATTCGAACTGGCTGGCTATCTGGCTGGAAAGAAAGGCGGATACGGACGTGCGCATCCTGCTAGTTTAGCCTGTTCGGCCGCGGCGCCTGCCCGGGACCCGGCCGGCGTGGGCGAGCCTGGGGACACAGACCACGTCTTCCGGCATGGCGGCCGAAGACGTGTTCTGTCCCCAGTTCAGGGTGTCGCGATGTCGCCGCTCTGGTGCGAGGTGCCCCATGAGACGTCCGGGCGCACGACCCACTGCATGGCGTGAAATTCGGTGATCGCCTTGACCCAGCTGTCGGCGAGCGAGTCGAGGATCTCCAGCCCCTGCTCGCGCGTCGCCGGCAACGGGTCGCCGATCACGCCGGAGGGCCCGAAGTCGCGCGCGGTCCAGGCGCAGGCGGGCCGGCCGTCGGCGGACATGGTCGCCGACGGAAACTCGGGCGGATACGCGGCGACCGCTTCCTGCATGTTCACCGTTTCGGGCGCCAGCGCCATGATCAGCGCGGTTTCCGCGTGGCCCGCGTGCATGGCCAGGCGCTTTTCCTTCGCCGCGAGGAACTTGCCCGCCACATGCGGGACGCGCCAGGTGAAATGCGGAATGATCACGAAGTCGCCATGGCGGACGCGCAGTTCGCGCGCGGCCATGTCCATCACCTGCGGCTGGCCGCCGTGGCCGTTGACGATCAGCAGCTTGCGAAAACCCGACCGGTACACCGACTCGCCCACGTCGATCACAGTGCGCAAGAGCGTGTCGCCATCGATGGTGACGGTGCCGGGAAAGTGGATGTGCTCATCGGACTTGCCATAGCAGATCGGCGCCATGCCGAACGCGGGCACCGACGCGGGCAGGCGCTCGAGCGCCTTGCCGACGACGCCGGCGGCGATCAGCGTGTCGACCGCGCAGGGCAGGTGCGGCCCATGCTGCTCGATCGAGCCGACCGGCAGCACGATGACCGTGTTCGCGCGGTCGGGCAGCCGGGCGATCTGCGGCCAGCTCAGGTAATGCAGGAAGCGATGGGGCGGGGTGAAACCGTGCAGCATGACTCGAATCCTCGTTGGCGGTTGCCGATGCCGGGTCGGCGCGCAGCGATAAGTGATTGGCGGTTGCGTCAATGTAACCCAATCGCCGCAGCCGCGGCGTGCGCGCGCTGGTCCCGCCGCCCGTCGTTGCCGAGGTTTGCTACTTTCTCTCGACCGCGGGCAAGGTGCGACTGCTGGACTGGCTGTCCACACCCCGGCGCAAGGTACTCGACCTGCCGGCGGCCGCGTACCCTGATGTCGGCGCGATCCTCGCCCGCTATGCCGCGCTCGACCCGGATTTCACCGGCGCCGCGATCGTCTGGCTGGCCAGGGAAACCGGTTGCGGTGCGATCCTGACCGTGGACCTGCGCGACTTCGGCGTCTACCGCATCAAGGGCAACAAGCGCTTCGAGGTTGTGAAGTGGTTTCCGTAGAGCCAACCGGGGTTAACCGGGGTCAGACCTCATTTTCAGTTCGGCCGCAATGCCGCCAGGCTTTGCGCCGGCCGGCGATTGCATGAAGACCGCCGTCGTCGTCGACTGGAACACCATCAACGAAGGCCGTCCGGCATGGAACGTGTGCCGGAACCGGATCATCGAGCGGTAGAATCCGGACTATGACCTACACCACCGAAGTCCGGGCCATCTTCGATGCACTGGGCGTGCCGCCCCCCGGCGACAGCCCGGGCGGACTGGAAGTCCGCACGCCGCTCGACGGCAGCCTGCTGGCCCGTCTCGCCGTCACCGGCGAGGCGCAGGCGGGAGCCGCAATCGAGCGCGCCGCCGCGCGGTTCACCGGCTGGCGCGACTTGCCGGCGCCGCGGCGGGGCGAACTGGTCCGCGCCTTCGGCGAAGAGGTTCGCCGGCACAAAGAGCCGCTGGGCCGGCTGATCACGCTGGAGACCGGGAAGATCCTGCAGGAAGGCCTGGGCGAGGTGCAGGAAGTGGTCGACATCTGCGAGTTCGCCGTCGGCCTGTCGCGCCAGTTGTACGGGCTGACCATCGCCAGCGAGCGGGCCGACCACAAGCTGCTGGAGACCTGGCATCCGCTGGGCGTGGTCGGCGTCATCTCGGCCTTCAACTTTCCGATGGCGGTGTTCGCGTGGAATGCGGCGCTGGCGCTCGTATGCGGCAACACGCTGGCGTGGAAGCCGTCGGAGAAGACGCCGCTGTCGGCGCTGGCGCTGAACGGCCTGCTGCTGCGGACCGCGGCAGCGCTGGGGCAGGAGTCCGCGGGCTTGAGCGAAGTGCTGATCGGCGACCGCGCGGTGGGCGAGGCGCTGGTTGCGCATCGGGACGTGAAGCTCGTCAGCGCGACCGGCTCGACCGCGATGGGCCGGGCGGTGGGCGTGGCTTGCGCGTCGTCGTTCAAGCGCTCGCTGCTGGAACTGGGCGGCAACAATGCCGCGATCGTCTGTCCGTCCGCCAACCTGGAACTGGTCGTGCGCGGCGTCGCGTTCGCGGCCGCGGGCACGGCGGGCCAGCGCTGCACCAGCCTGCGCCGGCTGCTCGTGCACCGCGAAATCTACCCGGCGCTGGTCGCATCGCTGGTGCGCGTGTTCGGACACCTGCCGGTCGGCGATCCGCTGGCCGCGGGCACGCTGGTCGGCCCGCTGATCGACCGGCGGGCGTTCGAAGCGATGCAGCGCGCGCTCGGCGAAGCGCGGGCGGAAGGCGGGCAGGTGCACTTCGGCGCCCGCGAGCCGGTCGGCAACGACGCGGCGTACTACGTGCGCCCGGCGATCGTCGAACTGGCGACGCAGTGCGGGCCGATGCTGCAGGAGACGTTTGCGCCGATACTCTACGTCGCGCCTTATGATTCCTTCGACGAGGCGATCGCGCTGAACAACGCCGTCGCGCACGGGCTGTCATCCGCGGTGTTCACGCACGACCTGCGCGAGGCGGAACTGTTCACGTCCGCCCGCGGCTCCGACTGCGGCATCGCCAATGTCAACATCGGCACCAGCGGCGCCGAAATCGGCGGCGCGTTCGGCGGCGAAAAGGAAACCGGCGGCGGCCGCGAATCCGGCTCCGACGCCTGGAAAGCCTACATGCGCCGCGCCACGAACACCGTCAACTTCGGCTCGTCGTTGCCGCTGGCGCAGGGAATCCGCTTCGACGTGTAGACGTGCAGGATGGGTGGAGCGCAGCGATACCCGTCTCGCCGAAGCGTCCAATCAACACCCGCGATGGGGCGGTAATGCCGGTTGGCGTCGATCTTTTCCAGTGTGGACATTCGAAATTCAACAGGCGGCGCGCTACGGTCTCCGGCTTCGAGATCGACTCAGCGGCGCGCTCCCGGGCTTCGCCTTCGCGCGCCCGGAGGCTGGACGGCATCCGGCATGGTCGCACCGAGTTCGCGCGAAATTTGCTCGACGATGCGGGCCTGCGCGGCGCGCGCCTCGGCCACCGGCATCCTGACGTCGCGCTGGCTCAGATAGGGTTGGGTCAGGGTCGCGACCGCGTGGCCGCCATGGTCGACGATGGGAAAGCACAGGTCGGTGATGCCGGGCAGCGTCGCGCTGACGTGCTGTTCATACCCCCGCCTGCGAATGAGGTCGACGCTGCGCGAGAGCTGGTCCCGGGCCGGCGGCGCCGGATCGTTGCGCAGCATCTCGTCGATCAGTTCCACGCTTCGTTCCGGCGCCTGGAACGCCGCCAGCACGCGCGCCGACACCCGGTCGGCCCGAAACGGAAAATGCGCGCCCAGCCGCACCGAAAAGCCCATCGCCTCGGGCGAATCCACTTGCGCCAGCACCAGGATGCGGTGGTCGTGCAGCACCACGAGGTGGCAGGACTGGCTGGTCTCGCGGGCGAGCGCGTGCATTCGCGGCATGGCCACCGCGAGCAGCCGCCTGACCGGGGGCTGCCGGTGCGCCAGCTCGAACATCTTCAGCGTGATCTGGTAGGTGCCGTCGGCCGGCAGGCGCACCAGATAGCCGCGCCGCACCAGCACCTCAATCATCCTGAACAGTTCGCTGGCGGTGCGCCCCAGCCGCGCCGCGATCTGGTGCTGCGTGAGCCCGGGCGAGGTCTCGGCCAGCAACTCCAGGATGTCCAGGCCCTTGTCCAGCGCCGGCGCGTTGTACTGGCCAGGGCCAGCTTCGGTTCTCGCGTTGTTCATCGGCCCCTCCATGTTGCGCCGCAAGATTGACTTTTGATTCATATCAAGTTTACAGTTGAATCCGACCTTCACCAATAAAATCCCCGAATGACAACCAAACTGCTAGCTCCCGCTGCGGTCGCCAACTACCATCGCAATGGCATCCACTTTCCCGTTCGCGTATTCGACGCGGACGAGGCGGCGCGGATGCTCGCCCGCCTCGAAGCGATCGAAGCGATGCACGGCGGACGGCTGCCGGCGCGGATCAACCAGAAGGCCCACCTGCTGTTCCCCTGGATCGATGCGCTGATTCGCCATCCGCGGATCCTCGACGCGGTCGAGGATGTGCTCGGGCCGGACCTGCTGTGCTGGAGCGCGCAGTTCTTCGCCAAGAACGCCCACGACCCCGGCTACGTGTCCTGGCACCAGGACGGCACCTACTGGGGCCTGTCCTCGCCCGACGTGGTCACCGCGTGGGTGGCGTTCACCCCGTCCACGGTGCGGAGCGGCTGCATGCGCGTGATCCCCGGGACGCAGCACGAGCAGGTCGCGCACAACGATACGTTTGCGGAGGCCAACCTGCTCTCGCGCGGCCAGGAAATCGCGATGGCCGTCGACGAGAGCCAGGCGGTCGACGTGATCCTCGCCCCGGGCGAGATGTCGCTGCACCACGTGCTGCTCTGCCACGGCTCCGAGCCGAACCGCGCCGACCACCGCCGGATCGGTTTCGCCATCCGCTACATTTCGGCCGAGGTCTACCAGACGGCCGGGGTGCGCGAATCGGCGACCGTGGTCCGCGGCACCGACAAGCACAATCATTTCGAGCACGAGGTGCCGCCGGAATCGGACATGCACCCGGACGCGGTCGCGCGCCATGCGGAAATCATCGACCGCCAGCTCAAGGTGTTGTACGCTGGCGCCGCCAAGCCGGGAAAACTCGGCGAGACGATCGTAGCGCCGAAGTAGTCGCAGTCCCCCACAAGAACACAACCCGATTCACCCGAGGAGAACCCGATGAGATTGTCCCTGTCACTGCTCGCGCTCGGCGCGTCCCTGCTGTCCGTGCCGGCCGCCGCCCAGGACGTGATCAAGATCCGCCTGGCGCATTCGCTGTCGACGACCGAGCCGGCGCACGTCGCGGCCGAGTTCTTCGCCAAGAACGTCGCGCAACGCACCAACAACAAGGTGCAGATCCAGGTGTTTCCCAGCGAACAGCTGGGCTCGGGCAAGGAAGTCAACGAAATGATCCGCCAGGGCGCCAACGTGATGAACATCACCGACCCCGGCTACCTGTCCGATTTCGTCCCCGACATCGGGGTGCTCAACGGCCCCTACCTGATCAAGGATCCCAAGGACTACACCAAGCTGCTGGCTTCGGGCTGGTACAAGGGCGTGGAAAAGAAGCTCGAGACGGCGGGCTTCAAGCTGGTGATGGCGAACGGCTTTTTCGGCCAGCGCCACCTGATCGCCGACAAACCGGTGCGCAAACCCGAAGATATGGCCGGCATGACCGTTCGCGTCCCGCCGAACACGATGTGGATCGAGACCTTCAAGGCGATGGGCGCGCGCCCGACGACCGTGCAGTGGTCCGAGGTCTACAACGCGCTGCAGCAGAACGTGGTCGCCGGCGCCGAAGCCCCGCTGGGCTCGCTCTGGGGCTCCAAGCTGCACGAGACGCGCAAGATCATTTCGATGACCGGGCACTTCACCGCGTTCGTGATGTGGCCGATCAATGCGAACTACTTCAACAAACTGCCGGCCGACGTGCAGAAAGTCCTGCTGGAGGAAGGCACGAAAGCGGGCGATGAAATGACCCGGCTGACGCTCGAACTGCAGAACGACTACATCAACAAGTTCAAGGCGGCGGGCGTGACCTTCGTCACCGACGTCGACCTCAGCGCGTTCCAGAAGACCACCGCCAGCGTCTACAAGGCGTTCCCGAAGTGGACGCCCGGCCTGCACGACGTCGTGCTGGGCGAACTGCGCAAATAACCCGCTCGCAATAGCCGCCGCCGCGCGATGCGCGCGGCGGCGGCTCGCGCGCCGGGTTCCCATGACCATCCTTGCCACGCTCGGCTTGCCCGCGCCCACCTGGAAACAGGTGGCCGACCAGTTCGAGGAGATCGTCGCCTGCCTGGCGCTCACCGCCGTGGTCTTCGCGGTCAGCTGGGGCGTCGTCACCCGCTACATCACGGAACAGCCCGCGGCATGGGCCAGCGAAGTGGCGACGCTGGCCTTCGCTTGGCTGGTGTTTTTCGGCGCCGCCGCCTGCATCAAGTACAGGATGCATCCGTCGATCGACATGCTGGTGGTGCGCCTGCCGCGGCCGCTGCAATGGTGCGTGCGCTGGCTCAACCATGCGCTGGTGCTGGGCTTCTGCGCCTTCATGACCTGGTTCGGGACCCGCTTCGCCATCGATGCGTGGTCCAATCCCAGCCCGGTGCTGCGCCTGCCGCTGACCTGGCTGTACGGGCCGGTGGCCTTCTGCTTCGCGCTGATGGCGCTGCGCTACGTGCAGGTGGTCGTCCGCGGCGCCTGGCATATCGAAGGCGAGAGGGAAACCCATGCTGGCTGACTGGATCCCCAGCCTGCTGATGCTGGTGCTGTTCGCGCTGGAAACGCCGATCGCGTTCGCCATCGCGATCAGTGCGCTGTCGTTCTTCCTGCTCGACGGCGAGGTGCCGCTGAACATCATGGTGCAGAAGATGGTCAGCGCCACCGATTCGTACCCGCTGCTGGCGATCCCGTTTTTCGTGCTGGCCGGCGCCATCATGAACAAGGCCGGCATCACCCATCGCCTGCTGGCGCTGGCCGACGCGATGGTCGGCCACATGACCGGCGCGCTGGCGCAGATGTGCACGGTGCTGGCCACGCTGCTGGGCGGGCTGACCGCGTCGTCTTCCGCCGACGCCGCGATGCTCGCCAAGGTCCTCGGGCCGGAAATGGTCAAGGCCAACTACAGCCCGGCGTTCGCCGCCGTCATCACGTCCTGCTCGGCCATCATCGCCTCGCTGATCCCGCCCTCGATCGGCCTGATCATCTACGGCTACGTGGCCGATGTGTCGGTGGGACGCCTGTTCATCGGCGGGATCGTGCCCGGACTGCTGATCGCGGCCTCGCTGATGGTCGTGACCTGGATCATCTCGAAAAAGCGCGGCTACCTGCCGCTGCGCACCAGATTCGCCGGCATGGCCGAACTCGGGCGCACGTTCCGCGAGGCGCTGTGGGCGCTGTCGATCCCGGTGTTCATCATCGTCGGCATCCGCTACGGCATCTTCACGCCCACCGAAGCCGGCGCGATGACGGTGCTGTACGTGATCCTGGTCGGCATGTACGCCTACAAGAGCCTGAAGCTGGCCGACCTGCCGCGCATCATGAAGGAGACCGCGCTGGACACCAGTTCGGTGATGCTGATGATCTGCGCCGCCTCCGCCTTCGGCTTCTACCTGGCCTGGGAGCGGATCCCGCCGCAGATGGCCGCCTGGCTGGTGTCGCTGACCCGCGATCCGGTGATCCTGCTGCTGCTGATCAACGTGCTGCTGATCGTCCTGGGCACCGCGGTGGAAGGCACCTCGGCGCTGATCATCCTGACCCCGATCTTCGTCCCCATCCTGGTCAAGCTCAACGTCGACCCGGTGCACTTCGGCATCGTGCTGGTGACCAACCTGACCATCGCGGGCGTCACCCCGCCCGTGGGGCAGATGATGTTCATCAGTTCGCAGGTGATGCGCGTGCCGATGGAAGACTATACGATGGAAGTATTGCCCTTCCTGGGCGCGATGTTGGGCGTCCTGCTGCTGCTGACGCTGTTCCCGCAGATCACCTTGTGGCTGCCGGACCTGATGTACGGCAAGTCCTTCGGCTGATAACGTGAGCATGCGATGAAGTTCCGTGCCGCGGTCATGCGCCAGGTCGGCGCGCCGCTCTCGATCGAGACGATCGAGAGCGGCGCGCTCAAGCCCACCGACGTGCTGGTGCGCGTGCACGCCAGCGGCCTGTGCCACACCGACCTCGAGGTGATGCAGGGAGCCTCGCCTATCCGCTGCCCATCGTCCTCGGCCACGAGGCGCCGGCGTGGTAGAACGTGTCGGCGATGCGGTCACCCAGGTCAGCCCCGGCGACCATGTCGTGTGTTCGTGGAATCCGCACTGCGGCCACTGCTTTTATTGCGAGCGTGACCAGCCCATCCTGTGCGAGCCCTTCGCGCGCCACCAGCCGGCCGGCCACCTGCTCGACGGCGAATCGCGCTACACGCTCGATGGCGCGAAGCTGCACCATTTCTCGGTCGTCTCCTCGCATGCCGAATATTGCGTGGTGCCCGAGTCCGGGGCGATCCGCGTGCCCGAGGCGATCCCGTTCGATCGCGCCTGCCTGATCGGCTGCGGCGTGATGACCGGCGTGGGCGCCGCGACCCGCGTGGCCCGCGTCGAAGCCGGCGCCTCGGTCGCCGTGATCGGCTGCGGCGCGGTCGGCCTGAATGCGTTGCAGGGCGCGGCGCTGGAGCAGGCGGCGGTGATCGTCGCCGTCGATCGCGATCCGGCCAGGGAAGCCATCGCGCGCAGCTTCGGCGCCACCCACTTCGTTCTCGCCGGGGATGCCGGCGCGATCGACCAGGTGAAGAACCTGACGGCGGGGCGCGGGACCGACTATGTGTTCGAATGCGCGGGCAGCGAAGCCTCGCTGCAGCTCGGATTCGAGGTCGTGCGTCCGGGCGGCCATGCGGTGATCCTGGGCAAGACCGCCGTCAACCAGAAGGTGAGCCTGCGCTTCGGCTCGCTGATGGGCGAAAAGCGCATCGTGCGCTCCAGCTACGGCGGGGCGCGGCCGCGCCGCGACTTTCCCTGGCTGGCGCAGGCCTATCTCGATGGCAAGTTGAAGCTCGACGAACTGATCTCGCTGCGCCTGCCCCTCGATCGCATCAACGAAGGCTTCGACGCGATGCGCCGCGGCGAGATCATCCGCGCGGTCGTCGAATTTCCGGCGTGACGACCACCCGCCGCAGCCGCTCATGACGGGCCACCCGCCCCTGCAGCCGGACTGGATCGACAGGCCGCACCAGACCTGGTCGCCGGGCGACTTGCGCCTCGAGAGCGGCGAGGTTGTCCGCGACTTCGCGCTCTCCTACGTCGTGCACGGCGAAGTCGCCCCCGGCGCCGCGAACGTCGTGCTCGCGCTCTCGGCGATCTCCAGCACGCACCACCGGCTCGACTTCCTGATCGGCGCCGGGCGCGCGCTCGATCCCGCGCGCTGCGCGGTCATCGCCATCGACGCCATCGGCAACGGGCTGACCACCTCGCCGTCGAATTCGCTCGCGCAGCCCGGCATGGCCTTCCCCCGCTTCACGATCCGCGACATGGTCGAGAGCCAGCGGGCGCTGCTCGATCATCTGGGCGTCGGCCAGCTGCAGGCGGTCATCGGCGCGTCGATGGGCGGCATGCAGGCGCTGCAATGGGGCGTCAGCCACCCCCGGCGCATGCGCGGCATCGTCGCGATGACGCCGATGGCCAGCACCGCGCCGTGGGCCGCCGCGATCAACGAGACCTCGCGCCGCGCGCTGATGGCCGCCCCGGACTGGCAGAGCGGCGGCGCGCGCGCCTGGAGCGCCTGGGTGCCGCTGATGCAGTTGCTCTCCGGACGCACGCCGGCCCAGCTCGACTCTGAATTCGCGTCCGCGGAAGCCGTTCACGCCTGGATCGTGCGGCGCACCGACTGGTGGGCCGCGCAGGGTTTCGCGCCGGTCGACTGGATCTACCAGTCGCGGGCTTACGACGCGCACGACGTCGGCACCTCGCCGGGATTCGCCGGCGACACCGCCGGCGCGCTCGCCTCGATACAGGCCCGCACCCTGGTGCTGGCGCCGGCGCTGGACCTGTACAACCCGGCCGCATCCGCGCAATGGGCGGCCGCGCGCATCCCCGGGGCGCGCATGCTCGAGATCCCCTCGATCTGGGGACATCAGTCGGCGTCCACCGCGGACCCAGCCGCCGGCCCCTGGCTCAATCGCGAAATCGGCGCTTTTCTGGGTAATGGGGTTGATGGCTGAGCACCGGACTGACAAGAGATGCGCAACGGCCGGGCGCCGGCCTGTATCCTGAACCTCCCGCGAAGGGCACGGACATGAAAACCATCCTCGTACCGATCGATTTCACGGACAACGCCGCCAATTCCCTGGCCTACGCCACCGAGCTTGCGCGGCTGACCGGTGCCCGGCTGATCCTCTTCCACGCCTTCGAGCTGCCCGTTTCAGTGGGCGAAGTCCAGGTAATGGTATTGGCCGTCGAGGAACTGAAGAAAGCCCACCTGGAACGCCTGCATGAACTGGAGATGACCGTCCAGCAACGCACCGGCGGCGCGGTCCCAACCGAGTGCATCGCCAGGTCCGGCCTTGCGGTCGTCGAGATCCTGTCACTTTCCGACGAGCTGGAAGCCGATCTGGTGATCATGGGCGTGACCGGCAGGGGCATGCTGAGCGAACTGATCATCGGCAGCCATGCGGCCAGCACCTTCCGCAAGTCCAGGGTTCCCGTTCTGATCGTGCCCCGGGATGCCGCGTTCCGCAAGATCGACCGAATCGTCCTGGCCAGTGATCTGCACCAAGTGACCAGGCCGGTCCAGGACCGGCTCGTCGCCCTCGTCAGGGTCTTCGGCGCCCGTCTGCTGATCGTCAATGTGCTGCAGCACGAACGCCCCGCCTCGGTGGAAGAAGCCGCAGCCGAACGGAGCCTGGAACGTCTGCTTGAAGGGCTCGATCACAGCTTTCACTTTCACGTCAACGAAGACATCGTCGGTGGCATCAACGAATTCGCGGCGGAGCATGCCGCCGACCTGATCGTGACGATTCCGCACAAGCACTCGCTGTGGCACCGCCTGATCCATGAAGGCATATCGACCGAAATGGCGTTCAATTCGCGACTGCCCCTGCTGACCGTGCCGGACCACATGCCCTGAGCCGCGGCAGCGGGCGAGCGCACCGCGGTCTACAATTCGGGGTGGACCCCGTTCCGACTTTCGTCTCAACCCCAGATGTCCTGCGCAAGGATGATTTCGTGACCGCCGACGCCTCCCAATTCGACTACGTGATCGTCGGCGCCGGTTCGGCGGGGTGCGTGCTGGCCAGGCGCCTGACCGAAAGCGGCCGCCATCGCGTGCTGCTGCTCGAAGCCGGACCGGAAGACCGGTCGCTCTGGATCCACCTGCCGATCGGCTACGGCAAGACAATGTGGCATCCGGTCTACAACTGGCGCCACTACACCGAGCCGGACCCCGGCATGCACAACCGGAAGATCTACTGGCCGTGCGGGCGCGGCCTGGGCGGGTCGAGCTCGATCAACGGCCTGATCTTCATCCGCGGCCAGCCGCAGGACTACGAACGCTGGGCCGCCGCCGGCAACGCCGGCTGGGGCTGGAACGATGTCCTGCCGTACTTCATCAAGTCGGAAGGCAACCAGCGCGGGGCGTCGGCGCTGCACGGCGGCGACGGGCCGCTGGCCGCATCCGACATCGGCGCCCCGCATCCGCTGGTCGAGGCGTTCATCGCGGGCGCCAACAGCGTCGGGGTGCCGCGCAACGACGACTTCAACGGCGCCACGCAGGAGGGCGTCGGCTACTTCCAGCTGACCACCAAGGGCGGCTGGCGCTGCAGCACCGCGACCGCGTATCTGAAGCCGGCGCGGAAGCGCCCGAACCTGCGCGTGGAAACGAACGCGCACGCGACGGAACTGCTGTTCGAAGGCCGGCGCGTGACGGGTGTCCGCTACCGCCAGCATGGCGTGCTCCGCGAGGCGCGCGCGGCGCGCGAAGTGATCGCGGCAGCGGGCGCGCTGCATTCGCCGCAACTGCTGCAACTCTCGGGCATCGGTCCCGCCGCGCACTTGCAGGGATTGGGAATTCCGGTCGTCCACGACCTGCCGGGCGTCGGCGCCAACCTGCAGGACCACCTGCAGGCGCGGATGATCTTCCAGTGCCGGAAACCCGTCACCACCAACGACCAGCTGCGCAGCATCTTCGGGCGCGCGAAGATCGGCCTGCAATGGCTGCTGTTCAAGTCCGGGCCGCTGGCCATCGGCATCAACCAGGGGGGCCTCTTCTGCCGCGCGCTTCCCGAGTCGGCGACGCCGGACATCCAGTTCCACTTCGCGACGTTGTCCGCCGACATGGCCGGCGGCAAGGTCCATCCGTTCTCCGGCTTCACGATGTCGGTGTGCCAGTTGCGGCCCACGTCGCGCGGCACGGTACTGGTCAAATCGCGCGATCCGCTGGAGCCGGCGGCGATGCAGCCCAATTACCTGTCGACCGACCTCGACCGGCGCACCGCGGTGGCCGGCCTCAAGGTCGTCCGCGCGATCGCGCACTCGGACGCAATGCGCGATTTCACGCTGGCCGAATACAAGCCCGGGCCCGGCGTGACCAGCGACGGAGAATTGCTGGAGTTCGTCCGCGAAAACGGCGCGACGATCTTCCATCCGTCGGGCACGTGCAAGATGGGCATCGATGCCGACGCCGTCGTCGACCCGCAACTGCGCGTGCACGGCATCGCCGGCCTGCGCGTCGTCGACTGCTCGATCATGCCGACGCTGGTGTCGGGCAACACCAACTGGCCGGTGGTGATGATCGCCGAGAAGGCGGCGGCGATGATCCTGGGCGCCTAGCCCAGCACGCCGTAGGGGGAGGCACGTTCCATGGGGGCGGGCAGCGACCATCACCGTTGGCACGCATGGCGCCCGGATTCCACCACGTGTTTGTGAACGCGAAACTCGAACATCGGTGCACGGATTAGCGCGATGGGTATCGCTGCGCTCCACCCATCCTACGGCAGTTGTTCGTTCGGCAGTTGTTCCGGCGCCAGCCACCGCCTGATCTGCTGGTACACCTCGGGTCTGGCCAGCAGGTCCAGGTGGTTCATTTTGTAGCCGATCCACTGATTCGCCTCGGGGATCGGCAGCGATTTCTCCGGGTTGACATGCATGCCCAGCGCGCTCGCCAGCGGGACGAGGCCGTCGGCGAGCAGCCGGTCCTTCGCATCGCCCGCCGCGGCGCCGGTCGTCGCGGCGAGCGCATAGCAGGCGACGCCCCTGGGCAGCGGCACCGGCACCCGGTGATCGCGCGAGCGCGCGAAACGGTCGCGCCCCACCCAGTCTTCATCCAGCAGATTCCCGTAGCGCAGATCGGTGACGCCGGCGCTGCGGATCTTGCCCAGCCGCGAGAACGGCGCGGTGTACGGGCTGGCGCCCAGGAAGATGTCGACCCAATGCCCGCCACGCTCCAGCGGCGCGCCGTGATGCGGCGTGCCGAGGAAGACGAGCTTTTTCACCAGTCGCGGCCAGGCGTGCCCGGAACCGTGCGCGACATGCAGGGCGCTGCGCGCGATCAGCCCGCCCATGCTGTGTCCGACAAGCACCAGTTCCGCGATGGGCGCCGGCCATGCCTGCACCAGCGTCTCCATCAGCGCCGCGAATTCGCGCCCGTTGGTCGAGATGTGCCGGCCGCTGTTGTAGTGCAGATAGAGCGGCACGTAGCCCAGGTCGCGCGCCAGCGCCGCGCCATGGTCGTGCCCCTGCCGCGACCATTGCAGGTCGTTCATGCACAGGCCGTGCAGCAGCACCAGCAACCGGGTCTGCGGCGCGCCGGACTTCGCCGCCACGGCGGCCAGCCCTTCCGCGGTCAGTTCGAGTTGCCGCCCGTTGTGGCGCAGGCGCATCGGGATCGCCAGCGGATTCCCGGACTCGACGAGATAGTCGCCGAGCACGCCGTTCAATGCCGCCAGCACGGCCTCGCGCGTCGGTGACGAGCCGGACTCGCCCAGCAGCGAACCGAGCTGCCGGAGCACGGCATCGATGCCGCCCCCGACCAGGCGCGTCACCCCGCGTATGGTTCCGTAGACGAACCCGGTGATGCCGCGCGTCCGCCCCTTGGGCGCGACGCCGGCCATGCTCGAGGCCGTCGTGACGTTGTGATGCATCGCCTCGACCAGGTCGGTCAGGCCGGTGACGGCATCGATGGTCAGCCGGCTGACGCCGCGCAGATCCGTCGCGCGGTCGGTAGGCTCGCGCTTCATCGCGGATCCTTGCGGTGGCTGTTAATGGGTAGGTGGTGGCGAAGGCAACGCAGCAGAACGGAGATAGATGTCGAGGGCATGGTCTTGGGGGCCAGCGGCGTGGCCCGGGGATGGGTGCAGCGGAACGGCGCTCATGATGCCACACGTCAGGGGGCGCGTCGAAGCGACGCGGCGCGACCTGGGCGCGCCGCCGCCGGGCGGGGCGTCGCCCGCGGATTATTCCGCGCGTGCCGGCCTGCCGCCGGCGAATCGCCAGCCGTTTTGTGGCATCCTTGGCACCGACCGGGCGCTTGCCGCGAAAGCCCGCTGCCAGGCGCGGCCGACACGGTCTGCCCGGAAAACGCTTACCAAGGAGACACCGCATGAATCCGCACAACGCAACGCAACGCCGGAAATTCCTCCAACGCGCCGGGATTGCCGCCGCCCTCGCCGCGCTGACGCTGCAACCGCTGGGCGCCTTCGCCCAGTCGGGCGCGGCGTGGCCGGCGCGCCCGCTGCGCCTCATCGCGGGTTATCCGGCTGGCTCCTCGCCTGACGTGCAGGCGCGCCTGGTCGCCGAACACCTGACCAAGGCGCTGGGCGTCGCCGTGGTCGTGGAAAACAAGCCGGGCGCCGGCGGCAACATCGGCGCCGACCTGATCGCCAAGGCCGACGACGGGCACACGATAGGCATCATCGGCAACGGTCCGCTGACCAGCGCGAAATTCCTGTACACCAAGCTCCCCTACGACCCGGCGAAGGACTTCGCGCCCATCGTGCTGGTCGGCAGCGCGCCGCTGGTCTGGGTCGCGCCCAAGGCCGCCGTCACCGGCTCGGTGGCCGACTACATCAAGGCGGTCAAGGCAGGCGGCAACAAGGTCAACTACGGCTCCATCGGCGCCGGTTCCGGCGGGCATCTGGGGATGGAGCTGATCAACGAGAAGCTCGGCCTGCAGGCCGTGCACATTCCGTTCGCCGGCGGGCCGGCCATCCTCAACGGCATGCTGGGCGGCGAAATCCAGATCACGCTGCTGCCGGGTTCGACAGTGGCGCCGCTGGTCCAGTCGGGCAAGCTCGCGGCCATCGCGGTCACCTCGTCGGCACGCAGTCCCCTCACCCCGGACCTGCCGTCGATGACCGAGATCGGCGCGCAGGGCATCAACATCGAAGTCTGGAACGCCATCATGGCGCCGGCAAAGATGCCCGCGGAACATCAGGCGAAGCTCAACGCCGAGCTCGCGAAAATCCTGCAAGGCAAGGAAGTGAAGGAAAAGCTGCTGACCCTCGGCTGGAAGGTCGAAGACACTTCGGCCAAGGCGCTCGCCGACCGGATCAGGAGCGACACGGCGCTGTACGGCGCGCTGATCTCGGCCAAGGGCTACAAGCTCGACTGATGTCCCATCTTCCAGGAACCGCCATGCAACAGAAGCTGACCACGTCTTCCGTCCTGCCCCAGGATCACGAACGCGCCGTGCTCGTGGGCCGCGCCTGGCTGCCGTCCGCGGGGGGCCCCGTGCCCGTGCTGGTCAGCGCGAATGGACTGCATGACTTGCGCAGCGTGGCACGGACCGTGAGCGAATTACTGGAATTGGAGTCGCCGGTCGCCGCGGTGCGCGCGGCTGACCATCTGCCGCGCCTGGCCACGACGGTCGAGGCGCTCGCCAACACCGACCCGCTGCACCGCGACCCGGCGCGGCCATGGCTGCTGGCGCCCTGCGACCTGCAGGCGCTGAAGGCCAGCGGCGTGACCTTTGTCTCCAGCATGCTCGAGCGCGTGATCGAGGAGCAGGCGCGCGGCGACGCGTCGAAGGCGGCAGACGTGCGCGCAGCCGTGGTCGCCGTCATCGGCGACGACCTGGCCGCCATCAAGCCGGGCTCGGCCGAAGCGATGCGCCTAAAGGACGTGCTGATCGCCCAGGGCGCGTGGTCGCAGTATCTGGAAGTGGGCATCGGCCCTGACGCGGAGATTTTCACCAAGGCGCAGCCGATGTCGGCGGTCGGGTGCGGCGTCGAGGTGGGCATCCACCCGAAGTCGGTGTGGAACAATCCGGAGCCGGAGATCGTGCTGGCGGTGAACAGCCGCGGCCAGGTGGTCGGCGCGGCGCTGGGCAACGACGTCAACCTGCGCGACTTCGAGGGCCGCAGCGCGCTGTTGCTGGGCAAGGCGAAGGACAACAACGCCTCCTGCGCGATCGGGCCGTTCATCCGGCTTTTCGACGCCGACTTCACGCTCGACGACGTGCGCCGCTGCGACGTGCTGCTGCACATCGCGGGACCCGATGGCTTCGTGCTCGAAGGAAAGAGCTCGATGTCGAAAATCAGCCGCGACCCGCTCGACCTGGTCGCGCACGCGATCGGCCCCAACCATCGCTACCCGGACGGCTTCATGCTGTTCCTGGGAACGATGTTCGCGCCCACGCAGGACCGCGCGCAACCGGGACAGGGGTTCACGCACATGGTCGGCGACGTCGTCACCGTCCATACCCCGCGGCTGGGCGCCCTGATCAACCGCGTCAACCACGCGGACAAGACCGAGCCGTGGACTTTCGGCGTGAGGGCGCTGCTGGATCAGCTCACCGCATCGTAGAGCCGCAGGGGGTGGGCGCCGCCCCGCCTTGCGGGGAGCGGCACAACCATCCCGGGAGTGGGGCGACGGGCCCGTGCAGATCGTTCGATTCAGGATGATGGGTGTCGCTGCGCTCGACCCATCCTACGGCCCACCTACGGCCTGCCTACGGCTTCCCCCGCAGCAACCGCCCTGGCAGCATCAGGATGCCGCGCAGCAGGTCGAAGACGCCTTCGACCGCAATCCCGACCAGCCGGAACGGCAGTGTCAGCAGCCAGACCACGGGATAGAGGAGCAGCGCCAGCAGCGCGAGCGGCCAGCACAGCACGAAGAGGAGCAGCCAGAGCAGGAACTTGACCATGGTGTCCTTCCAGGCAAGGAACGTCGACGCAACCAAGTTGGGGACGGTCTCCCCGCGCGCAAGATGCCAATTTTGGTCAGACCCGATTTACGCCACTTACGCGCCATTTACGCCGAAACGCCGTTTACGCAGCGATTGCGAGATGGCATCGCTCGTCCAATCCTGCCGCGCAACCGGGTCTGACCCCTATTCTTTTCAGATTTCCTTCGAGTCCATGATCAGCAGGTCGACGCCGGCCTGGGCGAAGTTGCCGAGGTCGCGCGCGGTGGCGATGCCTTCGGGTGAGCCCAGCGCCTGCTGGATCGCGGCCATCGAGTCGAAGCCCAGCGTGGCGATCAGGTGGTAGGCCGACGGGCCCGCTGGCGTCGCGACCGGGCCGGTGCTGACTTCGTAGCTGCGCAGGCCGGGTACTGTCTTCGCCAGCGGCACGTGCGTCCCGTAATAGTACGCGTCGAACGCCTGCGCGTCGGCGGGCTTCTTGTACATCGCAATGAGCTTGGCCATTTGTCACTCCCCGTCAAGGATGATAAGTCGATTGCACTGCGGCGCCCGGAAGTACGCAGCGAACCCCCGGGCGGTTTTTTCCGGACGCGCTACGCGAGCACCTTGGTCCACTGCCCGTTGCCGGCGCTCGACGCCACGCACGCCTCGATGAACGCCATCGTGTGCACGCCGTCGGCGATCCGTGGATAGGGCATCGTCGAACGCGGCTTGCCGAGGTTGCGCAGGATGATGTCCTCGCCGGCTTCGCGGTACAGGTTGGCGAACGCTTCGCGCAGTCCTTCCGGATGGCCGCGCGGCGTGCGCCCGAGTGCCACGAGTTCCGGGGGCAGGAAGGTGTCGCCGCGGGTGACGATGCGAACCGGCTCGCCCTGCATCGCCAGCCGGATGTAGCTCGCCTCGCGGTGGTTCCAGTCGAGCATGCCCTTGTCGCCGTAGATGCGCAGCCGGATGTCGTTCTCGCCACCCGCGGCGGCCTGCGTCACGGTGAACGTGCCGCGCGCGCCGTTGGCGAAGCGCAGGTTGGCCGAGACGTAGTCGATCACTTCGCGGCCGGGCAGCAGCGCGGCCGTGTCGGCGCTGACTTCGCTGACCTTCGAATCGGCCGCGAAGCAGGCCAGGTGCTGCGCGTGGCAGCCGATCGAGCTCATCACCAGCGCCAGGCCGCTGCGCTGCGGGTCGAACAGCCAGTTGATCCGGTTGTTCCGGGGCCCGTCTTCGAGCTTGGTCGCCAGGCCGCTCTGGATGTACTCGACCTGCACCAGCCGCAGCCGGCCCAGCGTGCCGTCCAGCACCACCGAACGCGCGTAGCGGGTCATCGCGTAGGCGGCGTAAGCGTGGGTGATGCAGTACACGCGGTTGCCCGCCTCGATGCGCCGCGCGAGGTCCTGCGCCTCGGCCAGCGTGATGGTGATCGGCTTGTCGCAGACGACGTCGAAGCCCGCGTCGAGCGCCGCGGCGGATGCCGAGTAGTGGGTGTCGTTCGGGGTCATGATGGCGACCGCGTCGATCGCGTCGGCGCGTCCCCGCTCCGCGGCGCAAAGCTCCGCGACGCTGCCGTAGGCGCGGTCGGCGGCGATGCCCAGCTGCCGGCCCTTGCTGCGCGAGCGCTCGGGGTCCGACGAGAACACGCCGGCGACGACCCGGAACATCCCGTCGAATTCCGCGGCGCCGCGGTGCATGTGGCCGATCCACGATTCCGGGCCGCCGCCGATGCACGCGAGGCGCAGCGGCCGGCCGAATTCTTCACGCAAGCGTGTCATGTTTTCTGTCCGTCACGAGATTTCGAAGTTGTCATGCCCTGCCCTTCCATGGCACCGCGCGCCTCTCGACCCAGCGCATCAAGAGGTCGAACAGGTACGCGACGGCGCCGATCACGACGATGCCCATGATCACGACGTCGGTGCGCAGGAAGTTCGACGCGTTGAGCACCATCTGGCCCAGGCCCGCGGTGGCCGCGACCATCTCGGCGGCGACCAGCGTGGTGAAGCCGAAGCCGATGGCGATGCGCATCCCGGTCAGGATCTCCGGCATCGACGCCGGGATGATCACATGCCGGATCACCTGCCAGCGCGAGGCGCCCATCGAATAGGCGGCGTTGATCTGCTCGATCGCCACCGAGCGGACGCCCGCGCGCGCGGCCATCGCCAGCGGCGCGAAGCAGGCCAGGAAGATCAGGATGACCTTGGCGGTCTCCTCGATGCCGAACCAGATCACGATCAGCGGCAGGTACGCCAGCGGCGGCAGCGGCCGGTAGAACTCGATCGGCGGGTCGAAGATGCCGCGCATCACACGCGAGACGCCCATCGCGATCCCAACCGGCACCGCGGTCAGGACGGCAAGCACGAACGCGGCGAACACCCGGTAGAGGCTCCACCAGAAATGCTCGATCAGCGGCTTGCCGCCCTGGATGTCGCCGTTCCATGCGTCGATGAAACTGGCGAACACTTTCTCCGGGGTCGGCAGGAACAGGTCGCGGATCCAGCCCATGTGCGTAGCGATCCACCATAGCGCGAACAGCGAGCCTATGCTGAGGATGCTGATGAGCGTGCTCGAGCCTTCGCCGGGCAGGCTGTAGCCTTTGACGGTGCGGATCTCGCCGGACGCTTGGAATCGGGGGCGGCTGCTCGGGACAGGTCAGGGCGACCGGTGTTTCCGGTTGCGGACTCTCCGGCACCGGCTCTGGCGCAGGCTTCGGCCCGGCGCAGCACTGTCGCAGTCAGCACCGGCGGCGCGTCGGCAGCGGGACATCATGCGGCCTCTGTTCAGGGAACCGACGTCGGCGCGGAATGGATCACCTGCAGCACCTCCTCGCGCAACGCGGATGAAGTCGGGCGCGGCCTTCACGCCGCGCGCATCGCGGCATTCGATGAAGCGGCGGCCGAAGTCGAGCTTGTAGCGGTGCGCGATGCGCCCGGGGGACGGCGTCATCACGATCAGTTCGGTGGCCAGGAACAGCGCTTCCTCGACGCTGTGCGTGATGAAGAAGAACATCTTGTTCGTCTGGTGCCAGAGTTCCAGGATCAGCTCCTGGATCTGCTCTCGCGTGAGCGCGTCGAGGGCGCCCAGCGGCTCGTCCATCAGCATGACTTCCGGGTCCGAGGCGAGGGCCCGCGCCAGACCCACCCGCTGCTGCATCCCGCCGGAAATCTGGTATGTCGGCGACCCGGCGAACTTCTCGAGCCCGACCAGGCGCAGCTTGTCGAGCGCGATGCGGCGGCGCTCGTCCTTCGCCACGCCGCGCATGCGCAGGCCGAACTCGACGTTCTGGATCACCGATAGCCACGGCATCAGCGCATGCTTCTGGAACACCACGCCGCGATCGGCGCCGGGTCCCAGCACCGGTGTGCCGTCGAGGACGATCTCGCCGGCGGAGGGCTGCATGAAGCCGGCGATGCAGGACAGCAGCGTCGTCTTGCCGCAGCCCGAAGCACCCAGCGCGACCACGAAGTCCCCGGGATCCATGTTCAGGTCGACCGCCGACAGCGCCAGCGTGCTGGCCCCCTTGGTGCCCGCATAGTTGACGCTGACGTTGCGGATTTCGAGTTTGCTCATCGGCGACTCTTCACAATTGCGTAGGATGGGTGGAGCGCAGCGATACCCATCGATGGTGGGTGGAGCGCAGCGATACCCATCTCTCGCAAATGCGCCGCTGCGGGTCAACCACCCCTCACCCCAACCCTCTCCCCGCAAGCGGGGCGAGGGAGAGGCGCGTGTCCAGCGTCCGGTACACTACTTCCCGGCGAGGGATAGTCGCGTGTCCAGCGTCCGGCGCACTACTTCCCGGCTTCCTGCGCGTACGAGGCATTCACCGCGACAGAGTAATCCGGCAGCGTCTTCTCGATCTGCTTCTGCGTCAGCTGGAACGCCGCGGTCGCGGCCAGCGCCTTGGCGGCGACGCCGTCCTTGCCGCCGCCCAGCCACTTGGGCGACACCTGGTCGGCAATCGTCGGGAAGCGGTAGAGCGCCATCGCGGCCGGGACGTCTTCCGGCTTCGAGCCCGACATCTTGGCCACCGCCTTGACTTCCGCCGAGTCCTTGGTCCACTTGGAGCCGTTCTTGCGGTAGTTGTCGTCGGCCGCGGCCATCACCTTGACGAACTTGACCATGAAGTCCTTGTTCGCCTTGGCCCAATCCTTGTTCGCGACATAGCCGTCGAACGTCGCCTTGCCGGTGTCGGCGCTGATCTTGCCCGAGCTGATGATGACCTTGCCGTCCTTCTTCACCTCGGCCAGCACCGGATCCCAGATGAACGTCGCCTGGATGTCGCCGCGCTGCCAGGCGGCGCGGACTTCCGGCGGACGCATGTTCAGGATCTGCACGTCGGCCGGGTTGACCTTGGCCTGCTCCAGCGCGACCATCGTATGGAAGTGCGTCGTGGAGTTGAACGGCATCGCGATCTTCTTGCCCTTCAGATCGGCCAGCGTGTTGATGCCCGAGCCGTTCTTGGCCACCAGCGCTTCGGCGTCGCCGATGTCGTCGAGGATCCAGAACAACTCCAGCGGCTCCCCGCGCGAGACCGCCGCCGCGATGCCGGCGGAACCGACTTCACCGACCTGCACCGCGCCCGAGGCCATCGCCTTGATCACCTCGCCGCCGCCGCCGAACTGCTTCCAGTTGACCTTGTAGCCGGTCGCCTTCTCGAGCTCCTTCGCTTCCTGCGCCATCCGGTACGGCACGACCATGTCCTGATAACCGATGGTGACTTCCTTGCTTTGCGCGCCGGCCAGGCCTGCCGCCGCGAAGGCGGCCGCGATCGCCGCGACGCGCGCGGCGTTGATCAAGATTCTGCTCATTGTGGTCTCCTGAAATGAAATCAGCGGCACCCCTCGGCCGCCTGAGGGAACGATACCGAATTTGTGCAGCGTTGGGAATCTCAATTTGACGATAAGCAAGCCCGCAAAATGAAAAACGCCGCGGCAACCCTTCCAGGCCGGCCGCGGCGCGATGGATTTCCCGGATTATGGAACTGCCCGCAGCGACTTCGCCAACGCCTCGATCATCTGGTCGATGTGCTTCTTCTCGGAAATGAACGCCGGGCAGATGACGACGATTTCGCCCGAGACCCGCGTGAGCACGCCCTGGTTCCAGAATGCATCGAGGAAGATCTCGTAGCCGCGCTTGCCCGGCGCGCCCGGACGGGGCGCCACTTCCACCCCGCCGATCATGCCGATGTTGCGGATGCTGATCACGTTGGGCAGGCCCTTGAGCGAATGGATGCCTTCCTCGATGTACTTGGCCATCTCGGCCGAGCGGTTGAACAGGTCTTCCTCGCGATACAGGTCCAGCGTCGCCAGGGTCGCCGCACAAGCCAGGGGATGGCCGGAATACGTGTACCCGTGCATCAACTCGACCACGTGCTCCGGACCCTGCATGCAGGCCTCGTAGATGCCGTCGCGGACCACGACCCCGCCCATCGGCACCGTCGCGTTGTTGACGCTCTTGGCGAACGTGAACAGGTCGGGGATCACGTCGAAGTACTGCGAGGCGAATGGCTTGCCCAGCCGGCCGAAGCCGGTGATGACTTCATCGAATATCAGCAGCAGGCCGTGCTTGTCGCAGATCTCGCGCAGGCGTTTCAGATAGCCCTTGGGCGGGATCAGCGCGCCGGTCGAGCCCATGACCGGCTCGACGATCACGGCGGCGATGTTCGAGGCGTCATGCAGCGGAATGATCCGCTGCTCGAGCTCGTCGGCCAGATGCGCGCCCCACTCCGGCTCGCCCTTGCAGTACGCGTGATGCTCGAGGTCGAAGGTGTGGCGCATGTGATCGGTGCGCGGCAGCATCCCGCCGCCGAACACCTTGCGGTTGCCGACCATGCCGCCCACCGAAATGCCGCCGAAGCCCACTCCGTGATAGGCGCGCTCGCGGCCGACGAACACATTGCGATGGCCTTCGCCTTTGGCGCGCCAGTAGGCCAGCGCCATTTTCAGCGCCGTGTCCACCGCTTCGGAGCCGGAGTTGGTGAAGAACACCTTGTTCAGGTCGCCCGGGGCGAGTTCCGCGATCCGCTGCGCGGCCATGAACGGGCCCGGATGGCTGACCTGGAACGACGGCGCGTAATCCAGCGTATCGAGTTGCGCCTTGACCGCGTCGACGATGCGCTGCCGGCGGTGCCCCGCCGAGACGCACCACAGGCCTGACGTGCCATCGAGCAGCTGGCGGCCATCGTCGGTGGTGTAATGCATGTCCTTGGCCGAAGCCAGGATGCGCGGCGCCGACTTGAAATGACGGTTGGGGGTGAACGGCACCCAGTACGACGTGAGATCCAGTTCCATTTTGCCCATGCTGTTCTCCGTGGATGCGGCGAGCCTGCCGCGGCAGTTGAGGAAGTACCTTGCGCATTTTACCGCCTGGAACGAGGGTTATGCGGCCAGACGGGACCTGAAACGTGAGACTTGTTCCGAAATTCGATACAAACGATAGTTGATTCGACCTACGGCGCGAAGTTTGCGCCGCAGTTGCCGTTGAGGTAGCCGCGAATCGCAGTCCAGTCGCCGCGCACCGCGCCACTACCCACGGCATTGTTGGTCACGGCGGTTCCGGTCAGGCCGAATAACGCGCGCAGGATCATCAGGCCGTCGCTCAGGGCGTCCTGCGCGCCGTTGCCATCGACATCGAGCGAACATGGCGCCGCGAACACCGACCCGGTGGTGACGAAAAAACTCCCTGCTTCGCCCCCGACATGGAGGATCGTTTCCGTGACCTTGTTGGGAATGGCCGCGGACACATGGCGAACACAGACGTATTGCGCATCGGCCACCGTGCCCAGGGCTGCCGTAAAGGGAATGACATTGCAGCTACAGGTGCCGGTCGAGGACACGCAGTACTGGCTGCCAACTTGACCTTCGACATGGATTGTCGCCAGGCCCGACAGGCCGGCCATCTGGACCGGACTCGAGAGGCGCATGCTCGCCGGCGGCACGTTGACCTGTGGCGGAAAACCGAACGGTGTCGGCGTGGTGTTGGCGACCGTCAGATCGCGGGTCAACCGGGCAACAAACACGTCGGTACCCATCGCGCTTGCATTGGTTGTCTGCTCGGCGCCCGCGCTACCCGGAAACGTCACCGAACTCGTGTGACCGGCGACGAATACGTCGCCGTAAAGGGGATGCAGGGCAATCGCGTTGATCACATCGCCAGCGGGGCCACCGACAAACGTCGTTTGCACCCGCAGCGTGAGCTCACGGTTGAGGCGGGTGACGAAGGCATCTACCGTGCCGGAAATCGCCGGTTGCGCCGCGCCGGCAGTCGCCGGGAAAGGCACTGAACTGGTGTACCCGGCAACGAAAATCTCTCCGCTCGACGGGTGAATCGACATGGCGTACGCGTTGTCCTCGCCCGTGCCGCCGATATAGGTCGATTGCAACCGCTGCGTGAGCAGCGCATTGTGGCGCGTGACGAACACATCGGTGTTTCCGGCGTAGGTCATCTGCTGGCTCCCTGCCGTTCCCGGAAAGGTCGGTGACTGCGTCTGGCCCGTCACATAGATGTCACCGCTCAACGGGTGGATGGCAATCGCACTGGCAAGGTCGGTGCCGGTACCGCCGACGAACGTGGTCTGCAGGCGCTGCGCCAGCGCCGAGTCGAGCCGGGTGATGAAACCATCGACTCCGCCGGCATTGGCCGGTTGTGGCGCGCCGGCGGACGCCGGCAGCGTTGTGGACGACGTGTAACCCGCCGCAATGATCTCTCCGCTCATCGGGTGCACGGCGACGGCGACGACGGTGTCCAGGCCGCTATCGCCGATGAACGTCGTGCGCAGTCGCTGGGAAAGCGTCGCATCGAGGCGGGTGATGAAGCCGTCACCGCCTCCGGCGTTCAACGTCTGTTCGGCTCCGGCGGTTGCGGGCAGCGTCGCCGAAGCGGTCGATCCGGCGATGATGATCTCATTGGTCACCGGGTTGATCGCCAGCGCGGTCGCGCGGTCATCGCCAGTGCCGCCCACGAAGGTCGTGCGCAGCCGTTGGGTGAGCGCCGCGTTCAGCCGCGTCACGAACGCGTCGGGAATTCCCGCGTTGCCAGTCTGCTCTGCTCCGGCCGTCGCCGGCAGCGCGGCGGAAGACGTGTATCCGGTGATGTACACATCGTTGGTCACCGGATGGATGGCCATCGCCGTCACAATCTCGTCGTTGACGTCGCCGATGAATGTCGTTTGCAGGCGATGGGTCAGCGCCGCGTCCAGACGGGTAACGTAAGCGTCGTTCGTGGGAAAGGCACCGGCGTTTGCCGTCTGCTCGGCGCCGGCGGTGGCCGGCAAACTCGAGGAAGCCGAGTACCCGGCGATATAGACCTCGCCGTTCATGGGGTGAATCGCCAGCGCAGTGGCTGTTTCGTTCCCGGACCCGCCGACAAATGTCGACTGCAGCAGCGGGTCGATGGTGACCGGCCTGCCAGGGTCGTAGGGGCCGAGCGCGAATCCATACTCGTTGGTTCCAGCATTCAGCACATACCGGACCGCAACGAATTGCCGCGTGCCGACTATCGTCTGGAACGCTTCGGGCGGGCTGAAGCGAATCGAGCCTGCACCGGTTTCAGCTTCGAGCGCGCCCTCAGCCGTCACCCGCAATTCGTTCGCCCCATCGAGGCGAAGGCGGATGACGGCAGGATCGTGGTACGGCGCGATCGTGAACAGCTTCTCCACATTGTGCCCTGTCGCCTTGAGCCGGACGTTGATGCCCGGGTACAGGTTGCCGAGGTCGATCGCGCCATACGTAACAAGTTCATCGTACCGGCGTTCCCTGTCGGGATCGACCGCGTAGCTGACACGGCCTTCCTGCGGCATCAAGCCGACCATGCGCGGGGCAACCCGCTCGGTGACTATCGTCTCGGTCAATACCCAGCCGGGCGTGCGCCGCGCCGGCCCGTGCCGCGACGAGACCAACTGTCCGCCCGACCCGGCGGATTCCGCGATGGAATCCGGATTCTGCGCCGCAGCAACCCGCTTCCCGTTGAACTGATGAATGATCTGACCGCCGTGCGTGACCCAGACGCTGCCGGCAAACGTCTGCGCCCGGAACGCAGCCGCCGCATCCCATTGACCGGCATTGGGCGTCCACGGCAGAGCGGTCGCGGCAAGCCGTTGGCTCGCCCGTGCCAGTTCCGGCTTCGATGCCGCCTCGACAGCACAGGTTGTCGAGACTGTGACGGCGAGGGCGGCAACCGCGGCGATGGTCGAAATGGCTTGGCCCATGATCGCTCCTGTCGAAGAAAACACGTTGCGCCGTGGCATGCACATCGACGGCGACCGCCTGATTCGCATTCAGTCTACACCCGCCTCCCGTCCCGATCCAGATTGCGAGACGCGGCCGTGCCGGTCGAATGTTGCGATTGCGGTGGCTCCCCTGGCTGGAGTAGATTCTGGGTTCTCCTTACGCACGAAAGCCACGCAATGAGCTGCTGCCACCACTACTTCGCGCCGGGCCAGGGCGGCGATGATGCGTTCACCATCGATGCCTCGACCATGACCTTCGGCGCCGGTTGCCTGAAGGAAGCGGGCGATCAGGCCAGTGCGCTGGGCATGACGCGGATCGCCTTGTTCACCGACCCCCACGTGCGCACGCTGCCACCCGTGGCGGCGGTCATCGCGTCGTTGCGCGCGGCGGGCCTCGATCATGTCGTGTACGACGAAGTCGCGGTCGAGCCGACCGACGCATCGTTGCAAGCCGCCGCGCGGTTCGCGCAGGAAGGCCGCTTCGACGGTTTCATCTCCGTGGGCGGCGGTTCGGTGATGGACACGTGCAAGGCGGCGAACCTGTACGCGACGTATCCGGCCGAGTTCCTCACGTACGTCAACGCGCCGGTGGGCGGCGGGCAACCGGTGCCGGGACCGGTCAAGCCGCACATCGCCTGCCCCACCACCAGCGGCACCGGCTCGGAGGCGACCGGCATCGCGATCTTCTTCCTGCGCGCGATGCAGTCCAAGACCGGAATCCAGTCGCGGCGGCTGCGGCCCTCGACGGCGCTGATCGATCCGAGCGTCGCCGCGACGCTGCCGGCAAACGTGGTCGCCGCCACCGGCTTCGACGCGCTCTCGCACTCGCTCGAATCGCTGACCGCGGTCTCCTACAGGAAGCGCGCGCCGGCAGCACGGCCCAGCCAGCGCCCGCCATCGCAGGGCGCGAACCCGTGGAGCGACATGGTCGCCGCGGAAGCGCTGCGCCTCATCGGCAAGCACCTGGTCCGCGCCGTGCGCGACCCCGCCGACTTCGAGGCGCGCACCGAGATGCTGTATGCGGCGACGCTGGGCGGCATCGCCTTCGCCAACGCCGGCTGCCATCTGCCCCACGGCATGAGCTACGCGGTGTCAGGAATGGTCAAGGACGACACCCGCTTCGCCGGCTATCCGTCGGCCAGCCCGATGGTGCCGCACGGGATGAGCGTGGTGCTCAACGCACCCTCGGTGTATCGCTACACCGCCTGCGCCTGCCCCGACCGCCATCTGCACGGCGCCGAGTGCCTGGGCGCCGACGTGCGCGGCGCGGCGCCCGAAGATGCCGGCGAGATCGTCGCCGGGCGGCTGATCGAACTGATGCAGGCGACCGGGATTCCGAACGGCCTCGCCGCGATCGGCTTCGGCGCCGCCGACGTCGACGGCCTCACCGACCGCGCCTTCCCGCAGAAGCGCGTGATCAACAACGCGCCGCGGGCCGTCAGCCGCGAAGATCTCGCCGGCTTGTTCGGCGGCGCGATGCGCTATTGGTAGACGGCGCTGCTCTCGTAGGCTGGGTGGAACGAAGCGATACCCATCAACGCCAAACCGCGACCACCCGGCCTCTGCCCGCAGGGATCAGCGTATGAAGCGCAGGATGTTCACGCAGAATGAAATCACGCCGATGCCGGTGATGATCGACAGGATGCCGACCACCGGCCCGGCCGCCGGGTTGCCCAGCATCAGTACCGTCAGCGCGATCATCAGCGGCGGCAGGCCGAGCGAGTGCAGCCAGAAATGCACCTTGGCCAGCATGGTCGAGCCGGCTTCGGGAAACGCCCGGTAGATCAGGGCCATCAACGCCATGCTGGCCCACCCCAGCAGGTTCAGGTGGGCGTGCACGGGGGCCAGCAGGTGATTCTCGCTGATCCCCATCCCGAGCCCCAGCAGGACGCCGGTGATCAGGTAAAGGGCAGCCATTTGCAGCAGACGCTTGGTGTACATGGTTTCCTCCTCCTCAAGGATTGCGACGATGCCGTCGCGATGCACGCAACGCGGGTCATCCGCCATGCCGCACGATCACCGCACAGCGTGACGTTGGTTGAAAGCGCGGATGACCTCGCCCGGACTCCGGCCGGGCGGCGCAACCGATGCGTGGGCGGATGTGACCTCCGCGTGCAACAGGAGCATGCCCCTGGACGGAATCGGCGCCCCGTTTCCGGGACGCCGGCGTGCATTGTGGCCGCAAAGTGCGGTCGTTGTCACGCGCCTCGCGACAGCTCAGTAGCCCCGGCCGGAATCGACGCGCTCCGGCAGGCGCGCCCCGGTGCGAAACCGCCGCACCGTGTCGGCGACCGTGCGCGCGGCAGACCGCGCGTCGGTTTCGGCGGCCACGTGCGGATACACCCACACCCGCTCGTGCCGCCAGTACCGATGCCCGGGCGGCAGCGGCTCGGTTTGGAACACATCGAGAATCGCCGTCTCGATGCGGCCCGCATCGAGCGCGGCGAGCAGCGCCGCGTCGTCGATCGCCGCGCCGCGGCCCACGTTGATGACAGTCGCGCCTGCCGGCAGCGTGGCCAGCCGCGCCGCGTCGAGCAGGCCGCGCGTTTCGTTGGTGTTGGGCAGCAGGCATAACAGAATGTCCGCGCGCGCCAGGACCCTGGCGAGCCCCGTGGCACCGTGCGCGCATTCCACCTGCGGGTGCGTGCGCGCCGACCGGCCCCACCCGAGCACGCGAAAGCCCAGCGGCAACAGCGCTTCCGCGCAGGCGCGGCCGAGTTCTCCGAAGCCCAGGATGCCGATGGTGCGATCCGCAGCGCCCGGCTGGTCGAGTTGTGTCCATTCCGCGCGCGCCTGCTGCAGCCGGTACCGCGGGACCTGCCGGTGGGCGGTGAGCACGTGCAGCAACACCGACTCGACCATCGAGGCGGTGAGCTGGGGATCGATCAGCCTGGTCAGCGGAATCTGCCGCGGCAGCGTCGGGTCGGCGAGCAGCCTGTCGACGCCGGCCCACAGCGAGCAGATCAGTTCGAGGTTGGGAAGACTGGCCAGCGCGCCGGCCGGCGGCTTGGCGACCAGCGCGATCCGCACGGCCGCCGGATCCGGAACTTCGGGCCAGACCTGAATCGTCTCGCCGGGAAAGGCCGTGGCCAGCTCACTTTGCCATTGCCCGAGATTGTCGACCTGCGCGCACAGTAGGAGGCTCATGGCCGCGATTGTAGCCTGCGACCTCCGCACAGCGGCCTCGCACGACCTGGCACGGCCGCGCATGCACGCCCCGCGCGGGCCCGGGAATATTGCCCGCCGCCCGGTTTGCCGCGCCGATTCCGTGGGATGATCGCGCGCTTGGGTCCATCGTATTGGCTGTCCCGCTCTCGACGACGGATTTCATTTCCGCTCAACCTCTTCTCCGAGAGATGGCAGATGACCTCAATCAAGTCGCCCGTCGCGACGCTGCTGTCGGTTTTTGCCGGCGTCGTTTCGATCGTTGGAACCTGGAACGGGATCGCCGCAGGGGTCCTGACCACCGCAGGCACGGGCCGGCACTTGGCCGGCAGCGCGAGCGGCGCCGGCGGTGCCGCGCGGCTAGGGGCGGCCAGTTCGACGCTGACCGTTACCCGGGCCGGTAGCGGCGCGGGCACGGTGACCAGCAATGTCGGCGCGATCAATTGCGGCGTAGCGTGCAGCGACACTTACAACGACGGCACGGTGATCACGCTGACCGCTGCACCGGCCGCGGGCAGCCAGTTCACCGGATGGCTGGGTCCGTGTTCCGGATCGGGTGCCTGCCAGTTCACGCTTGATGGCGCGACCACCGCGGCGGCGACGTTCGCACCCATCCTACTGGGCCCGCCCAGTCTCGACATCGACGGCAACGCCGCTTTCGATGCGCTGACCGACGGGCTGCTGGCGCTGCGCTTCCTGTTCGGGCTGTCAGGCCCCGCACTGGTCAACAGCGCTATCGGGGACACCCCGGCGCGATCCAGCCCCGGAGATATCGTCGACTACCTTGCCGACATCAAGCCGGCGCTCGATATCGACGGCAACGGCGAAGCCGACGCGCTGACCGACGGCCTGCTGATCATCCGCTACCTGTTCGGGCTGCGCGGGCCCAACCTGGTCGCTGGTGCCGTGGCGCCCGGCGCGCCCCGGCAGGCCGACACCGATATCGAACCCCTGCTCTTGGGCCTGAGCACTTCTGCCGGCACGGTGCTGCCGCCCGACCCGGGGACGATTGCGCCGCCGCCCGACCCGACGGTGGTCACCACCATTCTGGATTCGACGGCGTTCCTCTACACAGGCCCCAATCCGATCCAGACCGGTGTGGCACCCGGGACCCTCAAGCCCCAGTTCGCGGCTGTCCTGCGCGGCACCGTGCACACCCGCGACGGTGCCGCACTCTCCGGGGTCACGCTCACGCTGCTCGCGCGCCCCGAGTTCGGGCAGACGAAGAGCCGCGCCGACGGCGCGTTCGACCTGGCCGTCAATGGCGGCGGGCGGCTGACCGTCGATTACCGGAAGACGGGTTTCCTCCCGGTCCAGCGACAGGTCAGCGTGCCGTGGCAGGACTACGCGTTGGTTCCCGACGTGGTCATGATCCCGGTGGATGCGCAGGTCACCTCCATCGCCCTCAATGCGCCAGCGATGCAGGTCGCCCGCGGCGCGCCGACGACCGATGCCGACGGCACGCGCCGCGCCACGGTCCTCTTCCCGCCGGGCACCACCGCCACCCGGGTCATGCCCGACGGGACCACCCAGCCGCTGGCCACGCTCAACGTGCGCGCCAGCGAGTACACGGTGGGCCCGACCGGACAGCGCGCGATGCCCGGCGAACTTCCACCCAGCAGCGCCTATACCTATGCGGTTGAGTTGAGCGCGGACGAGGCAATCGCGGCGGGCGCGGCGAGCGTGCAGTTCAACCAGCCCGTAGTCTTCTACGTCGAGAATTTCGTCGGCTTCCCGGTGGGATCGCTGGTGCCGGTGGGTTACTACGACAAGAGCAAGGGCGCGTGGGTGGCCTCGGACAACGGACGGGTGATCAAGGTGATCGGGATCACCGCCGGCATGGCCGACCTGGACGTGGATGGCAGCGATACCACCGCCGGCGGCCCTGCCCTCGCCGCCCTCGGCGTCACCGCTGAGGAGCGCCAGCATCTCGCGGTGCTCTATGCGCCGGGCCAGAGCCTCTGGCGGGTGGCGCTGTCCCACTTCACGCCGTTCGACTGCAACTGGCCGGCCGGCCCGCCGGGCGGCTCGGGGCCGCCGGGGCCCAATGGCGGCCCGGACGGCGACAAGGGGCCCAAGGACGATCCGTGCAAGAAGGGCGGGTCCATCATCGGCTGCGAGCCGCAGACGCTGGGCGAATCCATCCAGGTCACGGGCACGCCGTTCAGCCTGAACTACTCGAGCGACCGGGTGCATGGGCGCCAGGACCGCAATATCCTGCCCATTCGCCTGAGCGGCGCCACCCTGCCGCCGGGCGTGCAGGCCATCCACATGGAGATCCGGATTGCCGGGCGGTCGTTCGCGGAGACCGTGGCGCCGGCGCCCAACTTGAGCCGCACCTTCACCTGGGATGGCAAGGACGCCTACGGCCGCACGCTGTACGGCAGCCAGCCGCTCACGGTGCGCATCGGCTACGAGTACATCGCGCAGTATTACGCGACCAAGGACACGCTGGAGGCCAGCTACAACCGGTTTGGCCTCCAGCCGATCACGACCGCGGTGGGCGGCGGCGGCGCGGTGGTCTTCTCCCGCCCCGCGCTGCGTTCCACCGCGGACCCGATCATCCTCTGGCAGGACTACCAGGCCGCGCTGGGCAGCCAGGACAGTCTCGACATCAAGGGGTGGAGCCTGGGCGTCCATCACTCTTACGACGCCAGGAGCCAGATCCTCTATCTCGGCAATGGCGGGCGGCGCAGCGCAGCCGGAATGCAGGCAGTCATTTCCACGGTAGCCGGCCAGGGCGACTACGGATACTCCGGCAACGGCGGGACGGCAACCTCGGCGAAGATCGGCATTCCGATGGGCGTCGCAGTCGGACCCGACGGCAGCCTTTACATCTCCGCCCGGGACTACGCCGCCGTGCGCAAGGTGGCGACCAACGGCATCATCACGACGGTCGCCGGCAACGGCACCTCCGGCGGCAACCTGGCGCAGGAGGGCGGACCGGCGACCCAGGCCTGGCTGAACACGCCATACGGGGTCGTCGTGACCGCCGACGGCGCCCTGTTCGTGTGCGACACGGCCAACCATGTCATCCGCCGCGTGGGATCCGACGGCAACATCCACGCCGTCGCGGGCATCCTCGGCAACTTCGGCTTTTCCGGTGACGGCGGACCGGCCACCCTGGCGAAACTGCGCTTCCCCGTCGACTGCGTCGTGGCCGCCGATGGCGCCCTCTACATCGCCGACGTCGGCAACAACCGGATCCGGCGCGTGGGCACGGATGGCATCATCACCACGATCGCGGGCTCGGATGTCACCGGCTATGGCGGCGATGGCGGGCTGGCGACCTCGGCCACGCTGTACGATCCCTCGGGCCTGGCGTTGGGGTCCGACGGCAGCCTGTACGTCGCCGATACGGATAACGGGCGCGTGCGCCGCATCACGCCGGACGGCATCATCACCACGGTGGCGGGCACCGGCGGCGGTGGCAGCACCGGGGACGGCGGTCCGGCGACCCTCGCCCAGATCGGCAGCCCGGCGCGCGTGGCCGTGGGGCCCGATGGCAGCCTGTACATCTCGACCCAGAATCAGCACCGCATCCGGCGCGTCGGGCCCGATGGCATCATCACCACGGTCGCGGGGCTGGGCACGGCCGGGTTCGCCGGCGACACCGGCGTGGCGACGCTGGCGACGATGAACAATCCGCACGGCATCGCGGTGGGCCCCGACAACAGCCTGTACATCGCCGACAATTTCAACTACCGCGTCCGGCGCGTGCGCTCGGCGCTGCCTGGCACGAGCGTCGACGATCTCGTCATCGCGGCCGAGGACGGCAGCGAAGTCTACGTATTCTCGAGCGCCGGACGGCACCTGCGCACGCAGGACGCGCTGACCGGCGCGACCCGCTTCCAGTTCGCCTACGACAGCGCCGGCCGCCTCGCCACCATCACCGACGGCAGCGGCAACGTGACCACGCTCGAACGCGATGCCGGCGGCAACCCGACGGCCATCGTCGCGCCGTTCGGACAGCGCACCGTCCTCACCGTGCAGGCCGAAGGCTACCTTGCGAGCATCGCGAATCCGGCGGGCGAAATCGTGCAATTCACCTACAACAGCGGCGCCGCCGAAGGTCTGCTGGCCACGCTGACCGATCCGCGCGGCAACCTTCACCACTTCTTCTACGACGCGCTGGGGCGCCTTTACCGCGACGAGAACCCGGCCGGCGGAGTCACGCTCCTGGCACGCAACGACATCACGGCCAGGCACTATGCCGTCACGGTGACCAAGGCTTCGGGACTCGCGACCACCTACGAGGTCGAAGCGCTCGCCACGGGCGACGAGCGCCGGACGCGCATCGATCCCAGCGGCGCGCAAACCGTGTCGTTGCTGCACGCCGACGGCAGCCGCCAGGTGACGTATCCCGATGGCACCGTGTCGAACATCGTCGCCGGGCCGGACCCGCGCTTCGGGATGCAAGCGCCCATCGTGAAGTCCCGGACCGTCACCAAGCCCGGGGGCTACGCGTCGACCCGGACGCTGACCCGCACCGCGACGCTGGCCGATCCGAGCGACCCGTTCAGCCTCACCGCGCAGACCGACACCGTGGCCGCCAACGCGCAGGTCTATACGAGCACGTACTCGGCGGCGACCCACCAGGTCACCACGACCACGCCGGCCGGACGCCAGTCGGTCGTCACGGTGGACGCGCTAGGCCGGATGATCGAGGCGCAGGGCGACGCGAGCTTTGGCCTGGCCCCCGTCCAGTTCGCCTACGACGCCCAGGGGCGGCTGATACAGGCCAGCCAGGGCACGCAGTCGTGGACCTATGCCTATGACGCGCAGGCCCGCCTGGCGTCCCGGACGGATGCGGGCGGCGGCAGCACGACGTTCGCCTACGATACGGCGGACCGCGCCACGCAGGTGACGTTGCCCAGCGCCCGCTCATATGGCTTCGCCTACGACGCCAGCGGCAACCGCACGCAAGTCACCATGCCCGGCCTGGGCGTGCATCTGCTCGATCACGACGCGATCGACCAGGAGGGCGGCTATGCGCCGCCCGGCAACAACCCGTACCTCACCGCGCACGATGCGGACGGACGAAGGTACCTCGTGACGCTCCCCGGCGGCCGGACGGAAGCCTTCACCTACGACGGCGGCAACCGGCCTCTGGGCGTCGCTTTTCCGGAAGCCACGGTCACGCTCTCCTACGCGGTGGGCGATCCCACGACGCGCATCCGCGGCCTCGCGCGAACGCCGGCCGGAGCGGGATCCGCGCAGCAGATCCAGTTCACCTATGGCGGCGATCTCGTCACCGGCGCGAACTGGACGGGAGCGGCGGCAGGTCAGTTCACCTACGCCTATGACGACCGGTTCAAGCTCGCGAGCATGGCCCTCTCCGGCGGCCCAACGACCGCGCTGACGCGGGATAACGATGGCCTGCTCACCGCGCTGGGCCCCTTCACCATCGCCCGCGCTGGCCCTGCCGGCGCGCCGAGCCAGACGGGCGACGGCACCCTGGTCATCGCGCAGGGCTACGATACGATGGGCCGCGTGGCGAGCCGGACCAACACCGTCGCCGCGCAGCAGAAATATGCGGTGCAGTTCACCTACGGCAACACGGGCCGCATCGCCAGCAAGGTCGAGACAGTCGCCGGCGTCGCCCATGCCTATGACTACACGTACGACAGCGACGGTCACCTGACCCAGGTCCAGAACGACGGCGCGATCGTCGAGCGCTATACCTATGACGTGAACCGCAACCGGCTCAGCCGGCGCTTCGGCAACGACCCGGTGGAGACGGCGAGCTACGACGCCCAGGATCGCATCGTTCAGCAAGGGGGGACGACGTACCAGTTCAATGTCGACGGCTACCTGACCCAGCGCGGAAGCGATACCTTTCAGTACAGCACGACCGGCGAGTTGCTCCAGGCCGTCGTCGGTGGCCAGACCGTGACTTACGCCTACGACGGCTTGCGGCGACGGGTGAGCCGCACCGATGCCGGGGGCACGACCCAGTACCTGTACGGCAATCCGGAGAGCGCCCTGCAGATCACCCATGCGCGGAATTCTTCAGGCGTGCTCACCACCTACTACTACGACGAGGGCCGGCGGCTGTTCGCCCTGCAGCGGGGCGCCACGCGCTACTACGTCGCCACCGATCAGCTCGGGTCCCCGCGCGTGATTGCCGACGCCACCGGCGTCGTGACCAGGGCCACCGACTATGATGCCTTCGGCGAAGTCATCGCCGACAGCAACCCGGCCTTCGACATCGTGCTCGGCTATGCCGGCGGCCTGGCCGACAGCGCGACCGGCCTGGTCCGCTTCGGTTTGCGCGATTATGACCCGGCGGCGGGACGCTGGACCGCGCGCGATCCGGCGGTGTTCCGGGGTGGCCAGACAAACCTGTACGCCTACGTCAACAACAATCCGGTCAACCTTGTCGATCCCGCCGGCTTCGGTTCCGGCGGAGTGAGCCTGTGCGAAGGGGTGTGCGTCGGCTTCAAGCTTGCCTGGACGGACAACGGAATTTCCGCGTGCGTCGAGGGCGGGCTGGGCGTGGGAAACTCGATCGACGTTGACCCGATGGGGGGGCTCGACAAGGACGGCCTGTCGGTGGAGGCCAAGGCTTCGCTGAAGGTCGGCATAGCGAAAGTGGAATTCGGCGTAGAGGTTACCGATGATCCGTGCGGCGCGCCGGTCGTGACGCCCAAGTCGGAAGGCTGCGTCGGCCCCCTCTGCCTGAATTCGGACAAGGATTCAAAGCTATCCAACGACCTGGGTGAAAATCTCCAGGTGAAGAATCCGCTCAAGGGCGAGGGCGGCGTGGGCAGGGAGGCAAAGGTCGTTGCCAAGTTCTGCCAGCAGGCGAAGTGGTAGCCGGCGGCATGCAAAGGACCGGGTTCGCATCGGCGCCGCCGGGTCCGGATGTCTTCATGGCCGGCTTGCAGCACGCGACGGTCCTACTAAAGCGCGGGCATCGGTTCATAATGCCGGTGACTCTGTTCCGCAGTTTTCCCATGACTCTCCAGGAGCTCCCATGAAACAACTGGTGACCCGACTCGCCGCCACCCTCGCCGCCTGCGCCATTGCCATCGCGCTCCCGGTCGTGGCGCAGACCTTCCCGACCAAACCCATCCGCCTGGTCGTTCCCTTCGCTCCCGGCGGCTCCTCGGAGATCATCGCCCGCACCGTTGCGCTGAAGATGAGCGAGAGCATGGGCCAGCAGGTGATCGTCGACAACAAGCCCGGCGGCGCCGGGAACATCGCGATGCAGGAAGTCGCGCGCGCGGCGCCGGACGGCTACACGCTGATCCTGGGCCACATCGGGACGCTGGCGGTCAATCCGTACATGTTCGCCAAGCTGCCCTATGACGTGAACAAGGACTTCATTCCGATCTCGCTGCTGGCCAAGGTGCCGACGGTGTACGTGGTGAACGCGGACCTGCCGGTCAAGGACCTGAAGGACCTGGTCACGCTGGCCAGGCAACGCGAGGTGTTCTATGGCTCCGCCGGCAACGCGAGCGCCGGGCACCTGGCGACCGAGTATCTGAAGCTCTCGATCAAGGCGCCGCTCACCCATGTGCCGTACAAAGGTACCGGCCCGCAGTTGCAGGACCTGCTCGGCGGGCGCACCGATGCATCGGCCGCCGGCGTCCCGGCGCTGCTCCAGCACATCAAGAGCGGCAAGTTGCGCGCGATCGCCGTGGGCAATCCGCAGCGCGTCCCGACGCTACCTGACGTGCAGACGGTCGCGGAACAAGGTTATCCCGGGTTCGAGACGTCGCAGTGGTACGGGTTGATCGGCCCGGCCGGCATCCCCGAGGCGATCGTCAAGCGCCTGACCGACGAGGCTGCGAAGGCGGTGCGCAGCAAGGAAGTGCAGGAAAAATTTGCCGCCGACAGCGCGACGGGCGTCGGCGACACCCCGGCCGAATTTGCCGCGTTCATCAAGGTGGAGCAGGCGCGCTGGGAACGTGTCGTCAAGTCGGCGGGGATCAAGGCGGATTGAACGCCTGCCGCTGACGCGGGCAACCGCCGTCGGCGGTGCGCCACGCGGTGATCCCGTTGCGGCGGGCGCGGCGACGGCCGCAAAGATCCTGCCCGCGGCCGGTGCCGCAAAAGTCAATCGTCAAGCAAGCTCGTGCCCGGCCGCACCCGCGTGAAACGCACCGGCGCGAACGACACCGCGAGCGCGGCGCCCGTCTGGCGCACCTGCGTGTACGCCGACGTGGCCAGGTCGCCGGTCTCCGGATGGTCCTCGCGAAAGTGCGCGCCGCGCGAATCCTCGCGCGCCAGCGCCGCCGCGGCGATCGCCGCGCTGACGTCGAGCAGGTTGTCCAGGTTCAACCAGTCATGCCAGGTCAGGTTGAACGCGCGGTTGCCGTCGGCGACTCCTGTCGCCCGCAGCTCCTCGCGCAAGCCGGCCAGCGCTGCCTGGCCACGCTCCAGTGACGCGCGCGTGCGCAGGATGCCCACGTCGTCCCACATCAGTTCGTACAGACGGTTGCGCAACGGCGCCAGGTTGCCCGCCGGGCGCGTGAACGGAAGCGTGGCGGCGGCGATCGCGCGCTCGATCGCCGCGAGGTCGACCAGTTCGAGCGCCCCGCGGCCGGCCACCCAGGCGCCGGCGTGATCCCCGGCGATGCCGCCGAACACCGTCGAATTCGCCACGCCATTGCCGCCCAGCCGGTTCGCGCCATGCACGCCACCCGTGTCCTCGCCCGCGGCATACAAGCCTTCGAGCGCCGTCGTGCAGTCGGTGTTGAACTCGACCCCGCCCATCATGTAGTGCGCGGTCGGGACGACCTCGACCAGGCCCGCGGCCAGGTCGAAGCCGCAATCCGCGCAGCGCTCGACCATGCCCTTGAATTGCTTCCTGACATTGTCCGGCCCGAGGTGGCCCATGCTGATGTGGACGCCGCCGTTCGGCGTCACGCGGCCGGCGCGCATCTCGGCGTAGATCGCGCGGGAGACGATGTCGCGCGTCGCGCGTTCGCCGCGCTCATCGTACTGCTGCATGAAGCGCCCGCCCGCCCCGTTGAGCAGGTAGCCGCCGGAGCCGCGGAGCCCTTCTTCGAGTACCGTCCCGGTCATCCGCGTCTGGGTGCCGGCGAGCAGTCCGGTCGGATGGAACTGCACCATCTCCATGTCGCGCAGCGACAGGCCCGCGGCCAGCGCCATCGCCAGCCCGTCGCAGCTCTTGTCGCCCGACGGCGTGTGGTACTTGTACATGGTCGGCCCGCCGCCGGTCGCCAGCACCACCGCCTTCGCGCGCACCAGGACCAGGCCGCCGGTGCGCATGTCGACCAGCAGCGCGCCGGCGATGCGCTGCCCGTTGCGCGAGGGGATCAGCGCCAGCGCCCGGTGTTCTTCCAGCCGGTGGATGCCGCGCGCCCAGACCTGTTCCGAGAGGCGGTTCATGATCTCGATGCCGGTCAGGTCGCCCTTGTGCACGGTGCGGTCGAAGGTCTGCCCGGCGAACGCCTTCTGGTGCACGGTGCCGTCCGGGTTGCGGTCGAAGAAGCAGCCCAGTTCGTTCTCGAGTTCGTGCACCCGTTCGACCGCGGTCTGCACCAGCGTCCACGCCAGGTCCTGGTTGGGCAGCCACTTGCCGCCCTCGATGGTGTCCATGAAGTGACGCTCGACCGAGTCGCCGGCGGCCAGCGCGACGTTGTAGCCGCCCTGGACCATACGCGTGCAGCCGGACTTGCCCAGCAGGCCCTTGACCGCGACGGTGACATGCAGCGCCGGCTGCGCGTCGAACGCGTGCAGCGCCGCGAACAATCCCGCGCCCCCGGAGCCCAGGATCAGGATGTCGGTGGTGGTGGTTTCGTAGATCAAGTCAGCGTAGCCGTGGCGGGCGCAGGCCGTAGGATGGGTGGAGCGCAGCGATACCCATCACGTTGGCATCGCACGCACCCATCGTCGCGGCGCGCATCTGGTTGCCGTGCCCGAAGCGTTGTTCCCGAACCAGCAGATGGGTATCGCTGCGCTCCACCCATCCTACATCCCGAGGCCGGCGAGCACGGCGGCGCGGCGCGCGCGGGCGTCGGCGTCGACGTCGCGGTACAGGTTGCCGCCTGCGCTGTCCATCGCGACCAGCAGTGGGCCGAAGGCGCGGACGCGGAATTTCCACAGCGATTCGGGATTCAGATCGTCGAGGTCGACGTCTTCGATGGCCTCGATCCACGTGGTTTCCAGTGCCGCTGTGCCGCCGGTGATCGCCAGGTACGCCCCGCCGTGTTCGGCGAACGCCGCGAGCGAGCCCGCGCCCATGCCGCCCTTGCCGATGATCAGCCGGACGCCGCACCGGGCAAGCAGCGGCGCGGTGAAGCGCTCCATCCGCGCCGACGTCGTCGTGCCTACGCACACCGGCGCGTAGCCCGCCGGATGCGCGAGCGAAGGCTCGACCTTGCGCACGTTCGGCGCGGTGTGGATGACCGCGTGCCCGCGCAGGTCGAAGCGCGTGGTCCGGCCGCGGTCGAACAGATGGATCAGCGTCGCATCGCGGATGCCGAACAGCGTGCCGTTCAACGTCACCGTATCGTTGACCCGCAACGCACGCGTGGCTTCCTCGCCGATCGGCATGTCGAAATCATGGTGCATCGCGCGGCCTTCCGTCCCTCAGCCCGCGCCGCGGCCGAGCAGCGCCTCGCGCAGTGCCGTGCTTTTCGCTCGCTCGCCGAGCCAGATCTTCAGGAGCGCGTTGTAGAAATCCTCGCCCGGGATCGGCGCGCCCTTGGCCACGCCGTTGACGCGGATGACCGTCCCCTGGTCCGGCACGTAATCGAGCGCGATCGTCCCGCCGCGCCGGATCACTTTCTCGCCGTTGATGATCCGGTCCAGTTCCTCCAGCCGCTCCTTGATCACTTCCATCTCGGCCGCCTGGCTGGCGTCGCCGATCCGGCTCAACAGGTAGTCGTGGATGACGCCGCCGGAAATCTCGTGGCGATGCATCACCAGCAGCATTCGCTTCGGGCCCTTTTGCGCGAGCACGGCGGCGGCCGTGTTGCGCCGCTCCGGCAGGTAGAGGCCGATCGAGTAGATCTTGAACAGCATCAGCCAGCGCTCCCCGGCGCCGTTGAGCAGCAGTTCCGGCCCGTCCGGGGTCAGCCGCATCACGGCAGGAAAGTTCGTGGCGCCAGGTTCCAGCGCGACCGCCGCCGAAGCCCACAGCAACATGACGCCGAGGATGAGCGCCCGCCGCATCAGTGTCCGAACGCCACGCCCTGCGGCGTGAACGTCGCCCGCGCCCGCCGCGCCGAATGGCATTGCATGTTGACCGCGACCGGGTTCATCGTGATGTGCGTCGCGGCGATTTCCAGGTGGACGGCGAAGGCCGTCGCGTCGCCGCCCAGCCCCTGCGGCCCGACGCCCAGCTTGTTCACCGCCGCCGACAGCGCCGCCTCGAGTTCGCGCCCGTCCGCGTCGGCGCACTGCGACCCCAGGGGGCGCGTCGCCGCGACCTTGGCCAGGTGCACGCACAGGTCGGCGCTGCCGCCGACGCCGACGCCGACGATGGTCGGCGGGCAGGTCTTGCCGCCGGCATCGAGCACGCAGTCGACGACGAAGGTCTTGATCGCGTTGACGCCCTCGGCCGGAATCGCCATCCGCAGCCAGGTGTTGTTTTCGGACCCGCTGCCCTTGGGGATCATTTCGATGGCCAGCGTTTCGGCCGCGTCGGAAAACGCGATGTGGATCACCGGCACGCGGATGCCGCAGGACGTGTGCTCGTTCTTCCGCGTGAGCGGATGGACGACCGACGAGCGCAGCGGATATTCGCGCGTCGCCCGCGCGCAGCCGCGGACGATCGCCGCCTCGAGGTCGAAGCCGTCGACCTCGACGTTGCGCCCGATAGACACGTTGTAGATCGGCACGCCCGTGTCCTGGCACAGCAGGTTGTCGTTGGCCTCGGCCACCGCGACGTTGCGGATCATCGTGCCCAGCACGCCCTTCGCGCGCGGATCGCGCTCGGCCGCGTCGAGGCGCGCAAAGCCGGCCTTGATGTCGTCGGGCAGGATTTTCAGGGCGCGGATGTAGAGGTCTTTCGACGCATCCTCCACCGCTTGCAGGTCGACTCGCATCGCGTTGCCTTCAGACCAGGTTCAGCGCGAACGCCGCGCCAGCCGCTATCGTACAACCGGCGGCGACGGCGAGCAGCGCTTTCTGCCAGTTGCGCCAGGGCAGGAACTCGAGCATCAGCACGCGCACGCCGCCGGCCAGGTGCGCGGCCAGCAGCACGACCAGTCCCCATTCGGCCAGCTTGAACGCCGGCCGGTCGACCCAGCGCAGGATGCCGTCGAGCGCGGCGGGGCCATGCAGCGCCTGCGAGAGCAGCCAGAAATGCAGCGGCAGGAACAGCGCCAGCAGCAGCCCGGAGACGCGATGAACGATGAACGCCCAGAACCCCGGATGAGCGCGGGAACGGAACGCGGATTTCATCCTGGACCACCGAACAGTCCGGCAAGCGCGCGCAGGCCCAGCGCCAGCAACACGGTCCCGGCCAGGAATATCCCCGCGTTCAGGAAGCGCCCGCGCCAGCCCAGCCACTCGGCGACGATGGCGCGCAGGCCCAGCGGCGCGTGGACAGCCACGCTGGCGACGAAGACCAGGTAAAAGGCCAGCCAGGCGGGCGACGCGCGCAACCGGGTGAGGATTTCGTCCGCGGACAACCCGCCGCGCACCGCCAGCATGATGGTCGCCAGGTGGACCACCACGCACAGCGCCAGCACCAGCGCCGACACGCGTTGGGCCAGCCACAGCTGCGACTCGAAGCGCGCGGCGGAAAATGCCCGGGGCGGCGGCGTGCCTGCCGGCGGCTCCGCGGGTCCGCCGTGCCGCGCCGCCGCGGCCTGCGCGGACTCCGCCGTGGAAGTCGCCGGCGGCGCCGTGCTGCTGTCCATGTGCGGCCCGGCGGCGCTCACAGTGTCCCCTTCCACGCCGCCTTCGCCACCGCGCGCTTCAGGCCCGCGATGCCGGCGGTGGGCGAAATCTGCTTGGGGCAGCGCTCGGTGCAGCTGACATGCGTGTGGCAGGACTGGCAGCCGGCGTCACCGGCGACGGCCCGCAGGCGCTCCTGCTGCGCCCCGTCGCGCGCGTCGTTGACCAGCGTCCAGGCGCGATTGAGGGCGGCGGGGCCAAGATAGTCCGGGCGCCAGCCGACGACGTCGCACGAGGCGTAGCACACGCCGCAGCCTATGCACTCGATGCCGGCGTTGGCCGCCGCGCGCGCGGGCGCGTCCGGCGCGATCCGCGCGAAATCGTCGGCGCGGGTCCGGGTCGGCGTCAGCCGCCCCTGCGCGCGCGTCCATTTGGCGAAGAACTCGCGCATGTCGGTGACGAGGTCACGGATGACCGGCAGGTTGGCGAGCGGCTTCAACTCCAGCCGGTTGTCGCGCGCGACCTTGGCCACATGGGTGCGGCAGGTCCAGCGCGCGACGCCGTTCACGGTCATCGCGCACGAGCCGCACATCCCGACGCGGCAGGCAAAGCGGTAGGCGAGCGTCGGATCCATGTCACGCTGGATCGCGGTCACCACGTCGAGCACGGTCTGGCTGGGCCAGCGCGGGACCTCGAAGGTCTGCAGCGCACCCGCTTCGTCGCCGCGCCAGACACTGACCTGCAGCGTCGTCATTTCCGCGTCCCGCTCAGACGCTGCGGCCGTGGAACGGGTATTGCGGATCGGTGTAACCCGGCGTCGACGGATGTCCCGGCCGGACCAGGTTGTCGATGAAGGCCTCGTCGTCGGCGTCGAGCGATTTGTCGATTCCCTCGACGTACTCCTGCCACTGTGCCAGCGTGCGCGGTCCGGCGATCACCGAGCTGATGATCTTGTTGCGCAGCACCCAGTGATAGGCGAACTGGGTCGCCGTCATGCCGCGGGCTTCTGCCCGGGCCTTGATCTGCTGCGCGAGCACCAGCGACTCCTCGCGGAACTCGGTCTCCATCATCCGCTGGTCGGCGCGCCCCGCGCGCGTATCCTCGGGCGGCTTCTGCCCGGGCAGGTACTTGCCCGTCAGCACGCCCCGCGCGATCGGCGAATACGGGACGACGCCGAGGTTGTAGTGGTGGCAGGCTGGCAGGATCTCGACTTCGGGCATCCGGTTCATCGCGTTGTAGTAGGGCTGGCAGACGACCGGGCGTGGGACGCCCAGCTGGTCGCACAAGCGCACGACCTCGGCGATGCGCCAGCCGCGGAAATTCGACAGGCCGAAATGGCGGATCCTGCCGGCCCGGATCAGGTCGCCCATCGCCTGCAGCGCCTGCTCCAGCGGAAAGCGCGGGATGTCGCGGTGCATGTAGTAAAGGTCGATGTAGTCGGTGCCCAGCCGCCGCAGGCTCGCCTCGCTCTCGCGCATCAGCCAGGTGCGCGAATAGCCCCTTTCGTTGGGGTCCTTGCTCATCGGGTTGCCGACCTTGGTCGCCAGCACCCAGCGCGAGCGGTGCTCGCGGATCGTCTGGCCGACCATGGTCTCCGACGCGCCCGTCACGTAATTGTCGGAGGTGTCGATGAAATTCACGCCGGCGGCCGCCGCCGAGTCGATGATGCGCTTCGCCTCCGGCAGGTCCGTGCGATCGCCGAACATCATCGTGCCCACGCAGAGCACGGAGACCTTGAGGCCGGAAGAACCGAGAGTGCGGTAATGCATGGATGAGATTTCCTGTCTGGTTATTTGATTCAGGCCCGAATCGGGCAAATCCACGCCGCGAAAGCCGTTCGTAGGATGGGTGGAGCGCAGCGATACCCATCACTGGTGGGTGGACCCATGTGTCGTTTCGCGAACACCCATTGAAGGATCCGAACAATCGGAACCAGTTGCGCAATGTGGGTTCCGTCCGGTTCGGCCAGATGGGTATCGCTGCGCTCCACCCATCCTACAGCGTGGCGCCATGCGGTGCAAACGCGAACCTCCGGGCACTTTACTCCAACAGCTTCAGCCGCTGCACCTTGCCCGAGGCGCCCTTGGGCAACTCGGCGAGGAAGCGGAATTCCCGGGGCGTCTTGAACTTGCCCAGCTCGATCAGGCAATGCGCGCGCAGCGCGCGTTCGTCGCAGGCGGCGCCGGGCTTGAGCACGACGCAGGCGAGGATGTCCTGCCCGTAGTTCACATCAGGAATGCCGACCGCCGCCGCCTCCAGCACCGCGGGATGCTTGAGCAGCGCTTCGTCGATCTCGCGCGGGGCGATGTTCTCGCCACCCTTGATGATCAGTTCCTTGATCCGCCCGGTGACGAAGTAGAAGCCATCGGGGTCGCGGTAGCCCAGGTCGCCGGTGTGCAGCCAGCCGTCGGCGTCCAGCGCGGCGCGGGTCTGCTCCGGGCTCTTGTAATAGGCGCGCATCACGTTGGGACCGCGCAGCATCAGCTCGCCCGTGGCGCCCTCGCCCAGCACCGCGCCGTCCAGGCCCACGACCCGCGCCTCCACCCCGCACGGCAGGCCTGGCGTCCCGTACTTGCGCCGCGCCGGCTCCTGCGGATTGCAGAACACCACCGAGGCCGACTCGGTCATCCCCATCGCCTCGATGACGCTGATGCCGAACGTCCGCTCGAAGGCCTTGTGCTGCTCGGGCGGCAGCGGCGCCGAGGCCGAACGGCCGAAGCGCACTTTCGGATAGACATGGGTCCGTCCCGGCTCCGCGGCGTTGAGCAGGTAGGCGATGATGGTCGGCACCATGTTGAGCCAGGTCGGCTCGTGCCACCGGACCATCTGCCACCAGTTGCCGGTGGAAAAGCGGTGCGGCGCGACGATGGACCCGCCCGAGACGAAGGGCGCCACGGTGGCGATCACCTGCCCGTTGATGTGATAAAGCGGCAGCGACGAGAGCACGCGATCGGCCGGCGTCAGCCCGTGCCACGCGGCGACGGTGCGCGCGGCGGCGAGCAGGTTGCCGTGCGTGAGCAGCGCGCCCTTGGGCTGGCCGGTCGTGCCCGAGGTATACATCAGCAGCGCCGGCGAATCGGCATTGAGTGCCGGCACGGGCAGCGCACCCGTGGCGCCCGCGAACAGCGCCGGCTGGTCGACGTCGATGACGACGACCGCGACCGCGCGACTGACGTCCTCCAGCGCCTCCATCAGTTGCTCTTCGTAGTCGCTGGAGGTGATCACCAGCTTGCAGTCCGAGTGGCCGATCACGTACGCCAGCTGCGAGCGCTGCGAGACCAGGTTCAGCGGCGCGCACACGTAGCCGCGCGCCATGCTGCCCAGGAAGATCGCCGCGGTCTGCCAGCCGTTGTGCAGCAGCGTCGCGATGGTGTCGCCGGGCGCCAGGCCGCGCGCGGCCAGCGACGCGCCCAGGTGCCGCGCCTGCTGCGCCAGATCGGCATAGGTGTAGGCCCGGCCGTTCTCCGGCGTGATCAGGAACGTGTGCGCCGGCTGGCGCGCCGCGTGCGCCGCCAGGACCGCGCGCAGCGTCGCCGGCGGCGCGGCGGTCAGCAGTGGAGGCTGCCCCGCCGGATCAGACGCCATGGCGGCGGTGATAGTCGCCGAAAATTCCGGCGAGGTCGGGAACGACTTCGGGAATCGGGCGCGCGATGCGGGTGATGTTCAGGTAGTGCCGGTACGTCATGTTGTCCGAGAAGTTGTTGCGGCCCCATGTGCCGCAGCCCATCGACAGCGAAAACGGCAGGCCGTTGTCGAACGAGCCGCCGGTCGCGATCGCATGCGCCTGGTTGACGATCACCCGCGCCACCGGCAGGTGCAGGCCCAGGTCGAGGATGTGCGCGTCATCGGCGCCATGGTAACTCACCGAGTGCCCGGCGCCCTGGAACGCATAGATGGCGCGCACCCGTTCGCGGGCATCGTCGAAGTCGCGGGCCCGATAGACGGTGAGCACCGGCGAGAGCTTCTCGCCCGAGAACAGGCACGCGGGGCCCGCCCCGGTTTCCTCGACCAGCAGGAAGCGGCCGGTGGCGTAGTCCGCGCGCCTGAGCCCGGCCAGCGCCGCGATCTTCGCCGCCGACTGCGCGGTGACCGCGGGCGCCAGCTTGCCCGCGGGCCACATCACCGCCTGCAGGCGCGGCTTTTCCTCCGCCGTGACCAGGACGCCGCCGGCCTGCGCCAGCGCCGCCAGCATCGCCTCGTACACGGCGTCGACGATGATCACGCTGTTCTCCGACGAGCACGAGGTCGCGTTGTCGAAGGTCTTGGAGCGGGCGATCAGCGCCGCAGCGCGCGCCGTGTCGGCGCCCGCGTCGACGATTGCGGCCACGTTGCCCGCGCCGACGCCGAACGCCGGCGTCCCGCAGGCGTACGCGGCGCGCACGTTCGCCTGCGAGCCGGTGGCCACGACCAGGTCGGCCTGGCGCATCAGCTCGAACGTCGCCTCCTTGGTCACCGGGGCGGGCAGCACCTGGACCAGGTCGGGCGGCGCGCCGATCTTCGCGAACTCCGCGTGGACGAATTCGAGCAACAGCGCGGCGGTGCTCTGGCCCTTGGGCGAAGGCGCGACAATGATCGCGTTGCGGCACTTCACCGCGTTGATGATCTTGTTCGCCGGCGTCGCGCCCGGGTTGGTCGAGGGCGTGATCGCGGCAACGACACCCACCGGCCGCGCGATCTCGACCACGCCTCGCGCCGCATCCCCGCCGATCACGCCGACTGTCTTCGCGCCTTGCAGGTCGCGCATCAGGCCGAGCGTCTTCCGGTGGTTCTTGGTGATCTTGTCGGCGACGTTGCCCAGGCCGGTGTCGCGCACCGCGAGTTCGGCCAGCGCCCGGTTGCGCGCGGGCTCCATGATCGCCCACGCGCAGGCCAGCGCCAGGTCGTCGGCCTGCTGCTGCGTGCAGTCGTCGATGGCAGCCTGCGCGGTGCGGGCGCGGGCGACCAGGGCGGCAACGTGCGCTTCGGGCGTCATCCCGCTCACTTGCGTCTCAATCGACCTTGATCTTCGCGGCCTTCGCCACAGCGGCCCACTTGACCAGCTCGTCCTTGACGATGCGCTCGAGTTCGGCCCCGGTGGAACTCACGGCGGCCGAACCTTGCAACAGCATCTTGTCCTTGATTTCCTGCAACTGCACGACCTTGGCCACCTCCGCCTGCATCCGCGCGACGATGGGCGCCGGCGTCTTCGCGGGCGCGAACAGCGCGTACCACGAATCGACTTCGTAGTCGGGCAGCCCCAGCGCCTCGGCCACGGTCGGAATCTCCGGCGCGGCCGGCGTGCGCTTCAACGTCGTGACGGCCAGCGCCTTCAATTTGCCGGCTTTCACATGCTGCAGCGCGGGCGGGATCGACACGAACATCAGCTGCACTTCGCCGCCCAGATTGCCCGTGACCGCCGGCCCGCCACCCTTGTACGGGACGTGGACCATATCGATGCCGGTCTTGAGCTTGAGCAGCTCGCCCGCGATATGCGAGGGCGAACCGTTGCCCACGCTCGCGTAGTTGAGCTTGCCGGGATTCGCCTTGGCGTAGGCAACCATGCCCTGCAGGTCGTTGAACGGCTGCCCCGGATGCGCGGTGATGATCTGCGGCAGGCTCGCCACCAGGCTCACCGGCATGAAGTCCTTTTCGACATCGAACGGCAGCTTGTCGTAGACCACCGGATTGATGGTGTGCGAGGACAGCGTGAACAGGAAGGTATAGCCGTCGGGCGCGGCCCTGGCCGCGGCCTCGGTGCCGATGTTGCCCGCCGCGCCGCCGCGGTTCTCGATGACGATCTGCTGGCCCAGCGCCGCCGAGAGCCGCTCCTGCACGATGCGGGCGATGATGTCGGTGCCCCCGCCGGGCGGATACGGAACGATGAAGCGGATTGGTTTGTTCGGCCAGTCTTGCGCCAGCGCCGGCAGTCCCTGCGCCAGTGCCGTCGCCGCCAGCAGCAGCGCCATCCCCAACCGCGCCCACTTGATCGGATTGCCGATAACACGTGCCATTGCGCTTCCTCCTGTTGTCATGTTGCGTGCCGAGTGGCGAATCGTACCTCTAAAGCATGCCAGGTCGTTACCCGAGCATCGTAGCATCGTAGGATGGGTGGAGCGCCCATCGTCGACACGCACGTCCGAATCACAAGGGGTGCCGCGGGCACGTGGCGGGGGCATTGAACCTGAGGGTACCTGCGCTTACGCGATGGGTATCGCCGTCTCCATCCCACGAGATTGCCTACCGCCATCCGGCGCGGAGCAGGCCCAGCCCCGCCATCACGGCCAGCACGCGCAGCACGGCGCGCCGGAAACCGGCTTCGTCGACCCGCAGGAAATGCCGGCGGCCGATGGCGATGCCGATCAACATCGGCGCGAACAGCCAGGCCACCCAGCGCAACAGGTTGGCGTCGAGCAGGTCGTTGGCGCCCGCCCAGGCCAGCGCATACAGATCGGTCGCGAAGAAGAGCGCGATCAGCGTCGCCCGCGCTGCGGCGCCGGAAATCGCCGTCGTGAACAGCATCACGGCGACCGCCATCCCGCCGATGGCGGCCAGGCCGTTGAACACGCCGGAGACCAGTCCGGTGCCCAGCCGCAGACGCGGCGTGTCGGACCATGGCGCCTTGAAGCCCGAGAGCAGCAGGACCGCCGCGCTCAGGATCACCAGCGAGACGAGCGCCCGCAGCGGACCTTCGGGGACGACGGCCAGCATCCATACGCCCAGCGGAATCGCCAGCGCATTGCCCACCAGCAGCGGACGCAGCCAGCCCCAGTGAATTTCGCCCCAGACGGAACGCAGCAGCGTCAGGCTGGCGACGACTTCCAGCACGAACACTGCCGGGACGACCTGCGCCGGCGAAAAGAACAACGACATCCCCGCCACGGTCAGCGCCGAAAAGCCGAAGCCTGCGAAGCCGCGAACGACGCCGGCGAGCAGGACGATGGCCATCGCGCAGGCCAGTTGCGGGCCCGGTGCGGGCAGCCAGTCGGCGGGGATCATCCGGGGACATGGGTGCCCTTCGTCCCCGCAATTTCCAGCACGCCGGCCGTAGGCAGACATTCCGGCCCGCTGTCGGCAATTACTCGAAGCCCTTGTACTTCGCCAGCACGCGCTTGGGGACCTGCAGCGCGTCGCGGCGGAACGGGTCGCCGAGTTCCTTGGTGCACATCAGCTCGATCACCGTGGTCTTGCCTTCGGCCTGCGCCTGGACCGATGCGCGCAGCGCCGGACCGACGTCCTCGAGCTTGTCCACCCGGACGCCTTCGCAGCCGAACGAGCGCGCGATCTCGGCGAAGCTCGGATTGACCAGGTTCACGCCCAGGAAACGGTTGCTGTAGAAGTCGACGTGGTTCTTCTTTTCCGCGCCCCACTGCTCGTTGTTGAACAGGCACACCGTGACGCCGATCTTCTCCCGCGCGCAGGTGAGCAGCTCGTTGAACGAAATGCCCCAGGCGCCGTCGCCGACATAGGCGATCGCCGGGCGGTCGGGCGCGGCGAGCTTGCAGCCGATCATCGTCGGGAACGCGTAGCCGCAGTTGCCGAACATCATCGCCCCGAACATCGAGCGGGGCTCGTTGAATTTGAGGTAGCTGTTGGCGACCTGGCAGATGTTGCCGATGTCGGTCGACACCATCGCGTGCGCCGGCATCGCCTTTTCCAGCTCGCGCAGCATCTGCCGCGGGTGCATGTACGAGGAACCCGAGGCGACTTCCTGGCTCCACTTGTCGGCCTCCGCATTCCAGGTCTGCAGCTCGAGCCCCCAGGTGTCCTTGGCCGCCTGCACCCGCGCCAGGCGCTCGGCGCGGTTGGCGTGGCAGGCCAGCGACATCGTCTTCAGCCGCGCGGTCAGCGCCTCGGCCACGTCCTTCGCATCGCCCCAGATCGTGATGTCGGTCTTCTTGACCAGCCCCAGCACCTTGGCGTCGGCGTCGACCTGGATCAGCCGGGCGTTCTTCGGCCAGTAGTCGAAGCCGTACTGCGGCAACACGCCGAAGGGCCCGAGGCGCGAGCCGAGCGCCACGATCACGTCGGCCTGGTTGATGATGTTCATCGCGGCCTTGGAGCCGTGATAGCCCAGCGGCCCGCAGGCGAGGCGGTGCCGCGCGGGAAACTGTCGTTGTGGAGGTACGAATTGCACACCGGCGCGTCCATCGCCTCGGCCAGCGCCACGCCCGCGTCGAAGCCGTTGGACATGATCACGCCGCCGCCGGCGATGATCACCGGGAACTTCGCCCCGGCGAGCGCCTGCGCGGCTTCATCGAGGCTTTTGCTGCCGCCGGCGCCCCGCTCGACGCGGATCGGCGCGGGAATTTCGTAGTCGTATTCGCCGTAGAAATAGTCGCGCGGGATGTTGAGCTGCACCGGTCCCATTTCGAGGATCGCGCGGTCGAACGCGCGGCTGGTCAGCTCCGCCATCCGGCGCGGATTGTTCACGTGCGCCTGGAACTTGGTGATCTTGGAAAAGATCGGCAGCTGGTCGGTTTCCTGGAAGCCGCCCAGGCCCAGCGTCATCGACCCGGTCTCGGGCGTGATCGCGACCACCGGCGAGTGCGCCCAGTACGCGGCGGCGATCGCGGTGACGAAGTTGGTGATGCCGGGGCCGTTCTGGCCGATGCACACGCCGTGCCGCCCGGTCACCCGCGCGTAGCCGTCGGCCATGTGCGCGGCGCCCTGCTCGTGCGCGACCGGGATGAAGCGGATGCCGGCCGCGGGGAAGATGTCCAGCGCGTCCATGTACGCCGAGCCGACGATGCCGAACACGTCGGTGACGCCCTGCGACACCAGCGTTTCGACGAAGGCCTCGGAGGCCGAGATCTTTTGCTTGCCCTGCATGACCATGCGGGCCGCTTCGGTAGGTTGGTTCATCTTGTGCTCCTTCCGGCTTCGTTGTTGTAGTGGCTCATGTATCTTTCCACAGGTTTGGCGTCAGGGCAAGTACAATTCAGGAAACTGCAACCGCTGATTCCGTTTTTTGATAATATGAAGATTCTCCATCCCCAGCCGGCGCCAATGACCCGCCCCCTCGCATCCAGCACCGACCCGAGCCGCGCCGACAGCACCACCAGCGCCGGCGATACGAGTTCGCCGGCGCTGCGCCTGATCGCGCTGCTCGAACACGTGGCGCGCGCCGACAAGGCGCTGACGCTGACCGACATCATCGGCGAAGTGCGCCAGCCCAAGCCGACCGTCTACCGGATGCTGCAGCAGCTCGAGCAGGCCGGCTTGCTGGTCAAGGAGCCGGAAGGCAAGCGCTACGCACCGGGCGCGCGGCTGGCCAAGCTCGCCGAGGACGTGCTGCTCAATGCGCAGGTGCGCGCGGCGCGGCACGCGATCCTGCAGCAACTCGTCGACGAGATCGGCGAGACCTGCAACTACACGATGCCCGCCGGCACCGAGGTCGTCTACCTCGACCGGGTCGAGACCGCCTGGCCGCTGCGCTTCCATCTGCAGCCGGGTTCGCGCGTGCCGCTGCACTGCTCGGCGAGCGGCAAGCTGTTCTTGGCGTGGATGCCGCCGGTGCAGCGCAACCGGCTGCTCGGCCACCTGCAGTACAAGGGCTATACCCCGAACACGATCACCACGCGGATCCGGCTCGAGGCCGAGCTTGCGCGGGTGCGCGCGCAGGGCTATGCGCTGGACAACGAAGAGTACCTGGACGGCCTGGTCTGCGTTGCCGTCCCGGTGTTCGATCCGCGCAGCCGGCAGAAGGTCCGCGGCTCGGTCGCCGTGCAGGCGCCCGCCTCCCGCTTTCCGATCGAGCGCGCGGCGTCGGCGCTGCCCGCATTGCAGCGCACGGCCCTGGCGTTTGCCCAATCGCTCTCCGAACCCGGGCCCGGGCACAGGGAGCGAGTCGCGGTGCCGAGTAAAGACGCGGCCAGGCCCGGCGCGCCCTCGGCGGCGAAACGGCGGGCGCCGGCACGGAGGAAGCAGACGTGAACGACGTCCCCGCCCCCGAATTCCTGTCGCACCCGCGCACCGCCGCGCTGATCGAGCGAGCGCAAGGCAACCCGCCCCTGCGCACGGCTGTCGTGTATCCGGCGAATGCCGCGTCGCTGGAGGCGGCGCTGTGGGCCCGCGCGCACGGCCTGGTCGAGCCGTTGCTGGTCGGTTCCTCCGCCCGCATCGCGGAAGTCGCCCGCGAGGCCCGCATCGATCTCGATGGCTGCACGATCATCGACTCACCCGACGACCCGCGGCTGGCCGCGCAGGCGGCGGTCGAGCTCGCCCGCACCGGCGCTGTCGCCGCACTGATGAAGGGCAGCCTGCACACCGACGAACTGCTGGGCGCCGTGATCCGGCGCAGCGGCGGCCTGCGCCAGCCGGGCAAGGGCCGCCGCCTGTCGCACGTGTTCTGGTTCGACGTGCCGGGCTTCGCGCGCCCGATCATGGCCACCGACTGCGTGGTGAACATCGCGCCGGGCCTGATCACCAAGCGCGACATCGTCCAGAACGCGTTCGACCTGGCGCAGGCGCTGGGCTACGCCTGTCCGAAGCTTGCCGTCGTGTCGGCGATCGAGACCGTCAACCCGGCGATCCCGACCACGATGGAAGCGGCCGACCTGCGCGCGATGGTCGAGCGCGGCGAGATCACCGGCGGCGTGATCGACGGCCCGTTCGGCTTCGACATCGCCGTGTCGCCCGACGCGGCGCGGATCAAGGGCATCGCGGGAGAGGTCGCCGGCGTCGCGGACATCCTGCTGATGCCCAATCTGGAAGCAGGCAACATGATCTACAAATCGTTCGTCTACATGGCCGGCGCCGATTGCGCCGGCATCGTGCTGGGCGCGACGGTGCCCGTGATCCTGACCAGCCGCGCCGATTCGGTCGCCAGCCGCATCGCCTCCTGCGCGCTGGCCTCGATCTGGTGCAGGACGCAGGACGCCGCCGGGAGCGGATCCTGAACCCGGGCACCGAGCTACCCAAGACAGGCGCGACCCGCTGGGTGCCGATGCGCGCGTGGTGGCCGCGCGTCGGCCGCGCCACGCTGCGCAAAGATGCGCTGGCCGGACTCTCGGGAGCGCTGATCGTGCTGCCGCAAGGCATCGCGTATGCGGTGATCGCCGGCATGCCGCCCGAGTACGGCCTCTACTGCGCAATCGGCCCCGCCATCGTCGCCGCGCTGTTCGGCTCGTCCTGGCACCTGGTCAGCGGCCCGACGGCTCCGATCTCCATCGTCGTGTTTTCGGCGCTGGCGCCGTTGGCGCTGCCGGGATCGCCAGAGTACGTGAAGCTGGCGCTGACGCTGGGCTTCCTGGTCGGCGCGATCCAGCTCAGCCTGGGCCTGGTGCGGCTGGGCCGCCTCACCGACCTGATCTCGCACAGCGTCATCGTCGGCTTCACCACCGGCGCAGCGTTCCTGATCGCGGCCTCGCAACTGAAGCACTTCTTCGGCCTGCCGGCGCCCGCGCGCACCGGGTTCTTCCCGACCGTGTTCGTGGCGGCGAAGGCGCTGCCGGACCTGAGTATCGCGGTGACTGCGGTCGGCCTGCTCACGCTGGTGGTCTGCGTGCTCTCCCGCCGCCTGGCGCCGCGCCTGCCGCACATGGTGGTCGCGATGATCGCGGGCAGCCTGCTCGCCGCGCTGTGGCCGTGGAGCCAGGCGGCCGGCGTCGCGATTCCGACGGTGGGCGCGCTGCCCGCCGCCGTCCCCCCGCTGTCGACACCGTCGTTCGACCTCGATGACTGGAACCGGCTGGGCGGCAGCGCCGTCGCCATCGCGGTGCTGGGGCTGACGGAGGCGGTTGCCATCGCGCGCGCCGTCGCGCTGCGCGCCGGACAGACCATCGACGGCAACCAGGAATTCATCGGCCAGGGCTTGTCCAACATCGCCGGCAGCTTTTTCTCCGGCTATCCGTCGTCGGGATCGTTCACGCGCAGCGGCGTGAACTTCGACGCGGGGGCCGTGACGCCGCTGGCCGCCGTGTTCGCCTCGGTGATCCTGATGGCGATCCTGTTCTTCATTGCCCCGGTCGTGGCCTACCTGCCGATCGCCGCGATGGCCGGCGTCCTGTTCGTCGTCGCGTGGGGACTGATCGACCTGCGCGGCATCCGCCGCATCTTCGCCGCGTGGCAGGACAATCGCGACGAAGCCATCGTGTTCTGCGTGACCTTCGGCGCGACGCTGCTCATCGCCCTCGAGTTCGCGGTGTTTGTCGGAATCCTGCTCTCGCTCATCCTCCGCTCTCTCCGGAACACGCCCAATGGCCCCGTTTGACGCCACGCCTAACCCCGACCCCGCACACGAAGCGCAACGCCCGGGCACCGGCAACGCCGCAAGAACCACGATGTGTTACAGGTGCGCGTGCCGCCGCCCGCATCCTCAGACAGGGGAATGAGCTTGCGCACCATCATCTGCCTCGGCCACACCGCGCTCGACCGGATCTACCGGGTGCCGCACCTGCCCGCCGGCTCGACCAAGGTGCGCGCGCTGGCGTTCGGCGAGGTGGGCGGCGGCATGGCGGCCAACGCAGCCTGCGCGATGTCGCGGCTGCTCGATCCGACCGTGCACGGCGTCGAGTTCTGGGGCCGCACCGGCGACGATTCCGCCGGCCGGATCATGCGCGAGGAGTTCGGCCAGTACGCGGTCGCCATTCCGCACCTGCGGGTGTTCCCCGGCTGCATGTCGTCGCAGTCGGCGGTGATGGTCGACGCGGCGGGCGAGCGGATGATCGTCAACTATCGCGGCGACGTGCCTACCGACGACGTGTCGTGGCTGCCGTTCGGACGGGTCCGCGACGCCGCGGCGGTGCTGGTCGATGTGCGCTGGCTCGAAGGCGCGTTCGCCGTGCTGCAGGCCGCCCGCCTGGCCGGCGTGCCGTCGGTGCTCGACGCCGACCTCGGCGACGTTCCCATCGTCCGCGCGCTGGTGCCGCTGGCCGACCACGCGATCTTCTCCGAGCCGGGACTGGTGAACTGGCACGGCGGCGACGACACGGCAACGGCGCTGCGCGCGGCGGTCGCCGCCGGCGCGAAGATCGCCGGCGTCACGCGCGGCGACCAGGGCACGACGATGCTGGTCGATGGCGCCTTCCATCACGTGCCCGCGTTCCCGGTGCGGGTGGTCGACACGCTGGGCGCCGGCGACATCTTCCACGGCGCCTACACGCTGGCGCTGGCCGAAGGCAAGCCCGCACTCGATGCCGCGCGTTTCGCCAGCGCAGCGGCGGCGATCAAGTGCAGCAGGCAGGGCGGGCGCGAAGGCGCGCCGACGCGGGCGGAGGTCGAGGCGTTGCTGCGGAGATGAGTTGTGACGTACGTTCCACGTGTTGTCCGTAGGATGGGTGGAGCGCAGCGATACCCATCTCGTTGAAGCGTCCAACTATCCGTTTACGCCGCCCCGCGTGCATCGGGGCGAACCGATGCGTTGTTGCGTCATGGACATGATGGGTATCGCTGCGCTCCACCCATCCTACGTTTGCACCCATCCTACGTTTGTACCCATCCCACGTCGGTCACATCTGCTCCCAATACTCCGCCGGGTCGACCATTGCCTCGATCACGGTGAGGCGGCGCGCGGCGAGCGCCGCATCGAACGCGGCCTCGAACGCGGCCAGGCTGTCGACGCGCACGCCGTCGGCGCCGAAGCCCTGCGCGATCCGCGCAAAGTCCGGGGCCGTGAAGTCGACGCCGCGCGGCGCCATGTCCATCTTGTCCTGCTTCAACGCGATCAGCGAGAGCTTCGCGTCGTTGAGCACGACGACGATCAGGGGCAGCTTCCTCTCCGCCGCCACCGCGAGTTCGCCCAGCGTCATCAGCAGGCAGCCGTCGCCCAGCAGCGCGACGACGGTGCGCTGCGGATGGACGAGCTGGGCGGCGATCGCCGCGGGCACCGCATAGCCCATGCAGCCCAGGCCGTTCGACTGCAGCAGTTGCCCGGGCACGCGGCAACGGAGCACGTGATTGGCGAGGATCCGGTGCGCGCCGACGTCGACCGTCATGATCCAGTTGGGGCGGTTGCGCCGGTCGACGGCGTGGAACAGCGCGGCCGGGCTGATCGCACCGGCAGGTGTCCGCGGGCGCACGACTTGGGCGACGTCGCGGCGGATGGCGTCCAGCGACGCGGCGGGCCAGTTCGCCTTCGCCGGCGGGGCGACACCGGCGGCGCCGAGTTGCCGCAGCATCGCGTCCAGCGTCCCGTACGCTTCGCGCCCGCGCGGGAAGATGCGGTCGTTGGCCGGCGCCCAATCGAGCGTGATGCAGGACTTGTCCGCCGGCCACGCATCGACCCACGCGTCGCGCAGTTCGATCGGATCGAAGCCGATCAGCACCAGCAGGTCGGCCTCCGCCACAGCACGCAGGTTGATCGCATCGACGACGGGCGAGAGGCCGACGCTGCCCAGGCACAGCGGATCGTGCTCGTCGAGCACGCCCTTGGCCTTGTACGTGGTGAAGACCGGCAGGCGCCAGGCGCGGACGAATTCGGCGACCGCGCCAGCGGCGTCGCGATGCAGCGCGCCGCGGCCGAGCAGCGCCAGCGGCCGCCGCGCGTCGGCCAGCGCCGCGCGCAATGAGGACGCGACGCCGGCGGCCAGGCACGTCGCCAGACGGACCGGCGGACTCTGCGCGGTGTCCGCGGCCGGCGCCTTGTTCGCGTCGGACGGAATGTTGAGCAGCACCGGCCCGGCCGGCCACTCGAGCGCGATGTCCAGCGCCTTCGCCATCTGCTGCCCGGCGCGCTGCGGATTGAGCCGCTCGGCGTACTTGGTCACCGGCCGGCACAGCGCGACGTGGTCGAACACCTGGTGGTTGTAGACGGCCATGTTGCGCGTTCCCATCTCGCCGCACAGGACCGCGACACCCGAGCGTTCCATCCACGCCCCGGCGATGCCCGACACCGCATTGGCGATGCCCGGCCCCAGCGCGGGGATCAGCACCGCCGGCGCGCCGGTCAGCTGGTACACCGCATCGGCCATGAACGCCGCCGACGGCTCTGCCTTGGCCAGCACGAACTCGATGCCCGCCTCCTCACACGCGCGCACCGACTCGAGCACATCGTTGCCGGGAATCCCGAACGCGAAACGCGCGCCGTAGCGGGACAAGGTTTGCGCGATGACGTCGGCGACGGTGGTGCCAGGGGATTCGATCACGGGGAATGGAGCCTGCGGCGAGAGTTGGGCGACGCGTATCTTGTCGCATGTCCGGCAGGCGGCGCAAGGGAAACCGGCATCCGGATCCACTTCATTTCCGTAGGATGGGTGGAGCGCAGCGATACCCATCATGTCCGTGACGCAACAACGGATCGGTTCGCCCCGATGCAGGCGGGGCAGCCTGAACGGATCATTGGACGTTTTGGCGAGATGGGTATCGCTGCGCTCCACCCATCCTTCTATGATTAATTCTGTCCAGTGCCTGGTTACCGCAAATTAATCCGTTCCTTCGCGTCGTCCTTTCGATGATCGGGGTGGCGTTGGTAGCGGTTCGCCTTTGTGCCAAGCGGTCAACGGGTGGCCAAGTGCGGTCTTTCGCTCTCGGTCCTCAGTCCGTGAGACTTTGCCGTCTCACCACCTTCTATCCGCTAGCCGCCTGGCTAGCCTCATTCTGCATGCGCGCTGCGCTCAGTTGACCGGGATTCGAACAAGCCCCTTCTACTAGAGTCGGTTGCTCTCAACAACCAGGATGGGTAACGGGCTTGCTCTGCTCTCAACCTTTCCTGCCAAACCTGCCTTTCCGCAACACTCCTGCTCCACCTGTCGTTCCTTGACGCCCCTGCGCAACCGGGTTCGTCAATCCTCGTGCCAGCTCCGCCCGCCCAGCCTAGGCCGCCTGCAGCTTGACCGGTACCGGCTTGAGCAGCACATCCTTGGGCAGCACCCCCTGCTCCAGGTAGCGCCACAACAGGATCACCAGCTTGCGCGCCACCGCCACAATCGCCATCCGCTTGCCGCGCTTGCTCGCCCCCGTGCCGCCCGTGTGCTGACGAAACCATCCGCCAACTCGCTCTGCGGCTGGTACTTCAGCCACATCCACGCCATCTCGATCAACAGCGCGCGCACCCGCTGGTTGCCCGCCTTGCTGATCCCCTGGTCCACCCGGCTCTCGCCGCTGTCGTACGGCTGCGATACCAGCCCCACGCACGCCCCCAGCTCGCGCCGGTTGTTGAACTTCCGCCAGAACAACTCCAGCAGCAAGCGCAGCGCCCCGACCCGTCCCACCGCCTTCAATTGCATCAACTGCAACAGCCGCTGCTGCTCGCGCTCCGGCAACTGTGCCACCAAGGCCTTCTCCAGTTCCACCAACTGCCGCTCCGCCTGCTGCAGCCGCGCACACTCCCGCCGCATCCGTTCCTGCTGCGCCGCCGGCAGCGCGCTGCCGTCATGGCACCGCACTTCCCCGCGCTCGAGTCGTCCAGCCAGGTCGTGCTCCAGTTCGTCCCAATTGCCCACCAGCCGCAGCAGCTTGCGCAGCCGATCCCGGTGTTGCCCAATCTCCTTCTGCAACGTCCCCCGCTCCCGCGCGTAGTGCCGCAGCCCTTCGGCGGCCACCGGCGGCACCCGCACCACCCGCAGCCGGTTCCGCTCCCCGCGCAGCCACGCCCGCAACGTCTGCACCAGCAGGATCGCATCCAGCCGGTCCGTCTTCGCCCGCCGCGCCTTCCGCTCCACCGGGATGCTCGCCGGATCCGCCACCACCGCCTCGATCCCCCGGGCGCTCAGCGCCCGCTGGATCCAGAACCCGTCCTGCCCCGCCTCCATCACCACCACCAACCGGATGCCCGCGGCCAATCCCCACTTCTGCTTCGCCGCCGCAATCACCGCCAGCACCTCCGCAATCCGCCCCTCCGGTCTGCTGTGCGCCACCACCTTCACCATCGGCGCCTTGCGCCGCCCATCGTCCAACGCCACCTTCCACTGCTTCGTCGCGAGCTCCAGGGCCACTGCCAATACTTCACCATCCCGCGTAAAATCTTGCACTTGAGTCGGTTGCATTGCGCTCTCCTTAAGTTGGTCGTCGAAACTCCATTTTAAGGATCACTTTGCAACCGGCTCAACTCCTTCATAGTATCT
>JADKEV010000035.1 GCA_016717855.1 Betaproteobacteria bacterium
ACGAGATGGCCGCCGTCCAGCGTCTGCGGCAGGCCGAGGCCCAGCGCGGCGCCGCCCAGCAGCAACAACGCGACGGCTACTTCGCCAATCAGCAGGAAGCCGGGCGCGGCCTGATGGGCCAGAGCACCTTCCGCGCCGGAAACGGTTCGCAGGTCGTCCTGCCGCATACATGGCAAGCCAATACGAGCCATGAATACCAGGGCAACACGTACCACGTGAACGCATCGGGCCAGTACTACGTGCGCGCCAGCAACGGCTGGTGGTACCCGCTCGCTCGTTGAGGGATCACGGAAAACTTCCTATGAGCGCGCGCCCGAACTTCATCTTCATCCTCGCCGACGATCTCGGGTCGGCGGACCTGGGCTGCTACGGCGGCGCGGGGGCGCCGTTTGACGTGTCACCCAACATCGACCGCCTCGCCCGCGAGGGTCTGCGTTTCACGCACGCGCTGGCGAACTCGCCGGTCTGCTCGCCGACCCGCTTCGCGCTGCTGACCGGGCGCTACCAGTACCGCTTTCGCGGCGCCGCCGAGGAACCGCTGGGCACGGCCGAGCGCGGCAGCAGCGTGCTTGGCCTGCCGCCGGAGATCCCGACGCTGGCCAGCCGCCTGCGCGCCGCCGGCTATCGCACGGCGCTGACGGGCAAATGGCACCTTGGCTTCCCGCCCGCGTTCGGTCCGCGGCAGAGCGGCTACGACTACTTTTTCGGCGCCACCGCGGGGGCGGTCGACTACTTCACCCACAAGGACTCGCGCGGCGTCCACGACCTGTGGGAGAACGAAACCGCGGTTCACGAGGACGGCTACTTCACCGATCTGGTCAGCGACCGCGCGGTGGACTGGATAGCCGGGCAGTCGCCGGCGCAGCCGTTCCTGCTCTCGGTCCACTACACGGCGCCGCACTGGCCGTGGGAGACGCGCGAGGACCGCGCCGAGGCGGAGCGCATCAGCCCGAGGATCAGCCACAACGACGGCGGTTCGCTGGCCAAGTACTGGCGGATGATCCACCACATGGACGAGGGCATCGGCCGCATCCTGGCCGCGCTGGAAGCGCAGGGCGTCGCCGAGAACACGCTGGTGATCTTCACCAGCGACAACGGCGGCGAGCGCTTCTCGAACAACTGGCCGTTCGTCGGCGGCAAGATGGATCTGCTCGAAGGCGGCTTGCGCGTGCCGCTCGCCATGCGCTGGCCAGCACGGATCCGCCCCGGCGGCGTCTCGGCGACGCCGAACCTGACGATGGACTGGACCGCGACCATGCTCGCCGCGGCAGGCGTGGCGGACGATCCCGCGGCGCCGCTGGACGGTATCGACATGGCCGCGGTGCTCGCCGACCCCGCGCTCGATCCGCCGCGCAAGCTGTACTGGCGGATGAAGCACCGCCAACAGCGCGCGCTCCGCGACGGGTGCTGGAAGTACCTCGCGATGGACGGGAACGAATACCTGTTCGACGTCGAAACCGACGCCCGCGAGCGGGCGAACCTGGCCAGGCGCCAGCCCGGACGCCTGGCCGCGATGCGCGCCGACTGGGAAGCGTGGGCGGCGACGATGCCGGGGATTCCGCCCGAGGCACAGGTGCATCTGGTCTACGGGCCGGCGGATATGCCGCGGGCGACTGGGTAAGGCGAATATCGTTCGCCCGCGCGTGGAGCTGGCGGTTTGAGCCGGCGCTTGACTGCCGCCACAGCGGCCATATATATTAGGGGTCACAATATAACGCAGTATGGGTACCCATATGAAGACGACGATCGAACTCTCCGATGCCCTGCTGGCTGAAGCCAAAGAGGTCGCGGCGCGCGAGGGTGTCACGATGCGCACGCTCATCGAACAGGGACTGCGGTACGCGCTCACCCAACACGCGCAGCGGGGTCAGTTTCGCCTGCGCAAGGCGACTTTCAAGGGGCGCGGCCTGAGCGCGACGGCGCAAGGCGTCGGCTGGGATCAATTGCGTGAGCAGGCCTATGCGGGGCGAGGCGGGTGATCGCCGTCGACACCAATATCCTGGTCTACGCGCATCGCGAGGACTCGGAATGGCATCAGGCCGCCTGGCAGCGGTTGGCGGAACTCGCCGAGGGACGCGCGGCGTGGGCGATTCCCTGGCCGTGCATTCACGAGTTCCTGGCGATCGTGACGCATCCGAAGATCTTCGCCCCGCCGACCCCGCTGGCGAGGGCGCTCGACCAGGTTGACGCGTGGGTCGAGTCGCCGTCGCTCACCCTTCTCGCGGAGTCGCAGGTGCATTGGGAAAGGCTGCGCGGGCTATTGCTGGCCGGCAAAGTCGCAGGCCCCAAAGTCCACGACGCGCGCATCGCGGCCTTGTGCCTGCAGCATCGCGTCAAGCAGCTTTGGTCCGCAGACCACGACTTTGGGCGCTTTTCCGAGTTGGCCGTCGTGAATCCGCTGGTCGCCTGAGGTTCTCCGGCAAGTAGAACTTCTCGCGCCGGATTTACAGGGAGGACTTGATGAAGGCTGGATGGGCATTGGCCACCATTACCGCCGCATCGGCGCTGGTCGCGGACACGACTGCTGCGCCGGCGGCGCTCGCCGCCTCTCAACGCACCGCCCCGCAAGTCACGATCGGCGCCACCGACATCGGCGGCGTCGTCTCCGGACCCAAAGGCCCGGAAGCCGGCGTCTGGGTGATCGCCGAAACCACCGAGCTGCCGACGAAGTTCGCGCGGATCGTCGTCACCGACGAGCGGGGCCGCTACCTGATCCCCGGCCTGCCGGCGGCGAACTACAGCGTCTGGGTGCGTGGCTACGGGCTGGTCGATTCGCCGAAGCTGCGCGCGAAGCCGGGGCAGCATCTGAATCATGCGCCGGTGCCGGCGCCCAATGCCGCGGCGGCGGCGCACTACTATCCGGCGATCTACTGGTATTCGATGATGAAGATCCCGCCGGCGAGCGCATTCGGAGGCAAGAGCGGCATCCCGGAGAAGATGACGCAGATCGACTGGCTCAAGCAAATGAAAAGCATCGGCTGCATCGGCTGCCACCAGCTGGGCCAGGAGTCGACCCGCACGATTCCCGCGCAGTTCGGCTCGTTCGCTTCGGGCCGGGACGCTTGGATGCGGCGCATCCAATCCGGCCAGTCGGGCGAAATGATGATCCAGCAGCTCGCCGGGAATTTCGGCGGTGTGCCATTCGACTATCTCGGCGACTGGACCGACCGCATCGCGAAGGGCGATTTGCCCCATGCCAAGCCGCCGCGGCCGCAAGGGGTCGAGCGCAACATTGTCATCACCTCGTGGGAATGGCACAACGACCGCCAGTATCTGCACGACCTGATCGCCTCCGACCGGCGGCAGCCGACGGTCAACGCGTACGGCCCGCTCTACGGCGCGCCTGAATACAGCACGGACGTGATGCCCATCCTCGATCCCAAGACGCACACGGTGACGACGTTCAAGTTGCCCGTGCGCGACGCGGACATGCCCGAGTCGCTCGGTCCCGGACATGCGGCGTCCGTCAAGCCATTGCAGCCGTCGGCTTACTGGGGCGAGGAAAAAATCTGGGACACCCGCGCCAACAACCACAACTCGATGTTCGACCGGCAGGGCCGGGTGTGGCTGTCGGCCACGGTGCGCGGCACCGGCAACCCGGCGTTCTGCAAGAAAGACTCGGAGCATCCGTCGGCGAAGGTGTTTCCGCTGGAGCGCTCGTCGCGGCAGGTGGCGCTGTTCGACCCGAAGACGATGAAGTACACCTTCGTCGACACCTGCTTCGGCACCCATCATCCGCAGTTCGGGTACGACGCCAGCGACACGCTGTGGCTCTCCGGCAGCGGACCGGTGGCGGGCTGGGTCAACACCAAGGTGTTCGACGAGACCGGCGACGCCGCGAAGGCGCAGGGCTGGTCGCCATTCGTGCTGGATACCAACGGCAATGGCAGGCGCGACGACTGGGCCGAACCGAACCAGCCCGTCGACCCGGCGAAGGACAAGCGGATCGCCGGCGGGCCCTATGCGGTGATGCCGAGCCCGGTCGATGGCTCGATCTGGTACACGGTCGGCGTCTTCGGCGGGACACCGGCAGTGCTGCGCTTCGTGCCGGAGACGGGGCTGTCGGAAATCTACAACGTGCCCGCGCCGGGATTCGGCATTCGCGGCGGCGACATCGACAAGAACGGCGTGGTCTGGGCGTCGCTCTCCAGCGGGCATCTCGGCAGCTTCGACCGCAGGAAGTGCAAGGGCCCGCTCAACGGCCCGCAGGCGACCGGCAACCACTGTCCAGAGGGCTGGGCGTTCTATCAGTATCCGGGGCCGGGCTTCGCAGGGCTGGGCAACAACAGCGCCGAGTCGAGCTACTACACCTGGGTCGACCAGCACAACACCTCGGGCCTGGGCGAGAACATCCCGATGTCCACCGCCAATCTCAACGACGGCTTCGTCGCGCTGAAGGACGGCAAGATGGTCATCATTCGCATCCCGTATCCGCTGGGTTTCTACGCCAAGGGCTTCGACGGGCGGATCGACGATCCGAACGCGGGGTGGAAGGGGCGCGGGCTGTGGAGCACCAGCGGCGACCGCACGCCGTGGCTGATGGAAGGCGGCAAGGGCGCCAAGCCGCGGGCGGTGCACATCCAGTTCCGGCCGGGGCCGCTGGCGAATTGAGCGGCGCGCCGATAGCGGAGGCGGCAGGCAGCGGACAGCCAGGCCAGTGCTGGCGGCGGCGCCGCAGCGCGAGCCCGATCCGGGCTTCCGGTTCGTCAATCAGGGCGCGGCGGCAACGAGACCGCGCGTGGCGCCAGCTGGGACCAGCTGCGCGAGCGGGCCTACGAGGGGCGGGACGGGTGATCGCCATCGACACCAGCATTCTGGTTTACGCGCATCGCGAGGACTCGGAGTGGCATGAGGCCGCCTATCGGCGGCTGGCGGAGCTTGCCGAGGGACGCGCGTCGTGGGCGATTCCCTGGCCATGCATTTACGAATTCCTGGCGATCGTGACCCATCCGAAGATCTTCACGCCGCCCACGCCACTCGCGCGGGCGCTTGACCAGGTGGACGCGTGGACCGAGTCGCCGTCGCTCAACTTTCTCGCAGAATCGCAGGTGCACTGGGATCGTCTGCGAGGGTTGCTGGTGGCCGGCAAGGTTACGGGTCCCAGGGCCCACGACGCGCGCATCGCGGCTTTGTGCCTGCAGCGCGGCGTGAAGCAGCTCTAGTCCGCCGATCGCGACTTCGGCCGCTTTCCCGAATTGACCGTGGTGAATCCGCAGGTCGCCTGACGCTTTCCAATGCTACGCCTTGCGGCGTGACCGGGCGAGAGGCCGCGTGTGGCGCCGGAGCACCAGCCAGACTTGCACCGCACTCACATGGCGACCGGCCACAAGGAAGGCTGGCCAGGGAGAAAACGGGTCAGGCTGGAACAGTACCCGGCCAATTCGAAAAGACACCAGGCCCGCGAGAAGAGGGCCCTGCTACTCGGCGACGATCTTCGCTTGCCGCACCAGCCCGCCCCACTTTTGCGCCTCGCTGTGGACGAAGGCCTCCAGTTGTTCCGGCGTGCCGCTGGTGGGCTGGATGCCGAGCTCGACCATGCGCTTGCGTGTGTCGGGCTCCGCCAGGATGGCGACGATGTGGCCATTGAGGAAGTTGACGATCTCCCTGGGCGTGCCGCGCGGCGCCATCAGCGCGTTCCATGGGGCCAGGTCGAAGCCGGGGACCCCGGCCTCGGCCAGCGTGGGCACGTTGGGCACGGCCTCGAAGCGCTTGCCGGTGGTTACGGCCAGTGGCTTGATCTTGCCGGCGGCCACTTGCGGCAGCGAGGCGCTGACGGTGTCGATGGTGAGCTGGATGCGGCCGCCGATGAGGTCGATGAAGGCCGGGCCGCTGCCCTTGTAGTTGACAGGGAAGAGCTCAGCCTTGGCAAGCTGGTTGAATAGCTGCAGCATGACTCGCGCCGAAGTGCTGGGGATGGCGACGTTGAGGGTGCCGGGGCTGGCCTTGGCGGCGTCCACGAGTTCGCGCACGTTCGATGCCGGCAGCGAAGGCGCGGCCGACAGCATCATGGGCAGCGAGCCCACCATCGCCACAAACGTGAAGTCCTTGAGCGGGTCGAAGGGCATGTTGGCGTACATGGCGGCATTGGCCGCGTGCGTGGCATTCGTGCCCATGAGCAGGGTGTAGCCGTCGGGCGGAGCCTTGGCCGCGGTGTCGGCGCCGATGTTGCCGCCGGCGCCCGGCTTGTTGTCGACGAACACCTGCTGCTTGACACGCTCCGACAGGCGTTGCGCGATCAGGCGCGACAGCACATCCGTGCCCTGGCCCGGCGTGCCGGTCACGACGAGCCGGATTTGCTTGTTGGGGTAAGCCTGGGCCGTGGCTTGGGCAGCGGCGGGACCGGCGGCGGCGATACCGTACAACGCGATGGCGGCGAAGGTAAGTGATGACTTCAATTTATTCTCCAGGGTATGGGGATCGGGGTGCGATCAGCGGTTTCCAGGCTTGGGTGCGCGCGACCGGCTCCGGGGCGGTTGTGAGGTCTCGGGCGTGGCGTCACTCCGCTTCGGTGCGGACGCTCCGGTTTTGGGCGCAGCCTGGGTCCGGACCTCGATCAGGCGCTTGGCCTCGTCGAGCACCTTGTACCCCGTCTGTCCCCAGGTGGTGATGCCGCACACGTTCATGACCTGGATCAGCGCCTCGGCGAGTTCGGGCACGGTCAGGCCCTGGTCAACCGCCGCGCGCAAATGGTTGTTGGCGCCGGCAAGATTGCCGGTGGCCGTATCGAGCACTACGTAAATGAGTTCCTTGGTCTTCAGGTCCAGGGCGCCCTCGCCGGCCGGCTTGTAAAGATAGTCCTTGAACTGCTGATAGGCAACGAGCGCTTCGGGCGCATAGTCGGCCATCGCGCGGATCGGCTCGGGCAGCACGCCCAGCACCGCCAGGTAATGCGCCTTGGCGCGTTCGACATCGGCTTTCAGGGTCTTGCTGGTCATCGTGCACTCCTTCCGGTCAGCGCTGCGCCAGCGCAAGAATGTGCTCGCAGCGCTTGAGCAGCGGGCCGTCGATCATGCGGCCTTCGAAGTCGATGGTGCCGATGCCCTTGGCCTCGGCCGCGCGCGATGCCGCGACCAGGCGGCGGCTGAAGTCCACTTCCTCCTGGCTCGGGCTGAAGAGCGTGTTGGCCAGCGCCACCTGGCGGGGGTTCAGGCAGACCTTGCCGTCATAGCCAAGATCGCGTGCCTGGTTGGCATCCTGCCGAAAGCGCTCGTCGTCGTGGATCTCGAGGACGCCCTGGTCGATCGCGCCGATCCGCGCGGCCTTCGCCGCGAGAACGATGCGCGAACGCGCGTAAAGGACTTCGGTACCCCAGGAGTGCGGCGGGCCCCAGCAGGTCGGTCGCGAAATCTTCGGCGCCGAAGTACAAGGCCACCAGTCGCGGATCGCAAAAGGCGATTTCGGACACGTTCAGTACACCCAGTGCGGACTCGATGCCGCCGATGATCTTGAACTGGCGGCCCAACGCGGCCTCGGCCGGCGCCAGGATTTCGACGGCTGCCCGAAGTTCGGCCACTGAGCCCAGCTTGGGAATGACGACGCCGTCGGCGGCGGCGCCCGCGGCTACCGCCAGGTCCTTCGCGTAGTGTTCGCTGCGCGGGTGATTGGTGCGCACGAACAGACCCTGGCTCAGTCCCTGTGCACGCAGTTGTTTCACCAGGTTGGGGAGGTTGTCCCGCGCGGCTTGCTTGAACTGCCCGGGTGTGCCGTCTTCCAGGTCCATGACGGAGCAGTCGGCCCCGAGCGTGGCGAACTTGCCGATGTACTCGGGGCGGTTGGCCGGCGCGATGAGCCAGCTGCGGATTATTTCCATGACTTTCCTATGTTGTATACAGACGGCAGGTTGGACGGGCGGAGAGTGCCGGCAGTGCGAGAACGGAAACAGGCGGCGCGAACGACGCGCGATGACAATCCACTTTTTGCATGCTATTCTGCATCCAATTCTATTGCAACCTTGGGTTTGCGTCAACCCGCAACACGATGCTCGGAGAACTATGGCAGGCCCCCTCGCAGGATTCCGCATCGTCGACCTGAGTTCCGTGCTCATGGGTCCATCGGCCACGCAAGCCCTTGGCGACATGGGCGCGGACGTGATCAAGGTTGAACCGCCCACCGGAGACACCACGCGACGCGTGGGCCCAGGCCGGTCCGACAGCATGGGCTCGAACTTCCTCAACATGAACCGCAGCAAGCGCAGCGTCGCGCTGGACCTGAAGCATCCGCGCAGCCGCGAAGTGCTGGCGCGGCTCATCGCCAATGCCGACGTGCTGATCCACAACATCCGCCCGCAGGCGGCGCAGCGGCTCGGGCTGTCGTATGCCGACGTCGCCGCCATCAACGCCAGGATCGTCTACTGCGCCCTCACCGGCTTCGGCAGCGGCGGCCCGTACTCGGGACAGCCGGCCTATGACGACTTGATCCAGGGCCCGGCCGCGCTGCCCGCGCTCTGTGCGTTGTGCGGCGACGTGCCGCGCTACGTGCCCACGCCGATCGCCGACCGCATCGCCGGCCTCAACGCCGTGATCGCCGTGACCGGCGCGCTGCTCCACCGCGAACGCACGGGCGAGGGCCAGGCCGTGGAAGTGCCCATGTTCGAGTCCGTGGCGCATGTGGTACTGGCCGACCACATGTACGGGCGCACTTTCGACCCGCCGATCGGCGAAGCGGGCTACAACCGCGTGCTCTCGCGCACGCGCCATCCCTACCAGACGGCTGACGGCTGGTTGTGCGTGCTGATCTACAACGACCGGCAGTGGCAGTCCTTCTTCCGGCTGGTGGAGCGGGAAGACCTGGCGGCCGATCCGCGCTACGCCACGATGCGCACCCGCAACCAGCACATCGACGAGTTGTACGGCTTCGTGGCCCGGACGCTGCTGGCACGCACCACCGCGCTATGGACCGAGCTGCAGGCGGCGGACATTCCGGCCGGGCGCATGAACACGCTGGACTCGCTGATGGACGATCCCGCACCTGGCGGCAGTCGGCTTTTTCGAGAAGGTGGAGCATCCGACCGAGGGGGCGATCAACATCATGCGCTCGCCGATCACCTGGTCCCGGAGCCCGCCACGGCCGCACCGTCCGGCGCCCAATCTGGGGGAGCACGGCGTCGAGGTACTGCGCGAGAACGGTTTCAGCGCCGCCGAGATCGAGTCGTTCGCGGCCGCGGGCGTACTCGGCTCCGCGCGCGGCGGTCTCGCGGGGGATGCGTGATGCGGCGCGAACCAGGGCGTATCATCGCGGGCATGCCCGCTACGCCCGCCTCGCCCACGAAGCCAGAGACGCCCGTCACGGCGACCGCCAGGGCCGGCAAGCGCGTCACGGGCGGTGCACCGGCGGCGGCCGCGGAGCGCGGAGGTTCCGTCAACGCGACGGTGTACGTCGCGCTGAAGGAACTGATCACCAGCAACCAGCTGCGCCCCGGCGTCAAGCTCATCCATCAGGAACTGGCCGAGCGGCTCGCGGTGTCCCGCACCCCCGTGCGTGAGGCGCTGGAGCGCCTGTTCCAGGAGGGCTTCGTCACCCGGCTGCCGCGACGTGGCTTCTACGTCGCGGAGATTGACGAGGACGAAGCGCGTGAACTTTACGAGCTGCGCGAGGCGCTGGAGATCTATGCCCTGCGCCGCAGCATGGCCCGGGGCATCAAGCCTGCCGACCTGCGCCGGCTGGATGCGTTCAACCATGCGTACAAGGCGCTGGTGCGCGAAAGCACCACGCGCGAGCGGATGCTGGTCGACCGCGACTGGCACCTCGCACTGGCAGCGCTTGCCGACAATCGCGCCCTGCTGCGCTCGCTGGAGGCAGTATTCGAGCGGCTCATCCTGAAGATCCGCATCGATGGTTACCGCACCGTCCGCGGCGAGGAGGCCCTGCGCGAGCACCTTGGGATGATGAAAGTCCTGCGCGCCGAGGACAAGTCCGAGGCCGAACGCATGCTGGCCGAACACATCCAGGGCGCGCGCCGCCGCTTGGTCGGTCACCTGGCCGAGTTGTCGGGCTGAAGCGCTGTCGCGCCGGCGGTGCCGGCGTCCCGAACCGGGCCCGCAAGCCTCGCCCCGAGACAAGCGGTCCCGCGTCAGCGGCCGCTCACTCCACCTTGATGTTGGCTTGCTTGATCACCTTGTTCCACTTGGCGATCTCCGACTTCACAAAGTTGCCGGCCTGCTCGGAAGTGCCCGCGGAAGGCTCGTCACCTCGGGAGATGAACTGCTCGTGCACCTCCGGCAGGGCCATGACCTTGCGCATGTCGGCATTGATCTTGGCCACCACCGGCTTCGGCGTGCCGGCCGGCGCGAACATGCCGTACCACGAGGTCACCTCATAGCCCGGCAGGCCCGACTCGATCATGGTGGGCAGCTCCGGCGCATAGGGCGCGCGGGCGTTGCTGGTGACCGCGATGGCACGCACCACCCCCGACCTGACATGCGGCAGCACGGCGGCCGGGTTGAGGAACATCAGATCGATGTGACCGGCGATGACGTCGGTCGTCATCTGCGCGCTAGACTTGTACGGCACCTCGAGCATCGTGATCCCCGCCATGCTGGAAAACATCACGGCCGACAGATGTGGCGTGGTGCCGGTGCCGGGCGTTCCGTAGCGCAGCTTACCGGGATTGGCCTTGGCATAGGCCATGAATTCCTGCAGGTTCCGGACCGGCACGCTCGGGTGCACGACGAGGATGTTCGGGTAGCGCGACACCATGGTGATCGGCACCAGGTCTTTCAGCGGGTCGAACCCCAGCTTGCCTTCCTGAAGCGTGGGGTTGATGGCCATGGGACCGATCATGCCCAGCAGCAGCGTGTAGCCGTCACCCTGCGCCTTGGCGACCCGCTCGTGCCCGATGTTGCCGCCCGCTCCGACGATGTTCTCCGCCACCACCGGCTGGCCCCACAAGTCTGCCAGCTTGGACGCAATGATGCGGGTCAACGTGTCCGGGCCGCTCCCCGCGCCACCAGGTATGACGACCTTCACAGGCTTCGAAGGATAAGCGCCGCCCTGGGCAAGCGCCGCGGTCCAGCCAATAGCCGTGCCGGCCAGCAACAATGCCAGGAACGCGAGCAGTTTCCTGCGTCGCACAATCGATCTGCGGGGCTGAGGTGTCATGGTGGAGCCTTTGGACGGTGTAAGGGTGAGCGAGGGCGTCGCCATATTGCATGACATTTTGCATGCAAAATGTCATGCAAATATACCGCCCACCCGGCGAACAGTCAACCCTTCGGAGAATAGGACCGGTCCGGTGCCGGTGTGGCGCGCAGTTTGCTTAAAGGACGGAGGGGCGATTACACTCCGCAACGCCGTCGCCACCGCCATCAACCCAATTCCATAGGAGCACCAATGCGCAACCTGATCCTGTTTGCCGCGGCGCTGTTCGCCACCGCCGTCCAGGCACAGACCACCCCGATCCGCTTCGCCCTTGACTGGCGCTTCGAAGGGCCGGCCGCGCCCTACTTTGTGGCGATCGACAAGGGTTACTACAAGGACGAGGGCCTGGAAGTGACCATCGACCCGGGCTCGGGCTCGGTCGAAGGCATCAACCGCGTCGCCTCGGGCGCCTACCAGATGGGTTTCGCCGACATCAATTCGCTGGTCAAGTACCGCGACAACCCGCGCAACGCCGCCGTCCAGGCAGTGATGATGGTGTACGACACGCCGGCGTTTTCCATCGTCACGTTGAAGAAGTCCGGCATCAAGGCGCCGAAGGACCTCGAAGGCAAGACGCTGGGCGCGCCGGCGGCCGACGGCGCCTGGGCGCAGTGGCCGATCTTCGTGCAGGCGAACAAGATCGACGCGTCCAAGGTGAAGGTCGACAACGTCGGCTTTCCGGTGCGCGAGCCGATGCTGGCACAGGGCAAGGTCGACGCCATCACCGGTTTCTGGTTTTCGTCGTACATGAACCTGCGCGCGAACAACGTGCCCGCCGAAGACATCGTCGTGCTGCACATGCGCGACTACGGTGTCGATCTGTACGGCAACGTGATCATCGCCGGCCCGGACTTCATGAAGGCTTCGCCCAAGGCCGTCGCCGGCTTCGTCAAGGCGACCATCCGGGGCATCCAGGAGACCATCAGGAACCCCGAGGCCGCGATCGATGCGATGATGAAGCGCAACCCGATCGCCAAGCGCGAAGTCGAGCTGGAGCGCCTGAAACTGTCGCTGTCGAAGAATTTTGTCACGCCCGACGTGGAGAGGAACGGCCTGGGCGGAGTGGACACGGCGCGCCTCGAGCGTTCGCTGGACCAGATCGGCCTCACCTTCCAGTACACGAACAAGCCCAAGGCCGCCGACATCTTCACCGCGCAATTCCTGCCGCCGAAGGAACAGCGGATGGCGAAGTAGGCCGGTGGCGGTCGGCTCCACCGCTTTGAGCGCCTTGGTCAAGCTCGACCGGGTGTCGATGGCCTATGGCCGCGGCGCGACCGCGGTGCGGGCGATCGAGGAAGTGAGCCTGGAGATCGCGCACGGCGAGTTCATTGCCGTCGTCGGGCCCTCGGGTTGCGGCAAGTCCTCGCTGATGAAGCTGATCTCCGGGCTGCATCCGCCGCTCGCCGGCGCGCTCACGGTCGAGGGCCGGCCAGTGCGCGGGCCGGTCAAGTCGGTCGGGATGGCCTTCCAGAATTCCAACCTGCTGCCGTGGCGCAGCGCGCTGGACAACGTGCTGCTGCCGCTGGAAATCGTGCGACCGTATCGCGACGAGTTCCGCAGCAACCGGAAGCAGTACGCACAAAAGGCGGAAGAGCTTCTCGGCTCCGTCGGCCTCGCCGGCTTCGCGAAGAAATTTCCGTGGGAACTCTCCGGCGGCATGCAGCAGCGCGCCTCGATTTGCCGGGCGCTGATCCACGAGCCCGAGATCCTGATGCTCGACGAGCCTTTCGGCGCGCTGGACGCCTTCACGCGCGAGGAGCTGTGGTGCACGCTGCGCGACCTGCAGGCGGCGCGCAAGGTCACCGTGATGCTGGTCACGCACGACCTGCGCGAGGCGGTGTTCCTCGCCGACACCGTCTACGTGATGTCCAACCGGCCGGGCAGGATCGTCAAGCGCTGCGCCGTGGACATCGCGCGGCCGCGCGACCTCGATGTCACTTACACGCAGCCGTTCCAGGACATCGTGCACGAGTTGCGCGCGCTGATCGGGGGCAGGCACTGATGGACCGGCGCGAATTCGCTCTCACCGTGATTTCGCCGGCTGCGTTCACCGCGGTGCTGTTCCTGCTCTGGGAACTCGTCTGCAAGGTCTTCGCCGTGCCGCTCACCATCCTGCCGGCGCCATCGGACGTGTTCGCGGCGCTGTGGCAGTACCGCGCGCCCATCGTCGACAACGCCTGGGTCACGCTGTGGACCACGGTGGCCGGCTTCCTGATCGCGACCGTGTTCGGCCTCGCGCTGGGCATCGCGATCGGCTGGCATCGCGCGATCTACGCCGGCATCTATCCGGTGCTGGTCGGCTTCAACTCCATCCCCAAGGTGGCGGTGGTGCCCGTGCTGATCCTGTGGTTCGGCATCGGGGAGGTGCCGGCGGTGCTGACCGCTTTCCTGATTTCCTTCTTCCCAATCGCGGTGAACGTCGCCACCGGCCTGGCCACGACCGAGCCGGAGCTGGAGGACGTGCTGCGCGCGCTGGGCGCTTCCAAGCTGGACATCATGAAGAAGGTCGGCATCCCGCGCTCGCTGCCATACTTCTTCGGCTCGCTCAAGGTCGCGATCACGCTCGCCTTCGTCGGCGCGGTGGTGTCGGAAACCGTGGGCGCCAACAAGGGCCTGGGCAAGCTGATGCTCGATGCGCAGGCGTCGTTCCAGGTGCCCATCGTGTTCGCGGGGTTGCTGGTGCTGGCGGTGCTGGGCATCCTGCTCTACGCGGCGACCGCCATTATCGAGACGCGGTTCACCGGGTGGGCGTTTCGGGGCGGGGCGAACCGGTAGAAGTCGGCCCGCTGGTTTCACATTGCGCCAGGCCCGCCCCGGCCCTCCTCGAAGCGACCGCTGTGATAGCCTAGGCGCGACTTCGAGGCGGATTGTCGATGCCTCGGAAAGCCGCCGCAAACAGTTTTTTGACTGCCTGTCCGGTTCGGGGTCGCGCCTCATCGCGCCACCGCAGCCGGCGCGCGCGCATCGACGGAAGCCGCAAGTACCGAGGAGATCAGCATGAGTGACCCAGCAGTTTCGTTTTCAGTTGTCGAAGGACACCGCCTGTGCCCGCCCGCGCACGTTGCGGAGACGTTCCGGTCGAGCGACGCCGCTGCCTGCGCAGGACGGCGCCGGGGCCGCGGCGTCGCGCACCGACTCGCGCTGACGTGCGCGTTCGTCCTCGGGTCCGTGGTCGCGGCCCACAGCGCGCTCGCCCAGTACCCGGCGCGCCCGATCGAGATGATCGTGCCGATCGCCCCCGGCGGCGGGATGGACCTGCAGGCGCGCCTGCTCGCCGAACTGGTCGAGCCGGACCTGGGCCAGCGCGTGGTCATCCTCAATCGCGCCGGTGCGGGCGGCACGCTGGGCATGACGCTGCTCACCCAGGCGAAGCCCGACGGGTACACCATCGGAGCGGTCTGGAGCGGACCGCTGACCTCGAGCCCGCACAGCCAGCCGGTCCAGTATTCGCCCGACGACTATATCCCGGTCATCCAGTTCTCCAAGGCCCCGTTCGTGATGTGCACCGCGCCTGATTTTCCGGCCGCCACCGGGCAGGAGCTCGTGGCCAACATCCGCCAGAACCCGGACAAATACACCTACGGCCACGAGGGCATAGGCGGGACGCTGCACCTGGGCGCCGAGCGCGCGTTCGGGGCGCTCGGCCTCAAGGTGCGCGCCGTGCCGTTCGCGGGTGCGGCCGACACCGCCCGCAACTTCATGGGTGGCCATATCACGTTCTACGCGGGGGGCATCGCGAGCATCCTGCCGCAGGTCAAGGCGGGCAAGGCGAAATGTCTGCTGCTGACTTCCGCGGCAAACAACCCGCTCTTTCCCCAGGCGATCGGCCTCGATGCGCTTGGCGTGGGCAACATGGAGACGGTGTTCTGGCGCGCCATCGTCGTGCCGAAGGGCACGCCGCCGGAGATCGTGGCCAAGCTGGAAGCGAGTTTCCTCAAGGCCGCGCAGCGGCCCAAGTTTCTCGAATACCTGGCGGGGCTGGGTGAAGTGCCCAGCACCACGCGCGGCCCGGCGCTGGCCCGCGATTTGCGCGCAGAGTACGACGCGCTCGGCGCGCTGACCAGGCAGGTAGCGCCGAAATGAACGCGGGCGGCGTCGCCTACGCGCGCACCAGGCGCGTCGATGATGCGCTCGTCGAGCGTGCGCGCGCGTGCTGGGTGTCCGACTTGCACGAAGGGCTCGGGCCCATCGCGGGCCGGATGGCGACGATGAGCGAGCGCATGCGGCCGCTGGCGCTGGGCATCCGGATGGCGGGGGCGGCGATCACCGTGCGCCCGGCGCCGGGCGACAACCTGTTTCTGCACCGCGCGCTGGCCAGCGCGAGCAAAGGCGACGTGCTCGTCGTCGCGGCCAACGGCGAGGCGGGCGCGCAATGGGGCTATCTCGCCGCGCTCCAGGCGGAACGGATCGGGCTGGCGGGCGTCGTCGTCCATGGCACGATCCGCGATGTCGACCAGCTCGCGCAGATGCGCTACCCGGTCTGGGCGACGGCGATCTCGCCCGCGCATCCGGAGAAAAAGGGTGCGGGCGCGCTCAACGCCCCGTCGTGTGCGACGGCGTCCTGGTGCATCCGGGCGACCTGGTCGTCGGCGACGGCGACGGCGTGATCGTGGTGCCGCGCGAGCAGGCGGCGGCGGCCGTCGCGTTTTCCGAACGGCGCGCGGCCGCGGAACAGGAGGCGGTGGAGCGCATCGCGGCGGGGGCGACGTTGTGGGACCTGCACGACATCGGCGCGGCGTATCGCCGCCTGGGCGTCGCGGAGCACGACCACGGCTGGGACGAACAGAACGACAATCGCCGCAATGAGGGAGAAGGCGCATGAAGCTCGGATTCATCGGGGCCGGCAACATCGGCCTGCACATCTGCACGAACCTCGCGCGCAAGGGGCACGAGGTTTACGTCTGCGATAGCGAGCCGGCGGCACAGGCCAGGGCGGTCGCGGCCGGCGCGCAGCCCGTCGCCTCGCCGCGGGCCGCCGCGCAGGTGGCGGACGTCGTCTTCACCTGCCTGCCCGGACCTGCCGAAGTCGAAACGGTCGCGCTCGGCGACGATGGCATCGCGCAGGCCGCGCGGCCCGGCCTGGTCCTGGTCGACCTCACGACCAACTTCCCGGAGCACGCGCGCCGCATAGCGGCGGCGTTGAGCGAGCGCGGCATCGGCATGCTCGAAGCGCCGGTCGGCAACGGCGTCGTCGGCGCGCGCGAGGGCCGCTCGTCGGTGATCTGCGGCGGCGACGCCGCGCTCTTCGCGCAGATCGAGCCGCTGTTCCGGTGCTTCGCGACCACCATCCATCACGTCGGGCCGGTCGGCAGCGCGTCGATCGTGAAGTCGATCGACATCCTGGTGGCCGGGGTGAACCTCGCCGTCGCCTGCGAGGGCTTCATCCTCGGTGCGCGGGCAGGCATCGACCCCGACGTGCTCTTCGACGTGATCAGCACCAACAGCGGGGCGAGCGAACAGCTCAAGCGGCGGATGAAGCGCAAGATCATCGCGCGCGACTTTTCCCCCGAGGGCAGCATGACGCTCGCGCTGAAGGACCTGCGCGTGACGCTGGGGCTGGCCGAGAAGACGATGACGCCGATGCCCTACGGCTCGCTGCTGCATGAGCAGTTCGTCGCGGCCAACGCGCAAGGCTGGGGCGGCGAGGACTGGGCGTGCATCATGAAGGTCCTCGAGCTGGCGACGGGGACGGAGGTCAGGCGCGGTGCAATGCCGCCTCAGCCGGCAGCTCGAGAATGAGGACGTCAAATGAGCCGGGCCACCGCGGCCGCCGATGCTTGAGGCCGTCCGGTCCGACTACCTATCCGACGCGGGCCGCGGGCTCCACATAGCCATAGCGCAGATTGGTACGCCCGCCGCCCGACCGGTCGTACTCCGCCTTGGCCAGGCTTACGCTGTCCTGCGCCAGTGCCGCGCGTTGCGGCCGCGTGAAGTGGTACAGCCGCGCCGAGTTGTCGCCGAAGATGGCGCTCTTGACCGGGCCGTCGGCAGCCCCCAGCGGCGCGAAGCCGTATTTCAGTTGCATCTCCTCGGGAATCTCCAGCCGGCGCAGCGCCTCGATCTGCCATTGCGGCGCGCCCGTCCACACCGCATCGGTGCCCCATACCACATGGTCGGCGCCCAGGCCCTGGATCAGCTGGCCCAGCATCGCGGCGCACAGGCGCGGTTCGGCCACCGTGCTCTGGGCGAAGATCTGGCCCAGGTCGCCGTAGACGTTCTTCACGCCGAACTTGCGCGGTATCTCGGCCAGGTCCGTCACCCAGTCGATGCGTCCGGTTTTCTCGAACTGCTCCCAGCCTGTGTTCTGCGCGCCGCCGGTGAAGCGGAAGGCCGAGTGGTAGACGATGAAGTTGAGCTGCGGCCAGTCCCTGGCCGCCTTGCCCACGTCGCGCACGTCCGCATACGGCAGCAGCTCCGGAAAACGGTCGGTCGTGGTCTGTGGAAACAGCCCCTTGTGCACGCACACATTGGCCAGCCCGGGCTGGGTCCGGCTCGCCCGCACCAGCTTCTCGTAGAACGGGTAGAGCAGCTTCTCATCGTCGAGCCGCCATGGGTGTTTCGCCAGGTGCTTGTTGGTGTTGTCGCCCACGGTGTAGCCCTTGAACGAATCGGGCTTGAGCAGCTCCAGGTCGCGCTCCACCTTGTCCAGCCAGCCCGGCATGCCGGGCATGAAGATGGCGTGCGAGAACAGGCGTTTGCTGCCCGCCTTGGTGTTGACGTTGGTGCGGGCCTCGGCCTTCATCTCGTTGGTGAGGAACCAGTCGCGCGGGTCTTCCGATCCCGAGCCGGAAATCAGCGCCACCTTGGTGTCGCTGTCGAGATAGATTTCCTTGAAGTAGTTGGCGAACTTCAGGTCGTCCAGGGTCTGCGGCTTGCCCGCCAGCGCCGGGTTCCAGCCGGCCTTGCCCACTGCCTCGCGCCCGCGCACGAAACCCTCCAGCCGCGTGTCGTCGCGCAGGAAGTGGGTGTGCATGTCCATGATGAACTGGCCCTTGAGCGATGCCGCGCGCGCGTTGGCCATCTCGGGTGTCTGGGCTTCGGCGCGGCTCACCAGGTATAGCGGCCCGAAGGTGTCGTTCATCGCCACAAAGGCCGCCGCCATGCCGGCCGCGCCCTGGAAGAACGCGCGTCGCGACACCCCCTGCTTCTTCGCCAGCGCGGTCCCCAACTGCTTGATGCGCGCTTCGAACTCGCGCTGCTTCGCGCTTTGCGTGGCGGGCAGGAACTCGTCGCTGGAGACCGACTGCGTGGGAATGGGCGAGCGGAACCGGAGGCGCTCGGCGGGGATGAGCCGTTCCAGGTCATCGGGTGACAACATGGTGTTTTCTCCTCTGGTTGGTGTTCGCTCAGAAGGGCGCATCCAGGCGCGCTGCTACGTCCGTGGTGCAGGAGTGCGCAAGCTTTTACGGTGGCAAACTGAACACTGTGCCGATGTTGCAGTGCGCAGCCGTCGTGGCGCACACACTGTAGCAGGGCGACTGTGGACTTGGCTCGCAGGATGCGCGGGTGGGGGGGCCGGCCGCGGGGCGCCCCGGCCGCCGGCCCCCGCGGGGGCGCACGCGCAAGAGCAGGTCCTCGCGGTGCGGCGCGGCGAAGAGTTGCATGCCTATCGGCAACTTTCCGGGCCGCAGGATCGGGACCGTCAGCGCAGGGCAGTCGGTCCCCGCGAGCGGTTGCGCGAACCAGCCCAGCGTCGGACCGGTCGGCAGGTCGCGGCCGCCGATGCGTATCGTCCGGCTTCCCAGCGGCGGGGCCACGCACGGCGTCGCCGGCAGCAGCAGCACGTCGACCCGCTCCAGCAGCCGCAGGACTTCCGCGGTGTGCCAGCGCCGGAAGCGTTGCGCGTGCAGATACCATTGCGCGGGCAGCAGCGCGTGCGCGAGGAAACGCTCGCGGGTCAGCGGATCGAAGCCTTCGAGGTTCGCGCGCAGCGCTTCCAGCTTGCCTACCGCGCTCTCGCTGGTGTGCACCAGCATCGCCGCGGCCCGCGCGCGCGCCGGCTCCGGAAAGTCGACGCACGCGGTGATGCGCAGCGCGGCGGCGGCCAGAGCGACCGCCTCGGTCGCGTCGTCGTCGAGCCCTTCGGCGAAGTAGCCGCCGGCGCGTGCCAGCCGCAGGCCGTCGGCGCCCGCATCCAGCGTATCGACGGTGCGGCGCGCGGCGAGGCCGCCACCGCACAAGGCGTCGAGGCACAGCGCGACATCGCGCGCGCTGCGCGCCAGCGGACCGACAGTGCCGATCGTGCCGCTCTCACCCAGCAGCCCTTCCGCCGACACCGTGCCGCGCGTCGGCCGCAATCCGTAGACCCCGCACAGCGACGCCGGCAGGCGAATCGAACCGAGACCGTCGCCGCCCAGCGTGACGGGCAGGATGCCGGCCGCGACCGCCGCGGCGGAACCGCCGGACGAGCCGCCCGCGGTGCGCGTCGGATCATGCGGGTTGCGGGTCGATCCGAACCGCGCGTTCTCGGTGGTGCCGCCCATGCCGAACTCGTCCATGTTCAGCGCGCCGATGCAGACGGCGCCGGCCGCTTCGAGCCGGCGCACGACAACCGCATCGCGGGCGGCGGGCGGATCGCCGGCGTGCAGCGCGGAACCGCCGCTGGTGGTCAGCCCGGCGATGTCGATCATCGCCTTGACGCCGAACGGGACGCCTGCGAGCGGCCCCGGGGCGATCCCGGCGCGACGCGACGCGTCGAGCGCCGCTGCCTTGGCGCGCGCGCGGTCCGCGGCCACCGCGGTGAAGGCATTGATCGTCGGATCGAGCGCGGCAATGCGCTTCAGTGTCGCTTCCAGCACCGCGGTCGCCGATACCGCGCCCGACTGCACCGCGGCGGCGACGGCAGCCGCCGATGCGTCGGCGCGCAACGCGTCGCTCACGCCGGGTCGTCGCCGCCGGCGAGTGCGGGGTCGGCCGGGGCGGGCAGCGGAAAGTCGATCACATCCGCTGCCATTGCATGCAGGCGCGCGAGGTTCGCAGCGACGCCGTCGCGGTACGCCGCAGGGACAGGCAAGTCGACCGCGGCTGCTGCCGCGTCGAGGTAGGCGTAGGGGTCGAAGGTGTTCATGCGCTCACGTCGCGCCGCCCGCCGCCTGCGCGCGGCGGCTGCGCAGGTTATGCACATGCACCCAGCCGCCCTGCCGGACCGGCGCCGTGGTCTGGCCTATGCACTGGCCGTACTTGATCACGGCGGTGCCGGCCGCGAGGTCGGCCAATGCGATCTTGTGGCAGAGCGCGACCGGCTCGAGCGCCGTGATGGCGATCACGCCCGCCGCGGTCCACACGGCCACCGTCTCGCCGGCGGCGATCGGCTGGAGCACGGTGGCGACGTTGTCGCCCGCGGCCAGTGTGGTGGCCTGCCAGTTCATAGTGCGGGCCCGAGCCGGCTCACAACGTCTTCGCCTTCGTCGAGAATCTCGCCCCAGGTCAGCGTGCCCGACGCCACTTCGAGGACCAGTGCCTGCAGCCGCGCGGCGGCGTCCGCCAGCGACGCGCGGCGCGCGAACACATCGCTCGCGTCGAAGTCGAGTTGCTCACGCAGCCGCCGCGTCGCGACCGGATTGCCGGAGATCTTGATCGTCGGCGCCAGCCCGCTGACAAAGCTGTTGCCCACGCCGGTGGTGAACAGCACGAGTTGCGCGCCCGAAGCCACCAACCCGCCGACGGATTCCGGCGCGTAGGCCGGCGCGTCCATCAGGTACAAGCCGGGCCCGGGCAGCGGCTCGGCGATGCCGACCACGCCGCGTATCGGCGAGCGGCCGCCCTTGGCGATCGCGCCCAGCGACTTCTCCTCGATGGTGGTGAGGCCCGCCGCGATGTTGGTCGGCCCCGGATTGTTGCCGAGCAGGTCCAGCCCGGCATCGATCGCGGTGCGTTCGCGGCGGAGCACCGCCGCCTCGATCGCGCGCGCCACCTCGGGATTCGCGGCCCGCGCGGTGAGCAGATGCTCGGCGCCCAGCCACTCGATGGTTTCGCCGAACACCGCGCGCCCGCCAGCGTCGATCAGCGCGTCGACGACGGCGCCGACCAGCGGGTTCGCCACCAGGCCGGAACTCGGATCGGAGCGGCCGCATTCCATGCCCAGGAACAGTTCGGCGAGCGGCACCGGGACGCGGCGCGCGCGCGATGCCTCGCGCATCATCCTGGCCGCGATCCGCGTGCCGCGTTCGGTGAGCGTGAGCGCGTCGTGGTCGCAGTCGTCGAGGATCAGCGCTTCCACCGGCTTGGCCGTAAGCGCGATGCTCGCCACGACTTCGTCGACCAGCGGCGGCGAGGCGCCGATGACCAGCACGGCGCCCACGTTCGGATGCGCGCCGAATGCGGTCAGTGCGCGCCGCTGCAGCGCCGCGTCGTCGCCGACCAGGCCGCTGCCGTATGGCGTCGTCACCACGCGCGCGCCCGGCACCGCGCGGCCGATACGGCGCGCGGTCGGCCCGGTCAGCCCGGTGACCGACAGGATCAATACGTGATTGCGGACGCCGACCGTGCCATCGGGGCGGCGAAAGCCGTCGAACGCGGGGCCGGTCATGCCGCGACTTCGCTGCGCGGCTCGGGCGCCTGCGCCGGCAGCAGGCGTTCGGCCTTCAGCTCGTCCCACAACGCGCCGGGAAGCGGCAGCGCGGCCCAGGCCATGTTCGTGTCCACTTCGGCCCGCGAGCGGTAGCCGCAGACCGCCGAGACCACGACCGGATGCGCGAGGGTGAACTGCAGCGCCGCGGCGCCCAGCGGCACGCGATGGCGCCGGCACACGGCTTCGATCCGCCGCGTGCGTTCCAGGATCTCCGGCGGCGCGGGCTGGTAGAAGAACCTGGCGCCGGCGGTCGCGCCGGTGGCGAGGATGCCCGAATTGAACGGCGAAGCGACGATGACCGCGCGCTTCTGCTTCGCGCACAGCGGCAGGAAGTCGTCCAGCGCGGCGTGCTCGAGCAGCGTGTAGCCGCCGGCGAGCATGAAGCAGTCGAAGTCGCCCGCGCGGGCGAAGCGCGCGCAGACGTCCGCGCCCTTGACGCCGACGCCGATCGCGCGCACCACGCCCTCGCTCTTCAGCCTGAGCAGCGCACGGTACGCGCCATTCATCGCCTCGCCGAACCGCTCTTCGTAAGCCTCGCCGTGCCAGCGCGGGTTCACGTCGTGCAGGAACGCGATGTCGATGCGGGCCAGTCCCAGCCGCTGCAGGCTGTCCTCGAACGAGCGCAGCGTGCCCTCGTAGCTGTAGTCGTAGTAGTAGTCGAACGGCATCTGCCCCGGCGCGGGCGCATCGGTCCGTGGACGCAGCCGCCGGCCGACCTTGGTCGAGAGCACGAACTCGTCGCGCGGCCGCTGCCGCAGCGCCGCCCCGGCAAAGTGTTCGCCCAGGCCGTTGCCATAGAACGGCGCGGTGTCGAAGTAGCGGAAGCCGCGGTCGTACGCATAGCCCAGCAGATCGGCGGCCTCGCGCTCGGCGCCGATGTCGAACAGGCTGCCGCCGCCGTAGCCCAGCCGCGGCAAGGCCAGGGCGCCGGCCGCCGGCGGGTCGCCTGCGCGGACGATCATTTGAGGTCGGGCAGGCGGCCGGTCTTGCGCCCGGCACGCGTCATCAGGTCCTGGACTTCGGCGGCGCCGCGATTGAGCGTCTCGGCCACCGATGCCTTGCCGATCACGCATTCGTTCAGGCGCAGCGAGAGCAGCGAATTCATCTGCGCGGCTTCGGGCACGACCGCGTACATCTTCGCCACCTGCGAATTTTCCGCCTGGGCCTTGAGGAAGCGAAACTTGGGATCGCGCGCGATATCGGTCTTGCCCATGTCGGCGCGCACCGGCACCGCGCCGTAGCGCGTGTAGGCGATCTGCCGGTCGAGGCCCTGGAACCAGGTCAGGAACGCCAGCGCGGCCTGCTGGCGCTCGCGCGGCACGTTGCGCGCGATGGCGCCGATCCAGTGGCCGGCGCGGCTGGCATGCTTGCCGCCGGCGCCGCGCGGAATCAGCGCGGTCTCGAACTTGCCGACCACGGCGGACTTGGCCGGGTCTTCCAGCTGCGCCCAGGCGCCGACGATGCCGACAGTCTGCGCGGCCTTGCCGGTGGCCATCAGCTGGATCATCTGGCCCTGGCTGACCGAGCCCGCCGTCGGATAGCCGCCGCCCTTGCCGAGCTTCACGTAGAACTCGAGCGCGGCGCGCGCGGCCGGGCTGTTGAACACGACGCTGAAATCGCCCGCGGCGGCGTTGGCGAAGATGTCCCCGCCGAAGCTGAACAGGTAGTTCGCGAAGTCGGCCAGCGCCGAGTCGCGGTCGTCGCGATGCACGAAGCCGTAGACGCGCGAGCCGTCGTTGAGCCTGGCCGCGTTCTCGAGCACCTGGTCCCAGGTCTCGGGCACCTTCAGCCCGTGCTGGTCGTACAGGTCCTTGCGGTAATAGAGCACTTCGACGTTGCCGTTGATCGGCACGCCCATCAGCTTGCCGCCGGCGGCGTCGAAGCTGCGCACTTTCTCGTTCCAGAAAATGGTGCCGCCGAACGTGTTGATCTGCGGATCCAGCTTGAAGCCCGGCTCGAGGTCGGTCAGCGGCACCAGGAAGCCGCCGTCGAAGAATTCGACCATCCAGTTGTTGTCGATCGCCAGCAGGTCGTAGGACCCGGCGCCCGCGCGCAGCGAGTTGCGGATCTTGTCCAGCGCGCCGGCATACGGATTGACGTCGAGCTCGATCTTGTTCCCCGTTTCCTTCGTGTATTGCTCGGCCAATTGCCGGAAGCCGCCGAACCACGGGGACTGGTTGATCACCATGGTGATCGGCGCGACACGGGGGACCTGCTTGGGCGCCGACCTGGCGTGCAAGCGTGCTGGCGCCTAGCGCGGCGGCGCCGGCATAGGTCAGAAACTGGCGGCGATTCAGGGCGGCGGGCATGGCGGGTTCCTCCAATCGATTCGAGACGGCTGCGCAAACATCTGTATTACAAGCATGTTTGCGCAAACATTCCAATCTTGCTACAGTCATGCAGCCATGTCAAATACCGGATTCGCATGAGAGACCGGCCGGACCAGCCGCGTGCGGCGGACAGCGGGAATGCGCCGCGCCTGACCGATGTCGCGCGCGTCGCGCGGCTGTCGGCGATGACCGTTTCACGAGCGCTGCGCGAGCCGGAAAAGGTGTCGGCCGAAGCGCGCGCGCGCGTCGCCGCGGCGATCGCCGAGACCGGCTACGTGCCCGACCTGGTGGCGAGCAGCCTGACCAGCCGCCGCACGCGCCTGGTCGGGCTGGTGATCCCCACGATCACCGCCTCGATCTACGCGGCGACCGTCGCCGGGATGACCGCGGTGTTGCGCGCCCGGCAATTCGAGGCGCTGATCGGCGACAGCGGCTACGTGCTCGATGGCGAAGAGAAGCTCGTCGCCGCGTTCCTCGGCCGGCGCGCCGACGGCATCGTGCTGAGCAACGTCGAGCATACCGGCGGGACCCGCCGCGCGCTGGAGCGCGCGCGCATTCCGGTGGTCGAGACCGGCAACCTCACCGCCGATCCGATCGACATGGTCGTCGGCTTTTCCAATCATGCGGCCGCGCTGGCGATGATGGGCCATCTGGCCGGCCGCGGGCATCGGACGATAGGCTTCATCGGCGCGGCGGTCGCCGGCAATCCGCAGGCCGCGGATCGCCGGCGCGCTTACGACGAAGCCGTCGCCGCGCACGGGCTGACCCGCGCGCCAGCGCTGACCATCGAGTGCCCATCCGACCTGGAGGCCGGCGCGAAGGCGCTGGTGCGGATCTGCGAGCGCCATCCCGAAGTGACCGCCATCTTCGCCGCCAGCGAAGTGCGCGCGATCGGCGCCCTGCTCGAATGCCAGCGCCGCGGCTGGCAGGTGCCCGGGCGCATCGCGATCGCGGGCTTCAACGACGCGGGGATGGGCGCCTGGCTGGTGCCGGCGCTGACGACGGTGCGCATCCCGCGCGAGGAAATCGGGCGCCGCGCCGCGCAGATGATCCTCGACCGGCTCGAAGGCCGCGCGATCGCGGAAGCGCAGGTCGACGTCGGTTTCGAACTGGCCGTGCGGGAGAGCGCATGAGGCCCGAGGTCGCCACCCGGCGCTGGATGCTGGCGCCGGCGCTGCTGCTCTTCGCCGCGGTCGCGGTGTTGCCCATCGCCGAACTCGTCGCGATGAGCCTGGCGCGCATCGACTGGATCCAGGGCAAGGCCAACTGGCAATACGTCGGGCTCTCCCAGTACGCGCGCGTGTTCGGCGACCCGCTGTTTCGCGCCGGCGCGTTCAACACGCTGCTCTTCGCCGCCGGCGCGGTGTTGGCGCAGATGGTGCTCGGCTTCGCGCTGGCGCTGATGACCACGCGCATCACCCGCGGCCGGGTCCTGTATCGCACCGTGTTCCTGCTGCCCATCCTGGTGCCGGGCATCGTCATCGGCGCGATCTGGAAGCTGATGTACAACTTCGACTTCGGCGTCCTCAACCAGATGCTGGGGGTGTTCGGACTGGCGCCGGTCGACTGGCTGGGCAACGGCGCGACGGCGTTGCTCGCGGTCATCGTCGTCGACGTGTGGCACTGGACGCCGTTCGTGTTCCTGCTGATGCTGGCCGGGCTGGAGAGCCTGCCCACCGATGTCTACGAGGCGGCGCGGGTCGACGGCGCGACGTTCTGGCAGGAACTGCGCCACGTCACGCTGCCGCTGATGCTGCCCGCGATCGTGGTCACGCTGGTGTTCCGGCTGATCGTCAGCGTCAAGGTCTTCGACGAGATCTACCTGCTGACCGGCGGCGGCCCCGGCACCGCCACCGAGGTCGTCAGCTACACGATCTTCCGGCGCTTCTTCACGGAAGGGCAGACCGGGTACGGCTCGGCGATGTCGGTCGTCGTGCTGTTCGCGCTGGCGCTCGCGTTCATCCTTGCCCGGGCGGTCACGCGCCGGCGCGAAGCCACGACATGAACCGCGCCCGCCTCCAGAGCCTCACCCTGCACGCCGCGTTGGTGGCCTGTGCGCTGGTGGTCCTCGGACCCTTCGTATGGATCGCGCTGGCCGGGTTCAAGACGCAGATCTCGCTGATGCTCGGCGAGATCGCGTTCACGCCGATGCTGGACAACTTCCGCGAGCTGCTATTTTCGAGCACGTCGGACTACCTGGCGAATTTCCGCAACAGCCTGATCGTCGCCGGCGCGAGCACGGTGATCGTCCTCGTCGTGTCCACGCTCGCCGCGTACTCGATCGAGCGCATGGGCTGGCCGCGCTGGGTCGTGCATCTGTTCCTGCTGGGCGCCGCGGTGTTCAACGCGATCCCGGCGATCACGCTGGTCGGCGCGTGGTACGTGATGTTCCGCAGCCTCGACATGTACAACACCTACGCGGCGGTCATCCTGGCGCACGCGACGCTCAACCTGCCGATAGGCATCTGGCTGATGGCGACGTTCATCCGCGAAGTCCCGCGCGAACTCGAGGAAGCCGCCCGCATCGACGGCTGTGGCACGCTGGCGCTGCTGTGGCGGATCATCGTGCCCGTGGTGATGCCGGGACTCGCGGCAACCGCGATCCTGGTGTTCATCCACAGCTGGAACGAGTTCGTCGTCGCCCTGAACCTGACCGCCAAGCAGACGGCCACGGTGCCGGTCGCGATCGCCAAGTACGCGCAGGAACACGAGACCAAGTACGGCGAGATGGCGGCCGGTGCGCTGCTCTCCACGCTGCCGGCCCTGCTCCTGCTGTTCTTCGGGCAGCGGCACATCGTGCGCGGGTTGACGGCGGGGGCGGTGAAGTAGGCGCGGTGGCAGTGCGAGGTGGCGAACAGCCTCGAACTCGCGTTGCTTCGCGTTTTGCGCTGCGCGCAGGAATTCGTCGCTGGCAACCGACTGCGTGGGAATGGGCGAGCGGGACCGGCGGCGTTCGGCGGGGATGAGTCGTTCCAGGTCATCGGGTGACAACACGGCATTCTCTTCGGTGGTTGGTGTTCGCTCAGGGGGGCGCATCCAGACCAGCCGCCGCCTCCGGGTACTTGAGCCGCAGCTTCTCGCGCGCCTCGGGCAGCCGGCTGCAGATACGCATGCCCGACAGTTCAATCCCCCCGGTGTCGCCGCTGGGGGGAATGGTCGCCACGCCGGCGCACACGGCCTTGCGTGCCATGTAGTCCTTCAGGTCCAGGGCTTCGCCGGCCGGCCGCGCGGCGTAGGAACGCGCAAACTTCTCGCTGAAGCTCACATGGTTGTCAAAGCACTCATCGGCCCCGGAGCCGGGCATCCACTGCGGCGGCGTGCCGTCTTCGAACAGGCACAGCGTCATGACGGCCTTGCTGGTCTCGAAGCGGCGCGCGGCGTCCAGGTTGCGTGTGAACAGAATGGCCACGTCATCGCTGTTGATGGACAGGCGCGGGTGTTGGAAAGCGGACCAGGCTTCGGCGCGCGTGCGGAAGTCGGGCGCATTCACGTCCAGGCTGGTGAAGGCCATCACTATTTCGTCGCCGCGTTCCTTGCCCTGCCGGCTGTCGCCAAGCATGAAGGGCTCGCCGGCACGGGAGAACTTGAACGCCATGCCCAGGGCAGCACCGCCGGCAGCAACACCAGCAGGGCGGACGCCAGTTCCAGGCGCAGCCACGGCCCCGCAGACGCACCAGCGGTGAACAGCAGCGCGATCAGGGCGTCGCTCAGAACAAACAGGCCGAGCGGGTTCTGCTGCCAGGGGCTGCCGGACAGGGTGGAGTTGGTCTGCAAAGCCAGCAGGATGTCGTCCAGCTTCAGCAGCCACAACAGGCCGGCCAGCGCCGCGCCGATCAGCAAGGCGCGCAGTCGGCCGGCGGCCCTGGCGCTGCGCGAGGGCATGTTCCACACCACCAGGCCGCACAGCACGAACGAGGGCACATGCAGCGCCCCGCCGGCCACGGGAATCGGAATGAGGTAGTCGCCCAGCGCGCTGCCGCTGCCCCAGATGCTGCTCCAGCCCAAGGCACCCGCTACCAGCGCGGGCAAAGGCCAGGCAATCAGGATCCAGAGGAACAGGCGCATCTTGCGACCGCGTTCTTCGCGGCATCTTCCCAAGATACCGAACTGGTGCCGATGATCTCAGTGACGCGATAGACGCCGGACTCCGTTCCCTTCTTCTTCCCCATGTCGATTCCTCCTTCCGGTTGGGGGGCGCGGGAACCATTCCCCATGCCTCGGGGAGTCGATTATAGGCGCCCCACCCGGAGAGGATGACGCGACGTCAACTGCTCTTCTTCAGATCCTTGACATCCGCCTTCACGTCGCCGAACTTCGCCTGCGCCTGGCCGAGCACCTTCTGGACCTTGCCTTTCGCTTCCAGCGACTCGTTGCCCACCAGCTTGCCGGCGACTTCCTTGATCTTGCCTTCCGCTTCCTTGACGCGGCCCTTGACTTGGTCCTTGTTCACGCTCATGGCTTGCTCCTGATGACATCCGCCGGCAATCGGCCAGCACCGTCCAACTCCGCTCTACCACGTCATCAATGTGATCCTTCGGACCGCGGAAGTCTGTGCGTTCGCGTACGGAGTGCAGTACCTTAGTGCACCGCCCGCGGAAACACGCTCGTCCACCAGTGCCGCGCCTGCGCGCGATCCCAGGGCACGAGCAGCGCGATCTCGTCGAGCGCGGCGATGAACGCCGCGGCATCGGGCGGGCGCCCGGCCATGTCCTTGGCCAGGCAGCCGGCGAGCAGCCGGTCGAGGGCCGCCGGAATGGGAAACGTGGCGACCGAAGAGACGCGCGGCGCCTCGACGTGCAGCACCTGCTGCGCGAGGTCGGCGTCGCGCGTGGCCTCGAACGGCTTGCGGCCGGCCAGCAGGTAGAAGCCGATGCAGCCGATGCCGTAGAGATCGGAGCGCTTGTCGACGAGACGGGGATCGCGCATGCGCTCCGGCGCCATGAACGCGGGGGTGCCGAGCACGCGCACCGCGCGCGTCAGGTCGCGCGAGTCATCGGTCTCGAGGTCCTTGATCAGCCCGAAGTCGAGCAGCTTCACCAGGTCGCAGTCGCCATCGTTCTCGTAGGCCATGATGTTGTCGGGCTTGATGTCGCGATGCAGCAACTGCTGCTCGTGCATCTGGCCCACCGCCGCGCAGATCTGGCGGAGGATGCGGACCGTGCGCGCCGGCGGCAGCGGGCCATGCCGTCCGACCAGTTCGGTCAGCGTCATGCCATGGATGTATTCCATCGCATAGTAGAAGCCGCCGCCCGACACGGTGCCGTAGTCGTGGATGGTCACGATGTTGGGATGCGCGAGCTGGCTGGCCAGGCGCGCTTCGCGGGTAAAGCGTGCCACCGGCTCGTCGCCGCTGGCATGCGCCTTGAGCCGCTTTACAGCCACCTGCCGGTGCAGATGCCGGTGGTGGGCGAGATACACGTTGGACATCGATCCCTCCCCCAGCAGCCGGTCGATGACCCAGGGCCCGCACACCGCGATGTCCGGCAGGCCGAACGCCGCGCGCAACCTGGCCACGCCCACCTGGGCGATGAACAGGAAGCCGGACAGCAGCGCGAGCACCGTCACGATGAACGCGCCATCGAGCCAGCGCAGCGGCCGGACGAAGCGATCGTTCGGCCGCTCCGCCACGATGCCCAGCGCCAGGCGGGGAAGCCAGCGCCAGGCGCCGATCGCTTCTTCGCCCTGCAGGCCGGTGTACGCGCGGAACAACGTGCCTTCATTGACGGGCGAGTCGCGCTGCCGCGCCGCCAGCGCTTCGGCCACGATGGCCGGCGGCGGTCCGGCGCGGGGCGCGCCGCCATTTGCCTGTCCTCCCAGCCGCAACAGGCGCGCCGTCTCGTCGAAAAAGTAGATGGTGCGCAATTGCTGGTCGCTGGCGCGGTCCAGCGTCTTGCTCATTTCTTGCAGGTTGGGGGAGGCGTTCGAAAGCAGCGCCGGCCCGCCCGCCCCCGGCGTTTCGTGCGCCGCGCTGATGAGCGCGATGGCGGCAAGGTCGATGATCGTCTGCAGGTCCCGCTGGGCCGCGATCGTCAGGCGCGCCTCGAGCGCGTAGCGCAGTCCGGCCCACGCGCCGAGTGACAGGAGCGCGGCGGCAACGAAGAAGAGGATCAGGCGGCGCAGGGACATGTGCGGATTGTAGGGCAGCGCCCGCCGGAGGGCCGGCAGCTCGGCTACTATAGTTGGCGTGTACGAACCCGGTGGATGATCATGCGGCACGCGAAACACGGGAGCAGGTCCATGCGGGTAACGTTCGCTGCGTGCATCGGTTTCCTTGCGCTGCTCGGCGCCGGGCCCGCCCATGCCCATGACGGCCCCGCCGTCCCGCCCGCCGAGCCCGTCGACGGCATCCCGCAGGCGGAGTGGTCGCGCGCCTGGTGGCAGTGGGCGGCGTCGTTCGAGCGCAATGAGAGTCCGATCGCCGATCCGACAGGCGCGCAGTGCGCGCGCAAGCAGGGCGGCAACGTCTGGTTCCTGGCCGGCGCCTATGAAACGAAGCGGACGATCAGGACGTGCAAGGTGCCCCAGGGCAAGCATCTGTTCTTTCCGCTGATCAATTACGTGGTGATGCCGCCGCTGCGCGAGGCCGGCGATTGCCCGGCGGCCATGCGCGACGCGACCCTGGTCACGGATGCGGTGTCCCACCTGGTGCTCGAAGTCGACGGCGTGCGCGTGCCCGACCTGAAGTCCTACCGGCAGGCGACGACGGAGTGCTTCGACATCGGCGCGCTGACGGACCCGAGGGTCCGCGTCTTTCCCTCCGCCGCGAACGGCTATTACGTGATGCTGCGGCCGCTGGCCCCCGGCACGCACACGCTCAACTTCGGCGGCGTGCTGCCCGGGATGATGCAGGCGATCACCTACACGCTGCACGTCGAATGAACGCGCAATGCGACTCCGTGCCAGTGATTCGCGGGTTCGCCACGGACACCGCAAGGCCCGCCGGGCACCTGTCCGCGGCACCTGCCGGAGCCCATTCCACCCGCGTCATCAAGGCATTAGCGACTGGATGTACGTCTCGATCTGCCCGGCGTCGCTCCTGGTCGCCCCGTCGCCGATGGCGCCGGCGATGACCGCATTGCCCTGCAGTCCGAACAGGTAGCGCAGGATCATCAAGCCGTCGGTCAACGCATCGGCCTGGCCGTTGCCGTCGACATCGAGGATGGGCAGGATGTCGTTGAGATAGGTCGCAATTGCCGCCGGGTCGGTGCGCGCCGGGTTGTCGCCGATGGCCCCCGCGGTCAGTGACGGTCCCGTCAATCCGAATAGGTGCCGGATGACCATCAGCCCGTCGGTCAGGGCGTCATATGGGGGGCCGTTGCCGTTGCCGTCGATGTCGATGCGCAGCGGCGCGAGCGCGGCCGGCGCGAACGTGGCCGCCGCGTTCATCGCCGCGCCGACAACGACGTTGCACGGACCGCGGCCGGTGCAGGCGCCCAGCCAGCCGCTGAACACCGAACCGGTGTCCGCCGTCGCGGTCAGCGTCACGGCTGTCGCGGCGGCATAGGGCTCGGAGCAGTCGCCGCCGCACTCGATTCCAGGCGGATTGCTGGCGACCGCGCCCCCGCCGGTGCCGCCCTTCGTGACCGTGAGCAGCAAGTTCGAACTGTCGCCCACGGTGTGTGAGAGCGGCGGCGATGCAGCGGCGCTGTGTCCGCCGTCGCCGGAGTAGGCGGCCACGATCGAGTGGCTACCGGTGGGCAGTATGTCGGCGCTGCATGCGGCCTGGTTGCCCGCGAGCGGAACCCCCGTGCACAATGGCGTGGCGCCGTCGGCGACGAAATCGACTGTTCCTGTTGGCGACCCGAACCCTCCCGTCACGACGGCGGTGAACACTACCGTCTGGCCCGGTGCCGTCGGTTCGAGATTGGCCGTGAGGGCGACAACCGTGGCCGGCTGGCAGATGCCCGCGTCGCAGGCGTTGTACAGCACGGAAACTTCCTGGGCCGAGAGCGCGCGGTCGAACAGCGTGAGCTCGTCGATCAGGCCGCCGAAGAACTGTCCGCCGCACGCGGGCTCGCCGCCCACCGCAGCGGCGTCGCCACCGGATCGAAGCTCATGGCGTGATTCGCTACCGGCGCGCCGTCGATGTACATCGTCGCCAGCGTGCCGTCGAAGGTGACCGAAAAGTGGACCCATGTGTCGAGCGGCAACGCCGTGGCCACTCCGGTGACGCCGTTGGCGCCGCCGCCGGTGCTGCTGAACGTGAGCGTGTTCGAAGGCTCATGCCACTGCAGTTGGTAGTGCACCTGGGTTACGCAATCGGGGCGCTTGGCCAGGATGATCTGTGACGGTGATGCGCTCGTGCGCTTGACCCAGAACGCGATCGACATCGGTTGCTGTGCGGCGAAATGGATGCCGGGGCTGTCCGGTATCTCGACGTGGTCGTCGGCGCCGTCGAAGCTGAACGCCTGTCCGGTGCGGCCGGGCGCAAAGGTCGCGCCGCCCTGCGCCGATCCTTCGTTGGTGCCGATGACGTCGTCGGCGTTGCCTTCGCCGGGCCACCACGAGAGCAGCCCCGAGGGCGCCACCGCGCACGGCCGGCATTTGCCGCTGGCTCCGGCCGTGTACATCGCGGCGACTTCGGTGGCGGTCAGCGCGCGCTCGAAGTACTCGACCTCGTCGGCCTTGCCGCGCAGCCGGTCGTTGCCCTGGTGATACGAGTCGGTCCAGTGCATCGCGCCGATGCGGACGGGCAGGTTGTTGGGCGCGGGTCCCGCGCCCGAGGCGCCGGAGTCGGCGACCGCGCTGCCGTCGAGATACAGCGTCGCGCGCGGGAGCGCTGCCGGGTCGTAGACGCCGGCCACGTGATACCAGCCCGCCGTGGGGATGGCATTGGTCATGGTCGCGTTCGCGCCGACGATGAACTTCAGGTCCTTCGTGCCGGACCGGTAGTCGAAGTACAAGGCCCAGCCATTGCCCGTGCTGCCCTCGCTCTTGGCAGCGAGCGTGCCTATCTCGTTGATGTTCTCCGCCGGATCGATGTAGAACCAGCCATCGATGCTGAAGGCGCCCGCGGGATTCAGGCCGGCGCTGCCCGCGATCTCGACATAGGTGCCTTCCGCGCCGTCCAGGTCGAAGGCCCTGCCCACGCGGCCCGCCGCGTAGCCGGCATTGCCATGAAGCACGCCGTGGTTGGGGCCGGCGATGTCGATCGCGCTGTTGTCGCCGGTCCACCATGACACGAGGCCGGAAGGCGGCGCGACGCAGCCGGCGACGGCCGCAATGGGTGCGCCCGGCGCTGATGCCCTCGCACCCGCTGCGAAGGACGGAGCCTGCGCTGCGACGCTCGTGCACCACAAGAGAAGCAGCCCCAGAATCGCCGTTAGGGCACGCGCCCGCGGCCCGATCGAAGTTGCATGCGCGATGATGGCCATTTCGTTACTCCTCACGTATCTCCCCGTCCCTCACGGCAGCAGCACCAGGATCGCCGCCTCGACCGCCTCCGGCGTCGTGCGCGTGGCCCCGTCTCCCAGCGCATTGCTGGTCAGCGGAAGGCCGCGTATCGAGAACAGGTAGCGGAGAAACATCAGCCCGTCGGTCAGCGCGTCGGCCTGGCCGTTGCCGTCGATGTCCAGCATGGGCTGGAGATCGTCGAGAAAGGCCGCGATCGCCGCCGGGTCGGTGCGTGTCGCGCCGTCGCCGATCGCATTGGCGGTCAGCGCGGGACCGCGCAGGCCGAACAAGTACCGGATGACAATCAGCCCATCGGTCAGCGCGTCGTACACGTTGTTCCGCTCCATGTCGCCGGTAAACGGCGCCGAGGCGGTGAGCGCGAAGGTTGCGGTGACCGAGGTCGCGACGGCGATCGACAGGTTGCACGGGCCGTTGCCGATGCAAGCGCCCTGCCAGCCCAGGAAGGTCGAGTCGGGTTGCGCCGCGGCCGTCAGCGTGAGTTGCGTGCCGTGCGCGTAGGTGTGCGCGCAGGTGGCGCCGCAGTCGATGACGCCGTCTCCGCTGGTCACGCTGCCGCCGCCGCGCTGCCGGTGCGCAACACGGTCAGCGGACTCTGCGCCGACATGTCGACGACGGTGTGCGCGACGCCGGCCGCGTCGCTGGCGGCGAAGTTGCTGTCCCCCGGGTAATGCGCGGTGATGGTCGCGGTGCCCACGCTCGCCAGCGTCAGGTCGCACGCGGTGGCAGGCAGCACGATCGAGCAGCTGGCGGCGCCGTCGCTGACCTCGATCGTTCCGGTGGGCGTGCCCCCGCCCGGCGGCACGACGCTCAGCGCGACATGCACGCTGACCGGCGTCCCCACGACGCTCGGATGCGGCAGGTGCGAGGTGATCTGCAGGCTGGTCGGGCTGGGGGCTGCGAAGCACGCGCCCGTGCTGCCCGCCTGGTACACCGCGGCGATCTCCGCGGCGCCGAGGGCGCGGTCGAAGATCGCGACGTCGTCGATCTCGCCCTGCCAGCGCGAGGAACTGTGCCGCAGCCCGATGGTGAGGCCGTCCCCGGAGAGCTGTGTGTTGAGCCCCATCGCCGACTGCCCGTCGGGTTGGCCGTTCACATATAGCCGGACCGTCGTTCCGTCGTAGGACACGGCCGCGTGATACCACGTGTTGGGAAGCAGCGAAGTCTGGCCGGCGACGTCGCTGCTGTGGCCGTAGAAGTACAAGCGTCCCGGCGCGTTTCCCGATGTAATCAACGCGAACATCTGGCCGCCTGCGGCCGAGCCGTACTGGACCATCGCCGCTTCGGTCGCACTTGCCAGGTTGACCGGCGTGCGGAACCACAGCATCATCGTCCGCGGCGCCGCGCCCAAGGGCAGGCCCACCGGATTCGTGTTCTGTATGTAGCCGGTGCTGCCATCCAGCAGGAAAGCCTGCCCCAACTGTCCGGCGGCATACGCCACGCCACCGACCGCCGTGCCCGGATTGGCGCCCGTCGCGTCCTCCGCGCTGTTCTCGCCGGACCACCAGGACACGAGTCCCGCCGGCAGGTTGCTGCAGGTCGTGGTCAGTTCGGCGTAGTCGACATCGAAGGCGACCGGGGTCGCGACCGAGCCGTTGCCCTGCAGCGCGAAGATGCCGGCGTACGCCATCGGCTTGGCCTCCCCCGCCGCAAACGACGCCGTCGTCGCGGCGGAGAATGGGATGAACTGCGTGCCGTCGAAGCTGTAGCCGGCGCGCAGGGTGCTGCCCGCGCGGACGAGCCGCAGCCAGTACGGCGTGTCGGCCGGGATGTCGAACGCCGCCCCATTCGGAATGTCGCCGTTGCCGGCCCCGTCTATGTCGTAGACCACCTCGAAGACGCGCTGCGTTTCGTTGCCGTAGACCGCGCGCAGGTAGTTGTCGAGGTCGGGCGCGCCGCCGTCGTCGGCGAGGAGCGCGATCCCTGCCTGCGGGTTGGCGCCGCCGGGCTGCGCCTGGAAGCTCATCTTTGCGGTCAGCGCGTAGCCGCCGGGAACGTCGGGCAGCCGGAGCGTGGCCAGGTTCTTCACGTTGTTGCTGCCGCCGTACATGTCGGTCGGCGTCGTCGTCAGTTGCAGCGCCGACGCTTGCACCGCCAGCGCGGCCGCGTCCTCGTTCGTCCGGCGCCATGCCGGCCGCAACGCGGCGGAGAACTCGTCGCGGAATGGCAGTGCCACGATGCCGATGCCGGTCCGGTAGCTAGTGCCGATCTCCCCGCCGGCCAGCGCCCGGCTGAAGATCCGGACCTCGTCGAGCGCGCCGCCGAGGAAAGCCTGCGTGCCCCAGTTCCAGTAACCCAACCGGATCGGGAGCGACTGGTAGGTCGCCGACACGCCAGACACGGTCTGCTGTGCACGCTGCTCGCCATCGACGAACAACGCGTACGTGTCCCCCGAGCGCGTGGCCACTACGTGATGCCAGGCCCGTTGCGCGAACGTGGCGCCGGAGGCCAGCGCCAATTGCCAGCCCGCGCCGTTGCCGATGTCGAAGACAAACTGGCCGGAGAGCGGATGCGCCCCTGTGACCTGGGCGAGCAGCAGGCCATCGAAGTTGCCATTGCTGCGGGCGAAGAACGGGCAGTGCAGCCCATCGCCGCACGTGTCGGGCCGTACCCATGCTTCGACCGACCATTCGCTGCCCATGTCGAAGGCCGGCACCGACGCATAGCCGGTGCTGCCGTCGAATCGCAACGCGCGGCCGGTGACGCCGGCGGTGTACGTGTTGCCGCCGGCGAGCGTTGCATGGTGGGTGCCGATCGCGTCGTTCGGATCACCATCGAGCGGATACCACGCCACCAGGGCCGGATCCGCCGTTGGTGCCAGGGTCAGCGCTGACGAGCCGGTCCAGCCGGGAAGCGCGGCGGCGGTGAGGCCCAGCAGACACGCGGGAAGTGTGCGGCGGAGTCGTTGGGCCATCGCGAGAATCGCCCTGGACAACCAATGGCTGGAGTGCGGACGTTGGGTGAATGGGAACATGATTGCCTCCTTTGGGGCGGCGCGACGCGCGGGAGCGATGCCTGAGTCACCGGAGAGTCCTAATTGCCCGGCGCCCCCCCGCCGAAGATGCGCCGGATAGACGGCGGCGGATCAATGCATTCGCGGTACCGTCATCCGGCCGCGTAGTCTCATCGCCTCTCCACTTGTTTGATTGTCGTGCGCGTGATGAGGTGGCCGTTGATGCGCATCAACGGATGAGCCGATCGCTGCTCGAAATGCGTCGCGGCCCGCCGTCGCCGCAACGGGATTCGTTCGCACGGCGCGATCCCCTGGAAAAGACGCGGGCAGACAGCCCATGCGCCGCCCGCCCGTCCGGATGACCGACCTCACGTCACCGGTGCAGCGCCTTGTCTATCACTGCAAAAAAGCGGTCCGCTGGTTGCGCGCCCTCGATCGCCTCACCATCAATGATGAACGCCGGCACGCCGTCGAACTTGAATCGCTCGCTCTCCTTGAGGTCGGCCGCGATCCGGCCTTGCGTGACCGGATTGCGCAGGTCCTGCTGCAGCCTGCCCATATCGACGCCTAGTCCGGCCGCCACTTTCTGCAGAAAAGGCTCCGCGCCCGCGAGCGCTCTCTGGTCTTCGAATATCCGGTCGTAGAACGCCCACGCCTTGTCGGGGCTTTGCAGCGAGATGGCCTCGAAGTACTGCGCGCAGGCCATCGCCATCGGGTGCAGCAGCGGCAGCGGCAGATGCTTGACGACCAGCCGCACCTGGCCTTCGTACCGGGCCATCACTTCATTCAGGGTCTTCGCGCCGTACCCGCAATACGGGCATTGGAAGTCCGTGTACTCGAATATGGTGATCGCGGCCCGCGGGTTGCCGCGGATGATGCGCGCCGGGTCGAGCGCAGGCGTAAGCCGGGCAGTCGCCGCGGCGGCCGTCGGCTTCGGCGCCGCAGGCTGCGCCGCGGCTGTCGCGGGCCGGGCGGTCGCGCCGGATTGCGCCGCAGACTCCAGCGCGGCGATCAGCGCGGCATCGGCGCCGCGGCCGCGCGCGAGGGACACTGCGGTCGACTGGTCGCGGGCCACCCAGCGGGCATCGGCGCCCTTGTCCAGCAGCATTTTGACGATCGGCAGGTTGTTCCTGGAGGCGGCCCACATCAGCGCGGTCCAGCCCAGGTTGTCGGTGCGGTCCGGCGCAGCGCCGGCGGCCAGCAGCAGCTGCAGCGCCTCCGCGTTTCCGGTTTGCGCCGCCGAGATCAGCGGCGTGATGTCGTTCTTGTTGGCGGCGTTGACGTCCACCTTCTGTTCCAGGAGCAGGCGTATCGCGGCTGTATTCTTGAGTTGCGTGGCCACCAGCAGGGGGGTGCGGCCCCACGCGTCGGTTGCGCTCACGCTGGCCCCGCGGCCGACCAGCATTTCGACCAGCGCCGTCCTGCCCTGCTGCAGCGCGACGATCAGCGGGGTACGACCCCAATTATCGGGCCGGTTCAGCTCACTGTTGTCGCTCGCCGCAGCCCGCACGGCCTCCACGTCGCCGGCCCGGATCGCGCCGTGAATGTCCGTGGCCGCGGCGTTCGGGCCGGCGAGGAAGGCCAGAAGGGCGCCGGCAAGCGCCATGCGCAAGCCACGCCTTCCAGCGCAAGAGGGCAACCCGCAGGTCCGAAGCCGGCGTCCGCGCATTGCGTGCACTTACTGAACCTTCAATTCCTTCTTCGCGCCGTTGGCCTTCTTCGGCAGCGTGAGTTCGAGCACGCCGTCCGCGTACTTCGCCGCGGCCGCCGCGGCATCGATATCGGTAGCCAGCGTGAAGCTGCGATACTGCTTGCCGAAATAGCGCTCGCTGCGGACGACTTTCTCGCCCTTTTTCTCTTCCGTTTCCCTTTTCACTTCCGCCTCGATCGAAACCTGATTGCCGTCAATCGCGACGTGGATGTCTTCCTTCTTCACGCCCGGGATTTCCGCCTTGACGCTGTAGGCGGTGTCGGCTTCCGCGACGTCCACCTTGATCCGCGGCTCGACCTGTGCCTCGTCGAGCCAGGGGCGCAGGCGAAAGCCCGGGAAGTATTCGTCGGGGTTCATGAACGGGCGAAAGCTCGCAAGTTCCGCGAACGGATCGAAACGCGTGATGTTTGCCATGATCGATCTCCAGTGTGTTTCCCAGAATCTGCTGAGTCCAGCCGGCCACGGCCTCGCGGCCGGTATGTTCATCATCGCCGAACGCTGGCGCGAACCGTTGATTTTCGACAAAGAATCGGCAAGTGGCGGCGGGAGCCGCGCGGAACCGGCGGGACGCAAGTCCCCGTTCATCGAACTGCGCTGCGGTGTGCCGCCGGCGCGGCCGGTCGTTGCTCCGGCCGCGCTTCAGGCTATGCTGACCGGCGGCGGCGGTGTGCGAACAGGCCGACGAGCATGACCAGCAGCAACAATGCCCATGGCTGCAGCGTCGGGATGTCGATCGTTACCGGTGGCGCCAGAACGTAACGCTGGATGGCGCCGATGTCGACGCTGCCGGGCGCGCCCGACGGATCGGCATTGCGCGGGAATCCGGGCCCGCGCTGATCGTACGCGTAGCCTTGCAGGTTGATGCCCGCGCCGATGGCGGGGCTTGCCGGCCCGGGCCGGAGCGTCTGTGTCGGCCCGCCATTGTCAGCGAGCGCGCCGAGTTGCGGATCGACGCCGATCAGGTTGCCGCTCACGGTCGCGCCATTGAGGACATTGTCGCCCGCCTGGAACACTTCGGTGAACAGCGAATTGGTCGCGTTGACGAAACTGCCATTGCCGCCACCGGTCCGGTTGAGGTCGTTGATGCCGGTGATGTCGGTATTGTTGGCGACGATCGTGCTCTCGAACGTCAGCTGCGAATCCTGGCTGGTGATGCCGGCAACCGTGTTGGCGGTGTTGCCGGCGATCGTCGAATTGCGGATGAAGCCGAAGCCGCTGAACAAGCCGATCGCCCCCGAGCTGTCGGTGGCGTGGTTGTTGTAGATCGTGCTGTTCTCGATCGTCAGGCCGAAGCCGATGAAGTAGATCGCGCCGCTCTTGTTCGCCGTGTTGCCGGCAATCGTGCTGTTCTGGATCGTGAGGGAATAGCCGGTCGATGGGTTGAAGTTGTTGCGTATCGCTCCGCCTTCGCCGGGCGACGTGCTGTTATCGATCAGCGACGAGACGATGGTCAGATTGCCGCCGTTGTTGATGATGGCGCCGCCGTCGCCGGACGGGTTCTGCCCGGTGAGATGGACGCCGGAGATGACCACGTCCTTCCCTGCGGTGTCCAGGTTGAAGACACGACCCGTCGCGTTGGAGATCGTCAGGAGGTTCGCGCCCGGACCCTGGATCGTCACCGACTGGGTCAGCGGGAGTTCGGACGACAAGGCGATGGTCGCCGGCAGCGGCAGCGAAAACGTGATCGTCTCGCCGCTCACGGCCGCCGCCAGCGCGTCGCGCAGGCTGCCAACGCCTGAATTGGCGGTAGTGGAGACGACGCCCGCAAGCGCGTTTGCCGCGGCAAACAGGAAAACTGCAAGACCAATATATGCGCGAGTCAGCGCTGGCGAACGGTTCATGGGTTCCTTGGAATGGGTAGGTTTGTGCGACATGAGTGCCCGGAGTTACGCGATGTCATGGTTGCTCCGCGTGGGCACAGGCGGATGCGGCTGCAAGCAAGAGGCCAGCGCATACCTCTACAGAAGTAGCATGTGCCGTCCGTTCCAATCCATGTTTGATCCAACGCAAACAAGCTCGACTTCGGACCCTCGGGAGCAAACCCGGCGCCGCAGGGTCCTTCTCCGTCGATTCGCCAGTCCGCACGTTGCGCCCGGTCCCTGAAAGCGGCACCATTGCCGCGATGCGCGTTCTTCTTGTCTATTCGAATCAAAGCCGTGAACTGGTTCCCGCGCCCCCGGTGGGGCTGAGCTACGTGGCGTCCGCCACGCGCGCGGCGGGCCATGAAGTCAGGCTCCTGGATCTGGCGTTCTCCCGTGAGCCGCAGCGGGAGCTGGCCACCGCCATCGCCGGCCATGCACCCGATGTCGTGGGCCTCTCCATCCGCAACATCGACAACGTCGTCCTGCAGCGCTTCGAATCGCCGCGCGCCGCGTTGCTGGCGCAGGTCAGGATCATCCGCGAGTGCGCCGTCGGGAAAGACGGCAAGCCGGCGCCGCTGGTGCTGGGCGGCCCAGCGGTCTCCATCCTGGCCGAGCGCGCGCTCGAGATCTTCGGCGCCGATTACGCGATCACCGGCGAGGGCGAACAGGCGTTCCCGGCGCTGCTGTCGGCGCTCGAGAGCGGCCAGGCGCTGGAGGGCATCGCGGGGCTGTGCTGGCGCAGGAATGGCGTGCTCACGCGCAACCCGACGCAGCTCCTGCCCGGGTTCGCGCACTCCGGAATGGAAGACTGGGTGGCGTGGGGGCCCTATCAGGCCGGGGGCGGCACGTGGCCGCTGCAGACCAAGCGCGGCTGTTCCATGCGCTGCAGCTACTGCGCCTATCCGCTGATCGAGGGCCGCCGTGGCCGCCAGCGTGCGCCCGGCGACGTGGTCGACGAAATCGAGCGCGTGCTGCACGCGACGGGCGTGCAGGGCTGTACCCGGCCGCGCACTTTCGAGTTCGTGGATTCGACGTTCAATGTCCCGTCCGCGCACGCGATCGCGATCTGCGAAGAAATCATCCGGCGCGGCGTGCGCACGAACTTCACCGCCATGGGCCTGAATCCGCGCGATGTGCCGCCGGAGCTCCTGCCGCTGATGAAGCGCGCCGGATTCAACTCGGTGATGGTCACCCCGGAAGCGGGTTGCGCGGCGATGCTCGAAAACTATCGCAAGGGATTCACGATGGCCGATGTCGAAACCACGCTGGAGCGGGTCAGGGCGTCCGGCCTGAAGAGCATGTGGTTCTTCATGCTGGGTGCGCCCGGCGAAACGATGGCGACCTGCGCGGAGAGCATCGGCTTCGCGCGGGATCGCCTGGCGGGGCGCAGGTTCCTGTCGGTGTTCTTCACCGGCATCCGCGTTCTTCCGGCCACGGAGCTGGCCAGGCAGGCCGTCGCGAGCGGCTACCTGACAGCGGACGCCGACCTGGCCGAAGCGCGGTTCTACGTCGCGCCCGGCATCGACGAGCAGCAGGTCATCGACCTCGTCGATGCGGCCATCGCCCGGAATCCGTGCATCGTCCATGCTGCGGAAGGCGGGTCGACGAATACGCAAGAGACTCTTTACCGCGCGCTGCACGCCTTGGGCGTCGCGCCGCCGTACTGGCGGTTCCTGCCGGAAATGTTGAGCTTCCCGCCGCTGCACTTTCTGCGGCGGCGCAATCCGGCAGTCAAGGCCGGGCGCGTCGCCGCCTGATACGACGCGCCGCCGGCCGGCCCGGAGGCGCGTCAGGCACGCCCCGCCGGCCGGCGCGGAAATGCAAGAGCGGCGGCGACGTAGAGCAGCAACGCCAGCACCACGACCGCATTGAAACCCAGGTGTATCGCCAGCACGGTGGCGAGTATCGCGGCCACCACCGAGGCGAAGCCGTTGACGCCCCACGCCCAGGGCAACAGCGCCTCGCTCTGCGCCGCGAGGCTGGCCAGCCCGAGCGGGAACGGCATGCCCATCGCGAATGCCAGCGGCGCGATCAGCGCCACCGACAGCGCGATCTTGACCAGGTCGGGCAACGCGATCAGCGCGCGGAACAGCGGCGGCAGGAACACGAGATACGCCAGCGCCAGCAGGACGATCGCGGCGAACGGCCACCACGGCGTGCGCGGGCTCGCCGGCAGGTGCCCGGAGACCCGGCTGCCCAGTCCGGCGAAGATCAGGAACGCGCACAGGACGACGGCGACCGCGTAGAGCGGGTGGCTGAGGAACAGGATGAACTTCTGGATGAACGCGATCTCGATGAACATGAAGCCGCAGCCCAGGGCGAGGAAGTACAGCGCCGCCCGGCCGCGCAGGGCGGCGGGGACGGCCGCCGCCTCGCGCTCCCGCGCGCGGAAGGCGAGCGGCAGCAGGATCAGCGCCAGCGCCACGGCGCTCGCCTGGACCAGCGTCGCGATCAGCACCGGATAGCCCCAGTCCAGCAGCGGCATCCCGCCTTGTCCGCGCAAGGCGAGCAGTTCGGGCAGCGTGCGCCACTTGAAGAAATGGAAGAAGTACGGCCGGTCGTCGCTGGCGGGCTCGATGTCGAACTTGTAGCGGGCGCCGAAGTCCCCGCGCTCCGCCCCGAGCAGCGCCTGGGCGCCGTCGAAAAACCAGGACTGGTCGACGACGTTGTAGCGGTTTGCCTCGCCCGCCTCGATGCCGGGGACATACTCGGTGTCGAACGAGCGCTCGCGGCAGAAGTTCCGGATCGCGGCGACGTCGCCCTCTCCGAACTCGCCGTTCTTCACCAGCAGCGTGACGGTCTTCCAGCCGCGGATCAGCGCGAGTTGCCGCCCCGGCCGCGCGACGCCGTCCGCTTCCAGCGCGCGCACCGCGGTGGCGAACAGCTTCAGCGTATCGCGCGGCGGCAGCGTCACCCAGCGCGTGATCGCGAGAATGCCGCCCGGCGCCAGGTGGCGCAGGTAATCCTGCAGCGCCTCGGTCGTGTAGATATAGCTTTCGGAGAGCGCGTACAGCCCCGCCGAACTGGCGCTGAACGCATCGAGCAAGGCCACCTGGATCAGGTCATGGCGTTCGCCGCTGCCGGCGACGAAGCCGCGCGCTTCCGCGACGTGCGCGCGCACGCCGGGCGCGCTGTACGGCCGTCCGGAGAATTCGCCGTAGCGCTGCTGCACCAGCTCGATCACCTGCGGATCGAGCTCGACCGCGGTGATGCCGGGCGCGCCGTGATAGAGCGCCTGCAGCACATCGGCGCCGGTCCCCGCGCCCAGCACCAGCACGCGCGGCTTCTTCAGCAGATGATAGGGCAGCGCCGAGGTCAGCTGGTCGAGATACGCGAGCGGGCCGGTCGCGCCATCGAACCGGGTCAGCGCGCCCGGGCCGTCGCCGTCCGTGTAGACGCCCAGCTGTGCCGGCGGCTCGGTGGCCGCGCTGAGGCTCAAGCCCGGAGCGTGGCGCAGCGGCACCTGCGGGCTGTCGACGACGGTGAGCAGGCCGAGCGGACTGGAGCGCTCCAGCACGACGCGCGCGCCCTGGACGCTGAGCGCCTGCGACAAGTCCTTGTAGTCCGAAGGCCGTAGCTGCACCCACGCCGCCGGCAGCAACGGCGGCACGACCAGCGCGATGGCGAGCAGCGCGGCAGACTGCCGGCGCGACGTGGCGCCGGTCTGCCAGCCGGCCAGCGCGGCGGCCGCGAGGCCCAGGCCGCCGATCAGGCGCAACGCGTCCGACGGCAACAGCAGGAACAGAGCCGCGAGGATGCCGAGGCTGCCCAGCCCCGCGCCCAGCGCGTCGAAGCTGTAGATCCGGTGCACCTGGCCGCCGAAGCGGGCGAAGGTCAGGCACAGCGCGGTGGCGACAAAAAAGAACGGCGGCACCAGCAGCAGGTAGACGAGCAGCAGCAGCCACGGTTGCCGCGGATCCCAGAGGATTTCCAGCGGGCTGAACGGCACCCGCTGCGCCAGCGCGAAGCCCAGCACCGCGCTGATGCCGAACAGCGCGGCCGACGCCGTGAAGACGGCGCCGAAGCGCGGCAGCAGGACGCGCCGCGCGACGGTCACGAAAGTCCCGGCTGCGCCGTAGCCCAACAGCGCGACGCTGATCAGCATGTAGGCGAAGTGGTGCCACTGGATGATCGAGAACAGCCGCGTCAGCAGGATCTCGTAGCCCAGCGCCGCGGCCGAGAGCAGCGCGATGGCGAGGTAAGGCGGGCTTGCGGGCATCGGATGCGCGCCGGGTCCGCCCCGCGTCAACGGCGGCCGGTGAGGGGCACGAAACGCACCGGCATCATCTGCCGGGTCTTCACGGTGCCGTCGCTGTTTTTCTCGATCAGTAGCAACTGCTGAGTCGTGAACGGCGCGCCGACCGGGATCACCATGCGCCCGCCCGGCTTGAGCTGTCGGAGCAGTGGCGGCGGCACGTGGCCGGCGGCGGCGGTGACCATGATCGCGTCGAACGGGCCGGCCTCGGGCCAGCCGAAATAACCGTCGCCGGCGCGGGTCCGCACGCCCGGATAGCCCAGCCGGCGCAGCCGCTCCGTGGCTTGCTGCGCCAGCGGTTCGACGACCTCGATCGTGTAGACCGACTGCGCGAGTTCGGCCAGCACCGCCGCCTGGTAGCCGGAACCGGTGCCGATCTCCAGCACGACAGCGCCGGGCTTGAGATTCATCAATTCGGTCATCGCCGCGACGATGAAGGGCTGCGAGATGGTCTGGCCATGGCCGATGGGCAGCGGCCGGTTTTCGTAGGCGTACAGCTGCTGGCTCTCCGGCACGAACTCGTGGCGCGGCACCTTGTTCATCACGGCCAGCACGCGCGCGGCGATCGGGACCGCGCTGTCGGCGCCGGCCATCGCGGTGATTTCCGCCACCATCTGCGTGCGCAGCCTGGCTTCGTCGCCTTCGGCTGCCGCGGCTCCGGAGCGCAGGCACAACGCCAGCAAGGCAAGCCACGGCCACCAGCCGCGCCTTGTTGCCGGCTCGTGGGTTAGGTTACGCGAATATAGTGCCCTATGCATCGGTGTTGTCCGTTGTCCGGGAGTGTGCGCTTGCCGCATTCATTGTAGTGCGATTGGAGTACCCTGTCCGCAGGTGAAGACATCGATGAAGAGCCGCTTCGACTATCGCCAGACGGTCGCGCTCCAACCAAGCTGGCAGACGCGCGCGCTGAACGCGCTGTTGCGGCTCACGATGCGCCGGCGGATCAGGTCCGACTCCGACGTGCTGGCGCTGCGGCAAAGCTACGAGCAGATCGACGCGCGTTATTTCAGGGTCGCGGCAGACGTCACGCGCACCCTTGTCGATTGCGGCGGCGTGCCCGCAGAGTGGATCGCGGTCCCGGAGAGCCGCGAGGGTCGCGTCATCCTGTACCTGCACGGCGGCTCGTTCGCCTTCCGCTTTCCCAACGCGCACGCCGCGCTGGCCGCGCGCCTGTGCCGCCGGCTCGGGGCGCGCGCGCTGATCCCCGACTACCGGCTGGCGCCCGAGCATCCGTTTCCCGCAGCGCCGGACGACTGCCACCGAGCGTACCGGGGATTGCTTGCACAAGGCGTCGCTCCCGGCAGCCTGGTGCTCGTCGGCGATTCCGCTGGCGGCAACCTTGCGCTGGTTACGATACAGCGCGTGCAGGCCGCGGGCGAGCCGCTGCCCGGTTGCGCGGTGCTGCTCTCGCCCGCGCTCGACTGCACGATGACCAGCCCGAGCATGGCCGACTACGACGGGCGGGATCCGATGCTGCAGTTGAGCACGCTGCTGGTGCTCCGTCGCTGCTATGTGGCGTCCCCGCACCAATACACCGATCCGGAGGTCTCACCGCTATTCGCCGATTTCCGGGGTTTCCCGCCGCTTCTCCTGCAGGCGGGCAGCAGCGAGATGCTGCGCGACGAAGCGATCCGCGCCGCCAACAGGGCGCAGGACGCGGACGTGGACGTCGAACTCGAACTGTGGCCCGACATGCCGCACGGCTTCCAGATCGCCGAGTTCCTGCCGGAGGCGGCGGCGGCCATCGACCACATCGCGCGCTTCGTCCGGGTGCGCACCGGATGGGAGGATGCGCCGGGCGGGTGAGGCTTTGCCCGCGGCGTCGACTGCGACCGGCGTCAGCCCTCGATCGCCGCCTGTGCCGCGGCCAGCCGGGCGATGGGCACCCGGTACGGCGAGCAGCTCACGTAGTCGAGTCCGGCGCGGTGGAAGAACGCCACCGACGCGGGGTCGCCGCCGTGCTCGCCGCAGATGCCGACTTCGATGTCCGGCCGCACCGCGCGGCCCTTCTGCACGGCCATCTGCACCAGCAGCCCGACGCCCTTCTGGTCGATGCTGCGGAACGGGTCGTGTTCGTACATGCCCTGCTTCAGGTAGCCGGGCAGGAACTTGCCCGCGTCGTCGCGCGAGAAGCCCAGCGTCATCTGCGTCAGGTCGTTGGTGCCGAACGAGAAGAACTCGGCCTGCTTGCCGATGCTGTCGGCGATCAGCGCCGAGCGCGGCGTCTCGATCATCGTGCCCACCATGTAGTGCAGCGTCTCGCCGCGCTCGGCGAACACCGCCGCCGCGACGCGCCGGATCACCCCGGCCTGCGCGTTGAACTCGCGCACCGTGCCCACCAGCGGCACCATGATCTCCGCCTTGACGGCGATGCCCTTCGCCTGCATGTTCAGCCCGGCCTCGAAGATGGCGCGCGCCTGCATCTCGGTGATCTCCGGATAGCTGATGCCGAGGCGGCAGCCGCGGTGGCCCATCATCGGGTTGAACTCGTGCAATTCATCCACCCGCATCCGGATCTTCCCCAGCGGCACGCGCATTTCCGCGGCCATCGCGCGCTGGCTCGCCTCGTCGTGCGGGATGAACTCGTGCAGCGGCGGGTCCAGCAGCCGGATGGTCACGGGCAGCCCGTCCATTTCGCGGAAGAGCCCCTCGAAGTCGCTGCGCTGCATCGGCAGCAGCTTGGCCAGCGCCTTGCGGCGGCCTTCCTCGTCGTCGGCCAGGATCATCTCGCGCACCGCGACGATGCGCTCGCCCTCGAAGAACATGTGCTCGGTGCGGCACAGGCCGATTCCCGTGGCGCCGAATTCGCGCGCGATCCGCGCATCGTCCGGCGTGTCGGCGTTGGCGCGGACTTCCATGCGCCGGTAGCGATCGGTCAGCGCCATCAGCGCACCGAAGTCGCCGCTGAGTTCGGCATCCCGGGTGGCGATCTTCCCGACGTAGACCTCGCCGGTCGAGCCATTGAGCGAAATCCAGTCGCCTTCGTTGTACGTGACATCGGCGATCGACAGCGTGCGCGCCTTCAGGTCCACGTGCACGGCGCCCGCGCCGGAGACGCAGCATTTGCCCATCCCGCGCGCGACCACCGCGGCGTGCGAGGTCATCCCGCCGCGCGCGGTGAGGATGCCCTGGGCCACGCTCATCCCGCGCAAGTCTTCGGGGGAGGTTTCCTGGCGGACCAGGATCACCACCTTGCCCTGCTTGGCCCACGCTTCCGCGTCATCGGCGAAGAACACGACCTGCCCGGTCGCCGCGCCAGGCGAGGCGGGCAGGCCGCGCGCGATCGGCGTCGCCGCCGCGAGCGCGTCCTGGTCGAAGATCGGGTGCAGCAATTCGTTCAGCCGGTCGGGCGCGACGCGCAGCAGCGCCGTCTTCTCGTCGATCATCCCCTGCTGCAGCATCTCCATCGCGATGCGCACCATTGCGGAACCCGTGCGCTTGCCGTTCCGGGTCTGCAGCATCCACAGCTTGCCTTCCTGGATGGTGAACTCGATGTCCTGCATGTCCTTGAAGTGATTCTCCAGCGTCGTCTCGGCGTGCAGCAGCTGCCGGTAGAGGTCGGGCATCAGTTCTTCCAGCGACGGGAACTTGCTGCGGCGATCCTCTTCGCTGACCAGCGCCAGCTCGGCCCAGCGGCGCGAGCCCACCAGCGACACCTGCTGCGGCGTGCGGATGCCTGCCACCACGTCCTCGCCCTGGGCGTTGACCAGGAACTCGCCGTTGAACAGGTCCTCGCCGGTGCCCGCGTCGCGCGAAAACGCCACGCCCGTCGCGCTGGTGTCGCCCAGGTTGCCGAACACCATCGCCTGCACGTTGACCGCCGTCCCCCACGACTGCGGAATCTCGTTCAATTCGCGGTACACGCGGGCGCGCTCGTTGTTCCAGCTCTCGAACACCGCCCAGATGGAACCCCAGAGCTGCTCCCACGGATCGGTCGGGAAGTCGCGTCCGACGCGCGCGCGGATCAGCGCCTTGAAGCGCTGCACCAGTTCCTGCAGGTCGCCGGCGTCCAGGTCGGTGTCGAGCTGCACGCCTTTCTTGTCCTTCACCATGTCGATGATGACTTCGAACGGGTCGTGCTCTTCCTTCGACACCGGCTTCAGGCCCATTACCACGTCGCCGTACATCTGCACGAAGCGCCGGTACGAGTCCCACGCGAAGCGCTCGTTGTTCGACTGCCGCGCCAAGCCCAGCACGGCCTCGTCGTTCAGGCCCAGGTTGAGGATGGTGTCCATCATCCCGGGCATCGAGGCGCGAGCGCCGGAGCGCACCGACAGGAGCATCGGGTCGGCGGCGTTGCCGAACTTCTTGCCCATCTCGGCTTCGATGAACGCGACGCCCTGCAGCACTTCGGCCTCGATCAGCTTGAAGACGGACTCGCGTCCCCGCTCGGTGAAGGCGGTGCAGGCCTCCGTGCTGAGCGTGAAGCCCGAGGGGACGATGATGCCCAGCCGGCACATCTCGGCCAGGTTGGCGCCCTTGCCGCCGAGCAGGTTCTTCATCGTCGCCGCGCCTTCGGTGCGGCTGCTGCCGAATACATACACGTATTTGGAGGGAGAGTTCATGAGCGGAAATTGAAGATTGACAAGTGGACATCCAATGCAAAATCACAGGCCCGCCACGACAGATCGCGCGTGCAGGGCAAGAACCTTGATTTCGGCAATATGTGCCATGGCACGCCTGGGCCGAGAGTTGAGCATGCCTGAATTGATCCGTGCGCGCCTTGACTTGCAGCAATATTGCGTCCATCGACAATAAGTCCGCATTTCCGGCGCACTTATCTGCGACTTCATTGATCTAGATTAACAATCGGCTGATCCTCAACCTGTAATAGTGGTCTTGGCGGACTGTGACTGCCGAGAGATGTGTGTGTGTCGGATTGCGGCTTCGGTTTTTCGAACCCGGGGGGGCCGTCAGCACCTAACCCAGGGGATAGCAAATTCATGAAAAACTATAGAGCCGCCCGTTTCGTGGTGGTTGGCGCGATGTTGATGTTCTTGTCTATCGTGGGGGCATCGGCCGCGACGTTTTATTACGACGCCTACGGTGGGTTCGTCAGCGGCACCGACTCGCCCGCCGGATCGGGCACGTTCGTCAATGACCCTGATACCGCGACCGGCGGCACGTTCGACGTCGGCGCCAACGCCGATCCACGAATGGCCGCAGGGCGGTTCGTCGACGTAACCTGGGGCAACCCGAGCGGAGTGCTGGGGCCGTACGGCGGCAAAAGCGGCTTCGCGATTTCGAAGGTCGACAATGGCACCGTGATTACGGACGGCACGGCCGTCGACTTTGGGAAGCTGACGCACTTCAATCGCCCGATCGGCGCGGGGTCCGACCTGGATTCGGTGCAACTCGACTGGCGGCTGCAACTCTTTGCAACCGCGATCGATGCGACGAATGACGTCAACCAGTTTCAAACTGTCGATCTCAACTTTACGATCTACAACTGGGAGACTCCGAACAGTCCGGCCTCGAATCCGGCCTACTCGATATCGACTGATGGTGGCGCGAGCTTTCACCTGGGGCCGTCCGGTGTGTGCCCGGGCAGCTATGCGGTGGGCACGCTGATCGTGGGACCCCTGGGGAAGATCTACCGGTCGCAGCAAATCGACGACATCACGATCAACCCGGCGTGGAACGGTGAGTGCGGTGATGCCCACGTCTACGAAGGCAACATCGGCAACAACTATGACTTCGTCTACGCAGGACGCAACTACGTGCTGCAGCTCTCCGGCTTTTACAATGCACTGGGCGCCCTCACGGGTACGTTCTGGGCATGCGAGAATCAGGCTTGCCTTGGCACGGTGAAACTCCTTATCGCGGATGTGACGCCGGATCTGGCAATCACCAAGACCGACGGTTCGCCCACGTACACGGCGGGCGCTCCGATCAGCTACAGCATCGTGGTCAGCAACGTCGGGCCGGGGAATGCGACGGGCGCGAGCGTGGCCGACACGGTGCCGGCGACGATCACCGGGGTGACGGCGAATTGCGTGGCGACGGGGACGGCGAGCTGCGGGACCAACGGGACGGTCGGCAATGCGGTGTCGTTCACCAACGTGGACATCGCCGCGGGTGCGGGCAACTTCCTGACCATCACGGTGGCCGGGACGGTGAATCCGGCAACGACGGGCAACCTGGTCAACACGGCGACGGTGACCACGGGCACGGGGCAGACCGATCCGACACCGGCCAACAACACGGCAACGGATACCGACACGGCGGCGCCGAGCACGGATCTGACGATCACCAAGACCGACGGTTCGCCCACGTACACGGCGGGCGCTCCGATCAGCTACAGCATCGTGGTCAGCAACGCCGGGCCGTCGAACGCGACGGGCGCGAGCGTGGCCGACACGGTGCCGGCGACGATCACCGGGGTGACGGCGAATTGCGTGGCGACGGGGACGGCGAGCTGCGGGACCAACGGGACGGTCGGCAATGCGGTGTCGTACACCAACGTGGACATCGCCGCGGGCGCGGGCAACTTCCTGACCATCACGGTGGCCGGGACGGTGAATCCGGCAACGACGGGCAACCTGGTCAACACGGCGACGGTGACCGTGGGCACCGGGCAGACCGATCCGACGCCGGCCAACAACACGGCAACGGATACCGACACGCCGGCGCCGAGCACGGATCTGACGATCACCAAGACCGACGGTTCGCCCACGTACACGGCGGGCGCTCCGATCAGCTACAGCATCGTGGTCAGCAACGCCGGGCCGTCGAACGCGACGGGCGCGAGCGTGGTCGACACGGTGCCGGCAAGCATCACCGGGGTGACGGCGAACTGCGTGGCGACGGGAGCGGCGAGCTGCGGGACCAACGGGACGGTCGGCAATGCGGTGTCGTACACCAACGTGGACATCGCCGCGGGCGCGGGCAACTTCCTGACCATCACGGTGGCCGGGACGGTGAATCCGGCAACGACGGGCAACCTGGTCAACACGGCGACGGTGGCGGTGGGGACCGGGCAGACCGATCCGACGCCGGCCAACAACACGGCAACGGATACCGACACGGCGGCGCCGAGCACGGATCTGGCGATCACCAAGACCGACGGTTCGCCCACGTACACGGCGGGCGCTCCGATCAGCTACAGCATCGTGGTCAGTAACGCCGGGCCGTCGAACGCGACGGGCGCGAGCGTGGTCGACACGGTGCCGGAGACGATCACCGGGGTGACGGCGAACTGCGTGGCGACGGGGACGGCGAGCTGCGGGACCAACGGGACGGTCGGCAATGCGGTGTCGTACACCAACGTGGACATCGCCGCGGGCGCGGGCAACTTCCTGACCATCACGGTGGCCGGGACGGTGAGTCCGGCAGCAACCGGCAACCTGGTCAACACGGCGACGGTGGCGGTGGGGACCGGGCAGACCGATCCGACGCCGGCCAACAACACGGCGACGGATACCGACACGCCGGCGCCGAGCACGGATCTGGCGATCACCAAGACTGACGGATCGCCCACCTATGCGGCAGGCGCTCCGATCAGCTACAGCATCGTGGTCAGCAATGCCGGGCCGTCGAACGCGACGGGCGCAAGCGTGGCCGACACGGTGCCGGCAAACATCACCGGGGTGACGGCGAATTGCGTGGCGACGGGGACGGCGAGTTGCGGGACCAACGGGACGGCCGGCAATGCGGTGTCGTTCACCAATGTGGACATCGCCGCGGGTGCGGGCAACTTCCTGACCATCACGGTGGCCGGGACGGTGAATCCGAACGCGACCGGCAACCTGGTCAACACGGCGACGGTGGCAGTGGGGACAGGGCAGACCGATCCGACGCCGGGCAACAACACGGCGACGGATACCGATACGCCTGCCGCCGTCGTCGTCGCTATCGGCAAGACTGCCAGTCCGTCAACGCCGGTTCCCGGCGGACCGCTGACCTTTACGATTACCGTCAGTAATATCGGACCGGGCTCCGCGAACAACTCGGTGCTGACCGACCCGGCGGTCCCGGGTTACACGGCGACAGGTGTCACCTGTTCCGCTTCGGGCGGCGCGGTATGTCCAGTGGGCACGCCGCAGCAACTCCTGGCGGCAATACAGAGTCCGGCTGGCCTGCTGCTTCCGACGTTCCCGTCCGGCAGTCAGATGACGTTCGTGATGACGGGCATATTCCAACTGACGAGCGGCGCACTGATGAATGTCGCAACGCTGACGCCGCCAATCGGAGTTCCGGGCGACGCGGGAGTCGGTACGGCTGTGGTCAACGCGATCGGGATGATTCCGACTCTCGGCGAGTACGGGCTGCTGACGCTGATGCTGCTGATGGCAGCTGCCGGTGGAGTATTCGTCCGGCGCGCGCGCGGCCGCTGATGCGCTGACCGACGTCCTTCAAGTCAGGGCGCGTCCGACAGGAGAGAGGATCTCCTTGGGGCGCGCCCTGTTTTCTTGTGGAGACATTGGAGACATTGGGGTCAGAGCAGGCATTTCCTTGGGCGCAAGACAATAGAAGACCCTCGCGGGCGCCAATCCCGCCGACCTGCCGGTGGAGCAACCGACCAGGTTCGAGTCGACATCAATCTGAAGACCGCCAAGGCGCTGGGCGTTGTGATTCCGCAGGCCATGCTGTTGCGCGCGGACGAAGTGATTCAATGACCGCGTTCCAGCGGGACGGAATTGGGCGCAATCGGGGTCAGAGCTGAAAGGCGCTTACGGAGGGTATTCCTGGAAGGGCATCGCCACTGCCGTAGGATGGGTGGAGCGTAGCGATACCCATCTCGTTGAATGGTATGGAACTGGTGTCGTGGCGCGATTGTCCCTTTGGCGCACGCGACGAGTCGTGCCCGAACGGGCAGATGGGTATCGCTACGCTCCACCCATCCTACGAAGCTACGATGCAAGCTCTTGTCGGCTCGACGAGCCCCAGAGCGCCATTCAACTCCGACCCTGGACTTACCGGACTTATATGAACGCTTCCGCGCGCTTGAGCAGCGCGTCGATGCCCGGCTCGTTCGGATTGCGCGGCTTGCCCGGATGGATGATCGCGACCTGGCAGTTTTCGGCGGCTTCCACCAGTTGCGCATACGTGCCGGCGTTGATGTCGGCGATGTAGGCTTGCATGTTCCCGTTGTAGGCGAACATCTTGCCGTTGAGCTGCGTGCATTCGTTGCAGGTAGAACACCGCGGCGTGTCGATCCAGGCTTCGTCGGGCGAATGTTCCGCCTCCGGTTCCGCGGCCGCGCTCGCCGCGACGGCTGTGGCGGCTGCCGCCGGCGTGGCTGCCGGCACGGCGGCCGGTTGCGCCTCGGCTTCCTTCTGCATCCGTTCTTCCCAGGCCTTCTTCTCTCTGGCCAGCAGCTTTTCCGCATGCGAGTTGTGCACCCCGCCCAGCTCCTGCAGGCTGTGCCACATTTCGCGGCAGCGGCGGGCTTCCCGGATCAGGCGTTCGTCGACGATCACCCGCTGCAGCACGTTGTCGGCGTCGACCATCAGCACGCTGGGCACCTTGTCGGGCAAACCCTTGCGCTCGCGGCTCAGCGACTCGTCCACGGCAATCATGCTGCCGTTCCATTTCTCGCGCGGCACGCGCGCCAGGTGCCTGGCGTAGCGGCGGTCGCTGGCGACGAAGTCGACCAGCGTGAACGCGAGGTCCTCGGACACCCGCTGGTGCTGTTCGTCCTCGTAGGCGAAGCCCTGGATCGGCCAGTCCAGGTCCACCTGCGAGTTGCCTTCGAGGTAGAAGCGCGCCGCCCAGTTCGCCCCGGCGGACGGGTCGTAGGTGAACGCGGGGAAGGCGCGCGATTCCATCGCGGCCGCCGACACCAGGTAGGGCGGCAGCCCGGACGCGGCGCCGTTGGCGCCCGAGTACACGCTGAACAGCGCGGGGCCGCCGAAGGTCAGCCCGCGCACGATGCGTTCGCGGAACCGGAACAGGTTGGAGCTGCTCGATTGCAGCACGTACGCTTCGTTCAGGCCTATGGCCATGTTGGCGACCTGCCTGCTGCGCAGGCCGGCGCTCAGGTTGCCGGCCCCGGCCGCCGCATCCTCGAGGATGTCGTCGATCTGCAGCAGCACCTTGATCTGCAGGCCGGAGGAGAGGATCTCCATCAGCTGCGCATGTTCTTCCGCGTGCATCTTCGCCGCATTGAGGCAGACCAGGTAGTCGGGGAACGGCTCCAGGTCCTGCGGGTCGAGCCCGTTCGCGCCGAACTGCTCGAACAGCGCGTCGTGCCGCGCTTCGTTGTACTGGCCGTCGATCTCGAGCTGGGCGATGGCGATCGCCCGGGCCAGTTCGATCAGTCGGGGGCTGCGCTCGCGGAACGCCGCGAGCGCTTCGGCGCAGCTCTCGAACTCGAACGAGTAGGGGGCAGGGGCACCGGCCAGCGCGGCGGGCGCAGTCGCCGGGGGAAAGAACTGCTGCGCGTGCAGAACCGCCAGCAGCTCGCGTATCCGCTGCCGCCGGCTTTCGGGAAATGTGTCCTTCGGCAGCGCCGTGGCGAGCAGGTGCGACAGCGCATCGAAGTCGAACGAGCCGCCATAACCAGTCCCGACGGACTCCTGCAGGTGCGCCGGACTGCGGCCTGCCTCCGAGCGCGCGAAGTCGGCCTTGAGGATGTCGGAGAGCTTCTGCACCAGCCGGTCGAGATCCTTGCGGAAGCGTTCGGCCTTCTGTTTCTGGACGGCGCTCCAGGCATGGCGCAGCAGGCGCGCCGGCAGCGCGGCGTCGCAGATCGCCACTTCGCCGTCGACCTTGATCGCGGCGCGGGCGCGCTTGAAGCTGTCCGCGAGAGACGGGTCGGCATCCTTCGCCAGCCGGCTCGCGGCCGCATTCCAGAGCGCGGCGAGCGTCCCGCCGGCGCCGCCCTCGGCGAGGGCGCGGACTTCCTGTTCCAGCGCGAGGACGTGCTTCCGGATGCGCTCGGCGTCGCTGCCGCGCGCGGCGGTGGCCAGGGCGCCGTCGATCAGCCCGGAGAGCGACTGCACGCTCTGGCTGTCGGCGCGGCCCGGGACCAGCACCACCGGGAAGTCGTAGCGCAGCTGGCTGAGTTCGCGATAGCCGGCGAACAGCGCCGGACGCAAGTCCAGTCCGTCGACGGCATCCAGATGCTCGGGCTGCCGCCTGCCGGTGAGGAAAAATGCAACGTGCGATTGGGTATCGGCTTCCATGTCTCTATCCATCTGCCTGATCCAGGCTTCTGCTTTCGGTTAAGGCGCGCGGGGCTTTCCGTCCTACGCGGCCTTTGCTTTCGCGTCCTGCGGCCAGACCGTGTACTTGTCCAGCTCCCGGTTGAACCCAGCCCGCGTCAGTTCGGGCGTGCGCAGCGTGTCCGGTCGCCGCAGGTCCTCGTAGCAGGGAACCTCCGGGTTGCGATACAGGATTCCGACCGGGATGGTCTCGTGGGACGACGCGATCTCGCGCGCCCGGTCGATGTCCAGCGGGTCGTGCTGCAGCTGGTTCTTGTAGACGCGGCCCATGCCGGCGCTCACCTGGAGGCCGTTTTCGTGATGCAGCAACTGCACCTTGTTCGGGTCGTGCAACCACGGGTCCAGCATTTTCGGCAGCCACTCCGGACAGCGCTGGACGATGCGCACGAACGACAGCCCCTTGTGGTGATAGGCCGCCTTGACGATGTCGAACAGGATCTCCGGCGCCCAGTCGACCGCCTGCGCGACGAAGGAGACGTTCTGCACTCCGAGCGTGACCGACAGCGGATTCAGCGCTTCGAGGTAGCTCCCGCGCGGGGTGGTGTTGCTCTTGGTGCCGATCGGCGAGGTCGGCGACGCCTGCTTCTTGGTCAGCCCGTAGATCTGGTTGTCGTGCAGGAACACCGTGATGTTCATGTTGTAGCGGATCGCGTGGATCCAGTGCGCGGCGCCGATGCTGCAGCAGTCGCCGTCGCCGGTGTTGACGAACACGGTCAGGTCCGGCCGCGCCATCTTGACGCCCTCGGCGACCGGCAGCGCGCGCCCGTGGATGCCGTGGAAGCCGTAGGTCTTCATGTAATGCGGAAAGCGGCTGGAGCAGCCGATGCCGGAGACGAACACCGTCTTTTCCGGGCGCAGCCCCTCGTCGCGGCACAGCCGCTGGACCGCCGCCAGGATGGCGTTGTCGCCGCAGCCGGTACACCAGCGCGGCACGCCGCTCTGATAGTCTTCGAGCTCGAAGTGTTCGTCGCACATCTGCAGCAGGCACTCCGTGGCGGACATCATGTTCATGGTGTGGTCACCTTTCGTTGCGGTTACTTGTTCAGCTTCTTGAGCATCACGCGGCGGATCGTGCCGGGCTTGATCGGCTGGCCCTTGACTTCGCTCCAGCAGTCGACGTCGACCAGATAGCGCGCGCGCAGCAGGATGGCCACGGAGGAGTAGCGGCGGTTGGACTCGTCGATGATCTGGTCCTCGGGCCGGTCGCTCCAGTTGCTCTCGATGGTCATCACCTGCTTGAAGCCCTGCATGATTTCCTTGATCCCCGGCGGCAGCGGCTGCAGGAACTGCAGATGCATCGAAGACACCTTGTGCCCTTCGGCGCGCAGCGTCGTGACCGCTTCCTCGATCGCGCCCTTGGTGCTGCCCCAGCCGACCACCAGCAGGTCGCCCTCGGGATCGCCGAAGACCGGCGGCGCCTTCAGCGTCTTCTGCAGCGCGGCCAGCTTCAGGCTGCGAAAGCGCAGCGTCTGTTCGTTGATCTCGGCGTCGTAGGCGACATGGCTGTCGCGATCGTGCGCGAGGCCGGTCAGCGTGTGCATCCCGCCCGGCTGGCCCGGGATGAAGCGGCGGGCGAGGCCGGTGTTCTCGTCCCAGTCGTAGGGCCGGGCGCCCGCGGGCACCGGGCTCTGGTCGACCGGCGGCGCCAGCCAGCTGTCGTTGAACTGCGGGCGCCGGAACGGCTGCTGCGACGTGGCCAGCCCGGCGTCGGTCAGGACCACGACCACCATGTTGAAGGTCTCGGCGATCTTGCGCGCGGTGATGATCGAGTAGAAGCATTCCTCGATCGTGCCCGGCGCCATCACCACTTTCGGCGCATCGCCGTGGCTGCCGAAGATGGCCGCCATCAGGTCGCCCTGTTCCATCTTGGTCGGCTGGCCCGTGCTGGGGCCGCCGCGCTGGACGTTGACCACGACCAGCGGAATCTCGCCCATGACCGCGAGGCCGATCGCTTCCTGCTTGAGCGAATAGCCGGGGCCGGACGTGATGGTGACCGTGCACTTGCTCGCATACGAGGCGCCGATGGCGAACGCGCACGCGGCGATCTCATCCTCGGCCTGGTGGACGATGCCCCCGACGTTCTCGAACACCTCGGACAGGTAGTGCGAGGCCGAGGTCGCCGGCGTGATCGGGTACATCGCGCAGATTTCCATTCCCGAGGCGAGCACGCCGAGCGCCAGCGCCGTGTTGCCGTTGACGACGAGCTGCGGCTCGGTCGAGCGCACGGCCGGGATGCTGTAGCAGAAGTCGAGATTCGCCTCCGCCCACTTCTGGCCCGCCTCGAGCAGGCGGATGTTGGCGTCGACCACGCTCTGGTCTTTCTTGCCGAAGGCGAGCACGATCTGGTCCGCGGCGAGCTTCAGGTCCAGGCTGTAGAGCTGGCACAGCATGCCGAGGGCGAACATGTTCTTGCCCCGCCGCGGGTCCGACACCAGGGTCCGGCATTCGGCTTCCATCGGGATTTCGTAGACCTTGTAGCCGGCCGCCACCACACGCGCGTACGTCTCGAGGTAGGACGCGGCGATCTTCGGGTCGTCGCTGGTGCGCCACATGCTCTCGAGCAGGATGATGCAGCCGGGCTTGAGTTCCTTCGCCCGCACGCGCCCGAGCAGCACCTGCTCGTTGAACGCGACCACGAGGTCGGTTTCGTCGCCGCCGTTGGTGATGTAGCCGGCGCCGATGCGGATCCGGTTGCCGCTGGCCCCGGCGACGCTGCGCGCCGGCGGACGGATCTCGGCGGGGATGATCTCGGTGGTCCAGATGCCGTTGCCCATCTGCGCCGCGATCGCGCCCAGCGACTGGCCGCACTTCTGCGCGCCTTCGCCCGAGTCGCTGATGATCTCGATGATGTGCTCCTGCAGCCGGACCGGCGTCTTCTTCGCCGCCGGGGAGGCGGCCTTGCCGGCCGGCCGTTCAAGCGTTGTCTGCGTGGTCGTTTCGTTCATGACTCTCTTTCGTCGCTGCCGTTGGGTGCGTGGTCAGGCAATGGGGCTGCGGGGACCGTTTGGTCACCCGCGCGGCCTCAGGCGATGCGCACGCGCGCGAAGTTCCGTTCCCTGGTGTCGATCCCGAACAATGTCCCCGAGCGGGCCGCGTCCCCGCTGCTATAGGGCAGCGTGGGATCGCGGATCCCGAGGTACTCCTTCATGCTGCGCGCGGCCTTGCGGCCGGCGCCCATCGCTTCGATCACGGTCGCCGCACCGGTGACGATGTCGCCGCCGGCGTACACGCCGGCCACCGACGTCGCCAGGTTGTCATCGGCGCCGATGTAACCCCATTTGTTGAGCTTGAGCTTCGAGGTCTGGCCCATGATCGGATTGGCGTTGGTGCCGATCGCGTAGACGATCAGATCGGTCTCGAAATCGAACTCGCTGCCGGCGACCGGCACCGGCCGGCGCCGGCCCGAATCGTCGGGCTCGCCCAGTTCCATGCGCACGCAGCGCATGCCGCGGACGCTGCCCTTGCCGTCGTCCAGCACCGCGACCGGATTGGTCAGCCAGTGGAACTCGACGCCCTCCTGCTCGGCGTGATGGACTTCCTCGATGCGCGCCGGGGCCTCGGTGCGCGAGCGCCGGTAGATGCAGTACACCTTTTCGGCGCCCAGCCGGATGGACACGCGCATCGCGTCCATCGCCGTGTTGCCGGCGCCAACGACGGCCACCCGCTTGCCGATCGGCAGCGGCGTGTCGAAATTCGGAAAGTCGCGGGCGCGCATCAGGTTGCAGCGCGTCAGCAGTTCATTGGCCGAGAGCACGCCGTTCAGCGAATCGCCGGGGATGTTGAGCATCGTCGGATAGCCTGCGCCGACGCCGACGAACACCGCGTGGAAGCCCATTTCGTCGATCATCTGCTCGATGGTGAACAGGCGGCCGACCAGCGTGTTGCATTCGAACTTGACGCCGAACTTCTTCAGGTTGGCGATCTCGGCGTCGATCACTTCGTTGGGCAGCCGGAAGTCGGGAATCCCGTAGCGCAGCACGCCGCCGGGCTGATGGAAGGCTTCGTACACGGTGACGTCGCAGCCCGCCTTGGCCATGTCCGCCGCGCACGCCATGCCGGCCGGCCCGGAGCCCACGATCCCCACCCGGAACCTGTTCGGTTCTATATAGGGAATGTTGACCCAGCCTTCCTTGATCGCGGTGTCGCCGACGAAGCGCTCCAGGCGGCCGATCGCGACGGCCTCGAGCGACTCGCCGACCGTGCACACGCCTTCGCACTGGTTCTCCTGCGGGCACACGCGGCCGCAGATCGACGGCAGCAGGTTGGTGTCGGTCAGGATGTCGTAGGCCCCGCGCAGGTTCTTTTCGTTGATCTTCTGGATGAAGCCGGGAATGTCGATGCCCACCGGGCAGCCGGCGATGCACGGCTCGTCCGGGCACATCAGGCAGCGGTCGGACTCGCGCTGCGCGTCCTCGAGGCTGTAGCCGCAGGCGACCTCCTCGAAGTTCTTCGCCCGCACCTGCGGATCCTGCTCCTTCATCGGCGTGCGTTCCTGCGGGATCGTACGTATCGTCTTCTTCTTTGCCATCGCATGTTCCTCAATTGGCTGGCGGGGGGGGGGGGGGGGGGGGGGGCGCGCCATGCCCCGCCCTGCCAGTCGCCGCCCGGCGCTTCCTCGAACGGGTCCGACAATTCCAGCAGTTCGCGTTGCGGCGCGCGGTTCAACCGCAGCGCATCGAGCGCACTCGGGCCGACCTGCTTGGTCAGGTTGCAGCTCGCCGACCAGCGCTCGTGGGCGCTCTTCTCGACATCGGTATAGCGCCCCAGGCGCACCATCAGGTCGTCGAAGTCGACCAGATGGCCGTCGAAATCCGGGCCGTCGACGCAGGCGAACTTCACTTCGTTGCCGACCTTCACGCGGCAGCCGCCGCACATCCCGGTGCCGTCGACCATGATCGGGTTGACGCTGACCATGGTCTTGACCTTGTAGGGCCGTGTCGTTTCGGCGACGGCCTTCATCATGATGGGCGGGCCGATCGCGATCACCTCTTCGATGTTCGGATGCCCGGTCAGCGCGAGCTTGACCCCGGCGGTGACGATGCCCTTGATGCCCGCCGAGCCGTCGTTGGTGCACAGGATGAGTTCGTCGCAGGTCTCGCGGAACTTGTCTTCCCAGAACACCAGGTCCGCGGTGCGGAACCCGAGCACGCCGATCACGTACGCGCCCGCCTCCTTGAAGCCGCGCGCCTGCGGGAAGATCGGCGCCACGCCCAGGCCGCCGCCGACGCAAAGCACCTTCTTCGCATGGCTGATCGGGCTGGGGATGCCCATCGGGCCGACCATCGCGTAGATCGACGTCCCGACCTGGCATTCCTGCTGCATCTGCCGGGTCGTCTTGCCGACCGCCTGGATCACCAGCGTGATGGTGCCCTTCTTGCGATCGAAGTCGGCGATGGTGAGCGGAATCCGTTCGCCCGATTCGTTGAGCATGACGATGACGAATTGACCCGGCTTCGCGGCCTTGGCCATCAACGGATGGCGCACCTCGAGCAAATAGGTGACGTCGGAGAAATCTTCGCGCGTTACGATCTCGAAGTTGGACATTGCAAGCGTCTCCTTCCTGTCGGGTCAGCCATGACCGGTCGGGCTGCCGGAGTATCGTTGTATCTGGGCAAACGATGGGCCGCGGCCCCGGCGGACGCGGGCATACCGCTTCCAGGCACGAGGCGCTCCCTTCAACGAGGCAGCGGACAAGCTGATGGTGCTAGTGTCCGCCGGGGCGCGTCCGGCCAGCTTGATCTGCATCAGACATTCCGGCTTTTTTTGATTCGCGTCAGGCGATCAATATCCGCTAGACTTCCGCGGACCGGGCGGCCTGCGGCCTGCGGCCGGCGGTAGTCTCCCGTTCAATCGCCCGCGGGCGTTCAACGTCATCCTGGAGGCGCCATGACCGCCCGTACGCAATCCCCCACAGCATGATCGTCTCCGTTTCGCTCCTGTTGGTTGGCGTGGTGCTGGCGGTGATTGGTGGCTCGCTGTTTGTGGACGGCGCGGTGGCGTTGGCGCGCTGGGCCCGCTGGCCGGTGGCGGTGATCGGCGTAACGGTGGCGGCGTTCGGCACGTCCTCGCCGGAGTTGATGGTCGCCGTCCAGGCGGCGGTGGACGGGGTGCCGCAGATTTCGCTGGGAAACGTGCTGGGCAGCAACGTTGTGAACATCGCGCTGGTGCTGGCCCTGGTGCTGTCGTGGTCGGGGATGAAAGCCGAGGATGATGGCGTGCGTCGCGACTGGGCTTGCGCGCTGGCGGTGCCGTTCGTCCTGGCCGCAGTGCTGGCGCTCGCGGGTGGTTCTTCAGTCCTGTCCGGCACGCGCGGCGGCATCGGGCGCGCAACGCAGGGGAAGCGATCGCCCTCAGCCATGCGTCGTTGCCCAGAACCTCGGCGCAGGTTGCCGCCGGCCTCACCCTGCTGATCGTTGCCGCGCAATTCGTCGTGCACGGTGGCACGGGCGTGGCGCAGGCGCTGGGCTGGAGTCCATTCCTCGTCGGCGCCGTCGTGATCGCGCTGGCGACCTGCACCCCCGAACTGGCGACCACGGTCATGGCGCGGTTTCGCGGGCATCATGATGTGGGCCTGGGCAACATACTGGGCAGCAATCTCTTCAATGGGCTGTTCATCGCGGCGCTGGCGGCGCTTATCCGTCCCTATGCGGTCAACCCACCGGAGCTGACGGCCACACTCGTTTTTGGCGTGGTCGCGACGCTGATGATACTTCCCGGCCGCAACGGCGCGCTCGGGCGCTGGCGCGGTTTTGCGCTGCTGGCGATCTATGCGCTCTACGTCACGCTGTCCCTGCGGGTGGCGGAGGGATGAGTAGGGGAGAAAGGCGTTGCCTCGGTCGGCGCTGGCGGCTTGCTGACCTATACCATCGTCGCGAGCAATGCGGGACCGAGCAGCGCCCCCGGGCAGTCTGGTGACCGACACGTTCCCTGCCGGCCTGACCTGCTCGTGGACGTGCGCCGGCAGCGCGAGTGTGGTGATCACGCGACCAGCCTCTCGGTCACCAGGCCGATACCGACGCTCGGCGCCTTCGGCGTGCCCCTGCTGATGCTGCTGCTGCTGGCTTTCGCGCGCCGCTGCTTCAAGTAAAGCAGTTCGACAGACTGCGCGCCCAGCGAGAGTTGCCGGGCGCGTTGCCCCCGGCAAGGGCAGAACTGACGGCGGGCGTCGTTATGCTTGACGTAATGGATAATTCATTGCTATTCTCCCGCGATGATCGTCAGCTTCCGGGACAAACGAACATGGGATTTCGCAGACGGGAGATTCGTCAAGGCATTCTCCGGGTTTTTCAGGCAAGCGGAAATGAAGCTCGACCAGCTCGATGCCGCGGTTTCGCTGAAGGACCTCGCGGTACTTCCAGGAAACCGGTTTGAAGCACTGAAAGGCGATCGCAAAGGGCAGTACAGCATCCGCATCAACGATCAGTGGCGCATCTGCTTCGCGTGGACTGATGGCTCACCTGGTCCGGTCGATGTCGAGATCGTGGACTACCACTGAGGACACGGAACATGGCACGAACCCCCATTCATCCCGGCGAACACCTGGCGGAACAACTCAGGGAACTCGACATGAGTGCGGCCGAACTGGGCCGGCAACTCAAGGTGCCGACCAACCGGATTACCGGAATCCTGAACGGCCAGCGCGCGGTTACCGGCGATAGTGCGCTGCGCCTGGCACACTACTTCGGTACCAGTGCCGAGTTCTGGCTGAATCTGCAGAAACAGTACGAACTTCGAATCGCCGAACAGAAAGCAGGTGCGACGATACGGAGTCTCCCGAAACTTGCCGAACGTCTGAAGGGCGCGAGCCGCGGGCTCCAAAAGCGCGCCGCGTGAGCCTTACGCGAGAGTACTAGCGCGCACAATCGCAGATCCCGTCCGCTGGAAGGAGGTTCCATGCTCGCCGCAATCTACCGCCGTACCGGCCCGGCCGCCGAGGTATTGGCCATCGAGGAAATGCCGGCGCCGCTGCCGGGACCGCACGAGGTTCGCGTCAAGGTGTCCTGGTCGGGCGTGAATCCGTCGGACGTCAAGTCGCGCGCCGGAATGCGCACGAAGACGCTGCCCTTCCCGGCGATCATCCCGCACAGCGACGGCGCCGGCGTGATCGACCGGGTGGGCGAGGGCGTCGACCGCGCGCGGCTGGGCGAGCGTGTCTGGTTGTGGAACGCCGCGTGGGGCCGCGCCAGCGGCACGGCCGCCGAGCATGTCGTGCTGCCTGCAGCGCAGGCGGTCGCCCTGCCGGATGGCATCGAGCTGGCCGCGGGCGCGTGCCTGGGAATTCCCGCGCTGACCGCGTACCACGCGGTGATGGTCGACGGCGGCGTCGCGGGCAAGAGCGTGCTGGTCGCCGGCGGCGCCGGAGCGGTGGGCCACTACGCGATCCAGCTGGCGAAGTTGCGCGGGGCGCGGCAGGTCGTCGCCACGGTCAGCAGCGAGGCCAAGGCGGCGCTCGCGCGCGCCGCGGGGGCCGATCTCGTGGTGAACTACAAGACCGAAGACGTGGTGCGCAAGTGCCTGGACTTCACCGGCGGCGCGGGGGTCGAGCGCATCATCGAGGTCGACCTGGCCGCGAACGCGGCCGTCGACCTCGCGATCCTGCGGCCGGAAGCAGATATCGTCGTCTATGGCAGCGGGGCCGCCGACATGTCCATTCCTTTCTTCCCGGCCATCGTCAAGCACGCCCGGCTGCGGTTCTTCATCGTCTACAACCTGAATCCCGGCGACCGGGCGCGTGCGATCGCGGATCTCACGCACCTGCTCGCGACCGCCAGCCTGCAACACAACATCGCCGCCCGCCTGCCGCTGGCGCGTATCGCCGACGCGCACGAACTCGTCGAACGCGGCCAGGCGGTGGGGAACGTGGTGCTGGAGGTTGGCCAGGTGGGCGGCACCTGACCACCGCGCGCAGCAGCGCACAGCGCCTGGCGAAGCCGGCGCCGGGGCCGGGTCAACAGGATGTTGACCTGCATCAACGCACGAATTGCCACGGAATGCGGGATGGCACCATGGGTATTGGTGTTATCGAAGCAGGCCAGTGCATGCCGGTGAAGTCGTCCAGCTGCAGGATCCGGATTCGGAATGAAATGACGAAAATGAACGAACCGACCAGTTTTCTCGCCTACACTCCGCGCGGCCCGGGCCTGATGTGCGCCGTGATGAGCATCGTCGCCGGCAACGATGTTTACGGCTGGTATACCGGGTCGGCCAGCGGCGAGTTTCCCGCCGCCTTTTTCATGCTGGAGCACTACTACTCGACGCACGAGACCGCGTTCTATCGCAGCGTGGAGGACGACGTCTATGGCGACTGGGTGCTGGCGTATCCGCCACTCGCCATCGACACCGGCCGTTCGCCGCCGGTGCCGGAGCCGATGTGCCACGAACTCATGCGCGCGCAGGATGCTTTTATCGCGGAGTGGCTTTTCTACGCGGACGACCCCGCCGCCGCGGAGGAGGTCGAGTGGTACCACGAGCACGAGCTCGCGCTGGGCAGCGTCGCGATACGGCACGCCCGGCTCAACCGGCTGGATCACCGCGATGTCGTGTGGACCTACGCCTCGCCGGCATTGGACTTGAACATCATCGACCTCTTGCGCGAGCGCTGGCCGCTCGATTACTCGCTATGAGGCGCCGGAAGCACCAGTGAACAAGGAGACTGCCGTGGACCACCTGAACCCGACCCAACGAAAGACGCTGCAGCGACTGCTGCACGAGCGCGACGAAGCGGCACGCGCCGAGATTCGCGCCAAGGCAGCGGAGCGGCGCCGAGGCGCCGTACGCCTGAAAACTCGCGGTGGCGTAACGGACGAAGCCGACGAGGCGGCGGCCGACCTGATCGTCGATGTCGATAACGCGATGATCGGCATGGATCTGGCCGAAGTGCGCGAGATCACGGCGGCGCTCGAGAGGATGAAGAATCATAGCTATGGCCCCTGCGCCGGCTGCGGGGGCCCATCGACTATGCGCGCCTGCGTGCCTTTCCGGTGGCCACGCGCTGCACGCGCTGCCAGAGCGTGCATGAACGGACTTTTGCCTCGGGACCGCACTCTACGCTCTAGCGGAGAGAGGGCGGCCGGCTCCGCCTCGACCGGCAAGGAGGTATTCAATGATCATCGTGGCTGCCGCGCCGGCCGTGACCGTACCCACAATCGCCGCGCTCGTCCGCGAACAGACGGGAGTCTCGTGGTCGCGCGCGCGCCGGTTGTGCACCGAGGGCCGCGTTACTGTCGATGGCCAGCGCTGCCTCGACCCCGCGGCGCGGGTGCTTCCCGGGGCGATGGTTGCCATCGACCAGGAAGGGCCCAAGCTGCGCACGCTGCCGCTGGCCGAGAGCGCGATCGTGTACCGCGACCGCGATGTCGTCGTCGTCGACAAGCCGGCAGGCGTGCTCAGCGCGGCCGACGAGCCGGGGGAACAAGGCACGCTCGCCGACTACACGCGGACGTCGCTGCGGCGGATGGGCGAACCCGGCCTCGACGCCCCGCTCGGCATCGTGCACCGGCTGGACAAGGAGACGAGCGGCCTGATGATCTTCGCGCGCACATCCCTGGCGAAGCGCTCGCTCGCGGCGCAGTTCCGCGAGCACACCACCGAACGTGTCTACCATGCGATCGCGCACGGCGCGGTCACGGCGCGGCGTGTGGACACGTATCTCGTCCTGAATCGCGGCGACGGCTTGCGCGGCTCGCATGGACACTTCCGGCGCGCGAGCGGCGCCGCCCCAGCCGAGGCGCGGCAGGCAATCACGCACATCGCGCCGATCGCCGCGCTTGCGGGCGCCACGCTGGTCGAGTGCCGCCTCGAAACCGGGCGCCAGCATCAGATCCGCATCCACCTTCCGGTCCGGCCATCCGCTGGTCGGCGAACGCGTCCACATCCGCGACCACGCCGGCCCGAAGATCGATGCGCCGGCCGATGCTCCACGCGCGCGGACACTCGGCCCCGCGCATCCGAGAACCGGCGAGGCCATGTTGTTCCAGAGCGAGCCGCCCGCGGACTTCAGGCTATGGTCGAACTATTGCGACCCTGACTCGACAGTCTCTAACTGTTTGTACAGGCTGATGTTCGTCGGCTGATAGCCGAGCCTGGCATAGAGGGCCCGGGCTCCTGTGTTGTGCCCGAAGACGTGCAAGGCGATTCCGGCGAGGCCCAGCTTGCGGACCTCATCTTCGAGAGCCGCAAAAGCGCGCAGCGCGTGGCCCTCGCGCTGGCGCTCTGGCCGGACGCCGACATCGTATACATAAGCGATGCGCGCGTTGAACCTGGTCTGGACGGCGAACCAGAGCATACCCACGGGCGCGGATCGAGCGTCGAGGATGGTGAAGAAGTGGTTGTCAGGCGCCATCCCTGCGGCAGCAGCGCATCGTGTTCCTTCCAGGAAAGCTCCGGAGCGAAGCTTCCGCCGACCACTGCCCGGATGTGACCTTGTCCGCTGCGTAGTCCGGGGATTGCCGCGACCCACGCCGCGTACTCGGACTCCGCCATGGGGCGAAGGGTCGACCGGTGGATCCATTCATGGCGAGGCCATGTCCCTTCGCCATGCAGCACTTCTTGTACTTCTTGCCGCTGCCGCAGGGGCAGGGGTCGTTCCGTCCCACCTTCGGTGCAGTCCGCATGGCAGGCTCGTGCGGCGCGCCGCCGACATCGTAGGCGGCCTCCGGCACGCGGCCGGGCTGCGCGGCGCGCGCGTCGGCCCAATGGGCATGGATCTTCGCCAGCGCCGGCACGATCTCGGCTATCCAGCGCTCGGCGTCGTCGTCCTCCAGGATCCGGTCGATGCCCGCTTCGGTGCCCAGCCGCTCGAACGCCGCGATCCAGTCCGGATGCGCGGCGCCCAGCCGGTCCCACTCGTCTTCGTCCAGCGTGGTGCCGAGCAGGAATCCTTCGCACCACTCCGTCGTGCCCCACCGGTCGCCGCGTTCGTAGAGCGGCATGAAGCCCGCAGGGTTGTCGAGGAGGCTGCCCACGACGGCATTGTAGCGCCGCAGCACGAGAGTCGACATCCGCATCCCATCGTCTGCGTTCTCGAACTCGGGTTCGACCTCTCCGAGGACGGCGTCCCAGACCAGGGCAGCCATTCGGACGGCGGCACCATCCATGCCCAAGAGCCAGCGCCGCGAAGAACCCTTCCATCGTCGACAAGTCCATCCCGCACTCGCCGACTTCGGGACCGGCGAGGAAATCGTCGAGGGCGTTAAGTTCGGCTTCGGTGAGATCGGAATTCAGGTTGGCGTTCACGTCGCGTGGGCGGAAAGGTCGATGCCGGCAGCGTAACGTGTGCCACCCGCTCGCGCAAGCCTCGACGCGCCCTGGGCCTTCAACGCGGGCGGCAACGCGTGGAAGTCGAGATCATCCTGGCGCTCGCCTTCGCGCACGTTCTCGAAGTGGCCGGCACGCGGGTTCCAGCACTCCCGCGGCACGTTTGCGGGCTCGCTCCGCGTTGCGCGATCGGCCGGCAGCGGTTGAAAATCGAGGTCGTCCTGGCGTTCGCCTTCGCGCACATTCTCGTAATGCCGGGCGCCTGGGTTCCAGCACTCCCGCGCCACGTTGCCGCGGCGCTCGGACCCCCGCTGGGCGATCGGGCGGCAGCGGTTCAAGTCGAGGTCGTCCTGGCGCTCGCCGGGACGCAGCCCCTCGTAATGCCGCGCGCGCGGATTCCAGCACTCCTGCGGCACCTCGCGCCCGCGGCCGCGGAAGTCGCCGCCCATCGGCCGGCAGCGGTTGAAATCCAGGTCGTTCTGGACTTCGCCGGCAGGCGCACCCCCTCGAAGTGGCCCGCCCCCGGGTTCCAGCACTCCTGGCCGCGGTCATATTGGGCATGGGCTGGCGCCGTCATGCACGCCAACAGAGCGATGAGCAGCGAGAACTTCGACATGGCAATTCCTCCTGGCAAGCGGAAGCAAATCGTACAACCAGGCCGATACCCGGTCTGCGCGGTAGGATACATATCTCCGCTATTCCGCTTTCACGCCGGAGTTCCTGACGACGCGCGCGAACGCCTCGGTCTCCTCCTTCACGATTCGGGCCGAACGCTCGGGATCGGCGGCAAGTATCTCGTAGGCCAGCTCCTCGATTCGCCTGGCCACCTCGGGCGAGGCGAGCGCCTTCGCGAGCGTATCGTGCAGCGTCGCGATGACCGCCTTCGGGGTCTTCGCCGGCGCCGTGAAGCCGATGATGATCGATCCTTCCCCGCCGGTCACGCCCTGTTCGGCGAAGGTCGGGACGTTGGGCAGGCCGGCGAAGCGGCGGGCGCCGGTGATGGCCAGCGCGCGCATCTTGCCCGAGGCGATGTGTCCCCGGACCGTTCCCGGCACGGAGAACATCATCGGCACCTGTCCGCCCAGTACATCGGTGACGGCCGGCCCGGCCCCCTTGTACGGGACGTGAACGATGTCGAGCCCGGCCGTGGTCTTGAACATCTCGGCGGCCAGGTGGACCGGCGTGCCGCTGCCCGCCGACGCATACGACAGCGAGCCCGGCTTCGCGCGCGCCAGCGCGAGCAGTTCGGCCAGCGTGTTGGCGGCAAAGGACGGATTCACCACCAGCACCAGCGGTCCCTTGCCGACCACCATGATCGGCGTCAGGTCGCGCTGCGCGTCGTAAGGCAATTTCGCGTAGAGCGTTGCGTTGATCGCCAGCGCGCTGTCGAACAGGCCGATCGTATAGCCGTCGGGCGCGGCTTTCGCGACGTAGTCGGTGCCGATGTTGCTGCCCGCGCCGCCGCGGTTTTCCACGACGATAGGCTGCTTGAGCAACTCGCTCCAGGCCGGGACGAGCAATCTGGCCACGATGTCGCCGGTGCCGCCGGGCGGGTAGGGCACGATCAGGTGGACTGGCTTGTTGGGATAGGCGTCCTGCGCCGCCGCCATCCCGCACGAGGCGACGGCCAGCAAGGCTCCCAGGAAAAAACGTCGCCGGCGGGCCAGGGCATCCGCCCCCGCGCACCAGCACCAGCACCGATTCAATCGCAGTCATCACGTTCTCCTTGTCGAAGGTTTCAATGGGTTCAAACCGCGCGTGCGGTTGCCTGGTAGATCATGTCCTGCAACTCGACCGCGCGCACGCAGGCCGCCACGGGCACCGGTGGCGGGCTGCCGGACTCGAAGGCATCCAGCGCCGCATTGGCCATGGCGGCATAGGCATGGTGCGGCGTGGGCACGACGCGTTCTTCGAGTGCGGCGCCGCGCCGGTGGATACGCAGTTTGCCGTTGCATTCGTGCAGGTAAGCGCCCGTCGTGGCGATGCGCCACTCGTAATCGCCGCCTTCCTGCATGTTGGCATACGTGTAGCCCGCCTCCATGCTTGCCGTGAAGCCATCGGCAGTCGCGAAGATCGCGGTGGCAAAGTCCTCGGTGGCGCCGTGGTAGCCAATGGAACTGGTGCGACCGCCGACCAGCGTCAGGACGCGGTCCCCGGCAAGGGTGGCAATAGCGTCGGTCGAGTGGACGCCCAGGTTGCGCAAGGCGCCGCCGCCGGAAAGCGCCGGATCGAGCATCCACGGCACGCCGTAGTCGATGTAGCGCGAGGGCGGGCCGTTGATGGTGCGGAAGTGGGCGTGCATCACGGTTCCGAGCGCGTCGTGCGCGACGAGCTCGCGATACGCATCCCAGATCCCGAGATACCGGTTGGGAAAGCAGACCGAGGCGAAGACGCCCGCGCGGCGGATGGCATCGGCGGAAGTGCGCGCTTCGACCGCGTTGCGACCCATCGGCTTCTCGACCAGCATCGGAATGCCGTGCGCGGCAACGATGCCGATATCCATGCTGGCGCGATCGTGGCGCGGCAGCACCACGGCGAGATCCGGTCGCGCCGTCCGCAACAACGCCGCGGTATCGGGCAGGAACGGGATGCCTTCGCGCGCGGCCACGCCGGCGCCGGCTGCCGCGTCGGCATCGGAGGCGCCCACCACGCGAGCCCCCCGTGCGGCCAGCATGCGCAGGTAGCGCGGCGCATGCCAGTGGGTGATGCCGACGATGACGACTGCAAGGGCCAAGGTGGTGCCGCGACGATCACGTCGTTCGGGAAAATCGCCACGCCGCCGCAATCGATCGGCTCCTGCCAGTCCACGAATGTCAGGCCGGTCACCGAGGCGGGCGCGGCGCCCCTGGCACCACACCGGCAGGCCGGTCGACAGGACGCCCGATGCATCCCTCACCACGCCGTCGGTGACGAGGGCCGCCACGCCGATCCTGCGCATCCGGGCGCAGAGGATGTCGCCGAAAATGCCGGCATCGGTGACGCCCATGGCGCCCGCCACGCAGATGCACCCGGGCAGCATCGCCTCGACCGCGGTGCGGGTGGAGATCGGGAAGACCAGGCGGCGGCGTCGCGAGATCTTCGCGCGCGGAGATGAAGCGCAGCGTGAAGGCACGTCCGACCGCGCGGGGCTGGCCGGGCGCCAGCGGTTTCGTTCCCCGCAGCCAGACGTTGCGCAGCCCCTTCTTGAGCAGGACCGTGGTCACGGTCGCCGTGGACACGCTACCGAGCGCATGCACCAGCGTTGGATCGATAGCCTGCACTTCGATGCCCATCTCCGAATCCTTTCGAGTCGCCGCGCCGCACATTCTATCTGCAACGCCGGAGCGCCCGCTGCGCTGCCTGCCCTTTTTCGTGCAAGTCACGTCCGCCTGGCCGGGCCGCGCTCTCACCTCAAACCGGTTCCCGCGCACAATGGCGGCTCCAGTGATCTCCGGCCCACGCCTCCATGAACATTCGCAACCGACCGGATAACGCGCCCGGCGGACTCGTCTACTCGACCGACGGTGGCCGGATGTGCCCCGGTTGCCGCCAACCCGTCGTGCAGTGCCGGTGCGCGCGCGTGCCGGCCGCTCCCGCCGGCGACGGCGTCGTGCGCGTCACGCGCGAAGCCAAGGGGCGTGGCGGAAAAGTCGTCACGGTCATCCGGGGGCTCGGGCTCGATGCGGCCGCGCTGAGCGCGCTCGGCAAGTCGCTGAAGACCGCGTGCGGCACTGGCGGCACCGTGAAGGACGGAACGATCGAATTGCAGGGCGACCATTGCGAACGCGCCATCGCGGCCCTGAAAGTCCAGGGCCACGCGGTCAAGCGGGCCGGCGGCTAGGCGGCCCGGTGCAGCCACAGGATCTGCAACGGCTGGTGACGCTGGAAATGCCGTTCGGCAAGTTCAAGGGCCGCGTCCTCGCCGACCTCCCGAGCCACTACCTGGCCTGGTTCGCGCGCGCGGGCTTTCCGCCCGGCGAGATCGGCCGGCTGCTGGCGCTGATGCACGAGATCGATCGCAACGGGTTGCGTGCGCTGCTGGAGCCGCTGCGCGCCCGCCCGCGCGCATAATCAAATCCGATCCTTTGGGAAGACACGCCATGCTTGCCGCAATCTATCGCCGTACCGGCCCGGCTGCCGAAGTGCTGGCCATCGAGGAACTGCCGACGCCGACCCCCGGCCCGGGCGAAGTCCGCGCGAGGGTGTCGTGGTCGGGGATCAATCCTTCGGACGTGAAGTCGCGCGCCGGGCTGCGCAACAAGACGCTGCCGTTCCCGTGGATCGTGCCGCACAGCGACGGCGCCGGCGTGATCGACCAGGCGGGCGAGGGCGTCGACGCCGCGCGGATCGGCGAGCGTGTCTGGTTGTGGAACGCCGCATGGGGCCGCGCGTGCGGGACGGCGGCCGAGTACGTCGTGCTGCCCGCGATGCAGGCGGTGCGCCTGCCCGATGGCATCGATCCCGCCGCCGGCGCCTGCCTGGGCATACCCGCGCTCACCGCGTATCACGCGGTCATGGTCGACGGCGGCGTCGCCGGCAAGAGCGTGCTCGTCGCCGGCGGCGCGGGGGCGGTCGGCCATTACGCGATCCAGTTGGCGAAGCTGCGGGGGGCGAGACAGGTCGTCGCAACGGTCAGCAGCGAGGAGAAAGCAGCCCTCGCCCGCGCCGCCGGGGCCGACCTGGTGGTGAACTACAAGAGCGAAGACGTGGTGCGCAAGTGCCTGGACTTCACCGGCGGCGCCGGGCTGGAGCGCATCATCGAAGTCGACCTGGCCGCGAACGCGATGACCGACCTCGCGGTCCTGCGCCCGGAAGCCGATATTGTCGTCTATGGCAGCGGCGCGGCCGAAGCCGCCATTCCGTTCTTCCCGGCCATCGTCAAGCATGCGCGGCTGCGCTTTTTCATCGTCTACAACCTGAATCCGGAGGACCGGGCGCGCGCCATCGCGGATCTCACGCAGTTGCTTGCGACCAACAGGTTGCAGCACAACATCGCCGCCCGCCTGCCGTTGGCGCGGATCGCCGAGGCGCACGAACTCGTCGAGGGCGGCCGCGTGGTGGGGAACGTGGTGCTGGAGGTCGGCCAGGCGTAAGGACTTCGCTGCGCCGCCGTCCCGGGCAGATGGGCTGGCCCCTGTCCGGGCGCGTACCTCTCCGGCGCCCGGGGCGCGGCGCCGCAACGCGCGCTCAGCCCGCCGGCTTCGCCCTTTGCGACGGCGGCTTCCGACCCAACCTTCCGACTCGTCATTGACCTTCTGAAGTGCGGACGCTCGCCCAGCATCTTCAAATTAGGCTTGAGCTGCGGAACGGATTCCAGCGCATCCTTGCCGATGCCAGCCTTGAGGTCATCGAGATCAGCGGCAGGCTCACGAAGGCGACGCAATCGGCGAACGTTAATTCCTTGCCGGGATGTGCGGATCAAACTTCGCCAGCTTCGGAAACACGCGCACGCGCTTGGCGAGGTCCGCTCGACTTCACTTCTCGTTTCTTCCGACACCTGGCCGCCAGTACAGCGCGCCGTAGAGGCGCCGCGCGACGGGTTCCGTAATGCAGCTCGATCACGGTCATGAGCTCCTGGCCTTCGCCCTGGCCAGCGGATCGCTTCAGGTACAACGGCACCTGCGGCAGGCGTCCTCAGACTCGCAGATCGCCTGCGATTCAGCCAGGCCGTGCCGTCCACCTCGATCACAGGCACCTTGCCCGGGGGCGGAGCGCGCCAGCCACTCGTCCTTCTGCGAGGGCGGCAGTTGGCGTCCCTCCTCAAACGCGATGCCCTTTCGAGCAGCGCGGGCGCACCTGTTGTGATAGTTGCTGACATGAAACCCGCTGAGCTTGAGCATGAAACCTCCTCCGATCGACGCGGCAGTATAGACGACGCGGCCGGCCCAGTACTCCGGTTCGCACGCCAGGCCGGCATCTGGCGAGCAAATGCCGCCGCTTGGTCGGATATGATTTGCCGACTCCGCCCTGCGCCGGCACACTGGCGCCTGTTCTTTCGCCCCCCCCGGAATTCCTGATGGCAGATGAGCGACGATTACCCGCCCGGAACTCCCGACCGCGAGATCGCGATTCGGCGCCGCGTGCACCGCATCGCCGAGTTCTACCGGCACCTGCTCGTCTACGTGATCGTGATCTCCCTCGTGTGGATCCTGAATGTCATCGTGATCAGCACCTCGACGCGGCTGGTCAGGTGGAGTTCGTTAGTGGGCGATCTGGCCGACGCTGGGTTGGGGCATCGGCGTGCCTGTGCACGGCATCACGGTGCCGCCGGCCTGGCGCTTCTTTTCGCAGGAGGGAAGATCGCAAGGTCAAGGAACTCATGGAAAAGGAGCGCCAGTGAGCGGACCCGCGCATGCGGCCGCGGCGCCGCGCGCCGACCCGGACCGCCAGGAGGCCCTCTGCAACGCGCGCGCAAGCGGGTGCGCGACATGCGCCCGTTCTGCGCTCCGCATCGATGTACGCGGTCGTCATCCCGGCACTCTGGATCATCAACCTGAGGGCCGGCGGGCCGATCTGGGCCGTGTGGCCGACCTTCGGCTGGGGCGCCGGCCTGGTCATCCACGGCCTCTCCGTGTTCGCCGGCCGTTCCTTCTTGGCGCCGAGTGGCAGGCGAAGAAGGTCAAGGAAGGCTGATGGCGCGCGCGAGAACCTCAAGGTCGTCTCGCGCGAGAAGCAACTCGTGCAGGCGCAGATGCGGCTGCTGCAGGCGCAGATCGAGCCGCACTTCCTGTTCAACACGCTGGCCAACATCCAGAGCCTGATCGGCCGCGCGCCGAGACAAGGCCAGCCTGATGATGGACAATTTCATCACCTACCTGCGCGCGAGCACGCTTTCCGCCAGCCGGGCGCAGGAAGGGGACGGTGCGGCAGGAGTTCGCGCTCTGCGCCACTATCTCGACCGATCAGGATCCGCATGGCCGACCGTCTCAGTACACGCTCAGCCTGGCCCCCGGACTGGAAACGGCGCCGATGGCGCCGATGCTGCTGCAGCCGCTGGTGGAAAACGCGATCAAACATGGGCTGGAAAGGTCGAGGGCGGCGTGGTCAGCGTTGACGTGCGGCGCGCCGGCGACGCGGGCAACGAGCGGATGCTGATCACCGTGGAAGACAACGGCCTCCGGGTTCTCCGATGACGCCGACAGCAAGGGCACCGGGGGTGGGACTCGCCAACCTGCGCGAGCGGCTGGCCGTGCTCTACGACGGGCGCAAGCCTCGGCATCGCCGATGCCCGTCCGGGCACGCGGATCCGGATTGCCGTGCCGCTGCTCCACCCGAAGCCCACAGCCTGACAACCCGGGGACCTGGCCAAGACCACTGCGCTGCTTGCCGACGACGAACCGCTGCTGCGCGAGCACTGCGCGAGAAGCTCACGGCGCTCTGGCCGGAACTGACCATCGTCGCCGAGGGCCGGCAACGGCAACGAGGCGGCGGAGATGATCGCCCGGCTCGCGCCGGACATCGCCTTCCTCAACAACAAGATGCCGGGCCAGACCGGCACAACGAAGTCGCAGGAGGCATCGAGACCGAGACCCGCGTCGTCTTTCGTCACCGCG